>NZ_JAMBNR010000100.1 GCF_023715205.1 Mesobacillus maritimus
AAAAATTGCACTATTGACTGCTTGTTTGTTTAGTTTTGAAGGAGTAATGAAAAATTTCATTTCTTCCTGTTTTATGAGGGGCCTATAGCTCAGCTGGTTAGAGCGCACGCCTGATAAGCGTGAGGTCGGTGGTTCGAGTCCACTTAGGCCCACCATTCTTTCATTAAACGGGGCCTTAGCTCAGCTGGGAGAGCGCCTGCTTTGCACGCAGGAGGTCAGCGGTTCGATCCCGCTAGGCTCCACCATGACACTTTAACAGGTGTCTATTTTGTTCCTTGAAAACTAGATAATCGTAAGTAAGAAGGCAAAAGTAAAACTCTTTAAAAGAACTTCTTTTAAAGAAACCGGGTATCGCCATTTTAGTTTTTCTCTCTTTTATTAAAAAGAGAAACCTG
>NZ_JAMBNR010000101.1 GCF_023715205.1 Mesobacillus maritimus
TCAGGGTTAGTCGGGACCTAAGCCGAGGCCGAAAGGCGTAGGCGATGGACAACAGGTTGATATTCCTGTACCACCTCTTTATCGTTTGAGCAATGGGGGGACGCAGGAGGATAGGGTAAGCGCACTGCTGGATATGTGCGTCTAAGCAGTTAGGCTGGTAACGAGGCAAATCCCGTTACCGCGTGAGCTGAGCTGTGATAGCGAGGGAAATTTAGTACCGAAGTTCCTGATTCCACACTGCCAAGAAAAGCCTCTAGCGAGATAAATGGTGCCCGTACCGCAAACCGACACAGGTAGGCGAGGAGAGAATCCTAAGGTGAGCGAGAGAACTCTCGTTAAGGAACTCGGCAAAATGACCCCGTAACTTCGGGAGAAGGGGTGCTTTTTAGGGTG
>NZ_JAMBNR010000102.1 GCF_023715205.1 Mesobacillus maritimus
GCATAAGTTGTCCAAAATAAATCCACTGCGTGCAACGTCCCCATTTTTTCCTGTGGCAAGCGCCGAATTTGTGGCTAGCATCGACTTGCGCAGCGAAAGCAGCAACTGGGACGACAGCCGGCTTCAGGCCGTTCCAGTTGCGACTATCTAACGAGCCTGTCCACTGGCAGCTACGCCAGTATCCGTTAGCTTCATCGCCTGCGCGACGTGAAGGTAGTTAACCGGCTCTAGCAGTCGACAGGAGATATCATGCCAACGCGAAACGACAGTACGATTTTGGGCGCAAACGATACCGTCAATGCGATTTCGGGGAAGCGGATAAGGCATACCCGCGTCATCGACATCATGTCCGAGTTGGACACCCTGATCTACCCTGAAAGCCAGGATAGCAT
>NZ_JAMBNR010000103.1 GCF_023715205.1 Mesobacillus maritimus
CCATCAGCTTTGGTGTCGTAACGCACGCCGCCCGCCTCAGAAGACTTCAACTGCGCAACGTTAACAGCATCGGTAGCATTTTTACCTGCAGCAACGTTAGTAATACGGCGTTGGTTAGTGGAAGAACCTACAGAGATTGTATTTTCTTCATCTGCAACGGAACCGGTACCCAGTGCGACGCTGTTGTCAGCGGCAGCAATGGAGCCGGAACCAATCGCGACGCTATCTTTACCCTGGGCGTTGGCATCTACGCCATCGGTGTTGGTCTTGAAGTACTTGGTGCTACCGGTGGTTACAATGTCGCCAATACCGTTTTCGATATTAGTAACGCGAGTATCCAGATTAGTGACCTGATTGTTCAGGTTAGTAATGCTCTGGGTATTTTGCGC
>NZ_JAMBNR010000104.1 GCF_023715205.1 Mesobacillus maritimus
CCATCCGAGCGACGATGAGCCGTTGTCGGCGCTGGCGTTCAAACTGATGACCGACCCCTACGTCGGCCAGCTGACCTTTATCCGCGTCTACTCCGGGACGCTGAAGAAAGGCGATGCGGTGTGGAACCCGGTGAAGGGTAAGAAAGAGCGCATAGGGCGTATCGTGCTGATGCAGGCCAACGACCGTCACGAAGTTGACGAACTGCACGCCGGGGATATCGCGGCCTGCGTCGGTCTGAAGGATGTGACCACCGGCGATACGTTATGCGATCCGGATGCGGTGATTACCCTCGAACGGATGGAGTTTCCGGAGCCGGTGATTTCGCTGGCGATTGAGCCGAAGACCAAAGCGGACCAGGAGAAAATGGGCATCGCGCTGCAGCGGCT
>NZ_JAMBNR010000105.1 GCF_023715205.1 Mesobacillus maritimus
GACGTCGACAGCCAGGGCACGTTCGGCATCGGCACGAGCTACACGATCGGCAAGCTGACGCTCGACGCCAACTACTCGTATACGACGATCAAGGGCTTCGGCCAGTCGTCGCACATGCAGGTGTACGAAGGCGGCGGCCTGTACCAGTTCACGCCGGCGCTGAGCTTCATCGCGGGCTACCAGCACACGCGCTTCGAAGGCCATCACTGGAACCAGGGCACGGCCGGCCTGCAGTACCTGCTGTCGAAGCGCACCGACGTGTACATCTCCGGCGACTATCTGCGCGCGTCGCAGGGTGTCGATGCGGTGATCGGCTACAGCTTCACGCCGTCGACGACGCAAACGCAGGCCGACGTGCGGATCGGGATGCGGCATTCGTTCTAAGC
>NZ_JAMBNR010000106.1 GCF_023715205.1 Mesobacillus maritimus
GCTCCTAGTGCCAAGGCATCCACCGTGCGCCCTTTCTAACTTAACCTATATGACAATCAAATTGTCAGGTTTCTCTTTTTAATAAAAGAGAGAAAAACTAAAATGGCGATACTCGGTTTCTTTAAAATAAATTCTTTTAAAGAGTTTTACTTTTGCCTTCTTACTTACGATTATCTAGTTTTCAAGGAACAATGTTTTGAGAGACTATTGCACTCTCAAAACTAAACAAACAAGCAGTCAATAGTGCAATTTTTTTACAAATTGCTTAGTGCAAATTTTTAAATTTGCTTTGTACGAATCGTAAGATTCGCATTCCGAATGTCCTTACGACATTATCCTTAGAAAGGAGGTGATCCAGCCGCACCTTCCGATACGGCTACCTTGT
>NZ_JAMBNR010000107.1 GCF_023715205.1 Mesobacillus maritimus
GTCGGCACGGTGATCGCGTTCGTCTGGTATTCGCAGGGCATCCGCCTCCTCGGGCCGGCCCGCGCGGCCGTGTTCACCAACCTGGTGCCGGTGTTCGGCGTGCTGCTGTCGGTCGTGCTGCTCGGCGAGCCGCTGTCGCCGTCGATGCTCGCCGGCGGCGCACTCGTGATCGCGGGCGTCGCACTGACCAATCGCGCGAACCGCTGATGCGTCGGCGTGCGCCGCGTTCGGGGACGGATGCCGAATACCGGATGCAGGCGCCCGCCATGCCGTTGCGTGCTGCATACGTCGGGCCGATACGCCCCCCGATCTTCTCGCAGCCCCGCCAAAAACCGCCTATCGTGAATGAAGCGCCCCCGTTTGCCGCCGTTCGACCGTGCGT
>NZ_JAMBNR010000108.1 GCF_023715205.1 Mesobacillus maritimus
CTGATTAAAAGTCAGATGCTCTACCAACTGAGCTAATGGCTCGTACAAAATGGTGCCGGCCAGAGGACTTGAACCCCCAACCTACTGATTACAAGTCAGTTGCTCTACCAATTGAGCTAGGCCGGCATTGAAAATCATTTCACTGTGAATAAATAATGGTGGAGGATGACGGGCTCGAACCGCCGACCCTCTGCTTGTAAGGCAGATGCTCTCCCAGCTGAGCTAATCCTCCAACATATAAGCCTGGCGACGTCCTACTCTCACAGGGGGAATCCCCCAACTACCATCGGCGCTGAGAAGCTTAACTTCCGTGTTCGGCATGGGAACGGGTGTGACCTTCTCGCCATCGTCACCAGACTATTTAATTA
>NZ_JAMBNR010000109.1 GCF_023715205.1 Mesobacillus maritimus
TTATCTAGTTTTCAAGGAACAATGTTTCGAAGGATTGCTCCTTCAAAACTAAACAAACAAGCAATCAACAGTGCAAATCTAAAGATTTGCATATCACAGACCATAAGGTCTGAGTTCCGAATGCCCTTACGGCATTATCCTTAGAAAGGAGGTGATCCAGCCGCACCTTCCGATACGGCTACCTTGTTACGACTTCACCCCAATCATCTGTCCCACCTTAGGCGGCTGGCTCACTAAAAGTGTTACCCCACCGACTTCGGGTGTTACAAACTCTCGTGGTGTGACGGGCGGTGTGTACAAGGCCCGGGAACGTATTCACCGCGGCATGCTGATCCGCGATTACTAGCGATTCCGGCTTCATGCAGGCG
>NZ_JAMBNR010000010.1 GCF_023715205.1 Mesobacillus maritimus
CTTAATGAAAAGGAATAAAAAAAGAAAAGGAAAAAGGCAATTTTCCGCTTGAAAAACAGGTGGAAAATTGCCTTTTTGTATTCATTTGAATTTGCAGAATAAAAAACGTAAGTTTTTCAGTGCCCTCGTGAATAGCGGAGGGGATTTTTTTATCTAAAATCCAAAACTATACCTAAATCTGTTCAGGAGCCTATTTTTGAGTGATGATACTTTTGTTTAAAGTGGTTTGTCACAATGAGGCTAGCTATGTAGATTGAATCTCTAAGGGAGGTTATGATAGTTCAGTTTACGTAAAGAGGACTGTAAACGATGGCTGTTTTCAAGGTAGGAAACTAAAAGGATATACAGCGCATGGGCAATATATATAAGGAGAACTTATTGATTCTTTACTGAAAGTGGGCTTTCGTCAGAAAAAACCGCCTCAATCGGTTTGATAATCTCGTGCTTAGTAGCATTTCCACTAATTTTAACAAGAATATGATCTTGATAATAAACCACGATAGCGGGCTGTTGGTCAATCTCAAATAGCTTCGAATATTTTGATGCCTTTTCTCCAACCAAAACTTGCATATTATTAAACGCATCTGGATAATCTCTTCTTAGCTCAACGATTGCATCATAATAAGGTGCTTCAAAGCGATTATTTGTATCGTTTGACAAGAAAAAAATCTGTTTAGAATTATAATCAAGGTCAAAATCATCATAAATAGAAAATGAGCTACAGGAAGAGATTATGAATAGGAAAGTAATGATAAAAATCATGGATAAAACCCGCACTTTCTTCCCTCACTTCCACGTAATAAAGTAGTGAACCGTCCAGTTATTAAAACCATTCTATCACACTGATTTCCGAAAATTCTGTCTGTCACTCATTTGTTACTTAAATGAAAAATATCTATCAAAATTATACATATACTATTTCTTAACGATTGGCTATGAAGAAAGAATTGAAAAATGGTGGTGATCTCGTGAAGGTTTATTCCGTTATTCTGATGCAGATGATGATTTGGAGTCTATATACGCTATTGGAATGGCTATCACAACATGATCATCCAATATATAATGGAATCATGTTCATAGTTTTTCTTTTTATCGCAATGAAGTGTGGAAACCTCATAATGAAGTCAACCCGAAAAACACTTTTTACTACTCTAGTTAGTTTAGGTGTATATTTTTCGTTGTATTTAACAATGTCGATTTTTTCAATATAAAATACGGTGTATATTAGGATGGGATTAGGTCAACAAAACTAATAGCACATCAAGAGAAACAGAACGATAAAAAACCCCCTGAATTACTCAGGGGGGAAAGAAATTATTTACGAGGATAATAATACATAATACGACCATTGAATAAATGAAGTTCGCCTTTAAGTTTTTTGGCTAAAAATTTACTAAACTCATTTGCTTTCCCCTTATCACCATGGGTGGCGGAATCAGGGAGGGTAATTTGTATGTAAGTCTGTTTCACTTGCTCATTTTCATTGTTGACAACGCTTTCGTTGTCAATACCCATTAAAATGGCGTTATATCGATCATGGTCGGATTTAAGGTAAAACCAGTTGTCTGTTCCAGTTGTGGGTTCTTTTATTTCGTATGGGAAGGCAGAGTACTCATAATTCCAATCAACTTGAGTGCCGGTCTTTGAAGTGATTTCTTTATAGTAGTTAAAAAGTGATTTAATCTCATCAGTCGTAATGGTTTGTTGTGCTGATGACGGGACAAGTTTAATATAAGCATTTTCAGTCATGGTCGACCCCCCTAGTTTCCTATCAATCTAATGATAGCATTTGCTAATAATAGCGACAACATATTGTCACAAAATTCCTTAATCGTTGCCTTGAATCCTGTGAATTGTTGATTTATAATTTTCTTTTAAGATTCAAACAAAAAGGAGGAGATGATTTATGGGTTTGTTTGAAAAACTATATGATGAACATGAAAAAGTACAAGTACGCTTTATTGGTTTTACAACCGAAGAGACACGGTATGACTTTGGGATTGTCTATACCAATATGTTTTTTGGAAAACCTCTTATTGTTTGTATGCAAACAGGTCGCTCAGCTCTCCTTGATCCAAGTGATTTGGATAATATTGAATACCTACAAAAAGCATTCCACATAAAAGAAGTTAATCAGGCAGCCGATTTAGCTGAATTTTTCAAGTCTGAACTTCCTATCATGCCATTTCAACCCCAATATGAATAATGAAAAGAAACCAGGTCGTCTTTGACCTGGTTTCTTTGTATACATGATCATTATAATATGCATACAAAATGAACAAAAAAACTTTAATGTGTTATACAAATTAGGCTTGATATTTTAATAGTGTTATATTATTATGTATTTAGATAATTTAAAACGCTTTCAGATTCACCAAACTAAAGGGAAAAGGGGTTTGAAGTAATGGGAACAATCGTGTGTCAAACATGCAATTCAACAATTGAACATTTTGAGGATGAGAAAGTCACTGTTCTCTACTCAAACAACTGTACATGCAACAATAAAGACCATAAAAATGAAAAATAATAGGTAAAAATAAAAGGGTATGCGTTAGGTGAACGCATACCCTTTTTTTGATAAGGCTCTTTTCTCAAACATTGTTGCTTTTAAAAAATATATAGCATGATTTAGCGATGTTTCCATTCCAAATTGGTTTGTAAGAGGAGAAAAGAGCTTAAAAACTAAGTAGTATCGCAGAGGAAAGCTTATTTCTCGTTATAATCGGCTTTAGGATTTTAACAACAAACTTTACGATAACAACCTATGGTAAAAAATATAAATCAATCTTTATATGACGACTACTTTGAAATGGAAAACTCGCCAATCGGCGAGTTCTTTTAATTAGATTGTACCTACCGTATAGCCTTATGCTCTTTTATAACCCGAATATTTTGTAGTTGGTCATCTTCCGGTCCTTGAACAGGAAGGCCTGCTTCCATATTCATTTTTATATAACGAAGATTTTCGGCTGTAATAATTTCACCAGGAATAAAGATTGGGATTCCAGGAGGATATACCATTACAAACTCGGCGATAATCCGGCCTTCCGATTCAGACAATGGAATGACTTCCGTTTCAGCATAAAATGCATCTCTTGGAGTAAGGGCAAGTAACGGGATGTCAGGTAAGATTACTTGAGCATGGATTTTCTCAACGCGTTCATGAAATTGGTCGCTTAATTCTTTGAGGGCACGAACCAACAAATCTCCTTCTGATTCAGTATCACCTGGTGTGATGATGCAGAGAAGATTGTATAAATCAGAAAGTTCCACTTCAATATTGTATTTTTCGCGAAGCCATTTTTCAGCATCATAACCTGTTATTCCTAAATCTTTTATGGAAATAATTAATTTTGTTGGATCATAATCAAATGTTGCCTTTGTACCAAGTATTTCTTCACCAACACAATAAAGGTGTTCAATTTCATTGATTTGTTTTCTAATAGATTTAGCTAAATTGATTGTTTTATCAATCAGTTCTTTCCCCTCAGTTACTAAACGCCTTCTTGCTACATCCAGGGACGCTAAAAGCAGGTAGGAAGTAGAAGTAGTGGTTAGCATAGACAAAATGGATTGAACTCTTTTATATGACACAAGCCCATCCTTAACGTTTAAGATTGAACTTTGAGTCATAGACCCACCTAATTTGTGCACACTTGTTGCAGCCATATCTGCACCTGCTTGCATGGCAGAAAGTGGGAGTTCTTCGTGAAAGTGAATGTGTACTCCATGTGCTTCATCGACTAAAACCGGAACTTCATAGGAGTGAGCCACTTCTACGATTTTTCTTAAATCTGCTGAAACACCGAAATAAGTAGGGTTGATGACAAGTACACCTTTTGCATCTGGATTTTGTTCTAATGCTTTTTCTACTGCATCGGTAGTAATTCCGTGCGAAATCCCCAAGTTTGAATCGATTTCAGGGTGAATAAAAATAGGGATTGCCCCTGAAAAAACAATAGCCGACATGACCGATTTATGGACATTTCTTGGGACAATGATTTTATCCCCAGGTCCACACACGGTCATAATCATCGTCATAATTGCACCACTTGTACCTTGTACGGAAAAGAAAGTGTGATCTGCTCCAAATGCTTCTGCAGCTAGATCCTGGGCTTCTTTAATGATTCCTTTAGGGGAATGAAGGTCATCTAGTGGTCCAATGTTAATTAAGTCAATTGATAAGGCATTATCTCCGATAAAATTTCGAAAAGTTGGATCCATCCCTGTTCCTTTTTTATGACCGGGAATATGGAACTGGACTGGGTTCTTTTTTGCGTGTTCAATTAAACCACTAAACAGTGGTGTTTTATTCTGTGACAACAATAGCAGGAACACCTCTTTATATCAATAATAATTACAGAGTCTACAAAACAAATGAATTATAGCATTATTCATTTTCCATGACTACAACTAATTCTTACTTTTCATTCATCCTTCTATAATTATTTATGCCCTTGTTTCTGCTGAATAAAAGGAAAGTTCCTTTGAAAATAGAATAACAATACGTGAAGGGAGATGTTTGTAAATGAATTGGGAAACAAAAGTTACCAAAATGCTTGGGATTCGCTATCCGATAATTCAGGGAGGATTAGCCTATTTAGCTTATTCAGATTTGGCTGCTGCTGTCTCAAATGCAGGAGGATTAGGTCAAATTACAGCAATGAGTTTAGAAAGTCCGGAAGCATTAAGAGCAGAAATTAAACAGTTAAAAAAAATGACAGATAATCCATATGGAGTAAATTTTGCGATTGGTCAACATGGACGACCATTTTCTGACTTCCTAGATGTCGCTATCGAAGAAAAGGTCCCGGTCATTACGATGACAGGTGGAAATCCAGCGCCTATTTTTGAGCAGTTAGAAGGTGTAGATGTTAAAAAACTTGTGCTAGTGGCAGCTAAAAGACAAGCAGAGAAAGCAGAGGAACTTGGCGCGGATGCAGTAATGGTCGTTGGTCAAGAAGGGGGAGGGCATCTAGGTAAAAATGATACCGGTACGATGGTGTTGATCCCGAGTGTAGTTGATGCAGTGTCAATCCCGGTTATTGCATCAGGTGGAATTGGAGATGGTCGTGGATTGATGGCAGCACTTAGTTTAGGAGCGGAAGGCATTGAAATGGGGACGAGATTCATTGCAACTAAAGAATGTATCCATGCACATAAAGCTTATAAACAGCGATTAGTGAACGGGACAGAAAATGACACAGTCGTCATCAAAAGGAGGATTGGGGCACCGGCTCGGGCGATTTCAAATGAGTGGACAAATAAAATTATTGAACTAGAGAATAAGTATGGAAATTATGAATCCCTCAAGGAGTATATTAGCGGTGAAGCGAACAAAAAGTATATTTATAAAGGAGACGAACAAGCAGGGTTTGCTTGGGCAGGTCAAGTAATGGGACTGATCAATGATGTACCGACGGTGGAAGAGCTGATTACTAGGATGGTCCGCGAAGCAGAGTCAATTCGAGAAAAGTGGAATTGAAATTAGATTTGCACCTGGTTGAGATAAATGTGTACAATTGGTTCAAACTAGAAATATGATGATAAAGCAGGTGCGTATTTTATGGAATATCAATATCCTATCGATTATACATGGTCGACAGACGAAATTATCGATGTTGTAGCATTTTTTGAAGTGATTGAACTGGCCTATGAAAAAGGAGTATCTCGAGAAACGATCATGGACCGTTATCGACGGTTGAAAGAAATCGTTCCAAGTAAATCAGAAGAAAAGAAATTGTTTAACGAATTTGAATCAGAGAGTGGTTATTCTTCTTATCGGACAGTAAAGTCTGCAAAGGAAGCTAACTCGGGGGATAAAATAAAAATGAAATGAAAAAACGGCCTTGAGGCCGTTTTTTGGTTTAAGACAGTTTATAGAGGGGTATTAATGTTTTAAATACAGAGTCTACTTTATCAATGAATTCTTCGCCACTCATTTTAGTAGCTGTTTCACGTGGGATTGTATATCCACATAGAATCTCTGCTTTTTTTACTGTTTGTAGCCGCGTGAACATATCCAGTAAGTCAGCTTTTGATAAAGTTTGTTGTTTCCATGCATCTGGTTTTGTGTGGTCAGTGGACCAAACGAAATCAGGTGGTGTTTGGTTGATAATTTGATCAATATTCTTTTCTAGTACTTTGCCGTACTCTACTTTATTTGGTGCTTCATAGATAAGAGCAAACCAAATGAACATATGCGACTCCCAAAGGCCAATTTGAAAATGAGGCATCATTTTATAGCCCCGGGGATTCGCAGCGAATGCGACCCATGTATCTTGGGGTGGATTTTTGGTGCGACGAGCATGTTTCGCCACATGATAATACATTTCATCTCCAGTAAGGCTAGCTAGCTGTGGGTTGAAATGGTTTCCAAGCTCTTCAAGTTTTGGACGGATTTGCTTTTTTAATGCATCCATCCGCTCGTCCAAACCGTCTATTGTAAAAACTTCAAAGTCTTTATCTGTGAAACCAGAAAACTTCATCTTACTACCTCCTAATTCTTTGTAGATATTGTAACAAACAGAATCAGAATTTTGAAAGGATAACACCTATTTATAGGTCATAGCACATATTTGTTGCAACGTCCACTATCGTTTCATAGAATATTAAAAATATAAAAATATTTCAAAACCACTAAGGAGTGTATAAAACTTGAAACAACTAATGGATTCTATGGAGGGAAGGCCGAGCGACAAACAAAGAACAGCCGTTTTGCGAATGGAACTTGACTATGAACTTGCGACGCTTTTTGAAGCAATGAGTGAGTCTAATAAAGCAAAGATAAATTCCTGTAAGAAAAAACTCGAAAAGATTCGCCAGGAGCTGCTTGCTCTAAAGGCACTATAATAAAAGATTGGATACAGGTAAAATGATTAATCAGGTAATCAAATTAAGGGCAAAATAAAACGAACTCCAAGGAAAAGGGGGAGTTCGTTTTTGTTGTTTAAAGATCATTTGTCAAAGAGTAGCTAGGAACTCAACTCGACATTATAAGGAATGGTTTCATTTATTTATCTGATAAGAAGGTTCTTCGGAGGGGTCTTATCTAAGTGCTTCCTAATTAAACCCTTAAAGGGAAAATACTTGAAGCGATAATGTTTTTCTTATAAGCTAAATCTAATCTTTTTTCACGTAAAAACAGAAAATGGAATATGTAAAGGGGGAGCAGATGGTGACCGTGAATTTGCATGAAATTGATACATATGCCAAACAATGGATTAAAGAAGCCGGAGAGCGAATACGAGAATCCTTTCCAAAAACGTTAAATATTGCAGCAAAGTCAAATCCCAACGATTTGGTAACCAATATTGATCAAGAAACGGAGCAATATTTCATTGAGAAAATAAAGGGCACATACCCCGATCATAAAATTTTAGGCGAGGAAGGATATGGGGATCGCTTAGAAAAGCTAGAAGGAGTTGTATGGATTATTGATCCTATTGATGGGACGATGAATTTTATCCATCAACAGCGTAACTTCGCTATCTCAATCGGCATTTATGAAGATGGTATCGGAAAAATTGGGATTATATATGATGTTGTACATGACGAACTCTATCACGTGTTAAAAGGACATGGGGTTTTTCTTAATGATATTCAACTTTCGAATCTTAAGGAAACGAGTGTGCATGAGTCGATTATTGCCCTAAATGCAACATGGGTAACGGAGAACCGCCGTCTTCCTTCCGACTTGCTAGCACCTCTTGTAAAAGAAGCAAGAGGCACAAGATCCTATGGTTCAGCTGCTCTTGAAATGGTGTATTTAGCTTCTGGACGGATTGATGCTTATATTACGCCAAGATTAGCTCCATGGGACTTTGCTGCAGGAATCATTATGATTGAGGAACTGGGTGGTGTAGCTACAAATCTAAGAGGCGGAAAACTAGACTTATTAAACCAAAGCTCTTTGTTTGTTGCGAAACCTGGTTTACATGGCGAAATTTTGAAAAAGTATTTAAAGAATGGTCAGTGGTAGGGAAGGTTCATCTAAAATTTGGGTAGACAAAAATCCCGCTCTATTCTAGAGGGGATTTTTGTCTGAGAATGTATTTGGGGAAGATAGTGAAATCTTTTTAATCATCGTAGCTTTTTTTATAAGGCTGTTTTTCGTAAAGATTGTTGTTAAAAATCTTAGTGCCGATTTTAACGAAATAGTAGCCAATTCGTATGTTTTAAATTAGTTTGCAACCTCTTTTTTCATAAAATTGACTGTTTTTTTGAAAAAAATCTAACTTATTCAGATGTATTTTTGTTTCAAGAGCAACAAATTTTGAGAAAAGAGCCTTTATAATTCGCCGTTTTCTCTAAGCTTCTTTTTTATTTTAAAGCCAAAACCCATAATGAAAACTAGTGCAACAATGCTGAATATAGCTCCTAAAACACTACTTTCACCGATTGAAACTCCTATTCCCATCATACATACTGCAGCGGCAATTGCTAAAAATAATAATGGCCATTTAATTTGATTCATGACGACTTGGACTCCTTCCAAAAATATTCCAGTAAAGAATCAGTTTCTCCTATTGATATGGTTATGATATAATAACTCAGTTATAAAAAAATGATAACATATTTGAGATAAAGGCGGTTGACTTTTTTGAAAATAAGAGAAGATATTCGCAATATAGCAATCATTGCCCACGTTGACCATGGAAAAACAACTCTAGTTGATGAACTCTTAAGACAAGCCGGGACTTTTCGTGCAAATGAGAGTGTCGATGAAAGAGCGATGGATTCTAACGATATCGAAAGAGAACGTGGAATCACGATTCTGGCTAAAAATACCGGAATCATCTATAAAGACACTAGAATTAATATTCTAGACACACCAGGACACGCTGACTTCGGTGGAGAGGTTGAGCGAATCATGAAGATGGTCGATGGAGTGCTACTTGTTGTTGACGCGTACGAAGGATGTATGCCTCAAACTCGTTTTGTATTAAAAAAGGCGCTAGAACAGCAAATAACACCAATCGTCGTTGTCAATAAAATTGATAAAGAATTTGCAAGGCCTGCTGAAGTCATTGATGAAGTCATTGATTTATTTATTGAGCTTGGTGCGGATGAGGAGCAACTTGAATTCCCAGTGGTTTATGCTTCTGCCATTAATGGTACTGCAAGTTTGAATCCAGAAAAACAAGATGAAAACATGCAAGTTCTTTATGAGTCCATTATTGACCATATTCCTGCACCAATTGATAATCGCGAAGACCCGCTTCAATTCCAGGTAGCCCTTTTAGATTACAATGATTATGTTGGCCGAATTGGAATTGGTCGTGTTTTCCGTGGAACGATGAAAGTAGGTCAGCAGGTAGCTTTAATGAAATTAGATGGTTCAGTAAAACAATTCCGTGTTACGAAAATTTTTGGTTTCTTTGGGCTAAAGCGAGAAGAAATTCAAGAAGCTAAAGCAGGCGATTTAATTGCCGTTTCTGGGATGGAAGATATTAATGTTGGGGAGACCGTTTGCCCTGTAGAACATCAAGATGCTCTACCGATATTACGCATCGATGAACCTACACTACAGATGACTTTCCTTGTAAATAATAGCCCGTTTGCTGGTAGAGAAGGTAAATACCTTACTTCTAGAAAAATTGAAGAAAGACTTCGTGCGCAATTACAAACAGATGTAAGTCTTCGTGTAGAAAATACAGATTCTCCAGATGCTTGGATTGTTTCTGGTCGTGGAGAACTTCATCTTTCCATTTTAATTGAAAACATGCGTCGTGAAGGATATGAGTTGCAAGTATCAAAGCCAGAGGTTATCGTTAAGGAAATCGATGGCGTGCGTTGTGAACCTGTAGAACGTGTTCAAATCGATGTTCCAGAAGAACATACTGGATCCATTATGGAATCGATTGGTGCTCGTAAAGGTGAAATGCTGGATATGGTTAATGGTGGGAATGGACAAGTCCGATTGACTTTCAATGTTCCAGCACGTGGACTAATTGGGTATACAACCGAGTTCCTTACATTAACACGTGGATATGGGATAATTAACCATTCCTTTGACAGCTACCAACCAATGGCGACCGGACAAGTAGGTGGCAGAAGACAAGGGGTTCTTGTTTCTATGGAAACAGGTAAAGCAACAACTTATGGTATAATGGGAGTAGAAGATCGTGGTACCATCTTCGTAGAACCTGGTACTGAAATTTACGAAGGTATGATTGTTGGAGAACATACACGTGAAAATGATATCACGGTAAACATCACAAAAGTAAAACACGCAACAAATATTCGTTCAGCTAATAAGGACCAAACTTCCGTTATAAAGAAACCGAGAATTATGACGTTAGAGGAATCCCTTGAATATTTAAATGAAGACGAATATTGTGAAGTAACTCCTGAATCGATTCGCCTTCGTAAAAAAATCCTTGATAAGAGTGAACGTGAGCGAGTGGCAAAGAAAAAGAAATATGCTGAAGCTTAAGTAGATTATAGGGGGAAAGTAGTATGGATGTTAGTCAACGCCTGACCTTTTTTGCAGCACTTTTCAAAGTGGATCAAAATCCTGATCTCGGCATGTGGATGCTTTACTTAACCATTTTATTGTTAAGTATCCTTGTTTATAAATTGGGGTTTGCTAAAAAACTGCCTATTGGAAAGGCGATTATCATTTATTTATTCCTAGGTTTTGGTTGTACATTCCTAACCTTTCTAGGTATTTTCCTCCCTATCGCAGAAGGTCTGGTAGTAGCAGCTTTGATTTTGATCATTTACAAGCTTCGTCTACGGCTGCACAAGAAACAGGAAATGGATGTTAACTGAGGTGGAAAATATGATGTCCTTGCAAGATAAATTGTATAACTGGTTAACAATCAAAGTAGTGGTTGATGCCAGGCCAGAGGATACAGCCGCAGCTGAAACAATGCAAATGTTTGAGCATCTATTAGCTGATGAGAATGGCATTCAAAATCCTGTAGTGAATGTAGACGAGACGATGTATCAAGTTGAAGTTGAAACGGAAGGGAAACAGAAAATGTATCGTTTCCCAAGAGAGTTGATAGAAGTTATGCTAGACCAAATAAGTAATGAACCAGATAAGTACGTGAATTACCCTAATGAATAGAGTATGGTGCAGTTTGAGATAGACTTTAGTTAGGGAAGGTATCTATTCTTTTAATCATTACAAAATAACAAAGAAAAGACCGCCACTCTGGCGGTCTTTCCTATTACCATTCATCATTTTCAACTGGAGACTTATATAAACGGAAATTTCCTGTTTCCATTCGTTTGTTCGTCTTCTCAGTAATTCGCTCATGGCACTCATCGCACATATAAGTGTGGATTGGACGATTTCTAAGTTGTTTAGCTTGGAGCGTTTCGTCGTTTATTGTTTCGATTTTATCGCAAATTACACATTTTACTCTCATTGTTTTACACCTCAAAGAAAATCGATTCAGAGTTTTTGTATAGTATATCATGGATTAATCCAAAGAAGAATGGGTGGATGAATTTGCCCTGTAAATCCATCCATAGTAAGATATTGTTAAAATAAGGAGGCTGACGTATGGCAAATGAAGTCGAACCACAATTAATTAGTGAATTGTTTGAGGAGTTGCAAACAGAACGTTTTGTCACAATCGCTACTGTAGACCATGAAACAGGTGGCCCAAATGTTAGTGCGATTTCATGGATTTTTGCACAGAACGCAAAAACCATTTATTTCGCCATCGATAATCGCTCTCGAATCATTGAGAATCTAAAACAAAATGGCAAGGTCGTTATCGCTCTTGTGGCGAACGAATCTACTTATTCAATATCAGGAACAACAACTATAAAACAGGACGCGATCCCCAATGTACCTTTAAGCTTGTCACTAGTTGAAATGCATATTGAAGAGGTAAGAGATGTGATGTTCTACGGTTCTAAAATTGTATCCGAACCTACATACGATAAAACATATGATAAAGAGGCAGCAGCAAGATTGGATAAACAGGTGATGGATGCCATAAGAAAAGCTTAGTCAAGTAGACTAAGCTTTTTGAGCTAGCGGAAGGGAATGTTATCTCCCAATTTCGGGTTGAAAGATTTACAGGAATTTCTTGTAGTAAACCAATAGGCCCCTTTAATCTCTATCTTTCATATAATTCGACTGGCGATCTTGTGTTTTTTCTAGTTGCTTTTCTTCGCCTTCTTCTAATTTATCTTTTGGTTCCTCGATTCCATCTTTTGGCTGTGGTTCTAAATTATCGGCAGGAACTTCAGGCATGATTCTACCGGTGATATCAGCAAGCTCATTCATAATTCCTTGCAAGGGACTACCATTTCTAAAGTCTTCTACTACCTCCGCTAACCTTGCATTCAAATCGGGATCCGCAACCACAATGGCACTTGCTCCTTGAGGGTCACCTTTTAAACTCTCTGAAACGGCATATTTAATTGTACCAACTTCAGAGCGGTCCAAATTTTTGTCTACGTCAATTCCAATTACAGCATAATCTCCAATTACAAGCGCAGTTGCGTTTTTTACATCAGGCACACCTTTAGCTAATTCTTCGAGATGATTGGCCTTATTTTCGTCTTCCTCTCGATCAACCTGCTCATTTGTTGTGTTTTGTACTTTCACTCTTTCGTCTTGCTCCTTCTGTGAAGCATTGTTATTTGATGCACAACCTGTGAGCAATAAAATAAAACACAAGAAAAATAAAGCTCTTTTCACTATAGCACCTCCAAAATTTTTCGATACAGGATTTAATTTTGGCTAAGACATAGGCTGTCCTCCTGGTAAATGATTAAGAAAAAAGACTTGTTTACATGTATTGTGCAAAATAAATTCTATCTTTATGCAGGAAAACATATATTTTACCAAAGTCTCTGCTGATAGTGATTTGGCGGCGCCAGAAAAACAAGAAGGTGGGAGGCAAAATTTTGACAAAAATATATGTACTTGATACGAATGTTCTACTACAGGATCCATATGCACTCTTTTCATTCCAAGACAATGAGGTCGTTATCCCGGCAGTGGTTCTAGAAGAGGTTGACTCTAAAAAGCGTTATATGGACGAGATTGGTCGTAATGCGAGGCAGGTATCGAGAATCATTGATGGTTTAAGAGAGACAGGAAAACTTCACGAAAAGATTCCTCTTGAAAACGGAGGCAGTTTAAGAATTGAATTAAACCATCGTTCTTTTCATCAACTTCAAGAGGTCTTTGTTGAAAAGACCAATGACAACCGAATCCTAGCAGTGGCCAAAAATTTATCATTAGAAGAGCAGACGAAGGAAAATGGCCGTCCGGTTATCTTGGTTAGTAAGGATGCCTTGGTAAGGGTCAAAGCAGACGCGATTGGGCTTCTTTCTGAAGATTTTCTTAGTGACAGGGTAATTGAAGTGGATGACCTGTACAGCGGGTTTGTTGAGGTTTATGTAGCAACCGAGCTCTTAAATAGTTTTTATCTAAAAGGAGAGCTAACGATTTCGGAAATCAAAGGTCAGAAATTATACCCCAATCAATTTGTCATGTTGAAAGATAGTATGGGAAGTTCGGCATCCGCGATTGCGATGGTGGACAAGAAAAGAGAAAAAATAAAAAAATTAGTTTTTGACCAAGAGGGTAAACAGATTTGGGGAATTCGTGCTAGGAATGCGCAGCAAATTATGGCGCTTGAGTTGCTGTTAAGAGATGATATCCCACTTGTTACATTAACTGGTCGAGCTGGTACAGGCAAAACGTTGCTTACATTGGCAACCGGTCTGTTTCAAACAGAGGACCTGGGTGAATATAAAAAGTTAGTGGTTGCTCGTCCGATTGTTCCAGTTGGAAAGGACCTAGGTTTCCTTCCAGGTGAAAAACAGGAAAAGCTCCGTCCATGGATGCAGCCAATTTTTGATAATCTCGAGTTTTTATTTAATACAAAAAAACCAGGAGAGCTTGATGCCATTTTAGCAGGAATGGGGTCAATAGAGGTTGAGGCTTTAACTTATATTAGAGGTAGAAGTATACCTGATCAGTTTATTATTATTGATGAAGCACAAAATTTAACCAAGCATGAGGTCAAGACGATTTTAACCCGCGTTGGAGAACGGAGTAAAATTGTTTTAATGGGAGACCCGGATCAGATTGACCACCCATATCTAGATGCTTACAATAACGGCCTTACATATGTGGTCGAAAAATTTAAAGACCAACAAATTGCTGGCCATGTGAAGCTAGTAAAAGGAGAGAGGTCTGCTCTTGCGCAATTAGCGGCAGACATTTTAAAATAAACGGGCTGAGTTGTACAGCCCGTTTATTTTTCTTATCTGTACCCCGGTACCTCTTTATAAAAAATAAAGAACTTAATTTTTATTTAATGTGAAATTCTTTAACACCTTTAATGGGGTCCTGTTGATTCGAACCATCTCCATAATAGATATAAACAGGACCGTCTTCAGTTAATGGTTTACCATTTTTTGAAAAACCCAGAATCAGCTTGGCTGCTTCTTCTAATGATAGCTCAAGCTCACCATCTTTGTGTTTAATCACTAAAGATGTTGCTTCATCTTGAGGCTCAGCGTTTTTGATGAAAGGTTCGAAAACGATTCCAAAATTGCCTTCCATGAGCTTTTGTTTTTCAAATTTACGTTCCGTTTTAAGTGTCGGAGGAAAGACAGCACCTTCCATAATTTCTCTATCCCAATGTTTTGAAACGGATTTCGTATATTTTTCTAGTTCATTTTCTGTGGCTTTGGTTTCTTGAAAATATGTATCTAAATCAACTTTGCGATCATCGAAAATCCAAACACCAGGATCTAAAGTGATTTGATAGTTAATTTTTCCAGTAATCGGTATAATATTTTCCAAAACAATCCCCCCTTTGATAGTTCTATATAAGTATAGCTTTAATTTAACGGCTTGTCATTGCATCTCTAAGATGAAAAAAATACTTAGTCCTTATTATTCTTGCTTTTTTAGTATCTTAAGAGTAAAATTTATAGATAGGATTGGTTAATGCTCGGAAACGGGGGGATCAATGTTGGCGTCTGAAATGATTATAAATCACCAAGAAAAAGCCCATGCCTTGTTGAAGGCTGACGCTGATAAAATATTAAAGCTAATAAAAGTGCAAATGGATAACTTAACAATGCCCCAATGTCCTCTCTATGAAGAAGTTTTGGACACGCAAATGTTTGGGTTATCTAGGGAAATTGACTTTGCAGTTCGACTTGGCTTGATAGACGAAGCGGAAGGGAAAAACATCCTCGGGGAGTTGGAGAGGGAATTATCTGCACTTCATGAAGCTTCTACGAGAAAATAAGATAGCTAAAAACTCAAACAGTTCAAGGATTGTTTGAGTTTTTTTACACTTTCCTCCCCTAGATGCAGGATTATTGGTGCTTCATTTAGAATACATAAAACAACTTAGAAGATGGGGAAGAGACGATGCTAAAAAAGTTGGTAAAAAATATTTTCAAATCCTATGATTACTCTTTAATCATTGTTATTGCCCTTTTGTCTTTGTTCGGACTCGTTATGGTGTATAGTGCTAGTCTAGTAACGCGTTATGAAGTTCCGAGCGATTTTTTCTTTGATAAGCAAAAAATGAATTTACTGGTTGCTGGTATCTTCTTTGTAATTACGGCATTAATACCTTATAAAGCAATGAAAAGTACGAAGTTTCTCCTGCCGATGGTTATATTTTCATTAATGGGATTAGTTGTTTTGTTTGTAGTAGGACATGTGGCTAATAATGCGCTTAGTTGGATTAAAGTTGGTGCACGGAGTATTCAACCAGCCGAATTTGCAAAACTAAGTGTAATCATTTACTTGTCAGCTGTATATGCGAAAAAACAGGCCTACATTAATGAGTTTAATAAGGGTGTGGTGCCACCATTAGTTTATTTAGCGCTAGTGGTTATGCTTGTAGCAGTACAACCGGACTTTGGTACAGCAGGTATTATTTTCTTAATCGCAGCCTCGATTATTGTCTCATCTGGTATGGCTTGGAAGAATATCAGTAAATTAGTTTTAATTATTATTTGTCTAATTGCCCCTCTGTCACTCATTATGAAAGATGAAATTTTTTCGGAGACAAGAATGGATCGTTTGGTTTCATATAGTGATCCTTTCGAAGATGAATTGGATACGGGTTATCAATTAGCGAATTCATACTATGCAATTGGTTCTGGAGGTATAACAGGTTTAGGGCTAGGACAAAGTGTACAGAAACTTGGTTATTTACCAGAACCACATACTGATTTTATTATTGCGATAATATCAGAAGAATTGGGGATTTTCGGTGTCGGGTTTGTTCTTTTGTGTCTAGCTTATATTGTTTTAAGAGGAATCTATATTGGTTTGAGGTGTAAAGACCCATTTGGTAGCTTACTTGCTATTGGCATCTCAAGTATGATTGGAATACAGTCTTTTATCAATCTCGGTGGAGCAACTGGGATTATTCCGTTAACTGGGGTCACACTCCCGTTTGTTAGTTATGGTGGCTCATCAATGGTTCAGTTAGCAATTGCAATGGGAATATTGGTGAATGTCTCCATGTTTGTGCAGTTTGAAAAAAAGTACAAACATCCGAAGGCTGAAAAAACAGCTCCGCATATTAATCATTCAGTGGGGAATACGATGCATACAAGAGGCTAGAGTAAAAAACAAGCTGCAGCTTATAAACTGCAGCTTGTTTTTTATGATAATTGGAGAGTTTAAGACTTGTTAAGTCTATTGGTTTTGTATCCGTAGGAATGATGAGTGTGTAATTACGACCTCACCTGAGACCCACTCTTCTTATTGAGCAGGGGGAACATAGTTGCTTCCTTCTTGTTTTACTTCATTTTGGTTTGAAAGCGATTGACTATTTTTCTTATTCCTCGAAACCAGTAAGACAAGGTAACTTAAAACGCCGAATAAACATGAAATAAAGAAAGCATGTGCTAAGGCAACATAAAGATTTAGTCTTGAAAAAATTACACTAGCACCAGAAACCACTTGTAGTGAAACAAGAATAAAGGATGTAATCCAAGCCCAATAAATGACTTTTTGATGCTGATAATGTCGAATTGCTAAGTAGGTAACATAAGCAATCCATATGAAGATAAGACCGGCAGCAGCCCTGTGCCCCATTTGAACCCATTGATATAAATTATTTGGTAGACTAGGATCAGAATTCACACAGAGTGGCCAATCAGGGCAAACTAAACTTGCGTTCGTATGTCTGACAAGTGCTCCGGTATAGACAACAATAAAGCTATAAATGGTAATTCCTATAATGTGAGTACTCATCTTTTTATCAATTATAACTTTTTCGGCTTTAAACTTTTTATCTACCTCAAAAATTAAAAGGGTCAATAGAAAGACAGCTGCAAATGAAATAAGCGAGATTCCAAAGTGGATGGCTAATACAAAATCATTTTGTCCCCAAACAACAGCCGCTGCCCCGATAAGACCTTGTAAAACGATGAAAAAGAAAGATAGAAAAGCTAAAAATTTGGTTTCCCGGATATGTCCAATTGCCTTCCAAGACCAAATAGCAAGGACTAGAACCATAATCCCAAGTGCACCGGACACGAGGCGGTGGGCTAATTCAATAACGAGTTCGGGCGTAATATTAGACGGGATAACCTCTCCATGGCAAAGTGGCCAAGATTGACCACACCCCATTCCGGAATCCGTTTTTGTAACGAGTGCGCCCCCTAGTAATACAAAAAGCATCCCAATCGTCGTCAGAACAGCCAACCATTTTAAAGAGCGTTTCAATTCATTCACCTGCTTGTGTTAGTTATGATGTTGTTATATATATCCTAGGCTCGTATAATAAATATGGACTTAACGTATCTATTCGATAAATCCATATTCTATAATAGCCGATTTTTCACTAAAAAGATAGAAAGGTGTTATAAAGACTCTAAAAGATACTACAAAAAGTATTATTATAAATAACAAGAATTAAAATGCTAAAATTTAAGGCATATAGTTTGATTCCTATAAATGGATTTGTTAGTAATATAGTTGAAGTTGGCAATTGTCGGATAACTTTATTCTGGATAATAAACTAGGAGAAATTGTGCCCATGCTAAAAACCATTGACAAAAAATTGTTAGTGATGATGGGGAATTGGGTTTGAATACGTGATAAATAAACGGTTTATCCCAGTTTTTTTCTAAAACATACATTTTGTTCAAAAAAAATACACAAAAAAAGTCCAAAGTGTGATTTAATATACATCAAGAGAGTTATTTTCCTACACAAATATTTAACACCTTTTTCACGGTGCAAATAGTGGAAAACTTTATGAAAATGTCTTTACTCTGGATTAATTTAACTAGTTCGATTAAAATAAGAATTTAATGAAGAAGGAGGAGTAGAAATGTCAAGTCCAAAAGCTTTAAATGAAGCTGTTATGGATCGAAGTCAGCAGTCCATTAATGCTGGGTTGACTGAAACCTCAGGGTTTAGTGACTTCCTAGCACTAATAAAAGTTGGCATCGTCAATTCAAACGCAATTACTACATTCACAGGGCTATGGCTTGCTCTTCATTTTAGTGGTCTGCGATTCCTAGAGAATTTAGACATTGTGTTTTTAACATTGATAGGATCCTCCCTAATCATCGCGGGTTCATGCAGTTTAAATAATTATATTGACCGCGATATCGATCATTTGATGGAAAGAACGAAGGCAAGACCGACGGTCACTGGGAAAGTTCAACCATATAAAGTGGCAGTACTGGGTTTCCTGTTGATAGGAATCGGTTCAATACTTTTATTCATGACCACGGTAACAGCCGGAATTATTGGGTTGGTCGGGGTTTTCAGCTATGTAGTTCTTTATAGCATGTGGTCTAAGCGTCTTCACGTTTCAAATACAATAGTTGGTAGTATCTCAGGAGCCGTTCCGCCTTTAATCGGTTGGGCAGCGGTTGATGCAAATTTATCGACAATGGCCTGGGTGTTATTTTTGATTATGTTTATTTGGCAACCTCCACATTTTTATGCGCTAGCAATGAGAAGGGCAGAAGAATACCGAGCAGCGGGAATTCCAATGTTGCCTGTTGTAAAAGGATTTGCTAGAACAAAAAAATCAATTATGCTCTGGATTATTGTTCTGTTGCCTTTGCCATTCCTACTGATGGAATTAGGGACCGCTTTTCTAGTGTTAGCAACAGCCTTGAATTTAGGTTGGTTGTTCCTTGGGCTCTACGGTAGAAAGGCAAAAGATGATATTAAATGGGCGAAGCGAATGTTTGTTTATTCCATACAATACTTGACTATTTTATTTGTAGCTATGGTAATTGTCACACTTATTTAATATACTTGGGCGCCTTTGGTGCTCTACATATCATTTGTTAGGACATTCTTTCCTTTAACTTCAGGAAGGAATTTATCCATATTTTATTTTCAGAATCATTTAATGAACTTTATACGAAAGAGGGGTTTGAAAAGCTATGAAAAGGCTTGGAAAATGGGGTTTACTACCATTATTTGCGGCCATAGCACTATTGTCTGGATGCGGTGAACCTTTTCTGTCCACATTACAGCCGGCAGGAGAAGTTGCACAAAGACAGTTTGACTTGATGGTGCTAAGTACGTCGATTATGGTAGGGGTAATTGTAGTTGTCGCAATAATCTTTATTATTGTAATGATTCGTTTCCGCAGGAAAAGCGAGAATGAGATTCCTAAACAAGTAGAAGGTAGTCACACATTGGAAATTATTTGGACTGTGATTCCGATTTTGCTTTTACTAGTTCTTGCAGTTCCGACTGTTTCAGCAACCTTCCAACTTGCAGATGTTTCTCCAGCGGAGGAAAAAAACGACGAAGGAAAAACAGACGCACTTGTTGTAAATGTTCGTGCGAATCTTTATTGGTGGGAATTTGAATATCCAAACGAGGAAATTCTTACTAGCCAAGATTTAGTAGTGCCAACGGATGAAAAGGTTTACTTTAATTTGATTGCATCTGATGTTAAACACTCATTTTGGATTCCAGCAATTGGCGGGAAATTGGATACTAACACAGATAACGTAAACAAATTTTGGTTAGAGTTTGATGGAGAGAAAGCAGATGAAGTAGGAAATATTTTCTACGGGAAATGTGCTGAACTTTGTGGCCCTTCACATGCTTTAATGGATTTCAAAGTCAAGGCTCTGCCTCGTGCTGAATTTGATCAATGGGTTGCTAGCATGCAAGCCGTTAAAGAACCGGTGCAAGCAGAAACTGCTGAAGCACAAGCTGGACAAGAAATTTTTAATAACAGCTGTATCGGCTGTCACGCAGTTACGCCTGCAAACACTACACCTGAACAAGCGCGTATGGGTCCTAACTTAACGGACTTCGGAAATCGCACACTTGTTGCGGGTATTCTTGAACATAACGAGGGAAATATCAAAACATGGTTAAAAGATCCTGAATCCATCAAGCCAGGCAATAAGATGACTGGTAAGTATAACCTTTCTGATGAGGAAATTGATGCCGTTACTGAATACTTGATGGGATTAAAGGTCCAAGAATAACAGAGGATGAAATGGAGGTAAAACTGTGAGTACCAATGCTCAGAAAAAAGGGTTCGGCGCAGTATTATGGGATTACCTAACAACGGTTGACCATAAAAAAATCGCGATCCTTTACTTGATAGCTGGTGGAATTTTCTTTATCCTCGGTGGATTAGAAGCAATGATTATCCGTATCCAGCTAGCTATTCCAGACAATAATTTTGTTAGTGCAGGCTTCTACAATGAAGTTCTAACGATGCATGGAACAACGATGATTTTCCTTGCAGCGATGCCATTATTATTTGCATTTATGAATGCGGTTGTGCCATTACAAATAGGAGCACGTGATGTTGCATTTCCATTCTTAAACTCTTTAGGTTTTTGGTTGTTCTTTTTCGGGGGAGTTTTCTTAAACCTTTCATGGTTCTTAGGTGGAGCTCCTGATGCAGGATGGACTTCTTATGCATCTTTATCACTTGCGTCAGAAGGACATGGAATTGATTTCTATTCCTTAGGGTTACAGATTTCGGGATTTGGTACACTAATTGCCGGGATCAATTTCTTAGTAACAATTATTAACATGCGTGCACCAGGGATGACTTACATGCGGATGCCGTTATTTACATGGACGACTTTTGTTGCATCGGCTCTTATCTTGTTCGCATTCCCAGCTTTGACTGTTGGGATATTCTTCCTGACATTTGATCGTTTATTTGGCTCAAACTTCTTCGATCCTACCATGGGTGGAAACACGGTTATTTGGGAACATTTATTCTGGATTTTCGGACACCCAGAAGTTTATATTCTGATCTTACCAGCGTTCGGTATTTTCTCGGATATCATCTCGACGTTCTCTAGAAAGCGTCTATTTGGATACTCTTCGATGGTTTTCGCGACAGTATTGATTGGTTTCCTTGGATTCATGGTATGGGCTCACCATATGTTTACAACTGGTTTAGGACCAATTGCGAATGCGATTTTTGCTGTTGCAACAATGGCGATTGCGGTTCCAACTGGTATTAAAATCTTTAACTGGTTATTTACGATGTGGGGTGGAAGTATTAAGTTTACCACTCCAATGTTGTATGCTGTTGCCTTCGTACCTTCTTTTGTTATGGGTGGGGTAACGGGAGTAATGCTAGCCGCAGCTCCTGCTGATTATCAATATCATGATTCTTATTTTGTTGTTGCACACTTCCACTACGTTATCATTGGTGGGGTAGTATTATCGTTATTGGCCGCAACTCATTTCTACTGGCCAAAAATGTTCGGAACGATGTTAAATGAGTTCTTAGGAAAAATTACGTTCTGGTTATTCTTAATCGGTTTCCATTTAACATTCTTTATTCAACACTTCCTTGGACTAATGGGGATGCCACGTCGTATCTTTACATTCCTTCCAAACCAAGGATTAGAAATCGGAAACCTTGTATCGTCAATCGGAGCTTTCTTTATGGCTGTCGCAACAATTATTCTATTGATTAATATCGTCATTACAAGTGTGAAAAATGTAAAAGTTGGCAATGATCCATGGGGCGATGGACGTACGCTTGAATGGGCGATTGCGTCACCACCTCCATACTACAACTTCAAACAACTACCGTTAGTTCGTGGTTTAGATCCTTACTGGATTGAAAAAATGGAAGGAAAGAAGGAAATGACTCCTGCAGAACCGCTTGGAGACATTCATATGCCAAACGGCAGCTTTATACCGTTTATGATTTCTCTGGGATTATTTATCGCTGCATTTGGTGCGATGTATCGTTTGGATTATGGATGGGGTCTACCTGTATTGATTATTGGATTAGTGATCACATTCGGTTCAATGTTTGTTCGTTCCATTAAGGATGACCATGGATATCATATTCATAAGGAAGAATTAATGGATGATGACGATAATAAGGGGGTAAAGGCATAATGCACGCTGAAGAAAAAATGACACATGAAACATGGCCGGCGTCGCCTGAAAAAGCTACCCTTGAGGCTAAAAATAAATTTTTGGGCTTTTGGTTCTTTTTGGGGGGAGAAACAGTTCTATTTGCTTCTCTCTTTGCTACCTATCTTGCACTGAAAGATAAGGTTCCAACAGCTGATCATGTGCTAGCAAAAGATTTATTTGAAATGCCACTTGTCTTTTTAATGACAATGATCCTTTTAACAAGTTCATTAACTAGTGTGTATGCGATGTACCATATGAAAAACTTTAATTTCAAGAAAATGCAGCTTTGGCTTGGCATCACTGTTCTTTTAGGGCTGTCTTTCTTAGGTCTTGAAATTTATGAGTTCAATCACTATGTACATGAGTTCCATCATACTTTTTCGAGCAGTGCATTTGGATCTGCCTTCTATACACTAGTTGGTTTCCATGGTGCTCACGTTGCTTTTGGATTATGCTGGATTGTTTCACTAATGATTCGAAATGCAAAACGAGGCTTGAGCCTCTATAATGCCCCTAAATTTTATACTGCCAGCCTTTATTGGCACTATATTGATGTTGTGTGGGTATTTATCTTTACGGTTGTATACTTAATGGGAATGGTGGGATAAACTGATGGCAAATCAACAATCTACTTCAGGTAACCCAAGAGTCGACCTTGAATATCGCCGCAAGAAAAATGTAGAGGAAATGAGATACCAAGTTATTACATTTGCTTTGATGATTTTCTTAACTCTTATTGCATTTGCTGCAGTAGGTTTTGGTGATGTTTCAAACTGGTTCACAATACCATTCATTCTGCTCTTGGCGGTAGTTCAAGTTATTTTTCAATTGTATTATTTTATGCATATGAGTCATAAAGGGCATGAGGCGCCTCAACTCTTCTTATATTCAGGTGCATTAGTTGGGTTCTTAACAGTGCTAGCATTTATGACAATCATTTGGTGGTAGACTTTACGACAAAAAATCGGCTCTCGAGGCCGATTTTTTGTTTTAAATGACTCTTTATTTTAAAGCGAATATAAGCATTTAGACTTGCATGCTCCTGCTAACAGTGATCATTTATAGAGTAGTTTTTCATTTAGTCTAATACGCAATAAGAAATACACACTTGTAAATAATGGGTAAAGCAAAGATATGCCGCTGTTTCATTGCAGTTTCAGCCTATTTATAGGTATAATAGAGGAAAATGTGTTTCTATTAATATGAGGTGATTTTTGTGTTTTCTCTTGATTTGTTTGGGTTTAGAGCAAACTGGAGTCCATATTTTTTAGCTAGCTTAATGATTATTTTAGTCGCATATTATTTACTAGTGTACAAATGGTATCCACGCTTTAAAGATAGTAAGCATGCTACTACTAAACAGACTACACTGTTTACAATTGGAATCGTTACTCTTTACATTATTAAAGGTTCGCCGCTTGACCTGTTGGGACATATTACGTTCTATGCACATATGATTCAAATGGCCACTCTATATTTAATTATTCCACCCCTATTAATCCTTGGTATACCAAACTGGATTTGGAGAAAGGTCATTAATCATCACTTCATTAAACCGGCTTTTGATTTTATGACGAAACCATTAATCGCACTCATTCTTTTTAATGGATTCTTTTCTTTGTACCATATTCCGCTCATTTTTGACGTTGTTAAAACAGACATGTGGTTGCATGCAGGGTACACTTCATTATTATTTATTTTATCGATTATCATGTGGTGGCCATTATTAAATATCTTACCTGAGAAACAATCCTTATCAGGACTTAAAAAAATAGGGTATATCTTTGCAGATGGTGTTTTATTAACACCTGCTTGTGCGTTAATTATCTTTGCAGAAACCCCATTGTATGCTACATTTTCTGATCCAAATGCTTGGGCACAAGCATTGGCCCTTTGTGTACCGGCTTCAACTTTATCCATGTTAAATTTGAGTGGACCAGAAATGTTTAGTTCAATGACACTACTTGAAGATCAACGACTTGGTGGTGTTGTTATGAAGATTATCCAGGAAATTGTTTATGGAGTGGTTCTAGCTTACACCTTTTTTGCTTGGTATAATGCCGAACAAGAGAAGGAAAAAGAAGAATTGGCTCTATATCGTCAACAACATCCCCAAACAACAGAATAAGAAATTTGTATGAACCAATAGAGAGAGGAATATAAGACTATGGGAGACCTTCCAATTCTACCAACCATTAGTACAACCTTCATTGTTCTTAGTGCCATTACAGTGGCTATTGGCTGGTGGCAAATTGCACAAAGAAAATTAGAAAAGCATCGAAAAACGATGACTCTTGCAGGCGTTTTCGCGGTAATCTTTTTTATCATCTATGCGTCTAGAACGATTTTTATTGGAAACACTTCATTCGGTGGTCCAGATGATATAAAAATTTACTATACGGTGTTTTTAATCTTTCATATCACCTTAGCTACGGTCGGTGCTGTTCTGGGAATCATTTCCTTATGGACAGGATATAAAAATAGATTAGCCTTTCATAAGAAACTCGGTCCGATTACGAGCATTGTGTGGTTTTTTACAGCTATTACAGGAGTGGTAGTCTATTTATTGTTATATGTTTTCTACCATGGTGGACAAACGACTTCTTTAATTAAGGCAATTCTAGGAATATAAAAAAATGCTGTCTATATGACAGCATTTTTTTGTTGGAGCTTATTTAGGTAGTTTCTGTTTAAAGGACATTGTCAAAGCTCCCTTTTGGTTAAAAAAACCGGATCATC
The DNA here is from genome assembly GCF_023715205.1 of Mesobacillus maritimus. GTDB lineage: Bacteria > Bacillota > Bacilli > Bacillales > Cytobacillaceae > Mesobacillus_B > Mesobacillus_B maritimus_C. The sequence continues at coordinate 25,106 of NZ_JAMBNR010000010.1, forward strand.
AATCCGGTTAGATTTTAAAATTCAATTTAATAATTCCAGCTTCTCTTGCAGTATTAAATGCAATTACGAGGAGAGGACCAACAATAAATCCCATCATCCCTATTAGTTTTAAACCAAGATACATCGCTATTAGTGTTGCTAATGGGGAAAGCCCGATATGCGTACCCATTACCTTTGGTTCAACGGTCCTTCTTATTATTAAGAGGATTGCAGCTAAGATAGCAAGTTTTGTTCCTAGAATGAGATCTCCAGTTAACAAGTGGAATAACGCCCACGGTCCTAATATCGCAATTGAGCCAATAATTGGGATAACATCAATGATCCAAATGACAAACGACATGAATATAGCTACATCAGGAGCAATGATCAATAAACCAATAAGAGAAACAGCAAAGATTATTAGACTTACAAGAAATTGTGCTTTAAAAAACCCTGTAATTACACTCGTAAGTCGCGAAATCATAAAATCAACCTTCTCCGCTGTCTGTTCAGAAAGGAAACCATAGAACCCAGCTCGAAGTTTTGGTAAATCGAGCAAGAAAAGAAAAAGTGCGATTAAATAAACAAGAAAGCTGACTAAAAAATTTGGTATATTTGTCAGGATTGTTTTTAAGTTATTAATGTTGATAAAAGCAAGTAAATCGTCTCTTAGATTAATTAAGAAATCTTCTCCACGATCACTAATTTCATGTACTAGTTCATTAGGAAGATCTTTAGCGGCTTCGACAAACTGTTCTTGTGCATCAAACCATACATTTGTAATATCATTAATGTATTTTGGTGCATTTTCGACAACATTTATTGCCTCGGTAATAACCTTTGTTGTAATGAAATAACCTGATAAACCAATTAGGGCCATGAAGGCGATAAAGACAAGAATAACAGAAAACTTCCGTCCAATTTTAAACCTTTTTTGGATAAGTCTAACCACTGGTTCAAGAATCATCGCGGTAAATAAGGCTCCAATAAGCGGCACTGATACAGGAAGAATAATGTAAAAGAGAATAGCCAAGAGGAGAATAACAAGTAGAATTGTTATATTCTTTTTATTAAAAAATCTAGTCAAGTTGGACCCCTTTCTAAACAGTAAGATTGCATATAGGCACATTCATTATATTACTTTTGAGAGAGCTATCACAAGAGTGTTTTACTCTTGTAGAATCGGATAAGAGTTGTAAAAAAAGACGCATAACTGCGTCTTTTTTTTGATACTAAGAATTGACTTTTCCTATGATTAAAGCTGAAGAAAATCATTCTCTAGTTGGAGCACTTCAGAAGTACTCGCTAACAGGCCACTTTTAGATCTTTTCTATCTACAGTGCAACCTGTTCTACTTCGTCTTTAAGGTCTTTTAGAAGTTTCTCACACTGACTCACAAGCGATTTTGGAAAATGTTCGCCCTCTCCATATTCGACACCGTGAGGATAATAATGTTTACCTAATAATGGTTCGACAAATTGAATCACAGCTTTATGGGAACCCACATCGCCTTCAACCGTAAAACCTTGTACACGAAGGTAGTATACGCCTTCTTTTAAGTTAAATTTACGGTCATATGTAACTCGGTCGTAATCCCATTGCTCATGACGCTCTAAACCATATTTAGGTAATATAACGTCTAACCTATTCAGATCGGCTTTTAGCTTTTCCAATCCGGTGTTATCAAATTTCATCCCTCATCCCTCCTAAACACATAGAAGCAAAATTCTACATAATGGTAAACCCATCTCTTTATCAATAATAGTAAAAATAATCAAAAGTTGCAATGTATTAAGTAAGCATAAATTGTTTTTTGCGGGAGAATCTATAAAAAGGTGAAAAATATTTCAAGGAGCTGAGAGAAAAATGGGTTCAATTCGTGAGATTATGACAACAGATGTAGAAACCTGTTCCTTACTAGATAATGTGTTTGAAGTAGCAGTTAAAATGAAAGAGAATAATGTTGGGGCAATTCCAATCGTAGATGGAGAAAAGTTGGTTGGGATGATTACGGACCGTGATATTGTTATGCGTGGGATTGCAGAAAAGAAACCACCATCTTCTAAGGTAGAAGTGGTTATGAGCGACTATCTAGTGACGATTACACCTGATACATCTACAGAGGAAGCCGCAAAACTAATGGCTGACCATCAGATTCGGCGTCTACCGATTGTCGAGGGCGATCGATTGGTGGGAATTGTGGCACTCGGTGATTTAGCGGTTGAACCCAAGTTTGACAATAATGCGGAAATCGCATTATCCGAGATATCTGAACATGATAAAAGCCAGCTTCAATAGAAACAAAAAAAGCGGAGGGATTTTCCCTTCGCTTATTTTTTGATGACGAAAAAACTACCTGTTGCGTGCGCTATTTTCTTACCATCATCTCGAAACACATCGGATTCTAGCACCATGGTTTTAGTACCCTTGTGGACAAAATGGGCTTTACAGGTAAGTTCATTGCCAATTCCAGGAGCTAAATAATGAATGTTTAATTGAGTTGTGACGGCGGCGTAGCCTTCTGGAAGGCTATTGACTGCCATCATCCCCATTGCTGTATCTATAATTGTAGCAGTAACCCCTCCATGAACAATATCTAAGTTATTGTTTATAAGTGGAGTAACAGGCACAGTTAGCTCGTATGTATCAGAGTTGATTTGACGTTTCATTTGTAGCAGAGGTTCAATGTAAGTCCCTCTTTTGTTTTCAAGCTTTTGTTTCATCCCTGTTAACATGTCCTTCAAGATTTTAATGTCGTCATCGTTAGCTAATTCAACGCAATCAGCCATAAGTTTCACTAATTCTTCGTCTTTCATCATCGCGCTACCTCTTTCTATATGTGAATGCTTTTTGAAAATAAAAAATCTATTGACCATTGTACCGTAGTTTCCCTTATAGGTAAAACAGAGTTCAAATATTGGCCAAAAGGGGATATTGGCTATCACGCTTTTCGGTCATACACATAAATTATGGTAGGCGATTGTATTCGTGTGAGGTGAAACAACATGGCAGGAAAAAGGTTGCATCCCTCCGTTCAGCAATTCAAAGCATTTGTCAAGAATAACCCAGGGCTCATAAAAGAAGTAAGGGACGGAAAGGCAACATGGCAAGAGTTATATGAAGATTGGTATTTGCTTGGAGAAGAGGACTCTAGATGGGAATCATTCAAAGATACATCAACAGAATCGAGCAAAGAAAAGACTGAGTCGAAATCGGAAAAAAGTAGTGAATGGATGCCGAAGATCATCAGCATGGTAAAAAATATGGATCAAGAACAACTCCAAGGACAAATTGGTAATATTAGCCAGGCTATAGCCGCGATTCAAGGTGTTCTTTCACAATTTCAAGGGAGCCAACCATCTTCACAATCACCAAAAAGCAATAATGCTCCGAAACATCCTTTTTCATTTAGAAAAGACTAAGGGAGACAATAATGAGACGAGATATACTTGAACAAATTAAAAAGCAAAAAGAATTACATGAGTTTTTGCGGCTAAACCCAAACTGGTATCGAAGGTTAGCAAGAGACCCTCGAGAACTCCGTACAATGGAAATTGCTGCTATGAATTTTTATGGAAGAACCATTCCGCAACAAGTGCAAAAATTCTCTAATGGCGTTCAAATGGCTAATATGATGTTTCATATGTTTGCAAATATGAATTCCTCATCCTCATAGGCTTCTTTCTAATTAAGAGGCCTCACTTTTTGTCCTTTATTAGAAGGATTTACAAACTTTCGCTTTTTAAGCTTTTCATGTTAAAATATGAAGCGGAGGTGGGCAAAACATGCTTGCTACAATTGAAAGAATTGAGTTACTGGAGAGAGCGGAAGAGCTTGTTCAAATGGTGTTAAATTCGGAGATTGCTGAGAATTATCGGCAGTGTTTATATAAAGTAAAATCCAGCAAGGAAACACAGGAGAAAATCACGGCTTTTGCACGGATGAAAGAACGGTATGAAGAGGTCCAACGTTTTGGGAGGTATCACCCAGATTACAAAGAAGTAATGATGCAAGTTCGTGTCTTAAAAAGAGAAGTAGATTTAGATGACCGTGTTGCTGAATTCAAAAAAGCAGAAAATGATTTGCAAGGATTATTAGATGAAATAAGTGTGTTAATTGGGCGTTCTGTCTCTGAAAGTGTCAAGGTCCCAACTGGAAATCCATTTTTTGATACAGGATCTTCTTGTAGTGGCGGCTGCGGAAGTGGCGGAAGTTGTGGTTGTTCGTGAGCATAGGCAAAGTTCCTATGCTCTTTCTTACATGCTTTTCTTAGGAAAATAGCCAAAGCGTACGAGAAAAAGAGCTGCAAACTTAGAAATATCGCGCAAAATAGGTTATACTGCGTTATTGGCTTTATGATTTTAACAATAATCTTAATGAAAACAGCCTTTTTATATTTAGTTGGCGATTGTAATGATTAGATTGGCTATGCTAAACTAGTGAAAAGCATGTTTGTTCGAAGGGGTATAAAAAGATGATTGGTCAAAGACAAGGAATCATAGTGTGGCTTTACTCGTTAAAGCAGGCTAAAATGCTAAGAAGATTTGGAAATGTTCATTATGTATCAAGGAAACTGAAATATGTTGTCTTATACTGTAACCAAGACGATACAGAAGCATTGATTCGAAAGATTAGTTCCTATTCCTTTGTCAAAAAGGTAGAGCCTTCTTATAAACCCTTTTTAAAAATGGAATTTGAGAACGCTGCACCAGATAAAGCTAAAGAGTATGATTATAAGATGGGAATATAATAAGTGCACGCATCTCATCAAAGGTGAGGGCATGCGCTTTTTTCTTTACTAAAGGTTCGATTACGCTAATATTGGCATCACGCCATACTTATCTTAAAAGGCACAGTTTGAGAAAAGAGCTTATAAAAAAAGAAAACCCTGCATCATCTGCAGGGTCCTTCTATGTCCCATATCTTTGGGACAGAAGGCAAAGGGAGAGGAGAAACCGGAGGAAGAACTTATGGGGAAACGTAAGTCTTCTCCGCGGTTGGCAACAACATCCTCGAATTGATGTTGTTACTATCATTATTTCCATAAACGCCCAGCTTATACACATTTTTTGTTTATATTTTTTCTTCTGTGGCAGGATAAAGTAGAAGTGATTTAAGGATTGAAGGAGAAAAAGGTATGAGAGTTGTATCAGGTAGTCTGAAAGGGAAAGGTCTGAAAGCGGTTCCTGGGAATTCCACTCGGCCAACGACAGATAAGGTGAAAGAAGCAATCTTTAATATGGTCGGTCCATATTTTAGTGGTGGTTTAGGGCTTGATTTGTTTGCGGGAAGTGGTGGACTAGGCATTGAAGGTCTCAGTAGAGGTCTAGACAAAGTGATTTTTGTTGATTTGGATCGAAAAGCGATTCAGACGATATACGATAATCTGCGTAACTGCAAGCTAGAAGAACGGGCAGAAGTCTATCGGAATGAAGCTTCAAGAGCATTAAAAGCCATTTATAAACGGGAATTATGTTTTGATTACATTTTTCTTGACCCCCCTTATAAAAAACAACAGCTTATCAAGTTAATGGAAATGATTGACGAGTCTAATCTATTAAAACCAGATGGAACCATCGTATGTGAACATGGAGTGGAAACGAAACTTCCTGAAAAAATTGGTAGATATAAGCAAATTAGGCATGAAGAATATGGTATTATTGGAGTTACAGTGTATACATATAAAGTGGACAAAGAGGGGGAAATGTAAATGGCTAGTATAGCCGTCGTACCAGGAAGTTTTGATCCAATCACATTTGGGCATATGGACATTATTACTAGAGCTGCAAAAGTATTCGATGAGATTTATGTCTCGGTTTTAAACAATTCGTCAAAACATCCGTTGTTTTCTGTTGAAGAAAGAATGGAACTAATCCAACAAGTAACGAAAGATATCCCTAATGTGAAGGTAGATACTTTTCATGGTTTATTGGTGGAGTATGCTGCGAGTGTAAATGCAAATGCTATTGTAAGGGGATTAAGAGCAGTCTCTGACTTTGAATATGAGATGCAAATCACTTCAATGAACCGATTGCTTGATAAAGGAATTGAGACCTTTTTTATCATGACTAATAATCAATACTCATTCCTTAGTTCTAGTATTGTGAAAGAGGTTGCGCAATATCATGGTGAAATCTCAGAGTTAGTTCCACCACAAGTTGAAGAAGCACTAAGAAAAAAGTTTGCAAAAAACTAAGGCGATTTGCAAAAGAATGATTGGTGTAATAACTCAAGACTGAACTATCTATAAAGTAAGAAGATCTCATATTAATGAGCGAGCCATACTTGCTCCGGATTGTCGAGAAAGGGTATTTTTCTCGGCAATTTTTTATTAATAGGCTGTTTTCGTAAGGCTTGTTTACGTTGTTGAATAAAATCCTAAAGTCAATTTTAACAATTTAGTAGCCATTTTTATGTATAACCTAGCTCATTCGGTTGTATTTTTTGTTATAAGCAATAAAGAATGAGAAAAAGAGCGTATTAAAAGAGATTGTCTCTGCAACCTGACTTGTTTATTTCCACTTGGTCACTCGCTTTTCGCGAGGAGCTTCTAGAGCATCTTTGGAGTTTAAGCGCCTGTGGGGGTCTCAAGTAACCTCTTTTTCCCAAAGGAGTCGACTGCCCTCCACTGTCCATTAGGTCAGATATAAATCAGTAAAGATCCTTATGGATCAACAGACGCTTTGCATGGACTAACGATCAAATTTAAAACGGTAAAGTGTTAAAAATTTGAAAATAAAAGGCTGTCGAGGGTTCTCGACAGCTAGGGGCGAGTCTTGCTCGCTCTTTTGTATTTATATAAATGTTGGAACCTTCTATCAGTTACCCATACAATCCTCTATTCATCTTTTTATAATAAAGGATAATATAAACAAAAAGGGAAAAAATCGTGATTAGTGGTCCTAGTTGAGTAAGTGAAAGATGGAAATCAGCCATTTTCGTACCTTCTTCAACTAGTCGGTTCATCACTGGCATTGCATTTGAAGGCTCATCGGTTTGGATGAAAGGTAGATAAAATGGTTTCCATAACAGTAGAGCATACATACTAGCAAAAATACCGTGTAGAATTCGTGAAATGAAAAATGGTTTAAAGCGGACATCTGTTGGAGCTAGCAGACTAGCGACCTGTGCTTGTATGCTAAACCCACTAAATCCAAGGAAAAAACTAACAATGATGGCTTGATGAAGCAAGTTAGTTTCTTGGACTTGACTAGCCATCTGACTTCCCATCGTAATCTCAAAAAGACCAGAAATGAAAGCCATGCTCAAGGCCTCATCTAACCCAATCACTCCCAATAAATATTGAATAAACCCTGCCAAAAACGCCGTGATCCCTAAGAGATATAATAGCTTATTAATAACTGAGAAAATAATGATGAAACCGCCGATCATCAGTAAGGTATTGATTGAGGAAAGGACAGCATCCCCAAGAAGCTGCCCGATCGGGCGTTCATCTTTTATTCGTGTTTTATGTAGCGCGGACAGTGCATCACGAATGGAAGGTTTCTTTTTCTTATCGTTTATTTTCGTTTCCTCCGTGCTTCCATAAAATCTCATCACTAACCCGACACTAATAATCCCAAGATAATGGGCAATCGCGAGAAGAATTCCAAGCTGTGCGTTGTGGAAGAAGCCAACGGCAACAGCACCAAAGATAAAAATCGGATTTGAAGAATTGGTAAATGAAACAAGCCTCTCTGCCTCAATTTTGGTTATTTGGTCTTCTTGTCTTAGGCGTGCTGTCAATTTTGCTCCTGATGGGGTTCCAGAAGCCATACTCATCGCCCAAACAAAGCCACCCACCCCTGGAACGCGAAAAACGGGCCTCATTAATGGTTCAAGTAGAACCCCGATAAATTTTACTACCCCAAAGCCAATTAAAAGCTCAGAAACAATGAAAAACGGTAGCAAAGAAGGAAATACAATCTCCCACCACATATTTAATCCTCTAATTGAGGCATCCAATGATTCCTGCGGAAAAATAATCATTGAAACGGCCATAACTGTAACTGAGCTAGCTAAGACGCCTGTTTTAATTTTTGACTTTAACACGTGAATCCTCCCCCCGCAGGTCAACTGCTGTCAAACATGAAAAAACAGTGATAAAATAGATACTATTCCTTGAAACGTAATAGTAATATGGCGTATATGGTTACTTCGGTTGTTCTGCAGAAACTTATTAAACCATATATAAGAATAGAGTGGCGGCTAGCTACTCAACACCTTGTCCTTATATACAATCAATATGCAATCTAGTATATAAAATAGACCAAAAGATTAACGAAGGATAAAAGGAGGTTAAAAATTGCGACGTCCAATCATAGGTTTAGCTCTAGGGTCGGGAGGAGCTCGGGGGTTTGCCCATCTTGGTGTCATTAAAGTTCTACGTGAGAATGGAATCCCGATTGATTTAATTGCTGGGAGTAGTATGGGTGCAATGGTCGGATGTTTTTACGGGGCCGGATTAGATATCGATCGTTTATATACTTTGGCGAAAGCTTTTAAAAGGAAATATTACTTAGATTTCACTGTACCAAAAATGGGGTTTATTTCGGGCAAACGAGTTAAAGACTTAATTCGGATTTTTACGCATGGGAAAGAGTTACAAGATTTGGATATCCCTGTAGCTGTTGTCGCAACTGACCTCGTTTCTGGTGAAAAAGTGGTTTTTAAAGATGGACCGATCTCGAATGCGGTAAGGGCGAGCATTGCCATTCCAGGAATATTCACCCCAGAAAAGTTAAACGGTCGCCTTTTAATTGATGGTGGTGTAATTGACAGGATTCCTGTTTCTGTAGTGAAAGATATGGGGGCGGATATAATTATTGCAGTAGATGTTTCCCATGTAAACACAAATACAGAAATCACCTCTATATTTGATGTTATTATGCAGAGTATAGACATCATGCAAATGGAGCTTGTTACAAATCGCGAAATTGCCTCGGATATTATGATAAGACCGAGAGTTGAAATGTATAGTTCTAGAGCCTTCACAAACATAAATGATATTATTTCAATTGGAGAAGAAGAAACTAGAAAGCAAATGGCAAAAATTCAAACTGTAATTGAGCAATGGAAGGAGCCCCCGTCGTCATGAGAAAGATTCAACTTTTATTAATCTTTACAATCTTGTTATTTGCGAGCTCTTTTTATTATTTACCATATTATGTCTCTAAGCCTGGTATGGCTAAAGAGCTCGAACCAATTATCGAAGTAGATGGTGGTTATGATGAAGAGGGGAGTTTTATGTTGACGACCATTCGCATGGGTCGTGCCAATGTTTATGCCTATATCTTGGCCAAGCTAGATGAATATTCAGAAATTCATCCAGTTGAGGATATTAGAGCAGAGAATGAGACAGATGAGGAATACACAATGAGACAACTTCATATGATGGATACCTCAAAAACTAGTGCGATTGAGGTTGCCTATAAAAAAGCTGGTCTTCCGATTGAATATGACTATAAAGGTGTCTATGTGTTACAGGTGATTCCAGGAATGCCAGCTGAGGGTAAATTAACTGTTGGAGATCGGATTATTGAAATCGATGGTCAAAGATTTTCTTCCTCAAAAGAATTCATTGACTATGTTAGTAGTAAACAGGAAGGCGATCAGCTAACCTTTACTGCTGAAACCGATGGCTCTAAACGTGAAGTGGACATAAAATTACAGAAATTCGACGAAACCAGTGAACGAGTCGGAATTGGAATTTCTCTTGTCGATGATAAAGAAATAAAAGTGCAACCAAGCATCGAGATGGACACAGATGAAATCGGCGGTCCTTCAGCTGGACTAATGTTTTCACTCGAAATCTATAATCAGTTATCTAAAACAGATTTAACGAAGGGGTACGCAATTGCTGGAACTGGAACCATCTCAACGGACGGAACGGTAGGGCGTATTGGGGGAATTGAACAAAAAATAGTCGCTGCTGATAAAGCGGAAGCTGACTACTTTTTAGCACCAAATGAGGAAGGTGCAGCTGGTTCGAATTATCAAATAGCTTTAAAGACGGCAAAAGATATTAAGACTTCTATGGAAATAATTCCGGTTAATACATTTGATGACGCGGTTGAATTCCTTGAAAACTTACCAGCGAAAACAAGCTAAGAAATATACCTTAATGTTATTCTGAAATGACTATTCATCATTAGCGCTAACAAAGCATGAGAGTAGAGGCTTTCAAGAAACTACATTCATTTTTATTAGTTTTTATATGAAGGACTCTATTCTCAAACTTTGTTGTTTTGCTTTTTGTGAACGCGCTTTCCTATATCCACCTTACAAAAGAAAAGGGGAGTAACCCTGAAGTTCCTTTAGTTCAAACAGCCTTCCCTATGTAGAGTTGATATAAAGTTGGCGAAGTTGACATATAATGTCGACTTTAATCCACCTGAATTGGAGGCTGTGTAAACTCCCGTTGTATGAGCTTATTTTGTTGCTCTGAATCGTGAAAACCTAATGCATAAATTCTAGAAGCGCGGATATCAAGCTCAAGTTGCTCTTTAACAGTAGAAAGTTTCGAAATTAAGGGAAGCCCAAAATTCTTTTTTTCTTTCCGCAAATACTCTCTCCCGGTAGAAGTCATTCCAAGTAGTCTAAGATAGTTAAACGAGGTCATTTCTCGTATCGTTTCTTTTTGGATGTTCATCATAATATGTAAGCAAACCCGCTGAAGTCTTGTCCATGTGTATCTCTTCGTTTTTATTTCCTTCATAAATGCTTCAAATGTAATCGCGGATCGTGCAGCCTGTAGTAAACGGTGTTCAAGCCCTTCTTCTACCTCGTGAACCTTTCTTAATTCGGCGGGTGTACTTTGGAGTAGTTTGTATTTTAACAAAGGCCAATAATTTTCCCATGAATGAAAATGGCCAAACTCCTTTTGGTATTTAGCAAGTATTTCATAGGAAGTCGGGGGAAGATAAGCTTGAATGTCATTTATTTGACCATCATGTGAAAATAGTGCTTTTCTAATGCTTGTCGCACTTGCAATAGAGTTGGAAGCAAAGTGCTCGTCATGGTAGTTGGCACTCTTACGGATAATCGTAAGAGGTTCCATCGTGAGCTTTTGGCTTCGAATTGCTGCAACATATTGCAAACCTAGAATGTTATTTGGTTTTGATAAATCGAGCAATTGATCATTAGGAGATAGAGACTTAAAACTTTGAGACAGGGCTGTTGGATAACTAACTCCTTCTCTCATATATTCTTTCACTTTCGTTTGAAATACATCTTCGTGTACATCAAGGAAATCAAGTGTCATATTAAAAGAATCTATGTCACCTGATTCACTACCAAAACATAGAGAATGACAATTTGCTGCAGCTAAAATGTTGACTGCGCCCTTGGCGAAAATATCCGCATTTTGGGTGGCGAACTGATAAGGAAGCTCAAAAATGATATCAGCTCCGCCAAGTAACGCCATTTTGGTCCGCGCCCATTTAGAAACTAAAGCGGGCTCTCCTCTTTGGAGAAAGTTGCCACTCATCACGGCAATGATTACATCGGCACCTGATTGTTCTATTGTTTGATTCAAATGAAATTGATGACCATTATGAAAAGGGTTATATTCAACAACTACCCCAACTGCTTTCATGACTTCACCTTTGATTACGGGAGAACCCGGATTATTTAATAAGGCTCTTTTCTCAGTCTTTGTTGCTCTTGAAGAAAAATATGACTGAATGGAATGAGCTATCGCAATAATAAGCTTCATTCAAGAGAAAAGAGCGTGCAAACTTAATTTGTAGCTTACGAATGACCGTTATTGGTATTATTACGTTAAGATCGGCTTTAAAATTTTCGAAACAGCCTTTTATTAAAAAAAGCGGCACTATTGTAAGATTGATTTAAACCTTAGCACCGCTTTAACTACTATGTATTTAGATAGAAATAGAAGTGTAAAGCTCTTTCTTGAGTAGCTAGCTGTTTTTAAATTAATTCAAGCCGATGCTTGTTATTCCTAATCGCTAAAAGCGATAGTAGGCTAAGAACGTCAAAATAAAATAAGAACCTGTTCTACCTGTGGTTAAAATGTTTATTTTATTATGACAACGTCTACATTATACTGTAAAGAAAAAATATTGACAAATAGGTAAGCGAAAGCTATAATTACCTTTGTTGCCTTGGGGTGATTCTATGAAATGGACAATGAGTCAGTTACAAAAATATCGAAACAAGGACTTTTCGGTTGACGAATATGTCAAGGTGGATGAAATCAAAGAAGTTGAGAAATCCATTCGTGAAGTGTCGCCGATGCATATAAAGGGCCGGGTTGACATCAGTGCAACGAAAGTGACCTTTCATCTTCAGATTGAAGGACACTTAATCCTTCCTTGTTCTCGTACACTGGTTGATGTCAAGTATCCAGTAAATGTCGAAACAACTGAAACCTTTCTACTTGACCATCCTGAGTATGACTCAGATGAAGAAGTACATCAAGTACAAGGTGATGTCATCGATCTTATGCCTGTTATACAAGAAATCCTCTTGTTAGAGGTTCCAATGCAGGTATTTTGTGACGATGACCAAAGCAAGGATGGAGCTCCTCAGTCTGGAACGGACTGGGAAGTGATTAGCGAAGATAACAAACAGCAAAAAGTTGATCCAAGACTTGCTGATCTCGCGAAATTTTTTGAACAAGACGATTCGGGTAATGATTGAATCACTTGTTTAAAATTATGAAGCCCAGTTCGGACTGGCCTTCGTAACAATCCATAAAAGGGGTTTTTTGAAACTACCTTTAACTCTCTTTAAGGAGGTGGGAAGAATGGCTGTACCATTTAGAAGAACGTCTAAAACTGCAAAAAGAAAACGCCGTACTCATTTCAAACTACAAGTTCCAGGCATGGTTGCTTGCCCTAACTGCGGTGAAATGAAATTAGCTCACCGTGTTTGTAAAGAATGCGGAACATACAAAGGAAAAGAAGTCGTTAACGACTAATTCTTTTACGATAAAAACACAGGACTCAATCCTGTGTTTTTTTTTGCTTTCATTTTAGAAATCCTTCATGAACAATGATTTTTGCTTCAATTTTCAATTAAGGGCTCAAGTTTACTGATTTTCTAATGTTTTTAATAGGGATGTAGAGAAGAGATGTTGAATTGAAACTAGGAGTCGTATTTTTAGGAGGATGAGAAGAAATGGAACCTTACCGAATAACCAAGAATGCTGATGGTTTGTTGATTTATACAATCAACCGGCCAGAAAAGAGAAATGCTGTTAATGACGATATTATGACCGGGCTCGAGCAAGCAATATTAATGGCCAATGAACCAGATGTCAAAGCGTTAGTGATAACAGGGGAAGGGGAGAAGGCATTTTGCTCCGGAGGCGACCTATCGGTTTACCAACATTTAAAAACAGAAGCTGACGCTTTGCCAATGCTTTCACGGATGGCCAAAATAGTGAGTGAATTGTTATTATGCCCTAAACCAACTGTTGCTTTAATGAATGGAACTGCAATTGGTGGTGGATGCGAAATTGCCATTGCCTGTGATTTTCGACTAGGGCGAAAGGGAATAAAAGCAGGTTTCGTGCAAGGGAACTTAGCAATCACAACCGGCTGGGGAGGAGGAACAATTTTATTTGAAAAATTCTCTTCTTCAATAGCGTTACAAATGCTGGGAAAGGGGGAAGTTTACTCGACAAGTGAGTTAGAGAAATTAGGTTTTCTTGACAAAACCTACGAGGGTAATCCTATTGACCATTGTTATGCTTTTCTGGAGAAAATTCTAGAAAAAGAAACAGAGGTACTTGAGGCATATAAAGAAATGCTTCAGAGAAAATGGTTAGCTTCAGGTATAACCAATCGAATTGAGAGAGAGGCAGAGCGGTGTGCAGTCTTATGGGGAGGAGAGGTCCATAATCGTAAGGTTGATGAGTTCATACATAAATCATAAATAGCAATGGGTTGCCAATATTTCTTATATAAGTTGGGGAAGACCCTGTAGGATGATCGATTTAATTTGTGTTTTTCAAGGCAGCAATGATGTCTTGTGGAACGAGTTTTCGAGAAGGGAACTTCCCACAAAAAGTAAATGGTGTATTCTATCTTTCCTAGTAGATGCATATGAATGAATAAAAAACTAGGAGGGATATTCATATGCCTATTACTCGTCAGGATGCATGGACTGAAGATGAAGATTTAATGCTGGCTGAAACAGTATTGCGTCATATAAGAGAGGGAGGAACACAGTTAAAAGCTTTTGAAGAAGTGGGAAAAAAACTATCGCGTACCGGGGCTGCATGCGGGTTTAGATGGAACTCATATGTTCGCAAACAATACCAATCAGGAATTGAACTTGCTAAACGGCAGCGGAAAGAACTAAAAAAACAAGCTAAAAAGCTAGAAAATACCAATGAAGTGCCTAAACAAGTAGAAAGTGTAGAGGTTAGCAAGCAACCAGAAAAACTTACATTTTATGATGTCAAAAGTTATTTGCAAGCCCTCTATGAAAAAGCCGAAACTACAAGGACTCAAAAAGAAGAGATTTCAAGGTATGAATACCGTATAAAGGAACTCGAAGAAAAAATCATCCATCTGTCAAACCAGAATAAAAAGCTTAAAGAGGAAATAACCACAATCGAAGGGGACCATCGTGCTCTTGTAGAAATTATGGAGAGAGCTAGGAGAATGGTTGGTACTCGTGAAGCTTAGAAAATAGACCTAAAACAGCGCCTAGGTATGAACCTAGGCGCAAGTAGTTTCTTATGAGTGCAATTGTTCATGTACTCCTTCTGGATACCAAATAAACGGGTTTTCCCCTCGGTCACGTTCAACCTCGTAAGTTGCCGGAGTAAAGCTCATAGACGCCCAAAAATCGGACGAGTTGATTCGTCCATTTGTTTTAATTGGTAGACCGAATGATTTTGCAAAATCAACTAAGGTCTTCCCATATCCCTTTCCTTGATAATCAGGTAATACTTCAAGTTTCCAAAGCTCCAAGTAATCCTTAGGCGGGTCAAAATAACGATTAAATTGGGCGTCAATTTGATAGAGGCTCATCCTAGCAACGAGCCTGTCGCCAAAGTAAATCCCATAGAATGGGGATTCACTGTCATTGTCAATGATATTTGCCTCAAGATCTTCAAGCATGGATAATTCTTGTCTACCATACTGTTTGAACTTTTTAAATTCTTCCAGTGTCTTATAATTAATTTTTAGTCTTTCAACCTTAAATTTCACCGTTAATCCCCCCGTGTCGTTGTGCCAATCTGCTGTTTATTGATCTAGATTCAACAGCTTTGTATCTATATTTATTATATTATAAAAAGAGTAAAAATTCTGCGTTTCGAGAAAAGAAAACGTTTACCATTTTCTGTAGGGGAGGTTATAACTTTAGCCCTGTCCGGCTCTTAAATCTTCTCAATAAAATATGGCTTTCAACTCTTGTGATACCTTCAAGACTATATAACTCTTCGTTAATAAAGTTTTCCAATGCGATAAAGTCCTCGACTAGAACGTGCATATGTAAGGTGCTCGGTCCTGTCATCTGATAGCAACTTGCTACTCTAGGATTATTGGCTAAATTTTCAGCTACACTTACTAGAAAAGAGGGTTCGCAATCAACTTCGAAGAACGCAGATACGGCTTTCCCGACCTTTTCAGAATTAATTACAACAGAAAATTTTTCAATGACTCCTGATTGAATTAATTGATTGACCCGTTCCCTAATCGCAACTCTAGATAAATTTAACTCTTTTCCAATGTCAACATAGGACATTCTACCATTTTCGGAGAGCAATTCGAGGATTCGGTGATCGATTGCATCTAATTTCATTTTTTCCCCCATTCAACCTTTTGTACCTTATCTTACCTTACGTGAAAAGAACGAATCAATGAAAAGTTGTTTATGGTCATATATTTGTTGGATATTTCTGAAAATAGTATAGAATAATCAGAAAGTATGGATTATAATGGATTGGAATTTACGAAAAACAGAATTAAGGCTCATATGATTTCATAAAGAAAGAGAAAAGAGATCTATTTATATCTTTTTGGTTACTGATTAATTATTTAAGAAAAGGTGATGTAAGAATGAAGCAGGTTCAATTGTTTCTGGCTTTTCTTCGAGTGGGGCTATTGGGGTACGGTGGAGGGCCATCTTCCATTCCCCTTGTTCACAAGGAAGTGGTGGCAAAATACAAATGGATGAATGATGATGAATTTGCAGATGTGCTAGCTTTAGGGAATACTTTGCCAGGTCCTATTGCTACAAAAATGGCAGGGTATATTGGTTTTCGAGTGGCAGGAGTAGCTGGGATGATTAATGCTGTTTTTGCGAGCATCACTCCGACGATTTTGTTAATGATTGTACTCTTAACTTCATTATCCAATTTTAAAAATCTCGATTGGGTAAATGGCATGACGAAGGCGGTTGTTCCTGTTGTTGCAGTGATGTTAGCAACGCTGACCTGGGATTTCTTCAAAAAGTCAAAGGATTCTATTGGACTCAAGGCCGCTTCTCTCATTATTATTGCTAGTATTGTCCTACTAGAGTTTGTACACATGCATCCAGCTATCTTAATTGGTAGTTTATTAATTGTTGCGGTGTTAAGAAAAGACAAGAAAGAGACAGTAGAGAAATCGACAGACAGAGGAGTGGGGATGTGATTTATTGGCAAATATTTCTTGCATTTTTTATCCCTGGGATTATTGGCTATGGTGGAGGGCCAGCTTCTATTCCACTTGTTGAAAATGAAGTAGTGGATCGTTATGGATGGCTTACAGTTTCTGAATTCAGCGAAGTTTTAGCAATGGGAAACGCTCTTCCCGGTCCGATAGCGACGAAAATGGCAGGGTTTATTGGATTTCAGCAAGGAGGTATTCTAGGTGCGGTAATTGGCGTTTTTGCAACAGTTGCACCGTCCTTGCTCTTGATGGTGGTTCTTTTGGGTGTTTTATATCGTCATAAAGAGTCTCCTAAAGTTAAAAGGATGACCAATTATGTTCGACCTACAATCGCCGTTCTTTTAGGGGTTATGACCTTGAACTTTTTCATTACCTCCTATGAGGGGGTAGGCATTGGACAAACCGTTCTTTTAGTAATGGGGAGTTACGTTTTGCTTGAAAAGTTAAAGGTTCATCCGGCATTTGTGATTGTTGGTGCACTCGGTTATGGAGCTGTATTTCTTGGATAATGAGTAACGATGCAATTAATAGGCAGTTATTAATCTAAAGTATTTAAATAAAGCATACCAAGAAGCCGTTATTTGTGAACGGAGTAGGAAGAAGGCTTTGTTGAAAGAGGGGTTGGCTATTTTGTCAACTCTTTTTGTTTGAAAGCATTGAAAACATCCCCAAAAGAATTCCTCTTTCTGTTAAAATATAGCTAATATAACGAATTGGAGTTAAAAAAGATGCAAATTGGAATTATTGGAGCGGGGGCCATTGGGTTATTGTTCTCATTTTACTTAAGTAAAACCCATCGGGTAACCGTTTATACACGGACAGCAGACCAAGCGGAGTTAATTAACACAAACGGAATAGAATTAGTGACGGGTGAGAAAGTTGAAAATCAATTGGTACAGGCAAAGCCTTTTGAGGAATGGACAGGAGAGGAAGACCTAGCCATAGTTACTGTAAAACAATACCAACTACCTGCGTTGTTTTCAAAGTTTGATGGGACTAGCAGCCTTCTGTTTTTACAAAATGGTATGGGACATCTAAAATACCTCTCTAAAATAATTGCTCGAAACATCTTCGTAGGGACCGTTGAGCATGGTGCAACAAGGACTACTCAAAATACCGTTGCACATAATGGAAGAGGAATGACTAAATGTGCGGTGTTTCGGGGAGAGGCAACGGTTTTAAGAGAATTAGTTGATTCGACAACGGATGAGTTTTCAATGTCTCTCGAAAATGATTATCTGGAGATCCTCCAAGCGAAACTAATCGTTAATGCCATTATTAACCCGTTAACGGCGGCGTTTCAAGTTAACAATGGCAGCCTCGTAGATAATCCGTATTTCTATCGAATTGTGGAAAGCATGTTTCGTGAAGTCTCTGCGGTCTTAAACCTCCAGTTACCAGAAAGACAATTTGCAAATGTTGTTTCTGTTTGTGAGAATACAGCCTCAAATCGGTCCTCGATGTTAAAAGATCTTGAAGAAGGCAGGAAAACGGAAATTGATGCTATTTTAGGTTATTTGCTTGAAGAAGCTGAGAGCAATCAGGTCGAAGTTCCATTGATTCGCAATTATTATGATGTAATTAAAGGAAAAGAATTATGAAGGGAGGTCTCTGAATGGCAGGCTTCATCTCATTTATAATTGCAACGTTAGTGACTTTACCGTTGGTAGGCTACCTTCTAATGTTCATCTTCAGCAAACAAATCTCAAAGAATCATAAGCGTTCAGTCCAAAGAGCCATTGATTTCAGTACATTACTATTAATTATCTCCACACATTTTTTGGTTATGGTGATTTGGAATCAATCTTATTTATGGTTAATTCTGTTGGTTTTAATTGTATTGGCCATTCTATTTGTGCTCTTTCACTGGAAATTCCGGCAAGAAATTGAATACACCAGAGTATTTAAAGGTTATTGGCGAATGAACTTTTTACTATTTTCTTTAGTGTATGTTGTACTAATCCTCTTTGGTTTGGTACAGCGGATCCTAGTGGTGGTAGAGGTATTATAAAGTTACTTTTAGGTGATTTCTTCCAAACAAAGTCTTTTTCTTTTACAAACTAACAATGCTATACTACTTAGAGTGAAAACTGTTTATGAGAAAGGAAGACTTTAATATGGAGATTTTGAATCTCTCACTCCCAGCTACAAACCGTTTTGCTACGGGATATCTCAGCGGGAATGAAGAAATCCAGAGCTTCTTTCATTATAATTTTCAAAGTGCCTCAGACTATAACTCCCGGTTAGGGGAATTATCAGAACGGAAATTTTACAGGCAAGAGCTTGCGCAACATATTACTGATTTCATGTCTAGGTTTCCTACTTCAAGTCGAGTCGCGGAAAATATTGAAAAACTAAAGCTCGAGAATAGTGTGGCTGTTATAGGCGGGCAACAGGCTGGTCTCTTAACGGGTCCCTTGTACTCTGTACATAAAGTAATTTCAATTATTAAATTAGCAGAGCAAAAGGAACAAGAACTAGGGGTACCTGTTGTACCTGTCTTTTGGGTTGCAGGGGAAGATCATGATTACCAGGAAGTCAACCATGTTTATGTTCTGAATGAACGAAAACCTGAAAAAAAGGTTTATCCTGCTAAAAATCATCAGAAGATCATGATTACCGAAACGAAACTAGATAAGGACATGTGCTTATCTTGGGTTGAAGAGATAATTGAATCATACGGAGAGACAAATTACACAAATAACCTAAGGCAATTTACGCAAAAGGCTTTAGATGCTTCGACAACTTTTGTTGATTTCTTTGCAACCATAATTATGGAAATGTTTAAGGAACAGGGCTTATTAATCGTTGATTCTGGTAATCCGGAGCTTCGCAAGTTAGAAAAAGAATACTTTCTCCAACAAATTGAAAATTACGCAACGATTACGAAGCAAGTATTGTCGCAGCAACAAGTGACCGAAAAAGCTGGGTTTAAACAAGCGATTGAAATTGGCGAAAATGCAGCAAATTTATTTTATACAGATCCAGATACCGATGAACGGATTTTATTAGTATTTGATTCTGAAACGGGCCTATTCTCTGGTAAGAATGGCGGCGTTGGTTTCACGAAAGAGGAATTAGTGAATATTGCGACGGAATTTCCAGAAAGGCTCAGCAACAATGTGGTAACAAGGCCTCTGATGCAAGAATGGTTGTTTCCTACTCTTGCATTTATTGGAGGGCCAGGTGAAATTGCCTATTGGGCAGAGCTTAAACAAGTGTTTGAGCACTTTGGGATTAAAATGCCCCCACTTGTTCCAAGGTTAAATATCACGATTCTGGATCGCTCAATTGAGACAGACTTAGCTGAGCTAAATCTAGACCTTAAAGATGTACTAGAAGCGGGGACAAGTAAACATGAGTTGAAGTTTATTGATTCGTTAAAAGACCGTGAACTCGAAGAATTATTTACTGAAACGAAGAATTATCTTAAGTTACAGTACGAATCAATACGTGAAAAATCGGAGCAAGTAGATAAGACGTTAAGACCATTGGCTACAAAGAATGAGGAAATTCTATTGAAACAAATTGGTTTTATGGAACAAAAAGTTCATGAATCTGTTTGTCGTAAGCATGATGATATCTTAAGGAAGTTTTCTCGGATTGAAAATGCGCTTCGACCAAATGGTGTCCCGCAGGAAAGAATATGGAATCCATATTATTATCTAAATCGATATGGGATTGACTTTTTCTCTAATCTTTTGACACTACCTTTCACGTTTGACGGCTCTCATAAAGTAATTAAAGTTTAGACTCCTTAAATGGGGTCTTTTTTTTGTTGAAAAAGCAATGGATTTGTAGATGAAAAAATGGCTATAAAACTGCATGGAAAGCAGGATTCATGTAAGTGGTAGAGAATAATTAAAAATATGTGGAGGAAAGTGGGGGAATGTGGTACATTTGAGTAAGAAAGTGGGGGTAGTGGATATGTTCATGGGCGAATACCATCATAACATTGATACAAAAGGTCGCCTAATTGTCCCTGCTAAAATGCGGGAAGGTCTAGGTGAAATGTTTATTATCACCCGTGGACTCGACCAATGTTTGTTTGGTTATCCTCTTTCTGAATGGGCAATTATTGAAGAAAAACTAAAAGCCCTCCCACTAACTAAAAAAGATGCACGCGCATTTACCCGATTTTTCTTTTCAGGTGCTACCGAGAGTGAAATTGACAAACAAGGAAGAATCAATATCCCCTCTACTCTTCTTCAATACGCTAAACTGGAGAAAGAATGTGTCATTTTAGGCGTTTCCAATCGGATTGAAATATGGAGCAAAGCAATTTGGGAAGAATATTTCGTGCAATCAGAGGAATCTTTTGCTGAAATTGCGGAAAATATGATTGGGTTCGATATTTAAAGGTAATATTATGTTGATATATAATAGTGCCTGTTGATTGGAAAGGGGAATGACATGTTTAAACATACTACAGTTTTGTTAGAAGAAGCCGTTAATGGTCTAAATATAAAGCCAGATGGGATTTATGTGGATTGTACTCTCGGTGGTGCAGGGCATAGTGAGCTCATTTTGTCCAAGCTCTCTGAAAACGGGAAGCTATATGCATTTGATCAGGATGATATTGCGATTCAGAATGCCCAGAAAAAACTAGAAAGATTTGGTGATAAGTTAACCATCATCAAAAGCAATTTTCTTCATTTAAAGACAGAATTAGAAAAACGGGGAGTTTATAAGGTTGATGGGGTACTTTATGACCTTGGTGTTTCGTCACCACAGCTAGATAATCCAGAACGTGGTTTTAGCTATCATCATGATGCCCCATTAGATATGAGAATGGACCAAGATGCTGAAGTTTCTGCTTATGACGTTGTGAACAAATGGAGTTATGAGCAATTGGTAAAAATCTTTTTCCGGTACGGAGAAGAAAAATTTTCAAAGCAAGTTGCTAGAAAAATTGAGGCAGCTAGAGAAGTGAATCCAATTCAAACGACAGGAGCACTAGTTGAGCTGATAAAAGAAGCAATTCCAGCTCCAGCTAGAAGAACAGGAGGTCATCCTGCGAAACGGATTTTTCAAGCGATTCGAATAGCGGTAAATGACGAACTCCAAGTTTTTGAGGACTCTCTTGAACAAGCTTTGGACATCCTTAACCAGGGTGGACGAGCCAGCGTCATTACTTTCCATTCATTAGAGGACAGAATTTGTAAGGTAACTTTTAAAAAAGCTAGTGAAACCCCTCCGTTACCACCAGGTTTACCAGTTATTCCGGAGGAGTTTAAACCAACAGCGAAATTGATTACACGTAAGCCGATTCTACCTTCTGAGGAAGAACTAGAAGTCAATAACCGAGCGCGTTCCGCGAAGTTAAGAATTGCGGAGAAGCTGTAATTAAGGTTCTAACAAACGGAACAAAAACCAAATTTTAAAACGGGAGGAAATAGGATGAGCAATCTTGCTAAAAAAATACAGCAGGAAGAGCAGCAAAACTTGCAGCAGCAAACAACAATTACGCCAAAACCGGTTGCCCCGAAGAAACACACCTGGCTATCCCCTGGAGAAAAAGCTTTGATGTTTGCATTTGGTGTTTTGTTCTGCATTGGCGCAGCGTTTATCATCTCTAAACAATCCGATATTTACCATGTGAACAAAGAAATCCAGCTGGTTGAAAGCTCCATCCAAGATCAACAAAAGGTGAACGGGGATTTAGAAATGCAAATTGATGAGTTAAGCCGTTATGAGCGAATTAAAGAACAAGCGGAGAAGCTTGGCTTAACTTTAAATGAAAATAACGTTAAGGTTGTGCAGGGGCAATGAGCAAGAAGCAACCCAATATGAATGTAGGAGCAGCTGGATTGTTTTTTCTATTCAGCCTGCTCTTTTTTATCTTAATCTATAGATTTTTATCAATTCAAATTACGGGAGAAGCGCATGGTCAAGCTCTTGCGGCAAAAGCTCAGCAAAAATATTCAAATGAAACGGTAATTGAGGCAGTTCGGGGAACCATTTACGATCGAAATGAAGAAGTCATTGCTGAAGACGCAAGTGCCTATACGCTTGTAGCGATATTAGATGAAGAGATGACCTCAAATCCAAAAGAACCTAAGCATGTGGTAGATCCAGCGAAAACAGCTAGCATCCTTGCAAATTACATTGATATGGAAGAATCTGAAATATACGAACGGTTAACAAGGGAAGGCCTCTTCCAAGTTGAGTTTGGTCAGGCGGGGAGAGATATTTCTCATCAAATAAAAAGTGAAATTGAAAAAAAAGATTTACCGGGCATTATTTTTACAAAAAGTTCAAAACGGTTCTATCCAAATGGTGTTTTTTCTTCCCACCTTATTGGTTTTGTTGAGAAAAAAGAAAATGAAGACGGAAAAACCGAAACAATTGGTCAACTTGGTATTGAACAAAGTATGAATGATCTTTTGACTGGTAAAAATGGGTCGCTAAACATCAAAAGTGATTTATGGGGATTTTTACTACCAAATTCAGAAAAGCAGGTCACTCCTGCTGAAAATGGGAAAAATGTTTACTTAACCATTGATAAAAAAATTCAAACCTTCCTAGAAGATGCGATGAATCGTGTTGAAGAAGAATATGAACCTGAAAAAATCATGGCAATTGTTGCGGATCCTAAAACTGGTGAGATCTTAGCTATGGGTCAAAGGCCAACTTTTCACCCGCAAACAAGAGAAGGAATTGACAAGACTTGGCATAATGAAATCATCGAGACAACGATTGAACCAGGGTCAACGATGAAAATATTTACTTTAGCAGCTGCTGTGGAAGAAGGGGTATTTAACCCAAATGAAACCTTCGAATCAGGCTCTTATCGTGTCACACCAAAATCTGTACCGATCCGTGATCATAACTGGGGAAGAGGTTGGGGAACCATTAGTTACTTAGAAGGGATACAGCGTTCTTCTAATGTAGCGGTGGCAAAACTAGTGAATGAAAAAATAGGGACCGATACCTTTAGAAACTATTTAACTTCCTTTGGATTTGATCAACCAACTGGCATCGATTTACCAAACGAAGTGACAGGCAAAGTACAATACGAATGGCCAATTGAAAAGATTACAACATCATTTGGACAAGGAACAACGATGACCCCAATCCAGCTTGTGCAAGCAGCTACAGCAATTGCGAACGACGGGAAAATGATGAAACCGCAGATTATCGATAAAATTGTAGATTCTGATTCTGGGGAAGTCGTAAAACAAGTGAAGCCAGAAATCGTAGGAACACCAATATCGCCAGAAACGGCAAAAGAAGTTCGTGATATTTTAGAATCAACTGTAACCAATGAAGATCATGGAACAGCTACTAGTTATCAAATCGAAGGCTATGATGTTTCCGGGAAAACAGGGACAGCACAACTTCCAGGCGATGATGGAAAATATTTGACTGGACGCGAAAACTTCTTGTTCTCATTCTTGGGAATGGCTCCAACAGAGGATCCAGAACTAATTGTATATGTAGCAGTTCAACAGCCAAAGATTGATGAAAGTACAAGTGGAGCAACACCTGTATCGGAGATTTTTAATCCTGTAATGAAGAGTAGTCTTCAATATTTAAATATCCAACCGACTGTAACCGAAAAAGTAGCGAAGGGTGAAATTCCGGATGTCACGGGGACGCCGACTTCTAAAGCTGTTAGTATGTTAGAAAAAGAGGGATTAACCCCTGTAGTGCTTGGTGATGGGAAAGAGATTGAGACTCAATTACCAGTAGCTGGAGCGGATACTTTAGAAGGAGAACGCGTGCTATTAAAAACTTCTGGAAAAGAAATCATCGCGCCTGACATGACGGATTGGTCATTAAGGGACGCAATGAAATTTGCAAAAATTGCTGAGGTTAAGTTGAACAAGGCAGGAAGTGGCTACGTTAGCAAACAAAGTATTAAACCAGGAACAAAGGTGAAAAAGGGTGAATACTTAATTGTTGAACTCACTACACCACTTCAAAGATTGGAAGAGGAGACAAAGGAAAAAGATAGTGAAGATGGCTCAAATGAAGAGTCTTCGGCAGAAGAAACCAATAGTGAAGCAGAGGAAGTCCTTGGTGACTAGTCCTCTGCTTTTTTTGTTTTGTTTTGGATTGAAAGACAGAAGCTATCGTGCCCGAAAAACAGGTGGAGAGGTGAAAAAGGGGACGATGGAAAGTCTATCGTGCCCGAAAAGCAGGAAGAGAAGTGAAAAAGGAACGGTGGAAAATCTATCGTGCCCGAAAAACAGGAGGAGAGGTGAAAAAGGGAACGATGGAAATCTTTCGTATCCGAAAACCTGATGGAGAGGCTGAAAAAAGAGCGATAGATATTTAGGTTACACATGGCCCAGGTAGACTTTCTCTAGTCACCAAGACAATCCGTCTTCAATCAGTGCGCTAGCGTTTTTATATCATTCTGCTTCGGCGGTTTTGTGGTTATATTGGTTTTGGTACAAGCATATATTTGAACGAGCAATGCTTATAGAGGAATTTTCGTGTTTGATTGGAATAGGTGCTCTAGCGGTTAGAAGGAGGTAGTACAATGTATGCGAGTTTCAAATGTTACGGTTAGGAAGAGATTGGCTTATACACTTTTAATTGGTCTTCTTGTCTTTTTAGTTATTGACGTCAGGCTTGGGTATGTTCAGTTTATTCTGGGAGACTGGTTAACGGAGAAAGCCAAAAGTTCGTGGAGCCGGAATATACCGTTTGAACCAAAACGAGGAGAGATTGTCGACCGAAATGGTGTTGCACTCGCGACGAATATTAGTGCTCCTACAGTTTGGGTGGTGCCAAGACAAATTGAAAACCCTGACGAGACGGCAAAAAAATTGGCCGCTGTATTAAATGTTGAAGTGAAAAAAATCTATGATTATATCACTAAGGGAGAATCAATCGTAAGAATTAAAGAAGCAAGGAAAATCTCCCATGAAAAAGCAAAAGAAGTTAGAGCGCTCGATTTAAAAGGGATTTATATAGGAGAAGATTCAAAGCGTCATTATCCGTTTGGTGATTATTTATCTCATGTTCTTGGTTTCGCTGGAGTGGACAATCAAGGGCTAATGGGCCTTGAATTATATTATGATGAAGAATTAAAAGGAGAACAAGGTTCGGTTCAATTCTACGCAAATGCTAAAGGGCAGAGAATGGATGATATGGCGGATGATTATGAACCGCCAAAAGATGGATTAGATCTAAAGTTAACGATTGATAGTAAAGTTCAGACTATCGTAGAACGTGAATTAGATAATGCAGAGGCAAAGTATAACCCTGATGGAATCATCGCGATTGCTATGGATCCCGATAACGGTGAAATCCTGGCGATGTCGAGCAGGCCAAATTTCGATCCAGCAGACTTCCAATCTGTGCCTCCGGACGTTTATAATCGAAACTTACCGATTTGGAGTACGTATGAACCAGGTTCTACTTTTAAGATTATTACATTAGCTGCAGCTCTCGAGGAAGGGAAAGTAGACTTGAAGAAAGACAATTTTCATGATCCTGGACATATTGAGGTTGCGGGTACAAGGATTCACTGTTGGAAATCAGGAGGACATGGAAGTCAGAGTTTTCTCGAGGTTGTTCAAAACTCTTGTAACCCAGGTTTTGTTGAGTTAGGGGAAAGATTAGGAAAAGAAAAATTATTTAAATATGTACATGATTTTGGATTTGGGAAAAAAACGGGAATCGACTTACAAGGGGAATCTTCTGGAATTTTATTTAATATTGATCGTGTAGGGCCGCTTGAGCAAGCAACAACTGCTTTTGGTCAAGGGGTTTCGGTTACACCGATTCAACAAGTTGCCGCTGTTTCCGCAGCTGTAAATGGAGGAACCTTATACACTCCTTACATCGCGAAAGAACTTGTTGACTCGACAACGGGAGAAGTCGTGATGAAGAAATCACCAGTAGCTAAAAGAAGAGTCATATCTGAAGAGACTTCAAAAGAAATTAGATTTGCACTAGAGACTGTTGTTGCTCAAGGTTCAGGTAAAGGGGCCTTTGTTGACTCTTACCGTGTAGGTGGAAAAACGGGTACTGCCCAAAAGGCCCAAGGCGGACGCTATCTAGAGAATAACTATATCGTTTCTTTTATTGGCTTTGCTCCAGCTGATGACCCTGAAATTGTTGTTTATGTTGCTGTTGACAATCCGAAGGGAACCGTTCAATTTGGAGGGGTTGTTGCAGCGCCAATTGTAGGGAAAATTATGGAAGATAGTCTACATGCATTAGAAGTAAAACCTCGAAAAGAGCAAGTTGAAAAGGAGCTAACTTGGTTAGATACACCTCTCATCGAAGTGCCAGATTTGGTTGGTAAGTCTAAGAAAGAAATTCAACAAATGCTGTTGAATTTAAAAATTGATACTAGCGGTGCAGGAGATGAGGTTGTAAAACAATCACCATCGGCTGGTACTAAGGTAAAAGAAGGATCCACGATAAGGATTTATTTGGACGAGAGTAAAAAGAAAAAGGACAAGGAATAAAAACATAACAACACAGAACCATTTAGAAACGGGATCTTTGGGCGGCGAACTAGAAAGTAAATTCGCCGCCTAATTTTTGTTTTATATGAAGTTTCTGTCATATTAAATTAACCTGTACTTTTCATGACATGATAGCTAAATTCCGCTTAATCATGTAAAATAAAGTGATACTTCTAACGGTCAAACATATGGCTGTTTTGAAGGGAACATTTGAACTGACCAAAAGGGAAGGTTTCAAAGTATCAGAAAGGGAATTCGGTACTTTAGAAATATCCATGCTTGTTTGAGAGGATTTGATTATTGTTATGAAACTACATAAGTTACTTGAATCATTAGGGCCTTTTGTAGATGCTCAAGGGGAGAACCCTGACATTACTTCGATTGAAAATGACAATCGGAAGGTAGAACAAGGGAGCTTATTTATTTGTATAAAAGGCTATACGGTAGATGGGCATGATTTCGCAAAATCTGCAGTTGAAAATGGGGCAGTAGCGGTTCTTGCAGAGAGAGAGTTAAATTTAAATGTACCTGTTATTGTGGTTAAAAATACCCATCGTTCAATGGCGGTCTTAGCTGATGCTTTTTATGAACACCCGAGCCATCAATTACACATGATTGGGATCACAGGGACAAATGGGAAAACAACTACCAGTCATTTAATCGAGAAAATTTTTGCTGACTCTGGTCAAAAAACTGGACTAATCGGTACGATGTATACCAAAATTGCTGAGAAAAAATATGAAGTTAAAAACACAACTCCGGAAAGTTTAACTTTGCAAAAGACATTAAAACAGATGGTTGATGAACAAGTTGAAACGGCTGTGATGGAAGTGTCTTCCCATGCTTTAGATTACGGAAGAGTTCATGGGACTGATTATGATGTGGCGGTTTTTACGAACCTATCACAGGACCATCTTGACTACCATAAAACAATGGAAGAGTATAAAAAAGCTAAGGGGCTTCTTTTTGCTCAATTAGGAAATCGATACAATCATAAGAAACCGAAATATGCAGTCTTAAATGCAGATGATCCAACAAGTGCTGAGTACGAGCGGAGCACCGCTGCGTTAGTCATGACATATGGGATAGATCAGCCCGCAGACCTTCAAGCTAAAAACGTCAGGATGTCGGCAAGTGGTACATCTTTTGAACTTCACAGTCCAGTCGGAACTCACCAAGTGAATATTCAGTTGATTGGAAAGTTCAGTGTATACAATGTACTTGCAAGTATTGGGGCCGCGCTTGTTTCAGGTTTATCAATACAAGATATTATTGCATCTGTTGAGAGCGTAAAAGGAGTTGCTGGGCGTTTTGAACCAGTAGATGCAGAGCAAGACTTTTCTGTCATTGTGGATTATGCACATACCCCAGACAGCCTAGAGAATGTGTTGAAGACTGTTCGTCAGTTTGCTGAAAAACGGATCTTTGTCGTTGTCGGTTGTGGTGGCGATCGAGACCGTACGAAACGACCACTTATGGCAAAAATCGCTTGTGAATATGCAACTGATGCCATTTTCACTTCAGATAACCCGCGGAGTGAGGACCCTGAACGCATCTTAGAAGATATGGAAGAGGGCGTGAAAGGTCTGGCATATACAAAAATAACGGATCGCGAAGTCGCGATTCAGTATGCAGTGTCAGAAGCTAAAACTGGCGATGTGATCTTGATTGCTGGGAAAGGTCATGAAACTTATCAAATAATTGGAACGCAAATTTTTGATTTTGATGATCGAGAAATTGCAAGAAAAGCTATAAAGCAGAGAAAGGAACAATAGAATAAAGTGATGGACAAAAAAAGAATCGAAAGCATGAAAAAGAACAAAAGAAACTTTCAAACTTCACTAAACCAATTTGGTTTGGTACGAATGAGCAACCAAGAAGGAAGGGGGGAATAAAATGCTGGAGCAAGTCATTTTCTTTACAATTATTTCAAGTTTCTTAATAACGGTCATTCTTTCTCCAGTTTTTATTCCATTCTTGCGCAGATTGAAGTTCGGGCAAAGTATTCGTGAGGAAGGACCAAAATCTCACCAGAAAAAAACAGGCACCCCTACAATGGGCGGGCTAATGATTTTGCTATCGATCGTTGTGACAACCATTGTCATGACACAAAAGTTTTCGGGGCTTAGTGTAGAAACCTTTTTATTATTATTTGTGACTTTAGGGTTTGGGTTATTAGGATTTCTTGATGACTTTATTAAAGTGGTAATGAAACGAAACCTAGGCTTAACATCCAAACAAAAATTACTAGGACAAATCATCATTTCTGTTATTTTTTATATCATTTTCCAGCGTAGTGAATTTTCCACAGTAATCAGCATTCCATTAACGGATCTATCCTTTGATTTGGGCTGGGGTTATGTATTATTTATTATCTTCTGGATGGTTGGTTTTTCAAATGCTGTTAACCTTACAGATGGACTTGATGGTCTAGTATCCGGTACTGCTGCTATTGCTTTTGGAGCATTTGCTGTGCTCGCTTGGAATCAATCACTATTTGAAGTTTCCATTTTTTCTGTGGCCGTGGTAGGAGCAGTGCTAGGTTTCCTTGTTTTTAATGCACATCCTGCTAAGGTCTTCATGGGAGATACCGGATCGCTTGCGCTTGGTGGAGCAATTGCAACTGTGGCCATATTAACCAAGTTAGAGTTTTTACTGCTCATCATTGGGGGAGTATTTGTAATTGAGACTTTATCTGTTATTCTCCAAGTTCTTTCTTTTAAAACGACTGGTAAACGAATCTTTAGAATGAGTCCTCTTCACCATCATTATGAACTCATTGGTTGGTCAGAATGGCGTGTTGTTGTTACTTTTTGGACTGTAGGCTTATTATTTGCCATTATTGGAATCTATATTGAGGTGTGGGTATAAGTGAAACAGGTTACAGCTTACAAACATAAAAAAATCCTTGTCCTTGGGCTAGCAAAAAGTGGAGTCAGTGCAGCTGCATTGCTACATAAGCTGGGGGCTTTTGTAACGGTAAATGATAATAAGCCATTATCAGAAAATCCTGAGGCACAGGGGCTGCTCGCACAGGGCATTAAGGTTGTTTGCGGTGGTCATCCTGTGGAACTTATGGATGAAGGGTTTGAGTTGGTCGTTAAAAATCCAGGGATTCCATACCATAACCCTATGATTGAAAAGGCATTAGAGAAAAACATTCCAGTCATTACAGAAGTGGAGCTTGCGTTCCAAATTTCTGAAGCGCCATTTATTGGGATAACAGGTACAAATGGAAAAACAACTACAACGACGCTCATTCATGAAATGTTAAAGGTAGGAGAGAAGAAGCCTCTGATTGCTGGGAATATTGGTACAGTTGCATCAGGTGTTGCTCAAGAGGCCACAAGTGAGGACCATATTGTCATTGAATTATCGTCTTTTCAATTAATGGGAATTGATTCTTTCCGACCTAAAATATCGGTTATAACAAACCTTTATCAAGCACATCTTGATTATCATGGGACATTATCGGAATACCATCAAGCAAAAGCGAGAATTACTGAAAACCAACAAGAAGATGACTATTTCATTTGTAATGCCGATCAAGCAGAAGTGATGGAAATCGCTCGGCGCTCAAAAGCACAAATTGTGCCTTTCTCTACGAAAAAAGTACTTGGATCGGGAGCTTATGTTGAAGGTCAGTGGGTGATTTTCAATGGAGAGAAAATTATTAAGGTAGAAGATATTGCTTTACCGGGTGAACATAATTTAGAGAACATTTTATCCGCTGTAGCAGCAGCTAAGCTTGCAGAAGTAAACACAGATGCAATTGTCCAGGTGTTAAAGACATTTACAGGGGTTCGCCACCGTTTACAGTTTGTTGGAGAAGTGTCAGAACGAAAATTTTATAACGACTCAAAAGCTACGAATATTCTAGCTACACAAAAGGCTTTGTCTGCGTTTAAAGCCCCCGTCATTCTTCTCGCTGGAGGTCTTGATCGGGGCAATGGTTTTGATGAGCTCGCTCCTTCACTAGATGGGGTCAAAGCGTTGATAACCTTTGGTCAAACTGCTGAAAAGATAGCGAAAGTAGGTAAAAAGGCAGGGATAAAAACGATTGTTCACGTCGATAATGTTGAAAAAGCTGTACCAGAAGCGTTCAACTTTTCTGATGCTGGCGATGTGATTTTGCTTTCCCCTGCATGTGCAAGTTGGGACCAATATAAAACTTTTGAGGTCAGGGGAGACATGTTCATCGAAGCTGTGCATAAGCTTAAATAGGGCTTGTCTTTGATTCTACTTCATTACCCGCTTCTAGCGCTGGATAGATTTGCAAGCATCGTACAGGCCCAAATCTAAACAGCCGAGGTGTTTCAGTTGCCAACGAAAAAAACAACCCCCGACTTTATTTTATTAATCGTTACTTTTGCACTTCTTGCTGTAGGGATGACAATGGTCTACAGTGCGAGTGCCATATGGGCAGAGTATAAATTTGACGATTCCTTCTTTTTCGCAAAACGGCAGATGTTATTTGCTGTAGTTGGAATTATCGCGATGTTTTTTATCATGAATGTTGATTACTGGACATGGAGAACATGGGCAAAGGTTCTTGTCATTGTCTGTTTTGTTTTGCTAGTCCTAGTCTTAATTCCTGGGGTAGGAAACGTTCGGAATGGCTCGAGAAGCTGGATTGGGGTTGGAGCTTTCTCTGTGCAACCTTCCGAGTTTATGAAGTTAGCCATGATTGCTTTTTTGGCGAAGTTTTTATCTGAAAAACAGAAACTCATTACTTCGTTTAAATCTGGGCTGCTTCCTTCTTTAGGACTCGTTTTTACTGCTTTTGCCCTTATTATGCTTCAACCTGACTTAGGTACGGGGACCGTTATGGTTGGGACATGTGTTGTAATGATTTTTATTTCTGGAGCAAGAATTAGCCATTTCGTTTATTTAGGATTACTTGGGGTTGCGGGTTTTGTTGGGTTAATTGCTTCAGCTCCCTACCGAATGGATCGGATTACTTCATTTTTAGACCCATGGAAAGACCCATTAGGCACCGGCTTTCAAATGATTCAATCTTTGTATGCGATTGGCCCTGGCGGTTTATTTGGGCTAGGACTAGGTGAAAGTAGACAAAAGTTTTTCTACTTGCCAGAGCCTCAGACCGATTTTATCTTTGCCATCATTGCTGAAGAATTAGGGTTTATTGGAGGAACCTTTGTGTTACTTTTATTCTCGCTTCTTCTCTGGAGAGGAATTCGGGTTGCACTAGGGGCTCCAGATTTGTACGGTAGTCTATTGGCAACCGGCATCATTGCAATGATCGCCATCCAAGTGATGATTAATATCGGTGTAGTTACTGGGTTAATGCCTGTAACGGGTATCACCTTGCCGTTTTTAAGTTATGGTGGTTCTTCGTTAACTTTAATGTTGATGGCAGTAGGGGTCCTATTAAACATAAGTCGGTATTCTAGATATTGATTGTTCAACCCTGTGTTACAGGGTTCTTTTTAGCTAAGAGGAGAGCGTAAATGGTTGTTGATCCATTTCGACCAAGATGTGTCAAAAGCTCCTCCTGTGAACTGTAGAAAAAAATCAGGCTTTGTGCGACTATGCCTCTATTATTGCCTAAAGGGCTCGCCAATTGGCGAGTTTTCTTTATTCAAGGCTCTTTTCTTACACTTGCTTTTGAAGGAAAAATACGATTGCATGAGCGAAGTACAACTGAAAAATTGTTACTTATGAGAAATGAGCGTGCAAACTTAATTTTTTACTTCCTATTAGGGCTTGTATTGCGTTAAAATCGGCTTTAGGATTTTAAAAACATCTTTAACGAAACAGCCTTATTCAAATAGGTGTCTTTGGACATCGATATTCGAAGTGCCGTGTGAATGTTTGGAAGATGGACCATGTAACATAAGAGTCCTATAGGTAAATGAGGATTTGGGTAAAGGGATAGAGGGCTTGAGTTCTAAATTTCATAAAAGTTGTTTATGGTCAATTCACATTAGCGTTTGAAGAATATCGTTAAGTTTTTCTTAGAGTATTGTCTGGAAAGTTTTGTTATTATAATGGGCCTCTTGCGTATTGTTAGTACTAAGGCAATGTTACAATTCAATAACATTCTTTTTAAAATCAATTTAGATGTATAGAATATAGTAGAATAGGGGATAGCCAATTGGGATTGCTTAGTTTGGCTCCATGCTAGACCTTTATTCCTTGTAAGATTAGATTGCTCTTCAATGAGGTGAGGAAAATGAGAATCGTTGTTAGTGGCGGGGGAACCGGAGGACATATCTATCCGGCACTTGCATTAATAAGAGAAATTAAAAAGAAAGATACAAATGTAGAGTTTCTTTATATAGGAACAGAGAAGGGACTAGAAAGCAAAATCGTCCCTAGGGAAAATATCGCCTTTAAATCAATACATATTACCGGTTTTAAGCGAAAGCTTAGTTTGGAAAATGTTAAAACGGTAATGAGGTTTTTTAAGGGAGTTAGCGATAGCAAAAAGATTCTTAAAGATTTTAACGCCGATGTTGTCATAGGTACTGGGGGCTATGTATGTGGTCCAGTTGTCTATGCGGCGGCTAAATTGGGGATTCCAACGATCATTCACGAACAAAATAGTGTTCCGGGGCTTACAAATAAATTTTTAAGTCGCTATGTGGATCGAATTGGGATTTGCTTTGAAGAAGCAAAAGAGTCTTTTCCTAGTGAAAAGGTGGTTATGACGGGAAACCCGCGTGCCTCTGAAGTATTAGGGCAAGACGGCAAACAAGGTAGGCTTTCTGTTGGGTTAAAATTAGATCAACCTGCTGTACTGATCTTTGGAGGAAGTAGAGGGGCTAAACCACTGAATGAGGCTGTTTTAAAAAGCCTAACGGAAATGGGAAGTAAACCATATCAAGTGTTATATATAACAGGGGATGTCCATTATGATGAAGTCCAAAGAGAAGTGGAGTTAATTGGAAATCCTGAAAACGTGATTATTAAGCCGTTTATCCATAATATGCCTGAAGTTTTAGCGGGGATTGACCTCACTGTCGCTCGTGCAGGAGCAACAACTCTTGCCGAACTTACATCTTTAGGAATTCCGAGCATCTTGATTCCTAGTCCTTACGTAACCGATAATCATCAAGAAAAGAATGCACGAGCACTTAGCAATCATCAAGCGGCCGAGCTTTTACTTGAGAAGGATTTAACAGGTCCAAAGTTAATAGAAAAGATTGATGGCATTCTAACAAATCAAGAAACGTTACAAGAAATGAAGATTGCGGCGAAAAAGCTTGGCGTACCTGACGCAGCTGACAGAATGTATAAGGTAATCAAAGAGCTTGTTAAGTAGCCCAAAGATAATCGCAAGCATAGAATGTGATAAATGGATTTTTGCTGAAAGGAAGATTTTTTAATGAAGGATCTGGCAATGCAGCTTCAACAGTTGAATATTGGCACCGTTAGAGAGAATGAGCCATTAGCAAGTCATACAACTATAAAAATCGGTGGACCAGCAGACTTGTTTATTGAGCCTTCT
This sequence comes from Mesobacillus maritimus, assembly GCF_023715205.1. GTDB lineage: Bacteria > Bacillota > Bacilli > Bacillales > Cytobacillaceae > Mesobacillus_B > Mesobacillus_B maritimus_C. The sequence continues at coordinate 59,626 of NZ_JAMBNR010000010.1, forward strand.
TCGATTGAAAATCTTGAGAAAGCGATGACTGTCATACGTGAGGCTGGTGTAAAGTGGACAGCAATCGGCCGAGGCTCAAACCTTCTTGTTTCCGATAAAGGTATTGAGGGAGTAGTCATTAAATTAGGTTCGGGTCTTGACCATGTTGAAGTAAACGAAACAAAAGTAAAGGTAGGAGCAGGAACTTCTGTGGTCGCTTTAGCAATGACCTTAAGCAGAAAAGGGCTCTCTGGTTTAGAATTTGCGAGTGGAATTCCTGGGTCTGTTGGGGGTGCTGTCTATATGAATGCGGGCGCACATGGTTCTGATGTCTCACGAATTCTAGAAAAAGCACATATTCTCTTTGAAGATGGGACGATGGAATGGTTATCGTTAGAAGACATGAAATTTTCTTATCGGACCTCTGTCCTTCAAAAAGAACGCCCAGGAATTGTCCTAGAAGCGATATTTAAGCTTCAAGAAGGCGACCCAGAAAATATTAAAGCGGTCATTAAAAAGAACAAGGATTATCGTAAAGATACACAGCCATGGAGTTCGCCTTGTGCTGGAAGTATTTTTAGAAACCCACTTCCAAATTATGCTGGCCAGTTGGTGGAAAAGGCGGGTTTGAAAGGATATTCAATTGGTGGTGCTCAAATTTCTGAAATGCATGGGAATTTTATTGTGAATGCCGGAAATGCAAAAGCAGAAGATGTCTTAGCGCTTATTGAATTCGTAAAAGATAAAATTTGGGAATTATATGAAGTTCGGATGGAAACGGAAGTTGAAATAATAGGCAGAAATTAAATGTTCTCTATCTGCTAATTGGCAGAAATGTGGTATAATAATTCATCAGATTAAGTTATGAATAGGTGGAGTTAGAGCGATAACGGCATGGTTTTCGTGCCGTTGTTTTCACTTCTACAAGTAGACAAGCCTACCTGTGTCCATTTCAGTTTCTAATCATGTTAATTCGCGGTTGAAGAAATTGCTGTAAACGGGGTGATTGGGGATGGAGAACGGAAAAATCGTATCGATTGAAGATCGGATACCGAAATTGAAGCAGCAAAGGCGAAAAAAGGCAAACAGACGATTAATATTGATGCTTTTCCTCTTTTTTACGTTGATTTTATGCATCATTTATTTCCAGTCACCTCTCAGTAAAGTCCAAAAGGTTCTCATAAGCGGTACTGAAACGGTAACGGAAGACACGATTAAAAAAGCTAGTGGCATTACTTCGGACACGAACATTTGGAAAATCGACCGAAAAGAAACAGAAGCTAGACTGGAAAAAATGCCAGAAATTGAACAAGCAGACCTTTCAATTGACTTCCCGAATACGGTAGCCATTCAACTCAAAGAATTCGATAAGTTAGCCTTTCTGTCTCAAGGTAGAGACTTTTTCCCTGTGCTTAGTAACGGAGAAATTCTTACAAGCGGCTTGACGCAGGACATTCCAGTGAATGCACCGATTTTGTTTGCATTTAAGGAAGGGGAGGTCCTCAATGAGATGATTGCCTCATTACAAAGTCTTCCGGAGGAGATTTTGAGCAACATCTCCGAGATTCATCATAATCCATCGGAAACAGATCGATACCGGATTCACCTTTTTATGAATAATGGGTTTGAAGTTAATGCAACATTAAGAAACTTTAGTGAAAAAATGGTGCATTACCCTTCTATTATCAGCCAATTAGATCCGTCGCAAAAAGGGATTATTGATATCGAGGTAGGTTCTTACTTTAAAGCGTATGAAGCGGAGGATGCTGAAGAGGTTGAGATTGAAAAAGAAAGTGAAAACTAGAGGTGTCGTATTGGCGATTGTTTTCCTTGTTCTCGGTTTTATGGTGGCATACTCTTTTCGAGTTACTCAAGGAGAAAAAAGCAATCAACCGATTACAGATAGGCAGTGGGAACAAAACTTACGGCTTCGCGATGAACTTAATGAGCAAAAAGAGAGAAATCGGGATTTGCAAAAGGAATTGAACGAAAAGCAAGAAATGGTTCGTGACTACGAATCACAACTTGCGGACGAAGCTCAAGTTTATTTTAACTTAGCGGAGGATGCTGAAAAATATCGAATGTTTCTTGGAAAAGTGAAGGTAAAAGGAGAGGGTGTTAAGGTTACCCTTTCAGATGGCGAGTACAATCCTGATGAGCCAAACATCAATAATTACCTAGTACATGAACATCATGTTTATAAGGTCATAACGGAACTCTATATTTCTGGGGCCGCTGCTGTTGCTATTAACGGTCATCGGTTAACACATAATTCCTATATTTTGTGTGATGGGCCTGTCATCACAGTTGATGGCCAACAGTACCCTGCGCCATTCGAAATTACTGCAATCGGTGATCCTAAAGTCCTTTCCTCAGCATTGAATATTACTGGTGGGGTAAAAGATCAATTGGTTAATGATCAAATTATTTTTTCTCTGCAAGAGGAAAATAAGATTGTAATGGACCCCGTCAATGTAAAAAAATAGTGTGCGTAAAGGATAAGGGAAGGTGTGAATGATGGGTAGCCAAAAGAATGTATATTTTACCATTACAGCTTCCATCATAGGTTTCATGGTTGCCATCCAATTTCAGACTGTTAGTGAACCGGTCGTTAGGGATACTCGTGATACGTGGGAGCTCCGCAATGATTTAATGAGTGAAAAGGAAATTGAATCAGAATTGCTTCAAGAAATTCAGACCTTTGAAGATACATTAGCAAAATATGAAGATGAAAGAGAACAGAGCAAGGGCAAACTGTTAAAGGAAACACTAAATGAGTTAAAAAACGAAGCAGGTATGACAGATGTATCTGGACCAGGAATTACTTTAACAATCCGACCAATTATAAATGAAATTGGCCGTGAAGTTCAAATGGCTTATATCTCACCTAGTTTACTTCAAAGGCTTCTCAATGAATTAAACATGTACGGTGCAAAGTATGTTTCGATTGATGAGCAGAGAGTCATTAGCACAACGGTTATTCGGGACATCGGCACGGTAACCAAGATTGACGGTCACTCTTTAAACCGTCTGCCGATTGTAATCAAAGTTATCACAGAAGACGAAGAGAAGGCAGAACGTCTTTTTAAGCGAATGGAGATTTCTCCGGTTGTTGAGGATTTTAATATGGATTCCTTAAAAGTTGAGTTGAGTAATCCTGAAGAAAACATAACGATTCCGGGATATAAGGATCCAATCAGGATAAGATATATGGAGCCGGCTGATAATGGCGTAGGAGGCGACGGATAATGTGGCTTCCATTAATGGGGTTAATTATTGGGGTTATTATAGGTCTTCTGACCGATATAAGAATACCAGCGGAATACTCAAACTATTTGTCTATCGCCATTTTAGCAGCGTTAGATACATTGTTTGGGGGAATTCGAGCGCAATTGCAAAATATATATGATGAAAAAGTGTTTGTTTCAGGTTTCTTTTTTAATATCTTATTAGCTGCAAGTTTAGCTTTTCTAGGTGTTCATCTTGGTGTAGACTTGTATTTAGCAGCAGTCTTTGCTTTCGGCGTCCGTTTATTTCAGAATATCGCCGTAATTAGAAGAATTCTCTTGACGAAATGGACATCAAGTGGTGAAAAATAGAAAAAAAAATGATATTTTAAAAGGGAATCAACTTATTTTGACGAATAGGTAATTGTAATTAATAGGGAAATCGTGCTTGTTGTTCGAAAATAAAGGAGGTGCCAGAGAATGAACAGCAATGATATATATGTCAGTCTTGACATCGGTACATCCAGTGTAAAAGTAATCATTGGGGAAATGGTCAATGACTCTTTGAATATAATTGGTGTTGGAAGTGTAAAATCGGAGGGCCTAAGGAAAGGCTCCATCGTTGATATAGATGAAACCGTTCATTCTATTAAACAAGCAGTGGAGCAGGCTGAAAGAATGATAGGAATGGATATTGGTCAGGTAATTGTTGGAGTTACTGGCAACCATGTCACGCTTCAGCCTTGTCACGGTGTAGTGGCAGTTTCTAGTCCAAATCGAGAAATCACAAATGAAGACGTTGCAAGAGTTATGGATGCAGCACAAGTGGTTTCGATTCCACCTGAACGGGAAATCATTGATGTCATACCAAGGCAATTTATCGTTGATGGATTAGATGAAATTAGTGATCCTCGAGGGATGATTGGGGTCCGGCTCGAAATGGAAGGAACCATCATTACCGGTTCTAAAACGATTTTACATAATACGCTCCGTTGTGTTGAACGTGCCGGATTAGAAGTATTAGATATCGTTCTTCAACCACTGGCAGCGGGATCGTTTGCGCTCTCAAAAGATGAGAAAAATATGGGGGTTGTTCTAATTGACATGGGTGGCGGATCGACAACTCTAGGTTGGTTTACGGACGGTCACCTGGCTGCTACTGCAGTCATCCCTGTAGGGGGAGAACATGTAACGAAAGATTTGTCTATTGGACTTAGAACTTCAACAGAGGATGCTGAAAAGATTAAAGTTAAGCATGGACATGCTTTTTATGACCATGCATCAGAAGATGAAGTATTTACTGTTGGAATTATTGGCAGTGACCAGCAACAACAGTTCAATCAATTAGAAGTTGCTGATATCATCGAAGCTCGCATTGAAGAAATTTTTGAGTTAGTTCAAGATGAACTACGAAAAATGAAGGTTCGTGATTTGCCAGGAGGATTTGTCCTTACTGGCGGGATGGCAAATACGCAAGGAGTCCTCGAATTGGCACAGGATATGTTCCAAAGCCGTGTAAGACTTGCTGTGCCAGATTATATTGGGGTGCGTGAACCACAATTCACCACAGCTGTCGGTCTAATTAAATTTGCCTATAAGAATGCCAAGCTGCAAGGAAGACAAGTAGAAGCTACAGTAGCTGAACAGGAATTTAAGGAAAATAGAGTCCAAAAACAGCCGCAGCCAAAAACCAAGCCGGAAAAACAAAAGCAACCGGAAGAAAAGGGACCATCTAGAGTAAAGAAATTTCTTGGCTACTTTTTTGAGTAAATTTTTGCGAATCGGAATCTCGACGATTTAGGAGGATTTGTCATGTTGGAGTTTGATACAAATTTAGATTCACTTGCGACGATAAAAGTTATCGGTGTTGGTGGCGGCGGAAATAATGCAGTTAACCGAATGATTGAACATGGCGTGCAGGGTGTTGAGTTTATCGCAGTAAATACAGACGCACAAGCCTTAAATCTATCAAAAGCCGAAGTTAAAATGCAAATTGGCGGCAAATTAACCCGTGGATTAGGTGCAGGCGCTAATCCTGAAGTAGGGAAAAAAGCTGCTGAAGAAAGCAAAGAACAAATTGAAGAAGCACTTAAAGGTGCAGATATGGTATTTGTAACAGCTGGTATGGGTGGTGGAACTGGTACTGGTGCAGCTCCTGTTATTGCTCAGATTGCTCGAGATCTAGGGGCCTTAACAGTTGGAGTCGTTACTCGTCCATTTACATTTGAAGGACGCAAGCGTGCAACGCAAGCGGGTGGCGGAATTGGAGCAATGAAGGAAGCGGTTGATACACTTATTGTGATTCCAAATGACCGACTTCTAGAAATCGTTGATAAGAGCACTCCAATGTTGGAAGCATTCCGTGAAGCGGATAACGTATTACGTCAAGGTGTGCAAGGTATTTCTGACTTGATTGCAGTCCCTGGTCTGATCAACTTAGACTTTGCTGATGTTAAGACGATTATGTCTAACAAAGGCTCTGCACTAATGGGGATTGGTGTTGCAGCTGGAGAAAACCGTGCAGCTGAAGCGGCAAAGAAAGCTATTTCTTCTCCGTTGCTAGAGACTTCTATCGATGGAGCTCAAGGTGTTCTTATGAACATTACAGGCGGTTCTAACTTAAGTCTTTATGAAGTTCAAGAAGCAGCTGATATTGTTGCGACTGCCTCTGATCAAGAAGTTAACATGATTTTTGGTTCTGTCATCAATGACAACCTTAAAGATGAGATTGTTGTTACAGTCATCGCAACAGGGTTTAATGACATTCCATCGGCACCAGCGAAGCCATCACGCCCTGTATTTGGTGGACAATCAAAACCACTCAATAATAATACAGTTAAGCGTGAAGTCAAGCGTGAAGAACCGCAACAACAGGAACCTCAAAGAGGCAACCACGGTCAACAACAGCAGCAAATGGAAGATACATTGGATATTCCAACATTCCTACGTAACAGAAATCGTAGAAGATAATAATTGGATTATTAACAAGAAGCGTCCTACTTTGTAGGGCGCTTTTTGTGTGCAATGAATTAATTATGGGGTTGTCCTATAAGGACAATACCTTTACGAGAGAAGATAAATTTGGGAGGCTCCCAAATTAAAGTAAGGGTAATGGAATAAGGTCACCAATAAGGTGTCTGGGTGCCCAAACTTGGTTTGGAGCAGAAGAACTGTCACCAATAAACGGGTAGCTGCCCAACTAAGGATAGGAATGCAAGGAAGGGATGTCCCAAACGCATAAATCCCGTTCGTTTGACGCAGAGCTTGGCAAAAAGGCATGCAAGAAGTTCTAACGTGCCCAAAACAACTAGGGTCACCCTAATAGTTAGGAACGGCATATTTAACGAAATCTCCCTCCAAAAATGATCCAAATTATTTCGCTTTCCACAGCATAACAGAATCGCAGTAAACACTACCTCTCAGTTTAGCTTCTATCCCGATGAAATCTATCTTTCAATCATTTAAGCTACTTTGGTAAAAAAATCAATTTGATAATGTGACAAAATCCGAATAGATAAGTGAAAATTTCCGATGTTTTGTATACAGAAAGTGACACACTTCAATAAGGTATGTACGTTATACTTTGTCGTAAGCATAAAGTAGAAAGATGGAGGCGAGTGTTGACGATAGGATAAATCTTTCATTATGATGGTGCGAATGTTTTCTGGTTATGTTTGAAGTCTGGGGGTTAGGAGGGTAGGGAGTTGACGGTCTATCTAGATGTGATATGGGCTTTGAATTTGTGTTTTGATGCTCTTCTCCTGTATTTGACTGCATTAGTACTAAAGCGAAGGGTGAAGCCTTGGAGAGTCTTTGTAGGGGGCTTCATTGGAACCATATTAATATTATTAACACTTACCCCTTTTGAACATACCGGTCACCCAGTGGTTAAGTTGGGCTTTTCCATTTTAATGGTGTTAGCAGTCTTTGGGTTTAAGCGGTTAAGCTTTTTTCTTAAAAGCCTAATGACATTTTATATGATGACTTTTCTAATGGGAGGGGCCATTATCGGTTCCCATTATTTTGTCCAATTTGACATGGATCTTTCAACTTCAGTGGCTCTTGCTAGTATTAGAGGTTTTGGGGACCCAATTAGCTGGCTTTTTGTCCTTTTAGGATTTCCGCTTGCGTGGCATTTTTCGCGTAAAAATGTGGAAGGAATTGAGATGGCGAAAATTCAATATGACCAAATTGTCGATGTATCCATTAGTATCAATGACATCGAGCTAAAACTGAAAGGGTTGGTCGATAGTGGGAACCAACTGTATGATCCGATTTCGAAGAAACCTGTCATGATCGTATCCATTGATGCCTTGCCGGTTGAGTTTCCAGAAGAGATCAAAAATGTCGCTAAGGAACCAGAAAGGATGTTAACTGGGGAAGCGCAGTTTCCGCCTGAATACGAAAGTAGGATGAGTATTATTCCGTATAAGGTGGTTGGACAAGAGCATCAATTGATTGTTGCTTTTAAACCAGAATATTTAAGAATTGAGAATGAAAAAGAAACATTTATCGTGGATAAAGCGTTAGTTAGTTTCACCGCACAAAAGTTATCCTCTGATGACAGTTTTGATTGTATCGTGCATCCTAAAATGCTTGCAGGCATTGCAACTCAGGAAAAAGGTGTATTGGTAAGTTAATAATACTATACTCAAAAAAAACAATTTTAGAAGGAGGACAATTCATGAAAAGTTTACGGCTGCGCTTATCCTATTACTGGTATAAGTTATTGCACAAACTAGGACTTAAAACAGATGAAATTTATTATATCGGCGGTAGTGAAGCACTGCCTCCTCCTTTGAATAAAGAAGAAGAAGAATTATTGTTACAAAAACTCCCAAATGGAGACAAAGCTGCACGTTCGATTTTGATTGAAAGAAATTTAAGATTAGTTGTTTATATTGCAAGGAAGTTTGAAAATACAGGCATCAACATCGAGGATTTGATTTCAATTGGAACGATTGGTCTTATTAAAGCAGTTAATACGTTTAATCCTGAGAAAAAGATTAAGCTCGCTACATATGCTTCCCGTTGTATCGAGAATGAAATATTAATGTATTTACGCAGGAATAACAAGATTCGCTCTGAAGTATCATTTGATGAACCTTTGAATATTGATTGGGATGGAAATGAATTACTTCTATCGGATGTCCTAGGAACAGATGATGACATTATCACAAAAGATTTAGAGTCCAATGTTGATAAAAAGCTATTAATTAAGGCTTTGGAGCAACTTTCAGACCGAGAAAAACAAATCATGGAGCTTCGCTTTGGACTTGGTAGTGGTGAGGAAAAGACACAGAAAGATGTTGCGGATATGTTAGGGATTTCCCAATCCTATATCTCTCGATTAGAAAAACGAATTATCAAACGGTTGCGAAAAGAATTTAATAAAATGGTGTAAAATTTTTTTGGTAAAGAAAGTCCATACTGGTAAAGGTTTCTAGGTGATAATTTCCTTTTTAGGTGGATTAGTTCCAATTAGCTTGTGCATATTTTTCCTTCTTGCGGAGATACTTAATTTTGTACAGCAGCTCCTGTAAGGAGGGAAAAAGATTGACTCGAAACAAAGTAGAAATTTGCGGTGTGGATACTTCAAAATTGCCAGTTTTGAAAAACGAAGAAATGAGAGAGCTTTTCAAACAGATGCAAAGTGGTGAGTTAACAGCAAGGGAGAAGCTAGTAAATGGAAACCTACGGCTAGTGTTGAGTGTCATACAGCGCTTTAACAACCGTGGAGAATTTGTAGACGATCTATTCCAGGTGGGCTGTATCGGACTTATGAAATCTATTGATAATTTCGATTTAAGTCAAAACGTTAAGTTTTCAACTTATGCTGTTCCGATGATTATTGGGGAAATTAGGAGATATCTCAGAGATAATAATCCGATTCGAGTATCGCGATCACTCAGAGATATTGCTTATAAAGCTTTACAAGTAAGAGAAAAGCTTATGAGTGAAAGACTTCGAGAGCCAACAGCCGAGGAAATTGCCAAAGTGTTAGATGTCCCTCATGAGGAAATTGTCTTTGCTTTGGATGCGATTCAAGATCCAGTTTCTTTATTCGAGCCGATTTACAATGACGGTGGGGATCCAATCTTTGTGATGGATCAACTAAGCGATGAAAAGAATAAAGATATTAACTGGATTGAAGAAATCGCGCTTAAAGAAGGAATGCGTCGTTTAAATGAAAGAGAAAAATTAATATTAAGAAAGCGTTTCTTCCAAGGGAAAACACAAATGGAAGTAGCGGAAGAAATCGGCATTTCACAAGCGCAAGTGTCAAGGCTTGAGAAGGCTGCCATTAAACAAATGAATAAGAATATTCAAAACTGAAATTAGTTTTTGAAAGCGAAAAGCTGCCTTAAAGGCGGCTTTTTATTTTGTCCGTGTGAAGGTCAAACCGCTGGTCAAGATGCAAGTTTTCTTATTGCAAAGCTCTTTTCTCAAAGATTGTTGAAATAAAAAAATAAATTAGCTATGATTCCATCCAAAGATCATTTATAAGAGAAGAAAAGAGCTTACAAACTAAGTAGTAACGCAGAGCAAAGCTTATTTCTCGTTTAAATCGGCTTTAGGATTTTAACAACAAACTTTACGAAAACAGCCTATTGCAAAGAACCTGATTATTTGGATAAAGTGGAATGCTAGTCATGAACGGTCCCCTTTGCCTCATATATTTTAATATGAGAGGGCAGGGAGGAAGATAGATGTTAAAAGTCTCAGAGTTTCAAATAAAAGATGTGGTGAATATTTCGGATGGTAAAAGGCTCGGGAATATTGATGATATTGAAATCAACCTAGACACAGGGAATATTGAGGCAATCGTTGTCGGAGGAGTCGGGAGAGTTCTTGGTTTTTTTGGAAAAGAAGACGAAGTAGTGATACCTTGGAAAAATATTTTAAAAATCGGGGAAGATGTCATCCTTGTTCGATATAAGGATTATGGTGAAATAAAAGAGGTTCAAGAAGAGGTATGAGCTTTTATTTGCTAGATACGGTATTCGTTAGCTAAACTAAAGGTAACAAGGCCATCAGAGGTTTTCCTCTGATGGAAAACCCTTTTTTTAAAAAACGGTTGGGTTTGATTATCACAGGAAAAACTACTTGTGCTTAAAAATTAAGGTGTTAATTTTATCACCCCACCTCATTTATTTTAAAGGGACAAGTTTAAGCTACTAGTCTGTGTAATTAAATAAAATTCATAGGGGAATGAAAAATGGAGCCATTTAAAATAAAAGATCAAAGATATTTTACAATCAATTCTTGGGCGGAAGAGTTTCCGAATTTAGTTGCTGGTTTTACCACTAAAATGGATGGTGTAAGCGAGGGGGAGTTTTCTGGATTGAATTTTGGTTTCCATGTAGGAGACCAACTTACGTCTGTTTGCGAAAATCGGGAACTTTTAGCGACAACGCTGGGATTTCCGACGAGTTGTTGGGTAGGTGCAGAGCAAACTCACGAGGTTCATCTTGAAAAAGTAACGAAAGCGGATAAAGGAAAAGGGGCTTCTTCGTATGAAAGTTCATTTTCAAGAACAGATGGTTTTTTTACAGATGAGGCAGGAATCCTACTGACCCTTTGTTTTGCAGATTGTGTGCCGATTTTCTTCCTTGATCAAGAATCTAGAAGAATTGGCATAGCTCATGCTGGTTGGAAGGGGAGTGTTCAGGCCATTGCGGCGGAAGTGGTTACTGCTTTTAAAGAAAATGGGAGTAATCCTTCAAGAATTTTAGCGATAATTGGTCCCTCCATATGCAAAAAATGTTATATTGTAGATAATAGAGTCAAGAACCTAGTTGAAAAAGCACTAGAAGGTGTCGAAAAAAAGCCATATAATCAAATTAACGATAATGAGTATTCATTGGACTTAAAGGAGCTTAATAAACAAATTCTGATAAGGGCAGGCGTCCCTGAAGAAAATATTCTTCAGACCAACTATTGTACAAGTTGTCATCAAGAGTATTTTTATTCCCATCGAAGAGATTGCGGAAGTACAGGGCGAATGCTAGCTTTTATTGGTTGGAAGGAGGAGCTTCGTTCTTAAATGAGAGTCGAGGACAATTTACGTAGTATACAAGCAAACATTGAACATGCCTGTAAGGTTTCAGGAAGACAACCAAGCGAAGTGAAAATTATTGCAGTGACCAAGTATGTGAGTGTTGAAAGAGCGAAAGAGGCTGTCGAAGCAGGAATTGTCCATCTTGGAGAAAACCGCGATGAGGGTTTACTTAATAAGTGGGAACATCTTAAGGACAAGCCTATATGGCACTACATAGGAACATTGCAAACTCGTAAAGTCAAAAACGTGATGGATAAAATTGATTATTTGCATTCGCTTGATCGTTTGTCACTAGCTAAAGAAGTGAATAAACGAGCAACGAAAAAAGTAAAGTGTTTTGTCCAGGTAAATGTCTCAGGAGAAGAATCAAAACATGGATTAAATCCAGGCGATGTTCTTGAGTTTGTAAAAGATTTAGCTCAGTTCGAAAACATTCAGGTTGAAGGGTTAATGACAATGGCCCCGTACACCGAGGATGAATTGTTGTTACGCCGTTGTTTTCAAAACCTAAAATCATTGCAGCATGAGGTCCAACAACTACATCTTGATTATGCACCTTGTAACGAGCTTTCAATGGGGATGTCAAATGATTATCAAATTGCAGTTGAAGAAGGGGCTACCATGGTGAGAATTGGCACTGCACTGGTAGGTGAGAAATCGGAGGTATAAAAAATGAGTTTAAAATCAAAAATAAAAAATTATTTCTTTCTTGAAGATGATTATGACTATAAGGAAGAGGAAATGATTGAAGAGGAAACTGTACAACCAACGAAACAAGCTAGACCACAGTCTACACCACAACCAGCACCAAAACAAAATGTTGTAAGTTTACAAAGTGTACAGAAAGCCTCTAAAGTGATTTTAATGGAGCCAAGAGTATATGCTGAAGCTCAAGAGATTGCCGATCATTTAAAGAATCGGCGAGCAGTTGTCGTTAATCTCCAAAGGATTGAACAGGACCAAGCTAGAAGAATTGTTGATTTTTTAAGTGGGACTGTCTATGCAATTGGTGGCGATATCCAGAAGATTGGTGCTAATATTATCTTATGCACTCCAGATAACGTGGAAGTGTCAGGAAACATATCAGAGCTTATGCAAGAACGAGATTTTCAAGAATCGAGGTGGTAGGGGTTAAATGGAGTTTTTACTTGGAATTATTCTGCAGCTAATTAACCTATTTCAATGGGCACTAATTATTTATATCTTTATGTCTTGGTTCCCGAATGCAAGGGAATCTTCAATTGGACAATTTCTCGCACGAATTTGTGAACCATATCTTGAGCCATTCAGAAGGTTTATTCCACCGCTTGGTATGATTGATATTTCGCCAATCGTTGCTTTCCTAGTTTTACGATTTGCTTCAGCGGGGTTAGTTCAACTGTTTAATTGGTTCTAAAATGAAAAGGGTCTATTGTAGACCCTTTTTTGCATAGAAAAAATGTTGGGTGTATTTTTAGAAGTGCTATCTTAATCAATTATTTACGCTTTTCAATTCATAAGGAGTTAAAATCAATGAACATCTACCAGCATTTTCGTCCCGAGGAGCGGGAGTTTATTGATCAAGTTTTGAGTTGGCGAGATTATGTAGAGCAAACATATGCTCCAAAGCTTACCGACTTCCTTGATCCACGTGAACAACAAATTGTTCAAACCATCATTGGCAACAAAGATGTTAAATGTTCTTTCTTTGGCGGATTTGAAGGAGCCGAGCGGCAAAGGGCTTTGTTGTATCCAGACTATTTTGAGGTGAGTGAGGAAGAGTTTCAACTATGTTTGTTTGATTTGAATTATGCTAAAAAGTTTGTTTCAATAGAACATCGTCAAGTACTGGGAAGTCTGATGTCACTGGGCTTAAAACGCGGAAAATTTGGTGATATTGTGATTAACAGTCATCAAGTACAGTTTTATGCCGCGAGTGAAATTTCTGATTATGTCCGCCTCCAGCTAGATAGTGTTGGAAAAGCTGGCATTAGCTTAAAGGAGATACCGTTAAATCAAGCAATACAGCCCGAGGTTAATTGGCGTGAATTGACAACCACAGCATCTTCATTGCGGTTAGACACATTGATGTCAGCTTTGTACAATATTTCGAGACAGAAGTCGCAGACGTATATTCAACATGGGGTTGTTAAAGTCAATTGGACAACAATTGAAAATCCAGCGTTTGAGTGTGGCGAAGGAGACATTTTATCTGTACGCGGATTGGGTCGTGCAAAGATTGTAACAATTGAAGGGAAAACGAAAAAAGATAAATATCGGGTTATTGCCGGCAGACAAAAATAAGGCTATAGTAGAATTTAGAAGGATTTTTTGTTTTCTTGTCGAAATATCCTCTATACATAATCAGTTTATACAAATAGGAGGTGGCGTCATGCCTTTAACGCCGTTAGATATACACAATAAAGAGTTTAGCAAAGGTTTCAGGGGTTATGATGAGGACGAAGTAAATGAATTCCTTGACCAAGTAATTAAAGATTACGAAATGATTATCCGTGAGAAAAAAGAGCTTGAAGAGAAGCTTAATGATATGAATTCCCGCCTTGGCCATTTTACAACCATTGAGGAAACTTTAAATAAATCAATCGTGATTGCTCAAGAGGCCGGAGATGAAGTAAAGCGTAATGCACAAAAAGAGGCGAAATTAATTATTAAGGAAGCGGAGAAAAACGCTGACCGTATTATAAATGAATCTTTATCGAAAGCTCGTAAAATTGCTTTGGAAATTGAGGAATTAAAGAAACAATCAAAAGTGTTCAGAAATCGCTTTAAGATGTTAATTGAAGCACAGCTTGATATGCTTAATAACGATGATTGGGATCATTTACTTGAGTACGAAGTAGATTCCACCGAGCTAAAGTCAGCGTTGAAAGAAGAAGAAGATTCACTAGCTTGACGTTAGAAGCTAATTTGTCATATAATTTATCAAAGTATAATACATGACTGAAACAATGACAGGGACAGTACGATTTTTCAATTGCTCAATTTTTTAGCGAATCGGGGATGGTGGAAGCCCGGTTTGAGAGAAAAATCAGAAAATCACCCGATAGTTCCGAGCTGAACGTTCTTAGGAATCATTAAGTGTAGGCGCTTCATTCACGTTAAGAATGCTAAGTGGACACTGCTGTTGTAGCGTGTCTAGTAGGGTGGTACCGCGGGAAACCTTCTCGTCCCTTTTTGGGATGAGAAGGTTTTTTTGTCGTTCATGATTGAAAGAATGTAGGAGGAAGAAAAAATGGATTTTAAAGACACACTGTTGATGCCAAAAACAGATTTCCCGATGCGTGGAAACCTGCCAAAGCGTGAGCCAGATATGCAGAAACAATGGGAAGAAATGAATATTTACGAAAAGGTACAAAAGCGTACTGAGGGAAGACCGCATTTTATTTTACATGATGGCCCTCCATACGCAAATGGTGATATTCATATTGGTCATGCTTTAAATAAAATTCTTAAAGATATGATTGTTCGCTATAAGTCCATGAGTGGTTACTCTTCTCCATACGTACCTGGATGGGATACGCACGGACTTCCAATTGAACAGGCGCTAACAAATAAAGGCGTAAAACGAAAAGAAATGACGATTGCTGAGTTCCGCAAGCTTTGTGAACAATACGCATACGAGCAAATCGATAGCCAACGTACCCAGTTTAAGCGTTTAGGTGTTCGTGGTGAGTGGGAAAATCCTTATATCACTTTAAAGCCTGCATACGAAGCTCAGCAGATTAAAGTGTTTGGAGAAATGGCGAAAAAAGGTTATATCTATAAAGGATTAAAGCCGGTATATTGGTCTCCATCCAGTGAATCTGCATTGGCTGAAGCGGAAATTGAATATAAGGATAAAAAGTCTCCATCCATTTATGTCGGATTTAAGGTGAAAAACGGTAACGGTGTGTTAGCAGAGGATGTTGAAATCGTCATCTGGACAACAACACCTTGGACCATTCCTGCCAACCTCGGAATCTCCGTGCATCCTGACCTCACATATGTTGTCGTGGCTGTCGAAGATAAAAAGTACTTAGTGGCCGAGGCATTATTAGAAACCGTGAGCCAAGAGATTGGTTGGGAAAACCCTGAAGTTGTTCAAAAAGTACAAGGAAAAGACATTGAACGAGTTGTTGCCGAACATCCGTTATATGGAAGAGATTCACTTGTAATGTTAGGGGAACATGTTACCACTGATGCTGGTACTGGTTGTGTTCATACAGCGCCAGGTCACGGGGAAGATGACTTCTTAGTTGGGCAAAAATATGGCCTTGATGTGTTGAGTCCTGTTGACGATAAAGGCTGCATGACGGCTGAAGCTGAAGGATTTGAAGGGCTATTCTATGATCAAGCAAATAAACCAATTACCGAGAAGTTACAGGAAGCAGGGAAATTACTGAAGCTTACGTTCATGACTCACTCCTACCCGCATGACTGGAGAACGAAGAAACCAGTTATTTTCAGAGCAACAGCGCAGTGGTTCGCTTCCATTAAAGACTTCCGTGGCGATTTGCTACAAGCAATCAATGAAACAAAATTTGTCCCTGCTTGGGGTGAAACAAGACTTTACAACATGGTTCGTGACCGTGGAGACTGGTGTATTTCCAGACAACGTGCATGGGGAGTTCCAATTCCAGTCTTTTATGCGGAAAATGGGGAGCCAATCATTACGGATGAGACGATTGACCATATTTCAAATCTATTTAGAGAACATGGTTCAAATATTTGGTTTGAAAAAGAAGCGAAGGAACTATTACCTGAAGGATTTACGCATCCAGGTAGTCCAAACGGAGAATTTACGAAAGAAACAGACATCATGGATGTATGGTTTGATTCTGGATCCTCCCATCAGGCAGTATTGTTGGAGCGTGATGATTTAGAAAGACCTGCAGACTTATATCTTGAAGGTTCTGACCAGTATCGTGGCTGGTTTAACTCTTCACTATCAACAGGTGTAGCAGTAACGGGTAAAGCACCATATAAAGGCATCTTGAGCCATGGCTTTGTTTTAGATGGAGACGGACGTAAAATGAGTAAATCTCTTGGTAACGTTGTGGTTCCGGCAAAGGTTATGAATCAACTAGGAGCAGATATTTTACGTTTATGGGTTGCTTCTGTTGATTATCAAGCAGATGTACGTGTATCTGACCCGATTTTAAAACAAGTAGCTGAAGTTTATCGAAAAATCCGTAACACATTCAGATTCCTTTTAGGAAACCTTGCTGATTTTAACCCTGAAACAGATGCAGTTGCGTTTGAAGATTTACGCGAAGTCGATCAATTTATGCTTGTAAAATTAAATAAGCTTATCGAGAATACTCATCAAGCTTATGAAAATTATGAGTTTGCAGGTGTTTATCATGCGGTTAACAACTTCTGTACGCTTGACCTAAGTTCATTCTATTTGGATTTTGCCAAGGATATTCTTTATATCGAAGCTGCAAATCACCCAGATCGCCGTGCAATTCAGACGGTTCTACATGAAAGTTTGTTAAGCTTAGTCAAGCTTGTGGCACCGATTCTTCCACATACAGCGGATGAAGTATGGTCCTTTATTCCTGCAGTAACAGAAGAAAGTGTCCAGCTCACTGATTTACCAGTGGCGAAGGATATTCCAAACGCTAAATCATTAGAAACGAAATGGAATGCTTTCCTAAAGCTCCGTGATGAAGTGTTAAAAGCACTTGAGGAAGCACGAAACGCTAAAGTAATCGGAAAATCACTTACAGCAAAAGCAGCTCTTTATGTGAATGCTGAAACTAAAGAGTTGCTTGATTCCATTAAAGAAAATATTGCTCAGTTATTCATTGTTTCTGACTTTGAAGTTGCAGGAATGTATGACGATGCTCCTGAAAATGCGATGAAGCTTGAACAGGCAGCGATTGTTGTTACAAAAGCTGAAGGAGAAACTTGTGAGCGTTGTTGGGTTGTCACTCCTGAAGTAGGAAAAGTAGAAGAGTTCCCAACTGTTTGTCCAAGATGTGCTAGTGTTGTAAAAGAACATCAGGAAAATAATTAATAAGAAAAGTGTCCTCATTTTGGGGACACTTTTTTATTGAGGTTATTTTATAAGAACATGCTCTTTCAAGTGTCTAACATGGATGACTCCTTTTAAAAGGCAAAGGGCTTTTGAAGATGTGCTCCGTGTATAATTTGTTCATGAGAACGAAAAGAGCCGTGAGAGTTTGAAAAAAGTGTTCCATGAAGGGTTCATGAGAACCTGTAAAGCCGTGAGTATTGAAAAAGTGCACCATGAAGTGTCCATGCGACCAGAAAGAGCCGTGAGTATTTGAAAAGCGTTCCTTGATTATTTCATTTGAACAAAAGGGCAGTGAATTTTATAAAAACAACCTCCGATTAACGCACAGCTATGCTTATCTTTTAGCTCCGTATTTTTATATTGAAAAAATAACCAATCACATTTATTGTGGTAGTGCTTATGATAATAAAAAAGCTCATTTTTGTTTTAACTAAGCCTTTTATTTAGACTATACAGCTTAAAAATTTTTAAATTTTTCCTTCTCCGACAATTCTTGTTCTGCTTGTCAAAAGTTTATCCGAGTCAACGGAATAGAACGGGTAATAATAGCTGTAAACAGGAACGGAGGCAGTGATATATGAAGCGATATCATTTTATCTATGAAGAGCTCCGTCGCACCAGGGAGGAGCTGCTTGAGCGCTTACAACAAGCAGATAAGCATAGTTCAATCCTCCTTTATATCAAAGCGGAGCTTGATGATGTAGAACGAGCAATAGCTAAGATGGAAGCTGGAGATTTCGGTCGTTGTGAAATGTCAGGAGAACTATTACCTGATGGGTTATTAGGGATGGTTCCAACTGCTAGATCAGAAGAAGACCTGAAAATGATGGAGGCATTCCTCCGCAAGCCGCTCTATTCATAGGAGATAAAGCAAAGTATTACTGTCGTTTTTGATTGCGTTATGCTAAAATGCAAAAGTAATCCATTTGATTTGGAGGTTACTTTTGTGTTTTATTACATAATTGCTGTATTGATCATTCTTTTAGACCAGTTCACAAAATGGCTAGTAGTGAAGTATATGGAATTGGGAGAAAGCATTCAACTTATTGAGAATTTCCTGTATTTAACCTCGCATCGAAATCGTGGTGCTGCTTGGGGAATTTTACAGGGGAAAATGTGGTTTTTTTACATTATTACAGTAATCGTAATCGTTGCACTGGTCCTTTATCTTGAAAAAGAGGCAAAAAACAATAAATTAATGGGGTTATCTATCGCTCTGATGTTAGGTGGAGCAATTGGGAATTTTATCGATCGCGTTTTCCGAAAAGAAGTTGTGGATTTTGTTAACACATATATTTTCGGATACGATTTTCCTATCTTCAATGTCGCCGACTCTGCTCTTGTCATCGGCGTCGGATTGATAATGCTTCAGATGATCAGAGAAGAGAGAGAGGCGAAACGTAACAAACATGGAAACAGTTCAAATAATAATTGAGGAAAGTTTGGCCGGAGATCGAATTGATAAGGCCCTCACAACAACAAATAAAGATTGGTCACGTAGTCAAATTCAGCAATGGATTAAAGACGGCCAAATTGTTGTGAATGGAAAAAACGTTAAGGCCAATTATAAATGTAGCTTAAATGATGTGATTGAAGTAAGGATCCCAGATCCAGAAGTACTTGACGTCATTCCCGAGGAAATGGATTTGGATATTTACTATGAAGATGCGGATGTGTTAGTGGTAAATAAGCCAAAGGGGATGGTCGTTCACCCTGCTCCTGGTCATTTAACAGGAACACTTGTCAATGGGCTTATGGCGCATTGTACGGACTTATCTGGGATTAACGGTGTGTTAAGACCAGGGATTGTCCACCGAATTGATAAAGATACTTCGGGTCTATTAATGGTGGCTAAAAATGATGTTGCGCATGAAAGTTTGGTTAACCAATTAGTGGCCAAAACGGTAACAAGAAAGTATAGAGCGATTGTTCATGGTGTAATTCCGCATGATTACGGAACGATTGACGCGCCACTTGGTCGAGACCAGAAAGATCGTCAAAGTATGGCGGTCGTTGATAATGGGAAAAATGCAATAACACATTTCAATGTGTTGGAGCGTTTCAAAGATTTTTCATTTGTAGAGTGTAAGCTTGAGACAGGTAGAACACACCAAATTCGTGTCCATATGAAATATATTGGTTATCCATTGGCTGGTGATCCGAAATATGGTCCAAGAAAAACACTTGATCTTGGAGGACAGGCTCTACATGCTGGTGTATTAGGATTTGAGCATCCTCGTACAGGCCAATATATAGAATTTGAAGCGCCTCTACCAGAGTACTTTGAAAATCTTCTAGATGACTTAAGAAATAATCATTGACAAACATGCAACAATAGACTAAGATTACGTTAGTTGAATAAGACCTTTAAACCAGTCCCGTGAGACTGAGAAGGATACGGATATAGTGACACTTGACAGTGGTCAAAGTATGCACAAAATCAAACCTCTCATCTACCGGTGAGAGGTTTTTTGTTAAAAGGAGTAGGGTCATGACTGAAAAAGCGATTGTACTAGATGAACAAGCCATTCGAAGAGCATTAACAAGGATTAGTCATGAAATTCTTGAGCGAAACAAAGGAATTGATGATTGTATCCTTGTTGGGATTCGCACTCGTGGAATCTATATAGCAGAACGTCTTGCTGAGAGAATTAAACAAATTGAAGGAAAAGAAATTCAAGTCGGTGAAATTGATATCACGCTTTACCGTGACGATTTAACCGTTAAAACGAAGGATCAAGAGCCACAAGTAAAAGGATCCGATATACCAGTTCAAATTGACAATAAAAAGGTTATTCTTGTAGACGACGTCCTTTATACAGGTAGAACAGTCCGAGCGGCTTTGGATGCGTTAATTGATATCGGCCGTCCAGCAAGTATACAGCTAGCTGTTTTAGTGGATCGCGGACATCGCGAGTTGCCAATCCGAGCTGATTTTGTTGGAAAGAATATACCTACTTCTAGTACAGAGAAAATTGTTGTCCAGCTTACAGAAGTAGATCAACAAGATAAAGTTTCAATCTATGAAAACTAAATAGTACCCTTTTAATTACAGTCCCGTGAGGCTGAAAAAGGGGGAACTCGTGGAGTTTATTGCTCCTCGTCCGAACCCTTTTTGTGCCCTCAAAACAAAAAGGGTTTTTATTTTAGGCTCTTTTCTCAAACTTTGTTGCATTTAGATATAAAGAGAAAAGAATTAACTGCGCATAAAATGGCTTATCCTGCGCTAAAATCGGCTTTAGGATCTTAACAACAAACTTTATGAAAATAGCCTTAGAAAAAGAGGAGGAGAAATACACCATGAATAAACCACTATTGGACGTAAAAGAAGTCCCTTCAACTTTTCAATTTATCACGCTAAGCCTCCAACATTTATTTGCAATGTTTGGTGCAACCATCTTAGTACCATTTTTAGTCGGTTTAGATCCTGCGATTGCGCTCATTTCAAGTGGATTAGGAACCATCGCGTTTATGATCATTACCAAATGGCAGGTTCCAGCATACTTAGGTTCATCCTTCGCTTTCATAGCCCCGATTATCGCTGCGAAAGCAGGAGGTGGCCCAGGGGCAGCAATGATTGGAGCCTTTCTAGCCGGTCTGGTTTATGGCACAGTTGCTCTTGCAATTAAAAAAGTCGGCTATCAATGGATAATGAAGCTGTTACCTCCAATCGTAACAGGGCCAATCATTATTGTAATTGGTTTATCTCTTTCTGGAACAGCTATAGATATGGCAATGAACGATGCTTCTGGGGAATACAGTTTGCTACACTTCTCCGTTGCCCTTGTAACTTTAGCTGTTACCATTCTTTGCTCCATCTACGCAAAAGGGTTGTTGAAAATGGTTCCGATTTTAATAGGAATTGTTGTCGGATATCTTTTTGCCTTAGCGGTTGGAATTGTTGATTTAACAGGAGTGAAAGAAGCAAACTGGTTTGAAATGCCGAATTTTATCTTCCCGTTTGTTCACTACGATGTGAGTATAACGTATGAGTTAGTATTGATTATGGTACCAGTTGCCCTTGTTACCTTATCCGAACACATTGGTCATCAGCTTGTATTAGGAAAGGTTGTCGGCCGTGATTATATTAAGGAACCTGGTCTACATCGTTCGATTCTAGGGGATGGAATGGCAACGATTATCTCCGCGTTGATTGGTGGTCCGCCGAAGACTACGTATGGAGAAAATATCGGAGTTTTAGCGATAACGAAGGTATACAGTGTTTATGTCTTGTTTGGTGCAGCAATTGCCGCAATTGTATTTGGCTTCATTGGTAAGGTTACAGCGTTGATTGGGTCAATTCCAACTCCAGTAATGGGCGGTGTTTCAATCCTACTGTTTGGAATCATTGCTTCGTCAGGTCTAAGAATGCTTGTTGAAAGTAAAATTGATTTTGGCAACAATCGAAACCTTGCGATCGCATCAGTGATTCTCGTCATTGGAATTGGTGGGGCATTCATCAAACTTTCGGAGGACTTCCAAATCGAAGGTATGGCATTAGCGGCTTTAATCGGTGTCATCTTGAACCAGATTTTACCGACCCAAAAGGATGAGGAACAAGTAGAAGAATTTGAAAGTCAGAAAGCAAATCACATAGCGTAATCACCTTTTAAAAATTAGTCCAGAGAGACTAGAAAGGGTGTGTTGATAAGTGGCCGAGGCTCACGCTGGTTTCACTTGTCCTTAAGCAGGTATCCCTGTGGAAAAGCACCCTGGATTTATAGACCAGGGTGCTTTTTTTATGGGATTATAGGCAAGGCTAACACACTCTTTTTTAAAATAGGGCAAAAAGGTTTACAAAAAAAGGAGGAAGGTCAATGAAAAATCATTTATTGACAACGACAGCACTTTCATCGGAAGAGATTCATTCAATTCTAGATACAGCTCAAGCATTTGCAGGCGGGATGGTGTGGAATCCAACAAGAAAAGCGTTTGTTGCCAATTTATTTTATGAACCTAGCACAAGAACAAAATCAAGCTTTGAAATGGCTGAGAGAAAATTAGGCTTAGAAGTGATTCCGTTTGAAGTGCAAACCTCCAGTGTATTAAAGGGAGAAACCCTCTACGATACAGTCAAAACATTAGAATCGATTGGTGTAAACACTGTTGTCATTCGTCATAGCATGGATCGATATTTTGAAACGCTTAAAGGCAGTCTAACAATACCGATAATAAATGCAGGTGATGGGTGCGGACACCATCCTACACAATCGCTACTTGATTTATTGACCATTAAACAGGAGTTTGGCGGTTTTCAGGGTCTGAAGATTGCGATTATAGGCGATATATCGCATAGCCGTGTTGCAAGATCGAATGCCGAGGCACTAAGAAAGTTAGGGGCAGAAGTAGTGTTCTCCGGCCCACCAGAATGGTTTGAAAAGCAGGAAGCAAATCGGTATGTCGACATTGATGAAGCGATCATGACTTCTGATGTCGTCATGCTTTTAAGGATTCAACATGAGCGCCATGGGGATGAGAGCATCGTGGATATACAGAACTATCATCGTCAATATGGATTAACAATTAAAAGGGAAAAGTTCATGAAAAAGGGCAGTATTATTATGCATCCGGCACCAGTCAATCGAGGAGTTGAAATTGCGGATAGCCTTGTTGAAGCGGAGCGCTCAAGGATTTTTAAACAAATGCAAAATGGAGTTTTTGTTCGCATGGCAGTTTTACAACGAGCACTTAAAAACATCGAAGGAGGAAAAAGTTATGACATTACTAATCAAAAATGGCCACTGGCTTACTAATACAGGGGAACTAGAAAAAGTTGAGATTTTCATAGAGGATGGAAAGATTAGTGAAATTGGCAAGGATATCAGCAAAACCGCACAAGAGACAATCGATGCAGAGGGAAAATTAATCGCTCCAGGATTTGTTGACCTGCATGTCCATCTTCGTGAACCAGGTGGGGAAAAGAAAGAAACGATCGCTACAGGAACTTTGGCAGCAGCAAAAGGCGGATTTACAACGGTTGCCGCGATGCCGAATACAAGGCCAGTACCAGATTCTAAAGAACAACTTGAAAATTTGAATCAGAAAATAAGTGAAACGGCTTCTGTTCGAGTTCTCCCTTATGCTTCGATCACAGTGCGAGAACTTGGAAGAGAATTAACCGACTTCGCTTCCCTAAAAGAAGCTGGGGCATTTGCGTTTACAGATGATGGAGTAGGCGTTCAAGAAGCAGGTATGATGTTAGCGGCAATGAAACAAGCCGCTGAAGTCGATATGGCAATTGTTGCACATTGTGAAGACAATACGCTTATTAATAAAGGCTCCCTTCATGAAGGAAAAACATCTGCAGAAATGGGCATCAATGGAATCCCTTCTGTATGTGAAGCCGTACATATTGCGCGGGATGTTCTCTTAGCTGAAGCAGCTGGGTGCCATTATCATGTGTGTCATATTAGCACGAAGGAATCGGTACGTACGGTTCGGGATGCAAAGCGAAACGGCATTCGGGTCACAGCAGAAGTTACGCCGCACCATCTTTTACTAAACGAGGAACATATCCCAGGAGATGATGCGAATTATAAAATGAACCCACCACTGCGCAGTCAAGAAGATCAGAAAGCGTTAATCGAGGGTCTCCTTGATGGAACGATTGATTTTATCGCAACCGATCATGCTCCACATACGAGTGAAGAAAAAGCGGAGGGAATTGAACTAGCGCCATTTGGAATTGTGGGTCTTGAAACAGCATTTCCACTTTTATATACAGAGTTTGTTGAAAAAGGAATCATCAGTTTGAAGCAATTGATTGAGTTCTTAACCATAAAACCAGCTGAATCGTTTAACTTACCATATGGCAGATTAGAAGTTGGCTCAGTGGCTGACTTGGTTTTACTAGATTTAGAGCATGAAGAACAAATTAATCCAGAACAATTTTTGTCAAAAGGAAAGAACACTCCATTTGGAGGTTGGAATTGTAAAGGTTGGCCAGTATTGACAGTTGTAGGCGGTAAAGTGGTATGGAGCAAAGGGAGGGTAACAGCATGAAGAGACAATTAATTCTTGAAGATGGCACCATTTTTAAAGGAACAGCATTCGGTAGTGAGAGCAATGTGATAGGCGAGGTTGTATTTAATACAGGGATGACAGGTTATCAAGAGATTCTTTCAGACCCATCCTACTGTGGGCAAATTGTCACGCTAACGTATCCGCTTGTCGGAAATTATGGAATCAACCGAGATGATTTTGAATCGATTACTCCTGCTTTCTCAGCTTTTGTTGTCAAAGAGGTAGCGGATTTTCCATCAAACTGGCGGAGCAAGCTTAGTCTTGATGAATATTTAAGAATGAAAAACATTCCTGGAATTGCGGGAGTAGATACTCGAAAACTAACAAAAATGATTCGTCAACACGGGACGCTTAAAGGTGCCATTTGTGGTAGTGAAGAAAATCCATTAGAAGTAATTGAAAGGTTACGTGCGACAAAGGTGCGCACTGATCAAGTCAAACAAGTTTCTACGAAAAGTGCTTATGCAAGTCCGGGACGTGGCTATCGCGTGGTCCTAGTTGATTTTGGGATGAAGCATGGAATTTTACGAGAGTTAATTAAACGAAATTGTGATGTGGTCGTGGTTCCTTACAATATAAATGCTGAAGAAATCCTTGCGCTAAATCCTGATGGAATTATGCTATCAAATGGCCCTGGAGACCCAAAGGATGTTCCTGAAGCAATTGAAATGATTAAAGGAGTTCTTGGCAAATTGCCACTGTTTGGAATATGCCTTGGACACCAATTGTTTGCGCTAGCTTGTGGAGCGGATTCCGTGAAAATGAAATTTGGACATCGTGGTTCAAACCATCCGGTAAAAGATTTAAAGTCAGGTAAAGTGGCAACCACTTCACAAAATCATGGTTATACCATTGAAGTGAGCTCGATTGTTGGTACCGAGCTTGAAGTGACACATGTTGCCCTAAATGATGGAACAATTGAAGGTTTGGCACATAAAAATGCGGCTGCGTTTACGGTGCAATATCATCCAGAAGCTTCACCAGGACCAGAAGATGCCAACGGTTTATTTGATCAATTTATTCGTTTAATAGAAACAGCTAAACAGGGGGATGCAAACTATGCCAAAGCGTAAAGACGTCAAAAGTATTTTAGTCATCGGGTCAGGTCCAATCGTGATTGGGCAGGCTGCAGAATTTGATTATGCCGGAACGCAAGCTTGTATCGCTCTAAGAGAAGAAGGGTATAAAGTAATTCTTGTAAACTCAAATCCAGCAACAATTATGACCGATACAGAAGTGGCAGATGTTGTCTACATAGAGCCGATTACACTTGAATTTGTGAGTCGCATTATTCGTAAAGAACGCCCAGATGCCATTTTGCCTACATTAGGGGGGCAGACAGGACTAAATATGGCTGTTGAACTTTCAAAGGCTGGTATTTTAGAAGAATGTGATGTCGAAATTCTTGGTACAAAACTAGAAGCAATTGAACAAGCAGAAGATCGAGAATTGTTCCGGAATTTAATGAATGAGCTGGGGCAGCCTGTACCTGAAAGTGAGATCATTCATACACTTGAAGAAGCTTATACATTCGTTGAACAAGTAGGATACCCAGTGATTGTACGCCCAGCCTATACATTAGGCGGTACTGGTGGTGGAATTTGTAGCAACGAGCAAGAGTTAATAGAAATTGTTGCTAGTGGATTGAAAAACAGTCCGGTCCATCAGTGTCTACTTGAAAAGAGTATAGCGGGTTTTAAAGAAATTGAATATGAAGTGATGCGGGATGCAAACGACAACGCCATTGTTGTCTGTAATATGGAAAACTTTGATCCAGTCGGAATTCATACGGGTGATAGCATCGTTGTCGCGCCTAGCCAAACGTTAAGCGATCGCGAATATCAATTATTGCGGAATGCTTCATTAAAAATTATCCGCGCATTAAAAATTGAAGGTGGCTGTAACGTCCAGCTAGCGCTTGATCCGGACAGCTTTAACTATTATGTCATTGAAGTGAACCCAAGGGTAAGCCGCTCTTCAGCTTTAGCATCAAAAGCAACTGGTTACCCAATTGCCAAACTAGCGGCGAAAATCGCTGTTGGTCTTACATTAGATGAAATGATCAACCCGGTAACAAATACTTCTTATGCTTGTTTTGAACCAGCCCTTGATTATGTTGTAACAAAGATTCCACGCTGGCCATTCGATAAGTTTGAATCTGCAAATCGCCGGCTTGGAACGCAAATGAAAGCGACCGGGGAAGTCATGGCGATCGGAAGAACACTTGAAGAGTCATTATTAAAAGCGATTCGTTCACTCGAAGCGGGCATCTATCATTTTGAGTTGAAAGATGGGGAAACCTTTGATGATGCTTTGATTGAAAAAAGAATTCGTAAAGCAGGCGATGAGCGGTTATTTTATATCAGCGAAGCCCTTCGTCGAGGAGTCAGCATCGAAACAATTCATGACTGGAGCAAGATCGACTTGTTTTTCCTTTATAAATTAAACAAGTTGATTCAGTTTGAAACAAAACTAAAAGGATGTCCGTTTGAAGTGGAAGTAGGCAAAAAAGCGAAGGAACTTGGGTTTTCTGACAAGGCGCTTGCTACGCTTTGGAACTCAGATGAAACAACGGTCTACCACTGGAGAAAAACTTCTGGTCTTGTCCCTGTTTTTAAAATGGTAGATACGTGCGCTGCCGAATTTGAATCAAGTACACCGTATTTTTACAGCTCTTATGAAGAGGAAAACGAATCGCTAAGAACGGAGCGAGAAAGTGTTGTTGTGTTAGGCTCAGGACCAATTCGAATCGGTCAAGGGGTTGAGTTCGATTACGCAACCGTGCATTGCGTAAAAGCGATTAAAGAAGCTGGTTATGAAGCCATCATTATTAACAATAATCCTGAAACAGTATCAACAGACTTTAGTATTTCTGACAAGTTGTATTTTGAACCGTTAACAATCGAAGATGTCATGAATGTCATTGACTTAGAACAACCAAAAGGAGTTGTCGTTCAATTTGGCGGTCAAACAGCGATTAACCTTGCAGATGGGCTTTCTAAATTAGGAGTGCAAATTTTAGGTACATCTCTTGAAGATGTAGATCGTGCTGAAAATCGCGACAAATTCGAGCAAGCGATGATGGAGTTAGATATTCCGCAGCCAAAGGGAAATACAGCGATGTCTGTTGGAGAAGCAGTAAAGATTGCTGAAGAGATTGGTTATCCGGTACTTGTTCGTCCGTCTTATGTCCTTGGTGGCCGCGCAATGGAAATAGTCTATAAAGAAGAAGAACTTCTCCACTATATGGAAAATGCTGTGAAAGTGAATCCTGAACACCCAGTGTTGGTTGACCGCTACTTGACTGGAATGGAAATCGAGGTTGATGCCATCTCTGACGGAGAGACAGTGGTAATTCCGGGAATCATGGAGCATATTGAACGCGCAGGAGTACACTCTGGTGACTCAATAGCTGTCTATCCTCCACAAAGCTTAACGGATGAAGTGAAAGCAAAATTGATTGACTACACGGACAGATTAGCAAAAGGGCTAAACATTATTGGTCTTTTAAACATTCAGTTCGTTGTCGCAAATCATGAGGTGTTTGTGCTTGAAGTGAACCCTCGATCAAGCCGGACGGTTCCTTTCTTAAGTAAAATTACACATGTCCCAATGGCGAAGATTGCCACAAACGTGATCATGGGTCAAACACTCCGTGAACAAGGATATGAGTCAGGACTTGTACCAGAACAAGAAGGAGTTTATGTAAAAGTTCCTGTATTTTCGTTTGAAAAGTTGAGAAGAGTAGACATTACACTCGGCCCAGAAATGAAGTCAACTGGGGAAGTAATGGGAAAAGATACAACCCTTGAAAAGGCGCTTTATAAAGGGATGATTGCAGCTGGAATGAAGTTTAAAAATTACGGTACCGTGCTCTTAACGGTTGCAGATAAGGATAAAGAAGAAACGGTTGAAATCGCAAGAAGATTTGCTGAAATCGGCTATCAGCTTGTTGCGACAAGTGGAACTGCTCGCTACTTAGAAGCAGCTGGTATAAAAACAACAACCGTTGGTAAAATCGGTTCTGAAGGTCCGAACTTGATTGATTTAATTCGGGGCGGAAACGCGCAGCTTGTGGTAAATACATTAACTAGAGGAAAACAGCCTGCACGCGATGGCTTTAAAATACGTCGCGAGTCTGTTGAAAATGGCGTTCCTTGCTTAACCTCCCTTGATACCGCAGAAGCCATTCTGCAGGTATTAGAATCAATGACCTTTTCAGCAAGCGCGATGGTCCAGCCTGAAACAAAATCAGTTAAAGTGGGTGTCACGCAATGATCATAAACGATCAGTGTACTGTGGTTTCTCAGCAACAAATTGCAGAATCCATTTTTGAGCTAGTTTTGTCAGGGAAAATTGTTGAGGAGATGAACGAGCCAGGAAGATTTGTTCATATCAAAGTGACAGAAGGGCTCGACCCGATGTTAAGAAGGCCGATTTCCATTGCGGCTATTAATAAACGAAGCAATGAATTTACGATTATTTATCGGAAGCAGGGGCGGGGAACCTCCCTGCTTGCTAATAAAAAGAGCGGCGAAACAGTCGATATTTTAGGTCCGCTTGGAAATGGATTTTCTGTTGCAGAAGCAAATATCGGGGAGACAGCGGTACTTGTCGGTGGCGGCATTGGCGTACCGCCTCTGTATGAACTTGCGAAACAGCTTGTCGCCAAAGGAGTAAAGGTCATCAGTATCCTCGGTTTTCAATCTCAATCAGCGGTTTTCTACGAAGAAAAGTTTGCTAGTTTAGGAGAAACGTATGTAACTACGGTAGATGGGACTTATGGGAAGAAAGGATTCGTAACCGATATCCTCGGGGGTCTGGTCGTTCAACCTGATGTGATTTATTCTTGTGGACCAACTCCAATGTTAAAAGCAATCGAGAAAGGGCAATACGCAGCAAAAGTATTTTTATCATTAGAAGAGCGTATGGGTTGCGGCATTGGAGCTTGCTTTGCATGTGTCTGCCATACAAAAGACGATCCAACCGGTCACACTTATAAAAAAGTATGTACGGACGGACCAGTTTTTGAAGCGGGAGAGGTGGCAATATGAGCAGATTGAATATCGAACTTCCGGGATTGTCATTAAAGAATCCGGTTATGCCAGCATCAGGCTGTTTCGGGTTTGGGAAGGAGTATAGCCAACTCTATGATTTAAATGTCCTCGGAGCAATCATGATTAAAGCAACAACCCCTGAGCCACGTTTTGGAAATCCGACTCCAAGGGTGGCAGAGACTCCAGGAGGCATGCTTAATGCGATCGGTTTACAAAATCCAGGCTTGGAGAAGGTTGTCTCGGAGGAGCTTCCTTGGCTAGAACAATATGAAGTTCCAATTATCGCGAATGTAGCTGGCTCAACAGAAGAGGATTATGTTAGGGTGGCTGAAGTGATTTCGAAGGCTCCAAACGTTCATGCACTTGAATTGAACATCTCTTGTCCAAATGTGAAAACAGGTGGAATTGCCTTTGGAACTGACCCTGAAATGGCCAAGAATTTAACGAAAAAGGTAAAGGCCGTTTCTGAGGTTCCTGTTTACGTTAAGCTTTCCCCAAATGTTAGCAATATCGTTTCAATTGCAAAAGCGGTTGAGGATGGCGGTGCAGATGGCTTAACAATGATCAATACGCTTTTAGGAATGAGATTGGATTTGCAGACGGGTAAACCAATTCTTGCTAATCGTACGGGTGGCTTGTCTGGCCCTGTTGTTAAACCAGTAGCATTGCGGATGATTTATGAAGTTAGTCAGCAGGTTCACATACCGATTATCGGAATGGGTGGAATTCAATCGGCCGAAGATGTGATTGAATTTTTCTATGCAGGGGCAAGTGCAGTAGCGGTCGGTACGCAGAATTTTATTGACCCTTTTGTGTGCCCAACCATAATTGATGAGCTACCGCAGCTTTTAACTCAACTAGGGTATCAACATATTTCTGAATGTACAGGAAGGAGCTGGAAGCAGCATGAACAATTCGCTTATCATCGCGCTTGATTTTCCTGATAAAAAGAAGGTTGAAGAATTTTTACCTTCATTCGGGAATGAAAAACTATTTTTAAAAGTAGGCATGGAATTGTTTTATGCTGAAGGTCCATCGATTGTTACGTATCTAAAAGAACAGGGACATGATGTGTTCTTGGATCTTAAACTACATGATATTCCCAATACTGTTAAAGGTGGGATGAGAAACTTAGCTAGATTAGGCGCTGATCTGGTCAATGTCCATGCAGCCGGTGGTCGTGAAATGATGGAGGCGGCTTTAGAAGGTCTTGAAGCTGGAGTTGGCGTCGGTGAGAAACGACCTTTTTGTATCGCTGTAACACAATTAACCAGTACTTCAGAAACGCAAATGAGCCGGGATCAGTTGATAACAGTCTCACTTGAGGAATCTGTTTGTCATTATGCGTCCGTAGCTCAGCAGGCAGGTTTAGACGGAGTCGTTTGTTCTGCACATGAAGCAAAGATGATTTCTGAGCGGGTCGGAGAAGGATTTTTAAAAGTGACTCCAGGAATTCGTCTTGCAGGAGGCGGCGCTGGCGACCAAAAACGAGTGGCAACTCCAAAGTTTGCTAGAGGCGAAGGTGCTTCCGCAATCGTAGTTGGGCGCCCAATTACACAGGCAGAAAATCCACTAGAAAGTTATTTAGCACTGAAAAATGAATGGGAAGGTGTATTGCTGTGAAAAAACAAATTGCAGGAAGACTACTAGATATTGAGGCAGTATCATTAAAACCAAACCAACCATTTACTTGGTCTTCCGGATTAAAGTCGCCAATTTATTGTGACAATCGGCTAACTCTTTCCTATCCAGAGGTTCGTAAAGAAATTGCAGCAGGCTTAAAGGAATTGATTGTGGCCCATTTTCCAGATGTTGAGGGAGTTGCTGGAACAGCGACTGCAGGAATTCCGCATGCTGCATGGGTGAGTGATTTGCTTGAGTTGCCAATGAGTTATGTGCGTTCGAAAGCCAAAGGCCATGGAAAAGGAAATCAGATTGAAGGGAAAGTATTAGCTGGGCAGAAAGTAGTAGTAGTGGAGGACTTAATTTCAACGGGGGGAAGTGTCATCAACGCCGTTGAAGCATTACGAGAAGCTGGTTGCGAGGTACTTGGTGCCGTGGCCATATTCACATATGAGTTAGAAAAAGGGAAAGAATTGCTTAAGGAAGCTGGAATTGAAGTGTTTTCGCTGACAGATTTCACCACCCTAGCTGAAGTTGCCCGTGAACGAGAAGAAATTAGTGAAGCGGATCTTGCGAAGTTAGCGGAATGGCGGAAGAACCCAGCTGAGTGGGGAGCAGAGGTAGTTAAATAAGCTAGTTGATTTGATTGACTGTTCGTAGCTGGTACTTTCTTTGGGTGAGTAACGTGGCCATAATACAGGATATTAGGAGAAATCGGCACGGTAGAAAAATCTATCGTGCCCGAACTGCGTGAGCGAGTAGGAAAACGGTAACGATAGAAGAATGTATCATTCCCGCAAAATGTAAGATGAGATAGAAATAGGTATAATGGATTCCGGTTGCAGTAGCTATTTATGAATGATGAAAGATACATGAAGCAAGTTTCCAGAAGAAACTGGAAAAAAAGTGCACCATGAAAGCTTCAAAGAAGCATGCTATTAAAAACTTTACAACCAAGATAAAGCTAAAAATAAAAAAAGCGTCGAACGTAACTCGGTAGCCATTTTCCGAGTCACGTTCGACGCTATTTATTTTTTCAGAGCTAATACCATATCTTCGTCTGGTGTAACATAAACGGTCTGTTGTTGTTCATAGATGACAAATCCTGGTTTCGCGCCTGCTGGTTTTTTTACATGGCGTACTTTTGTGAAATCAACCGGGACAGAACTGGAACTACGGGCTTTGCTAAAATAAGCAGCAATGGAGGCCGCTTCTAAAATGGTTTGCTCGGATGGTTCTTTGCTGCGAATGACAACATGGGAACCAGGAATATCCTTTGTATGCAACCAGATGTCGTCCCTTGCAGCAGCTTTATTTGTAAGATAGTCATTTTGCTTATTGTTTTTCCCAACAAGAATTTCAGTTCCATCTGATGATTGGTAGTGTTCCAGAACAATCTTGGCTACTTGATTTTTCTTATTTCCACGCTTTTGTCTTTGGCGGATATATCCACCTTCAACGAGTTCATCGCGAATTTCTTGAATGTCTTTCGGAGAAGCTGCTTCAATTTGCTGTTGTAAACCTGCAAAGTAAGTGACTTCATCCCGTGCATGGTTGATTTGTTCTTCAACGATTTTTAAAGCATTTTTTGCTTTCTGATAGCGTGTAAAATATTTTTGGGCATTTTCTGATGGAGTTTTTCTTGGATCTAACGGAACCGTCACGTTCTCTCCATCCTCGGAATAATAATTCAACACGCTGATTTCTTTCATGCCTTTTTCAGCCGCATAAAGGTTTGCCGTCAATAATTCCCCAAATAGCTGATATTGCTCGGCGTTTTTGGCTTCCACTAAAGTGCGTTCGA
This sequence comes from Mesobacillus maritimus, assembly GCF_023715205.1. Taxonomy (GTDB): domain Bacteria; phylum Bacillota; class Bacilli; order Bacillales; family Cytobacillaceae; genus Mesobacillus_B; species Mesobacillus_B maritimus_C. Next base: position 92,423 of record NZ_JAMBNR010000010.1, read on the forward strand.
GTTTTTTAATTTTTTTCTCGTTTTTCTCTTTTTCATTTAAAATAAAGCGCTCTAAGTCATTCGCTTGCTGCTTTACTCGGTCGCGCTCCGCTTTGCCAAAATAAAAACGGTCAAGAAGTTCACCTGTAGTTTCAAACTTTCGTGTCTCTCCGTTTAAGTGCTCAAGTGGGAGGATATAAAAATACTCTTTCCCTTTTGACACGATGATGGATGGCTGATAAAGGTGTTCTTTTAATTCGTTCATGACATCCACAAACGCTTTCGGAAGTGTTGTTCGATTGGCAAGTCCAGCACGAAACACAATTTCTTTTGCGATCAGAGGTGACATTCCCGCGAAATTTTGAACAAGTTGTTTGTCCAAAAGCCCGCTATTAAAATCAATACGTCGAAGTATTTCCTCTTCATTTACCTCAAACGGATTTATTTTATCTTGTGCAGGAGGCATGATGTATTCTTGACCAGGTTGTATTGCACGATGTGTATTAACCGCGAATGAAACATGCTTAATGCTGTCAAGAATCATATTTCGTTCCTTATCAACGAGAACAATATTGCTATGGCGCCCCATTATTTCTACGATGAGCTGTTTATAGGAAACATCGCCGATCTCATTGCGCCCTTTCACTTCAAAAATAATCATTCGGTCTAGCCCAGATTGATGAATATCCTCGATTATATAGCCTTCAAGATGTTTTCGGAGAAGCATGCAAAACATCGGTGGTTCACTTGGATTCTCATATTGATCATTTGTTAGTTGCACTCTTGCGTAGCTAGGATGAGCGGAAAGGAGAACTTTATGATTGACTCCACCTGCTCGGATGACCATTAAAATTTCGTTTTTAAAAGGTTGATGAATTTTATTCACTCGTCCTCCTTTTAAAACACTGGATAATTCATTGGTCACGGCTCTTGTAAATAATCCGTCAAATGACATGTGCAAAACATCCTTTTCATTTTCTTCTCTATTATCATAGCATTTTTTTGGACAGGGCTGAATAAGCTGTCACTAGAGGATTAAGACAGATATGATCAGTCGCTGAAAGGGGAAGTGAGTTGGCCCGATGAAGTTCCATGAAATGAATGAAAAAGAAATCGAAGAAGTCCTAAATACTGATTTTACAGAAGGACTAGCAGAAAAGGAAGTGAAGAATCGGCAAAAGCAACACGGGCTTAATGCATTAGAAGAGGGAGAAAAACCATCCGCACTACTGTTATTTGCAAGTCAGTTTAAAGATTTTATGGTTTTAGTCCTGCTCGGTGCCACTTTGATATCTGGTCTTCTTGGAGAAGTGGTCGATGCCATTGCCATTATTGCGATTGTTTTCATCAATGCGTTCCTTGGCTTTTTCCAAGAACGTAAAGCCGAAAAATCACTCGATGCTTTAAAAGAGCTATCCGCTCCACAAGTCTTGGCCCTTAGAGATGGGGCCTGGGAAAAGGTTTTATCAAAGGAAGTAGTTCCTGGGGATATTATTAAGTTTTCCTCAGGAGATCGTATTGGAGCAGATATAAGGCTGATTCAAGCTAATAGCTTAGAAGTAGAAGAATCAGCGTTAACTGGTGAATCTGTTCCTGTGCAAAAATTCACCGGTCCTTTGCGAATTCCAAAACCTGGAATCGGGGATATGGAAAATATGGCCTTTATGGGGACACTTGTTACCCGAGGAAATGGGATTGGTGTTGTTGTAGCAACAGGAATGAAAACAGCAATGGGACAAATTGCTGGATTGTTGCAAACGGCTGAAACAATGGAAACCCCTTTACAACGTAGGTTGGAGCAGCTTGGGAAAATATTAATTACTGTTGCGCTAGTCTTAACCGTACTTGTTGTCGGCATTGGTGTACTTCAAGGACATGACCTCTATACCATGTTTCTTGCTGGGGTTTCTTTAGCTGTAGCCGCGATTCCAGAAGGTTTACCGGCAATTGTGACTGTAGCCTTGTCACTTGGGGTTCAAAGAATGATTAAGCAAAAAGCAATTGTTCGTAAATTACCGGCAGTCGAGACGCTTGGGTGTGCTTCTGTTATCTGTTCTGATAAAACGGGTACGCTGACACAAAATAAAATGACTGTCACACATGCATGGAGTGGCGGGAAAACGTGGACCGTTGATGGTGTTGGTTATGATCCAAATGGTGATTTTTACTCCGATGAAAATCGAGTTGATCCAAATGCCGTTAAACCTTTGCAACAATTGCTAACATTTGGGATGCTGTGTAATCATGCCGAGTTAATGGAGAAGGAAAACGAGCATGTCATTGATGGCGACCCAACTGAAGGAGCCTTATTAGTTGCCGCCATGAAAGCAGGATTAACAAGATCCGGTTTGCTAGGGCAATTTGAAATTGTAAATGAGTTCCCATTCGATTCACAGCGAAAAATGATGAGTATTATCGTTAAGGATAAAAGTGGTCGTCAGTTTGTGGTCACAAAAGGTGCTCCAGATGTTTTAATTGGACTGAGTCAATCCATACTTTGGGATGACAAGCAACAGCATTTAACAAAAGATATGACTGTTAAAGTACAAGCAGCAATTGATGGTCTTGCAGAAAAGGCTTTAAGAACCATTGCAATTGCATATAAACCGCTATCACCAAGTACAGTCGTTTTAAGTGAAAAAGAGGCAGAACGAGATTTAACGTTTATTGGGCTACAGGGGATGATTGACCCGCCACGTCCTGAAGTGAAAACAGCTGTTAAAGAGTGTCGTGATGCTGGAATTAAGACTGTCATGATTACAGGAGACCACCTAATTACTGCAAAGGCAATTGCCTCGGAACTAGGAATCTTAACAAAAGGTAGTCGAGTGATGGACGGGGCAACTCTTTCAGAATTATCGGTTGAAGAGTTAGAAGATATCGTCGAAGAAGTCTCTGTGTTTGCACGTGTATCACCAGAACATAAACTAAAAATTGTAAAAGCACTTCAAAACAAAGGACATATTGTTGCGATGACTGGAGACGGTGTAAACGATGCTCCAGCGATCAAAGCAGCTGATATCGGAGTTGCAATGGGTATCACTGGTACGGATGTAGCGAAAGAAGCGTCGTCACTTGTCTTGCTGGATGATAACTTTGCCACAATTAAGGCTGCCATTAAAGAAGGAAGAAATATCTACGAGAATATCCGAAAATTTATTCGTTATCTGCTCGCTTCAAATGTTGGTGAAATACTGGTAATGTTATTTGCAATGATTTTGGCATTGCCGTTACCGTTAGTTCCGATCCAAATCCTCTGGGTTAACCTGGTGACAGATGGTCTTCCAGCAATGGCTTTAGGTTTAGACCAACCTGAGGATGATGTAATGAAACGGGGACCTCGTCATCCAAAAGAAGGGGTATTTGCTAGAGGTTTAGGATGGAAGGTCATCTCAAGAGGGTTCCTAATTGGAATTGCAACGTTGATTGCCTTCATGACGGTATACTATCGAAACCCAGATGATTTGGCTTATGCACAAACAATCGCGTTTGCAACACTTGTATTAGCGCAATTGATTCATGTGTTTGATTGTCGTAGTGAAAAATCGATTTTCTCTCGTAATCCTTTTGAGAATAAATATTTAGTATGGGCGGTTCTTTCCTCATTACTACTTGTGCTTGTCGTTATTTATTATCCGCCACTACAGCCGATTTTCCACACAGTAGCCATTGTTCCATTTGACTGGTTATTGATTATCGGAATGTCTGCTTTACCGACTTTTTTACTAGCTGGGTCATTTTTAGCAAGTAAAACACGAAAGAATGTGATATAATCCGTAAGGTAATAGAGCATTGACTCTATTGCCTTCTTTTTTTGTGAATCAGCGAAGGAAGAAAGAACGGACAAGTTCCATCTTCTAGCTGCTAATTAAGAATAAAGTTTAAACGCGGTTCCAAGGATCTCTTTTTAAAAGGGATAAAGGAGTAAACAGCTAATAATGATGAGGAAAGTGTCTACAATTTCAATTCCATCCTACAAAATAGCTGTTATTACGTTAAAATGGGTTTAAGAGTTATACCAATAACTATACGAAAACAACCTTTTTAAAACGACTCTACTAAGAATGGATGTGTTCTGAATGGTCGTAAGCATGACAGGGTTTGGTCGCGGAAGGATCGAAACCGAACAAGTAGCAGTAACGGTTGAAATAAAAACAGTCAACCATCGCTTTTGTGAATTTAATATCCGTATCCCCAACCAACTAGCTAAGATTGAAACACATTTAAAAAAGACTCTTACCACCTATATAAAAAGGGGACGAGTGGAAGTTCATGTTACCCTTGAAGGTCAAGCTACAACTAAACGGGGGATTCAAATAGATTGGGATCTTCTTGACCAATATGTTCGATACATAAACGAAATTAAGGATAGATATGGTCTAAGCGGTGAGGTAAATCTTCACGAATTGATTGGTCGACCAGACCTCATTCTTATTGAAGAAAAAGATGAAGAGAATGAAGAAATTGAAACACTTGTATTACAAGCTGCTGTACAAGCTACAGAGGGAGTGGTACAAATGAGGCTCCAAGAAGGAAAGGCACTTGAAGCAGATGTAAAGGCAAATATCCTACACATCAAAGAACATTCTCAAGTTGTAAGAAACCTTGCTCAGCTTGTTGTCGAACAATATCGTGAGCGATTATCCAAGAAAATGGTTGAGTTTGTCGGTGGACAAGTGGATGAGACACGCATCCTTACTGAAGTAGCTTTATTTGCCGATAAAGCGGATATTAATGAGGAACTTACTAGACTTGAAAGTCATATTGAACAGTTTTTAAAAATACTTCTCTTACAAGAACCGATTGGTCGTAAATTGGAGTTTTTGATTCAGGAGATGAATCGAGAAATTAATACCATTGGTTCGAAAGCAAATGATTCAAAAATTGCAATGGAAGTAGTAGAAATGAAAAGTTTCCTTGAAAAAGTGAAAGAACAAGTTCAAAATATCGAGTAAAGTTTAGGAAACAAATTGTAAGGACAAAATATAGGAATGATGATTGGGGGAGCATCATGGGGATAAAACTAATTAATATTGGATTTGGCAATATTGTATCAGCGAATCGTATTATTTCAATTGTGAGTCCAGAATCTGCACCAATTAAACGGGTTATTCAGGATGCCAGAGATAGAGGTTCCCTGATTGATGCAACCTATGGAAGACGGACACGTGCCGTTATTGTAATGGATAGTGATCATGTAATTTTATCGGCTGTACAACCGGAAACGGTCGCAGCTCGATTAGATAATCGTGATGATATATTGGATGAAGGGTAGGATTTAATAAATGCAAGAAAAAGGATTATTGATCGTTCTTTCTGGTCCTTCGGGTGTTGGAAAAGGAACTGTCCGAAAAGAAATTTTCTCACAACCGGATACCGCCTTCGAATATTCGGTTTCAGCAACAACTAGGAAACCTCGTGAAGGAGAAGTTGATGGCGTTGATTACTTTTTCAAGACGCGTGAGCAATTTGAAGAAATGATTGAGAACGATCAGTTGCTGGAATATGCTGAGTACGTCGGCAACTATTACGGCACCCCGGTCGAATATGTCCAACAAACGCTTGATGCAGGAAAAGATGTTTTCCTAGAAATTGAGGTTCAGGGTGCTGGTCAAGTACGTCGAAAGTTCCCTGAAGGCTTGTTTATTTTCCTTGCGCCTCCTAGTCTTTCTGAGTTAGAAAACCGGATTGTGACAAGAGGTACGGAAACAGAGGACCTGATTAAAGGACGAATGAAGGCGGCTCGTGAGGAATTGGAAATGATGGAACTTTACGATTATGTTGTGGAAAACGACAAAGTTGAGCTAGCTTGTGAGCGAGTAAAAGCGATTGTCGTTGCAGAGCATTGCCGTCGTGAGAGAGTACAATATCGTTATAAAAAAATGTTGGAGGTTGATTGATTTGCTATATCCTTCTATTGATTCTTTACTAACAAAAATTGATTCAAAATATTCCTTGGTATCTGTGGCTGCAAAGCGTGCACGAAACATGCAAGTTCACCAAAATGGGTTATTAGATAAATATGTATCTCACAAATACGTTGGGAAAGCCCTTGAAGAGATCAATGGAGAAAAACTTCACTATCATACAACAGCAGGGAATGAAGATTCCTACGCAGCCAAATAACAACCTACATTAGGTTGTTATTTTTTTTCTAAGGGTCTTTTTGCGAGCTTGGTTGTTCAACCAATAATAATAGGGTGGTTCACTTTTTTACTTGTAAGCTGGGAACATTATGAGGAGACCATGAGCTTATAAATTTATTGGACGTACAAAACTGCTTACTCGAAGTTTTAAGAAATCAACAACAACTTTCACCACGGTTTCAACTCATAGGTTTTTTACAAACTTAATACTGAGAAGAGATTTTGCGAAGTTTTTTGATGAAATATGTGCTTTATTCAATCATAATGAAGAGTAGAAGAAGGAAGCAAATGGGGGTTTCGAGAATGCTGAACGGAAAAAAGATTTTATTATGTGTGACCGGTGGAATCGCTGTTTATAAAGCTGTTGCGTTAACAAGTAAGTTGGCTCAGGCTGGCGCAGAGGTAAAAGTCATATTAAGTGAATCTGCGGCAAAGTTCGTTACGCCACTAACTTTTCAAGCGATGTCGAGGAATGAGGTTTATACTGATACTTTTGAAGAAAAAAATGCGAAGGTAATTTCTCATATTGATTTAGCAGATTGGCCCGATTTAATTTTAGTCGCACCTGCTACAGCCAATACAATCGCGAAATTGGCCCATGGTTTCGCTGATAATATGATGACCACTACCTTGCTGGCCGCTACTGCTCCGGTTTGGATTGCTCCAGCAATGAATGTACATATGTATGATCATCCTGCTGTTCAAAAGAATATGAAAACTCTTGATGAATATGGCTACCGTTTTATCGAGCCGGGAGAAGGGTTTCTAGCATGTGGCTATGTAGGAAAAGGAAGATTAGAGGAGCCTGAAACCATTGTTGAGCTCCTTCAGCAAAACTTTACTAGCAAAAATTCAGAATGGACGGGAAAAAAGATTGTGATTACGGCTGGACCAACGAGGGAAAAGATTGATCCTGTTCGGTTTTTAACAAATCATTCCACAGGGAAAATGGGTTATGCCATTGCGAAGGAAGCACAGAAATTAGGAGCAGACGTCTGCTTAATAAGTGGTCCCGTTGCGCTGACACCACCGATTGGAGTAGAAACCATTGAAGTGGAAAGTGCTGAGGAAATGTATCACGCTGTGCTTGAACATTATGACCAAGCAGATGTTGTCATTAAAACAGCTGCTGTTGCTGACTACCGACCGAAAGATACTCATGATCATAAAATAAAAAAACAAGATGGCGGTCAAACGCTAGAGCTTGAACGGACAAGGGATATTTTATTTGAACTTGGTCAACGGAAAACAACACAATTGCTTGTAGGTTTTGCGGCGGAAACAGACAATGTCGAAGAATATGCGCGTAAAAAACTCGTGAAAAAAAATGCCGATATGATTGTCGCGAATAATGTGAAGGCTGAAGGTGCAGGTTTTGGTTATGATACCAATATCGTCACAATTTATAAACGAAATGGAGACAAAGTAGAATTGCCATTAATGAGTAAAAAGAAAGTAGCTGAACAACTTTTAAATGAAGTGGCGATTCAGCTAAAGAAGGTTGAAAAAGAATGAAAGTAGCAAGTGTTATTGTCGATGTACCCGCAAAACAAACTGACAAAACATTTGATTATCTGATACCAGAACAGTATGAAAACGTGATTGTACCTGGGATAAGAGTGCATGTCCCTTTTGGACCACGTCATATTCAAGGCTTTGTAACAGGTATTAAAACAGAATCAAATTTCTCTAAGTTAAAGAAAATCGTGGAGCCACTGGATCTCACTCCTGTCTTAAATCAAGAATTGCTGGCCTTAGGTGATTGGCTTACGGATCATTCGCTTTGTTATAAAATTTCAGCCTTTCAAGCGATGTTGCCAGCAGCTTTAAAAGCAAAATATGAAAAAAAAGTACAATTGACAAATGATGCAGCCATAGATGACCTACAGGAAGAGACGAAATCTTTATTTCAAGGGAGCAAGGAAATCACTTGGCAGGAAGTTGTTGACCAAAATCTTGTTTCAAATTTTAAACAAGAAGTGGACAAGGGTCTTGTTGAGGTTGTTTATCAAGTGAAAAATCGAGTAAGAAAAAAGAAATTAAAGCATATTTCCTTGCTGCTCACTCCGTCAGATGTGGAAGAGGAAATTGAAAAACTGACTCCTCAGGCAAAGGGGCAAAAAGCGCTGTTACAATATTTTCTTCAGCATAAAGGTCCTATTGAACTTAGAAAATTATTAGCGGATACGAATGTTTCGCAAGCCTCTGTAAAAGCGCTCGTAAAAAAGGGGATTTTAAGCGAAGACTATATGGAAGTTTATCGTGATCCTTATGCTAATCGAGAGTTTAAACGACAAGATCCCCTTCCGCTTACGGATGCTCAAGAGAAAGCGATTATCCCCATCCTCGCCTCAATTGAGGACGAGCGGCATGAGGTCTTTTTGCTTTACGGCGTAACGGGAAGTGGAAAAACAGAAATCTATCTTCAATCCATTCAACGTGTTCTTGATAAAGGAGAAGAAGCGATTGTGTTAGTCCCGGAAATCTCGTTAACTCCGCAAATGGTGAAACGTTTCAAACAAAGATTTGGAGATTTGGTTGCGGTTATGCACAGTGGACTCTCTGCTGGTGAGAAATATGATGAGTGGCGAAAGATTCAGCGTCGCGAGGTAAAAGTGGTTGTTGGGGCGCGGTCGGCCATTTACGCACCATTTGAGAAGCTCGGGATTATCATTATTGATGAAGAACATGAAACAAGCTATAAGCAAGAAGAAAATCCACGTTATCATGCTCGTGATGTTGCAATCAAACGAGCGTCGACGCATCGCTGTCCAGTTGTTTTAGGTAGTGCAACTCCTTCACTCGAGTCTTTTGCTCGAGCGCAAAAAGGAGTTTATACCTTATTAAATCTTCCAAAACGGATGAACGAGCAGCCTCTACCTACTGTGGAGATTGTCGATATGCGTGAAGAATTACGGTCAGGAAATCGCTCAATGTTCTCTGAAAGTTTGTTTGAAAAGCTTCAAGACCGTTTGGCAAAAGGAGAGCAAACCGTACTGTTTTTAAATAAAAGAGGTCATTCCTCGTTTGTTATGTGCCGCGATTGTGGGTTTGTCGTCAATTGTCCCAACTGTGAAATTACGCTCACTTACCATCGTTATCAAGAATTAATGAAATGTCATTATTGTGGACATGAGGAACGAGTTCCAACTACTTGTCCAGAATGTATGAGTGATCATATTCGTTATTTTGGGACGGGAACTCAAAAAGTTGAAGAAGAACTAACCAAGTTATTACCGGAGGCACGTGTAATCCGGATGGATGTTGATACGACAGGACGTAAAGGGGCACATGAAAGATTATTAAATGCATTTGAAGATGGCGAGGCTGATATCTTATTAGGAACTCAAATGATTGCCAAGGGCCTAGATTTTCCTAACATCACGTTAGTTGGTGTGTTAAGTGCAGATACGATGCTCCATTTGCCAGATTTTCGCTCATCTGAAAAAACATTTCAATTATTAACTCAAGTAAGTGGTCGAGCTGGGAGACATGAACTTCCGGGGGAAGTAGTCATTCAGACTTATACACCGGAACATTATAGTATCGAGCTTTCGGGGAGTCAGGATTATGATCGATTTTACCAACAAGAAATGATGGCGAGAAAACTTCACAAATATCCGCCATTTTACTATCTATCATTAATCACTGTCAGCCATGAAGATTTAATGAAAGTTGTCTCCGTCACGGAGAAGATTACTGGTTTTATTTCTTCTAGGGTTTCTAGGGGAGCTGTTGTTCTAGGACCGGTAGCCTCGCCAATCCCTAGAATCAAAAATAGATATCGATATCAATGTCTGATAAAATACAAAAAGGAACCCGAACTAAAGCAAACGTTAAAAGCGATCTTAGACCATTATCAGCAGGAAACCGCTAGTGGCAACCTGCAAATTTCAATGGATTTAAATCCATATATTTTGATGTAATAGTATGGGAAACCGTAAATTTGTGGAAACATGAAGAATAATAGTAACCGGATATTGGAGGAACAGATTTGGCAGTACGTAAGATTGTAATGCATCCAGCAGATATTTTGGAACAGGAATGTAAACCTGTTGATGTTTTTGATAAGAAATTAACGAAGCTGTTGGATGATATGTATGATACAATGATTGAATTTGACGGAGTTGGTTTAGCAGCCCCGCAGATTAATATCGATAAACAAATCGCCATTGTCGACGTCGACGATCAACATGGGACGATTGAATTGATTAACCCAGAAATAATTGAATCTAGTGGAACTCAATCAGGCCCAGAAGGCTGTCTAAGCTTTCCAGGACTTTTTGGAGAAGTGACTCGTCCTTATAAAGTTAAGGTTCGTGCACAGGATCGTAAGGGAAGAACCTATGAATTAGAGGCAGAAGATTTCTTAGCAAGAGCAATTCAGCATGAAATTGATCATTTGCACGGCATTCTCTTCACTTCTAAAGTTAGCAGATACTTAGATGAAAACGAATTAGAGGAGTTGACTGAAGAATGACCAAGATTGTTTTTATGGGAACGCCAGACTTTTCAGTGCCTGTATTGCAACAACTTTTACATGATGGATATGAAGTAATTGCCGTTGTGACGCAACCAGACCGTCCGGTTGGACGAAAGAGAGTAATGACTCCACCACCAGTAAAAGTAGAAGCTGTAAAACAAGGGATCCCCGTCTATCAGCCTGAAAAAATCCGTAAGCAAGAAGAATTAAATGAAATCTTAGCGTTGCAACCGGACTTAATTGTCACAGCAGCATTCGGGCAAATTTTACCGAAACAGCTGTTAGAAGCACCAAAATATGGCTGTATTAATGTCCATGCATCTTTGCTTCCAAAATTACGCGGTGGAGCCCCAATTCATTATGCAATTATAAATGGTGAGGATAAAACAGGTATCACCATCATGTATATGGTGGAAAAGCTAGATGCAGGTGATATTTTAACTCAAGTGGAAGTACCGATTGAGGAACATGATAACGTGGGTACCCTTCATGATAAATTAAGTGCTGCTGGTGCGAAGCTTCTTTCTGAAACAGTTCCTAAGCTCTTAGAAGGTGAAATCAAGCCACTGAAACAGAATGATGAGGAAGCTACTTTTGCTTGGAATATCAAGCGGGAACAAGAGAAAATTGATTGGTCCAAGACAGGGGAAGAAATTTACAATCATATTCGTGGAATGAACCCATGGCCTGTTGCCTATAGTACACTTAACAGTTCCGTTTTAAAAGTTTGGAAAGCAGAGAAAATAGAAGTAACGCAGACAGCTGAACCGGGAATGATCCTGTCAATTGAGGAAGATGGTTTGGTTGTGGGTAGTGGGAATCATGTAGCCATTAAAGTGACCGAGCTTCAGCCTGCGGGCAAAAAGCGCATGGAGGCTGGCCAGTATTTGCGTGGAGCCGGTTCCCATATTGAAGTAGGTATGAAGTTAGGAGAGAGTCATGAAGGGTAACCGCAAAAATGTACGGGAGACCGCTTTGGAGCTTTTAGAAAGCATCGAAAAAAATCAAGCGTATAGCAACCTCTTGTTAAATCATGCGATTGAAAAAAACAAAATCGATAAAAAAGACATTGGGTTATTGACGGAACTCGTATATGGAACTTTACAACGTAAGTTGACACTTGATTTCTATTTGGCTCCGTTTTTAAAAAATAATCGAAAATTGGAACCTTGGGTGAAACCTTTATTACAATTGACAGTTTATCAGATGGAATATTTAGACCGAGTACCTGATCGCGCGGCAATTTATGAAGCTGTGGAGATTGCGAAACGCCATGGTCATAAAGGGATAGCAAGTATGGTAAACGGTGTTTTACGAAGCTTGCAGCGTGAAGGTCTCCCTTCATTAGAGTCAATTAAAGACCCAGCAAAACAAATCGCGATTGCGACCAGTCATCCAGAGTGGCTTGTTAAGCGATGGATCGAACAATTTGGAATGGAAAAAACGAAAGCAATGTGTGAAATCAATCTCACAGCTCCACTTCAAACGGCTCGGGTTAATTTAACGAAAATAACAGTTGAAGATTGCATCAAGCGGCTGGAAGAGGAGGGGTATGCGGTCGAAGCTAGTCCAATTGTTCCAGAAGCGATTAAATGTCTTCGAGGCAATCTTGCTTCTTCGTCGGCTTTTAAGGAAGGGTTACTGACGATTCAAGATGAGAGTTCGATGCTTGTTGCTCATGCTTTAGGTGTTCAACAAGAAGAGAATATTCTCGATGCTTGTGCAGCTCCTGGAGGAAAGTCCACTCATATTGCAGAGAAACTAGCGAATACAGGGGCCGTTGTTTCCCTCGACTTACATGAACATAAGGTGAAATTGATAAGTCAAAACGCATCCCGTTTAGGATTAGAGAATATTGAATCAAAAAAACTAGATAGTCGTAATGTTCAAGAGCATTTTGAACAACAAAGTTTCGATCGAATTCTTCTTGACGCACCATGTTCTGGCCTAGGAGTTATGCGACGCAAGCCTGATATGAAATATACGAAGAAAGAAGAAGATTTATCTAGGTTGCAAGAAATCCAACTTTCCCTTTTAGAAGCGGTCGCTCCTCTAATCAAAAAAGGTGGAACTCTTGTTTATAGTACGTGCACAGTGGACCGTGCTGAGAATCAAGAAACGGTGCAAAAGTTTCTAGAAAAACATCCGGAATTCATAGGCGATTCTTCTGTTAAAGAAAGAATGCCGGAAGCCATCCGCCCATTAATGAACGGTTTTGACCTTCAAATACTCCCACAAGATTTTGGGTCTGATGGATTTTATATTGCTTGTATCAAAAGGAAGGTGGACTAACCATGACCATGGAACAACCAGCAACGAAGAAACGAAAAACAACAGCATACGAACCGGAAAAGCCTTCCATTTATTCGCTTCAACTTGATGATTTGAAGGAATGGCTTGTTGCTCAAGGTGACAAAGCTTTTCGTGCTGAACAAATTTTTGATTGGCTCTATAAGAAGAGAGTGACTTCATTTGAAGATATGACCAATCTTTCAAAAGCGCTTCGGGATAAACTAGAGGAAAATTTCATTTTAACGACGCTTAATACCATTATCCAACAAACTTCGTCTGACGGGACGATTAAATTCTTATTTGAACTGCAAGATGGGAAGTCCATTGAGACAGTGTTAATGAGACATGAATATGGAAACTCCGTTTGTGTAACCACTCAAGTCGGCTGTCGAATCGGCTGTACTTTCTGCGCATCTACGCTTGGAGGGTTAAAGCGAAACCTAGAAGCAGGGGAAATTGTTGCTCAAGTGGTCAAAGTACAACAAGCTCTAGATGAAACGAATGAGCGAGTAAGTTCGATCGTCATTATGGGAATTGGTGAACCATTTGATAACTACGACAATATGCTAGCGTTTTTGAAAATCATGAATCACGAAAAAGCGTTAAACATTGGAGCAAGACATATCACGGTGTCTACAAGTGGAATTATTCCGAAAATCTATCAATTTGCAGATGAAAATATGCAGATTAATTTTGCGATTTCGCTTCATGCACCAAATTCTGATTTAAGAAGCAGATTAATGCCAATCAATCGTGCATATAAACTTCCTGATTTGATGGATGCTGTTCGCTATTATGTAGATAAAACAGGGCGTCGGATCTCGTTTGAATATGGACTTTTCGGGAATGTAAATGACCAAGTTGAACATGCTGAGGAGTTAGCAAAGCTTGTGAAAGGGATCAAATGTCATATCAACTTAATCCCAGTAAACTATGTTCCAGAACGTGATTATGTACGAACACCAAAGGCACAAATCTTCAAGTTTGAAAAAACGTTAAAAGACCGTGGCGTAAATGTTACGATTCGTCGCGAGCAAGGTCATGACATTGACGCAGCTTGTGGACAGCTTCGAGCAAAGGAACGACAAGAAGAGACGAGGTGAAAAAATGAACGCTTTTTTCATGACAGATAAGGGAAAGGTTCGCCTTCATAATGAGGATAATGGAGGAGTTTTCACCAACCGAGAAGGCCAACACCTTGCCATCGTTGCCGATGGCATGGGTGGCCATCGGGCTGGTGACGTGGCAAGCGAAATGACGATGAGTTTATTAAAAGAAGAATGGGAAAAAACAGATAGAATTGAAACGGCGGAACAAGCCGTTGAATGGTTGAAAGTAAAAATAAATGATGTGAATAAACTTGTTTTTGAACATGCGCAAAAAAATATTGAGTGTGAGGGCATGGGCACTACACTTGTAGCCGCGATTTGTACGAAATTATTTGCGACAGTTGCGAATATAGGGGATAGTAGGGGCTACATCTTAAATGAAAGTGGCTTACAACAGTTAACCGAGGACCACTCACTTGTGAATGAATTAGTACGTACGGGGCAAATCTCGAAAGAAGATGCTGAGCATCATCCGCGTAAAAATGTGTTGCTTCGAGCGCTAGGAACAGAGGAAACAGTTGCTATGGATACGAAAACAATTATGTTTGAAGAGGGTGACCTCCTTTTCCTATGTTCTGACGGTTTGTCAAACAAAGTTACACAAGCAGAGTTACAAAAAATTCTTACTCATAGTGAATCACTGAATGAAAAGGCTTCCGAATTGATAACACTCGCCAACCTCAACGGTGGAGAAGATAATATTACTCTCGCAATTGTTGAATATTCAGATGGCTCAGAAGGCAGGTGAGTAAGATGATTGGGAAAATAATTAGCGGACGGTATAAGATTCTTAGCATGATCGGTGGCGGAGGTATGGCCAATGTCTACCTAGCTCATGACAAAATCCTTGACCGTGACGTAGCTGTCAAAATGTTAAGACTTGATTTTGTAAACGATGAAGAATTTATTCGTAGATTCCGCCGTGAAGCCCAGTCGGCTACAAGTCTTGCCCATCCAAATATCGTCAGTATATATGATGTCGGAGAAGAGGCAGATTTATACTACATAGTTATGGAGTATGTTAGTGGGCAGACATTAAAGCAATACATACTACAACACGCTCCTGTGCAAATAGACAAAGCGCTTGATATAATGAAACAACTAACATCAGCGATTGCACATGCCCATCAAAATCATATTATTCATCGTGATATTAAACCGCATAATATTCTAATAGATGAAAAAGGCAATGTGAAAATTACCGATTTTGGAATTGCCATGGCCTTAAGTGCGACAAGTATTACTCAAACGAACTCGGTATTAGGTTCTGTTCATTATTTATCGCCCGAACAAGCCAGAGGTGGGATGGTCAATAATAAATCAGATATTTATTCTCTCGGGATTGTCATGTTTGAGTTGTTAACAGGAAGACTTCCATTTTCTGGTGACTCTGCTGTTTCCATTGCTTTAAAGCATTTACAATCAGAAACTCCATCTTTACGAAGATGGAATCCTGAAATTCCCCAAAGCGTAGAAAACGTTGTGTTGAAAGCAACAGCGAAAGATCCCTTTCATCGTTATGATGACGTATATGAGATGGAAGAAGATATCAGGACATCTCTTGACCCTGAAAGGGTAAATGAAAGCAAATTTACGATTCCAGATGATGATGAGGCAACGAAAGCGATTCCTGTTATTACGGAAGATCAATTCGAGCGGAATCTAGATCATACGATTATCAGAGGCAACGAAGAGTCTGAAGCAGATCAGCAGAAACCAAAGAAAAAAGGGAAGAAACCCAAGAAGGAAAAGGAAAAGAAAAAACGGAAAAAATGGCCAGTTGTTTTAACCACCATTTTTGCTTTGCTAATAGCTGCCGCGTTTTTGCTTGTCGTCTATGGACCAGATTGGTTTGGCCCTAAAGAAATTACGGTTCCTGATCTTGAGGGAGTGGAGTATGATGACGCAAAAAGTGAACTAGAGTCTGCTGGTTTTCTTATTGGGGATAAAATAGAAAATAGTGATGAGAATATTGAGGAAGGTCATGTTATCAAGACAATTCCAAAAGCTGGAGAAAAGGCAAAAGAGGGCAAAGAGATTGACGTATATGTTAGTCTTGGAAAAGAAAAGATGGAGTTTTCCGATTATCGTGGTCGAAAGTATGATGAAACCGTTCGTAGACTTGAGAGTTACAACTTCAAAGACATTGTTCAAATGGAAGAATTCGATGATAGCGAACCAGGAACCATTCTTGATCAGGAACCGGATTCTGGAGAGATGGTTATCCCGGGTGAAACCATTATTGAATTTACAGTAAGCAAAGGTCCTGAATTAATTTCTTTACTAGATTTAAGGGGTTACAATCAAAAAGCGTTGAATGATTATGCTGCTAACGCCGGCCTTGTGATCGATACAACGGAAGAATACCATGACAGCGTTCCAGAAGGGGAAGTCATTTCACAGGATCCTGCACCTAATACAAAGCTAAAAGAAGGTAGCACTGTGAAAGTAGTCATCTCTTTAGGAAAAAAAGAAGAGCCAACCCCACAAACGATTACAGAGGATATTACCATTCCTTATGACGAAAGTTTAGAGGGAGAACCGCAGACGGTGCAAATTCATATTGAGGATATGAACCATAACGATATAAAAGTTCCTGCAGAGACGTTTGAAATTAAAGAAAATACAACTCGAAAAATTGAATTAATTATTCCACCTGGTGGAAAAGCGATGTTCCAGGTTATAAGTAATGGAGAAGTGATTCTAGAGGATGAGTATGAGTATTCAGAACAATGATTGTACAGGAGTGATGCTATGCCGCAGGGCAAAATTGTCAAAGCTTTAAGTGGCTTTTATTATGTTCTTGGAGAGGAAGGATTGGTTCAGTGCCGAGGACGTGGTGTATTTCGAAAAAATAAAGTGAATCCGCTTGTTGGCGATGAAGTCGTCTATCAAGCCGAAAATAGCACAGAAGGTTATATCATGGAAGTAAAAGAAAGAAGAAATGAGTTGGTTCGACCACCAATTGCGAACGTCGACCAAGCGATTCTCGTTTTTTCCGCTGTTGAACCGGAATTTAGTACGGCATTATTAGACCGGTTCCTTGTTCTTGTGGAATACAACCATATTCAGCCGTTAATTGTGATTACCAAGGTAGATCTACTTGAAGAGGGATTAACGGTTTTGGAGCAATATGCGAGCGATTATCGTGAAGCAGGATATGACGTGATCTTTACATCTTCTGAAACCGCACAAGGCTTAGAGGATTTATCGCCCTATCTTGCAGGGAAAATCTCTGTTTTTGCTGGACAGTCCGGGGTAGGGAAATCTTCTTTATTAAATGCGTTAGAGCCTGAGTTGGAACTCAAAACCAATGATATCTCCCAACATTTAGGGAGAGGGCGACATACAACTAGACATGTAGAGCTTATTAATATCGGAAACAGTGGTTTAGTCGCAGATACTCCTGGTTTTAGCTCATTGGAGTTCACTGATATTGAAGCAACTGATTTAAACTATTGTTTCCCTGATATTGAAAGGATTAGTGAAAACTGCAAATTTAGAGGATGCTTACATGTCTCTGAGCCAAAATGTGCGGTAAAAGCAGCGGTGGAAGCAGAAGAACTGCCAACCTATCGTTATGAGCATTACAAAGACTTTTTACAAGAAATAAAAGATAGAAAGCCGAGGTATTAAGTATGGTTAAAATTGCACCTTCGATTTTATCAGCCGATTTTTCTCGACTAGGGGAAGAAATCAAGGATGTAGAACAAGGGGGAGCGGATTATATTCATGTGGATGTAATGGACGGACATTTTGTGCCCAACATTACAATAGGCTCGTTAATTGTGGATGCGATTCGTCCGGTCACAAAATTACCGCTTGATGTCCATTTAATGATTGAGAATCCGGACCAGTATATTGAGGATTTTGCAAAAGCAGGAGCGGATTACATAACCGTTCATGTGGAGGCTTGCCGTCATTTACACAGAACGATTCATCAGATTAAATCATTGGGAGTTAAAGCAGGAGTCGTTTTGAACCCGGCAACTCCAGTGGAGTCAATTACTTCGATTATTGATGATGTGGATATGGTATTGTTAATGACTGTAAATCCAGGGTTTGGCGGTCAAAAATTTATCCATTCTGTTTTACCTAAAATTCGTCAAGTTCATAATCTCGCGGCAGCGCGAGGTCTAGATATTGAAATTGAAGTCGATGGTGGCGTAAATGAAGAAACGGCTAAGCTATGTATTGAGGCTGGAGCTAATGTCCTTGTCGCTGGTTCTGCTGTTTATAACAACAAAGACAGAGGGCAAGCAATCGCCGCTTTGCGACAATGACCAAAAAGGAACTGACATCAAAATGTTCAGTTCCTTTTTTAGTAGACCATTTTTAATCTTTTTGTGCATTAAAAACGGAGTACATAAGCCAATATCGGTTGGAAGGTTGATTTTGAACGGAAATGAACAACACCGTTGATGATCACGGCTTTTTTAATAACAGTGGGAAATTCATTTTTAACCTACAAATGTCTTCGTCCACGGTGAAATTGGAAGTAGATTTAATAACAATCTTTATAAAGACTAAAATGGGGTGGAAGCAGATGATTATTAACCTTCTTGGGGGAGGACCTGATCGATATCTCCCGGAAATCAGCCAAGTTGCAGAGGAAGACCAGCGCTGGATTGGTGTAGATAGGGGAGTTTTTACGTTATTGTCGAAAGGAATTCAACCTTATGCAGCATTTGGAGATTTTGACTCTGTTAACGAACAAGAGTGGCAGCGAATCGAACGTTCTGTAAAAAATGTCCAGATTTATAGACCAGAGAAAGATCAAACAGATATGGAACTAGCTTTAGATTGGGCTCTTGCTCGAGAACCTAATCGGATTCACCTTTATGGAGCTACAGGTGGAAGATTGGATCACTTTTTCGGGAATATTCAACTTTTGTTAAAAGCTGAATTGCAAAAAAAGCGTACACACATTGAGATGATTGATACTCAAAATCATGTTTATGTTAAAGGTGCTGGAAGACATAAAATTGAAAAAAAAGAGGATCAGGAATATATTTCTTTTATCCCCGTAACTCCTGAAATAAAGGGGCTGACACTCGAAGGGTTCAAATACCCACTCACTAATAGTCATATTTCTTTTGGTTCAACACTATGTATAAGTAATGAACTAGTAACCGATTCTGGTACTTTTTCTTTTTCAGAAGGCATATTAATGGTGATAAGAAGCAAGGATTGAAATGTCTTCTTCTTAAGCAATTATTTCTACTTCCTGAATATAATGTATAGGCGAAAATTCTTCAGCTTGGTTTTTAGGACAGTGAGGAGGGACATGATGAAGTTTTATACAATTAAACTACCAAAAGTATTAGGTGGTCTTGTCAAAGCGATGTTGGGTGCCTTTAAAAAGGGTTAATAAAGCAGGGTCATAAAATCAATGGAGCATCCGTGTAACAAACGGGTGCTTTATTTTTAGGCGATGCTGAATATAGAGCCGAAAAAGACGAGTCTAATGAAAGAAATAAAAAAGCACCCGTTAGACGGATGCTTTTTCTTGTTTAATTTCAACGTCTAGTCCCGTGGAAAAGACGTTTCATATCATTAAACGCGTTCAACTTTACCTGATTTTAAAGCTCTTGCAGATACCCAAACACGCTTAGGCTTTCCGTCTACAAGAATGCGAACTTTTTGAAGGTTAGCACCCCAAGTACGCTTGTTAGCGTTCATTGCGTGGGAACGAGCGTTACCTGAACGAGTTCCTTTACCAGTTACAACACATTTACGTGGCATGTTTATTTCCCTCCTTACTTACGTAAGCTAATACTATTTCGATGCAAAAGTGCATTTTTTCGTCAGAACATCTAATCAAAGGGTTGGTACCGTAATTCTGACTGTCAAACATACTTTAATAATTTATCACACAAATTTTTTAAATGCAATACTCTTGATGAAAGCTTATCAAGAAAAAAGCCTTGACATATTGGATGAATTCTTGCTCAATAATAAGATGGGGACAGAATGACTTTTAAATTAATCGCGCTTATAGTAAAATGGCTGTAGTCTATAGCATTTTCCAAAAGGGGGAACGACCATGTCCATTGAATTACAAACAAAGTACGGACAAATTGATATATCGAACGATGTAATTGCTACAATTGCAGGCGGTGCCGCAGTTGATTGTTATGGCATTGTTGGAATGGCTTCAAAGCATCAGTTAAAAGACGGAATTGCTGAAATCCTACGCAAAGAAAATTTTTCACGTGGGATTGTCGTTCGCCAAGAAGACGAAGAAGTACATATTGATATGTATATAATTGTAAGTTATGGAACGAAAATTTCTGAAGTTGCCCATCAAGTTCAATCCAAAGTGAAATATACGCTCAACCAAACGGTTGGACTTGCGGTTGATTCGGTTAATATTTACGTTCAAGGAGTTCGAGTAACGAATCCGTAAGTTCGCTTACCCGAGCCCTATGTGAGGAGGAAAGGTTTGTGTCAATTAAAGTTCTAGACGGAAAACGTTTCGCAGAAATGATCATTCAAGGAGCTAATCATCTTTCAGCAAATGCCAAAATGGTCGATGCGTTAAACGTGTTCCCTGTTCCTGATGGTGATACCGGTACAAACATGAATTTGTCGATGACATCCGGTGCCAAGGAAGTAAAAAATAACATTCAAGAACATATCGGAAAAGTAGGTACTTCCCTATCAAGAGGATTGTTGATGGGTGCGAGAGGAAATTCTGGTGTGATCTTGTCTCAATTGTTCCGTGGGTTCTCGAAAGCCATTGAACAAAAAAACACGATTACGGCAAAAGAATTTGCAGGCGCGTTGGAGGCTGGAGTCACAACTGCTTATAAAGCGGTTATGAAGCCAGTTGAAGGAACCATTTTAACAGTGGCTAAAGATGCAGCCAAAAAAGGAGTTCTAGTCGCTAAAAAAGAGGAAGACATCGTGATCCTCATGGAGGAAGTTGTCAAAGAAGCGCGTGCCTCTTTAAATCGCACACCAGATTTACTGCCAGTTCTAAAAGAAGTTGGCGTTGTTGATAGTGGTGGTCAAGGACTACTGATTGTTTATGAAGGATTTTTAGCTGTCCTTAAAGGAGAAGCTCTTCCTGAAGGCCCTTCTGCGGTTGAGGCAATGGATGAGTTGGTAAACGCAGAACATCATCGAAATGTTCAAGGTCATATCAATACAGAGGATATTGAATTTGGCTATTGTACTGAGTTTATGGTTAAGCTTGAAGGGAAACGCCCATTTTCAGAGGAACAATTCCGTCAGGATTTAAGTGCATATGGAGATTCTCTTCTTGTGATTTCGGACGATCAAGTTGCGAAAATCCATGTTCACACAGAGCGACCTGGAGAGGTTTTAACATATGGTCAAACCTATGGAAATCTAATTAGCATGAAAATCGAGAACATGCGTCAACAGCATACAGATATCGTTGGAGAAAAGGCTCAACCGGCAGCGGAAAAGAAGCCGGTAAGTGATGAAAAGAAGGAATATGGAATTGTTACGGTTTCTATGGGAACAGGAATCGGCAACCTATTTAAGAGCATCGGAGCAAATATCGTCATCGAAGGCGGTCAAACAATGAACCCTAGCACAGAAGACATTGTCAAAGCTGTGAAAGAGGCTCATGCTCATAAAGTCATTATTCTGCCAAATAATAAGAATATTATTATGGCTGCTGAACAAGCGGCGGAATTGGCGGAAGAAGATGTAATTGTCATTCCATCGAAAACAGTTCCTCAAGGAATGTCTGCTTTATTAGCCTTTAATCCGGGAGCGGATTTGGCTGGTAATCAATCAGAGATGACAGAAGCGATGAATCATGTGAAAACCGGACAACTAACGTTTGCTGTCCGTGACACAAGTATTGATGGGCTTGAAATTGAGACAGGCGATTTCATGGGAATTTCTGAAGGGAAAATTGTCCTTAAAGATAAAGATAAGCTGAAAGCTGCGACATCCTTATTAAGTAACATTGTTAATGAAGATGATGAAATTCTCACCATTTTAAAAGGTGAAGATGCAACACAAGCAGATGTTGATCATCTCGTTCAGTATCTTGAAGAAAACTTTGAGGATATCGAAGTGGAAGTTCATGATGGTGGACAGCCGCTATATCCATTTATCTTTGCGATAGAATAATTTTATAAAATTTGGCTGGTTTGTCTCATTGCGAGTTGATCTAGCACCACAGAAATAGAAGGGGAACCTCCCCTTCTATTTCTGTTTTATCGTGGTATATTTGCTTTTAATGATAAAATAAAATGAGCATTCCTTTTTATGCAGGGTGCCGAACAAGAGAAAGTGGATAGACTCTAACCTTATAGTAAAATAGCTTAAATTGTAATAAGTTTAACAACCTTTTGAAAAAGGATTATGGGAAAATAGAAGCAGAAGGAGAAATCAGCAAGGAGGGATGTGACTTTCGCCTAGAGGAGTTTGGCGGAAAGTCGCACATATCGTGAGTAATCTTATAAATCAACCAGTAACAGATGTCAAAGGAATTGGTCCAGAAATGGGAGCTGCGCTTGCTGATATGAACATTCATAGTATTCAAGATTTATTTGAATACTTTCCTTATCGTTATGAAGATTTTCGTTTGCGTGATTTAGCTGAGGTGAAGCATGAGGAAAGAGTCACTGTTGAAGGGGTCATTCACGGGGAGCCGTCCTTAATGTATCATGGCCGGAAAAAGTCTAGGCTTACGGTTAGACTCCTCGTCGATCGTTACTTAATTAAAGTGGTTTTTTTCAATCAACCTTATCTTAAACAAAAAATGACTGTAAATGAAACGATAACGGTCACTGGTAAGTGGGACCAGCATCGGCAAACCATTACCGCAAATCAAATGTCTGTTGGTGAGAATCAAAAAAAACAAGAGTTTGAACCAGTTTATGCAATAAAAGGAAAAGTAACGGTAAAGGGGCTCAGAAAGCACATTCATAATGCTTTTGCGCAGTTCGGTAGCCAAATCACTGAAATTTTGCCTGAAGAGCTCTTACAACGGTATCGGCTGATGAACCGAAGAGATGCCTTAAAGTTGATGCATTTTCCTCAAGGTGCAGAGGATGTAAAGCAAGCGAGAAGAAGATTCGTATATGAAGAGTTTTTATTATTTCAATTGAAAATGCAGGCGTTGCGAAAATTTGAACGCGAACAATCTCCTGGAATTGCTCAAAGCTATCAGACTACAGCGGTACAAGAATTTATAAAGGGACTCCCTTTTCCATTGACGAATGCACAACAAAGAGTCGTCAATGAAGTTCTATCTGATATGAACAGTTCTTATCGTATGAACCGTTTGCTGCAAGGGGATGTAGGGTCTGGTAAAACCGTTGTTGCTGCGATTACCTTATACGCTTCCATTACTGCAGGCTACCAAGGTGCTCTGATGGTTCCAACTGAAATACTTGCAGAACAACATGCAGAGTCATTGACTGCTCTGCTGAGCCCTTTTGGGATAGAATGCCGGCTGCTAACCAGCTCCGTTAAGGGGAAAAAGCGGAGAGAGATACTCGGTGAATTAGCAGATGGAAACATTGATGTTTTAATTGGGACGCATGCATTGATTCAAGATGATGTAAGCTTTAAGAATCTAGGCCTGGTCATTACCGATGAACAGCACCGCTTCGGTGTTGAGCAACGTCGAGTTCTTCGTGAAAAAGGTGAAAGCCCAGATGTCCTATTTATGACGGCGACTCCGATTCCTCGGACTTTGGCTATAACCGTTTTTGGGGAAATGGATGTTTCGGTCATTGATGAAATGCCTGCAGGAAGAAAAACAATTGAAACGTATTGGGCGAAACATGATATGTTGGACCGCGTTTTGGGGTTCATGGAAAAGGAACTTGCGCAGGGGCGGCAAGCATATGTAATCTGCCCATTAATTGAGGAATCCGACAAGCTGGATGTTCAAAATGCAATCGATGTGCATCATACGCTGAGTGTTTATTTTGGGAGTAGGTATAAAGTGGGGTTGATGCATGGACGTCTAAATTCAGCAGAGAAAGACGCCATCATGCAAGAATTCACGGAAAATAAATCGCAAGTCCTTGTCTCGACTACAGTTGTAGAAGTTGGTGTGAATGTGCCGAATGCGACTTTTATGTTGATTTATGACGCTGAACGTTTTGGGTTATCGCAACTCCACCAGCTTCGTGGTCGAGTGGGAAGAGGCGAATTTCAGAGTTATTGTATTTTACTTGCTGATCCTAAAAATGAAGTTGGAAAAGAGCGAATGAGAATAATGACCGAAACGAACGATGGCTTTGAGTTGAGTGAAAAAGACTTAGAATTGCGTGGGCCAGGGGATTTCTTTGGAAAGAAACAAAGTGGCATGCCTGAATTTAGAGTGGCTGATATGGTTCATGATTATCGTGCACTTGAAACAGCAAGGAATGATGCTGCCGTCATGGTACAATCCACCGCATTTTGGCAATCAGAAAAATATCGTTCGTTAAGACAGACCCTTGAAGCAAGTGGAGTACTTGCAGGGGAAAAACTTGATTAAAATGGATTCACACAAAATGCAAGAAAGAGAGATCAGAGGCATTCCGGTTGCTGATGATATTTCTTCTTGCATTTTGTGTTCCTTTTCTTTATATTACTATTAGGACCTAGTCATAATACTGCGGATGTGATGATTGAGATGAGACGAAATAAACGGGAACGACAGCAATTGTTAGTAGAGACGATCGCGGAGAATCCGTTCATAACGGATGAAGAGTTAGCTGAGCGTTTTTCTGTCAGCATACAGACGATTCGACTTGATCGACTAGAGCTTTCGATTCCGGAGTTACGGGAAAGAATAAAGCATGTTGCGGAAAAGCGTTTTGAAGATGAAGTTCGCTCGCTACCACTTGAAGAAGTGATTGGTGAGATTATTGATATTGAATTAGATAAAACCGCAATTTCGATTTTAGATATTAAAAAAGAACATGTCTTTATTCGTAATAAAATCGCAAGAGGACATCATATTTTTGCCCAAGCAAATTCGCTAGCTGTAGCTGTTATCAATGATGAATTAGCACTTACAGCAAAGGCGAATATCCAATTTACTCGTTCCGTCAACGAAGGAGAACGAGTGATCGCAAAAGCAAAAGTAACGAATATAGATGAGCAAACAGGTAGAACGGTCGTAGAGGTAAATAGTTTTGTTAATAATGAACTTGTTTTTACTGGAGAATTTAAAATGTACCGTTCACAAAATAATACTAGAGGATGAAACATATGAGATTAGCAATTGACGCGATGGGTGGAGACAACGCCCCGAAAGAAATCGTCCTTGGAGCTATAAAGGCAATCAGTGCGTTTAGTGATATACATATTACTCTCGTTGGAGATGAAAGTCAGATCCGACAACATCTTACAAATGAGGAAAGAATTGAGATTTTACACACAGAAGAGGTTATTCTTAGCACGGATGAACCAGTTCGGGCGGTTAGAAGAAAAAAGAATGCTTCAATGGTTTTAGCTGCCAGACAAGTGACCGAAGGAAAGGCAGACGCTTGTTTATCTGCTGGGAATACCGGAGCGTTAATGGCAGCAGGATTGTTCGTTGTTGGAAGAATTGAAGGGATTGAACGACCTGCGCTTGCACCGACTTTGCCGACTATCGGTGGCGAAGGGTTTCTACTCTTGGATGTTGGTGCGAATGCAGATGCAAAACCAGAACACTTATTGCAATATGCATTAATGGGTTCCATCTATAGTGAAAAAGCACGAGGAATGAAAAGTCCAAGAGTGGGCTTACTAAATATCGGCACCGAAGAGAAAAAGGGAAACGAGCTAACAAAAAATACATTTGCTTTACTGCAAAATGCTGATATAAACTTCGTTGGCAATGTGGAAGCGAGAGAGTTATTAAACGGTGTCGCAGATGTGGTCGTGACAGATGGGTTTACTGGTAATATGGTTTTAAAGACCATTGAAGGAACCGCGATGTCGGTGTTTAAAATGTTAAAACAAACGCTAATGTCGAGCACAAAGTCTAAACTTGCAGCAGCGGTGCTTAAACCGGAGTTTGCCACGATAAAAGGAAAAATGGACTATACAGAATATGGCGGTGCAGGATTATTCGGGCTCAAGGCACCTGTTATTAAAGCGCATGGATCTTCTGATGCCAATGCGATCTACAATTCAGTACGTCAAGCGCGAGAAATGGTCGCAAATGATGTGGCTGGAACGATCAAAACAGCGATTGAAAAATAGATTTGCAAACTAAAAATGAGTTGAGGGGGATGATTATGGGGAAGATTGCCTTTCTTTTTCCTGGACAAGGATCACAGCAAGTTGGGATGGGAAAAGAGTTAGCTGATGCTAACAAAGCGGTGAATGGTTTTTTTGAAAAAGCGGATGAAGTACTAGGTGAGAGTTTGAGCACAACGATTTTTGAAGGGCCGCAGGAGAAGTTAACCTTAACCGTTAATGCTCAACCGGCATTGCTTACGACTAGCATTGCAATCTTAGATTATTTTAAGCAATCAGGAATTACTGCTGACTATGTTGCTGGTCACAGTTTAGGGGAATATTCTGCCTTGGTTGCCGCAGGGGCGTTAAGCTTTGAAGATGGTGTTTATGCGGTGCGTAAACGTGGAGAGCTAATGGAAAAAGCGGTCCCAAATGGCGAGGGAACGATGGCTGCAGTCCTTGGGCTTGGACGTGAACCGCTAACAGCTGTATGTGATGCGATTACGGAAGCAGGTGACCCTGTTCAGTTAGCGAATTTAAATTGTCCTGGTCAAATTGTGATCTCCGGTTCGAAAAAAGGTGTAGAAATAGCAGCAGTAAAAGCGAAGGAAGCTGGAGCGAAACGGGTACTACCACTAAATGTGAGTGGACCTTTCCATTCTGCGTTAATGAAACCGGCAGCAGAAGAGTTCCAAGGAATTCTCGATGGTCTTGAAATCCAATCGGCAAAAATCCCAGTCATTGCAAATGTAACAGCAGAAGCGATGCAAGATGCTACGGAAATTAAAGAAAAGTTGATTCAGCAATTGTATTCCCCTGTTTTGTGGGAGGATTCTGTTCATAAGATGTTGGAGCAAGGTGTAGACACGTTCGTTGAAATCGGGCCAGGTAAGGTATTGGCCGGTTTAGTGAAAAAAGTGGACCGGGCCGTTAAAACATACGCTGTCTATGATTTAGCAAGTTGTGAGGCTGTAATTTCCGAGTTAAAGGAGTGATAGTAATGAAATTAGAAGGTAAAGTTGCCCTTGTTACAGGTGCTTCTCGTGGCATTGGTAGAGAGATTGCTTTGGAATTGGCGAGAGAGGGTGCCAATGTGGCGATAAACTATGCAGGTAGTGAGGCCAAGGCGGCAGAAGTAGCGGCAGAAATTAAAGAAATGGGCCGAGAAGCAATTGCCATTCAGGCGGATGTTTCAAGCTCTGAATCAGTTGAATCGATGGTGAAACAAACGATCGAAGCGTTTGGTCGACTGGATATTCTAGTTAACAACGCAGGAATTACAAAAGATAACTTGTTAATGAGAATGAAGGAAGCAGACTGGGATGATGTGATTAACACGAATTTAAAAGGTGTTTTCCTCTGTACGAAAGCAGTGACAAGACAAATGATGAAACAACGCAGTGGAAGAATTATCAACATTTCATCCATTGTTGGCGTAAGTGGGAATGCTGGACAAGCCAATTATGTAGCAGCAAAATCTGGTGTAATTGGGTTAACGAAAACGACGGCGAAGGAACTGGCTTCGAGAGGAATTACCGTGAACGCCGTAGCGCCAGGGTTTATTACGACTGACATGACCGATCAGCTAACGGAAGAAACAAAGAGTGAAATGTTAAAGCAAATCCCATTGGCACGCTTAGGTGAACCAATTGATATTGCAAAAACAGTTTTGTTCCTTGCTTCCGAGGATAGTCGTTACATGACAGGGCAGACACTCCATGTTGATGGTGGTATGGTAATGTAACCATAAGGGGATGAGAAAAAGTTCCCCTTTTATGGAAGTCTGCTTTATTTATCGAAGTTTATCCTCTATAATGACTTGAGGGGAGGTGACAAGCATGGCAGAAGTTTTAGAACGCGTAACAAAGATTATTGTTGATCGTTTAGGCGTAGATGAAGCACAAGTTAAATTAGAGGCATCTTTCAAAGATGATCTAGGTGCAGACTCTCTTGATGTAGTTGAACTTGTAATGGAATTAGAAGATGAGTTCAACATGGAAATCTCTGATGATGATGCTGAGAAAATCGCTACAGTTGGTGACGCTGTAAATTACATAAATGGCAAAATGTAGACTGTTGGATTTGCTCTAAAGCTCCGTTTTTATAACGGGGCTTTCTTCTATATTCTAGATATCCTCGTAAAAAGGAAAGAAATTTAACTGGATGAGAAAAAAATCAAAGGTTTTTTTGCCTTTTTCATCGACTTTTTTGTAAACTAGACTAGTGTGTAAATTTTGAGCAAGGTGGAATTTGGAATGCGCCATATCGGTAGAGATAAGGAAAAAAAGTTTTTTAGGGCAAAAGATCAGAAGTTTAAAGAGTTCCAAGCGAAAATTGGGATTTATTTTCAGAATGAGAAATTACTAAGACAAGCTTTCACCCATTCATCGTATGTGAATGAGCATCGCAGAAAGCCGTATGAAGATAATGAAAGGCTTGAGTTTCTTGGGGACGCAGTTCTTGAATTAACTGTTTCTCAATTCTTATATAAAAAATATCCAATGATGAGTGAAGGAGAGTTAACGAAGTTAAGAGCGGCTGTTGTTTGTGAGCCATCTCTCGTTTCGTTTGCGAATCAATTGAATTTTGGGGAAGTAGTCCTTCTTGGTAAAGGGGAGGAAATGACGGGCGGTCGAACGAGACCGGCGCTACTTGCTGATGTGTTTGAAGCGTTCATTGGTGCCTTGTATCTTGATAAGGGAATTGAGGTAGTTACTTCATTTTTAGAGAAAGTAGTCTATCCGAAGATTGATGCTGGTGCTTTTTCTCATGTGATGGATTTTAAAAGTCAGCTGCAAGAACTTGTTCAACGCGATGCAGCTGGAACATTAGAATATAAGATTTTATCAGAATCCGGGCCGGCACATAATCGTGAATTTGAATCGGTTGTTGCTCTGAACGGTGAGCAATTAGGTACTGGGAAAGGGCGCTCGAAAAAGGAAGCAGAACAGCATGCGGCCCAGAAAGCTCTAGAGAAATTGAAAGCACATATGGAAGCGATCTCGAAGCAAAATGACACCAAGAGTAAAGAATAACCGAAAGGGAGAGCTTGAAAGTGTTTCTAAAACGTTTAGATGTAGTGGGCTTTAAGTCCTTTGCTGAGCGGATAGGCGTTGAATTTGTTCCTGGAGTGACGGCTGTAGTAGGCCCAAACGGTAGTGGGAAAAGCAATATTATCGACGCCGTTCGCTGGGTTTTAGGAGAACAATCGGCGAAGTCCCTGCGCGGAGCAAAAATGGAAGATATTATCTTCGCGGGGAGTGATTCACGGAAGCCATTAAACTTCGCTGAAGTGACACTCACACTAGACAATGAAGATCAATCATTGCCGATTGATTATAGTGAAGTTAGTGTGACCAGACGGGTTTATCGTTCTGGTGAAAGTGAGTTTTTAATCAATAAGCAGAATTGCCGTTTAAAAGATATTATCGATTTGTTTATGGATTCTGGTCTTGGAAGGGAAGCTTTTTCGATTATCTCCCAAGGAAAAGTGGAGCAAATTTTAAATAGTAAACCTGAAGATCGCCGAACAATTTTTGAAGAAGCGGCAGGAGTATTAAAATACAAAACCCGAAAAAAGAAGGCAGAAAACAAATTGTTTGAGACGCAAGAAAACCTCAATCGTGTCGCTGATATTCTTCATGAACTTGAAGGTCAGGTAGAGCCGTTAAAAATACAGGCTTCGATGGCAAAAGAGTATCTTGAACATAAGGACGAGTTAGAAAAAATTGAAGTAGCGCTCATTGCCTATGAGATTGAGGAATTGCACGGAAGATGGGAAAAACTCTCAAAAGAAATCGATCTTCATAAAGAAAGTGAAATCAAGCTTTCTGCTAATGTTCAAAACAAGGAAGCGGATATTGAAAAGCTGAGGGATGAATTAACAGCGATCGATGAATCAATCAGTAGTTTACAAAACGTTCTTCTACATGCCAGTGAAGAGTTAGAGAAGCTTGAGGGGCGTAAAGAAGTACTAAAAGAACGAAAAAAGAATGCGGCGCAAAATCGGGAGCAACTAGAAAAAAATGTTGCTGAGATTTCGAACAGGATTGAAGAACTTGAAGAAACTAGAATTGTCCAAGAAAAGACTGTAGAAGTATTAGGTCAGGAGGCAGAACAATTCCAACTTGGCCTAACCGAACGACAACAGCAGTTAGAGCTATACAGTGAAGACATCGAAGAGAAAATTGAGTCATTAAAAAGTGATTATATTGAACTCCTGAACCAACAGGCTAGTGCAAAAAATGAACTCACTTATATAGGGCAACAACTTTCACAGCAGGCTGCAAGAAGTTCTAGGGTTGGTGGTGAAAACCAACGCTTCCTTCAATTGAGAGACGAAATCAACGAAAAGAAGCAGCAGGTTGAGGAACAACTTCATCAGGTACAATCTGCATTGGAAACCGAGGTTCAACAATACTTAAAAGCACAACGAAGCATGGAGCTCTTGCAAAGAGACGTTGAGAAGCAAGAGAAAACACTTTATCAAGCCTATCAATTTGTCCAACAAGCAAAGTCTAAAAAAGAAATGCTCGAGGAAATGGAAGAGGAATATACAGGTTTCTTTCAAGGTGTTAAAGAAGTATTAAAAGCCCGTGGAAAGAAATTAAATGGGATTGAAGGAGCCATTGCGGAACTGATTAAAGTTCCCAAAGAATATGAGCTTCCAATGGAAACGGCTCTCGGTGGAGCGATGCAGCATATTGTCGTAACCAATGAAGAAAATGGCCGAGCAGCTATTCAGTATTTAAAGAAAAATTCATTTGGGCGTGCGACTTTTTTACCTTTAAGTGTCATAAAGGGGAAAACGATTGCGGGACATCTTATCCAGTCAATCGCTGAACACCCCTCTTACGTAGGAACAGCTGTTAGCTTAATAGAATTTGATGAAAAATACAAAGAAGTTATTCATAATCTTCTTGGCAATATCGTGATTGCCAAAGATTTAAAAGGCGCGAACGAGTTAGCAAGGATGCTTCAGTATAGAAGTAGAATTGTGACCTTAGACGGAGATGTAGTGAATCCTGGTGGTTCGATGTCAGGTGGAGCGGCAAAAAAGAATTCTTCTGCGCTATTAAGCCGAAAAGGTGAGCTAGAGGAATTAAAAGGAAAAATCTTTGAAATGGAAGAGAAAACAAGAGGATTAGAAACACGTTTTAAATCCATGAAGGAAGAACTCCAAACTTCTAGAAATAATCTTGAAGAGTTGCGCAAAAAAGGAGAAGAGCTTCGTCTCAAAGAACAATCGCTAAAAGGTGAACTCCGAGAAGTTGAGATTGAAGAAAGAAACATCAATGACCGTCTTGCTGTATACGATTCAGAACAGTCTCAATTCAATGTGGAGCGAGAAAAGTTATCTGTGCGTAAGTCAGAATTAGAAGAGTTAAATAAAAAGCTACAAATAGAGATTCAGAATTTAGATCAAGAAATTGCTGTACTAACGAAGCGAAAGAATATTAATACGACGTCGAAAGAAGCGTTAATTGCGGAAATTAGTGAATTGAAGGTTGCTTTAGCGGCCAAGAAAGAACAGTATCAGTTCGCGAAAGAAAAGCTTGAGGGTGCAGTCCAAGAATTAAAAAGTCAGAATGCAAGATTAGTGACTACGAAAGAGGACCTTGCGCTTCTTTCTTCAGAAATGACCAATAATTCCTCGGGTGAAAACCAACTTGAGGAATCAGCTAGGAAAAAGTTAGAAGATAAAAACACAACGCTTGAGCTCATTTCGACAAGAAGAGAAGAACGTTTGCATCGACAAGCACAGCTTGAAGACCTTGAGCTTGAAACAAAAGAGTTGAAACGTCAGCATAAAGGCTTGACCGGTGTTCTTAAAGATGAAGAAATTAAACTAAATCGATTAGATGTCGAACTTGAAACCCGTTTAGCTCATCTAAGAGAGGAATATCTATTATCTTTTGAAGCAGCGAAAGTGCAGTATCCGTTGGTTCTCCCGGCGGAAGAAGCGCGACGAAAAGTGAAATTAATCAAATTAGCGATTGAAGAACTTGGTACAGTCAATTTGGGTGCTATTGATGAATATGAACGAGTTTCAGAACGGTATGAATTCTTAAATGAGCAAAAAAATGATTTACAGCATGCGAAGGAAACGTTACATCAAGTGATTGATGAAATGGATATAGAAATGAAAAAGCGGTTTGAGGAGACGTTTATTGCCATTCGTTCAGAGTTTGAACCAACTTTCCAATCCCTTTTTGGTGGTGGTCGAGCAGATATCCGTTTGACACAACCGGAAGACCTTCTCAATACAGGTGTAGATATCCTAGCGCAACCGCCTGGAAAGAAATTGCAGAATCTAGGTTTATTATCAGGTGGAGAGCGGGCGTTAACGGCCATTGCCTTATTGTTTGCGATTCTAAAGGTTCGCCCGGTTCCGTTTTGTATTTTAGATGAAGTCGAAGCTGCGCTTGATGAGGCAAATGTTTTCCGCTTTAGTCAATATTTGAAGAGTTATAGCAAGGAAACGCAATTCATTGTGATTACTCATCGAAAAGGTACAATGGAGGAAGCGGATGTCCTATATGGAATTACGATGCAAGAATCAGGCGTATCTAAATTGGTATCTGTAAAACTTGAAGAAACAAAAAACCTAGTAAATTCCTAATAGGAGGAAGAAAACGGTGAGTTTTTTTAAAAAATTAAAAGAAAAAATTACAAAGCAAACTGAGACTGTCTCGGAAAAGTTTAAAGACGGTTTAACAAAGACGAGAGATAATTTCTCAGGTAAAGTGAACGACTTAGTGGCTCGTTATCGTAAAGTTGATGAGGATTTCTTTGAAGAGTTAGAAGAAATTCTAATCGGGGCAGATGTTGGTTTCGAAACGGTCATGGAGTTGATCGAGGAACTTAAGATGGAAGTGAAACGCCGTAATATTCAGGATCCGGCAGAGGTCCAGTCCGTCATTTCTGAAAAACTTGTGGAAATTTATGAAAGTGCTGGCGAAGAGAATAATGACTTGAATATGCAAACAGATGAGCTTATGGTGATTTTGTTTGTCGGCGTGAATGGTGTTGGAAAAACAACAACAATTGGTAAGCTCGCACATAAATTTAAATCCGAAGGGAAAAGTGTTCTGCTTGCCGCTGGGGATACGTTCCGCGCTGGAGCCATTGATCAGCTTGAAGTTTGGGGCGAAAGAGTCGGTGTGGACGTAATCAAACAAGGGGAAGGTTCTGATCCTGCTGCCGTCATGTATGATGCTGTTCGAGCGGCGAAATCCCGTGGTGTCGATGTATTATTATGCGATACAGCAGGACGCCTGCAGAATAAAGTGAATCTCATGAAAGAGCTCGAAAAGGTAAAACGTGTCATCGAACGTGAGGTTCCTGGAGCTCCACATGAGGTGCTGCTCGTCCTTGATGCGACAACGGGTCAAAATGCTCTCATTCAAACAAAGACGTTTAAAGAGGCAACAGATGTTAGTGGAATCGTTCTAACAAAGCTGGATGGTACAGCTAAGGGCGGGATTGTTCTTGCAATTCGAAATGAGCTTAACGTACCGGTTAAATTTGTCGGTCTTGGCGAAAAAATGGATGACTTACAAGCATTTGATGCTGAAAAATATGTATACGGTCTGTTTGCGGATTTAGTTGAAAACGAGGAAATTGAACAAGCTGAATAAAAATTTGAGGGTTCTGAGTCAGTAAATCTCAGGCCTTCTTTTTGAAAGGCTGTTTTCGTAAAGTTTGTTGTTAAAATCCTAAAGCCGATTTTAACGCGAAATATGATTTTCTCTGCGTTACTACTTAGTTTGTAAGCTCTTTTCTCTCTTATAAACGATCTTTGGAATGGAATCATAGTAATTTATTCTTTATTTCCTTTAAAAAGCAAAAATCTTTGAGAAAAGAGCTTTTTAAAACAGTTTATTCTTAATGGGTAAGAGTGATTAGCCTGCTCCTTTGTACATGGCTTACACTTCTTCTAATATTGACACCAAGCGCCTTACTGTGTAAACTACCAATGTAAAGGCTTTTCACTTAACACATTGGGGGGATGAAAATGCTTGAAAAAACAACCCGCATGAATTATTTATATGATTTTTATCAAGCCTTGTTAACTCCCAAGCAGCAAAGCTATATGTCCCTCTATTATCTAGATGATTATTCTCTTGGAGAAATTGCAGAGGAATATCATGTTAGCCGACAGGCGGTCTATGACAATATTAAACGAACGGAAGCAATGCTTGAAGAGTATGAAGAGAAGTTATTGTTGTTTGAAAAATTTCAGGAGCGTAAAGCTTTGATTGCAAGAATGAAAGAATGCTTGAATGGACAACCAGATCATCAGACTCTTTCCGATTATGTTGCAGCGATTGAGAAATTAGATTAGGAGGCGGCACGAAATGGCATTTGAAGGATTAGCCGACCGACTGCAAAACACGATGCAAAAAATCCGTGGGAAAGGAAAAGTTTCCGAAGCGGATGTCAAAGAAATGATGCGTGAGGTCCGTCTTGCCTTACTTGAGGCAGATGTTAATTTTAAGGTAGTAAAAGAGTTTGTTAAAAAGGTCAGCGAACGATCTGTCGGCCAGGAGGTCATGAAAAGCCTAACTCCAGGTCAGCAGGTTATTAAGGTGGTAAAAGAAGAGCTAACTGAACTAATGGGTGGAGAAGAAAGCAAAATTGCCGTTGCAAACCGTCCTCCAACCGTTATTATGATGGTCGGTCTTCAAGGGGCAGGGAAAACCACAACAACTGGGAAACTTGCCAACTTATTACGGAAGAAATATAACCGTAAGCCGATGCTTGTTGCGGCCGATATTTACCGCCCAGCAGCAATCAAGCAGCTAGAGACTCTCGGAAAACAATTAAATATGCCTGTATTCTCACTAGGGGACCAAGTAAGCCCAGTGGAAATTGCTCGCCAAGCGATTGCGAAGGCGAAAGAAGAACACAATGATTATGTCCTAATCGATACGGCAGGTCGTTTGCATATTGATGAAAATTTGATGGACGAGTTAAAGCAAATTAAGGAACTCTCCAATCCAAATGAAATTTTCCTTGTGGTCGACGCTATGACAGGTCAGGATGCGGTAAATGTTGCTCAAAGCTTTAACGAGCAACTAGGGCTAACTGGGGTTGTCTTAACAAAGCTTGATGGTGATACCCGTGGTGGAGCAGCTTTATCGATTCGGTCGGTTACAAACACACCGATTAAATTTGTTGGTTTAGGGGAAAAACTGGATGCGTTGGAAACATTTCATCCAGAGCGTATGGCTTCCCGTATTCTCGGAATGGGCGATGTCTTAACACTGATTGAGAAAGCTCAGGCAAATGTTGATGAAGAGAAAGCGAAGGAACTTGAGAAAAAGATGCGTACGGCATCGTTCACATTGGATGATTTCCTTGAGCAGCTAGGTCAGGTCCGAAACATGGGACCGTTAGATGAGTTGTTGAAAATGATGCCTGGTGCCAATAAAATCAAAGGCTTGGATAATCTGCAAATTGATGAGAAACAGATTTCTCATGTTGAAGCGATTATTCAGTCGATGACAGCTGACGAAAAAGAGCATCCAGAAATCATTAATGCGAGCAGACGTAAACGGATTGCTAAAGGTAGCGGAAGAACCGTTCCTGAAGTCAATCGCTTATTAAAGCAGTTTGAAGACATGAAAAAAATGATGAAACAAATGACTGGAATGCAGCAAAAGGGCAAGAAAAAAGGTGGATTTAAACTCCCTTTTAAACCATTCTAAACATCGTTTTATCACCAAAATTAACCTGTAAAGAAAAAAACCTTTACAACACAAAAACAATTTGTTATCATTCTATCTTGTGTGAAACTATTCGGAGGTGCTTATTTAAAATGGCAGTAAAAATTCGTTTAAAGCGTATGGGAGCTAAAAAGTCTCCTTTCTATCGTATTGTAGTAGCTGATTCTCGTTCTCCTCGTGATGGACGTTTTATTGAAACAGTTGGAACTTACAATCCAGTTGCTGAACCAGCAATTGTTGACATCAACGAAGAGCTTGCTCTTAAATGGTTAAATGATGGAGCTAAACCATCTGACACTGTTCGTAACTTGTTCTCAAACCAAGGCATTATGGAAAAATTCCACAATGCAAAAGTAAGCAAGTAATTGTGAGAACAGCATGAAAGAATTAATTGAAACAATCGTAAAGCCTTTAGTTGATTTTCCTGATGACGTTCAAGTGAATGTAGAAGAAGGAGATCAACGGGTGACCTATAGGCTTTCTGTTCACAAAAGTGATATGGGAAAAGTGATAGGGAAACAGGGGCGTGTTGCAAAGGCCATTCGAACGGTCGTCTACGCAGCAGGATCATCACAACAAAAGAAGATCTTTTTAGAGATTGTTGAATAAGAAGGGGGCTGAATTAAAGGATCATTCAAATGGTCTTTTGGTCAGCCCTTTTCTTATTGAATCTTACTCAACTTTGTCGCTTTTCAAATGAAAGTGTTTGGGCAATCTAGACTGTCAAAAAGGAATATCTATGAGAATTGAGACTTCCCCATTTTTCATTTTCCTACCCGTTATCGTATAATAAAGGTTAAGACACATAGACGAAATGGGAGAGGATGGATTGCTGTGAAGCTTATCCAGACAGTTGTGGTGAAGCAAGTTCTCACCGAAAAGAGTAAAAATAAATTACTGAGCAATTACGAAGGAAAAAAGTTTCAGCTTCAAAAAGAGTGCGATCAGTTAAAGTTTGAAATGAAAAAACAGGAAAAAGCGAAGAAATTTTCTCCTGAAATCTTAAAAAAACAATTTGAGAAAGAAATTGGAATTCGAAATGAAAAAATCAAACTTCTTGATTTTCATATGGAACAATTACATATTCTACCCGTAGGTAGTGAATTAAAAGAATCGGAACATCAAGCCCTTGTTGAAGTCAATGAGGGAGATAAGTGGGACGACTTTCTTTTTGAAAAAACGATTGTGGTTAAAGACGGAATCGTGGTTGAAATACGCGAGAGGTGAGTTTTATTGGAAAACTGGTTTAATGTTGGGAAGATCGTGAACACGCATGGAATACGTGGCGAGGTAAGAGTCATTTCACGTACAGACTTTCCAGACGAAAGATACAAAGTAGGAAATCAGCTATTTTTATTTAAAAAAGGCTCAAAAGAACCGCTTGAACTTGTTGTCAAAAGTCATCGGAAACATAAAAATTTTGATTTGCTAACTTTTGAAGGCTATGACAATGTCAACCAAGTGGAAGAAATGCGTGATGGGATTTTAAAGGTGCCTGAAAGCCAGCGAGGTGAGTTAGCTGAGGGTGAGTACTATTTTCAAGATATCATTGGATGTTTAGTGGCTACCATCGGTGGAGAAGAGGTTGGGAAAGTGGTTGAGATTCTTACTCCGGGTGCCAATGATGTCTGGGTTGTGAAAAATAGCAAAGGCAAAGAAATACTAATTCCTTATATTGAAGATGTTGTCAAAAGAGTCGACGTTAAGGATAAGGTGATTTTAATTGAACCAATGGAAGGTCTTCTGTCATGATGAAAATTGATGTTCTCTCGATCTTTCCAGAAATGTTTTCTGGCGTGTTTGGACATTCGATTTTAAAAAAAGCAGAGGAAAAACAAGCGGTAAGCTATCGGGTTGTCAATT
Organism: Mesobacillus maritimus; assembly: GCF_023715205.1. Classification (GTDB taxonomy): domain Bacteria; phylum Bacillota; class Bacilli; order Bacillales; family Cytobacillaceae; genus Mesobacillus_B; species Mesobacillus_B maritimus_C. The sequence continues at coordinate 130,188 of NZ_JAMBNR010000010.1, forward strand.
TTCGCGATTATGCGGATAACCGTCATCAAACGGTCGATGATTATCCGTACGGTGGTGGCGCCGGAATGGTTTTAAAGCCACAACCAATCTTTGATGCTGTTGACGACCTTGTACAACACTCTGAGGCAAAAAAACCACGAGTGGTACTTATGTGTCCACAAGGAGAGCGCTATACGCAACAAAAGGCAGAGGAGCTTGCAAAGGAAGACCATCTAATATTTGTTTGCGGCCATTATGAAGGGTATGACGAGCGAATTCGGCAACATATCATTACCGACGAAATTTCCATTGGTGATTATGTTCTAACTGGTGGAGAATTAGGTGCAATGGTTGTCATTGATAGTGTTGTCCGTCTTTTGCCGGGTGTTTTAGGGAGCCAAGAATCACATATTCAGGATTCGTTTAGCACAGGCTTACTGGAGCATCCACATTACACAAGACCTGCTGAATTCCGCGGGATGAAAGTTCCCGAAGTATTAACATCCGGGAATCATCGGTTAATTGAGGACTGGCGAATGAAAGAATCTTTGCGACGAACTTACACACGCCGACCAGATCTACTAGAGAACATTGAGTTGTCCAAAAAACAGCAGAAATGGTTGGAGGAAATAAAAAAACAACCTGAATAATTCTTGCAGTGGGCACAGCAATATGGTATTATACTTCTTGTGACTTGAGGAAATGCAAGTCTTGATAACGATGTTCCGCTGTACCAAGAGTTGTATAAGAGCATCTGTGGGAGGAGTTGAAAACGATGCAAAGTCTAATTGCAGAAATTACAAAAGAACAACTTCGTACAGATCTTCCTGCGTTCCGTCCTGGTGACACTGTACGTGTACACGTTAAAGTTGTTGAGGGAACTCGTGAACGTATTCAGATTTTCGAAGGTGTTGTAATTAAGCGTCGTGGTGGTGGAATTAGCGAAACATTTACAGTTCGTAAGATTTCTTACGGTGTAGGAGTTGAGCGTACATTCCCTGTACACACACCAAAAATTGCGAAGCTAGAAGTAATTCGTCGCGGTAAAGTACGCCGTGCGAAACTTTACTACCTACGTCAATTACGTGGTAAGAAAGCTCGTATTAAAGAAATCCGATAGGATTATAAGAATGATTCAAAAAAAGAGCTTGCTTGACAAGCTCTTTTTTCATACTTTACGAAAACATCCTTTTTCTCAAACTTTTTGTTTGTTTTTGAGTAGATCCTAAGTTTCTGTGTATAATGGCTATTATTGCAAAAAAAGTATTTTCTCTATGGCTTCCTAAAAAGGATTCATGGAAACAACCAGTAAAAATTATGTTTTTACTGTAAAAAAACACTCCCATCGTGTTTAAATTGAGAAACTTATGTAAAATAGTTATATACGAGATGATTCTGAGAATGGTGGGGAAAGCATGGCAAAGAAAAAGAACGAACTATGGGAATGGATAAAAGCGCTCGTTATCGCAGTATTGCTTGCGGCATTAATTAGATATTTCTTATTTGCCCCTATCGTTGTGGATGGTCTATCGATGATGCCAACTCTACATGATCAGGATAGAATGATTGTAAATAAGTTAAGTTATAAAATTGGTGAACCTGAGCGGTTTGATATCGTCGTTTTTCATGCTCCAGAAAACAAAGATTACATAAAGAGGGTAATAGGTCTTCCCGGGGATACGATTGAATACAAAAATGATACTCTCTATGTGAATGGGAAAGCGTATGAAGAGCCATACTTGGAAGAGTACAAGCAGCAAGTGATTGATGGTCCATTGACTGACCCATTTACTTTGGAAGAAAAAATTGGGAGAAGTACGGTTCCAGAAGGCCATATTTTTGTAATGGGTGACAATCGCCGTTTCAGTAAAGATAGCCGACATATTGGAACGGTTCCACTTGACAAAGTATTAGGTAAAACGAATTTAATTTATTGGCCAATAGATGATATCCGTACGATTGAGTAGTGAAAAAAGCGCCTTGTTCATCCCCTGCTTGAGGTTTGCAGGCCATAAACAAGGCGCTTTTTGTTTTTAATTTGGCTGACTTTGTAAAGTTTGTTGTTTAAATACATTTGCTGATTTTTCGAAAGATAGCCTATTTTGTGCGACATATCTAAGTTTGTAGCTCTTTTCTCATACGCTGAAGCTATGATAAACATGGCATTGGTGCTCTATTTGAGCCCTGAAGCAACAATGTTTAAAAGAGCCTTGATTTTAAAAGGAGGGCTTTATAATGACTATACAATGGTTCCCAGGCCATATGGCTAAAGCTCGTAGACAAGTAACAGAAAAATTAAAGCTAGTTGATATTATTTTTGAATTAGTCGATGCAAGGATTCCTTACTCTTCTCGTAACCCGATGATTGATGAAATTATTCAACATAAGCCGAGGATCGTTTTATTAAATAAAGCAGATATGGCAGATAAGGAAATAACAACAGAATGGATTCGTTATTTTAAAGACCAAGGAATCACTGCGCTTGCGATTAATTCCCAAGCAGGGACGGGTTTAAAGCCAATCGTTACTGAAGCCAAGCGGTTACTCCAAGATAAATTCGATCGCTATAAAGCGAAGGGAGTAAAGCCGCGTGCCATTCGAGCGATGATTGTTGGGATACCGAATGCGGGAAAATCAACGCTCATTAATCGATTACACGGAAAAAATATTGCCAAGACAGGGAATATGCCAGGTGTAACAAAAGCTCAGCAATGGATAAAGGTCGGAAATGAGCTTGAACTATTGGATACCCCAGGAATCCTTTGGCCGAAATTTGAGGACCAAGAGGTTGGCTTAAAATTGGCGGTTACGGGTGCGATTAAAGATGCGATCTTAAACATGGATGATGTGGCCGTTTATGCCTTAAAGTATCTTGGAAATACCTATCCAGATCGAGTGAGGGAACGCTTCGGTTTAGAAGAGATTCCAGAAGATGTCGTTGAAATGTTTGATAAAATTGGCTTGGCGCGTGGCTTTAAACAAGGAAAAGAAATCGATTACGACAAAGTTGCGGAAACGGTTATTCGAGAAATCCGCGCTGAGAAACTTGGCCCGCTATCCTTTGAAAGACCAAGTGATTTCGAATCTTCAGAGCTTGAATAGGAAGGTTGTTTTTGCAAAGATTGTTGATAAAATGTTAATTTTAACACATTAGTGGCATTTCGTATGAAAACGAAAAGAATCGAAAAAACACCAACTTGTGAGAAAGTGAAGTTTATGATGGAAAAGATGACAATTGGAGAAATTGAACAAAAACTTTTGATTGAAAGATCCCGAGACGATGCGTTTATCCAATTTTTAAAGAAGGATGAACGAAAAGGGGTTCAGAAAGTACTAGCCAAATGGGAAAAGTTGTGTGCCAAAGAGGAACTGCTCCAGAAAAAATTCGTGGAAATGACTTCCTTTGAGCGTGAAATAAGAAAGCAAGGATTTCAATTGATTGCTGGCATAGACGAAGCGGGACGAGGACCGTTAGCAGGGCCGGTTGTCGCTGCTGCAGTGATTTTACCAGAAGAATTTTATTTGCCTGGAATTGATGATTCTAAAAAGTTATCCGAGCAGAGTCGCGAAGAATATTTTGCATATATTCAATCTGAAGCGATAGCTGTTGGGGTAGGCATTATTGACGCGCAGGAAATTGACTCAATCAATATTTTAGAAGCGGCCAAAAAAGCGATGCTAAATGCGGTGAGTGAACTAACAGTTTCCCCAGATTATCTCCTGGTTGACGCTGTAAAGCTTGAAACTCCTTATCCAGCTGAAGCGTTGATAAAAGGGGATGCGCGCAGTGTGACCATCGCAGCGGCGTCGATTATCGCGAAAGTAACGCGGGATCGTTTGATGAAAGAAATCGATAAAGAGTATCCGCATTATGGATTTGCATCAAATATGGGCTATGGAACGGCCGTGCATCTTGACGCATTAAGAAACTATGGAGTGACTCCATATCATCGAAAAAGTTTCTCTCCTGTAAAAGAATACGATAGAACTATTGTAGAATAGTAGAGATTGTTGTTTAAATCTACTTAATAAAACGAAAAAACTTGTACCAAGGTAGAATATACCTTGGTATTTTTTTTGCTTGTCAACTATTTTTGCAATTTTTTAAAAGGCAAAATATTTCAATCATAAGTCTAGACAAGAAATATTTCATTCTATACAATGAAAGCGTTGGTTTATTATTTGAAACATAAGAGAGTGTAAAAATACCTTTCATTAATAGGGTGCAATAATTTTGATTGCGCTTTCTTGTAAAGGTTGATAGGAGGATGGGAAAATGAATATCCATGAGTATCAAGGAAAAGAGGTCCTCAGACAATATGGGGTTACGGTACCTAATGGTAAGGTAGCTTTCACAGTTGAAGAAGCTGTTGAAGCGGCTAAAGAATTAGGAACTCAAGTCTGTGTTGTAAAAGCACAAATCCATGCTGGAGGCCGCGGGAAAGCTGGCGGTGTTAAAGTTGCCAAGAACTTAGATGAAGTTCGTACATATGCGAGTGAAATCTTAGGAAAAACACTTGTCACTCATCAAACTGGACCAGAAGGCAAAGAGGTTAAGCGTTTATTAATCGAAGAAGGCTGCGATATTAAGAAAGAATATTATGTTGGTCTTGTTCTAGACCGTGCAACTTCTCGTGTTGTATTGATGGCTTCTGAAGAAGGCGGTACTGAAATCGAAGAAGTTGCCGAAAAAACTCCAGAAAAGATCTTCAAAGAAGAAATTGATCCGGTTGTTGGATTAACTGCATTCCAAGCACGCCGTATCGCTTTCAATATCAACATTCCAAAAGAACTTGTAAATCAAGCGGTCAAGTTTATGATGGGCTTATATAATGCTTACATTGAAAAAGATTGCTCAATTGCGGAAATCAATCCACTAGTTGTTACTGGAGATGGCAAGGTAATGGCGCTTGATGCGAAATTAAACTTTGATTCAAACGCTCTCTATCGTCAAAAAAATATCCTTGAGTTCCGTGATTTAGAAGAAGAAGATCCAAAAGAAATCGAAGCTTCAAAGTATGACTTAAGCTATGTAGCACTTGATGGAAACATCGGTTGTATGGTTAATGGTGCAGGTCTTGCGATGTCTACAATGGATATCATCAAGCACTATGGCGGTGAACCGGCGAACTTCCTTGATGTTGGGGGCGGTGCAACAGCTGAAAAGGTTACTGAAGCATTTAAGATTATTCTATCCGATCCAAACGTAAAAGGCATTTTTGTCAATATTTTTGGTGGAATTATGAAGTGTGACGTTATTGCAGAAGGTGTTGTTCAAGCTGCAAAAGAAGTTGGACTTCAAGTACCGCTTGTTGTTCGACTAGAAGGAACAAATGTTGACTTAGGGAAGAAGATTCTAAATGAATCAGACTTAAACCTAGTAGCAGCAGAATCAATGGCAGACGGAGCGCAAAAGATCGTTTCACTAGTTAAGTAGGATAGGAAGGAGAATCGTTTTCATGAGTGTATTTATTAATAAAGATACAAAAGTCATTGTTCAAGGGATTACTGGTTCTACAGCCCTTTTCCATACAAAGCAAATGCTTGAATATGGTACGAAAATTGTAGCAGGAACTACCCCAGGAAAAGGCGGTCAAGAGGTTGAAGGAGTACCTGTCTTCAACACGGTCCAAGAAGCGGTAAAAGAAACTGGAGCTACTGCCTCTGTTATCTATGTACCTGCTCCATTTGCAGCAGATGCCATTATGGAAGCGGTGGATGCTGAATTAGATCTGGCCATTTGTATTACTGAGCATATCCCAGTATTAGATATGGTAAAAGTGAAGCGTTATATGGAGGGTAAAAAGACTCGCTTAGTTGGTCCTAACTGCCCTGGTATCATTACAGCTGATGAATGTAAAATCGGTATTATGCCTGGATATATTCATACAAAAGGTCATGTTGGAGTTGTTTCTCGCTCCGGAACATTAACCTATGAAGCTGTTCATCAGTTAACTCAAGCTGGAATCGGTCAAACGACTGCTGTCGGAATCGGTGGAGACCCTGTTAATGGAACCAACTTTATTGATGTTCTTAAAGCTTTCAATGAAGACCCAGAAACTTACGCGGTCATCATGATTGGTGAAATCGGTGGAACTGCAGAAGAAGAAGCAGCTGAATGGGTAAAAGCAAATATGACGAAGCCTGTTGTTGGCTTCATCGGTGGACGTACTGCTCCTCCAGGAAAGCGTATGGGCCATGCTGGTGCGATTATTTCTGGTGGTAAAGGTACAGCTGATGAAAAAATTCGCGTCATGAACGATGCAGGCATCAAAGTTGCAGAGACTCCATCTGTTATGGGAGAAACATTAATCGAAGTTCTTAAAGAACAAGGACTTTACGAAAAATGTAAAACTCATTAATAAAGATTGTTTTCACAACAGTCCCTCTTCCTAGAGGGACTGTTTGCCATCTTTTTATTTCTTCTTTTTACCACACTTTCCTTAAATCGGAGGTCCCCATGGAAGAATCCAAAAAAAGGCTCATCCACTTGATCCACTGTAGAACATATAGTTGGAAGGCCATTTATCAACTTTTAAAAATAGATCCTAGTTTAGCTTCTCTTTATACCACTCACGAACATCAGTCATTCTCCAATGCCGTAAAAGGCTCGTTTTCTTCTCCTCAAAACATTCCGATTGAACAGTTACTCGAATACTATCAAAAGAACCAAATTCATCTTATAAGCTACTTTGATGATGACTATCCTATGTTATTAAAGAATGTCTATCGACCACCTTGGGTACTTTTTGCTAAAGGTGACAAAAGCTTGTTAAATCGCCCGTTTCCTCTCGCTGTTGTAGGAAGTAGGGAAGCAACAAGTTATGGAAAAAAGGTCATTGAGTACCTATTCCCTGAATTAGTGAAACAGGAAGCGGTCATTATTAGTGGTTTGGCAAAGGGGATAGATACGCATGCACACCAAACGGCGGTGCATCTTGGCGGGAAGACGATTGGCGTCATCGCTGGAGGATTTCAACACATCTATCCAAAAGAAAATCAAACTCTCGCGAACTATATGATGGAGGAACATCTAGTTCTCTCAGAGTATCCCCCTCATTTTAGGCCTGAAAAGTGGCATTTTCCTTTAAGAAATCGAATCATTGCTGGGTTAGCAAGAGGTACGGTCGTTATTGAGGCGAAGCGACGAAGTGGCTCGTTCATTACTGCAGATATGGCGTTGAATGAGGGAAGAGAAGTATTTGCTGTGCCAGGCAATATTTTGACCCCTTCTTCCGTAGGAACAAATGAATTAATCAAGATTGGAGCAAAATTAGTCAAAGAACCAAAAGATATAATAGAAGAAATTTTTTATGAAAGGAAAATGTAGTGAAAAAACGTTCTAACTAAAGGGATTTTCCGATGTCTAAAACCAAGTCATTTGGAAAATTTATTACAAAATGGTTGAAATTATTCAAAATCTGTTATACATTTTGCATCAGGACTAACCAAAAAAAGAGTTATGGCAATCAATTGATCAAAGCTGTTATTCCCAACTCTCAGGAGATAGGGATTTAAAAGCAATGAACATTATGATATAAATCAGGTTAAGACTGATGCTGGTTATCGAAAAGCGGGAAGTGCTTCACGATCACCCTTTAAAAAATGGGCTGGTTAAAAAAATAAAACGCTTACTTTACCCAGGTTATTGACAATGGGGAACCGCATATTAAATAATAGTGGTAATTTTATTCCCTCTAAGGAGGACTAACTGAATGTCGGATTATTTAGTCATCGTTGAGTCACCCGCGAAAGCGAAGACGATTGAACGGTATCTAGGAAAAAAATATAAAGTAAAAGCTTCAATGGGTCATGTTCGAGATTTGCCTAAGAGTCAAATGGGGGTTTCTCCAGAGCAACGCTTTGAACCAAAGTATATCACTATTCGTGGGAAAGGCCCTGTTTTGAAGGAATTAAAAACAGCTGCAAAAAAAGCCAAGAAAATCTATCTCGCGGCTGACCCCGATCGCGAAGGGGAGGCCATTGCTTGGCATTTGGCCCACAGTCTTGATGTAGATGTAAATTCTGACTGTCGTGTGGTATTTAACGAAATTACAAAGGATGCGATCAAAGAATCGTTTAAGCACCCACGACCAATTAACATGGATCTCGTGGATGCACAGCAAGCACGTCGGGTATTGGATCGTCTTGTTGGTTATAACATCAGTCCACTGTTATGGAAAAAAGTGAAAAAAGGATTAAGTGCTGGTCGCGTCCAATCTGTCGCTTTACGGATGATCATTGATCGTGAAAAAGAAATTCAAAACTTCCAACCGGAAGAATATTGGACTATTGGAGCTGAATTTTTAAAAGGGAAATCAAAGTTTGAAGGTTCTTTCTACGGCATCGATAAAAAGAAAATGGAGCTGAAATCCGAGGAAGATGTCAAAAAAGTCCTTCAAAAATTGAAAGGGAATAAGTTCTTAATAGATTCCGTTACGAAGAAAGAGCGTAAACGAAATCCTGCACCACCTTTTATTACCTCTTCTCTTCAGCAAGAAGCGGCTCGTAAATTAAATTTTAGAGCGAAAAAGACGATGATGCTCGCGCAACAGTTATACGAAGGAATCGACTTAGGAAGTGAAGGGACTGTTGGTTTAATTACCTATATGAGAACAGACTCAACGCGTATTTCTGAAGTTGCTCAAGAAGAAGCAAGTCGTTATATCGAATCACAATTTGGAAAAGAGTACTTGAAAACAGAAACGAAAAAGGAAAAGAAAGTAAGCAATGCTCAAGATGCACACGAAGCGATTCGGCCAACAAGTGCTTTGCGCATTCCGAGTGAACTGAAGCAATTTTTATCGAGGGATCAATTAAGGCTATATAAATTAATTTGGGAACGTTTTGTTGCTAGTCAAATGGCTTCTGCAGTTATGGATACGATGAGTGTCGATTTGCTAAATTCGGGAGTGGTGTTCAGAGCGACTGGTTCGAAAATCAAATTCCATGGGTTTATGAAAGTCTATGTCGAAGGGACAGACGATCAAACGGAAGAAAAAGACAAACAGCTTCCAGATCTAAAAGAAGGCGATGAGGTCCTAAAAAAGGACATTGAACCAAAACAACATTTTACCCAGCCACCTCCAAGGTATACGGAAGCCCGTTTAGTCCGAGAACTTGAAGAGTTGGGAATTGGAAGACCTTCAACATATGCCCCAACGATGGATACAATCCAAAAACGAGGATATGTCGCTCTTGATAATAAGCGCTTTGTTCCAACCGAGTTAGGAGAAATCGTCCATGAATTAATGAGTGAATTTTTCCCAGGAATCTTGGATGTTGAATTTACAGCGAAAATGGAAGAAGATCTTGATAATATCGAAGAAGGCAAAGTAGAATGGCTAAAAATTATTGATGAATTTTATCAAGATTTTGAACAAGATCTCAAAAAAGCTGAGATAGAAATGCAAGAAGTTGAAATTAAAGATGAACCTGCTGGGGAAGATTGTGACCAATGTGGAAACCCAATGGTGTTTAAAATGGGACGCTATGGAAAATTCATGGCATGCAGCAACTTCCCTGATTGTCGGAATACGAAAGCAATTGTTAAAGAGATTGGAGTGAAATGTCCAAATTGTAAAGAAGGAAACATCATTGAACGGAAAAGTAAGAAACGTCGCATATTTTACGGCTGTGACCGCTATCCTGAATGTGAATTTCTATCTTGGGACAAACCGATTGCTAGAAGTTGTCCAAAATGTGAGAGTCTTCTGGTCGAGAAAAAGCTTAAAAAAGGTGTCCAAGTTTCGTGTACGGAATGTGATTATAAAGAAGAACCACAAAAATAAGAGTGAGCATATGCTCACTCTTTTGCTTTGGATCCAGGACGAAATTCAAGACGTTACATTTTGGAGGACTAAGGTGTCTAAGGTTAGCCTCTAGTATAAATAGTTTCTGCTTTACTAGAGTTTTAATTTGAATTAAAAACTTTCTCTTTGAACGTTGATGAAGTTTGTGATAGAATCATTCTTTGTTCGATTTGAAACTTTTTTCTGTTTAATTCGTATTTTTAGGTGCAAAATGTCCAATTCAGGGTAAGAATAGAAAGGTAGTAGTTTTTAGATAGATCGATTTGAAGCTTTTTTCAATAACTGTGATTTCTTTAAAAATCCCTAGTATTGGAAATATTTCAGAAAGTTGTGAAAAATTTGCAAACTTGTTGCATATGGTTATTAAGATATGATAACATTTAGTAGCCTTTGTGAGGTGATGCCATTGACGGGAAATGTGAACGTTTCGTTAAAGTTGTTTATAGAATATTTACAAATTGAAAAAAACTGTTCACAATATACTGTTGAACATTATCATCATGACATCCTCGATTTCTTTGATTTCATGAAAGAAGAGGCAATTCATGATCTAAAGGAAGTCCAATACTCTGATGTCCGAATCTATCTGACGAAACTATACGAAAAACAACTATCAAGAAGAACAGTAGCGCGACGAATCTCTTGTCTTCGAAGTTTTTATAAATTCCTCATGCGGGAAAAACTCGTCGAAGATAACCCAATGGCGCTAGTCTCCATCCCGAAAGCAGAGAAACGACTTCCGGATTTTTTTTATGAACAAGAATTGGAGTTGCTGTTTAACGCTTGTGAGACAGATACAGCCCTTGGAAAGCGAAATAAAGCTTTGTTGGAATTGCTTTATGGTACAGGAATTCGAGTGAGTGAATGTTGTAAAATTCGTCTATCAGATCTTGATTTTTACCTTTCGACGGTTCTGGTACAGGGAAAAGGGCATAAGCAGAGGTATGTTCCATTCGGAAGCTTTGCCCATGATGAACTTGAAGGTTACATACAGACAGCACGTCATGAACTGTTAAAAGGGAAAGAAGACCATGGTTTCTTATTCGTTAATTTTCGTGGGGGACCATTGACCGATAGAGGAGTTCGTGAAATATTAAACAAGATGGTTGAAAAATCAGCACTACAAGGGGAAATTCATCCACATAAGCTTCGGCACTCATTTGCAACCCATTTGCTGAGCAATGGTGCTGATTTAAGAACGGTCCAAGAACTCCTTGGTCATGCTTTTTTATCCTCAACACAGGTTTACACTCATATAACCAATGAACATTTAAGACGGACCTATATGTCCGCTCATCCAAGGGCATAAAGTCTTAAAAGGAGGAAGAGGTATGTCTCAATTTCATGCAACCACTATCTTTGCGGTTCAACATAAAGGGAAATGTGCAATGTCCGGAGACGGTCAAGTTACATTTGGGAATGCAGTTGTGATGAAACACACAGCAAGAAAAGTTCGAAAACTATTTAATGGAAAAGTAGTGGCTGGATTTGCTGGGTCCGTAGCAGATGCTTTTACCTTATTTGAAATGTTTGAAGCAAAGCTTGAAGAATACAACGGAAGCTTACAACGAGCTGCTGTTGAGTTAGCAAAGCAATGGCGCGGCGATAAAATGCTTAGACAACTTGAAGCAATGTTGATTGTCATGAACGAAGAGCATATATTACTCATCTCAGGTACAGGTGAAGTAATTGAACCGGATGACGGAATCTTGGCAATTGGCTCTGGTGGGAATTATGCACTGGCAGCTGGTCGTTCATTAAAACAGTATGCAGGTGAACATTTGACAGCAGTAGAAATTGCAAAAGCGGCGCTTGAGATTGCGGCAGATATTTGTGTGTATACCAATACCAACATTATTGTGGAAGAATTATAGGGAAGGAGTGAACATTAGTGAAAAATTCAACAAACTTAACCCCTAGGCAAATCGTTGACCGACTAGATCAATTTATTATTGGCCAAAAAGATGCAAAAAAAGCGGTAGCTGTTGCATTGAGGAATCGATACCGCAGAAGTTTGTTAGATGAAAGTATTCGCGATGAAATCAGTCCAAAGAATATCCTGATGATTGGGCCAACTGGTGTTGGGAAAACGGAAATTGCGCGAAGAATGGCCAAAATGGTTCGAGCACCGTTTGTGAAAGTAGAAGCGACAAAGTTCACAGAAGTTGGTTATGTTGGCCGCGATGTCGAATCAATGGTTCGTGATTTGGTTGAAACTTCTGTTCGTATTGTGAAAGAAGAAAAAATGTTGAGTGTAAAGGAACGCGCTGAAGAAAATGCCAATCGCCGCCTTGTGGAACTCTTGGTTCCTTCTACAAAGAAAGCGACCAATTATAAAAATCCATTGGAAATGCTTTTCGGTGGAAACGCTCAATCTGAACCAGAAAACAATACAGCTTCAACGGAAGAAATGAATGTGAGAGAGAGACGAAAAGCAGTTCAGCAAAAGTTGGAAGCAGGAGAACTGGAAAATGAAGTGGTTACCATCGAAGTAGATGAACAAGCGCCTTCCATGTTCGATATGCTACAAGGTTCCGGCATGGAGCAAATGGGTGTGAACATGCAGGATGCACTGAGTAACCTTATGCCGAAGAAAAGGAAAAAACGGAAACTTCCAGTAAAAGAAGCACGTAAAGTACTGGCAAATGAGGAAGCTCAAAAATTAATTGATATGGATGAAGTAACTCAAGAAGCGACCGTTCGTGCGGAGCAAACAGGGATCATTTTTATCGATGAGATTGATAAGATTGCTTCTAAAAGTTCAGGAGGGTCATCTGCTGATGTTTCCCGTGAAGGAGTCCAAAGAGACATTCTGCCAATTGTTGAAGGTTCAACTGTTGTGACGAAATACGGTCCGGTTAAAACAGATCATGTTCTCTTCGTAGCTGCGGGTGCCTTCCATATGGCAAAACCATCTGATTTAATCCCTGAGTTACAAGGACGTTTTCCAATTCGTGTTGAGTTAACGAAGCTAACGGTAGATGATTTTTACCGCATACTTGTTGAACCAGATAATGCATTGATTAAACAATATAAAGCATTATTGGAAACAGAAGGTATACAAATTGAATTTTCTGACGATGCTATTCGTAAGGTGGCAGAAGTAGCCTATGAGGTGAACCAAAATACGGATAATATCGGTGCGAGACGTCTCCATACTATTTTGGAAAAGTTACTTGAAGACTTAAGTTTTGAAGCTCCGGATATTTCGATGGGTGAAATCACGATTACTCCTCAATATGTAGAAGAGAAACTAGGAGCGATTTCTAGAAATAAAGACTTAAGTAGATTTATTTTATAAACCATTTTAACTAGCGATGCTCGTAGAATGGTCGCAATAGAATTTAAAAACATCATATAGATTTGTTTACGCAAATAGGAGGAAGAACGAATGGATTTACTATCAAAAACAAGAAAAATTAATGCACTACTCCAAAAAGCAGCTGGAAAACCAGTGAACTTTAAGGAAATGTCAGAGACATTATCTGATGTAATTGAAGCGAATATCTTCGTTGTTAGTCGTCGTGGGAAATTATTAGGATTTGCTGTAAACCAACAAATTGAAAACGATCGTATGAAGAAAATGCTTGAAGATCGTCAATTCCCGGAAGAATACACAAATGGATTGTTTAACATTCAAGAAACATCCCCAAACTTAGATGTGGAAAGTCAATACACTATTTTCCCTGTAGAAAACAAAGACCTATTTAGAAATGGTTTAACAACAATCGTGCCAATTATTGGTGGAGGGGAGCGCCTAGGTACGCTACTTCTTGGTCGTGTTGCAGACCCGTTCCATGATGACGATTTGATTTTAGCTGAATATGGAGCAACAGTTGTTGGGATGGAAATCTTACGTGAAAAAGCGGAAGAAATTGAAGAAGAAGCGCGTAGCAAAGCAGTTGTTCAAATGGCTATCAGTTCTCTTTCTTACAGTGAACTTGAAGCAATTGAACATATTTTTGAAGAATTAAACGGCAAAGAGGGCTTATTAGTTGCATCTAAAATTGCTGACCGTGTAGGAATTACGCGTTCTGTAATCGTTAATGCTCTTCGTAAACTAGAAAGTGCGGGTGTAATTGAATCACGTTCTCTAGGTATGAAGGGGACTTACATTAAAGTATTGAATGATAAGTTTTTACTTGAATTAGAAAAACTTAAAACCAAATAATCATCATGTTCTCCGAAAAATCCTGTTTGGTTTAAAACAGGATTTTTATTTTGAAATGACTCAGGATCTTTATTGCTGATAAAATCCTAAGATTAATATGAAAGAAGGAGAAGTATTTTAGGTTTTTGGAGGACTTGCTCTTAAAAAAATTAAGTTCTACTTGATTGTCAACTACTCTTATGCTATATTATTAAACGGTGTTAAAAACACACGGTCATGGATTTATGCGGTTGGTGCTGATTCATTCAGTTTCCGCTAAAGAAGATATGATCGGAGGAAATCAAACCACTAGGAGGAAAAAAACATGTCAGTTATTTCTATGAAGCAATTGCTTGAAGCTGGTGTACACTTTGGTCACCAGACTCGCCGTTGGAACCCTAAGATGAAAAAATATATTTTCACTGAGCGTAACGGCATCTACATCATCGACCTTCAAAAAACAGTTAAAAAGGTTGAAGAAGCTTATAACTGGGTAAAAGAACTTGCTGCAGAAGGTGGCACAATTCTTTTCGTTGGTACAAAGAAACAAGCTCAGGACTCTGTGAAAGAAGAAGCAGAACGTTCTGGAATGTACTTTGTGAACCAACGCTGGTTAGGTGGAACTTTAACAAACTTCGAAACAATCCAAAAGCGTATTTCACGCCTTAAAGATATTGAGAGAATGGCTGAAGATGGTACATTTGAAGTCCTTCCTAAAAAAGAAGTTGTTCAACTAAGAAAAGAACAAGAGCGCTTAGAAAAGTTCTTGGGCGGTATTAAAGATATGAAGACTCTTCCAGATGCTTTATTCATTATCGACCCTCGTAAAGAGCGTATTGCAGTGGCAGAAGCACGTAAGTTGAACATTCCGATCGTAGGAATTGTTGATACAAACTGTGATCCAGATGAAATCGATGTTGTTATTCCAGCGAACGATGATGCAATTCGTGCTGTGAAACTTCTAACAGGTAAAATGGCTGATGCAATCCTTGAAGCAAAGCAAGGGGAAGAAACAGCTGAAACTGTTGAAGCTTAAGTCTTGCTTAGGGAAAGGTGATATAGGGATGCCCTTTATCACCTTTTTTTAAAGTCGAGTTCGCTTTTAAAGTTTAAATCTCTTGGATATTGAGAAAATATGGAATAGGTACATATACTAACCTTTAGGAGGAATAATCGTTATGGCAATTACTGCACAAATGGTTAAAGAACTACGTGAAAAAACTGGCGCAGGTATGATGGACTGTAAAAAAGCACTTCAAGAAGTCGACGGAGATATGGAGAAAGCAATTGACTTCCTTCGTGAAAAAGGAATCGCGAAGGCAGCTAAGAAAGGTGACCGTATTGCTGCTGAAGGTCTTACAAGCGTTGTTGTGGAAGGAAACGAAGCTGTTCTCCTAGAAGTAAACTCTGAAACAGATTTCGTTGCGAAAAACGAAGGCTTCCAAACTCTTGTTAAAGAACTTGCTAGCCATCTTCTAAAGAACAAGCCTGCTACTCTTGAAGAAGCACTTGGACAAACAATGGAAAATGGTGCAACTGTTGAATCACACATCAATTCTGCAGTCGCAAAAATCGGAGAAAAACTTACACTTCGTCGTTTTGAAGTGAAAACAAAAACAGATGCAGATGCATTTGGTGCATATCTTCACATGGGCGGACGCATCGGCGTACTTTCTGTTCTTGAAGGAACAACTGATGAAGCAGCTGCGAAAGATGTTTCTATGCACATCGCTGCATTAAACCCTAAATATGTTTCACGTGATGAAGTTTCTGCTGATGAAGTAGAGCGCGAGCGTCAAGTTTTAACTCAACAAGCACTTAACGAAGGCAAGCCAGAAAATATCGTTGCGAAAATGGTTGAAGGCCGCCTTGGAAAATACTTCGAAGACGTTTGTCTTTTAGATCAAGCTTTCGTTAAAAACCCTGACCAGAAAGTACGTCAATTCGTAGAAGCTGCTGGTGGCACTGTTCGTGAATTCGTACGTTACGAAGTTGGAGAAGGAATCGAAAAGCGCGAAGATAACTTTGCTGAAGAAGTTATGAGCCAAGTTAATAAAAAATAATCATAATCAACTCTACTTTTTTTAGGGAACACTCTGTGTTCCCTATTTTTGGAGAGAGAGTATACAATCTTTAGCGTCCCAATCATTAATGTAATGATTTGAACAAGGCGCTTCCACATTTCAATGTGTCTAGTTGCAGCGCCTAGCTCCTTGGGTTATAAGCCACTCCCTGTTTGAAGGCACAGAACACCTTCACTCAGGGCGCGTCTTATGCCTGTCGGAGCTGAACAAGGCGCTTCCACATTTCAATTATTCGGAGGTTTTTATGAGTAACCCAAAGTACAAACGAGTAGTGTTAAAATTAAGTGGGGAAGCACTAGCTGGTGAAAATGGCTTCGGAATTAATCCTTCTGTCATTAAAAACGTTGCTGGACAAGTAAAAGAGCTTGCTGAGTTAGGTGTTGAAGTCGCGGTTGTTGTTGGTGGCGGAAACATTTGGCGTGGCAAAATTGGCGAAGAAATGGGCATGGACCGAGCTACAGCTGATTATATGGGAATGCTTGCGACGGTCATGAATTCATTGGCACTTCAAGATAGTCTTGAACAGGAAGGTATTGAAACGAGAGTCCAAACTTCCATTGAGATGCGTCAAGTAGCGGAGCCTTATATCAGGAGACGCGCTATTCGCCATTTAGAAAAAACTCGTGTTGTCATTTTTGCAGCTGGAACCGGAAATCCTTATTTCTCTACCGATACAACAGCGGCGTTACGAGCTGCTGAAATTGAGGCAGAAGTAATCCTGATGGCGAAAAACAATGTTGATGGTGTTTATTCTGCGGATCCGCGTGTAGATGCAAATGCAGTCAAATACGATGAACTTTCTTACCTAGACGTTATTAAAGAAGGATTAGCTGTTATGGATTCAACTGCTTCTTCTTTATGTATGGACAATAATATCCCATTGATTGTATTCTCTATTATGGAAGAAGGAAATATTAAGAGAGCTGTTATGGGTGAAAAAATTGGAACAATTGTTAGGGGGAAATAATTATGCCAAAACAAGTCATTGAAAAAACAAAAGACCGAATGACAAAAGCAGTTCAGGCTTACACTCGAGAATTGGCTTCAATCCGTGCAGGGAGAGCGAGTGCTTCTCTATTAGATCGAATTACGGTTGATTATTATGGAGCACCAACTCCTGTGAACCAATTAGCAGGGATTTCAGTGCCAGAAGCTCGACTTCTTGTTATTCAACCTTACGATAAGTCAGTTCTTGGTGAAATTGAAAAAGCGATTATGAAGTCTGATTTAGGAATAAACCCAACAAGTGATGGTTCAGTCATCCGCTTGGCGATTCCTCAATTAACAGAAGAGCGTCGTAAGGAACTGGTTAAACAAGTTCGTAAAGAATCTGAAGATGCAAAAATCGGGATTCGCAATATTCGTCGTGACGGGAACGATGATTTGAAAAAGTTAGAGAAAAATGGTGAAATTACTGAGGATGCTCTTCGTGGCTACTCCGATGATATTCAAAAGGTAACCGATGAATTCATCAGTAAGATTGACCAGATTACGAAGGATAAAGAAAAAGAATTATTGGAAGTCTAAAAAGAACCCTACAAGGTGATGAATATCGTGATAAGACCCTCTTTTAACAGGGGGTTTTTTCATAGAAAACATAAAGAATCCTCTATGAAAGGATTCTGATTTAGATAATGAGTACATAATCTTTTTATAGAGATATCTTTTTTCATTTTTGGTATGATAGGAGCATATGCTACAAAACCAATCAATAGACTATTTGGAAGCGAGTACTATCCTATTTAGGGGAGCTGTCTTATGTTAAATAAACTTAATCCCTGGAAGTCCCAAAATCAACCTTCCAGTTTGAGTGACCGAATCTCACAAATTAAGTCTCAAGAAGTACCTGCCCATATCGCTATTATT
This sequence comes from Mesobacillus maritimus, assembly GCF_023715205.1. GTDB lineage: Bacteria > Bacillota > Bacilli > Bacillales > Cytobacillaceae > Mesobacillus_B > Mesobacillus_B maritimus_C. The sequence continues at coordinate 148,079 of NZ_JAMBNR010000010.1, forward strand.
ATGGATGGGAATGGACGCTGGGCAAAGAAACGTTCACTTCCAAGAGTTGCGGGACATCATGAAGGGATGAAGGTCGTTCGAAAAATCACTCGACTAGCAAATAAACTTGGAGTGAAAACATTGACCTTGTACGCCTTTTCAACGGAAAATTGGAAAAGACCAAAGATGGAAGTTGACTTTTTGATGAAGCTTCCAGAGGAATTCTTAGGTACTTTCCTTCCTGAATTGGTTGAAGAAAATGTGAGGGTTACCATGATTGGCCATAAAGAGAAGCTCCCAGCTCACACGCTTAAAGCGATTGAGAAAGCAATGGAAAGCACAAAAGACAATACAGGTCTTGTCCTAAATTTTGCGTTAAACTATGGGAGTCGTGTGGAAATCATTGAGGCCGTAAAACAGGTCTTGAATGATGTTGATGATGGCAAACTGGATAGAGAGCGTATAGATGAAGAAACATTTTCATCGTATCTAATGACTTCAGGCTTCCAAGATCCGGATTTGTTAATTAGGACAAGTGGAGAAATTCGTTTAAGTAACTTTATGCTTTGGCAACTTGCTTATACTGAATTCTTCTTTACAGATGTCCTATGGCCTGATTTTAACGAAGAACACTTTGTTGAGGCTGTAGAAGTGTTCCAAGGCCGTCAACGTCGGTATGGTGGAGTATAAAAAAGGTGTGAATTAAATGAAGCAAAGAATCGTAACAGCAGTCGTAGCAGCGGCGATATTTCTGCCAATTGTGTTAATCGGAGGTCTCCCGTTTATTTTCATGGTATACCTTCTTGCATCAGTTGGATTGTATGAAACACTAAGAATGCAAAATATTCGCTTGTTTTCAATACCTGGCCTCATCTCTCTTTTATTACTTTGGATTTTTCTAATCCCAAGTGAGCACATAGGGCTTCTTGAGAACATTAATTATTCGAAATTTGAACTTGCTCTCTTGGCTGTTTTGTTGTTTTTAACTTATACAGTTATTACCAAGAACCGATTTACCTTTGATAATGTTGCATTTTCTGTATTGGCAACCCTTTATGTCGGAATCGGCTTTTATTATTTTATTGAAACACGAGCTGCTGAGAATGGGTTAACTTTTGTGATTTATGCTCTATTTATCATTTGGGCGACTGATTCAGGGGCTTATTTTATTGGCCGTGCAATGGGAAAGAGAAAATTATGGCCCGAAATTAGTCCAAATAAAACAGTTGAAGGGGCCTTTGGTGGCATTATATGTGCCATTATTGTAGCCATAATCTTTGCCCTCTTTACAAATATCGGAGTTTCATTATGGGCTCTAGTGCTGGCAACAGCTGTACTATCAGTTTTCGGCCAAGTGGGAGACTTAGTTGAATCAGCGTTGAAACGACATTATCATGTGAAAGATTCTGGGAACATTCTCCCAGGTCACGGAGGGATTTTGGACAGGTTTGACAGCCTTCTGTTTGTCTTACCGCTTATCCATTTCTTGAATTTGTTATAATGATGTGAAATAGCGACTATATCGATCAACTCGTACAACAGTAGGTTTTTTGATTTAAAACCTCAGTTAAGGTTTCGCTTGTTGAATTAGGAGTGAATGTAGTGAAGAAAATTAGCTTATTGGGAGCAACAGGTTCCATTGGAATACAAACTCTTGATATTATTAGGGGACACAAGGAATCATTTCAGTTAGTCGCATTGTCTGCTGGCCGGAATATCGAACAGGTAAGGAAAATTGTTGCCGAATTTAGACCTGATCTGGTATCCGTCCAGGAGAAAAGTGATTGTGAGAGGTTAAGGGCTGAGTTTCCGGGGATCACGTTTTATCACGGTGCGAAAGGGATTGAAGAAGTTGCGGTCTATGATCAAGCTGAAATCCTCGTAAATGCTGTGCTAGGAAGTGTAGGGCTATCTCCTACTTTAAAAGCAATCCAAGCCGGAAAGACGATAGCGATTGCCAATAAGGAAACGCTCGTCACTGCAGGTCACCTTGTTATGGGGGCGGCCAAACAAAACAATGTCCCTCTCCTACCTGTAGATAGTGAACACTCGGCCATTTTTCAGGCATTACAAGGAGAGCAATCTAAAAATATCGAGCAATTGATTTTGACGGCGTCTGGAGGAAGCTTCCGGGACCGGAAACGTGAAGAGTTAAAAGATGTAACTGTCAAAGAGGCATTAAATCATCCGAATTGGTCAATGGGTGCTAAAATCACGATTGATTCAGCGACGATGATGAATAAAGGGCTCGAGGTAATCGAAGCGCATTGGTTATTTTCAATTCCTTACGAAAAAATATCTGTCGTGCTTCATAAAGAGAGCATTATTCATTCAATGGTCGAGTTCCATGACACGAGTATTATTGCACAGCTTGGAACTCCTGATATGCGAGTACCGATTCAGTATGCACTCACTTATCCTGACCGACTTCCGCACCCAGCGGGGAAGCGTTTAAGCCTTGCGCAAATTGGAAAACTCCATTTTTCCGAAATGGACTATGACCGTTTCCGTTGCCTGAAGTTTGCCTTTGATGCGGGGCGGGCTGGGGGCACAATGCCTACAGTTTTAAATGCTGCAAATGAGGCCGCTGTTTCTGCATTCCTAGATGGGAAAATATCCTTCTTGCAGATTGAAGAATTGATTGAGAGAGTTTTAGACCAACATCAAACAATTGGTAATCCTGACCTGGAAACCATACAAGCCGTTGATGCAGAAACTAGAAAATCAGTATTCTCACTTATTTAAAAAAGGTGGTCATTCATTTTGAGTACAGTTATTGCCTTTATCGTCATTTTCGGGGCTCTTGTTTTCTTCCATGAACTGGGTCACCTGATTTTTGCAAAACGGGCAGGGATTTTATGCCGCGAATTTGCGATTGGATTTGGTCCGAAAGTCTTTTCTCATAAAAGAAACGAGACGGTCTATACCATTCGTTTACTACCAATAGGTGGTTTTGTGCGGATGGCAGGTGAGGACCCAGAAATGGTTGAACTCAAGCCGGGATATCGAATCGGATTATTGTTTGGGGAAGACAAGAAAGTAAATAAAATTATCCTGAATAATAAGGATAAATATCCGGATGCACTCGTTGTTGAAGTTGAGGAAGCGGATGTTGAGCATGAGCTATTTATAAAAGGATATGAAGATGGAACTGATGAGGAATTACAAACCTTTTCAATTAGTCCATCTGCTGTTTTTATTGAAAATGGTGCAGAAACACAATTGGCTCCATACGACCGACAATTTTCTTCAAAGACTGTTGGACAAAGAACAATGGCGATCTTTGCGGGCCCAATGATGAATTTCTTACTAGCGATTGTGGTGTTCATTGTTATTGCTTTATTTCAAGGAATGCCATCTGATAAGCCAATTTTAGGGGAACTAGCCACTGATGGTTCCGCGCTTGAAGCGGGATTGAAAGAAGGCGATGTTGTCCAAAGCATTGAAGGAGCAGAAATCTCTAGTTGGACAGATGTTGTAGAAATTATCCAAAGAAATCCGGAAAAAGAATTAGAGTTCTTAATTCAACGTGATGGGAATCAAATTGAAATCCCTGTAACGCCAAATTCTCGTGAGGTTGAAATAGAAGGCGGCGAAAGTCAAACGATTGGAATTATCGGGGTTTATGCTCCGATTGAAAAGGACCCTTTAAAAGCGGTTTGGTATGGCTTTGAAGAAACCTATACGTGGACGAAAGAAATCATCTTCGCTGTGGGTAAACTAGTTACAGGACAATTTTCAATTGATGCTTTAGCAGGACCAGTTGGAATCTATGAATCGACTAGCATTGTCGCTCAATCAGGAATCTGGTATTTAATGAGATGGGCGGCCGTACTAAGTATTAACCTAGGAATCATGAACCTATTGCCAATCCCGGCTCTTGACGGTGGTAGATTGATGTTCTTTGCCGTCGAAGCGGTTAGAGGGAAACCAATTGACCCTCAAAAAGAGGGGATGGTTCATTTTATCGGATTTGCGTTGTTGATGCTATTGATGCTTGTTGTCACTTGGAACGACATTCAACGATTCTTTCTATAAGGCTCTTTTCTCAAACTTTGATGTCCAAAAAAATAGCTTCATTTTATGAAAAGTGCTTACAAACTGAATTAATCACACGAAATAGCTATTTTTGTTAAAATCGACTATAAGATTTTAACAAATAACTATACAGTACCAACCGTTTATAAAAACCGGTTCGTAAAATTAATAGGCTAAAAATACCATCCTAATGAGGAGTGATTGCTCAATAGGGTGGTATTATCTAATTTTTATAAGTAATTCATTTCGACATTAGATGAGGAGTAAATACAAATGAAACAAAGTATGACCTTAATTCCTACACTACGAGAAGTACCAGCTGATGCGGAAATCAAGAGCCACCAACTGCTTTTACGAGCAGGATATATTCGCCAAAATGCAAGTGGGGTTTATTCGTATTTGCCACTGGCTCGAAAAGTTCTACAAAAGGTAGAAACCATTATTCGTGAGGAAATGGATCAAGCTGGGGCGGTTGAATTATTAATGCCAGCACTTCAACAAGCTGAATTATGGCAAGAATCAGGACGCTGGTACACATACGGACCAGAACTAATGCGTTTAAAGGATCGTCATGACCGCGAGTTTGCTCTTGGGGCGACGCATGAAGAAGTGATTACAAGTCTTATTCGCGATGAAGTAAAATCATATAAGCGCCTTCCATTATCCCTTTATCAAATTCAAACAAAGTTCCGCGATGAAAAGCGCCCACGCTTTGGCGTATTGCGTGGACGTGAATTTATCATGAAGGATGCATACTCATTCCATGCTTCACAGGAAAGTTTAGATCAGGTATATGAACGCCTGTTCGAAGCCTACAATAATATCTTCTCTCGCTGTGGGCTAGATTTCCGTGCTGTTATCGCTGATTCAGGTGCGATGGGCGGAAAAGATACCCATGAGTTTATGGTTCTTTCCGATGTTGGGGAAGATACGATCGCGTATTCTGACACGTCCAACTATGCAGCCAATATTGAAATGGCACCAGTAGTTATGGAGTATACGAAAAAAGCAGAAGCAGCGAAGGAAATGGAAAAAGTGTTAACGGAAAACAAAAAGTCGATTGAAGAAGTAGCTGACTTCCTCCAAGTCAAAGCAAGCGACTGTATTAAATCAATGTTATTTAAAGTCGATGATCGCTATGTATTGGTATTAGTCCGTGGCGATCACGAAGTAAATGATATTAAACTTAAAAACCTTCTCGGCGCAGCAATAGTTGAACTTGCAGATGCTGAGGAAACAAAAACGGCTTTAGGCTGTGCTGTAGGTTCCCTTGGGCCAATTGAAGTCGCAAACGATGTTGAAGTGGTTGCTGACCATGCGGTTGCAGCAATCGTCAATGGTGTTTGCGGGGCAAATGAAGAAAATTACCATTTTGTAAATGTGAACCCAGAGCGTGACTTCACGGTCAGCCAATATGCAGACCTTCGCTTCATTCAAGAAGGAGATCCTTCACCAGATGGACAAGGTACAATCTTGTTTGCGAAAGGGATTGAAGTTGGTCATGTCTTCAAATTAGGCACAAGATACAGTGAAGCAATGGGCGCCACTTATCTGGATGAGAATGGCAGAACACAGCCAATGATCATGGGCTGTTACGGAATTGGGGTTTCACGTACGGTGGCTGCTGTCGTTGAACAATTCAATGATGAGCGAGGCCTTGTGTGGCCAACTACTCTTGCTCCATTTGATGTCCATTTAATTGCTGTCAATTTGAAAGATGAAGCTCAAGCAAACTTATCTAATGAGTTATATACTAAGCTTAAGGCAGCGCGCTTCGATGTATTATTTGATGATCGTCAAGAGCGTCCGGGAGTAAAATTCGCAGATTCAGACTTAATCGGATTACCAATTCGTATTACTGTCGGTAAGAAAGCTTCCGAAGGCATTGTTGAGGTGAAAGTCCGTAAAACAGGGGACATGCATGAAGTCCATGTGGACGAGCTTCAGAGCACGATTAAATCGATTATGAAGTCACTATAAAAGGATGGACCTCCTCGGATGCGAGGAGGTCTATTCCTTTTTTGTGCTATCACCGCTAAAAAGGAACTCAAGGCCAATCTAGCGTCCCCAAATCTGTTTGATGTCTGGGGAAAGGGAATGCAAGGCAAATCTAGTGTTCTCAAATCGATTCAATGTCTTCCAAAAGCAACGCGGTAACTATTTAACGCAGCGTACCAAGTTTGTGTAATTCACATATAGGAATAGCTTTATCCGTTTTTACAAGGGAAGAAGTTGATAGTGACAGTCTAGTGTGTTTCTAATCATTTCCTTCACTTTTCTAGAGCGATGTAATCAATCCTAGTCTATTTTTATGTTATAATTACCTTTGCTAAAAAAATAAATAAGCGCACTAAAATACTAGTAACCAAACTACCCATTCATAGGAATACCCTTTGATGGTAGTTTTATTTTATTTAAACGATAAGGAGGGAAACAATGTCGGATCTTTCCTCTAAAAAGAAAGAAAGCTTTCAGGTGCTTTTGCAGCAGCTGGGGCTAACAGAAGATAGTATGGTCGAACATTTCAAAAATGCTTTGATTGAACGAGTAGTCGTGGAGAAAAAGCAAAAGAAATGGCATTTTTATTTTCAGTTTGACCGAATCATTCCATGTAGCTTAATGAGTCGGTTTACAGCACAATTGGAGAGAAGCTTCTCCCATATCGCGAAAGTGGCCGCGACGATTAACGTTCTTGATCAGTCTTTTACGGAGCAAGTCATTCATGAGTATTGGCCACAGTGTGTTCAAGAAATCGATGGGATTGCACCGCCGCTTTTAAAGGTATTAAATGAGCAATTACCTAGAGTTCAAGGGAACAAGATTGTGTTAAATGTCCGTAACGATATGGAAGGAATGGCCATTAAGAAAAAATATTCTGGTATGTTGGCAGAAATCTTTCAAACATATGGGTTTCCAACACTTTCAATCGATACGGAAATTTCGGAAAATGCCTCGAACAACGAGTATGAAGAGTTCCGAAAGGCTAAGGAAAAAGAAGACCAAGAACGTGCTCTTATGGCAATGGTGGAAATGCAGAAGAAAGAAGCCGAGAAAGATTCGGATGTGGCAGTTCCGGAGGGGCCGATTTCGATTGGTCTTACAATTAAGGATGATACGGATTTCCGTCGTCTAGAAGAAATTGTGGATGAGGAACGGAAAGTAACCGTGGAAGGCTATGTATTCCATGCAGAAACAAAAGAACTTCGCAGTGGACGAACATTGTTGACTTTTAAAATTACGGACTATACAAGCTCCATTATGGTTAAGATGTTTTCCCGCGATAAAGAAGATGCAGCGGTATTCCAACGAGTTAAAAAAGGCATGTGGCTAAAGGCAAGAGGAAGCATTCAAAACGATACCTTTGTTCGCGACCTAGTTATGATTGGTAACGACGTACAGGAAATTCGTCCGAAATTACGTCAAGATACTGCACCAGAAGGAGAGAAGCGGGTTGAGCTTCACTTGCATACGCCAATGAGCCAAATGGATGCCGTTTCAAGTGTCGCGGAGTTAGTTGGTCAAGCGAAAAAATGGGGACACAAGGCCATTGCTATCACAGACCATGCTGTAGCTCAATCTTTCCCTGAAGCATTTGGGGCAGGTAAGAAAAATGATATCAAAATCCTCTATGGCGTAGAAGCTAACCTGGTTGATGATGGCGTTCCAATCGCTTATAATTCGGCTCATCGCTTACTTGCGGATGACACCTTTATCGTATTTGATGTCGAAACCACCGGTCTCTCAGCCGTTTACGATACCATTATTGAACTGGCTGCAGTAAAAGTCCAAAATGGGGATATTGTCGACCGCTTTGAGTCCTTTGCCAATCCGCACCGCCGGTTATCAGCAACGATTGTCGAACTGACAGGGATTACCGATGATATGGTCGAGAATGCACCAGAAGTAGATGATGTTCTTCGAAAGTTTTATGACTGGATAGGAGATTCCGTATTAGTCGCACATAACGCGTCATTTGATATGGGTTTCTTAAATACTGGCTATAAAAAACTTGGCATCGGTAAGCTGCCAAATCCGGTAATTGATACTTTGGAATTAGGTCGTTTCCTTTTCCCTGAGATGAAAAACCACCGACTAAATACCTTGGCAAAGAAATTAGATGTTGAACTCACACAACATCACCGTGCCATTTATGATGCCGAGGCAACAGGGTATATTTTGATTAAAATGCTGAAAGAAGCTCTTGAAAAAGGCATTGAATATCATGACCAACTGAATGATTATATGGGGCAAGGTGGGGCTTATAAGCGGGCAAGGCCGCATCATATTACCTTATTAGCGCAAACCGAGATAGGGTTAAAAAACTTGTTTAAGCTGGTTTCGATTTCTCATATTAATTATTTCCATCGAGTCCCACGAATCCCAAGGTCTGTTTTGCAGAAATATCGAGAAGGTATTTTAGTAGGCTCAGCCTGTGATAAAGGCGAAGTCTTTGAGACCATGATGCAAAAGTCAATGGAAGAAGCGGAAGAAGCCGCACAGTTTTATGATTATTTAGAGGTTATGCCGAAGCCAGTTTATTCTCACTTAATTGAGCTTGAGCTTGTTCGTGATGAACGCTCGCTTGAACATATCATCTCCAACGTCGTAAAACTCGGTGAAAAATTGAATTTACCAGTTGTAGCAACGGGAAATGTTCATTATTTGAATGAGAATGATAAAATTTATCGCAAAATCCTTGTTAATTCTCAAGGTGGTGCGAACCCACTTAACCGTCATCGACTTCCAGATGTCCATTTCCGAACAACGAATGAAATGCTCGCTGAATTTTCGTTTTTAGGAAAGGAAAAGGCAAAAGAAATTGTCGTAACAAACCCGAATAAGGTTGCGGATATGATTGACAATATTAAGCCAATTAAGGATGACTTATATACGCCGAAAATTGAGGGTGCAGACGAAGAGATGCGCCATATGAGCTACACAATGGCAAAGAGTATTTATGGGGAAGAACTCCCGGAAATCGTTGAAGCACGCCTTGAAAAAGAATTAAAAAGTATCATTGAAAATGGCTTTGCCGTTATTTACTTGATCTCTCATAAGCTCGTTAAAAAATCACTAGATGATGGATATCTAGTTGGTTCACGGGGATCCGTCGGTTCCTCTTTCGTTGCAACAATGACTGAAATTACCGAGGTAAATCCTTTACCGCCACATTATGTGTGTCCAACCTGTAAGAAATCGGAGTTCTTTGATGACGGTTCCGTTGGTTCAGGTTTCGATCTTCCAGACAAGGATTGTCCGAACTGCGGCATACCTTATAAAAAAGACGGTCACGATATTCCGTTTGAAACCTTCCTTGGTTTCAAAGGGGACAAGGTACCAGATATAGATTTGAGTGCGCCACGTTATCAATTTAAAAGATTGGTCACTAGTAATTAATGCTAGGAGAACTGTTAACTTAAAGTGTGGAATGATAGGGTAACGCCTTGAAACACACTCACTGAATCTGCGGCAAGCGAAGGAGACAATGTAAATAGTTGAACTCGTTTGGAGCCCGCTAAAGTCGGCTGAAGTTTACCCTAACACATATGGTGAGGAAAAACCCAATAGGGTTGTAAATGATAGGCCGGGTGTCTACAAAACTTCTATGGTTAGAATGGATAGAGTTATCTGGACGAATCCTCGACTGACTCTTCGTGAATGTCACTAAGTAGAAATGCTTAGGGGTCCAATAGGACTTTCTAGTGTGGATGAGTAAACGTTAGGTTATGAAAATCCATATAGCTTTTCAGGAGCTATCAAGCTAGACGGAGTTTAGAGGAAACCTACGGAAGTATGTATAGATAGAGTTAACGGAACGTGGGAAGCTTCGGAGACTTGAGGTGATTACACACCGATTGAAAGTCGTTCTTCAAAAAGCTCAAGATTGAGTATAATGAAGGTTTGCCGAAGTGGCAGTAAAGCCGTAGTACCGTTTGTAGGAATTGCCTGCGACGACCGAATATACCGAATAGGTCCGAGGGAAAAACAGTTCTGAGGGAAGGGCTTAAGTCGTCTTTTACGATACAAATCCTACACACGTCAGTATTCTTGTATGACTAAATAGAAACGAAAGCCTTTTTTGGAGGTGATTAGTTGGCTGACTTAATGGTTCAAAAGTTAAGAAATAACGAATACTTCAATGTTCAAGAAACATTTGACCATTTGTACGCTGAAAGTAAAAGGGGAAGGTATTTTAACAAGCTCTACGATTTAATCATCACAGAAGAAAATATTCTTCTCGCTTTTCGAAATATAAAAAGCAATACTGGAAGCAAAACAAAAGGTACAAACGGTCACACCATTAAACATCTAAACAGGATGAATAAAGAAAAGCTCATTAGAATGGTTCGGCGGAAGCTACTAGACTACAAACCAGAAATGGTCAGGCGAGTGATGATTCCAAAGCCAAATGGAGATAAACGTCCTCTTGGAATACCGACGATAGAAGATAGACTTATCCAACAGATGATTCTACAGATTATTGAGCCTATCGTTGAGGCAAAATTTCATCCGTCAAGCTATGGGTTCAGACCACATCGAAATACGCACGATGCGTTAGCAAGGTGTTACCATATGGTCAATCATAGTCACCAGCATTATGTAGTCGACGTAGATATTAAAGGGTTCTTTGATAACGTAAATCATAAAAAGTTGAGCAAACAGCTTTGGGCGATTGGAATAAGAGATAAAAAGGTTCTTACCATTATAAACAAAATGTTAAAAGCTGAGATTGAAGGCGAGAGAATACCTGAAAAAGGGACTCCACAAGGCGGGATTTTATCACCGCTCCTAGCAAACATCGTTTTGAACGAGCTGGATTGGTGGATATCGAATCAATGGGAAACCAAGCCAACAAGAGTGGACTATAAACTGAAAAGGAATCGAACCGATGCCTTAAAGAAAACGAGGCTTAAGCCTTGTTATATCGTCCGCTATGCTGATGACTTTAAAATCTTTACAAACTCTTATGAAAATGCTCGCAAGCTATTTATTGCTGTAACAAAATGGTTGAAAGAACGGTTAGGCTTGGAGGTGAGCCCTGAAAAGAGTAAAATCACAAACCTTCGAAAGAACGGAACAGATTTTCTCGGCGTGCGTTTTCGAGCAGTGCGTAAAGGGACAGCGAAGACGGGATATATAGTGAATTCATATATCTCCGAAGGCAAAAGAAAAGTTGACGAAGGTTTATCAACATAAACTAAGTCGACTACGGAAGAGCCCTAATCCTAACAAAGTTCTTGACCTCAACTCGTTTACTTTAGGCATTCATAATTACTATAAAATTGCCACGAGGGTGTCTTCGGATTTTAATGATATACGGCATACCATACACTTTAAAATTAAAACTTTGTTGAAACGGAATATTTTTAATCCAACAACAGAAAAGAATGCTGTAATTGATAAGTTCTATAATGACTTCAATTACAAACGATTTAAAAGTAATGGATTGCTTGTACTACCATTTGAATCGGTACGGCATCAAATACGAGGACAAAGAGACCCGGAATTTACGATTTACGCCAAAGAAGACCGCCAAAGAATTCATAAAGAGCTAATACATGTGACTCAGTAGAAATTGAACATTTAAGAAAAGGGAATTACTCATCTAAATCTACTTTGTACGAAAACAATCGGATAAGTAAATATGTCGCACAAAAAGGAAGGTGCTACATTACAGGCGAACGGCTAATGCCAATCAATTGTATATGTCACCATATCCAGCCTACAAAGATGGGCGGTACCGATGAGTACGACAATTTAGTCATTATAAAGAAAGACTTTCATATGCTTATCCATACAAAGTATCCGATGAAAGACCCTATTAAATCACATCATGTCCATACATTAGACGCCAAAGCATTAAAGAAACTCAATACACTACGCAAGGTTGTAGGATTCCAAGCGTTAGTGATTTAAATTATCGTAAATATAAAGACGATGGAGCGCCGTATGACACCGAAAGGGTCACGTACGGTGTGGGGCAGGGGAAAAGCTAGAGATAACATCAAAGGCTTACCTATTGCCATATTTCTCCGGAGAATATCAGCCACGTGCCCATGACTACACGAAAGTATTGTTTGGTGAAGATAATGTGTATCGAGCCGGAACAATTGGTACCGTCGCTGAAAAGACAGCTTATGGGTATGTAAGAGGTTATCAAAATGATAACAACCTTCACATGCGTGGAGCGGAAACAGACCGATTGGTTGCAGGGTGTACCGGTGTTAAACGGACAACCGGACAGCATCCAGGGGGAATTATTGTTATCCCAGATTATATGGATGTGTTTGATTTCTCCCCAATCCAATTTCCTGCGGACTCGTTAACAAGTGAATGGCGGACAACGCATTTTGACTTCCATTCCATTCACGATAATGTTTTGAAACTTGATATTCTTGGACACGATGACCCGACCGTTATCAGGATGCTCCAAGACTTAAGCGGGATTGACCCGAAAACAATTCCGACAGATGATCCAGAGGTTATGAAGATCTTTAGCAATACAGAATCTCTTGGTGTAACACAGGATCAAATTATGTGTAAAACAGGAACGCTTGGGATCCCTGAGTTTGGAACAAGATTCGTTCGTCAGATGCTTGAGGACACAAAACCAACGACATTCTCAGAGCTTGTCCAAATCTCTGGACTGTCCCATGGGACGGATGTTTGGCTTGGGAATGCACAAGAGTTGATTCATAACAATGTATGTACGTTAAGTGAAGTAATTGGTTGTCGTGATGACATCATGGTTTACCTGATTTATCAGGGGCTTGAGCCGTCTTTCGCTTTTAAAATCATGGAGTCGGTTCGTAAAGGGAAAGGCCTAACCGATGAAATGGAAGAAGAGATGCGGAACAACAAAGTGCCAGAATGGTACATTGATTCTTGTAAAAAGATAAAATACATGTTTCCAAAGGCGCACGCTGCAGCTTACGTCCTAATGGCTGTCAGAATTGCTTACTTTAAAGTCCATCATCCGCTTCTTTATTATGCAGCGTACTTTACTGTTCGTGCGGAGGACTTTGATGTCGATGCGATGGTGCGCGGTTCAGAAACGATTCGCGCGAAAGTAGAAGAAATCAATGCGAAGGGGCTAGATGCAGCTCCAAAAGAAAAGAGTTTGTTGACGGTACTAGAATTGGCTTTGGAAATGTGTGAACGAGGGTATTCCTTTAAAAAGGTTGATCTTTACCGTTCAAGTGCAACTGATTTTATTATTGATGGGGATTCTTTAATCCCGCCTTTCAATGCGATTCCTGGACTAGGAACCAATGCGGCGATTAATATTGTAAAGGCTCGTGAACAAGGTGAATTCTTATCAAAAGAAGACCTTCAACAGCGAGGGAAGGTTTCAAAAACAATTATCGAGTTTCTTGATAACCATGGCTGCTTAGAGGCTCTTCCAGATCAGAATCAGTTATCATTATTTTAATGGATAAAGAGTGACTTATTTCGTTCGTTGAGCTGAAATAAGTCACTCTTTTTTTAAAAAAAGGTCAAAAATTGGTATCGTGAAAAGAAGCGATTGTCAAGTGAAAGCTGCCATGAAAAGCCTATTCTGTTTGCATTAAAATTCTGGTTATGTTATATTTTTATTGGAAATACTAAGGATAACTCTGGCAGATAAGAGTGGGGAAACCCACTCTTTCGTGTTTGTTATGCCCTTTTCGGGATGTATTTACAGAAGAAAACGAAGAGAGCCCATTCCAAAAGGAGGGATATGAAAATGAGCAAAGTGACAGAAGTTGTCGAGGAATTATTGACACCAATATTAACCAACTTGGACTTAGAATTAGTCGATATAGAATATGTAAAAGAAGGTAAGAACTGGTTTCTACGAATTTACATAGACAAAGAGAACGGCGTCGATATTGAAGAATGCGGAGTTGTGAGTGAACGTCTGAGTGAAAAACTAGATGAACTTGATCCGATTCCTCACAACTATTTCCTAGAGGTTTCATCGCCAGGGGCAGAACGTCCGCTCAAAAAAACGCAAGATTATCAAAAGTCCATTGGGAAAAATGTCTTTATTAAAACTTATGAACCTATTGATGGTGAAAAGACATTTGAAGGGACTTTGGCAGCATTTGATGGCGATGTGGTAACCATTGAGGTCAAGATCAAGACTCGCAAAAAGGAAGTTACGATCCCATTTGACAAAATTGCTAGTGCACGTTTAGCCGTCACATTTTCGTAAACAAATATTGGAAGTAATGAACAGCCTTATAAAAAATATAAATGTAAGAATTTAAAGGGGGATATGGATCTCATGAGCAGTGAATTGTTGGATGCTCTGATTGTGCTTGAAAAGGAAAAGGGCATTTCAAGGGATGTGTTGATTGATGCGATTGAAGCTGCATTGGTCTCAGCATACCGCCGTAATTTTAACCAAGCTCAAAATGTGCGGATTGATTTGAACCTAGAGAACGGTTCAATGCGTGTGTTTGCTAGAAAAGAGGTTGTGGATGAGGTTTTTGATCCACGTTTGGAAATCTCCCTTGAAGAAGCACAACGACTTAATCCAAACTATGCAGTAGAAGACGTAGTCGAATTAGAAGTAACGCCAAAGGACTTTGGCCGCATAGCTGCTCAAACAGCGAAACAAGTTGTCACACAGCGAGTGCGTGAAGCGGAACGAGGAATTATTTATTCCGAGTTTATCGACCGCGAAGAAGATATTATGACTGGGATTGTCCAGAGACAAGATGCGAAGTTCATTTACGTAAGTCTTGGAAAGATTGAAGCGATTCTGCCAGTGAATGAGCAAATGCCGAATGAACAATATAAACCGCATGATCGGATTAAGGTTTTCCTTACAAAAGTAGAGAAAACAACAAAGGGTCCACAAATCTTTGTTTCCCGAACACATCCTGGTTTATTAAAGAGATTATTTGAAATTGAAGTGCCAGAAATTTATGACGGAACAGTGGAAATCAAATCTGTTGCACGTGAAGCGGGCGATCGTTCAAAAATTTCTGTTCACTCAGACAATCCTGAGGTCGATCCAGTGGGTTCATGTGTTGGTCCAAAAGGAACACGTGTTCAAGCTGTGGTAAACGAGCTAAAAGGTGAAAAAATTGATATTGTTAAATGGTCTGAAGATCCGGTTGTATTTGTAGCAAATGCTTTAAGCCCTTCAAAAGTGCTTGATGTTATTGTCAACGAAGAAGACAAAGCAACAACAGTTGTGGTTCCTGACTATCAACTTTCCCTTGCCATCGGGAAGCGCGGTCAAAATGCAAGATTGGCGGCAAAGTTAACTGGCTGGAAGATTGATATTAAGTCGGAAACAGATGCACGTGAAGCTGGAATCTATCCTCGTGAAGACGGAGCGCTTTTAGAAGGTTATGTCGAAGATGAGTATTTTGATGAAGAGATAGATTAAGGGAAGAGGTGGATGAGCATGAACAGCCGAAAAAAAATTCCAATGCGCAAATGTGTCGCTACTGGTGAAATGAGGCCGAAAAAAGAACTCATCCGGATTATTCGCTCAAAAGAAGGAGAAGTATCCATTGACCCGACTGGAAAGAAATCTGGCAGAGGTGCTTATCTAACAAAAGAGAAAGATACCATTCTGTTAGCGAAGAAGAAGAACATTCTTTCTAAACAGTTGGAAGCGAACATAGAGGATTCCATTTATGATGAGCTTCTAGACCTTATCGAAAAGGAGAAACGACCAATCTGATGAATGATCAGTGGATGTCATTGCTTGGCTTAGCCAATCGAGCACGCAAAATTATTTCTGGGGAAGAGCTAACCGTAAAAGAAATTAGAAACGGAAAGGCAAAATTAGTTCTTTTGTCAAAGGACGCCTCTTCCAATACTCACAAAAAAATTACAGATAAATGTAATTCCTATCATGTTCCATATAAGCTGGTCGATGACCGGTATAAGCTCGGCCAAGCGATTGGGAAAGACGCCCGTGTGGTTGTAGCCCTATTGGACAATGGGTTTGCAAAGAAATTATTGACGTTGCTCGATTAATTCTAGCGGGGGTGAAAATATATGAGTAAAACGCGCGTGTACGAATATGCCAAAAAGCATAATGTATCGAGTAAAGACGTTATTACAAAATTAAAAGAAATGAATATAGAAGTTTCAAACCATATGACGGCTATTGAAACGGATACGGTGAGGAGATTAGACGCTATTTTTAATAAAACAGAAAAACAACCTCAGTCAAAACAACAACAAAACCAACGGTCTTCCCAAGGTCAATCTGGCCAGGGACAACAAAATTCAGGTCAAGGTAATCAGCGCCCACAAGGTCAGGGACAACAAAAATCTGGCCAGGGACAACAACAGCGCCCGCAAGGTCAGGGACAACAAAAATCTGGTCAGGGACAACAGCGCCCACAAGGTCAAGGACAACAAAAGTCTGGCCAGGGACAACAGCGACCAGCTGGCCAAGGTCAGCAAAAATCACAAGGAAATCGCCCTCAAGGGCAAGGCGGAAAGTTCGGTGGCAATAATAACCGCAACAACAAGCGCAACAACAATCAAAATCGTGGTAAACAAAACAACCGTGGAAAACAAAATCAAACCCACGCTACTCAACCGCCGCAAGTGAAGAAAGAGAAAGAGCTTCCAGCAAAAATTACATTCAGTGAATCTTTAACCGTTGGCGAACTAGCGAAGAAGATCCACCGTGAGCCGTCGGAAATCATCAAGAAGTTGTTTATGCTTGGAGTAATGGCAACCATTAACCAAGACTTAGATAAAGATGCAATTGAATTAATCTGTACGGATTATGGAGTTGAAGTAGAAGAAGAAATCCTAGTAGATACAACAGACCTAGAGGTGTACTTCACAGAGGACACAGAAGACCTTCTACAGGAACGTCCTCCAGTTGTAACGATCATGGGACACGTTGACCACGGGAAAACAACGACGCTCGATTCTATCCGTCATACAAAGGTTACCGCAGGTGAGGCAGGGGGAATTACCCAGCATATCGGTGCTTATCAAGTTGAAGAGAATGGCAAGAAGATTACTTTCTTAGATACACCAGGTCACGCTGCTTTTACAACCATGCGTGCACGTGGAGCAAAAATCACAGATATTACAATTCTCGTCGTTGCAGCAGATGATGGTGTCATGCCACAAACGATTGAGGCGATCAATCATGCGAAGGCTGCCAATGTACCAATTATCGTTGCTGTTAATAAGATGGATAAAGAGAGTGCAAATCCTGACCGTGTTATGCAAGAATTAACGGAACATGGTCTAGTCCCAGAAACTTGGGGTGGAGACACCATTTTTGTCCCAATCTCAGCTCTTAAAGGGGAAGGCATTGACAGTTTACTTGAAATGATTCTCCTTGTAAGTGAAGTAGAAGAATATAAAGCGAATCCGAAACGTCCAGCAGTTGGTACAGTGATTGAAGCGCAATTGGATAAAGGTCGCGGTTCTGTAGCGACATTACTTGTTCAAAATGGTACTCTAAAAGTAGGAGATCCAATTGTTGTTGGAAATACATTCGGACGTGTTCGTGCAATGGTGAACGACTTAGGACGCCGTGTGAAAGAAGTAGGACCATCCACTCCTGTTGAAATCACTGGTCTAAATGATGTACCTCTTGCGGGAGACCGTTTTGTAGTATTTGAAGATGAAAAAACAGCTCGTCAGGTTGGGGAAGCACGTGCGAGTCAAGCTCTCCAAGCGCATCGCTCTGAGAAACAAAAGATTAGCCTCGATAACTTGTTTGAACATTTGAAACAAGGAGAAATGAAAGATTTAAATCTCATTGTAAAGGCTGATGTTCAAGGTTCTGTTGAAGCTGTTGCAGCTGCTCTTCAAAAATTAGATGTCGAAGGAATTAATGTTCGTATTATTCATACAGGCGTTGGTGCCATTAATGAATCAGACATTACCTTAGCCGCTGCTTCAAATGCGATTGTCATTGGTTTCAACGTTCGTCCTGATAACAATGCAAAACGTGCTGCAGAAACGGAAGAAGTCGATATCCGTTTACACCGAATTATTTATAAAGTAATCGAAGAAATTGAATCAGCGATGAAAGGAATGTTGGATCCTGTTTACCAAGAGAAAATAATTGGTCAAGCAGAGGTTCGTCAAACGTTCAAAGTATCAAAAATTGGTACCATTGCAGGTTCTTATGTCACAGACGGTAAAATTACGCGTGATAGTGGTGTCCGCTTAATTCGTGATGGTATTGTTATTTTTGAAGGGGAAATTGATGCACTCAAACGCTTCAAAGATGATGCAAAAGAAGTAGCACAAGGATATGAGTGTGGAATTACCATTAAAAACTTCAATGATGTGAAGGAAGGCGACGTCATCGAAGCATATATCATGGAAGAAGTGGAACGTTAATGATTGTAGGGCTCGCTTCTTGCGAATGCTTGATCTACGATGCCCACTCGTTAAAGGAGAAACGAGCGGTTTTACAACGAATAATCTCTAGGCTGAAACAAAAATTTAATGTTTCTGTTTCAGAAGTGGATTTTCAAGATATGTGGCAGCGGACGAAGATAGCGATTGTAACGGTTTCGTCCGCTAAAACATCAACAGAGAGAGAATTACAAAATGCCCTTCAAATGATCGATTCGTTTCCAGAGATAGAACGAACCATTACAGACATTGAATGGCTTTAATTTGATGAGGTGATCGAACATGGGCCATAGGGTAAATCGAGTTGGAGAACAAATGAAGAAAGAGCTTGGTGACATTATCGGCCGTAAAATCAAGGATCCCCGTATTGGTTTTGTTACGGTGACGGATGTTGAGGTAACCGGTGATCTTCAGCAAGCGAAGGTTTTTATTTCCGTTTTAGGAGACGAAGCACAAAAAGAAAACACCTTAAAGGCGTTAGCAAAAGCGAAAGGGTTTATTCGGACCGAAATTGGGCAACGAATTAGACTTCGCAAAACGCCTGAAATTAGTTTTGAATTTGATCCATCTCTTGAATATGGGAACCGGATTGATACGCTTCTTCACCAAGTTCATTCCAATAATGATGAAAAAGAACGGGAAAATTAACATAGAAAAATGGATAGACACTGTGTCTATCCATTTTTTAAATGCTTTAATAAATTCTTAAGATCCCTTTTCTGTTTTTGAAGAGAAAAGTACGCACAATGAGCTCGGTTATAACAGAAACTAGCTTCGTAAGGAGAAGAAGAGCTCGCAAACTAAACTTTAGCCTACGAACTGACTAACTTGCGTTATAACCGGCTTGAGGATGTTAACAATAATTTTTACAAAAAATAGCCTTAAATAATTAGGAGGAAAGATGGAAGGAATATTACCATTGATGAAACAAGCGGGAATGACATCACACGACTGTGTTTTTCGCTTGCGAAAAATTTTAAAAATGAAACGAATTGGTCACACGGGAACGTTAGATCCGGATGTGACAGGGGTTTTGCCTATTTGTATTGGTCGGGCAACTAAAGTTGCAGAGTATATTACGGATGCAGGTAAGGCGTATGAAGGTGAAGTTACGATTGGTTTTTCAACAACAACAGAAGATGCCTCAGGTGAGGTTGTTAACAAAAGAAACGTTGATCGAAGTATTACGAGAGCTGAAATCTTGGATGTTCTGCAGCAATTAACAGGAGAAATCAGTCAAACTCCTCCAATGTTTTCAGCGGTAAAAGTAAATGGGAAGCGATTGTATGAATATGCAAGACAAGGAATTGAAGTGGAGAGACCGACGCGCCAGGTTCGAATCTATAAACTTGAACTGCTTGATGAGCGTGAAGTTTTTGAAGGAGAAACCATCTCTTTTCGTTTCCGGGTCAGCTGCAGCAAAGGGACCTATGTGCGAACACTTGCCGTTACAATTGGAGAGATTTTAGGCTACCCAGCTCATATGTCTTGGCTCCAGCGGATTCAATCTTCGACGATGACATTGGCGGATTGTTATACGCTAGCTGAAATTGAAAAGCTAGCTGAGGATGGAAAAGTAGAGGAAGCATTAAAGCCTTTAGAAGCAGGGATTTCTCATTTGCCGAAATATGAAATAAGTGGTAAAGTAGCAGAGAAAGTGAAAAATGGTGCTTTATTGGAGATTCCGTCCCATCTAGCGGATGAAGAAGGGCCTATCGCGGTGCAATTAGCCAATGGAATGGTTATAGCTATCTATCGCAAGCACCCTCGTAAACCGGGGCTACTGAAGCCCGATAAAGTACTAAGAAACGAGTTTTAGACCCAAGGCTTTGTCAGAAAAGGTGAGTATGCACAGTGGAATTAATTAAATTGAATCACCCACATTTATATAAAAGCGAAGATTTCTCGCCACAAGTAATGGCTTTAGGATATTTCGATGGCGTTCATCTTGGTCACCAAGAAGTGATGAAGGAAGCAATCAAAATTGCGAAAGAAAAAGGGATGAAAAGTGCTGTTATGACGTTCGATCCCCATCCTTCCGTTGTTCTCGGCAAAAAGGTTCAACATGTTGAATACATTACTCCCATCGAAGAAAAAATCAGAGTAATCGAAAATATGGGTGTAGACCGTTTGTATATTGTTCATTTTACACGAGAATTTGCAAACCTCTTGCCACAGGAGTTTATCGACGATTATATCATTCAATTAAATGTGAAGCACGTTGTTGCCGGTTTTGATTATACATACGGAAAAATGGGCAAAGGGACGATGGAAACCATCCAGTTCCATTCGCGTGAACAATTTGAATATACAATTGTCCCTAAGTTGGCTGTCAATGGGGAGAAGGTTAGTTCCACTTTGATTCGTACTTTTCTACTTCAAGGAAAAGTAGACGCTGTTCCCCTATTATTAGGGCGGTATTACACTTCAAGCGGAGTCGTCGGTCATGGGGATAAGCGCGGCCGGACGATTGGTTTTCCTACTGCCAATGTGGATGTATTTGAGGAATTTATTCTGCCTCCAACAGGAGTTTATGCAGTACGACTATTAGTAGACGGAAAATGGCACAATGGAGTCTGCAATCTTGGCTATAAACCAACTTTTAATAATCAAAAAGCGGCAAAACCAACGGTTGAGGTTCATATCTTTGACTTTAATCAAGATATATACGGAAAACTGGTCATTGTCGAATGGCATCAGAAGATACGTGATGAGCAAAAGTTCTCAGGTATTGATGCCTTAGTGGAGCAAATCAATCAAGATAAACAGCAAGCACTGGATTATTTTGAAAAACAATTTGCTTAGACTTGCTTTTTTTGCTGAAAAGTTGTATTCTATTTAACGTATCAAAAAGAACCTTTGCTTGGCAAGTCGAGTCACCGACGCTTGCTCGGTAACAGGGGATATTCATTAGGAGGTGAATCGGATGGCAATCACTAAAGAACGTAAGAATGAACTAATCAACGAGTTCAAGACACACGAAAATGATACTGGTTCTCCAGAAGTTCAAATCGCTGTCCTTACTGCAGAGATTAATGCATTGAACGAACATTTACGTACTCATAAGAAGGATCACCACTCTCGTCGTGGTCTTCTAAAAATGGTTGGTAAGCGTCGTAATCTTTTAACGTACCTACGTAACAAAGACGTTACACGTTACCGTGACTTAATCAACAAGCTTGGTTTACGTCGATAATTTGTAAAAAGCGGGATTTTTCCCGCTTTTTTATTGTGTAAATAAAAGGTTTAGGTATAAAATTAATTACATATTCCTTCTTCAATTTTAGAGTTGGTTTATTCTGTACATAATAATTAACGGAGTAAGTCTTTAGGGAGTAAAATTTTATGTTTTAACCCATTTATCATGAACAGTAATTTAACTGTTCCATACATTGAATGTACATGCAACAGAAGAAGGATTTTTATACTGCTGCAAACGGATTCAGTAAGAGAGGGGCTTAATGAATGAACCAGGAAAAACAAATATTTTCAATGGACTGGGCCGGCCGTGAACTGAGCGTTGAAATCGGTCAGTTAGCCAAACAGGCAAACGGTGCAGTTCTAGTCCGCTACGGAGACACAGCGGTTCTTAGTACGGCAACAGCATCTAAAGAACCAAAAAACTTAGATTTCTTCCCACTAACGGTAAATTATGAGGAACGTCTTTACGCAGTTGGGAAAATTCCAGGTGGATTTATTAAACGAGAAGGTCGCCCAAGTGAAAAAGCGATATTGGCAAGTCGGTTAATTGACCGCCCAATTCGTCCTTTATTTGCTGATGGCTTTCGCAACGATGTTCAAGTTATTTCAATTGTGATGAGTGTAGACCAAAACTGTCCATCTGAAATGGCTGCTATGCTAGGATCTTCATTGGCACTATCTGTATCAGATATTCCGTTTGAAGGACCAATTGCAGGTGTCATCGTTGGTCGTGTTGATGGTAAATTTGTCATCAATCCGACTGTAGAAGAAATGGAAAAAAGTGATATGCACTTAACGGTTGCAGGTACAAAAGATGCAATCAATATGGTTGAAGCGGGTGCGAACGAAATTCCAGAAGAAGTGATGCTGGAAGCAATCATGTTTGGACATGATGAAATTAAGCGTCTGATTGCGTTCCAAGAGGAAGTTGCTGCAAAAGTTGGCAAGGAAAAAATGGAAATCAAATTATTTGAACTTGATAGTGAAATCGAAGCTGAAGTTCGTGGATTATGTGAAAAAGACATGATTAGTGCGATTCAAGTTCAAGAAAAGCATGCCCGTGAAGATGCGATTAAAGTAGTGAAAGATCGTGTCCTTGCAAAGTATGAAGAAGAAGAAGCGGATGAGGACAAGCTAAAGCAAGTAAAACAAATCCTCGATAAAATTGTTAAGGGTGAAGTTCGCCGCTTAATTACCGAAGAAAAAGTCCGCCCAGATGGCCGTGGTGTCGATGAAATTCGTCCATTATCATCTGAAGTAGGCATTCTTCCACGTACGCATGGATCAGGTTTGTTTACAAGAGGACAAACGCAGGCACTAAGCATTTGTACTCTTGGTGCAATGGGTGATGTTCAAATTTTAGATGGATTAGGTCTTGAAGAAGAAAAACGCTTCATGCATCATTATAATTTCCCACAATTCAGTGTTGGGGAAACTGGACCAATTCGTGGACCAGGTCGTCGTGAAATTGGACATGGTGCTCTTGGAGAACGTGCACTCGAAAAGGTAATTCCATCTGAAAAAGAATTCCCATATACAATTCGTCTTGTTTCAGAAGTACTTGAATCAAATGGTTCAACTTCGCAAGCGAGTATTTGTGCAAGTACATTAGCGATGATGGATGCTGGGGTACCAATTAAAGCACCTGTAGCTGGTATTGCCATGGGACTTGTAAAGTCAGGTGAGCATTATACCATCTTAACGGATATTCAAGGGATGGAAGACCATCTTGGAGACATGGACTTTAAAGTGGCAGGTACTGCTAAAGGTGTTACGGCACTACAAATGGATATCAAGATTGAAGGTTTATCACGTGAGATTTTAGAAGAAGCATTGCAGCAAGCGAAAAAAGGTCGCATGCAGATTCTTGAATCAATGCTTGCAACGATTTCTGAGCCACGTAAGCAACTTTCAACATATGCTCCTAAGATTTTAACAATGAAAATTAACCCAGATAAAATTCGTGATGTAATTGGACCAAGTGGAAAGCAAATCAATAAAATCATTGAAGAAACTGGCGTAAAAATTGATATTGAACAAGATGGTACTGTCTTTATCGCTTCTACAGATCAAGAAATGAATGAAAAAGCGAAGAAAATCATCGAAGATATTGTTCGCGAAGTAGAAGTAGGTCAAATGTATCTTGGTAAAGTAAAACGTATTGAAAAATTCGGTGCTTTCGTTGAGATCTTCAATGGCAAAGATGGACTTGTTCATATTTCAGAGCTTGCAGAAGAACGTGTTGGCAAGGTAGAGGATGTTGTGAAACTTGGAGATGAAATCCTTGTTAAAGTAACGGAAATCGATCGCCAAGGTCGTGTCAACCTTAGCCGTAAAGCTGTTCTTAAAGAGCAAAAAGAAAAAGCAGCACAAAGTGAATAACGTACTCACAAAACCCGGGGGAAACCCTGGTTTTTTTATTGGGCATAAATAATTTTCCTGGAGATATTTTTTAGGTGAAAGTCTATTTCGGTGAAAAAGGTCTCTAATGGCGTGAACGTTCGGTTTCAAATGAGGATATTTAATCGAGTTTTGATCACCACTACTTTTCATCCTGCCTTTCTTTTAATTGAATGCTAAACAACGTTCTACCTTGTCTTTTCTCCTCATACTCTAATTTATAGAGAACGATGGACAAGGACGATCTCTAGCGAATGAAGGAGGCATAGGGATGAAGAAATTAACGTATCTAATCGTCATCCTAATGGGTGCGTGGTTATTGGTGAGTAATCCTTTTTCTGACCAGTATTTATCCTATCTTAAAGCGGAGTCTATTCCCGTGTCGGTGAATGAAGACCCCTTACATAGGGAAATAGTCGAAAAAGCAGCAAAATACGAAGAAGAACCTATTGATGCAAAGATGGATCCCGTTTGGAAAGCCATACCAGGTTACAATGGGGTAAAAGTAAACGTTGAAAAATCGTATCAGAAAATGAAAAAAGAAGGCGAGTTTTCAGAACACTCATTAGTATTGGAAGAAATCAATCCGAAAGTGCATTTATCGGAACTTCCACCTGCAGCAATTTATAAGGGGAATCCTGAAAAACCGATGGCTAGCTTTATCATCAATGTCGCATGGGGGAACGAATATTTATCTGATATGTTAGCAACGTTGAAAAAACATCATGTGAAAGCCACTTTTTTTCTGGAAGGAAGATGGGTTAAGAATCACCCTGACCTTGCGAAAATGATTGTAGAAGCTGGGCATGAGGTAGGAAACCATTCTTTCAGCCATCCTGATATGAAAAGTTTATCAACCGCGAGGATTCACAGTGAAATTAAAAAGACGAATGAAGTGATTGAAGCCACAACGGGTGAAAAACCACGGTGGTTTGCACCTCCAAGCGGGAGCTATCGCGAAGAAGTGGCGAAAGTTGCATCTGTGTATGGACTAGGTACCGTCATGTGGAGCATAGATACAATTGACTGGCGTAAGCCTTCCCCAGATGTTTTAATTCAGAGAGTAACGGGAAAGCTTCATAATGGTGCACTTATTTTAATGCATCCAACTGATTCAACAGCAAAATCATTGGATCGATTGATTACCGAAATAAAGGCGCAAGATTTACACATAGGGACCGTATCTGAATTACTAAGTGAAGACCGAGTGATGGTTAACAAAACAGCATCAGAGGAAGAATCATAAATCGGATATAAAAAAAGGGAAGAATTAATTCATAAACGGGAATTATATGAAAAGAAAGCCTTCGTTTTGGAAAAAGTAACTAAAATGAAATATACTAAGTTATTGCAGGAATAGTTTATAACTATTTCCAAAGGAGGGGTCTTTTTGATAAAAAAATATACATGCCAAAATGGAGTGCGGATTGTACTTGAACAAATCCCTACAGTAAGATCAGTTGCAATTGGTGTCTGGATTGGGACCGGTTCACGGAATGAAGTTCCTGAGAATAATGGGATTTCCCATTTCCTTGAGCATATGTTCTTCAAAGGTACAAAAACTAGATCAGCGAGGGAGATTGCGGAGTCTTTCGATAGCATTGGCGGGCAAGTCAATGCATTTACTTCGAAAGAGTATACGTGCTACTATGCAAAAGTGCTAGACACGCATTCTCAATATGCGCTTGAAGTGTTGTCCGATATGTTCTTTAATTCCACTTTTGATGCTGGAGAACTCGACAAAGAAAAAAATGTGGTCTACGAAGAAATCAAAATGTACGAAGATACTCCAGATGATATTGTTCATGATTTATTAAGCAAGGCCATTTATAATGAACATTCACTAGGGTATCCAATTCTGGGAACAGAAGAAACTTTAAAAACATTCACTGGAGATACGTTAAATCAATATATGTTTGATACATACACTCCGGAAAATGTGGTCATTTCGATTGCAGGAAATGTTCCTGAAACGTTTATCACAGAGGTTGAAAAGCTGTTCGGTTCTTATGAGGCAGGAAAAGAAGCGATTGAGTACCATAAACCAGGTTTCCATGCTGAAAAAGTTGCCCGTAAAAAAGATACAGAGCAAGCTCATCTATGCCTTGGATTTGAAGGACTTCAAATTGGTCACTCTGATGTATACAGTTTAATTACCTTAAATAATGTACTAGGAGGCAGCATGAGTAGTCGTCTGTTCCAAGAAGTAAGGGAACAACGAGGTCTTGCTTACTCTGTATTTTCATACCATTCTGCTTTCAGAGATAGCGGCATCGTAACCATTTATGGTGGAACCGGGGCCAATCAGCTTGATGTCTTATTTGAAACCATTCAAGAGACGCTTTCGAAACTTCGCCAGGACGGGATTACGGACAAAGAATTAAAGAATAGTAAGGAACAGTTAAAAGGCAGTCTCATGCTAAGTCTTGAGAGTACGAATAGCCGCATGAGTCGAAACGGGAAGAATGAACTAATGCTTGGACGCCATCGCTCTCTTGATGAGATTGTGGAACAAATTGATCAAGTAACGATTAATAGTGTAAACAGCTTAGCAAATTCAATTTTCACGGACGAATATTCGGTTTCATTAATCAGTCCAGAAGGAGTACTTCCGAAGGGATTGCAATAAAATTTCTATTTCGAACACACGTCATTTCATGCGGAAGGGCGTGTGTTTTTTTGTGCAGGTGGACGGGTAAGAGAGAGTACGAAGTGAAAGGTTGTCCGAAGTTCTCAGCCTCCTCGCTGTTTTTTGACAAAGCTCTTCTAATTCATGAATGATAACGATACATATATAGTAAGACAAAGTAATAAACCGATTTTAACAACAATCTTTACAGAATCAGCCTAATAAAATAATGGAGGGGAAAGAATGAGGTTAAGTGAATTAGGTGGAAAAGAAATTGTCGATGTAAAAAAAGCGGAAAGACTTGGGATTCTCGGACAAACCGATTTAGAAATAGATGAGAAAACAGGGCAAATTAAAGCTCTCATTATTCCTTCGGTTAAGTGGTTTGGTCTTAAACGCCATGGCGGAGAATTAAGGGTGCCATGGAAGCAGATAACAAAAATCGGTACAGATATGGTCATTGTTGATATTGAGGACGAAACTTAGGCTAGCAGAGAATGCTAGTCTTTTTTTGTAGGCTTTTTTCTCCAACATAGTTGCTTTTTAAAGAAAATATAGAATGTTTCGGCTACTCTTCCATGACAAATTTGTACATAAGAGGAGAAAAGAGTTTGAAAACCAAGTAGTAACGCAGAGAAGATCTTAATTCTCGTTAAAATCGACTTTAGGATTTTAACAACAAACTTTACGAAAACAGCCTTTTAGTATCGAAACTAAATTGATGTCAACATTCTTTGGAGGACCTCATTATTCCTCATTTAAAACTCCTTGTCCGACTATCATCATCCTAAAAATATTGGATGAAATTTTTTCCTTCCAAGCTCATTCGTATCCTATAAACGTCTCGTTTTTCCTTTAACCGCAGGCTTTTTCCTGTTTTCAATCAGGAAATCCGCGGATAACTCACCCTTCAGTCACCTATGACATATGATGTTGAAGTAAATAGAAAAATTCCTGTTCGACTATTGTAAAGAAGGTGATAATTCTTATGCTGACAGGAATGCAAATTGCTGTAATTGGCGGTGATGCCAGGCAGTTGGAGATTATTCGCCAACTAACAGAGCATGATGCCAAATTATCATTAGTTGGCTTTGAGCAATTGGATCACGCCTTTACTGGAGCAAGCAAAGAAAAAATAGATGAGATAGATTTTACTGTACAGGATGCGATTATTTTGCCTGTACGAGGAACAGACCAAGACGGTCTAGTTGATACAGTATTTTCGAGTGAAAAAATTATTTTAACAAAAGAAATGCTCGAACAGCTTCCTGCACATGCGATTGTGTTTTCGGGAATTAGCAACCCATATTTGGATGGAATCACAAACGAAAGCAATCGACGGCTTGTGAAATTATTTGAACGAGACGATGTTGCTATTTACAATTCAATTCCGACAGTAGAGGGGACCATCATGATGGTCATCCAACACACTGACTTTACCATTCATGGCTCAAATGTCGCAGTCTTAGGTTTAGGAAGAGTGGGTGTAACAGTTGCACGTACTTTCCAGTCGTTAGGAGCAAAAGTGAGAGTTGGTGCTAGAAGAAGTGAGCATAAAGCGAGAATTACTGAAATGGGTCTCATAGCATTTGACCTCAGTGATCTTGAATCAAATATGAAAGACGTTGATATTTGTATCAATACGATTCCAACGCAAATTGTGACGGCGTCGGTTATCTCAAAAATGCCAGCTCACACCCTCATTATCGATTTGGCTTCCAAGCCAGGAGGCACGGATTTTCGGTATGCCGAAAAACGGGGAATTAAAGCGTTACTAGCCCCAAGTCTTCCAGGGATTGTTGCCCCGAAGACGGCAGGTCAGATTCTTGCCAATGTCTTGATTAAGCTTTTGAAAGAGGATATGAAAAAGAGGGAGGAGAATCAAGCATGAGTTTAAAAGGGAAAAGAATTGGATTTGGATTAACAGGTTCTCACTGCACATATGATGAAGTTTTTCCTGAAATTGAAAAGTTAGTCAATGAAGGAGCAGACGTTGTACCAATCGTTTCTCATACTGTTCAGTCTACTGATACTAGATTTGGAAAAGGAGAAGATTGGGTCCAAAGAATCGTCGATTTAACTGGGAATAAATTAATCAATTCCATTGTTGATGCAGAGCCACTTGGTCCTAAATATCCGCTTGATTGCATGGTCATTTCTCCGATGACAGGTGTTTCATTGAGCAAATTTGCGAACGCGCAAAATGATTCTCCCGTTTTAATGGCTGCAAAAGCGACACTTAGGAATCAGAAGCCAGTCGTTCTAGGGATCTCTACTAATGATGCACTAGGTTTAAATGGTGTAAATATCATGCGGTTGATGTCTACTAAAAATATTTATTTTATCCCATTCGGTCAAGATGACCCAACCAAAAAACCAAATTCATTGGTGGCAAGAATGAGTGCAACAAGAGATGCCATTCTTTCAGCAATGGAAGGCCGTCAAGTTCAGCCTGTTCTTGTAGAAAAGTATCGCGACAGTCAGTGACGGTATTCTGATCGAAAAGGAAAAAGATAATCCCTTTGTTACTTTACCGAAATAAAATCTGCCAATCCCCTTTCCTTCGTGGTTGAATATGATAAAATAAATGAAAATATACAATTGGCAGATTGATTCGATTGAATACGTCTGCCTATTCATATTTCTATAACCGGTTTAAGCTGGTAATATACTTTGGAAGGGGAACTATGAATGGCACAAGAGAGAGGATTCCATGTAGCAGTTGTCGGAGCAACAGGAGCTGTTGGTCAACAAATGCTTAAAACATTAGAAAATCGGGATTTTCCAATTTCAAAACTAACATTATTATCTTCTGCACGTTCAGCTGGAAAAACGGCTGTTTACAAGGGGCAGGATATTACGATAGAAGAGGCAAAACCAGAAAGTTTTGAAGGAGTAGATATTGCTCTTTTCAGTGCTGGAGGGAGTGTATCAAAAGCACTTGCGCCCGAAGCCGCTAAGCGTGGAGCAATTGTTGTTGATAATACTAGTGCCTATCGTATGGACGAAAATGTTCCACTAGTCGTTCCAGAGGTCAATCCAGAAGACCTAAAGAATCATAATGGAATTATTGCAAATCCTAACTGCTCGACGATTCAAATGGTCGTAGCATTGGAGCCTTTGCGTAAAAAATATGGTTTGAAGAAAGTAATTGTTTCTACCTACCAAGCGGTTTCTGGTGCTGGGGCTGCTGCTGTCGAAGAGATGTATGCACAAACTCAAGCAATCTTAGATGGCAAAGAACCAGAAGCGAATATCCTTCCGGTAGGATCGGCTGAAAAGCATTATCAAATTGCTTTTAATGCGATTCCACAAATTGATAAATTTGAAGAAAATGGCTTCACTTTTGAAGAAATGAAAATGATTAACGAGACGAAAAAAATCATGCATATGCAGGAGCTTGAAGTAGCGGCTACATGTGTACGTCTTCCGGTTGGAACAGGGCATTCTGAGTCTGTTTATTTTGAAATCGACGCAGAAGGTGTTGATGCAAATGAAATCAAGACATTGCTTGCCGATGCGCCTGGCGTTGTTTTACAAGATAATCCATCCGAGCAAATTTACCCAATGCCTGCGTTTTGTGTAGGAAGTAACGATGTTTTTGTCGGACGCATCCGTAAAGATTTAGACAATAAGAAAGGCTTCCATATGTGGGTTGTTTCTGATAATCTACTTAAGGGAGCGGCTTGGAACTCTGTTCAAATCGCAGAAAAACTAGTCGAGCTTGGCTTAGTTAAGGAATAAGTGAGAAATGAAGTTTAAATTTTAATAGAGCATCTTTGAGGTGTAACGATGAAAATAATCGTCCAAAAATTTGGTGGCACGTCCGTTCGAAGTGATGAAAGTCGGGCGCAAGCCATTAATCATATCAAAAAGGCAATTTCAGAAGGATATAAAGTGGTTGTCGTTGTGTCGGCAATGGGAAGGAAAGGGGAACCGTATGCAACCGATACTCTACTTTCCCTTGTTAGCGAAACCAATAATCAATTAAAACCTAGAGAATATGATTTGCTCCTTTCATGTGGTGAAATCATTTCAAGTGTGGTCTTCACAGATCAACTACACGCAGATGGAATTAAGGCTACTGCCCTTACAGGCGCCCAAGCAGGATTTTTAACAAACAGGGAGCATATGAGTGCCAAGATCCTTGATATGAAATGCGATCGCTTGCTGAAGGAACTAGAAGAAGTCGATGTTGTAGTTGTGGCTGGTTTTCAAGGGGCTGCTCCAAACGGGGATATCACGACAATTGGTAGAGGAGGTAGTGATACCTCTGCTGCTGCCCTTGGAGCCGCTCTGAACGCTGAACGGATTGATATCTTTACAGATGTTGAAGGGATTATGACAGCAGATCCAAGAATTGCTGAAAATGCTAGACCACTTCCGGTTGTAACTTACACAGAGGTTTGCAATATGGCTTATCAAGGTGCAAAGGTTATTCACCCTCGAGCAGTGGAGATTGCCATGCAAGCAAAGGTTCCAATCCGAATTCGTTCTACTTATTCGGATGGCCTAGGCACGCTTGTGACAGATAAGAATATGAAGCAGACCAAGGGTGCGGATATAAAAGAAAGACCGGTTACGGGAATTGCACATGTTTCCAATGTAACGCAAATTAAAGTATTTGCGAAAGAGGGACAGTACAACCTTCAGTCTGAAGTATTTAAAGCGATGGCAAATGAAAATATTTCAGTGGATTTTATCAACATATCGCCTAAAGGTGTTGTTTATACGGTTTCAGAGGAAATGACGCAACGAGCGATTACGATTTTAGAAAACCTTGGCCATGAACCTGTCATTGAAAGAGAGTGCGCAAAAGTATCGGTGGTTGGAGCAGGAATGGCAGGTGTACCAGGCGTCACTTCGAAAATAGTGATGGCCTTATCCGATAAGGGAATTCGAATTTTACAATCAGCTGATAGTCATACGACAATCTGGGTACTGGTCAAGGAGAAGGACCTCATTCTTGCTGTAAATGCTCTGCACGATGCATTTCATTTAGAAGAGGTTCACCAAGAAGTTTAGTGTGCTAAGAATACCGGGTAGTCAACTCCTTAGGCTCAACTGAACGTTTCGATTGTGAGGGAAATCTCTTACCAAACGAAAGGATTCTATGGAGTGGTACTAAAGTAAAGGAGTGGATCAAATGGTCCAATTTGGCCGTATATCGACAGCAATGGTAACTCCATTTGATAGTAAAGGACATGTCGATTTTACAAAGACGACTCAGTTGGTCAATCATTTAATCAACAATGGTACAGAATCCATTGTTGTAGCAGGGACAACAGGTGAATCTCCCACTTTAACAAAAGAAGAGAAAATTGCTTTATTTAGTCATGTAGTAAAAGTAGCAGATAAGCGTGTTCCAGTTATCGCTGGAACAGGCAGTAATAACACATATGCCTCCATTGAACTGACAAAAAAGGCGGCAAGTTTAGGTGTCGACGCTATTATGGTTGTTGCCCCATATTACAACAAACCGAATCAAGAAGGGTTATACCAACACTTTAAAGCAGTAGCTGAAAGTACGGACCTTCCAGTTATGTTGTATAACATCCCTGGTCGTTCGGTCGTCAATGTACAACCAGAGACTATTATTAGGTTGGCAGAAGTGCCGAATATCGTATGTGTTAAAGAGGCCAGTGGGGATTTGAATGCTGTTACGAAAATCATTGCAAATACACCTGATGATTTTATCGTTTATAGCGGTGATGATGGATTGGCATTGCCACTTCTATCCGTTGGAGGACATGGCGTTGTATCTGTTGCTTCCCACATTATCGGGAATGAAATGCAAGAGATGGTGAAGGCCTATCTAGAAGGCGAAGTCCAAAAGGCAGCAAAACTTCATCAGCAATTACTTCCTATTATGCAAGGACTATTTAAAGCTCCTAGCCCAGCACCAGTTAAAACAGCACTCCAATTAATTGGTCTGGATGTGGGATCTGTGAGATTGCCACTAGTTCCACTTAATGAACAAGAACGAGCCGAGATTTATGAGCTAGTAAAAAAATAAGAAAAAA
Organism: Mesobacillus maritimus; assembly: GCF_023715205.1. GTDB lineage: Bacteria > Bacillota > Bacilli > Bacillales > Cytobacillaceae > Mesobacillus_B > Mesobacillus_B maritimus_C. The sequence continues at coordinate 180,704 of NZ_JAMBNR010000010.1, forward strand.
TCAATCAGCTTTTGCTGGTTGATTTTTTTTTATTTGGCTTCTTTCTCAAAAATTATTGCTTTTTAAAGGAAATATAGAATAATTTAGCTATGATTCCATTCCAAATTTGTTTTCAAGAGGAGAAAAGAGCTTACAAACTAAGTAGTAGCGCAGAGAAAGGCTTATTCCTCGAAAAATCGGTTTTAGGATTTTAACAACAAACTTTACGAAAACAGCCTTTTATTTTTGCTGATATAGTGGTCTATTTTGGTGGAATTGACAACTTGTGGACGGGATTCCTATTGTAAAGGGTTTCTATCATCAAGTATAATAACTATAACTGGTCATGGTCGGCCCAATTCAGCAAGGAGGAAGCTACACTTGAATAGTAGAGAGAATGAGAGCATAAAAATCATCCCTATGGGTGGAGTTGGAGAAATTGGTAAGAATATGTATCTCACAGAAGTGGACGGAGATATTTTCATTATAGACGCGGGATTGATGTTCCCAGAGGATGAAATGCTCGGTATTGATATTGTAATTCCAGATCTGACTTATTTAATTCAAAATAAACATAGAGTGCGTGCAATTTTTCTGACTCATGGTCATGAGGATCATATTGGTGCCCTTTCTTATGTTTTACAACAAGTACAAGCCCCTGTATATGGGACAAGGCTAACCCTAGCCTTAGCAAAAGAAAAAATGAAAGAACAGGACTTCCGCGGTAAAATTGATTTTAGAGTAATTCATTCGAACTCAAAGATTAAATTTGAAACGGCACATGTATCTTTCTTTAAAACCAATCACAGTATTCCTGACTCCTTGGCTGTTTGTATTCATACATCTGAAGGTGCCATTGTTCATACTGGTGATTTCAAATTTGACCAAGCAGCACCAAATCTGTATCGTCCAGAAATTGGAAAAATGGCAACAATCGGAGAAAGAGGAGTGCTATGCCTCTTATCTGATAGTATGGGAGCTGAAAAACCAGGGTATACCGAGTCTGAAAATGTGGTGGCTCGAGAATATTCCCATCGGTTTGAAAAAGCAGCTGGAAGAGTGATTGTGGCTTCCTTCGCAACAGATATTAGCAGAATCCAGCATATTTTCCATAGTGCATTAGAAAGTAATCGGAAAATTGTCCTTGTTGGAAAGAGCTTAAAACGGACGATCGAAAAAGTGATTGAACTAGGATACTTAGAAGTCGCAGAAGATCAGATGTGTCCAATTAACGAAATCAATCAGTATCATGACAGTGAACTGTTGTTTTTAATCACGGGAAGCCAAGGCGAGCCAATTGAAGCGCTCGAAAAGATGGCAAAGCGAAATCATCCAGTTGTAAATATTCAACAAGGAGATACGGTTCTTATCCCTGTTTCGCCACTTACGAGCAGCGAAGTTTATCTAAATAAAACAATTGATCTACTTTACCGAGCTGGGGCTGAAGTGTTGTTTGGTAGAGGATTAAAAGATGTATCTAGCCATGGAAGTCAAGAAGAGCTTAAGTTTATGATTAACCTTATGAATCCTAAATTCTTTATCCCTGTTCATGGAGAATATAAAATGCTGAAGGCACATACAAAAATTGCCCAACAATGTGGAATTCCAGATACGAACATGACCATTCCTGATCGAGGAGATGTAATTGAATTCGTTGATGGGAAAATGCGGAAAGCAGACCGTGTCCCAGCAGGGAATGTTCTGATTGATGGAATTGGTGTTGGAGATGTTGGAAACATCGTGTTAAGAGACCGTAAACTTCTTTCCCAAGATGGTGTTTTGATTGTGGTAGTTACCCTTAATCGTTCTGAACGAACCATTATCGCGGGGCCAGAAATTATATCTAGAGGTTTCGTCTATGTGAGAGAATCTGAGGAGCTCATGAGTGAATCAGAAGCAATTGTCAAAGAGGTTGTGGAAAAAGTCATTTCACGTGATTCATTTGATTGGGCAAGCTTAAAACAAGAAATGAGAGATGCCTTAAGCTATCATCTTTTCAATAAAACAAAGCGCCGGCCAATGATTATGCCAATTTTAATGGAAGTGAAATAACTAAAAGAAGAGGAAGCGCGGGTGACAGGTTCCGCTTGGTGACGCATAATCTAAAAATGCAATCCAAAATGTTACCCGGTTTTTACAGCTTTTTTATTTATGTTTCTATAATAAAAAATGGCTCAGTTTACTATACTGAGCCATTTTTTATATCCTTGGCTCGAAAAACGTGAAAAAGGGTAATTTTGCTATGCTTAATCGGAAATTCTCCGCTTATATTCCTCGTACCAAGCGTTATTCTGCAGTTTAACTGAATAATACCCGCTTATTTTAAATATCACTCGTTAATCAAGTTAAGGAGTATCGGAACCTGTTAGCTTTCGGTAGAGACTCCTCTTTTTATCTATTCAAATACTCATGAAACATCCAACATTCGTAAGTTCGCTAATCTTAAGTATTTAACAAAGAAATATTTTTAAAAAGACCTGTAAAAGACCTCCTTTTAAGAACAAACTTAAACAGAAATAGAAACCCCTTCCGCATTAAAATTGCAGGATTGTTTATACTAATTGATATCATGTTTGTAGGGGGTAAATGAGATGCAAATGAATGAACAACAACCAGAAAAGCAGGAGGGACAAAAGGAAGAAAAGTCTCCTCTGCTTGAGAAAATACAGCAGCTAGGGCAGACAAATGTGCCACAGCTTTCGCAAGATAGTAAAATTCACTGTTTGACAATTGTTGGTCAAATTGAAGGTCATGTACAACTTCCTCCTCATAATAAAACAACAAAATATGAACACTTGATCCCACAACTTGTAGCCATTGAACAGAACCCGAAAATTGAAGGGTTAATGGTGATTTTGAATACAGTTGGTGGGGATGTGGAAGCAGGATTGGCTATTTCCGAGATGATTTCGTCTTTGTCGAAACCAACTGTTTCGATTGTTCTTGGTGGAGGTCATTCGATTGGGGTTCCGATTGCGGTTTCTTGTGATTATTCGTTTATTGCGGAAACAGCTACAATGACCATTCATCCAATTCGTTTAACTGGCCTCGTCATTGGTGTTCCGCAAACGTTTGAGTACTTAGATAAAATGCAAGAGCGCGTGATTAACTTTGTAACGAAACACTCCAATATCCCGGAGGAAACGTTTAAGGAGTATATGTTTGCGAAAGGGAATTTAACTCGAGACATTGGGACAAATGTGGTTGGATCAGATGCAGTCGAAGCAGGGTTAATTAATGAAGTTGGTGGTCTAGGTGCCGCTATGAAAAAATTAAACGAATTAATAGATTTAAACAAAGATCAAGATGAGGGGATGATCCAATGATTTTGTACACCATGATGCCCCGTGAACTGGTTTATCCTGAAGAAGCAGCGGAGCAACAAGGAGCCTCTAACCAAATGCTCGTTCAGTATCAAGGGGTTCCTGTTTTGGCTGAACAAGAAGATGGGATGAATTATCGCATTGTTCGGGTCATGAGTACGGATCCATCACATTATTTAAATGAAGCGTGCAGCCCAGGTACAAAAATTTCCCTTTCATAGAACGAATGTTTGACCAACCACTCGGGACCTTATGTTATAATAAAATGTAATCCAACAACAGCAGCCGAGAAAGGCTGCTTGTTTGCTTTAACAAATTGCTAGGTAGGATGAAATGAAGACTAGATTGTAAGGTGATTAGATGGCAAAAAGAAAGAAGCGACAAAGTCGCAAAAACGAACCAATTAAAACAACATTGAAATTTGAACTTAGCGGTCTGATACTAATTGCCTTGGCGGTTATTGCGATGGCAAATTTAGGTGCCGTTGGAACAGCAGTAGTTTTGTTCTTCCGTTTCTTCATGGGAGAATGGTACATGCTTAGCCTTATTGGCCTAGTCATCTTTAGTTTCTATATTATGTGGAAACGGGCATTCCCTTTTCTGTTTCAGATTAAGTTATTCGGTACATATTTAATCATCGGATCCATTTTATTACTAAGCCATGTCACTTTGTTTGAACATTTATCGAATGGTGGCCAATTTGAGAACCCGAGTGTCATAGCGAATACATGGGACCTTTATAAAATGGAGGTCAGAGGAGAAACAAGCACTGCCGATCTTGGTGGGGGAATGATCGGAGCTGTCCTCTTTGCAACTTTTTATTTTTTATTCGATGCTGTCGGCTCTCAGTTAATTGCATTTCTAGCGATTCTCATTGGAATTATCTTGATAACAGGTCGGACATTTGGGGATACAGCCGGGAAATTTATAACGAGTATTGTTAACTTTATTGGGCGGCAGTGGCAAGCTTTTTTAGAAGATATGAAAAGTTGGAAGCAAGACTTTACTCGTAAAAGGGCCGAAAAACAAGAAGCAAAAAATAATGAAGTGGCGAGTGAAAAAAAGGAACCAAGGAAGCGAAGGTCTCCTATTAAAGTTGAATCTGAAGAAGAAGAACCACTTACGACTGAACCAATCATTTCGAGTTTTGCGGAAAGAGCTTATCCTGAAGAAGTTGTACTAGAAGATAAGGTAGAACAAAAGGAAGAGAAAAAGAAAAATGATGTAGCAAAAGGAAATAAGAGCGGAACAAGCGGAACAAAGGAAGACGGGGCTCAGGAAGAAGAACAAGGACCGCCGATTACGTTTACTGAAGTAGAAAACACTTCTTATGAGTTACCACCACTTAGTTTACTAAAGCGTCCGAATAAAACTGATCAAAGTGGTGAGTATGAATTGATCCATGCAAATGCCGCTAAACTTGAACGTACCTTCCAAAGTTTTGGAGTGAAAGCCAAAGTGACGCAAGTTCATTTAGGGCCTGCCGTAACCAAGTACGAAGTGCATCCTGATGTTGGGGTGAAAGTCAGTCGGATTGTGAGTTTGCATGACGATCTAGCTTTAGCACTAGCTGCGAAAGATATTCGGATTGAAGCTCCAATTCCTGGTAAGTCGGCAATCGGGATCGAAGTGCCAAATTCAGAAGTGGCGATGGTGTCTTTACGTGAAGTTATTGAAGCGAAACGAAATAATAAACCAGATGCGAAACTTCAAATTGCCCTCGGTCGTGATATTACAGGAGAAGCAGTTCTTGCTGAATTAAACAAAATGCCTCACCTTCTGGTTGCTGGAGCAACAGGTAGTGGAAAGAGTGTATGTATTAATGGGATTATTACAAGTATTCTTATGAGGGCAAAGCCTCATGAGGTAAAGTTAATGATGATTGATCCGAAGATGGTTGAATTGAATGTTTATAATGGGGTTCCACATTTACTTGCTCCCGTAGTGACGAATCCGAAACGAGCGTCACAAGCACTTCAAAAGGTCGTTAGTGAAATGGAACGCCGCTATGAATTATTCTCACACACAGGAACAAGAAATATTGAAGGATATAATGAACATGTGAAAAGGTCCAATGAGGAAGAGGGCGAAAAACAGCCGTTGCTTCCTTACATTGTCGTAATTGTCGATGAGTTAGCGGACCTTATGATGGTTGCTTCCTCAGATGTGGAAGATGCGATTACGAGACTTGCGCAAATGGCAAGGGCAGCTGGTATTCACTTAATAATTGCGACACAGCGACCATCCGTTGATGTTATTACAGGAGTCATTAAGGCGAACATTCCGTCACGAATTGCTTTTGCTGTCTCGTCTGCTACAGACTCTAGAACCATCTTAGATATGGGGGGCGCAGAGAAGCTATTAGGTAGAGGGGATATGTTATTTTTACCAGTAGGGGCTTCAAAGCCTGTCCGTTTACAAGGGGCTTTTCTTTCAGATGAAGAAGTCGAAGAAGTTGTCGATTTCGTCATTGGTCAGCAAAAGGCACAATATCAAGAAGAAATGATTCCAGATGAAATTCCAGAAACAACAGCATCTGATGTGCAAGATGAGTTATATCAAGATGCTGTCGATTTAATTATTGATATGCAAACGGCTTCTGTCTCGATGCTACAACGCAGGTTCCGAATAGGTTATTCCCGTGCAGCACGCTTGATTGATGAAATGGAACTTAGAGGTGTAGTGGGACCTTATGAAGGAAGTAAACCACGAACAGTTCTCATTGCAAAATCCGAAGAAGCGAGTTCATAATCAGGGATAGGTTCGTGGGTCTTTTTTACGGAAAGAATGTAGTTAAAATCTTGCAGCTGATACTAACGCAGAATAAGCCATTCATACTAAGTTTACAGGCTATATTCTCCTAATCAAAAGTTACTTACCTTATATCTCTAAAGGCAACAAAGTTTAAGGAAAAAGGCATACGGAAAACAAGATATAAATGATACAAAGTGTCTCAAGTGGTAATGCCATTTGAGGCACTTTTTTCAATTAGAAAAACACAATCAACTATTATATCAGCTTTTATGACATTGTGTATGAACATTATGCTACCCTATACGAAATCCCTTCCTTTTTTCGACAAAATTTTGAAACTCTATTTATTTATAAATGAAAAAATGATATAGTAATTTCGATTAGTAGAAATGTAATACATCAGATGTCTGATGTCTGGAGAATACGGTTGGAGGAAGTCCTATGTCAATCAAGTCAGATAACCGTCACTTATACCTTCAAGTGATTGATCACTTAAAGCAGGATATTCAAAATGGGGTTTACAAAGAAAAAGAAAAACTCCCATCTGAATTTGACCTTGCAAAAAAACTGGGTGTAAGCAGGGCTACGCTGCGAGAGGCTTTGCGTATTCTTGAAGAAGAAAACGTTATTATTCGTAGACATGGAGTTGGGACATTTGTTCACTCTAGGCCCGTGTTTACCTCAGGGATCGAACAGCTGAATAGTGTAACATACATGATTGAACAGGTTGGGATGAAACCGGGGACTGTATTTTTAAGCTCAACGGTTGTTGGACCGTCTGATGAAGATCTTCGCCGGTTTAACTGCTCACCAGAAGAGGACATTCATGTCATTGAAAGAGTTAGAACCGCAGATGGAGACCCGGTAGTTTACTGTGTAGATAAGTTTCCTTCTCGGATTTTCCCAGGTCCTTTTACCTATGAGAGAGAGTCAATCTTTGAAATTTTAGAAGAAGGGTCTGAAAGGAAAATTTCTTACGCAGTAGCGCAGATTGAACCAATTGGTTTCCACGACAAGGTATCACCCATACTTGAATGTGAACCTGAAACGGCCCTGCTGGTGCTCAAACAAATGCACTATGATGAAATGGACAATCCAATTTTGTATTCGGTCAACTATTTTAAAGCCGACAAGTTCAGCTTTCATGTCTTGAGAAAGAGAATTTAATTTTTTTTAGAAAAAGAGTCTAAAAATTCATGAGACTGAAAGCGTTAGCTTGTTGGTAAATCCCATTTCTACTAAATCTAACCAACAAAATCCTTAGGGGGTACTAACGTGAAAAAGCGTAAATTTGGTTTAACCATGTCGCTCATTTTGGCTGCTGGAACAATTCTTGGCGCTTGTGGTGGTGGCGACACTGAAGAAGCCGAAAAAGAAGGTACAACTGGTGAAAAAACAGAACAAGAATTTAGCGTAGCAATGGTTACTGACGTCGGTGGAATCGACGATAAGTCCTTTAACCAATCAGCTTGGAAAGGGATTAAAGAATTTGGTGAGGCAAACAACCTTGCAGAAGGTGACGGATATACTTACTTACAATCCCAATCAGATGCTGACTATACAACAAACTTAAACTCTTTAGCTCGTAAAAACTATAACCTAATTTTCGGTGTTGGTTTCATGATGGAAGAGTCTATTAATGAAATTGCTGGTCAACAAAAAGATTATAACTTCTCTATCATTGATGGTGCTGTTGATCAACCAAACGTAGCGAGCATTCTTTTCAAAGAGCAAGAAGCTTCTTTCTTAGCTGGAATTGCTGCTGGATTAACAACTGAGTCTAATAAAGTTGGGTTCATCGGTGGAGTAACAGGTGCTGTTATCGAACGTTTTGAAGCTGGATTCATTGCTGGTGTTGAAGCGGTTAATCCTGACGCTGAAGTAGAAGTTCAATATGCTGAAGCATTTGACAAAGCTGAAATGGGACAATCTATTGCGTCTAAGATGTATTCTTCTGGCGTAGATGTCATTTTCCATGCAGCCGGTGGTACTGGTAATGGTCTCTTCAAAGAAGCGCGTGACCTTAAACAAAAAAATCCTGATCGTAATGTATGGGCAATCGGTGTTGACTCTGACCAAGCAGCTGAAGGTGTAGTAGAAATCGATGGTGAAGAACAGAACATCATTATTACATCTGCATTGAAGCGTGTAGACGTAGCGGTTAAAGATATTTCTGAAAAAGCAAAAGCAGGAGAATTCCCTGGAGGCGAAACGTCTGTTTATACTCTAGCGGATGATGGAGTTGGCTTAGCACCAATTAATGACGCAGTACCTGCAAAAGCGGATATCGAAGCAAAAGTAGCTGAGTTCACTGAGAAAATTAAGAACGGTGACTTAGAGATCCCTGGTACGCTTGATGAACTTAAAACTTTCTCATTAGAGTAAAAGGATTACTACTAAGTTTTTTTATGAAAGGGTAAAATTTTTGCTTCTTTCATAGGTGGTTTGACCTAAGACTTGTGAACTGTTAAAAAATATTTATGTAGTTTTGATGCTGGCGCCTTGTGAATCGAGGCGCCGGTGTTAAGAATTCAGGATGAACGAAAATCCTAACTGAAGAACAGAAAGGCTTCTGTTTTTCATTTAAGGTTTTACGGGGGAGTCCTTTTTTAAAAATTCAAAAAGGTCTGACCTCTTACTACCTGAATTTTCACCTTATTTGGGGGAGTGAAAAAAGTGGAATATGTTATTGAGATGCTCAATATACGTAAAGAATTTTCAGGATTCGTTGCGAACGATAATATTACTTTGCAATTGAAACAAGGAGAAATCCATGCGCTGCTTGGGGAAAATGGTGCGGGAAAATCCACGCTCATGAACGTTCTCTTTGGGTTGTATCAGCCTGAAGAAGGAGAAATTAAAGTGAAAGGCGAGACTGTTAAAATAACGGACCCAAATGTTGCAAATGAACTAGGGATTGGCATGGTTCACCAGCATTTTATGCTTGTTGATACGTTTACAGTCACTGAAAATATCATTCTTGGGAAAGAGACAACCAAGGGTGGATTTATTGATATTAAAACAGCGGAAGAGGAAGTTCGCAAAATTTCCGAAAGATATGGTCTTGCTGTTGACCCCCAAGCGAAGGTTGCAAATATTTCCGTTGGGATGCAACAACGCGTTGAAATACTGAAAACGCTTTACCGTGGTGCGGATATCTTGATTTTTGATGAACCTACAGCGGTATTAACACCACAAGAAATAAAAGAGTTAATACAAATCTTCAAAACTCTTATTAAAGAAGGCAAATCCATTATTTTGATTACTCATAAGTTGAAGGAAATTATGGAGGTTTGTGATCGAGTAACGGTTATTCGAAAAGGAAAAGGTATCGGAACAGTCAATGTTAGCGAAACCAACCCTACGGAATTAGCGAGTCTTATGGTAGGTCGGGATGTTGTGTTCAAAACAGAAAAAACAGAAGCAAATCCTGCCCATGAGGTTTTGCAAGTTGAGAACTTGAATGTCAAGGATGCTCGTGGCGTTCAAGCTATTAAAAATCTTAATCTATCTGTTCGTGCTGGAGAAATTGTTGGGATTGCCGGGGTCGATGGCAATGGTCAAACAGAATTAATTGAAGCCATCACGGGACTTCGTAAAGCTGAAAGTGGACGGGTGAAAATTAACGGGAAAAACGTCCTGAATTTTTCACCAAGAAAAGTGACGGAAACGGGTCTAGGTCATATTCCTCAAGACCGTCATAAACATGGGCTCGTTCTAAACTACTCTGTAGGAGAAAATATGGTTCTACAAACGTATTACCAAAAGCCCTACTCTAAATCTGGAGTTATGAATTTCAAGAAGATTTACGATAAAGCAAGAGCATTAATTCAAGAGTTTGATGTGCGGACGCCAAGCGAGTACACTCCTGCGCGAGCATTATCAGGAGGAAATCAGCAAAAGGCCATTATTGGACGTGAAGTTGATCGAAATCCAGATATCTTGATAGCTGCTCAACCGACACGGGGATTAGATGTTGGTGCGATTGAATTTATTCATAAGCGTTTAATTGAACAACGTGATAACGGCAAAGCAGTTCTACTTGTATCGTTTGAGCTAGATGAAATCATGAACGTAAGTGACCGGATTGCGGTTATTTATGAAGGTGAAATTGTTGCGATTGTTGATCCTAAAGAAACAACGGAACAGGAATTAGGATTGCTAATGGCGGGTTCAAAGAAGAAGGAAGTAGGTGAAAATGCAAATGTCTAGCAGAATGAAAAACTTGCTAACCCCTGTCATTGCTGTATTACTAGGAGTATTAGTTGGAACGATTATTATGATTGTTAGTGGCTATGATGCGATTGCTGCGTACACGGCTCTTTGGAACGGTGCTTTTGGTGATGTGTATTTTGTTGGGGAAGTCGTTCGTCAAGTCACTCCATATATCTTAGCCGGGCTCGCGGTTGCTTTTGCATTTAAAACCGGTCTTTTCAACATCGGGGTTGAAGGACAAATGCTAGTTGGCTGGGTAGCTGCGGTTTGGGTAGGGGTTAGTTTTGATCTGCCGAGAATCATTCATTTGCCTTTAGCCGTTTTAGCAGCTGGAGTAGCTGGTGCTCTTTGGGCGTTTATTCCTGGTTATTTAAAAGCAAGATTCCGCGTTCATGAAGTAATCGTTACGATTATGTTAAACCATACTGCTTTGTATGTGACAAATGAAATTATTCGAAGCGTCCTTTCAGATGGGAAAGAACGTACCGATATGATTGCAGAATCAGCTTCATTACGTTCACCGTTTTTCGAAGTATTAACAGATTATTCCCGGATGCACTGGGGAATCACCATTGCGATTATTTGTGCAATTATCATGTGGTTTATTCTTGAAAAGACAACAACCGGTTTTGAATTGCGTGCTGTAGGATTCAATGAACATGCATCCCAATATGCTGGAATGAATGTAAAACGTAATATTATCTTATCAATGGTTATTTCAGGTGTCTTTGCTGGACTAGCCGGTGCGATGGAAGGCTTAGGTACATTTGGTTATGCCGCTGTTAAGGGAGGCTTTACCGGTGTTGGTTTCGATGGAATCGCCGTTGCTCTTCTTGGTGGAAATACAGCGATTGGGGTAATTCTCGCAGCGATTTTATTCGGTGGGTTAAAGGTCGGTGCTTTAAACATGCCGCTTGAAGCAGGGGTACCGAATGAATTAGTCGACATTATTATTGCACTCATTATTATTTTCGTTGCATCAAGTTATATTATTCGTTGGTTTATCGATCGCATTAGTAAAAAGGGGGTGAAATAAGTGGGCTTCATGGACATCCTGCAAATCGTCATTCCGTCAACTCTATTATGGGCAGCTCCGCTTATTCTCACTGCATTAGGTGGTATCTTTTCAGAACGTTCAGGTGTTGTGAACATCGGTCTAGAAGGACTCATGGTCATCGGTGCCTTTACGGGAATTGTGTTCAACCTTGAAACGGTGCAAGTTTTTGGAAACTGGACTCCTTGGGTAGCTCTTTTGGTTGCAGCCCTAGTCGGTGCATTGTTTTCACTTATTCATGCTGTTGCTACGATTTCTTTTAGAGCAGACCACACGGTATCAGGGGTTGCCATCAACCTTTTAGCTGTTGGGGTTGCATTATTCTTAGTGAAATTGATTTATGATAAAGGACAAACGGATATCATTCAGAAAGGTTTCAGAAAAATTGATATCCCATTTTTAAGTGATATTCCAATTATTGGGCCAATTTTCTTCTCAAATACGTATTGGACCTCTTATGTTGCGATTATTATCGCGATCATTGCTTGGTTTATTGTCTTTAAAACTCCATTTGGTTTACGTCTCCGTTCGACAGGTGAGCATCCAATGGCTGCTGATACTATGGGGATTAACGTTACGAAAATGCGATATATCGGTGTTATTATTTCAGGGGCGCTTGGAGGCCTAGGTGGAGCTGTATATGCTCAATCCATCTCTTCTGATTTTAGTCATGCGACGATTAGTGGACAAGGATTTATGGCACTTGCAGCGATGATCTTTGGGAAATGGCACCCACTAGGTGCGATGGGTGCGGCAATTTTCTTCGGTTTTGCCCAAAGTTTAAGTATTATCGGAAACAGCTTGCCATTCTTGCAGAATGTCCCAAGCGTCATTCTCTTAATTGCACCATATATTTTAACGATTCTTGCATTGACTGGTTTCATCGGGCGTGCAGATGCACCGAAAGCATCTGGAACCCACTATATCAAAGGAAGTCGTTAATCAATAAAACTTCTTTAGAAAAACTCTCGAATGTACCAAAGTTCGAGAGTTTTTTATATTTACTAACCGAGAGAACGAAATGATTATGATAATTTAGGGTCATAAGTAAATCAATAGTGACGAGAGATCGTGTAAATGAAAATTTCTATAATCTTTACGAAAATTAGCCTTTTGTTAAGCCCCTTCAAGGGTTTTTATTTTGAGTAAGAAGAAGCCGGAAATAACATAGAATTGGAAAGGGATGAATTTGTTTAGAGTTAGGATACTTGTCTTTTAAAGAAATTAGCAGGTATAGTAAGAATATGTACAAGTCAAAAGGAAAAGATAACAATATAACCTAGAAGAATCATACATAAAATGTACTATTGGTTGAATGAAAGTTCTAGGTACTACCTGTTTTCATTGGATTATACCTAGAAACAGAAGGAGGACCCTAATGGGAGTGATTTCGGAAGCAATTAAAGAGATGGAAGGTTACAAGCTCCATGTTGTGACCACGGAAAAGTTTAAAACGAATACAATTGTTTGGAAAATGAAGGCCCCGTTAACGAAGGAAGACGTCACACAGCGTGCTTTACTGCCGCATGTGTTGCAAAGTAGCACAGCTAGCTACCCAACAACAGCTAAATTGAGATCGTACTTGGATGAATTATATGGAGCAAACATGTTTGTTGATGTCTCTAAAAAAGGAGAATATCAGATTATTTCAATGTCAATTGAAATTGCGAATGAAAAGTTTTTGAGCGATGCGACTCCACTTTTATCAAAAGGGTTGGAATTACTTGCCGAAATGGTTAGAAACCCATTAGCGGAAAATGGAACATTTAACCATGAAACAGTCGAAAAAGAGAAGCGAACATTAAAACAAAGAATTCAATCTGTATTTGATGACAAAATGAGGTATGCTAATTTTCGTCTCGTTGAAGAAATGTGTGCAGGTGAACCTTATGCCTTACCTGTAAATGGAGAATTGGAAGCGGTTGATCAGATTGACGCTAAATCTCTATATGACTATTACCAGAAGGCTTTCGCTGAGGATGAACTAGATTTGTATGTCATTGGAGATGTTTCGTCACAGGAAGTTGAATCCATTGCGTCTGGTTTATTTCGTTTTGCTCAGCGGACTCCAAAAGAAACTAATACATTGAACCGAGTAAGTGGAGAGGCAAAGACGATTAAAGAAAAGCAGGATATTAAACAGGGAAAACTGAATATTGGTTATCGGACAAATATCAAATATGGAGACCAAGATTATAACGCTCTACAAGTTTTTAACGGGATATTTGGGGGATTTTCACATTCGAAACTATTCTTGAATGTGCGTGAAAAGAACAGTCTTGCTTACTATGTAGCAAGTCGGCTTGAAAGTCATAAAGGTCTGATGATGGTGATGTCAGGCATTGAGTTTGAAAATTTTGATTTAGCGGTGAAAATCATTAAAGAACAAATGGAAGCAATGACGAACGGTGATTTCACAGATGAAGAAATCGAACAAACGAAAGCCGTAATCGAAAATCAATTGCTAGAGACCGTTGATACCGCAAGAGGAATGGTGGAGCTTTTATATCATAATGTCGTCTCAAAGGTAACCGTTCCTCTGGATGATTGGTTAAATGGAATGAAAAACACAACAAAAGATGAAATTATCGCCGTTGCCAATAAGATTAACCTTGATACCGTTTACTTTTTAACTGGAATGGAGGCGGCGGAATAATGGAGAAAATTGCATTTGAGCAATTAAATGAAGAGCTTTTTTACGAGAAATTGGAGAACGGTCTAGATGTTTATATTTTGCCAAAAAAAGGTTTTAATAAAACGTATGCCACGTTTACGACGAAATACGGAAGCATCGATAATCATTTTAAACCGTTAGGCAAAAACGAATATGTGAAAGTTCCAGATGGAATTGCTCATTTTTTGGAGCATAAACTGTTTGAAAAAGAAGATGGAGATGTGTTTCAGCAATTCAGTCGCCAAGGTGCTTCGGCCAATGCCTTCACGTCTTTTACTAGAACGGCTTATTTGTTTTCAAGTACGTCAAATGTGGAAAAAAACCTTGAAACATTGATGGATTTTGTCCAAGAGCCGTATTTTACCGAAAAAACGGTCGAAAAAGAAAAAGGGATTATTGGCCAGGAAATAACGATGTATGACGATAACCCTGACTGGCGGTTATACTACGGTGTGATTGAAAATATGTTCAAAAATCACCCGGTGAAAATTGATATTGCAGGGACGAGAGAATCGATCTCCCATATCACCAAGGATATGCTTTATGAGTGTTATCACACTTTTTACCATCCAAGCAATATGCTGCTATTTGTGGTGGGGGCGATTGAGCCGAAAGAAATCATGACTCAAATTAAAGCAAACCAAGCGAAGAAAGAGTTTAGTGCCCAATCTGAAATTGAACGTCAATTTGAATCGGAAATAGAGGAAGTTGCGGAGAAGAAACAAGTTCTGAAAATGAATGTTCAAACGCCAAAGTGCATCCTTGGAATTAAGGCCGCACCAGCAAATTTAAAAGGGCAGGAAATGTTAAAACATGAACTATCCACCAATGTTATGCTTGACATTTTGTTTGGGAAAAGTTCTGAAGGGTATACCGAATTATATGGAGAAGGGTTAATTGATGATACCTTTTCATATGATTTCAGCCAGGAGCAAGGGTTTGGCTTTGCGATGGTCGGAGGCGATACACCAGATCCGGAAAAGCTTGTTGAGAAGGTGACGGCGATTCTGTTGAAAGCAAAAGAAGGATCTATTTTTAATGAGGAGCAGTTAGGTAGAGCGAGAAAGAAAAAAATTGGGGCATTCTTACGCGCGATTAATTCACCAGAGTATATCGCCAATCAATTTACCCGATATGCTTTCAATGAAATGGATTTATTTGAAGTCGTTCCGGTACTCGAAAGCATTACCATTGGAGATATTCAGGCAGCCGCAGCAGATTTAATTGACGAAAAACGGTTTACTGTTTGTCAAGTTGTACCGAAATAATTAGGAGCGTCAGCGTCCCTGCTGACGCTTTTGTCTTGAGGAGAATACATATGCATAAATTTATTTTAATTACTGGGGCGAGTGGGGCCATTGGCCAGTCAATCGCCCTCAATCTTGCTTCTAAAGGATATTCTTTGTATCTTCATTACAATCAGAATCAAGAGGGAATTCAAAATTTGTTAGCCAAATTAGCACCGTATCATGGAGAATTTATCCCGATTCAGGCGGATTTAGCCATTCCCCAAGGATATCAACAGCTTGCCGATGCTATTTTCTCTTTAGATGGAATCGTACATAATGCAGGACATGCTTTATATGGCCTGCTCCAAGATTTGACAGTAGAGGAGGCAGAGAGGCTCATTCAAGTCTCAGTTACCTCACCACTGTTGCTAACAAAATCTTTAGTGCCCAAGTTAATCAGTAAAAAAGAAGGGGCTATTGTCGTTGTATCGTCGATTTGGGGACAAACAGGTGCTGCTTTCGAAGTAGCGTATTCAACGGTCAAAGGTGCTCAAATTTCGTTTGTGAAGGCTCTAAGTAAGGAGTTAGCACCTTCAGGTATTAGAGTGAACGCAGTGGCGCCTGGAGCGGTTGAGACGCCAATGCTATCAGGGTTTTCACCTGATGAGCTGGCTGCGGTACGAGAAGAAATTCCACTTTCAAGATTAGCTACGCCAGAAGATGTTGCAAATGGCGTGGAATTTTTACTTTCTAAAAAGTCCAGCTACATTACTGGCCAAGTACTAGCGATTAATGGTGGATGGCATGTATAACTTTTTGACAAAATTTAGATGATGAATATTTTAGAGCCCCCCAATGCAAAATATCTATGAACACTTTAAAAGGAGGTTCAAAATTATGTCTGTTTTAGAAAACTGGGGTTCATGGAAAGATTTCTTAGGTAGCCGTTTGGATCAAGCTCAACAAGAAGGAATGAACAATAATGTAATCTCTGAAGTGGCTTACCAAGTTGGGGATTACCTTGCAAAGAACGTTGATCCCAAAAACGAACAAGAGCGTGTGCTTGCTGACCTTTGGTCTGTAGCGGATGAAAAAGAGCAGCATGCAATTGCGAACCTAATGGTAAAACTTGTTCAAAATAACGGGTAAGCAGACTGAAATAAAGAGGGGCATAGCCTCTCTTTTTTTCGCAATCAAAAGCACAAAGGAAACATGAAGCTTGATTCGCAAATTTAACGCTCGCTATGTGGCGAGTTTTCTTCTATAGAAAAAAAATATCTGTTAGCGCTTAATGATTTTTTGGTATCAGTCTCATATGCCCCTGAACAAGCCGCTTGCGCTTTTCGTGCTTTTTTGTTTTGATTTCTCCTTTTTCTTTCATCTTCTATCAAAATCATTTATTATAGAAGCTAGAAACAACTTGACATTGACTCAAATGGTTAGAAAGTACATAATCCGTACAATCGGACTGATTGTTGATATAGTTGGAGGGGTTTGATGGAGAAAAAAGAATGGTACCTAGAATATGAAATCACTATCAATCGCCCGGGTTTATTAGGGGATATCTCTTCATTGCTAGGGATGCTTGCGATTAATATCGTGACCATCAATGGAATTGATCAAGGAAGACGAGGACTGTTAATTTTAGCAAAAAACGATGAACAAATCGTAAGACTTGAGTCAATTCTAAAGACAATGGATACGATAAAAGTAATTAAGCTTCGTGAACCAAAACTTCGTGATCGGATGGCTGTTCGACATGGTCGTTATATTGAAAGAGATGCAGATGATAAAAAAACTTTTCGATTTGTGCGGAGCGAGCTTGGACTCCTAGTGGATTTTATGGCAGAATTGTTTAAGCAAGATGGTCATAAACTCATTGGTATTCGAGGAATGCCACGTGTAGGGAAAACGGAGTCTGTCGTAGCTGCTAGTGTTTGTGCAAACAAGCGATGGTTGTTTGTTTCATCAACCCTTTTAAAGCAAACGATTCGGAACCAATTAGTTGAAGACGAGTATAATGCGGATAATCTGTTTATTTTGGACGGGATTGTTTCAACGAGAAGAGCGAATGAACGACATTGGCAACTTGTTCGTGAAATCATGAGGATGCCAGCAGTAAAAGTGGTAGAGCACCCGGATATATTTGTCCAAAACACAGAATATACATTGGATGATTTTGATTATATTATCGAGCTTCGTAATAATCAGGACGAGGAAATAACGTACGATTTAGTACAACAAAACAATTTGTTTACTGATCCAGATTTCGGAGGATTCGATTTTTAAGTATTGGAAGGTGTTATCGTGACAGAGTTAGGTGATCGCTTTAAGCAAGAAAGAGAAGCAAAGGGGCTTAGCCTCAATCAGTTGCAAGATATGACGAAAATACAGAAACGTTATCTTGCTGGGATTGAGGAAGGCAATTATGCGATGATGCCAGGGAAATTCTATGTGCGGGCTTTTATAAAGCAATATGCTGAAGCATTGGATCTTGACCCTGACGAAATTTTTGAACAGTATAAAAATGATATTCCGACTACATATAATGAAGATTTGCCAGAGCAATTGTCTCGGGTGCAATCGCGTAAAAGTTTTTCGAATCGGACATCAAAGGTTTTAGACCTTCTTCCTAAACTGCTAATCGGTCTTTTTGTGATTGGGGCCATCGTTCTTGTTTGGTATTGGATGGTTCAGAGTGCTAGCAAGGAAGAAAATGACCAAGTGAATCAAGGGAACAATCCGGTCAATATTGAGGAACAAACTGATATTGTGACCGAAGATGAAAATGCTGAATCAGGTGCTACGGAAGAAGGAAGCGAAAATTCAGCGGATACGAATGAAGATACGAAAAAGGAAGATGAAGAGACTGCTGAAGAACAAGAGGAACTTACTCAAAGCATTAGCGTAGCAGAGAAAAACGGAAGTTCTACGGTTTATGAGTTAACCGACGCGGATACATTTGAATTAGAAGTTGTCTCTACTGGCGCAACATGGGTCAGTGTCAAAAATGGGGCTGGAAAAACGTTCTTTGAGAAAACCTTACAAAAGGGTGACAAAGAAACCGTTGACTTTACAGACCAAACGGAGGCATTCCTCCGCATTGGGAATGTTCCTGGAACTGAACTTTATATTAATGGTGAAAAGCTTGAGTACGCAGTCTCTCCAAATGAGCAAACGACTCAAAATATTACCATCCGTTATACGACAAGCGAATAATAGTCATCGCAAGGTGACTATTTTTTCGCTTGGTTAATAAGGAATACAAATTTAACTTTGGGAATTGTAGGCCCCAGGCCATACGCCGCTGAGCAGGGCACTACCGCTTTTCTTTGTCTAGCTGCAGCGGCTAGCCCCTCGAGTCGCTTCGGTCCGGCAGTTGAAGTCAAAGAACGACTTCATCTGCCGGACCTCCAGCACTTGTCGGGTCTGAACAAGCCGCTTCCGCTTTTCTTTATCATTTTTGTTTTGGAGGAAAAATCATGAATTTACCGAATAAAATCACCATCTCACGAATATTTCTAATACCTGTGTTTTTAGTGGTGATGCTTGCACCTTTTGATTGGGGAATGGTGAGTATATTAGGAGCGACAATGCCTGTGACTCATCTTGTCGGAGCTTTGATTTTTATCTTTGCTTCGGTGACGGATTGGGTGGATGGATACTACGCTCGGAAACTTAATCTTGTAACCAATCTAGGCAAATTTCTAGACCCATTAGCAGATAAATTACTTGTAGCTTCTGCCCTGATTGTTTTAGTCGAACTTCAACTGGCACCATCTTGGATTGTCATCATCATTATTTTTAGAGAATTTGCGGTGACTGGTTTGCGCGCGATTCTTGCCGAAGGGGGAGAAGTGGTTGCAGCGAATATGCTTGGGAAAATTAAAACGTGGGCCCAAATCGTTGCAATTTCAGCTTTGCTTCTTCACAATATCTTTTTCGAAATGATTTCGGTTCCATTTGACATGATCGCTCTTTGGGTTGCAATGTTCTTTACCATTTGGTCTGGTTGGGATTACTTTAACAAAAATAAAGCGGTCTTTAAAAACTCAAAGTAAGTGCGTGCAGATTAAAACCCCGGGAGGAATAATATGAATGCTGAAATTATTGCTGTAGGTTCGGAGCTACTGCTCGGACAAATCAATAACACAAATGCTAGATTCCTGTCTTCGCAACTGGCCAGTATTGGAGTGAACGTTTTTTTTCATACCGTTGTAGGAGATAATCCTGTTCGTCTGAAATCAGCGCTTGAGATTGCAGATCAGCGCTCTGAATTGATTATTCTAACTGGAGGCCTTGGGCCAACAAAAGACGATTTAACAAAAGAAACGATTGCAAGTCACCTTGGGGTAGATCTTGAAATCGATGAGGTTGCGCTAACATCCATTGAACATTATTTTAAAAAAACAAATAGACCGATGACTGAGAATAATCGGAAACAAGCGCTCATTTTGAAAGGATCACTTGCGTTAAAAAATGACCATGGTATGGCACCGGGGATGTTTCTCGAAAAGGGGAACCATTATTACATGCTTTTACCGGGACCGCCTAGTGAACTTGAGCCAATGTTTGCGAAATATGGCATCCCGGCCATCACAGAAAGCATGTCAGAGCAGGCAAGGATTGTATCTAGGGTCCTTCGTTTCTTTGGAATCGGGGAAGCTGCGCTTGATGAGAGGTTAGACGATTTAATTGAGAACCAAACGAATCCGACGATTGCTCCACTTGCTTCAGAGTCGGAAGTAACGGTGCGCTTAACAGCAAGGCATCAGATTGAGGATGAGGCGATCCTATTAATTGATGAAGCGGAGAAAGAGATTCAGAGTCGATTGGGGCAGTACTTTTATGGGTATGATGATACTTCATTAGTGAATGAATTGATGAAGAGCTTGCAGTCGAAGAGCCTAACGATTGCAGCAGCAGAAAGCTTGACTGGTGGAATGTTTCAAGAACAACTTACTTCTCTCTCAGGAGCAAGTAGCGTGCTAAAAGGCGGTGTGGTTTGTTATACAAATGTGGCCAAAGTGAACCTCGTGAAAGTACGCGAAGAAACGATTGCCGACCACGGTGCAGTTAGTGCGGAATGTGCTCAAGAATTAGCTGAAAATGTAGCAAGTTTATTAGGAGCGGATATTGGAATTAGTTTTACCGGTGTCGCTGGTCCTGGTGAACTTGAAGGGCATCCGGCAGGAACCGTTTTTGTGGGAATTTATCTGAAAGGAAAACCAACAAGAACAGAAAAACTTCAGCTTGCTGGTACTCGCGAGATGAACCGCGTTCGAGCAGTTAAACATGGATGTCGTTTGTTAATCAATAGTTTGAAAGAGGAAAAATTGTAGAATGGAAGTCCTTGTTCTAGCGTGAACAAGGGCTTTCTTTGCTAATTTTCAAAGAACGCTGCTAGAAAGCCTCTATTAATGATAAAGATATTTAAGGGTAGAAGTTTCTACTAAATCTTCTTATGGTAGCAGTCCCCCTCTCTTTAACAGTACCCGCCGTAATAATTCTTTCTTGCTAGACTGTAAGAAGCGAATAATTCAAAAACCTGTTTAATCGTTAAAATCTCGTTATCAACGTACCTATTTCCTATAAATGATCTGAAATTGAGTTAAAAATCACTTTTTTAGCGAAACTTACCAGTGAAAAAAATCGAATGGATGTTCGTTTTTTTTGCTCGACAAATGATTTAAAAGAAGGTATAGTATGAGTAGTATTCCGAATAAGTTGTGGACGTTCGTCTATGGACGAAAACGTATGGATAAAGGAGGAAAATTGAGTGAGTGATCGTAAAGCTGCCTTAGATATGGCATTAAAACAAATAGAAAAGCAATTTGGTAAAGGTTCAGTTATGAAGTTAGGAGAACAAACGGATCGTAGAGTTTCAACTAGTCCGAGTGGTTCGCTTACATTGGATATAGCGCTTGGAATTGGTGGATACCCACGCGGTCGTGTTATTGAAATCTATGGACCTGAAAGTTCTGGTAAAACAACTGTCGCTCTTCATGCGATTGCAGAAGTTCAGGCTCAAGGTGGACAAGCTGCGTTTATTGATGCGGAACATGCATTGGACCCAGTTTATGCTCAAAAGCTAGGTGTCAATATTGATGAACTATTGCTATCACAGCCAGATACAGGAGAACAAGCGTTAGAAATCGCCGAGGCTCTTGTACGAAGTGGTGCGGTTGATATTATTGTAGTTGACTCAGTAGCTGCGTTGGTTCCAAAAGCAGAAATTGAAGGGGAAATGGGAGATGCCCACGTAGGTCTTCAAGCTCGCTTAATGTCACAGGCTCTTCGTAAGCTATCAGGTGCAATCAATAAATCTAATACAATAGCGATTTTCATTAACCAGATTCGTGAAAAAGTTGGTATTATGTTTGGTAACCCTGAGACAACACCTGGTGGTCGTGCGTTAAAATTCTATTCTAGTGTTCGTCTTGAAGTACGCCGTGCTGAAACCTTAAAGCAAGGAAATGAAATGGTCGGAAATAAGACAAAAATTAAGGTTGTGAAAAATAAGGTTGCTCCTCCTTTCCGTGTTGCGGAAGTAGACATTATGTACGGAGAAGGAATCTCAAAAGAAGGCGAAATCATCGATATCGGATCTGAACTTGATATTGTCCAAAAAAGTGGATCTTGGTATTCTTATGAGGGTGAACGTGTAGGACAGGGACGTGAGAATGCGAAGCAGTTCCTCAAGGAAAATCCTTCTATTCGTCTTGCGATTCAACAAAAAATCCGTGAGCATTATGGTTTAGATGGAGAGAAGCCACTTGCTGAAGCGGAAGAAGATTTAGATCAAGAAGAATTGGAGCTTTCCTAATGGAAAAAAAGCAAAGCAATCGTGCTTTGCTTTTTTTTTGCAGATAAATGTTTCAGATTGTTTAACCATATGACAGAGGGGCATACTTGCTCGTGCCAGCCTATTACAAATTTAAAACTGGCAAGAAACACCAATCGGCGCTTACACCCCCTTGACAATAAAAATCGGAAAACATACAATTAACATGTATATTTTTACTTTTACTAGTAATAAAAGCGTTTAAAAGCCTTTGTGCTGTATGTTGATGCAAGAAAACAATATACATGCCGACACTTTAAAAAACGTAACAAAAAGTTCATAGCAAGAGGAGGTGAAATGATGGAATTTTTCATAACTATCATCTCCATTTTGCTTGGCCTAATCGTCGGTGCAGTTGTTGGCTATTTTTATCGAAAATCCGTTGCAGAGGCAAAAATAGCAGGTGCAAGGAATGCGGCAGAACAGATTCTTGAGGATGCGAAGCGGGATGCGGAAGCATTAAAGAAGGAAGCCCTGCTTGAAGCAAAGGATGACATTCATAAGCTGCGCACAGAAGCAGAACGCGAAGTGCGTGAGCGTCGAAATGAACTGCAAAAACAAGAAAATCGTTTACTGCAAAAGGAGGAGAATCTTGACCGGAAGGACGAGTCGTTAAATAAACGCGAAATTCTTTTGGAGAAGAAAGATGACTCTCTGAACCAAAGACAACAGCATATTGAACAGATGCAAAGCAAAGTGGACGAAATGGTGCGTATGCAACAAGCCGAGCTAGAACGTATCTCGAGCTTGACGCGTGATGAGGCAAAATCCATCATTTTAGAACGTACTGAGCAAGAGTTAGCTCACGACATAGCTGTCATGATTAAAGAAAGTGAGAGCAGAGCGAAGGAAGAGTCCGACAAGAAGGCGAAGGAGTTATTATCTCTTGCCCTTCAACGGTGCGCTGCAGACCATGTTGCTGAAACAACGGTTTCCGTTGTGAATCTTCCAAATGATGAAATGAAAGGACGCATCATTGGGCGTGAAGGACGGAACATCCGGACACTTGAGACGCTGACGGGAATCGATTTAATTATCGATGATACGCCAGAAGCAGTCATACTATCTGGATTCGATCCAATTCGTCGTGAAACGGCAAGATTAGCCCTTGATAAACTTGTACAGGACGGTCGAATTCACCCTGCAAGAATCGAGGAAATGGTTGAAAAAGCGCGTCGCGAAGTCGATGAACATATTCGTGAAGTCGGGGAACAGACGACGTTTGAAGTGGGTGTACATGGTCTTCACCCAGATTTAATTAAGATTCTAGGACGATTGAAATATCGTACAAGCTACGGTCAGAACGTTCTCAAACACTCTATGGAGGTTGCACAGCTATCAGGGCTGTTAGCCGCTGAGTTAGGGGAAGATGAGATACTTGCAAGACGTGCAGGTCTCCTGCATGATATTGGAAAAGCGATTGACCATGAAGTGGAAGGAAGCCATGTTGAAATTGGGGTTGAACTTGCAACCAAGTATAAAGAACATCCAGTTGTGATTAACAGTATTGCTTCCCACCATGGTGATTCTGAACCAACATCTGTTATTGCGGTACTTGTCGCAGCTGCTGATGCATTATCAGCTGCTAGACCTGGAGCACGTAGTGAAGCGCTGGAAAACTATATCCGCCGCTTAGAGCGCCTAGAAGAAATCTCTGAATCCTTCGAAGGAGTCGAGAAATCATTTGCCATTCAGGCGGGCCGTGAGATTCGCATAATGGTAAAACCTGACTTAATTGATGATCTTCAAGCTCACCGTTTAGCGCGTGACATCAGGAAGAATATTGAGGAAGAACTCGATTATCCTGGTCATATTAAAGTAACGGTCATTCGTGAAACGAGAGCAGTTGAATACGCAAAATAAAGCGGTGCATATGCACCGCTTTTTTAGCTTCTGGGAGTGATCCTTTCCTAGGACAACTACCAACCAAATTTCTCTTAGGCTTTAGTGTAGAGAAAAAAGAATAATACTTTGCTTAAATGCGCGTCTGTCATCTTTCTAGGACTCGTCAAGTGGCGAGTTTTCTTTATGTTTGCAAAGTGGAGAGCATTTGGGGGAAGAATATGATACATATCAGGTATGATACAATCGAACTAAACTAAAAAGAATAGGAATGGAAGAATACAATGAGAATTTTATTTATCGGTGATGTCGTTGGCTCACCTGGTCGTGACATGGTGAAGGAGTATTTGCCGAAACTAAAAGAAAAGTACCGT
The DNA here is from genome assembly GCF_023715205.1 of Mesobacillus maritimus. Lineage (GTDB taxonomy): Bacteria > Bacillota > Bacilli > Bacillales > Cytobacillaceae > Mesobacillus_B > Mesobacillus_B maritimus_C. The sequence continues at coordinate 204,992 of NZ_JAMBNR010000010.1, forward strand.
CCAACGATTACAATTGTTAACGGTGAAAATGCCGCAAGTGGAAAAGGAATCAATGAAAAGATTTATCGGCAATTTTTAGAGTGGGGCGCACAAGCAGTTACGCTTGGAAATCATGCATGGGATAAAAAAGAAATCTTTGATTTTATTGACAAAGCTAAGTATCTGGTACGGCCTGCTAATTTGCCAGAGGAAGTTCCTGGCACAGGCATCGTGTATTTAAAAGTCAATCAAGATGAAGTGGCTGTTATTAACCTGCAAGGTCGGACGTTTTTACCGGCGATTGATTGCCCGTTTAAGAAGGCAGATGAACTAATTGCGGAAGCTAGAAAGCGGACACCGATTATCTTCGTTGATTTTCATGCCGAAGCAACAAGTGAAAAAGAAGCGATGGGCTGGTATTTGGATGGACGAGTAACGGCAGTTGTTGGAACACATACGCATGTACAAACAGCAGATGAGCGGATACTCCCAAGTGGAACTGCTTATTTAACGGATGCTGGAATGACAGGACCTTATGACGGAATTTTAGGGGTCGAACGCGATGCTGTCATTAAACGCTTCTTGACTTCCCTTCCAGTTCGATTTGAAGTAAGCACAGGTGGTCGGACTCAATTATCCGGTGTGGTTGTTGATGTGGATAAAAAGGATGGTCGTGCGAAGAAAATTCAACGTGTTCGCATCAATGATGATCAACCTCTTTTTAGTTAATCTAAAGTAGTAGCTTCTCTTTTTGAAAGGCTCTTTTCTCAAGTATTGGCTGTCTATCTGTAAAAACAGCCAATATATGGGGAAAGAGCCTTGTTGTTTATTTTTAAACCTAAAAAAATAGCCTCTTCACCGTTAAAATGGTTAGGGTTTTAACAATAATCTTTCCAAAAACAGTGTTTTTTCAATAGCTCGGTTATATCCCTTGACTTTTCTGAATATAGTAGCAGTGGAACAACTTACCCTGAAAATTAGAGGGCATTCAGGTTTTGGGGAGAAAATAAGGAGGAGCTAGGAATGGAAATATTAAAAGTTTCAGCAAAATCTAACCCTAATTCTGTAGCTGGTGCGCTTGCAGGAGTTCTGCGTGAAAGAGGGAATGCAGAAATCCAGGCAATCGGTGCGGGTGCATTGAATCAGGCCGTAAAGGCAGTAGCTATCGCAAGAGGATTTGTAGCGCCTAGCGGAGTTGATTTGATTTGCATCCCAGCCTTTACCGATATTCAAATAGACGGTGAAGAGCGTACCGCGATTAAATTGATTATTGAACCAAGGTAGGAAAATTAGGGGATGTGTGGTACAAGATTCTATGAAGAAATGAATTAAAAGATTCAATCATCCGTCTGTCAAAGAAACACGAACGACAGATGGATTTTTTTTGCCTGTGAGACTGGAAAAAACATCCATAAAATATTATTCTAGAATAAGAGACGATTATTTTGCATCCTTGCACAAATTTGAAAAAAAACGGTTATATCAACTATGTTTTTAAGAATTTTAGAAGTTGGAAAAAATGAAGAATATGGAAAAACTAAAATAGAAAAAATATTCTTATTTTGGCTAATATTTGGTGAGAAAGGGTTGCTTTTTTCTCGGCATAGGTCTAGAATTGAAAGCGTTTAGTACCCCTCCAAGTTGCAAGTTAAAGACAAAGTGAGAACGTGATTTTTTAGTGAATGGCTTGGAAAAGTGCTAAAATTATTAATGGAATAGAATTACATACTTTTTAACGTACCTAAAGGGGTGTAGGAGATGATCAATCAACTTTCATGGAAAGTTGGAGGGCAACAAGGAGAAGGAATTGAGAGTACCGGTGAAATTTTTGCGATTGCTCTAAATCGCTTAGGCTATTATTTATATGGCTATCGTCACTTTTCTTCACGTATCAAAGGTGGACATACGAATAATAAAATTCGTGTGAGCACGACTCAGGTTCGTTCTATTTCCGATGATTTGGACATCCTTGTTGCATTTGACCAAGAAACCATCGACGTAAACTACAAGGAACTTCATGAGAATGGTGTTATTATGGCAGATGCAAAGTTCGAGCCAAAGAAACCAGAAGATACAAAAGCAACATTGTATGCGGTTCCATTTACTGAGATTGCAACGGAACTTGGAACATCTCTAATGAAAAACATGGTTGCGATTGGGGCAACTAGTGCAGTCCTAGATTTAGATATTCAGGTTTTCGAAGAAGTAGTGAATGAAATCTTCGGGAAAAAAGGCCAGCAAGTGGTCGAAAAGAATATGGAAGCCATTAAATCCGGCTTTGAATATATGAAAAAACAATTAGGTTCTGAAGCTACCATGCAGCTTGAAAAAGCAGACGGAAACAAGCGCTTATTTATGATCGGGAACGATGCGATTGCAATGGGTGCATTAGCAGGTGGATGTCGCTTCATGGCTGCTTATCCGATTACTCCAGCTTCAGAAATTATGGAATATTTAATCAAGAGATTACCAGAAGTCGGTGGAACTGTTATTCAGACGGAAGATGAAATCGCTGCTGCAACTATGGCGATTGGTGCAAACTATGGTGGTGTCCGTGCGTTAACAGCTTCTGCGGGACCAGGTCTTTCTCTAAAAATGGAAGCAATCGGCCTTTCGGGGATTACCGAGACTCCGTTAGTTATTGTTGATACACAGCGTGGTGGCCCATCAACTGGACTTCCTACGAAGCAGGAACAATCAGATTTAATGGCCATGATTTATGGAACACATGGTGAAATTCCAAAGATTGTTATGGCTCCAAGTACAGTGCAGGAAGCTTTCTATGATACTGCGGAAGCTTTCAATCTAGCAGAAGAATACCAATGCCCAGTCATTGTTTTATCTGACCTACAGCTTTCTCTAGGAAAGCAAACAGTAGAACCTCTGGATTTTAGTAAAGTAGAGATTCGTAGAGGAAAACTTCAAACAGGTGAACTACCAGAGCTTGAAGCAAAAGGCTACTTTAAGCGTTACGAAGTAACTGAAGATGGGGTTTCCCCACGTACGATTCCTGGAACGAAGAATGGAATCCACCATGTTACAGGTGTTGAACATGAGGAAACAGGTAAACCTTCTGAATCAGCTGCAAACCGTAGAGCACAGATGGATAAGCGTTTTCGTAAAATCAGCAATGTTCAATTTAACACTCCGGTCCATAAGAATGCTCCACACGAGGAAGCAGATTTGTTGATTGTTGGTTTCAACTCTACAAGAGGAGCAATTGAGGAAGCGATGGGACGTCTAGAGCAGGATGGCATTAAAGTCAATCATGCACATGTTCGTTTGATTCATCCATTCCCAGTAGACGAAATGTTACCACTCGTTCAGTCTGCGAAGAAAATTGCTGTGATTGAAAACAATGCAACAGGTCAGTTGGCAAATATTCTAAAGATGAACGTCGGACAACATGAGAAGATCGAAAAAATCTTAAAATATGACGGAAATCCATTTTTGCCGCATGAAATTCACTCGAAATGCAAGGAGTTGTTCTAAATGGCCACATTTAAAGACTTTCGAAACAATGTAAAACCTAACTGGTGCCCTGGTTGTGGTGACTTCTCAGTCCAAGCGGCGATGCAGCGTGCTGCAGCCAATGTTGGGCTTGAGCCTGAACAATTGGCTGTTGTTTCCGGAATCGGCTGTTCAGGGCGTATTTCAGGATATATTAACTCATATGGTTTCCATGGAATTCATGGCCGCTCATTGCCAATCGCTCAAGGAGTAAAAATGGCAAATCGCGATTTAACGGTAATCGCTTCTGGAGGAGATGGAGATGGGTTCGCGATCGGAATGGGGCATACCATTCATGCGATACGTCGTAACATTGATGTTACATACATTGTTATGGACAACCAAATCTATGGTTTAACAAAGGGACAAACATCCCCACGTTCAGCTGCAGGATTCAAAACAAAGTCAACACCTGCAGGTTCGATTGAACAAGCGATTTCTCCAATGGAAATGGCGCTTACGGCTGGTGCAACCTTTGTTGCTCAAAGTTTCTCAACAGACTTGAAAGACTTGACAGCTCTTATTGAAGCAGGAATTAAGCATAAAGGATTCTCTCTCATTAACGTATTCAGTCCATGTGTAACGTATAATAAAGTCAACACGTATGACTGGTTCAAAGAGAATTTGACAAAACTTAAGGATATTGAAGGCTATGACTCTTCAAGTCGTGAAATGGCGATGCAGACTTTGATGAAGCATGATGGTCTTGTAACTGGACTTATCTACCAAAACACAGAGCGCCCATCCTATCAAGAGTTGGTCAATGGATATTCTGAAACTCCGCTTTCGCAAGCAGACTTGAAGCTAGATCAAGAGTATTTTGATAAGCTTACAGCTGAATTTGTTTAAGTTGATACTAATAAACACCTTAATTGTTCGAGAACAATTAAGGTGTTTTTGTGTGAGTCCATTTATTTTCGGCGAAACTAGGAAGAGGAGTGTGGGAAAATTTGTGTTTTCCTCATGTGTGTTATTTTACTATAATGATAACCTAAGCTGATTGTAAGAAAAATCACTTACAGAGTTAGAACAGTGTCATATGATATTGTTTGTCAGACCTATTAACGTTATAATTATTTATTGTATGTTTATATGATTAAATAATACTTAAAAAGTTTTTTACCTATAGAAAGGAGACAAACTATGAATGAAAATCAACGCCTAGAAGGCCAGCAAGTGAAAACGGGTAATCCTTCGGACAAAAAATCCGAAAAGGACTACAGTAAGTACTTTGAAACTGTTTTTGTTCCACCTTCCTTAAAAGATGCGAAAAAACGTGGGAAAGAAGAAGTAAAATATCATGATGATTTCAAGATTTCCGAGGAATTTCGTGGGATGGGAGACGGTCGTAAGTTTTACATCAGAACATACGGCTGCCAAATGAATGAACATGATACAGAAGTGATGGCAGGGATTTTCATGGCGCTTGGCTATGAAGCAACCGATTCTGTTGAAGATGCCGATGTTATTCTTTTAAACACTTGTGCGATTCGTGAGAACGCTGAGAATAAAGTGTTTGGAGAACTTGGACATCTTAAACACTTAAAAACGCAAAAACCTGATCTGCTTTTAGGGGTTTGTGGATGTATGTCTCAAGAAGAGTCTGTTGTAAACAAAATTCTTAAGACTTACACACAAGTGGATATCATTTTTGGTACTCATAATATCCATCGCCTTCCGAACATTCTCAAAGAGGCTTACATGTCGAAGGAAATGGTGGTTGAAGTTTGGTCGAAGGAAGGAGATGTCATTGAAAACCTTCCGAAAGTCCGCCGTGGCAACATTAAAGGTTGGGTAAACATTATGTACGGTTGTGATAAATTCTGTACGTATTGTATCGTTCCTTATACACGCGGAAAAGAACGTAGCCGTCGCCCAGAGGAAATCATCCAAGAAGTGCGCGAATTAGCTGCTCATGGTTACCAGGAAATCACACTTCTAGGTCAAAACGTAAATGCCTATGGAAAAGACTTTGAAGATCGTGAATATGGTCTTGGTGATTTAATGGATGAAATCCGTCATATCGGTATTCCACGTATTCGTTTCACAACAAGTCACCCGCGTGATTTCGATGACTACTTAATTGAAGTGCTCGCAAAAGGCGGAAACTTGATGGATCACATCCATCTTCCAGTTCAATCTGGTTCGACTGATGTGTTAAAGATTATGGCTCGTAAATACACGCGCGAGCAATATTTAGAGCTTGTTCGTAAAATCAAAGCGGCTATGCCTGATGTAGCTTTGACAACCGATATTATTGTTGGCTATCCAAATGAAACAGATGAGCAGTTTGAAGAAACGTTATCACTATATCGAGAAGTTGGCTTTGAGGCTGCTTATACATTCATTTACTCTCCACGTGAAGGAACGCCTGCTGCAAAAATGAAGGACAATGTTCCAATGGAAGTGAAAAAAGAGCGTCTACAACGCCTGAATGCATTGGTCAATGAACTTTCTGCAAAAGCTCTAGAAAAATACAAAGGTCAAACAGTGGAAGTTCTTGTAGAAGGGGAAAGCAAGAACAACCCAGATGTCCTGGCAGGATACACAAGTAAAAATAAACTTGTAAACTTTGTTGGACCGAAGACAGCAATTGGGAAAATTGTTAAAGTCAAAATTACCGATACAAAAACTTGGTCATTAAACGGAGAAATGGTGGAAGAACTACAATCAGTTGAGGTGAAATAGGATGGCAAAATTTACTAAAGATGAAATTATTGCTCAAGCAAAAGAGCTTGCCAAAATGGTTGCAGAAACAGAAGAAGTAGATTTCTTTAAGCGTGCAGAAGCACAAATTCATAGCAATGACAGAGTGAGCATGTTAATCTCTTCCATTAAAGGTTTGCAAAAACAAGCGGTTAACTTCAAGCATTATGATAAGCCAGAAGCATTGAAGAAAACGGAAGATAAAATCGCTAAGCTAGAAGCAGAGCTTGATGAAATTCCAGTCGTTCAGCAATTCAAAGAATCCCAAATTGAAGTGAACGATTTATTACAAATTATTGCCTCAACAATCTCCAATGGAGTAACGGATGAAATTCTACGCTCAACAGGCGGAGATGTTCTCCGTGGCCAAACAGGTGCAGAACTAGCAAAAGGTTCTAGCTGCAGCCACTAAATATTACCAGGTGCCAGTCACCATCCATTTTATGGATGGCGCCTGGCACTTTTTTTATTGAAGGGAAAAGGAAGTAACCCTCCAGCGCTTGTTGGGGCTGAACAGTCGTCTTCGCTTTTCGATTGTCTAGCTCCAACGGCTAACTCCTCGGTCATAAGCCAGCCCGAAATTGAAGGCAAAAAGCGCCTTCTATTCCGGTCTTTGTTATGCCTGTCGGAGTTGAACAAGCCGTTTCCGCTTTTCGATTGTCTAGCTGCGGCTCCTAGTCCCTCGAGACGCTTCGGTCTGTCAGTTGAAGTCAAAGAACGACTTCATCTGTCATCCCTCCAGCGCTGGTCGGGACTGAACAGTCGCCTTCGCTTTTCGTGGAACCTTTCTTGGGTGTGGGCATATCATGTTGTATGCCTTGGTATTATCCGCGGGGTTGGAAGAAAAATTCGTCGCACACTAGTCTAATGTCCCGCATAGGATGAATTGAAACTGATTGAGGAGGGTTCGCTCGCAATGGGAGAATACAGAGAGATTATCACAAAAGCTGTCGTAGCGAAGGGACGCAAATTTACGCAGTCCAATCATACGATCTGCCCACCACATGATCCAAGTAGTATTCTTGGCTGCTGGGTCATCAACCACAAATATAAGGCGAAGAAATCCGGAAAAACAGTTGAAGTCAATGGTTCTTATGACATCAACCTATGGTACTCCTTTGATGATAATACAAGAACAGAAGTTGTTACTGAAAAAGTGACATATTGTGATGTTATCAAATTAAAGTACCGCGACCCGGATTGCATCGATGACCATGAGGTACTCGTTCAAGTTCTGCAACAGCCAAACTGCATTGAAGCCGTCATTTCTCCAAACGGCAATAAAATCATTGTTCATGTCGAAAGAGAATTCATGACAGAAGTAATTGGAGAAACAAAGGTATGCGTTGCTATTAATCCTGATGGCTGTGAAGACTGTGACGATGATGATTGGGGTCATGATGTCGATGACGAGGAATTTGAAGATTTAAATCCTGATTTCTTATTAGGCACTGAAGAGGAATAGAAATAAACTAGGAAGGTGTACTTCCTAGTTTTTTTTAATAGTAAAATGGACAAGATGATCGTAAAAATATCATTGGAATTTTCATTGTATTAGATAGAAAAATAGAAATACAATTGACTTCCAATCCAGTAGAAAAATGCGACGAAGAGAATTCCAAGTACTGTTAGGGTCCCAACCAATTTCTTCCGAGCATTAAAAAACTCATCTCGTTCTTGGTACTTTTTTGTTAATGGATAGGAAATAATGGTTTGATCCCAGACGGACATAAGCCACGAATTAAGCATAAAGATAAAAGCTACTCCGATGATCACCTTGATCCAAAGTGGTGGTACCAATAGGAGCGCGGCTGAGGTAATTGAAACGATTTGCAGGTAGCCGCCCCAATAATTGGCGTTTCGAATAAAAACTTTGATAAAAAGTTCTTTGAAGCCATTTTCGGGATTTCGCTTTTTGTAGATTCGCTTTGATTTACGCAAAACCCATGGCTTCGTTCGAGTGCTAGTACTTCTTTTTTCAACCTCAGGTGCGATCGTAATAATGGCACCAATCAATCGTTGGCGTTCTTTTTGCTCAGATAACCATTCTTCTTCGAACGTTGACACCTTAAACAAGGACGGCATGTAAAGTACAAAAGCGATCCCAGTAGAAAGCAAGCAAGCTAATACAGGAAGTAGGTAAGCAGTTTTCAATATTTGTATACATAAAAATTGAACCATCCAACTCCCAATAACAAATGTGAATCCTCGAGTTAGTGATCGTAAAACTTTCCCGTCAATTTTTATGATTTTCGGTTTGAGGCCCATAATAAACCATTTTATGGACGTTAATAAAAGCGCGAAGAGAAAAATCTGGATGTTTAATAGCTTATAGCTTTGTATCAAAACAGGGAGAAACAGAAAAGTAATCACTCCATAAAGCAACAATGTGGTAAAGAGTGAATACACATAGCTAATTCGCTTTAAGCCGAGAAAAAGGGCAAGACGTTTAATTAGGAATACTTTATCTGCTTCATGAATGAAGGTTCGATACTGACCACGCCATGCCAAAAGATAAGATATTACCGCGATGAAAACGAATGGAACAGATTGCATCCAGTTAGGTGGCTCGTTCCACCATGAACGGTAATGATAGCCAAAAATAACTAGACCCGGGATCAGGATATACAAAATCACGGTCCAATCTAAAATGGAACCCCAAACGCGAGATTGGAATTTCCACTCAATCAATAGCCGTTTCATAAATAGCGCAACACTGCTCATTTTCGTTACGAAGGAAAAACTACTCATCGTCCGTACCTTCTGCTATTGAATGAAAACAGTCATAGAGGGACCCTTTGGGCAACTGACATTGTTCACGGATTTCATCTAACGTTCCTTGTGCAGCAAGAACACCTTGATGGATAAGTAAGAAACGGTCGCAAACTTTTTCAGCCGTATCGAGAACGTGCGTGGACATTAAAATCCCTGCCCCGCGTGAGCGTTTTTCTTCAATGCTTTCTAATAATAATTTCATCGCATTTGGATCAAGCCCAATGAAAGGTTCATCAATAATATAAACGGATGGGTTTGTGATGAACGAAAGAATCAGCATAGCTTTTTGTTGCATGCCCTTCGAATACGTATTTGGAAATTCATGAGCATGCTCAGCTAGTTTATAAGTTTTTAATAATTCATTCGCTTGCTCTTTATAGGAAACATCATCAAGCCCCTCGACTTGGGCGAGAAAGTCGAGGTGTTCCCATAAAGTGAGTTCATCGTAAAAAAGCGGGCGTTCAGGAACATAAGAATATTGGATGTTGTCTTGGAATACAATCTCTCCATCCATTTCTGCCATTAACCCAAGAATCGATTTGATTGTCGTGCTTTTCCCAGCACCGTTTGGTCCAATTAGTCCGATTAATTCCCCAGGTTCGATGGAGAAGTGAATATTTTGGATAATAGGTTTCCCAAGTTCATACCCGGCGCTATGAATCTTTGCTTTAAATAAAGAGGACATCGTTTCCCACCTTTTAGATAACTTGAATTGAAAAAGAGCTGTAGAAGCTAGCATAAAGCTGTTTTTAGTGAAGACAGAATTGTAGATTTAAAAAGTATTTCGCATAAAGTTATGATCGGTGATACAAAATTTAAAAACGACGGTATTTTAAAATAACGAAATATTCAAATTAATACAGCGATGATTATATCATTTTTTAGGAGAATTATCACAGGAAAGCACCCAAATACTTAAAATCAAAAAAGGTCACGATGGATGACCATTGTAAACCGAGGGAACTTAAGCATTTTAAAGCAAAAACTTCATCTCTTTTCTTATCATACAAACTGTTGTGCAAGTATCTTTTTACCGATAGTCCCTCTTTTTCGTTAGCTTCACAAGCTGTCCCGATTAGAGTTTTACAAATAAAAATAACTTTATGGAATGTTCACGAATTAATCTCGATTTCAGTTTCCAAAACTCCCCTTTAAAAATCGTATCCCTATCCCGAAGAGAATCCGAAATTATGATATAATAGATTCTTAGAAAATGTCGAAACGATATAGATTTTGGAGGGTATTATGGCAAGTTATACTCCTATGATAATGCAATATTTACAGATTAAGGCAGATTATCAAGATGCCTTTTTATTTTTTCGCCTTGGTGATTTTTATGAAATGTTTTTTGATGATGCGGTAAAAGCATCGCAGGAACTTGAAATTACGTTAACCAGTCGGGATGGTGGAGGAGAAGACCGGATTCCGATGTGCGGTGTCCCATACCATTCTGCAAGTGGGTATATTGAACAGCTCGTCCAGAGAGGATACAAAGTCGCGATTTGTGAACAGACTGAAGATCCTAAAGCGACAAAAGGCGTGGTCAAACGCGAAGTGGTTCAGTTGATTACACCTGGTACCGTGATGGAAGGTCGCGGCTTAAATGACAAAGAAAATAATTTCATTGCGACAGTAACCATGTTTGAAGATGGGAGCTATGGGTTTGCTTGCAGTGATTTGTCTACAGGGGAAAGTCGTTTATCTTTGCTCGCTAACAATGTTGAAACGCTTTTAAATGAGCTATCCTTATCAGGTGCAAAAGAAGTCGTGTTGGCTTCTTCAACACCAGTGGAACTTCAAGATAAGCTAAAAGAGCGCTCGGTGCTGGCGTTATCGTTTGAAGACCAAACAGAACTAAACATGAATTACGAGCATCTTCTAACCGACATAAATAACGATAAAGCAAAAGTGGTCGCAGCGAGATTGTTTAATTATCTTCATCGAACACAAAAACGCAGCTTAGATCATCTTCAACCAGTGGTTCTATATGAAGTTGAGCAGTTTATGAAAATTGATTATTTTTCGAAACGAAATCTTGAGTTAACAGAAACGATTCGTTCAACAGCGAAAAAAGGCTCGCTCCTTTGGCTTCTTGACGAAACGAAAACAGCGATGGGAGGACGATTGCTGAAGCAGTGGATTAACCGTCCGCTGCTTAGTATCGAGGCCATTCAGCGTAGACAGTCGATTGTGGACTTGTTTATTCAAAACTTTTTTGAGCGCCATGAAATCAGAGAAATGCTGAAGCAAGTTTATGATTTGGAACGCCTTGCTGGTCGGGTTGCGTTTGGAAATGTGAACGCTCGAGATTTGATTCAATTAAAAAAATCGTTAATGCAAATTCCTGTTTTAAAACAAGCGCTTGTCGCGATGGGAAACGAGATTGCTGTACAGTTGGCTGACCAGCTCGACCCTTGTGAGGAAGTAACCGATTTACTCGAGCAAGCTTTAGTAGAAAACCCGCCGATTTCGATCAAAGAAGGAAACATTATTCAGGATGGGTATCACGAGCAACTCGATCAATATCGTGATGCAAGTCGAAACGGAAAAACGTGGATTGCGAGTCTTGAACGCCAAGAACGTGAAAAGACAGGCATCAGGTCGTTGAAAATTGGTTATAATCGCGTGTTTGGCTATTATATTGAAGTAACGAAGGCAAACCTCCATCTGTTACAAGAAGGGCAATACCAACGTAAACAGACCCTAACAAACGCGGAGCGCTTTATTACTCCAGAGTTAAAGGAAAAAGAGGATTTAATTTTACAAGCGGAGGAAAAAATCGTTGAACTAGAATACGAAATTTTCGTCAACATCCGTGAAACTGTCAAAGAATACATTCCACGTCTTCAAGCCCTTGCGAAAGCGGTTAGTGAAATTGATGTTCTCACTAGTTTTGCTGAATTAAGTGAACAGCGTCATTATATCAAACCGACTTTTACCGAAGAACGAAAAATTGTTTTGAAAGATGGGCGCCATCCTGTTGTGGAAAAAGTCATGTCGGCACAAGAGTATGTTCCAAACGATTGCTATATGGACAGAGACCGTGAGTTGCTGCTCATTACCGGGCCGAACATGTCTGGTAAAAGTACGTATATGAGACAGGTTGCCTTAACGGCGATAATGGCACAAATTGGTTGCTTTGTTCCTGCTGCTGAAGCGGTACTACCTGTTTTCGATCAAGTGTTTACACGAATTGGGGCGGCGGATGATTTAATTTCTGGTCAAAGTACCTTTATGGTGGAGATGCTCGAAGCAAATAATGCGATTGCTAACGCAACGGAAAACAGCTTGATTTTATTCGATGAAATTGGACGCGGAACATCCACTTATGATGGAATGGCTCTGGCGCAAGCGATCATTGAATATATTCATCATCGTATTGGTGCAAAAACACTATTCTCGACTCACTATCATGAGTTAACTTCGTTAGAGGAAGAGCTTGAAAAGTTAAAAAACGTTCATGTTTCAGCGGTTGAACAAAACGGGAAAGTTGTTTTCCTTCATAAAATTAAAGAAGGTGCAGCTGATAAGAGTTACGGAATTCATGTGGCCCAGTTAGCTGATTTACCAGCCGACTTAATTACAAGAGCGGCAGAAATTCTTGAAAAACTTGAAGCAAAGGACGAGCCAGTAGTTGGGCAGGTGAAACCAATTAAAACATCTGAGGTGGTGGCCGAGGCGCAACCATCCCATCAACATAAAGAAACCGAAAACGAATCATCTTCACAAACGGAAGAAAAGAAGAACACAGAAGGACAATTATCCTTCTTTGATGAAGTGCCGGTTGCATCAAAAACGGCTGCTCCGAGTAAAAAGGAAAAACGCGTTTTAGAAAAGTTAACAGAGCTAGATATCCTCGATATGACACCGCTGCAAGCGATGAATACTTTATACGAACTGCAACGGAAATTAAAAAACTAGAATCTTTATCAGAAATGAACGGAACGAGGGGTGATTTGGATGGGGAAAATCAAACAGCTGGATGAAACACTATCAAATAAAATCGCTGCAGGTGAGGTTGTTGAACGTCCTGCATCCGTCGTCAAAGAATTGGTCGAAAACGCTATTGATGCAGGCAGTACGGTCGTGGAAATTGATATTGAAGAAGCAGGCATGGCGAAGATTCGTATTACTGATAACGGCGGTGGAATTGAGGAGGAAGACGCCCTCCTTGCTTTCCAACGGCACGCAACAAGCAAAATCAAAGATGAAAATGATTTGTTTCGAATCAGAACCCTTGGCTTCCGGGGTGAGGCTTTGCCAAGTATCGCTTCGGTGTCTCGTTTGGAAATGAAAACATCGACTGGTGAAAATGCTGGTACGAGAGTCGTCATTGAAGGCGGACATGTGGTGACAGTTGAAAAAGCCGATAGCCGGAAAGGAACGGATATCACGGTAACGGATTTGTTTTATAATACACCAGCTCGCTTAAAATATATGAAAACCATTCATACTGAGCTTGGGAATATAACCGATGTCGTCAATCGTCTGGCATTATCGCATCCAGAGGTATCGATTCGCCTCGTTCACAATGAGCGGAAACTGCTTTATACAACAGGAAATGGCGATGTACGCCAAGTATTGGCAGCCATTTATGGAATGAATATGGTGAAAAACATGGTGCCGATTTCTGGCCAATCGTTAGACTACAAAATCAAAGGCTGGATTACGTTACCGGAGATCACGCGCGCATCGCGGAATTATATGTCAACGATGATCAATGGGCGTTTTATAAAAAATTATCCGTTAGCTAAAGCAATTCAAGAAGGGTATCATACTTTGCTTCCAATTGGCCGTTACCCGCTCGTCTTTTTAGACATTCAAATGGATCCTTTATTAGTCGATGTGAATGTTCACCCTTCGAAAATGGAAGTGCGTTTAAGTAAGGAGCAGGAATTAAACCAGCTTGTCACCGAGACGATTAAAAATACGTTCAAAACGAAAGCGTTGATTCCCGCAGGATTTACCCAATCGAAGCCTGAAAAACCGAAATCTGAACAAACCTTTTTTGAACTTGATCATTTGCCTGATTCTGAGTCTTCGAGAGTGGAGCCAGTTCAAACAAGGAATACGGTGAATCTGCCAGAGCAAGGAGAAGTTCGCGAAACATTCACTCCGCCTACAGTGTCTGGAAACGCGTTCGAAACTCAACATGTCGAGAGTGTGGAATCCTCTTCCTGGACAAAGCCTTTTGAACATTTTGAGGAAATTCGGACGGAAACAGTGGTCAATTCGTATGAAGAGGAACTAGAAACAACAGAGGACATTTGTACTGAAAGTGTTTCTGAATATCGTGAGCCGATAGCTGAGTGGAAAGTGGATCCTTCTGAAAGTGTGGCTCCTTCGCGTGTTCCACCGCTATATCCAATTGGCCAAATGCATGGAACCTATATTTTAGCTCAAAACGATAAAGGACTTTATATTATTGACCAGCACGCGGCGCAAGAACGGATTAAATATGAATATTTCCGTGAAAAAGTTGGTCAAGTGGCGAGCGAGGTACAGGAAATGCTTGTACCATTGACATTTGAATATTCACCGGATGATTGCATTCGAATCAATGAACATTTGACTGAGTTGGAAAAAGTTGGTGTATTCCTCGAACCATTTGGGCATAACAGCTTTATTGTTCGTAATCATCCTCAATGGTTCCCGCGTGGAGAAGAGAAAGAAACGATTGAAGAAATGATTGAACAGCTTTTGGGCATGAAGAAAGTAGATATCAAAAGGCTTCGGGAAGAAGCAGCGATTCTTATGAGCTGTAAAGGATCGATAAAAGCAAATCGTCATTTGCGAAATGACGAAATTCAAGCGTTGTTGGATGAACTAAGAAGGTCATCTGATCCGTTTACATGCCCACACGGTCGTCCAATTATCGTCCACTATTCAACGTATGAAATGGAAAAGATGTTTAAGCGGGTGATGTAGCAGAACCTGCATTGGCAAGGAGAAATACGCCTTGCTTCTTTTTTTGCGGAATTAAAGCATTTTCATTATTTCTCGTAACTATCAAATGCCAAAAAAAGAGTGAACTTGTCATTCATTCACTCTTTAACAAAATTTTTATTGACCATTTTCATTGTTACTATTTACACTGTTATCCATTGGGTGTGGTTGACCGTACCCTTCAACTTTGCCCGCATGATCCTTGTGGTATTCTGACCCTGAACCTTGTTGGTTTGTAAGTTTACCTTTTTGATTTTTATTTTGTTGTGCCAAATAAATCACCTCCCAATCATCTTTTAGAATGCTTAGTATGGGTGAAATTATTCAAAGGGCAACTCCGTATCAGATTTAAGTACTTGTGCGATAAAGGGAGTTTGAACGCATAATGAAATATTACTAAAATTGTCGATTGTTTCTGAAGCATGATTGTACTATGATTTAACTAAGTGTTCATGCTCTTCTTTTATGTTTTGGTGGAGACGAAAGACACTTACTAAACAAAAGGAGGGATTGCAATGTTTTCAAACATTGGTATTCCTGGCTTAATTCTCATTCTTGTTTTAGCCTTGATTATTTTTGGGCCTAAAAAGCTTCCTGAATTAGGACGTGCAGTTGGACAAACACTCGGTGAGTTTAAAAAGTCCACAAAAGGATTAATGGAAGATGATCTAGACAAGGATGGTTCATCTAAAGAAGAGAAAAAATAATATTTCATGTAGCGCACCTAAAATGGGTGCGTTTTTCTTTTGGTTTGTGTTTGGAGGGATTCTGTAAGGTGGGATATACATATATAGAACCAAATTTAAAATAGACCTGAGTTTTATGCAAATAGAAAAAGGAAATGGAAAATAGAAAAGTGCACTGAAAATAGAACTTCAATTTGTGATAATAGCAAAAGCAAAAGTGAAAATAGAATGTTTCTTTGTGAAACTAGAACAAAGGAAAAAGAAAATAGAAAAGTGCACTGAAAATAGAACATCAATATGTGATAATAGAAAAAACAAAATGCAAATAGAATAATGATTTTTGAAAATAAGTCATCAGAAGATGAAAATAGAAACGAAACTAATAAACGATATCGAAAAACCTGCGTAGTTCATAAAATAAAAATCGCACCTCAAAAAATGAGGTGCGAGAGCTAATGTCGAATGCGTTATTTTGCGACTGGGTGAAGTTTGTGAATATACTTCAGCGCTTGTCCGGTTCCGAAGGCAACGGATTCGAGTGGGTTGGGAGCAAGATGAACAGGGACGATGATTTCTTTGCTCAACCATTCTTCCATTCCGTTTAACAAGCAGCCGCCACCTGTTAAAACAAGACCTCGGTCAACAATGTCTCCACTCAGTTCGGCTGGACAATCTTCAAGTGTCTTCCGAACTGTTTCAAGTATATGAAGCAAGGATTCTTTTAGACAATCTCGAATTTCATAAGAATTAAGAGTGACAGTGCTTGGAAGGCCAGTAACAAGGTCACGACCACGTACTTCCATTTCGAGCATCTCATGGTCGACGAGCGCATAACCAATTTCCTTCTTGATTTTCTCAGCAGTAGGTTCACCGATTAGGATATTATATTGTTTTCGAACATACTGAATGATGTGTTCATCAAAGCGGTCCCCACCAATACGAAGGGAATGGCAAGCAACAACGCCACCGTATGAGATAATGGCTACTTCCGAAGTACCGCCGCCAATATCTAAAACAACGTTGGCAACTGGCTCATCAACAGGTAAGCCGGCACCAATCGCTGCAGCAACTGGTTCCTCAATAATATGCACCTTCTTAGCGCCAGCATTACGGACGGCCTCATGAATGGCACGACGTTCTGCGCTTGTGGCTCCGGATGGTGTACATACCACGACATTTGGTTTGCGAAGAGCAAACCCACCACTTTTCATTGCTTTTTTCATGATTTGCACGAGCATTTCCGATGTAATATCAAAATCGGCAATCACGCCATCTTTCAATGGGCGAACGGCCACAATTTTCTCAGGCGTTTTCCCAATCATTTCTTTTGCCTCAGTCCCAACTGCGACAATTTTCTTCGTTTCAGTATCTATGGCAACGACAGACGGTTCGTTTAGAGCAATTCCTTTATTTTTACTATATACAAGTGTATTTGCAGTACCTAAATCAATTCCTATTTCAGCTTGTACGATCATTGTAATCACCTGATTCTCCTTCAATATAAGATAATGTCCCCATAATCTTCTACTAAAGGTAACATGAATTTGGGGGTAATTTGTCGATTGTTATCGAAACGTTACGAAACTGTAAAGGCGGTAGAGAAAATATAAAATTAACGGGAAACATTGGAAAAAGACTAGGAAGAAGCGATTAGGAACGAAAGGATTAGGATATAATGGGTAGATGTTCAACTGCTTTTCATCATGATTTAAGTTAAAATGGATTTTAAAGAGTTGAAAACTGAAATATTTGGTTTTCGATTGTAATTAGCGAAGAAGGCAGTGTGAAGTTGTTTGAAACCAAAAGAGAAACTACTCGTATTAATCGGACCAACAGCCGTTGGGAAAACAAAATTAAGTATCCAGTTGGCGAAACAATTCAATGGTGAAATCATCAGCGGGGACTCAATGCAAATCTATAAAGGCATGGACATTGGGACAGCAAAAATCACTCCCGAAGAAATGGAAGATATTCCGCATCATTTAATTGACATTCGAAATCCCGAAGATCCGTTTTCCGTTGCTGAGTTTCAAGAGCTGGTTCGTGGAAAAATCACCGAGATTACCGCCCGTGGGAAGTTGCCGATGATTGTCGGAGGTACGGGGCTATACATACAATCAATTTTATTTGATTATCAATTTACTGAAGCCGCTTCTGATTCTGAATTTCGGCAAGAGCTTGAGCGAGTGGCAGAGGAAAAAGGCAATGAGGAGTTACATAATCGATTAAGGGAAGTTGACCCGAACAGCGCAGAAAGAATTCATCCTAATAATGTCCGACGTGTGATTCGGGCTTTGGAAATCCATCATTGTACAGGAAAGACAATGACAGCGTATCAAGCTGAACAACAACCAGAATTATTATATGAGACTTGTTTGTTGGGTCTTACGATGGACCGTGAATGGTTGTATGAGCGAATTAATAAGCGTGTAGACATCATGATGGATCAGGGTCTGGTCGAAGAAGTAAAAGGATTGTATGACAAGGGATTGAGGGATTGTCAATCGATCCAAGCAATCGGCTATAAAGAGTTATATGACTATTTTGATGGCAAAGTGTCACTTGAGGAAGCGATTGAAAATTTAAAACAAAACTCTCGTCGGTATGCTAAAAGACAGCTAACGTGGTTCCGTAATAAAATGGAAGTGAAATGGTTTGAAATGTCTCCAATTGAAAAGGAGAATAAAAAATATTTCGCGGAAATTTCTACCTATATTGAAGGAAAGCTTCAAATAAAGGCGAATACATAATAATAGAGATAAAAAGGAGGATCTGCAATGAAACAAATTAACATTCAAGATCAGTATTTAAACCAGATGCGCAAGGATGGAACAAATTGTACTGTTTTCTTATTGAACGGGTTCCAATTACGTGGACAAATTAAGGGTTTTGACAATTTCACGGTATTATTTGAGACGGAAGGAAAGCAGCAACTTGTTTACAAGCATGCGATTTCAACTTTTGCGCCACAAAAGAATGTTCAAATTGATCTTGATCCACAACAATAATTGGTATGTAGGTAGTTGTACGATTCTATCTTAAGGGAATTAGATAGGGGTAGCGGTAGAAAAATGGATGATAATTAGATAATCCTAAGGTTCAAAGTTTATAGGAATGTCAATATATAAAGAAGCTCGCATATTTTTGCGAGCTTTTTGCATTGTCGGGATGGAAGGTTGAAATTTCTTTTTAATGAATTTCCATTTAGCTGAATACATATAGATTAAGGAGTATTTCCCTGTATTTCGCAGTTGGTGACCATTTTAAATGAAGTTGGTTAATTTGCGAAGGGTTTCTCTAAAAAGGTTTTTTCACCCTCTAAAAACGCAACAAGAATCTTCGGATAGAGAAATCAAAGGGAACCTTATTGGCATTAACCGTACTATTGGAGATGAGGCTCTAGTAAGGGCTTTAAGCTAGTAGAAAAGGAAAATAGCTCTTGTAGACCATAGAACGGCCATACGGGTATGGGAGGTTTTATTACTATATTAGGAAAGTCAGTCAGACTTAAGCGCCGTTCGGTGAAAGTTCTAATTAGGTGTAGCGCAATAGAGGGTGAGCGAATGGACGTTTTCTTAATCATGAGTAAGAGCTCCTTCACATAGACTGTCTTTTAGAATAGAGGTGAGAAAGCTTGGACCAACCATTTCGCATGAACAACAACGGACAGATTAGCATTGTTCTAAATGCGCAAAAACGCAATCCGACCAAAAAGGAGTTGCCTAAATCGCCTAATTTAGATATAAAACCAAAACCAGCTGAGCATGAAGCATTAAAAGAAATTGAGGAAGAACTTGAGGCATTGGTTGGAATGGAAGAAATGAAGCGAATGATTAAAGAAATATATGCTTGGATTTATGTGAATAAAAAAAGAGAAGAAAAAGGTTTGAAAGCGGGTCGCCAGGCTTTACACATGATGTTTAAAGGAAACCCGGGTACGGGGAAGACGACAGTAGCGAGATTAATTGGAAAACTTTTTCTGAAAATGAATGTTCTTTCTAAGGGGCATTTGATTGAAGCAGAAAGAGCGGACCTAGTTGGGGAATATATCGGTCATACAGCGCAAAAAACTCGTGATTTAATAAAGAAGGCTTTAGGAGGAATTCTGTTTATTGATGAAGCGTACTCCTTAGGGCGCGGAGGCGAAAAGGATTTTGGGAAGGAAGCGATCGATACGCTCGTTAAACATATGGAAGATAAACAGCATGAGTTTATTTTAATTCTTGCGGGCTATTCGCGCGAAATGGATTACTTTCTATCGTTGAACCCGGGGCTACATTCCAGATTCCCATTGGTGGTTGACTTTCCGGACTATTCAATCAGTCAATTAATGGAGATTGCACAACGAATGTTAGATGAGAGGGAATATACTTTTAGTCTCGAAGCGGAACGGAAATTGAGAGAGCATCTTGGCTTCGTGAAAGCGAGTTTTGGTCCCACCGGTTTTTCCAATGGCCGCTATATCCGAAATATCATCGAAAAGTCCATTCGCGCTCAAGCGATGAGACTTCTGCTTGAAAGTCAATTTGATCGTCATGAACTTATGACAATTAGAAGCAACGATCTTATTTTTGATTCAGAGTAATGGTGGTCATCCTCAAAAAATTATTGCCGGACGAATTGTGGTCCAATCTTGCAAGAGTATCCCAATAAAAAAACATTAAAAAAGTCATGCTCTCTAGCCTGAGCATGACTTTCTTTAGTTATTCAACTCTGTTTTTCTAATTGGCAGACGCCATCCGTGTGTATAGGAGTAAACCCGAAGTGCGGTGATGCCGATAAAGAGACTATAGAGCTCTAGCGGAGACTCTAGCCAATTTAGCCCGATTAATAGTCCGGCTAATACGGCCCATATGGCATAGACTTCCGACCGAAAAACGAGAGGCTTCCGTCCAGCTAAGAGGTCGCGGACCATTCCGCCGCCACTACCTGTCAGCACCGCAGCGATAATAACAGCGGCTAACGGATGGTTCATTTCCGTTGCGAAAAGAGCACCTTGAATCGCGAAAGCAGAAAGGCCAATAGCATCAGTAAAGTTTCCCCATTTCCTCCAATGCTTTAATAACCTGGATGGAAAAAGGAAAACGATCGTGATGGCCAACAAGGCGATTGTGAAAAAGAGCCCCTGATCCCACAAAGCTGAAATGGGAACCCCGATGAGAAGATTCCGTATCGCTCCGCCGCCAAAAGCGGTCACGATCCCAAGCATGTAAACTCCGAAAATATCATATTCTTCTTCCATCGCGACAATGGCTCCGCTGATCGCAAAGGCAATGGTTCCAATCATACTTAAAACATCCCAAGTCATAACCGCAACCTCCCCTCTAAGGTATAATACACATTCCTATCTAAAACGAGTTACGTTGATTTCTCATAAAATAAATCTAAATCTATCTGATTTTATCACCTCTTCCCCCTTTTTAGCTACCAATTACACAGATAAAGAAGGGTGAGAAAATTTTGGTTCATTGCTATTTTTTGGTATGATGAGTTCAGGTTCATGTTTGAACCGAGCGCAGGTGTAAATAATTTATTTCGCAAGCGTTTGTAAGTTAAGAAGGAATGATAGTTTAAACAGGAAATGCAAACAATGGAATAATAGCCAATACATATGATGAAAGGTGGAATCTGTTTTGGAACAGAAACGAGATTCTGAAAAAGCCATCCTGGTCGGCTGTCAAACGCCGCTAACGGATGATCTGCGTTCTCAATATTCAATGGATGAACTTGCTTCATTAACAGAAACGGCTCAAGGCGAAGTGCTAATGTCTGTCATGCAGAAGCGAGAACGAATTCATCCGTCTACTTATATAGGAAAAGGAAAAGTCGAGGAACTCAAAGCGTTGGTAGATGAGCTTGAGGTTGACCTCATCATTTTCAATGACGAATTGTCACCAAGTCAAATCCGGAATTTGTCCAAGGATCTCGAAGTCAGGATTATCGATCGTACACAGTTAATTCTGGACATCTTTGCGCGGCGAGCTCGTTCAAAGGAAGGAAAGCTACAAGTAGAGCTGGCTCAACTTCAATATTTGCTGCCTCGCTTAATGGGTCAAGGTACCGCGCTATCGCGATTAGGTGCCGGAATTGGGACGAGGGGACCTGGGGAAACAAAACTAGAGTCTGACCGTCGTCATATCCGTAGAAGAATCGACGATATTAAAGGACAACTGGCCGTGATTGTTCAACATCGCGACAGATACCGCGAACGTCGCAAGAAAAACAAAGCCTTTCAAATTGCTTTGGTTGGATATACAAATGCAGGGAAGAGTACACTGTTCAACCGGTTAACTGAGGCAGATTCTTATGAAGAAAATCAATTGTTTGCAACGCTTGATCCGATGACTCGGAAAGTCATTCTTCCGAGTGGTTTTAGCGTACTGATGACGGACACCGTTGGATTTATTCAAGATTTGCCAACAACACTGGTTGCTGCCTTCCGTTCAACATTAGAAGAAGTGAGCGAAGCGGATTTGCTATTACATGTTGTGGATATGTCCAATCAAGATTATTTTTCACATGAAAAAACGGTCAATAAACTGTTAGAAGATTTGGAAGTTAACCAAATTCCACAAATTACGGTTTATAATAAAAAGGATATTGCCCACCCTGACTTTGTCCCTGTGGCAGATACCGAAACAGCGTTTATTAGTGCGTTTTCAGATGAAGATCGCGATAATTTAAAAAGAAAAATCGAAGAATCGATCATTAGTCAAATGGAAGCTTTTCATGTGTTGGTTCCTTCTGGAGAAGGAAAACTATTGTCTCAGTTAAAAAATGAAACCATTTTGAGAGAACTTACTTTTGATGAAGAACAACAAGGATATCGTTGTCGAGGGTACGCCTTAAAAGACCATCAAGTGTCAGGGCAACTAAATAAATACTCAGTAAGATAGGAGAAACCGCAGCATGTTTTCACAGTTAAACTCTGGAGATCAGTTAAAACCTCTTGTGGAGGAGGTTGAACAGCAAGTCTCTGAAATACATAAACAAATCGATGAGCGCATCGACTTCAATCAATTTCGTGTACTACAAAGCTTTCAAAAGCATCGAGTGAGTGATTCTCATTTTATGCCTTCAACAGGCTATGGTTACGATGATATCGGGCGCGATACGTTAGAAAGGATCTATGCCGATGTATTCGGTGGGGAAGCGGGTCTCGTAAGACCACAAATCATTTCTGGCACACATGCCATTTCGATTGCTCTTTTTGGGATACTACGCCCTGGGGATGAGCTTTTATATATGACCGGAAAGCCTTATGATACTTTAGAGGAAATTGTCGGGATTCGTGGGGACGGGAATGGCTCCTTAAAGGAATTTGGCATTTCTTATGATTCAGTCGCTTTAACAAGTGAAGGGGGCATTGATTGGCAAGCGGTAGAAAAGGCCATCAAACCCAACACGAAAATGATTGGCATACAGCGTTCAAAAGGGTATGCAACTAGACCTTCTTTCACTGTTGCGGAGATTGGCGAAATGGTACGGTTTGTAAAAGAGATTAAATCGGACGTCGTTGTGTTTGTGGATAATTGTTATGGGGAATTTGTGGAGGAACAAGAACCTTGCCATGTTGGTGCAGATTTAATCGCAGGGTCATTAATCAAGAACCCAGGAGGCGGGATTGCGAAGACTGGTGGCTATCTAGTTGGGAAACAGGAATTTGTCGATGCTTGTTCCTATCGGATGACCTCTCCAGGTATTGGTGCTGAGGCGGGTGCTTCTCTCTATGCTTTACAGGAAATGTATCAAGGATTCTTTATGGCTCCACATATCGTCGGGCAAGCGTTGAAAGGGGCGGTCTTTACTGCTGCGATGCTTGAACGCTGTGGAATGAATTCCTCACCAAAGTGGAATGCGGACAGAACGGATTTGATTCAATCTGTTCAATTTGATGATCGTGACAAAATGGTTGCGTTTTGTCAGGCGATTCAATTTGCTTCCCCGATTAATTCGCATGTAACTCCGTATCCAAGCTATATGCCTGGTTATGAAGATGATGTCATTATGGCGGCCGGTACGTTTATTCAAGGTGCCAGTATCGAATTAACCGCTGACGGTCCAACTCGTCCACCGTATGTGGCTTATGTGCAAGGTGGATTAACTTACTCCCATGTGAAAATGGCTGTATGTATTGCTTTGGATCATATGGTGACAAAAGGGTTAGTTCAGCTTGGTTAAGTAAAATAATAAAAACAGTTTTATGATCTTTAGTTCTGACAATTTATAAAGCTCGTCAATTGGCGGGCTTTCTTTTATGCATTCGAATAAAAATTACAACTGAATAAGCTAGGTATCCCAAAGAATAACTTTATTAAGAGAATAGAGCTAGCGACCGAATTTAAACATATGGAATGGGTACTATTGCGTTAAAAACATCTTTAGGATTTGAACAAAAAACTTTATGATTACTGCCTTACTTTATGAGTTAAAATGGGGATTAAGTGGGAATTGCCCATCATTAAAAAGGCGATTAAAAACCATGTCAGATTATCTTACATTTCATTGACATGTTAGTTTACATTACATATAATAAAACTATCAAAAGGAGAAAGGAGAGAAATCAAAATGGGCGGAAGCCAGATTCGCCGAAATATGCCATTGTTTTCAATCGGGATTGTCATGCAGCTGACGGATTTAACAGCAAGACAAATTCGATATTATGAGGAACATGGCTTGATTTCTCCAGCAAGAACAGAAGGCAATAAGCGTCTTTTTTCCTTAAACGATATTGACAAGTTACTTGAAGTCAAGGATCTAATTGACCAAGGTGTCAATCTTGCTGGCATTAAACAAATCTTCAACGTGAAACAGCACAACGATGTAGCACCAAATGATGAAGACAACAAAGATGCAGAAAAAGTGCGAAAAGACCTTTCTGATGCTGAACTGAGAAAGCTTCTCCGAAAAGAATTACTTAGAGCTGGAAGGTTTCATAGGAATTCTGGACCAGGAGACCGGTCAAGATTCCATTAACTTATTAAAATTTGAATATACTGGGAGGAACATGAATGTCAAAGTATACTAGAGAAGATATCGTTCGTATGTCTAAAGAGGAAAATGTAAAATTCATCCGATTGCAGTTTACTGATATTTTAGGAACAATCAAAAACGTTGAGATTCCAGTTAGCCAACTTGACAAAGCGTTGGATAATAAAATGATGTTTGATGGATCTTCGATTGAAGGGTTCGTCCGAATTGAAGAATCAGATATGTATTTAATTCCGGATTTAGATACTTGGGTAATTTTCCCTTGGACAGCAGAAAAAGGAAAAGTGGCTCGTTTGATTTGTGACATCTACAATCCAGATGGAACACCATTCTCAGGGGACCCACGCGCAAACCTAAAGCGTGTGTTAAAGGAAATGGAAGCAATGGGCTTCACAGATTTTAACTTAGGGCCTGAGCCAGAATTCTTCTTATTCAAATTGGATGAAAAAGGGGAACCCACTCTTGAACTGAACGATAACGGAGGATACTTTGACTTAGCTCCTACAGACCTTGGTGAAAACTGCCGTCGTGATATCGTGCTTGAACTAGAAGAAATGGGCTTTGAAATTGAAGCTTCTCACCATGAAGTAGCTCCTGGTCAGCACGAAATTGATTTCAAATATGCAGATGCGGTTACAGCTTGTGACTATATCCAAACATTCAAGCTTGTTGTAAAAACCATTGCTCGTAAACATGGACTACATGCGACATTTATGCCGAAACCATTATTCGGTGTGAATGGTTCAGGAATGCACATGAACCTTTCTCTATTCAGAAACGGTGAAAATGCATTCTTTGATCCAAACGCAAACCTTCAGTTGAGTGAAACAGCTGAGCAGTTCATCGCTGGAACGATCAAACACGCTACAGCGTTCACAGCCGTTACTAATCCAACAGTGAACTCTTATAAGCGTCTAGTACCAGGCTATGAAGCTCCATGTTATGTTGCGTGGTCTGCTCAAAACCGTTCACCATTAATCCGTATCCCAGCTTCCCGTGGCTTAAGCACACGTGTTGAGGTACGTAGCGTAGACCCATCTGCGAACCCTTATCTAGCAATGGCTGTTCTTCTACAAGCTGGACTTGATGGAATCAAGAACAAGTTGACTCCTCCAGCACCAGTAGACCGAAACATCTATGTAATGGATAAAGAAGAGCGCGTAGAAGCAGGAATCGTCGATCTACCAGCAACTCTTTATGCGGCCCTTACTGAACTTCAGTCAAATGAAGTTATCTGTGCAGCATTAGGAGAGCACATCCTTGAACACTTCGTAGAAGCAAAAGAAATCGAGTGGGATATGTTTAGAACGCAAGTGCACCCATGGGAGCGCGAGCAGTACATGAGCATGTACTAATAAATGACCCCCCCAGCACCCCAGTGGTGTTGGGGGTTTTTATTATGTGGAGGGTGGTTGGAGCGAAGGGAAATATCCTAACTATTGAGTATTGTAGGTGTAGGACAGACAGGGACCGAGCGAGTGGAGAAGTGTCTAAGAAAGAGCCGTTGTGGGACAGAAGGAAAAGGTAAGCGGAAAAAGTGTCTAAGAAAGAATCGTTGAGGGAAAGAAAGAGAACTGTAAGCGAGAGAACTGTCTAATAATGTATAAATGCTCAATTGTTAGTCTGTCTAATACCGAGTTTCTGTGGAACAGGTATAGCAAAAATACAACAAGAGATCGAGGTTCATAACAAGCTGTTTTAGGTCAGGGGGAAGGCAGAATGATAGAAAAGTGTTTAATAGAGCGTACTAGAATTTAAAATCAGTCTTAAAAGCAAATGTACAATATGCTACGAAGTAAAGCTAACTTCCCAAAGTAATGAAAACCTAGGTACCACCCACCCAAGCTTTGCATAGTACCTATAAGAATCGCATCAAAAAGAGCTTGTCCCATATTCATTACTGAATGGGACAAGCTCTTTTTGATATGGATAGGATTAGTGCATATGGCGGTAAACTCCGATTACCTTACCTAGAATCGATACATTCCGAAGAATAATAGGTTCCATTGTAGGGTTCTCTGGTTGTAACCGAATAAAGTCCTTTTCTTTGAAGAATCGTTTTACGGTAGCTTCATCTTCTTCTGTCATCGCAACTACAATTTCACCGTTATTGGCTGTTTGTTGTTGTTTTACGATGACATAATCTCCGTCAAGAATTCCTGCATCGATCATACTTTCTCCCATAACTTCTAACATGAAAACTTGTTCCTCTGCAGGGACGAGAGTGTCGGGGAGTGGGAAGTATTCTTCGACATTTTCGATCGCTGTAATCGGTTGTCCAGCCGTAACTCTACCAACAACTGGGACGTTTATAATGCTATATTTTGGAGTTTGTAAATCTTGGTCCATTTCTAAAACTTCAATTGCGCGAGGTTTAGTTGGGTCGCGACGGATAAGTCCCTTGCTTTCTAGGCGAGCTAAATGTCCGTGGACCGTGGAACTAGATGCAAGACCAACAGCCTCTCCGATTTCTCGAACAGAAGGTGGATAACCCTTTTTCTTTACCTCATCCTTAATGAAACTAAGGATGTCTTGCTGCCTTTTTGATAATTTTGTCATTTTCACGCACCCCATTTTATATTCCTATGGTTATTATAACACGTATGTTCGTATGGTACAAACATAAGTTCGAATTTTTTATTGACAAGAAACAAGTGTTCGCATTATAATAAAATCAAATAAACGAACATATATTCTTATTGGGGTGGGCGAAATGATGAAAGTGATTTGGAGAAAGCATTCTTATACAATTTTATTTGTTGCTACATGTCTTACGTTAACCTTAGTATTAGCAAATGGACTTAAAATAGGAAAGCAAGATTACATAACAGTAACAGTTGAAGCTGGTGCAAGTCTATGGGAATTGGCAGAGGTGTATTCCGATGAGCATAATCTTACACATCAAGAGTTTGTAGCATGGGTCGAGAAAGAGAATGGAATTATTGGTGGGAAGATTTTTGCTGGGGATCAATTAATTGTACCGATTACTGGTAAAAAACTGGATTCAACACAATATGCAAGTTTAGATTAGAATGGGTGAGAATATGAAAGCAGTTATATACTGCAGAGTTAGTACTAAAAAGGATACGCAGGAAACTTCTCTTGCTCGCCAAGAAGAAGAACTAGTAGCTCTTGCAAATCGAAAGGGTATGGAGATTGTTCGAATTATTAGAGAGCAGGCCAGTGGCTTCGATTTAGAACGAGATGGAATCTTGGATTTATTAACAATCATTAAAGAAGAAGATGTACAAGCTGTTCTCATCCAGGATGAAACACGTCTTGGTCGAGGGAATGCTAAAATTGCTTTGCTTCACTGTATTGTAAAAGAAGGAGCAAAATTATATAGTGTCTCTCATCATGGTGAACTACAATTATCCGAATCCGATACAATGGTTTTACAGATTGTATCCATGGTGGAAGAGTATCAGAGAAAAATACATAACATAAAGATTAAGCGTGGGATGCAACGGGCAATAAAACAGGGCTATCAACCACAAAAAAACCTAAAAAAGCAAGGCGAGCATGCTGGCCGTGAAAAGAAAAATGCTCCGATATCCGAGATTGTTAGACTAAGGGGAAATGGGTTGACCTTTGCTGAAATAGCTGCTACTTTGAGGGGGTTTGGGTACGAAGTCTCGAAGGCGACGGTACATCGACGATATCAAGAGTATGTCGAAGAGAAAGAACAGCGGGTAGATAAAGCACCACAGTTAAACAAAGACCGTCTCTAAATCTATTCCCTGAAAACTAGACGCAGTGCGCAAATCTTGTAAAACAGGACGATATCCCGTAAAATAGCTTCTATGTAAACTTTTTAATAAAGGAGCTTTTTAATGCTTTCTAAGGATAAACTTGCAAGAATTAATGAGTTAGCGAACAAGTCCAAAACAACTGGTCTTACACAAGAAGAGGCGAAGGAACAATCCGTGCTTCGTGCAGAATATTTGCGAACGTTCAGATCGTCAATGGTGAATACATTGAAAGGTGTTACGATTGTAGATCCTCTTGGAAATGATGTAACACCAAAAAAGTTAAAAGAAGCACAAAAGAGAGATAAAAAAAATCTACATTAATTCTATAGAGAGTCGAAGGTTAGGAGCCAAACCTACCTTGGCTCTCTTTTTTTACCAATTTTTTCCTTGAAATGGAGTAAGGCGCTTGCATTTTCCTTATTTTTTGAAACATTCATGAAAAGTACATAATCCCTATAAACGTACATAGAACAGACTTTTTTCGGGAAAATAAGAGAGTGTTCGGCAAATTTTTTCTATTTTTTTATGTGTGATTTGTTGAATAAATAAGACAACCACTATAATATTAAGATTGTATGTAGTTTACTAAGAAAGGATGTATCTAATGTTCGATAAAATTGATACACTGTCCATCGATTCAATTCGTACCCTATCGATTGACGCAATTGAGAAAGCAAACTCTGGGCATCCAGGAATGCCTATGGGCGCAGCTCCAATGGCATACACACTTTGGACTCGTTTTATGAATCATAATCCTAAAAATCCTGATTGGTTAAACCGTGACCGTTTTGTTTTATCCGCTGGTCATGGCTCCATGTTGTTATATAGTTTACTTCATTTATCAGGCTATGGCTTAACAATGGATGACATCAAGGAGTTCCGTCAATGGGGAAGTAAAACTCCAGGACATCCAGAGTTTGGTCATACAGTAGGTGTTGAAGCTACAACTGGACCTCTAGGTCAAGGTGTTGCGATGGCAGTTGGAATGGCAATGGCAGAGCGCCATCTAGCAGCGGTATATAATAAAGATCAATACGAAATTGTGAATCACTTTACATATAGCATTTGTGGAGATGGTGACCTAATGGAGGGTGTTTCAGCAGAAGCCGCTTCTTTAGCAGCCCATCTAAAACTTGGTCGCTTAGTGGTTATGTACGATTCCAATGATATTTCTCTTGATGGAGATTTAGATAAATCTTTCTCTGAAAGTGTAGAAGGTCGTTTCAAAGCTTATGGATGGCAATACATCCGTGTTGAAGATGGAAACAACCTTGAAGAAATTGCGAAAGCTCTTGAAGAAGCAAAGAGCGATTTGGATCGTCCAACTTTAATCGAAGTAAAAACCATCATTGGTTACGGATCTCCAAACCTATCAGGTAAATCTGATGTACACGGTGCTCCACTTGGTGCAGATGAGTTGAAATTAACAAAAGAAGCTTATAAGTGGACATTTGAAGAAGATTTCCACGTACCACAAGAAGTTTACGAAAACTTTGAAAAACAAATTGTGGAAAAAGGACAGTCTTCAGAACAAGAGTGGAATGAACTCTTTAGCAAATATAAAGCTGAATATCCTGAATTAGCGGCTCAATTTGAAGCAGCTTCAAGAGGAGAGCTACCTGAAGGATGGGAAAATGAACTTCCTGTTTATGAAGAAGGTAAGAGCTTAGCAAGCCGTGCTTCTTCTGGTGAAGCACTAAATGCAGTTGCAAAAGCAGTTCCTTTCTTCGTTGGTGGTTCAGCTGACTTAGCAGGATCAAACAAAACCATGATCAAAGGTTCCGGCGATTTCTTCCCAGGTTCTTATGAAGGACGGAATATCTGGTTTGGTGTACGTGAGTTTGCAATGGGTGCCGCAATGAACGGGATGGCTCTTCACGGCGGAGTGAAAATCTTTGGCGGAACATTCTTCGTGTTCTCTGATTATTTACGCCCAGCGATTCGTCTTGCAGCGTTAATGGGACTTCCTGTTACGTATGTGTTCACACATGACAGTATCGCGGTTGGTGAAGATGGTCCAACACATGAGCCTGTAGAACAACTTGCTGCATTACGTGCAATGCCAAATCTTGGAGTGATCCGTCCAGCAGATGGAAATGAAACGGCTGCGGCTTGGAGAGTAGCAGTTGAATCAAAAGATAAGCCAACTGTTTTGGTGTTAACTCGTCAAAACCTTCCTACCATCAAAGATACAGACAAGAATGCTTATGAAGGAGTCTCTCGTGGAGCATATGTGATTTCTCCAGTCGAGAATCCACAAGCTTTATTGCTTGCATCTGGATCAGAAGTAGGATTAGCGGTAAAAGCTCAAGAAGCACTCGCCAACGAAGGGATCCAAGTTTCTGTTGTCAGCATGCCATCATGGGATCGCTTTGAGCAACAATCGAAGGAATACAAACAATCTGTTATTCCTAAATCAGTGAAGAAACGTCTTGGAATCGAAATGGGCTCTTCTTTAGGATGGCACCGTTATGTTGGGGATGAAGGCGAAGTACTAGCAATTGATACATTTGGTGCTTCAGCTCCTGGTGAAAAAATCATGAAAGAATACGGCTTCTCTGTTGAAAATGTTGTATCTCGTGTGAAAGCTTTATTAGAAAACTAAAATAACCAAGAATGGAGGCAGCTGTCTCCATTCTTTTTTTGATTTAGGTAAAGATCAAACTGTTTATGTCTTTACCAGTAGTAGAGCTTTTATTATCCAAAAACAAAAAAAAACGACTCGATTGAAATCAACGAGTCGTTTTCTATACTAATCTGGCAGCGGTTCACCATTAATGAGTCCTTCGCGGTCATCTGTTTGGGGAGGTTCTTCCAACCAACCATTTTTAATCATCAGGTTGGCGCAGTCTTCAGCATATAAGCTAATTTCAGGAATCAAGGAAGCATAGCGGAAACCTATGTCTCTCCTTGGGCTTGCTGCCATGGCTGCGCCATAATTTCCAATGCCGGCAGCAATCATGCCGGAAACATGAAACACAATCAGTTTATCTGAAAATACTTTAGATGTCGTATCAGTGATAGCCGTATCCCATCCCATTGGGGCAGGAAGGTCTTCATCCAATAAGTATTTACCAAAGATTTCGATATGTTTTTGGGACATTTTTTTGCCCTTTAACAGCAATTGCTTTACATCATCGCTTTCTGCAATTTGGGCAAGACCAGTGATCAATGCTTTTCCAATATGATTTGTTTGGATATTTAGGAATAAATGCGTTATTTCAACTGACGAGAGCGAACGTTTCTTCCCGAAGAAACCTGCTAACCATTGTTGCTGTTCAACAAAGTCAACTTTATCCGGGATCGAGATATAAGGGGGTCTTACATATGTTCCTTGTTTAAGCTGGATATCCCGTGTTAAGTCCTGCATTTTAACGGATTTTTCTAACATCTTTTTGTGGAACTCGACCACATCCGGTCTAGTCACAAGCCCTAAAGCAGCACTGCTAGCAGCCATAGTTAAAATGGACATATGCCTTAAATACATAACCATAAAAGTATCTGAGAATAACTTAGGAGCATTAACGTTAACATCCTCTTCGGTAAAACCCTGTGGGATCGGAAATTGGTCTTTATTAAAAATCTTCTCTAAAGCATCAATGTTTTCCTCAAAATATCGTAAAGAAGTTTCAATGATTGGGCGGATTTCATTGTCCTCTACCTTCTCAAGAAAGTATCTGTTTACACACACACCTAATGTATCATTGATATATTCTGTCCATAACCCTGACATTTCTGCTGCTGTGAGGCGAATGTTCGTTTTTTCTTCCATCCCTACTACCCTGCCTTTCGAGATTGCCCGAATGTTTTTAGAAATAGCATGCCCGAACTTTCTCGCATTCATGTGGAAAAGGGGCAATTTATCCCAATAAATATGAAGGAAAAGCAAGAATTCTGTAATTTGACAAAATTAGTGCGTTTTCTCTCCACCTTTAGACAATCAATGAAGCTGGAATTTCTTATAATGGAATAAAGCTTGTCTAAAGAGGAGGGGACTTAATGAGGTCCTATCAACTTTATTTAATCAAAGATGAAATTGCTAGCCATTATGTTGGTAGAGAGCGTATGTTTTATCAACTGTTTCGAGATTATCATTTAGCAGATGGAGAATTAAAATCCATTATTTCCAAACAAATTGAGTATGTTACAAAACCTTTACCGGTGTTAAGGATTCATCAACTCCTTTATCAACATTTATCGAATCATAAAGGTTTTGAAGTGAAACAAGGGACCTACGTTCTTCAGACGAATAAATTTCGTGGTACTGCTTTGTTAAAAGTAGTGAATGATCGCAAGTTGGTTCTTGAATCTGATGGTAGTTTAGAGGTTGAGACCATTTTTTTTGAAGTATTACGTAAAATTGAATCCTCTTTCATGGCTGTTGATCTTGAGAGCAGTCGTTTTGGTTGGCTCAAGCCGATCAAAGAAAGAAAATTTGTCTAAAATAGAGAAAAATGCTCGCGAATATTGTATAATTACGTTTGGTCGAGTACACTGTATGGTAGACAACATGAAGGAGGAAAAAAGTATGTGGACTTATGTTCTAGTAGGTATACTAGCTCTAATCGCTGGTGTAGCACTAGGATTTTTCATTGCACGTAAGTATATGATGGACTACTTGAAGAAAAATCCACCAATTAACGAACAGATGTTAAAAGTGATGATGATGCAAATGGGAATGAAGCCATCTCAGAAAAAGATTAACCAAATGATGTCAGCAATGAACAAACAACAAGGTAAGCAGTAATAAAGCGCTATTAAAATGCTTTAATACTAGTGAACAATAGATCAGGACCATCAGATTTGTAAAATGGTTCTGTACAAGTTTTCTTTTATTAGAAAAAACCACTTTTCCTTGGTATATACCAAGGAAAAGTGGTTTTTTCACGCTATTGAGAGATTTATGAGATAATTCCCATTTTTCGATCGGCATGAACCTTGTTAAATTGTTACATACTAGAAGAAAAAATTATTCTAAAGGGGAAATTGACATGAAAAAATTCGGTCTTTTATTCATTATATTATTACTAATTTTAACAGCTTGTGGAACAAGTGAAAATGCGGAGAACCAAGAGGCTACAGAAAAGAATGAAACAACTGAAGAATCTACTAATGCAGCTAAAGAAGAAAGAGAAATTACAGAAGAAGATGAAAAATTTACAAAGATGCTACTAGACAAAGATTATGACGGTGTGATTGCTGAATCAGTGTCACTTAAAACAGATTCACAAAAGAATTTCTACTACCTTGCTTCTGCACTAAGGAAATACGAAGAAATTCAAACGAAGGATTATGTTGATGCGACAACAAGTGATATAAATTATAAAGATATGGTGACAGACTACAATGTCGTTGCTCAATATTTAGGCAGAGCATCCTACGTCCCAGAAGAATTAGCTGAAGACATTGATAGGGTGAAAAGTGAAGCAGAAGAAAAAGCGGCTGAGTATCAGGCCGAATTAGATAAGCAAGCTGAAAATCAATAGACAACGAAGTCACGCAAACTAATTGCTCGACTGAATCAAAGGAAAAACACTCGTATCTGAGTGTTTTTTCTTTGTACATGGACTTTTTTACGAGTATTGGAACTTAAAGTTCGGTTTACAGCAATCGATAGGATGATGGGTTTTAAAAACTCACCGATGATCCCTTTAGCTATCTTCATATTTGCCAATCCCAATAAATAACATTAATCTTTTCTATTTTATGAACATTTGATAAAATGGTTAGGCGCTGGAGACAGAGACTCGCGGTTGGGGGAGAGAATAATGAGAGTATTCTTAGATTTAATGTGGTTTTTTAAAGCGGAAAAGAAAGCATATATAATTGGAATTCTAACGCTTCTTTTTGTTGCTTTTCTGCAACTCGTTCCACCTCGGGTAATTGGAATGGTCGTAGATGAGATTGAAAGGGGGAGCTTAACTGGGGATAGGCTTCTCATGTGGGTTGTTGTCTTAATCTTGGCTGGAATAGGGATGTATGTACTTCGCTATTTCTGGAGAATCATGATATTTGGATCATCGGTGAAATTAGCGAAGATACTGAGAAATAGGTTATATCAGCATTTTACAAAGATGTCCCCGAATTTTTATCAAAAGCGGAGAACGGGAGACTTAATGGCCCATGCGACCAATGACTTACAAGCGATTCAGCAAACGGCAGGGGTCGGTGTATTGACTTTCGTGGACTCTCTTGCAACAGGAGGGTTCGTCGTGATTGCAATGGCAACGACCATTAGTTGGAAATTAACGTTAATCTGTCTGTTGCCAATGCCGCTGATGGCGATTCTCACTGGCTGGTATGGAGGAATGCTTCATAAACGTTTCCATAAAGCTCAAGAAGCTTTTTCAAGGTTAAATGATAAATCTCAGGAAAGTATTTCTGGGATCAAGGTGATTAAGACGTTTGGACAAGAAAAAGAGGATATTGAAGATTTCGATAATCTTTCTAAAGATGTGGTTAAGAAGAATATTTCAGTCGCAAAAGTTGACTCTTTATTTGATCCAACAATCTCCATCATTGTTGGGATTTCTTACTTTTTATCGATTGTTTTCGGCTCAAGGTATGTCATGGCGGGTGAAATGACAATAGGGGAGCTTGTTTCGTTTACCACCTATTTAGGCTTATTAATTTGGCCGATGCTTGCCTTTGGTCATTTATTTAATATTGTTGAACGTGGGCGTGCTTCTCTGGATCGTGTGAACACCCTACTAAATGAGAAAGTGGAAATTCAAGACCGAGAAGGAGCAATAAACACAGTACCAAGAGGCAATCTTGTTTATGAGATTAAAAAGTTTGCCTATCCGGGAGAACAGGAAAACCAACTCGAACACGTGCAGTTTACCTTACCAAAAGGAGCTACTCTTGGAATTGTTGGGAAAACAGGTGCCGGAAAAACGTCCCTTTTAAAACTGCTGATTCGAGAATTTGAAGGATATGAAGGGGACATTAGGATTGGCGGGAAATCAATAAAGGATTACCAACTTGATAAGTTAAGAGAGTCGATGGGCTATGTCCCTCAAGATCATTTTTTATTTTCGGCAACCGTTGCTGAAAACATCGCCTTTGCGGATCCGAATATTTCCCGGGAACAGATTTATGAAGCATCAAGAATTGCTCAAATTCATGATGATATTCTTGATTTTACCGATGGGTATGAAACCGTAGTCGGCGAGCGTGGAGTCTCCTTATCAGGAGGACAAAAACAACGAATTTCGATTGCGAGAGCGATTCTATTAAATCCAGAAATTCTAATTTTAGACGATTCCCTTTCAGCCGTTGATGCGAAAACAGAAGAGGAAATTCTTCAAGCACTGAAAGAGAATCGAGAAGGCAAAACTACACTAATCACGGCTCATCGCCTTAGTGCAATCGAGCACGCCGATTTAATCCTTGTTTTAGATGACGGAAATATAGTCGAGCGTGGGACGCATGAGCAACTCATGAGTCAGGATGGATGGTACAAGGATATGTATCTGCGTCAGCAGCTTGAAGAGCTTGTTGAGTTAGGAGGGTAGATAATGGATGAGAAAATGACAGCGTTAAATTCAAAACAACAACGAACCGTATTGAAAAGGTTATTGGTCTATACAAGACCCCATTTAAAGCCCATTTTGTTTGCTTTTTTTCTATTGGCATTAACAACACTTGGGGACGTACTGGGGCCTATTTTAATCAAGATCTTTATTGATGACTATTTAACGCTTGGACATTTCCCTTTTGAGCCATTGCTTATCCTGGGAAGTGCTTATATGGGAATCCAAATATTAAATGTATTTGTCTCGTATTTTCAGCTATATAAATTCCAAGAAGTCGCACTTAAAATCATTCAGCAACTGCGTGTCGACGTGTTCAGTAAAGTCCAGTCGCTTGGACTCCGGTTCTTTGACCGCACGCCAGCTGGGTCGATTGTTTCTAGGGTAACGAATGATACTGAAGCAATTAAGGATATGTTCGTGTTCGTGATTGCGACTTTTATTCAGAGTGGCTTCTTGCTTGTGGGAATTTTAACAGCGATGTTCATTCTAAACGCAAAACTCGCATTATTCTGCTTAGTCGTGATGCCGTTGATTTTTATCATCATGGTGATTTATCGTAGATTGAGCTCTAAGTTTTACTTGGATATGCGCGAGCGTTTGAGTCAGTTGAACGCCAAGTTAAGCGAATCTTTACAAGGGATGTCTATTATCCAAGTTTTTCGTCAAGAAAAGCGCTTGAGAGAAGAGTTTGGTGACATCAACGAAAAACACTACCAAGCGGGCATGCGGAACATTAAAGCAGATGGTTTGTTGTTGCGACCAGCCATTGACCTCGTTTATATTGTTGCGCTCATCATTGTGTTAAGTTACTTTGGAATCAGTTCGTTTGAAAATCCAGTGGAAATTGGGGTTCTTTACGCTTTTATCAATTATCTTGATCGCTTTTTCGAGCCGGTCAACCAAATCATGCAACGTTTATCAATGTATCAACAAGCGATTGTAGCCGCTTCAAGGGTCTTTAGGCTTCTAGATGAGGAAGATGTGGCACCGAAACAACCGCTAGTGAATGAAAACAAGGTAAAAGAAGGAAAAATAGAAGTTCGCGATTTAAGCTTTTCCTACGATGGCAAACGCGATGTATTAAAAAATATTGAGTTTACCGCTTATCCTGGGCAGACCGTTGCGCTTGTTGGACATACGGGGAGCGGGAAAAGCTCGATTATTAATCTATTGATGAGGTTCTATGAATTTGATCGTGGGGAAATTGTCATTGACGGAGTTTCGATTAAAGACTTTCCGATTCATGAACTTCGGGAACGAATGGGCCTTGTGCTTCAGGATCCGTTTTTGTTTTACGGAACAGTGAAGGATAATATTCGTCTTCATAATCAAGACATTACCGATGAGGAAGTGGAGGCAGCAGCTAAATTTGTTCAGGCGGACGCCTTTATCTCGAAGTTGGAGGATGGATTGGAACACCAAGTAGTTGAGCGTGGTTCAACTTTCTCGAGTGGACAGCGGCAATTGATTGCATTTGCACGGACGATTGCGATGAATCCAAAGGTTCTTATTTTAGATGAGGCAACAGCGAATATTGATACGGAGACAGAGGAAGCGATTCAAACAGCGTTGGCGAAAATGCGTAAAGGGCGAACAACGATTGCGATTGCGCACCGACTGTCAACGATTCAAGATGCAGACCTCATCCTTGTCCTACATCAAGGGGAAATTGTCGAAAGAGGGACCCATCAAGAGTTACTTGCGTTAAAAGGACTCTATCATAAAATGTATCTCCTACAGAATGGTTCTGTGGAAGGTCTAGAAAATGCCGTTATTTAACTAAAAGGCTGTTTTCGTAAAGATTGTTGTTAAAATCCTATAGCCGATTTTTAACGCAATTGTAGCCATTTCTTATGTTTGAATGAAATTTTTAAGCTCTTTTCTCATAAGTGAAGCGGTTTTATTATAAAACCTAGATTTTATACAAAAAATAGTAGTGTTATAGTGGTGTGATATGTCTATAAAGCCTTGCTATAACTAGGTTGTATAAAATCATGCATAAACGATAAAAAACGAACAAGAGCCAAACCCTTGATATGACTAGGTTTGGCTTTTTGGCTTACTTCCGAAAAGTAGATTTATGTTAACTAGATTTGTATAGAATATACAAGCTTTAGAAACCAATAGATTAACATACTAAAAATGAGGTTTTTTGTCATTTTTATTAACAGATCCTCTTTTATTACTTTTGCGTACGCATTTCTATGACGCTACCATTACTATTTTGTTTAAATACTACAAAATAGTGTAAAAATATCCAATTTTTTCATTTTTTTATAGGTTTAACCTAATTCAATTGTTATTATTTAATTATTGTAAAAAATTAAATAATATATAAGGAGGAAATTATTAATGAAAAAAATGCTACAACTAATTGTCATTTTTACTTTTATTTTAAGTTCAGTATCATTAGTAACAACTGCCACATCAACAAAAGCTGCAATAAACAATAAACCTGGAGATATTATTATCACTAGAAGTACTAGTAGTAAGGGAGTTACAGGACATATAGGTATATATATTGATGCAACAACTATCTTACATACTTCTGGTTGGTCAAGTGAACCATATCCAAAGACTATTAGTGAATCAGGTTGGCATAGTAGATATGCAGAATCTAAAGTTATTAGACCAAATTCAAGTACTTTAGGACAATTTGCTGCTTCAAAGGCAAAATATTATTTTCAAAATAAAAACATACCGTATTCTGTAACTACAGGTCCTACAAATATAAGTAAAACTTATTGTAGTGAATTAGTATGGTATTCATACTATAAAGCAGGAAAAACTTTTAAAGTATTCAATCCTGCTTCTCAAATATCAACTTGGGTAACACCATCAATTATTAAACCTTATGATTATCTTAGTTCTTCACACCTTAATTACAACGGATTTAGTTTTATAGATAATACCTGGTAAAAATCACAGAATGAAAAAAGAGGGATAAGGTACCGACCCCCAAAAGTTAGAGTATAAAACTAACTTTTGGGGGTGTTTTTATGGTCAAATATAGTGAGGAATTTAAAATAAAGCTTGTTACTGAGTATTTACATGGAAATCTTGGATATAACTCA
>NZ_JAMBNR010000110.1 GCF_023715205.1 Mesobacillus maritimus
TTCTCTTTTTAATAAAAGAGAGAAAAACTAAAATGGCGATACTCGGTTTCTTTAAAAGAAGTTCTTTTAAAGAGTTTTACTTTTGCCTTCTTACTTACGATTATCTAGTTTTCAAGGAACAATGTTTTGAGAGAAAAATGCACTCTCAAAACTAAACAAACAAGCGATTAACAGTGAAAATCTTTAGATTTTCTTAATGCAATTTTCGTGAAATTGCTAGTCACAGACCATAAGGTCTGAGTTCCGAATGTCCTTAAGACATTATCCTTAGAAAGGAGGTGATCCAGCCGCACCTTCCGATACGGCTACCTTGTTACGACTTCACCCCAATCATCTGTCCCACCTTAGGCGGCTGGCCCCAGGGGCAA
>NZ_JAMBNR010000111.1 GCF_023715205.1 Mesobacillus maritimus
TGTCTTAAGGACATTCGGAATGCGAATCTTACGATTCGTACAAAGCAAATTTAAAAATTTGCACTAAGCAATTTGTAAAAAAATTGCACTATTGACTGCTTGTTTGTTTAGTTTTGAGAGTGCAATAGTCTTTCAAAATGCTGTCTAGCTACAGCGTCTAGACCCTCGAGGTCGCTTCGGTCCATCACTTGAAGTCAAAGAACGACTTCAAATGCTGTACCTCCAGCGCATGTCGGGTCTGAGCGAGACGCTTCCGCTTTTCGGTTATTGTTCCTTGAAAACTAGATAATCGTAAGTAAGAAGGCAAAAGTAAAACTCTTTAAAAGAATTTCTTTTAAAGAAACCGAGTATCGCCAT
>NZ_JAMBNR010000112.1 GCF_023715205.1 Mesobacillus maritimus
GATGATTGGGGTGAAGTCGTAACAAGGTAGCCGTATCGGAAGGTGCGGCTGGATCACCTCCTTTCTAAGGATAATGTCGTAAGGACATTCGGAATGCGAATCTTACGATTCGTACAAAGCAAATTTACAAATTGCACTAAGCAATTTGTAAAAAAAATTGCACTATTGACTGCTTGTTTGTTTAGTTTTGAGAGTGCAATATTCTCTCAAAATGCTGTCTAGCTACAGCGTCTAGACCCTCGAGGTCGCTTCGGTCCATCACTTGAAGTCAAAGAACGACTTCAAATGCTGTACCTCCA
>NZ_JAMBNR010000113.1 GCF_023715205.1 Mesobacillus maritimus
ATATCGCCCTATTCAGACTCGCTTTCGCTGCGGCTCCGTCTTTCCAACTTAACCTCGCATATGATCGTAACTCGCCGGTTCATTCTACAAAAGGCACGCTATCACCCGGCATTTTTCCGAAGGAAAATATGCACAGGGCTCTAACTACTTGTAGGCACACGGTTTCAGGTTCTCTTTCACTCCCCTTCCGGGGTGCTTTTCACCTTTCCCTCACGGTACTGGTTCACTATCGGTCACTAGGGAGTATTTAGCCTTGGGAGATGGTCCTCCCAGCTTCCGACGGGATTTCACGTGTCC
>NZ_JAMBNR010000114.1 GCF_023715205.1 Mesobacillus maritimus
GGGTCTACAACCATATACTCTAATCGCCCTATTCAGACTCGCTTTCGCTGCGGCTCCGTCTTTCCAACTTAACCTCGCATATGATCGTAACTCGCCGGTTCATTCTACAAAAGGCACGCTATCACTCGGCATTTTTCCAAAGGAAAATATGCACGGAGCTCTAACTACTTGTAGGCACACGGTTTCAGGATCTCTTTCACTCCCCTTCCGGGGTGCTTTTCACCTTTCCCTCACGGTACTGGTTCACTATCGGTCACTAGGGAGTATTTAGCCTTGGGAGAT
>NZ_JAMBNR010000115.1 GCF_023715205.1 Mesobacillus maritimus
GACCTCACGCTTATCAGGCGTGCGCTCTAACCAGCTGAGCTATAGGCCCCTCATAAAACAGGAAGAAATGAAATTTTTCATTACTCCTTCAAAACTAAACAAACAAGCAGTCAATAGTGCAATTTTTTAAAGTTGCTTAGTGCAATTTTTAAAATTGCTTTGTACGAATCGTAAGATTCGCATTCCGAATGTCCTTACGACATTATCCTTAGAAAGGAGGTGATCCAGCCGCACCTTCCGATACGGCTACCTTGTTACGACTTCACCCCAATCATCTGTCC
>NZ_JAMBNR010000116.1 GCF_023715205.1 Mesobacillus maritimus
AAATGCATTTACACGCAACTCCATTCATACTTGTTTCT
This sequence comes from Mesobacillus maritimus, assembly GCF_023715205.1. Taxonomy (GTDB): domain Bacteria; phylum Bacillota; class Bacilli; order Bacillales; family Cytobacillaceae; genus Mesobacillus_B; species Mesobacillus_B maritimus_C. The sequence continues at coordinate 39 of NZ_JAMBNR010000116.1, forward strand.
CGACAACTCAAGTATAAAAGAATTGGATGTTTGCGTGTTTTTTTATGCTCTCATAGTTGCATAGGAACCCCAACAAATATTATAGAGCCACATTTTTCATTGTAGTTCATACAAAAAAAGACAACCAAAATTGGTTGTCTTTTGCGTTGCCTGGCGACGTCCTACTCTCACAGGGGGAATCCCCCAACTACCATCGGCGCTGAGAAGCTTAACTTCCGTGTTCGGCATGGGAACGGGTGTG
>NZ_JAMBNR010000117.1 GCF_023715205.1 Mesobacillus maritimus
CGAGGACTTAACCAAATTTGAAAAGCGAAGGCAACTGTTCAACTTCGACAGGCGTTGGAGAGCCGGCCATGCAAATCCCGATTTTGGATTTGTTTGGACGGATTGAAACGGCCGAGAAGTTAGGAGCTGTAGCTAGACAACGATACTCAATTTACTTTACTTCTTACAAACATTATCTAGTTTTGAGGGAACAAAGATTTTTGCGAAAGCAAAAGATCTCTCTTTAATTAAATAGTCTGGTGACGATGGCGAGAAGGTCACACCCGTTCCCATGCCGA
>NZ_JAMBNR010000118.1 GCF_023715205.1 Mesobacillus maritimus
TCGCCCTATTCAGACTCGCTTTCGCTGCGGCTCCGTCTTTCCAACTTAACCTCGCATATGATCGTAACTCGCCGGTTCATTCTACAAAAGGCACGCTATCACCCGGCATTTTTCCGAAGGAAAAGATACACAGGGCTCTAACTACTTGTAGGCACACGGTTTCAGGATCTTTTTCACTCCCCTTCCGGGGTGCTTTTCACCTTTCCCTCACGGTACTGGTTCACTATCGGTCACTAGGGAGTATTTAGCCTTGGGAGATGGTCCTCCC
>NZ_JAMBNR010000119.1 GCF_023715205.1 Mesobacillus maritimus
AGGAAGAATACCGGAAGTGGTTTTCAAAAGCGAAAGAAATTGGAACAAATGAAATAAGTGTGGTAAAGGAAGAGCTGAAGCTCTTCTATGAGTCACTAAAATCCTCTGGCATCCCTGAGATGGTGAACCTTATTGGGACCTTCCAGAATTGGCAGACAGAAATCCTGAATAGTTTTGTCTACAACTACTCTAATGGTTTTTTAGAGGGGATAAACAACTCAACGAAGGTACTCAAGCGAAATGCCTATGGATTCAGAAGTTTTGAAC
>NZ_JAMBNR010000011.1 GCF_023715205.1 Mesobacillus maritimus
GTCACGTAAAGCAACTTGTGCAGACAATGCCTCGATGGAGAATTTCTTTGGTATTTTAAAGCAAGAAATGTATTATGGGGAAAAACTAGTCAGCTATGAAGAATTGAAAAGACGAATAGAAGAATATATCTACTGGTATAACAATGAACGATCAAAAGCAAAATTGGCTGGACTGAGTCCAGTAGAATACCGAATTCAATCTAGCCAATTAGCTGCATAATAAAACTCTAACTTTTTGGGGTAACCACCTAAACCCTCTTTTTTTATTCTGTATACTCTTTTCCATTTAAAATATAGGATTCTAATAAAACCTTATCTGTTTTACTATCTCTATAGTAATAATATTTTTTGTCATCTTCTTTTATTTTCACATAAACTAACCAATTTTTATCACCTTTCAAATTCGCAATAAAAGGATCTAATTCTTCAATATCTTCTTTATCAATATTTTGTTCATTTAATAAATAATCTTCAACAGCTTTTTTAACAGAATATTGCTTATAATTTATGTAACCCACAACACTACCTATCCCAATTAATAAAATTAGAATTATAATCATATATTTTTTTTTCACTAATTCAAACCTCTTTTCTATAAAAATCCTCATTTTTGGTACTGTACCCCTTATAAAGCTCTTTTTCTAAAAGGCTCATAATAAACTCCTTTTTACTTACCCCTTCCTCAATACACTTTTTTGCAAAATCTTTATATAACTGTTCAGGTATATCCGCACTTAGACGTTTAAACCTATTTGGTGCTTTAGGCAATTAGTTCCTCCCCCGTTTCGTGTGTTGGTGTATTCGTGTGTATAATATAACAAAATATTCTATAAAAAACAATTTTTAACAACATTATTTTCATGCCAATAACGCCTCATTATGTTAACTAGCACCTTATATTCTAAGATCACTGTATTACTCTGATCAATACAGTTAATAGACGCTTAAGATCGCCCTTTAAATGATTTTAAGGTTATATTGTTATTGAAATAAGAGAAAATCAAAACAAGCCCCTTAAAAAGCCAATATGGAGCTCTCAGAGGTATATTGAGATAAAAAGAAACAAATTTTTATAGGTACTTTTGACACACCCAGAGGGTCTTGGTGAGGTGAGTCTGTCCACTCCTTAATGCTCCTTCGGTCCGCTTACCATGGACAGACGCCATATAAGGCTCATATAGCCCTTTAAAGAAGTCGCCCCTTGTTTTATACAGCATTATTGTTTGTTCAAGTGCAACAAGTTTGAGAAAAGACAACTAAAAAAACAGCTGTGGGCCTTCACCGGCTTTCAGCTGTTTTTTTAGGAGGTTTTACTGGATTGGAGATATTTTCGGTTGTAGGTATTTAATAAATGATCAAGTTCTTGACTATAGCGGATTGCAACCGAGGAAGTTAATCCATTGGTAGACGCGACTTCGATGAGTTTGGAGCGTTTCTGCTCAATGAGTTTAACTAGTTCGTTTTTCGACATGAGGTTTCCTTTCTGTACAATATCCTTAAATCTGTAAATCTATTGAAAAAATTTGAAGAAATTGCAAGGCACGAAATCTAGTATAAGCTATAATTAGTTAGATTTCAAAATGTTTCTTTCGACGAATTATGAGGGAATCCGGCATTTTCCTTCAAAAACGCTCAGCTATGCATGTTTGCTAAATTGTTCACAGGTATATTGATATCTTTTAGACGTTGGATTTGTTAGAATGGTATGGAATTGATGGAATTAGGAGATGGATGTAACAATGACGGATGTAAACGTTTTGCTCGCATTTGGAGCTGGATTTCTAAGCTTTATTTCTCCATGCTGCTTGCCACTTTATCCAGCATTCCTATCTTATATTACGGGAATGTCCGTTGGAGAAATTAATAGTGAGAATGCCATGCTGCAAAAGCGAAGTATGCTTCACACGCTGTTTTTCCTAGTTGGTTTTTCAATTATTTTCATTGCCTTAGGATTTGCAACTTCTTTTGTTGGACAAATCTTCGGCCAATACAATGATTTGATTCGACAAATTGGTGCGATTTTTATCGTATTGTTTGGGCTAATGGTAATCGGAATCTTCCAACCGAAATGGTTGATGAAGGATCATAAGTTTGAATTTAAAAACCGCCCTTCAGGGTACGTTGGATCCGGTTTAATTGGAATGGCCTTTGCTGCGGGGTGGACACCATGTACGGGGCCGATTCTCGCATCCGTTATTTTGTTGGCTAGCTCGAACCCTGGGTCAGGAATGCTTTATATGATCGCCTATATTCTCGGATTTGCAATTCCATTCTTCATCCTTAGCTTCTTTATTGGAAAGATGCAATGGATCCGGAAGAATAATGTAAAAATCATGAAAATTGGTGGCTACATTATGATTGTGATGGGGGTTGTCCTCTACTTCGATTGGATGACAAGAATTATTGCATTTTTATCTCCACTATTTGGTGGATTTACCGGTTTTTAAGGGAGTAGGAGGGAAAGGCATCCATTGCTTTTCCTTTCTTAATTTTTAGTAGATATTACTGTATAATAATAGTGTAAACCTAACTAAAAGGGATGAAAACAATGGACTATGTTCTACTCTCGACGATTGGAGCAATTGGGATGGGTTCCCTTGCCTTTATTGTTCGAATGAAAGCAGCAAAAAAGCCAACAAATGCAAAAAAAATTATACTGCCACCACTATTTATGAGTACGGGTGCACTAATGTTTATCTTCCCGATGTTTCGTGTTGAGTTCCTCCAGGTCCTTGAAGCACTAACGGTGGGAATTCTGTTTTCGATTTTATTGATTAAAACATCCAAATTCGAAATCAAGGACAATGATATTTACATGAAACGTTCAAAAGCTTTCATGTACATCTTAGTAGGGCTGCTTGTCGTCCGATTGATAGCGAAGATGATTCTCAGTTCGTCGATTGATGTTGGCGAGTTAGGTGGAATGTTCTGGATTCTAGCCTTTGGGATGATTGTTCCTTGGCGAATTGCGATGTATCTTGAGTATAAAAAGCTTTTCCGTGAGTTGCATGGGAGTGGAAAAATTTCGACGATATAGAGATTGGAAATGACGTGCGGATCAACTCGGACGTTAATAGGAGGCTTTTTCTCAATCATTGTTGCTTTTTAAAGAAAATTTGGATGATTAGCTATGATTCCAAATCAAATTCGTTTATAAGAGTAGAAAAGAGCTTGAAAACTAAGTAGTATCGCAGAGAAAAGCTTATTTCTGTTAAAATCGGCTTTAGGATTTTAACAACAAACTTTACGAAAACAGCCTAATAGGAAAGCATACCTAAAATAAAAGCCAAATCATGAAGTCCCTTGATAGCAAGCTAGAAGGGAGCATTCATGATTTGGCTTTTTGTTTTGAACGGTGTTTTTCTTGATGCATGTTAAGTTAGATGTATTTACGAAACAAGCTTCAATCCAACTGCGGCACTAAGAACGATGGCAATAAATAGAATTCGTTTCCAGTCTTTAGACTCTCCGTAAAATAATATCCCTAGGAGCGCTCCACCAGAGGCACCGATACCGGTCCATATCGCGTAGGCAGTCCCCATCGGCAAGCTTTCCATCGCAACCGATAAGAAAGAGAAACTAGCACCAAATGCAATGATTAAAAGCAATAGGGAAAGCCATTTTCGATCCTTTGTGTATTGGTTCATCATGGCCACACCTGCCATTTCACAAATTCCAGCAATAATGAGTGATACCCATGCCATTAGGATTTCCCTCCTTCCACTGCTTTGTCATCGGTGACAAGTTTTAATCCAATCACACCGATTAATAAAAGAGCGATTAAGAGAACTTTTTCCAGTACAAAAGGTTCACCGAAGAAGAGAATATCTGCGGCAGTTGTTCCGGCTGTCCCAAGGCCAACGAAGACCGCATACACCGTCCCAACAGGTAAATTACGCCCTGCGTCAATCAGTCCATAGAAACTAACGATAATAGCAAGTACCGTTCCACTCCACTCAAGGAGACCATCTGCGTGTTTTAAGCCAATGACCCATAGGACTTCGAAAACCGCAGCAATCAATACTTTTATCCAATCGCGATTCATTTTATTTCCTCCTCATGCTTTTTAGCGTACCCGGGAAACAACAAAAAGCCCGGGAGATTCTCATGAAATATCAGAATCTCCCGGGCTTTTATCCCTCCGTGGCACAGGCAAGCTGTGAGTTTTCTCTCGGACCAGACCAAGGATCTCAAACCTTGCGGAACCCTAGAAAACTTTTAAGCTATGCAATTTATCGTCTATTATACAAGGTGAGTGGCGGAAGTTCAAAGGAAAATCCTTCATTTTGATAAAAAATGTTTCTCTGATAGGAATTAGTTTATAAAAGGTAGTCTGTTAAACAGAACATCATGATCCTTGTCCACAAATTAATAAAACAGCCTGCGCTCGGGCAATGGTTGTTTTTTATCCATTCAAAAATCAACAATTAAAGAGCCTACACAAAAAAACTACCCAAAGTGGATAGTTTAAAATAAATGTTCATATGGTTCTGTACTAATATTGCTGTCAGCTAATTTCTGACGTAAAAACTTGTGATCTCGTTTTGGTGTTGCCAAAATGTAACCACGAATGACTATGTCTTGTGTAATTTTAGAAACTTTTTCTTTTAGCGCAAGCTCGCCGATTTTTCCGGCAATTTTTTGTCGAGCAACATCACGGAAGAGCTCTGGTACAGGACTCACCAAATCTTCTAGAAATTCTTTCTGATCTTCAGACCAAAGGTGTGAGGTCTCTGTTACATAATATTCTTCCCAATCCATATCAGACCTGCCATCTTGTTTTGGTAGCTTTTTTAAGAATTTACGGAACATAAAAAAGCCGCCAATGGCCATTAATCCGACCATGACTATCGTCCAAAATACGATAAATAACATAAACCAACCATCAAGTTGCATGTTCCAATCCCCTCTGTATCACTAATTCTCTTATGTTTCATTATAATATCAGCATGTTCGATAAGACAAGTAAGGGAATTTATGTCTAATTGGTGAAGATGGTTGAAAAAAAGGCAGTGTCGAATTATAATAGATTATGTCATTACGGGGCTGGATGGGGTACTGGTGTCCTCCACGGTCTTCAAAACCGCTTGAGACCTGCGTGCCAGGTCTGGTGGGTTCGATTCCCACGCAGTCCCGCCAAAATCATCATACCGAGGATTTTCACGAATCCACTACATACATTGACCGAGGTGAACTCGGTCTTTTTTTTGTGCCTTTCATGGTGTTTTAGGATAGTTGTATGTTTGTTTAGATATTTTAATATTTAGAATTTATAGTATTATTATGTAATATAGAGTTCTACCTACAAATTATATAAATTCCCATATCGGGGAGGTGAAGGAATGAGACGAATCGCAATATCTGATATTCATGGTTGTGCAGTGGAGTTAGACCAATTGTTAAAAAAGACAAATGCACAACCAGAGGAAGTGATCTTCATAGGAGACTATGTTGATTCAGGACCTGATAGTATTGAAGTTTTGGATAAGGTAGCAGAATGGTGTCGCGAAGGTGCAACGGCATTATTAGGAAACCATGACGATTTGTTTTTGCAATGGCTTGATGAAAAGGAAAATATTCTTTATTATGGCGGTCGGAACGGTGGGATGGCGACGATCAATAGCTGCCTCCTTAGACTTGGGATGGAGAAGGTTGCAATTTCACAATTGCTGTCCGACGTTTTCAAGGAAAATCAAATTAGAAAAATAATCCAAGATCGGTTTCATGCACACATTTCCTTCTTACAATCCCTCCCGTTATATAAAAGAGAATCGGAACTGATTTATGTTCATGCTGGCATCAATCCGAGACACGGGCCGGAAAAAACGACGAAACTTGAGCTTCTCCATCTTCGTGATGAATTTATTCATGGATATAATCAGCCTGAGACGGTAATTTTCGGCCATACACGAACTAGAAACATCCATAATCAAGATAGCGTTTATTTTGGTTCAAATCGGGTCATTGGGATCGATGGGGGCTGTGCCTTCGGAGGTCAGTTAAATGCCTTAATCATCGATAATGGTGAGTTTCGTACGACATCAGTAGTAAAAAATGAACTCTACCATTCATGATGTCAACTGCATGAATGGTAGAGTTAGAGGGAATAACTCGCTATACTAATACCAAAATTGGTGATAGGAAATGGCACTATTCTGTTAAAAGTGAATTGTTTTCTTTATTCTTTTTCTTATTTACCATTCTAGCTTATTGCAGCCTTACGAGGACGTTTGGACAATCAAGCGTTCCTACATAAATTTGGGGTCCATTATACCAATTAACTACAGAAAAACTCGGTCTTTTTTAGTTTTGGTCCCTGTAAATAAAAGATCAGTTCAATTTGCAAAATTTGGGTAAATAGAACAAAATAGTACAGATGGAGTATGACATTTTCACGGGGGAACAAAACGATGAATGTATATGTAGACACCAATGAAAAAAGAGAAGAATTTATGAATCTATGGAGTCAAATTGCTAAAGAGAGAAAATATCAAGTAACCGACCTTAAAGAAAACTCTGAGGCTTTTATCCTAAAGGCGAAAGATGGGACAAGCATTGGAACCATTGAATTTGTTCCATGTGAAGAGAAACTGTTAGATATGAACGATTTAGTTGATATTTCCAATGATACCCGTATTTTGAACGATTTGAAGCATTCTTATCAGGTTCGAAAAATGGGCGTGAAAAAAGAGTTTGCAACGAAAAATGTTTTATTGGATTTGTTAAAACTGGCTGCCATGCATGCTAAAAATAACCAAGTTCACTATTATGTTAGTTATTTAGAGAAAAATCATTACAATAAATTAACGGAAAAGTTTAAATTTCGGATAGAAAAAGTTGGTGAGGATGTCAAGATGGGCAAGAAAACCTTCGTTCCGGCCTTTATTGATGTGGAGGATGCTATTAACAACACACAAGGATATCCAATCTACATTAAATCTATTGCCTATTTGGTGCAAGGAACGAAAAAGGTAAAAGCGTTTTTTGCGTAAGAATATCCTGCGAATTTTTTTGCAAGATAATTGAAGTTAACTCGTTACAAGCGGGCGTTTCCCATTCAAGGGATATGCCCGTATTTAGTTTAGAAGGAGTTCAATCACATAGGTGATAAAAGGAATTTTATTTTAAAATAAGCTATGGACAAATTCGCCCTCTCGTCTTTTAAGCAGGCAACATAAATTGATAGTAGCCTGTCTTAGATGAAGGGAGGGATTAGGGATATGGATCGACGCAGAAAAAAATCTAATGGTCTTTGTTTACCAGGTTATCGATATTGAGGGCCAGGTTGCAGTGGGCCGGGGGCTCCAATGAATGAGGTCGATGCTTGTTGTATGCAGCATGATCGATGTTATCGAAGGTATGGTCCATCTAGAAGATGTGATGAACTCTTTCTTAACTGTCTTCACTCAAAGATCAATCCATACAGTAGAACTGGAAGACATGCTAGGTTGTTTTACAACTTCATGAAACTCCGCAATCGTTTTCGTCTTGATTGAAGTTATTTCAATCAATCTTGTACCTAGTATACCTTGCCATTTTCACCGCACAGTGACCTCACTTGTGCGGTTTTTGTCCTTGTGGAACATTCAATCTGTGAAACAAGATTTTTCGGGGCGTCACAGTGACCTTCCATTTCGTTTATTACAACTGAAATGAGTTATCGCAAAATTTGAATAATAGAGTGATCTCTATTAAACTAGTATAGGTTGAGGAAAAATATCCCATTACGATAAGGAGGAGGACTATGAGGAAAAAAATATTAAAATCCTTGCTTTCTGTGACAGTTGGTTTTGGTTTATTAGTAGGTGGTGCAGCATCTAGTTTAGCTGTTGAACCTCAAGTAACAGAAGCAGCAGAGAAGAATTTGTATGTGGTTGCATTCAAGAACAATTTGCCCAAAAATTATCAGGAAGTCATTGAAAAAGCAGGAGGGAAAGTAGTAAAAGCCCTTCCTGAAGTGGGAGGAATCCAAGCACAGTCGGATGACCCTGCATTTCTAAAAAATCTCAAAAAAGTGTCATCCATTGAGGTTGCCAACAAAGAAATCCCGCTAGCACTAAGTCAACCAGCAACAGTTCCAAATGTAGCTGATACAAGTGCGGTGACAAATGAGGAAGGTAGCTTATGGGATGCACAATGGGACATCCAAAGAGTAACAAATGATGGAAAATCATACGAAATTGAGACCGGCGGCTATGAAAATGAAGCGGGGGAAAAAGTTCATAAAGCGGTTGTTGGGGTGATTGATACGGGGATTGACTCTACACATCCAGATTTACAGCAGAACGATCTTGGTGGACGAAATTTAGTCCCTGCTGGAATGGATGAAACCGAAACAGGTGATCCAAATGACATCATGGACCGAAACGGTCATGGAACACATGTTGCTGGAATTGTTGCGGCAAACGGAAAGGTCAAAGGAGTGGGACCAGACCTAGGAATTCGTACATACCGTGTATTCTATTCCGATTTAGCTCTCACTCTACCATCTTTTATTATTGATGGCATTATTGCCGCTACGAATGATGAAGTAGACGTTATCAATATGTCTTTAAGACTCTATAATCCTATGAAAACCATCATAGAAGGCGAAACCTATAAAGGAACGGCCGATACCTTATTATGGAAGCGTGCGATTCAATACGCTGTGAAAAACGACGTGACTGTAGTAGCGGCAAGTGGAAATGAAAGTTTAAACTTGGATGACAAGAAAGAAGTGACGGAATACTTAAATGCGCTCTATGAACCATTCGGGATTTCGATTAAAGGACCAACAACCGTTGTCCCATCGCAATTGCCTGGCGTAATCAATGTTTCTGCTTCAAACAAATGGTCTACTGAAGAACTAGCATTCTTCTCCAATTACGGAAACAGTGCGATTGATGTCGCTGCTCCTGGAGGAGACTTAGGGGCCAGATATGCAGAAACACTTGATCCAGAAACAGCTGATGTGACAAGTTTAATCCTTAGTACATGGCCAACCTACTTGGTAGAGGGAATGCCATATTCCTTTAACGCTGGTACATCAATGGCTGCTCCGCAAGTAGCTGGAATTGCAGGAGTCCTTAAAGCGGCAAACCCTCATTTAAAGCCATCACAAGTCTCAGCGATTATTAACCAAACCGCGATTGACTATGGAGAACCAGGGCAAGATGCCTTATTTGGTTCTGGGGAAGCCAACGCTTATCGCGCATTAATGAATATAAAGAAATAAAGATAGAGATCAAAAATACTATGAACAGGGCCTTTCCTTTACAAGAGGGAAGGTCCTGTCTTTGTTTGTGTCCGTGAAACATCTCTGTGAAACAAGATTTTTCGGGCTTCCCTGTGACTTTTATTTAGTCATACCTCAAATCTTAGTTTCATATAGTTATTATTGGGTCCATTAGGGGTAGGAATAGATCATTCATCTACTAAACCGCCTATACAACTTGATCATAACAAATGAGGTGAAGGAATCATGGAAGGGAAACATTCGATTGAATTGTCTATGTCGATTGAGGAGATATGGGCTTACATAAGCGATATTAATGCTTGGGCTTCTAGTGTTCCTGGTTATGTAAGTCATGAGATTATGAATGATAAGCATTCCAAATGGGCGATTAAAGGTGACATGGGAATTCTAAAGAAAACGGCTAACCTGCAGGTTGAGATTACGGAATGGACAGAGCCATGTGTGGTTGCTTTTCAGTTTAAGAGCATATCGGGGGATTTCTCTGGCAGTGGGCGGTATGAAGCCGAAGCAATAGCGGACAACCGTACTCGAATTACGGGGTTTCTAGAAATTAAACCTGAAGCAACTAGTGGTCCAATGGCAACGATGCAAAATAAGATTTTGAAGAAATTTGTACCGAAGACAACAAAGGAAATGACAGACGCGGTAGCTGGTCAAATTATAGCGTAATCTGCTTATTTTATTGTTGCACGGTCAGCTAGTTCCACTCTCGGTGACCGTTTTGCTTGTTTTCTCATCGAATGGTCAACGATAAAGCGGCCTCGTTACCCGTTCGGCTTTTGTAAATGGTCACATGGTCAACGAGGCGGTCACTCGTTACCCGTTCGGCTTTTATAAATAGCCACACGGTCAACGAGAAGCGGTCTCGTTACCCGTTCGGCTTTTGTAAATAGCCACACGGTCAACGAGGCGGTCACTCGTTACCCGTTCGGCTTTTATAAATAGCCACACGGTCAATGAGACGAGCTCTCGATTCCCCGAATCGCTTTTATAAATAGCCATATGATCAAAGAGTTCCATTCTCCGTGATCGTTCCTACTTTTTTACATGTACGCCTTTTCAAAGTTTCACTCTTTCCATAGGCTCTTAAAAAAGCGAGCAGTCGAATCATGACTGCTCGCTTTATTCATCCATCAACCCTTGTTGAAAAGCATAACTCGTGAGTTGAACTCGGTTATCTAAATGGAGTTTACTTAAAATATTTTTCAAATGGCTTTTAACGGTATGTTCCGAGATAAACAGCGCTTCGGAAATTTCTTTGTTGGAAAGTCCTTTGGCCACAAGTTGCAACACTTCTAATTCTCTTGTGGATAACGGGATGTTTTCTTTTGATTTGGTCTTGTTTTGTGGGAACTCTTTCAAAATCTGAAACGCAATTTCTTTGGACATTGGAACTTCGTCGATGGCAAAGGCCCTTAAATGTTCAGCCCACGCTTCGGATTCAAGATTTTTAACTAAGTAACCTTGAGCCCCTTTCTTTAAGGCATCAAACAGATCGGTGATATCATCGGACACCGTAATCATTACAATTTTGACATAAGGGAATTTGAGTTTGATTGTTTTCGTTGCTTCTAGTCCGTTCATGACGGGCATTTGAATGTCCATCAGAATAATATCAGGCATTAACTCTTCTGTTAATTGAATGGCTTCCTCGCCGTTCTTACCTTCCCCAACAATTAGAAAGTCTTCATATTCTTCTAGGATTTCTCGTATGGCCTCTCTTGCATGGGCATGATCATCCACAATTAAGATTCGAAAAGGTTGCATCACTTGTTCTCCTTTTTGATTTCAATAATAGTTGTATCCTCTTTTCTCTTAATCGAAAACGCCCAATTCATATCTTTGACTCGATCTTTGATGATTTGAAGTCCATAGCCATTGTTAAATGGAATCTTTTCAGTTGCGAATCCAATGCCCTTGTCTTTAATTTGGCAAACCCACCCGGTATCTAGTTCGTTTGCATAAATCCAGATTTGATTTGTCTTTGCGTGTTTTATCACGTTCATGACGGCTTCTTTTACACAAGCAAACAGTTCCACCTTCTCTTTTGATGATAAGGTATCTTCTTGAATGCCCCATTCTAAATGTACCTCCATGAAATGCTGCTTCTTGATTTCAGCGATAAACTGATGAATCATTTCAGTCCAACTCAGTGGCTCTTCATTTGGTGAATATTTTAAGTTGGTAATCGCTTGTCGGGTATCTTCGTGAACATGCTGCAAGGTTTGTTTAATTTTTTGAAAATCAGGGTCCTGTTCCAGTTGATTCTTCCGCCCAAATTTATTCATTTTTACCGATAAAAGAAACAGAGATTGAGCAATTCCGTCATGAAGTTCCCTCGCTAATTTTTCTCTCTCAATGAGAGCTGCTTTCTTCGTTTTCGTTTCTCGTAGCTCTTCTTGCATTCTTTCTAAAACAGAAAACAAATGTCGTAAGAAGATGAGTGTAACGAGAAAGACCAAGATAGGAGATAAGATATTTCCTAAGTCCATTGAGATATAAGGAAGAAGAAAGGCATGCCGAATGTATTCCCATAGAGCAATCGTAATGGTTGGCGTAAGTAAGATCAGCCATTTAATTTGTTTGTATTTCATGCCTTCTCCTCATTTCCATGGCTTTTTGAGTCTATTCATAATCGATAAAATTCCAACAAGTCAGAATGACCCATCTTGGTAAAGACAATAAGAGAATCACTAATCAAGAAGCTCCTGCCTTCCAATCCCCTTACTGAATCTAAACATCAATTTAATCGTACCAGCCTTTTCACATGTAAATGTGTCTATATTTTAACATCTAGGATAAAAATTATGATCATTTTGCGATTAAATCACTCTTAAGGGTTATTAAAGAGAAAAAACCTTATGAGTATAATGTTTTAGAAGAATTGGTCTGAGATTAAAAGGTTGAATGGAAATGTAAGATTGGGCCTCTTAGGTGATGTCTAAACCATCATACAATGAAATCTTTTAATTTGATAAAAATGTTTAGGATTTGAGAGGGAGGTGAGGATCAGGATGAAAAAGTTCACAATGGCTCTCTTGGTGTTCAGCTGTTTGTCTATTCCTACCGGTTCCGAGGCGTCAAGTCCGATACAATCCATCATCGACACAACTCCAGCAGGAGGAACAGTTGAAATTGAAGCTGGAGAATATGAGGAGACGATTGTCATTGATAAACCGCTCATAATCGTTGGAAAAGGGGACGTTCTGCTTCGCTCTTGTGAAAAAGAGCCAGTCGTGATCATTGCAGGTGAGGGTGTAAAGATTAAAAATATCACCCTCGAGCATTGCGGGGCAGAGGAAGAAGATACGGCGGTATCTATCACTGGATCACATCATCTTCTCGACGGAATAAAAATCGAGACGAGACGTTTTGGAATCATGCTTGTGGAAGTGAATGATGTGACAGTGCAAAACAGTGAGCTTAAAGGGAGAAATCGTGGAAACGGGATTGATTTATGGAAGTCCGACCAAAATCAGATTGAGAATGTGAAGATCACCAATGTGACGGACGGGATCTATCTAGAGCAAAGCCATGAGAATGTTCTTTCAAAAAATAGCATTGAAAATTCTCGTTATGGAATGCATCTTATGTATTCCAATCAGAACGTTCTCCAAGAAAATTCTTCAACCTCAAACATAACGGGAGCTATGCTGATGGAAACGGACAAAACTTCGGTTCGGCACAATATGTTTGAGGCAAATAAAAGCAATGTGAATGCGCAAGGATTATTGCTTTATGAGGCATACAATACCGAAGTGATCGAGAATGAAATTAGAGGAAATCGCGTTGGGGTCTATATCGAAAAAGCGGAAAAGAACCAGCTTGTTTCAAATAAAATCATCGACAATTTTATTGGTGTCCAATTTAAAAATGCCAATGAGAATAAAATCTCACAGAATACGTTCATTGGAAACGTCAATGAAGCACAAGCCATCGAAAGTTCGGCTAATAAAGTGGACAACAATTATTGGGACGCAGCAAGCCTGGTGGATATGGATGGGGACGGCAAAAGTGAGATTCCTTATCATGCTGACCCGTATTTCCTTACTCTGACAAAAAGTGTCCCAGAATATCAATTGTTTTTCCAAGCACCAGGATTAATTTTGTTGCAAAAACTGTTGAAAAGCCCAGATGATCAGCTATTAACTGATTCGGCTCCTTTAATGGAAATGAGTCTGACCGTTGAAAAAGAAACCACTTCAAGGGTTGGTTTATGGGTGATGAGCATCTTAATGATCATAGCTAGTACTAGTGTATTTATTTTAGGGAGGAAAAGAAAATGAAGAAAACATTCTTACGATTATTCGGTTTGGTGGGGTTGATTCTACTTCTTGCAGGATGTGGGAATGAGGAAGTCAAGCCAGTTGAGATCAACGAATCAACAGATACCTGTGAAGTTTGTAATATGATGGTTGCGAATGACCAACATGTGACCCAAATCGCTCTAGAAAGCGGTCGGACCTTGGTGTTTGACGATTTAGGTTGTATGTATGAGTGGCTGGATGGCCATGCTGAAGAAAAAATTGCGGCGGAATTTGTTCGTGATTATCACAATAAAGAATGGGTTTTAGTAGACGAGGCGACATTTGTTTACAATCAATCTGTTAAAACACCTATGGCGTACAATGTGATCTCATTCAAAGACAAGCAAACAGCAGAAGAGTTTGCGGCCGAACATGAAGGGAGTACCGTGATGACCGCAACTGAACTAGCTGAACATAGTTGGAAACGCAATCAAGAAATGATGATGAAAAATAAAATGGAGCACCATTCACATGATCAAGCCGAAGGAATGGATCATAGCGGTGAGACTGAAAATGATGACCCACAAACTGAAGAGAGCGATTCTTCTCATGGGGAGGATACGCATTAAACGGTTCATGCCTCCCTCTTTTTACTGAGATGGCGATGATTGCAAATATGGAGTCATCAAAAACACTCTTACAGGAAAGAGCCTTTTGAAAAGATTGTTGGAAAAGAGGAAAGTACATGTGGAATATATGGCGCTCTGAACTGCGCATGAGTTTACGGCAACGTTCCTATTATTCTTTTATCCTTTTATGGGTTGCGGTTATTTCTTTATTATTTTTATTGCAAGCAAGTGCTCCTTCGCTCACAGGATACACCAATATGACAGGGACCGTTGTGAATATTGCATTGTATCTCATCCCGTTGTTTATGTTGATTATCGGTTCCTTTTCAATTGCGAATGAGATGGAAAATGGCCAGTGGCGATTATTAACCACATATCCGTTATTTTCCCTTTCGTATATTGTGGGCAAAATCGGGGGCCAATTTACTTCTCAACTGATTGTGTTTACATTCAGTTATGGACTTAGCTTGGCAATTGGCTTGCTAAGTGGAAATGGTTTTTCTAGTGAATGGCTGTTGTCCATCTACTTATTTTCCATTAGTCTCTTATTTTTCTTCCTTGTGATTGGCGTTGTGGTTGGGTGTCTGGTGTCAACGAGGTGGCAGGCTCTTTCCATTTCAGTCAGTTTATGGTTTTTCCTAATTATGATTTGGCCGACTGCAATCATCGCACTGTTAGGCTTGGTCCCTTATACGTGGATTGCGCCGTTAATGGAATTTGCTTTGTTTGTCAATCCAGCTGAGTTTATTCGGGTTTCATTTGTTCTTTCCCTTGATGCTGGAGCGGTTTTTGGACAAACTTATGATTCGCTGATGACATTCTTAGGGTCTCCGTCAGGATTTTTAATTAAAATCATCTATTTCATCGGATTTATGACCTTTATGCTCTTATTTTCAATGAGCATGCTCGAATGGAGGAAAAGACGATGACCAGATTGTGTGTAGAAGATGTTTCAAAGGTTTATAAAAATAAGACCGCACTGCAACCTTGTTCATTTGTGGCAACCGAAGGAACTTGTGTAGTTCTTTGTGGGGGAAATGGTGCTGGAAAAAGCACCATGCTCCAAATCATTGCTGGGGTTCTTACTCCATCCAGTGGGACCACTTTAATCAATGAAATAGACATGAAGCATGCTCGCGAAAACTATTTAAAAGAAATTGGGTTCATGCCAGATGACTTCCATGCTCAAGAAATGATGACGGTTGAAGAATTTCTTCGTTTTTATGGATCGTTGCGAAAAGTGAGTCATGAACGAATCGACGAAGTGATTTCCTTAATTGGGCTACAGGAGAAAAAAACGGAATTGGTCAAACGTTTATCGAAAGGCATGAGACAACGATTATTATTTGGACAATCGATTTTAGCGAAACCGACTGTTTTATTATTGGATGAGCCGACGAACGGGTTGGACCCTTACTGGGTAAACCAGTTCGTGACCATTCTCAATGAGATGAAAAAAAGCGGAACTATTATTGTTTTTTCTACTCATATGATGGATGTCGCTGCTGAAACAGGGGATCTAATTTTGTTCATGCAACAAGGAGAAGTGATTCAAAAAATTCAAAATGACAACAACACCGTAGAAACAACCTTGAAACTGATGAAGCTTCACCGTCAATAAGGGAGAGATGGTTTCGAATTGGAATTTCTCATGGTCCTGTTTGCAAACAGGGCCATTTTATTATTTCCACATACAAAAGTGTTCAATTATTTCTAGGGAAATATTCCTACCAACATGAAGTTGACGTTCTAATCATAGGCAAACCATACATAGTTTAAAAAATAGGCAGGGCAGAAATTTTTCTATTTCTTTAAAGGAGAAGGGATGAAAAAAGAAGAATTATAATGTTTAAGGAGTCTTTCAATATAGCTCATGATTGTCGAATACCTGATGAGTTTTAAATGCAGAAAGAGATCATTTTACAGGCTGGAGGGAGAAAATGTTAAGTACAGATCTTAAGTTAGCGAAAGAAGAAACGATGATATATCAATATATTGAATCGAAGTTCCCTCATTTGGTTGATCAATATTTAGTTAGCGTACCAGAAGCACGGTTGATGATTATGGAAAGAATGGTTAACGCGTTGTTAAGGGAAGGTTTTTTTGAAACAGAGAAAATTGAACGGCAGTTTACTTCATCTAAACAATTAGAATTTTCATACATAAAAGGGAAACTCATTTTTCCAATTACGGAAAGGTGTAGTTTTAACAGATACAAGCTAGAAGGAAATCCGATTTTAATCACTGCAGATACGATGACTGAAATTCTCCATCCTGATGTTTTACTCAAAGTAATTCTAGGGGAAAAGAAAGAAGCAAACGTGTATACGAATATTCAGGGATTACAATCAGAGCTAGCAAACAGTGTGGCGAATATGGGGCTGGCCGTTTGGTTTCAAAAAGTGAGAATGGCAGAATGGGAGCCATTGATTGCTAACAGGAAGGTAACTTCAATTTTTGATTTGATGGAGGTTCTTAGCAAGCAGGATCCATCTTTTGATGAAGCGTTATTTTTTGAACAATTATGTGTGACCGGTCATCTGTTACATCCATGCACAAAGTCGAAAATCGGTTTGAGCATTGAAGAAGTCATGCGCTATTCAGCGGAGTTTGATTCAACGGTACCAGTCCAGTTTGTCGCGATTCATAAGGAGATTGCTTATCATAATCCGAAAGTCACGAGTGAAGAAATTCACCACTTTTGGCGAGCTGAATACCCTGGACTGCTCCAAGAATTGAAGAGATGCTGCAGTGAACACAACCAAGATTTTGAGAACTTTTTCTTGATTCCAATCCATCCATGGCAAAAGGAACATACACTGCATTCCCTTTATCCCGAGGAAATCGCAAAAGGTCAGATATTCTTTATTGACTATGAAATTGTCACAAAACCAACATTATCGGTTCGGACCGTATTGCCGCTACAGAAAAAGTTTCATTTTAAGTTGCCTATCAATGTACAAATGACAAGCGCTGTTCGAACGATTTCGCCTAACTCTGTACATAATGGTCCTGAAATCACCTTGATGGTTGAAGACATTTTAAAAAGAGAAGCTTATTTTCACGATACGTTGAACATCATTGGGGAAGAGATTGGGGTGCGCTTCCAATCAAATGACCAATCTGAAGTGAATTTTATAGACCGGAATAAAAACTTATCTTATCTTATTCGAAAAACACCTGCCGCTTTTCTCAATGAAGGAGAGCAAGCAATTGTTGCCTGCGCTTTGTTTAATGTTTCACCTGTTACCAATGATCTTTTACTATACGAAATGATCGAGCAATTCCATCTGCGGAATTCGGAGAATACTCTCATAGAAAATGTTGTTCTCTTCTTTAAAAAATATATGAAGGTCGTGCTAACAGGTGTCATTCCACTCATGACAAAATACGGAATTGGGTTAGAAGCGCATTTGCAAAATACATTAATCGTTTTGAAAGATTGGGAACCTGTAAAAGTCCTGCTTCGGGATTTAGGTGGTGTCAGAATTGATACCACTCGGTTGGAACGAAAAGGATATCAGGGCACCTATTTCCCTGGATCGGCGACGATTAATGAAGATGCAGTTGGGATGCAAAACAAAGTCATTCATACTGTTTTTCAAAGTCATATTGGTGAGTTAACAGCTAGTTTGGCAAGAAAATATGGAATCGGTGAAGCTACTTTTTGGAAAATCGTGAAAAGAATCTGTATCGATCTTTTCCGAGAGCTCAACAAAGATGAAAGGATTCAAGAAAACGTAGAAAGTGATATGGCTGCTTTATTAGGAGAGACCGTCCAAACAAAAGCGTTAACCCTGATGCGGTTAACAGGTGATGTGACAGACTATGCTTTTATCGATTTGCCTAATCCGTTGTGGGGCCTTGAGAATGAATAACAAGTTTGTAGTAGGGTGGATGAAAACTTGTAAACTATGAAAAAGACTCTTGACGAATGTGCACTTTCCTGATAGATTTTACTTTATCGCAAAATAATTTCATAAAAGCTAGCTATGAATGCTGTGGGTCAAACTATAGCAGGAGCGGCTTCTGGAGAGATCGCACGAAGATGCGGCGCCGAAGGGTTCACAATCTCAGGCAAAAGGACAGAAGAGTAACAACAACGTTTATTTTTATTATTGTTATTCTATGTTTACTTGAGGTTGGAGATTCTCCAACCTCTTTTTTGTTCTTTCCGGATTGTTCGGTTTATCACAAAAATGTTTTGCTGATGCGATAAACGGAAATGGAGGAATGGAAAGTGGCACAACAAGAGTTAAAACGAGAGTTAAAAAACCGGCATGTGCAATTAATCGCCATTGGTGGCACGATTGGGACAGGGTTGTTTTTAGGTTCCGGGAAAGCGATTCAACTAGCTGGTCCGTCGATCATTTTAGCGTACTTAATTGTAGGAATCGCTTTGTTCTTTGTGATGAGAGCGTTAGGAGAATTGCTTTTATCGAATGCAGGCTATCAATCTTTTAATGATTTCGCGGTTGATTATGTTGGCCCATGGGCAGGGTATGTGACCGGATGGACATATTGGTTCTGCTGGATCATGACCGCGATGGCGGACATTATTGCGGTCGGTGTTTATGTTCAATATTGGTTTGAGATTCCGCAATGGATTCCAGCGATTCTTACATTGGTGATTTTACTCTTTCTGAATTTATTGACCGTTAAATTATTTGGGGAACTAGAATTTTGGTTTGCACTGATAAAAATCATTACAATTTTAGCGTTAATCGTAATTGGTGTGGTAATGCTTGTGATGGGATTTAAAACCGATGCGGGTGTAGTGTCGATTCGGAATTTATGGGAATATGGAGGACTTTTCCCGAATGGAGTCACGGGATTTTTGCTTGCTTTCCAAATGGTCGTTTTTGCGTTCGTCGGAGTGGAATTAGTAGGGGTATCGGCAGCGGAAACTGCCAATCCACAGAAAAACATTCCATCGGCTATTAATAAAATTCCATTAAGAATTCTGTTTTTCTATGTAGGGGCATTAATTATCATTTTGTCGATTAACCCTTGGGAACAATTGTCATCATCGAGCAGCCCGTTTGTGCAGGTGTTTAGTTTAGTTGGCATTCCGGTTGCAGCCGGCATCATCAATTTTGTGGTGTTAACGTCTGCAGCTTCTGCCGGGAATAGTGGGATGTTTTCAACAAGCCGGATTTTATATAATTTAAGCAATCACAAACAAGGTCCTGCCGCATTTAAGAAATTAAGTAAAAATCATGTTCCGAGTAATGCACTTGTGACATCGGCTGTCGTTGTCTCTATCGGGGCTTTGCTAAGCAAGCTGCTTCCGGAACAAGCGTTTAGCATTGTAACGACGATTAGCGCGATTTGTTTTATGTGGGTGTGGAGCATCATTTTAATTTCACATATTCGCTATCAAAAAACACGGCCAGACTTAAGAGCAAAGTCAAACTTTAAAGCTCCCTTCACACCGTTTATCAATTATGTGGTGCTGGCGCTTTTTGCTGTTATTCTAATCATCATGTTATTCGCCGAAGCGACACGTATGGCCTTGCTAATGACGCCGTTATGGTTTATTCTATTATTTATTTTATACGGAATGAGAAAGAGAAAAATAGAGTCGAAGTTTTAAAGAGTGGGAACCATCCAAAAGGGTGGTTTCTTTTTAATTACGTTTTTGGTTTGGCAATGGCAAGAAAAGGATTCTTATGTCCTAGAAAAATCCCCCCCACAAAAAAGGAAATTTAGTCGAATATTATATAAGTATAAAAATTAAATGATTGATTGAAATAAGAAGGTGTTGTTATATGAAAAGATACCAAGTGAGTTATATTCTTGAGGATCATGTGAAAACGGAAAAGGTCGTAAAAGATTTGAACAGTACCGCTGAGCAGATTTTTGATGAGTTGATTCAAACTGTTACGACGACCAACTTTTTAAAAATCCGTTCGGAGCAAGGGCATGATCGCCTCGATACTTCGCTTATCCGTTATATTCGTGTATCTGCTTTAAATGATTAATAGATTTAAATTTGGCTATATTCTTTAAGTAGTCTTTGTAATTTTAAAAAAAGGTAGGATTTTTACATCATGACAGTTGCATATCAAACACGTGAAGAACGTAAGGCTGCTGAAAAAGCAACCAAACAAAAAAATCAAAAAAAACCACCGAAACTTTTTCAAAAGGTGTTCATCGGCTTTATTCTCATCTGCGTTGTTGGCTTATTGACCGTGGGAATTGGAGTTTATGCATTTATTCAGGATGCACCTGAATTAGATCCAGCTAAATTAGCAGACCCGCTGTCATCGAAGTTTTATGACAAAGATGGTCAGCTTCTCCACGAGTATGGAACCGAACATCGCACGAAGATCTCGTATGATCAAATACCAAAGCAATTGGAGGAAGCCATCCTAGCGACGGAAGACAATCGTTTTTATGAGCATAAAGGCGTCGATCTATTGAGAACAGCGAAAGCGATTTTTGTAAACTTAACAGGAGAATTTGGTAGCCAAGGTGGAAGTACGATTACACAGCAAGTAATCAAAAATTCCTTTCTAACCCCTGAAAAAACGATTAAACGGAAAGTACAAGAATGGTACTTGGCGTATAAGTTGGACCAACAGTATAGCAAACAAGAAATCCTTGCGATGTATGTGAATAAAATCAATCTTGGCAATCGTTCTTATGGAGTAGCTGCGGCAGCTGAAAATTATTATGGGCTAGGTGTGGATGAGCTGGACCAACTAACCTTATCTCAAGCAGCAATGATTGCTGGGTTGACGCAGAGTCCAAATAATTACGACCCGACAAACGAGGAAAATCAAGAGAGAGCGACTAATCGTAGGAATGTTGTCCTCATTTTAATGAATAAACATGGATACATTTCGAGCAGTGAAATGAAAGCAGCGCAACAAGTTCCGGTAACGGAAGGGATTGTCGAACAGACTGAAAAACAGGGCATGCCTTATGAAGCGTTTTTAGATGCCGCTGTAAAAGAAGTGGAAACACAGTTAAAGGACGTTGACATTACGAAAGATGGATTGAAAATTTACTTAACGCTTGACCCGAAAGCACAGCAGCTTGCTGATTCAATTGTGTCAGGCGAAAATGTTCAATACCCAAATGAACGGTTTCAAACGGCGTTTGTTTTGATGGATTCAAAAACAGGTGAAATCCGTGCGATTGGAAGTGGCCGCGAAGAGCATCAATCGACGTTCAGGGGACATAATCTTGTGACCAATTTGAAGCGTCAACCAGGCTCAACGTTTAAACCCATTTTTGATTATGGACCAGCGATTGAATATTTAAACTGGTCTACTTATCACCAAATTGAAGATGCTCCTTATCAATATTCAACAGGAGATCCGATTCGTAACGCGTATACGAATTATCGTGGGATGATGTCGATTCGGGATGCTTTAGTAGAGTCGAGAAATATTCCTGCGCTAAAGACTTTGGAGAGCGTTGGATTAGAGAAGGCCAAAACCTTTTCAGAAAATCTCGGGATTAGCTATCCTGGTGGGAAGGTATACGAATCTTATTCAATCGGAAGCAACGCTGTTTCACCTGTTGAATTAGCGGGTGCATATGGAGCTTTTGCCAACGAAGGAAACTATACAAAGCCACACTTTGTCGCAAAAGTCGAGTTCCCGGATGGGGAAGTGGTTGATTTTACACCGAAACCTAAGCGGGTGATGCAAGATTATACCGCTTATATGGTGACCGATATGTTACGAGGGGTGTTAAATGCGCCGAACGGAACTGGAAAGTTGGCGGCCATTCCTGGTGCAGATATCGCAGGGAAAACAGGAACCACCAATTTCGATGAAAAAACATTACGGAAATACGGTTATCCTGAAGATGCTACGAGCGATAGCTGGTTTGCCGGATATACGACTGATTACACGATGACCGTGTGGACTGGGTATGCTCAAAATGGTCAAGGCAATTATTTAACTAGGGAAGACACGAGAATTGCCCAATATATTTTTAAAGCAATGATGCAAAATTACGCCGCCGAGAGCGGTCGCTTTGTCCAACCTGATTCTGTCGAAAAAATCCAGAATGAATTGTATATAAAAGGTGTTAAACGAGATTTCGTGCCTCCAGTACCTGCACCGCCGAAAAAAGACGTGAAAAAAGAACAATCAAACAAGCAAAAGAAAGAAAACAAGAAGGGAAAAGGCAACGAGAATAAGGAAAATAAGGGGAATGGTAAAGGCAAGGGCAAGGATGAGAATGGAAAAGGAAAAGGGAAGGATCATAAGAAAGATAAGGAAATGAAGGATGATTAAAGGAAATCCTGACCTGAATGGACTTGGTTGACTAAAAAGCGGTCCCTTTTAAAAGAAAAGTACAAATAACACAATAAAATTGGATATACAACAAAGCGTGGTTCATTGAACCACGCTTTTTCGCATTATAATGACCAGTAAACATTAACTTAGTTTTGAAGAAAGTTTCTTCTTCTTCCAAGGTTTTAAAAACGAAATGATAAAGATGAAAATGGTAACAATCACTTGAAAATAGACCGCATATTGTCTTATCTCGTGATTTTGAATAAAGATTGGATTGCTCAATGCTAATTCTTTTTGAGTTTCCAATAATTCCATATTCGCTACCATTAAATTGTCCACAACAAAAATACCAACGATGGTTTGAATCATATACAGAACAAATTTCACTCCTACCCATCTATGCTTGAAAAAACCCCAGTTGGTAAAAAATCCGTATATGAAACCTATTAATAAAGTTCCAATTGCGCCCCATCTGACAATATGGTCGCTAATGATGATGATGTTTTTATAACCAAGATAGGACTCATCATATTTTGTGAAATCAATATGAAGATTTAACGCTATAGAACTTAAAATTCCTCCGAAAAATAATACCACAAGAAAAACGTGGATGATCTTCAGCCACTTCATCCCTTTAGGACCCATTTTTTTCATTTTCCTAACCCCCAGTTGTTTATTTTAAAGAAATATTTTTACATCCTTTAGGAGACATGTCCTGTCTCAAAAAAGTGTATGACCGCTCTGTGCAAGATTCATTATAATGGGGGGAAAAGAATCTTTTAATGAGCTCCAGTCTTAATTCTCTATACATCTGGGGTCTTATTTTAAAATAATTTCGTTTGTTGTTTTATGAGCTAATATAATATAAAGTGCAAATCAAGAAATATAAGAAGTCTAACAAAAAAGTACACCACTATAAGTGATGTACTAGTAACGAATATACGCTTTTGTTTGGTTTCCTCATTTCTGTGGATACAATAGATAGAAATGAGAAGGGGAATTAATCTTCTAAGTCGTCGATTTCTAATTCAAGAACTTTTCCAGTTACGGCATCAAGCTCTACTTCCGCTTCACCTTTGTTTGTCTTTAGCTCCAATTCGTAGTGATATTGGTTGTCATCTTCATCTAAATTGATCTCGGTTACTTTTCCGTTGACCGCTTTTTCAGCAATTTCAATGGCTTCTTGATGGGGGATAAGGTTCTGAGCGGAAACTACTTGATCACGATCGTCATCATTGTCATCATCTTCTTCGACTGAAAGGACTTCACCTGTGTAGGCATCAATGTAAATATCAAAGTCCTTACGCTCATTTTCAATTTCGACTTCATAGTAATGATTTCCTTTATGTTGGTCTAACTCGATTCCCTCAACAACTCCATCCGCTTTCCCTAAAGCAATTTGCTTCGCTTCTTCAACTGTAATCATCTCTTTAATATCGCTAACCTTCTGAGCAGTAGAATCCTGCTTATCCTTGTTCGTAGCACCAACAGCCAAAGCCCCACCCAAAATCAAACCAGCCGATAACACACCAATCATCAATTTCTTTTTCATTTTATATTCGCTCCTTTGTTCTTTTCGTTATCTTTAATATATCCCTCATAAATGATAAGAAAAGGAGAGGATTATGAGAATTTGATGAGAAAAAGTCACAGGGACGCCCCGAATTTTCTTGTTTCACAAAAAATGTTCCACACAGCTTTTAGTTGATGGGGCTTCAGTTTCCGCGTAACATGGTGCTTAGGTAGAAATATTTTCCTTAAACGGATGGGGGCGGTTAATATGAATTTCACTGTAAATAAGGAGTGGCTTGTTAAGCAATTAGAAAACACTGAAGTTAAGATTGTGGATTGTCGGTTTGAATTAGGAAAACCCGAGGAAGGGGAACATCAATACGAGACCAGCCATATTCCAGGTGCTTTTTATTTTGATTTGGAAAAACAATTATCTTCTCCAGTTGCAAAACACGGAGGAAGACACCCGCTTCCGGATATCGAGCAATTTAGAAGTGAGATAGAGAACGCTGGCATTGATCATACGAAAAAGGTCGTGGCTTATGACAGCGGGGAAGGGCAGTTTGCTTCTCGTTTTTGGTGGCTTCTAACCTATATTGGTCATGAAAATGTCTATGTGCTAAATGAAGGTTTTAAAGGATGGACAGAAGCCGGATACCCAACCAGTAAAGACGTACCTAAAGCTAAAGCTGCTACATTTGAAGTGAATCTTCAAAAAGAAATGCTAGCCTCGTATGAAGACGTACGGGAAATTGTTAGGAATAAGAGGAATTCTCCCGTTTTAGTGGATTCAAGAGACGAAGCCCGTTATTTAGGTGAAGTGGAACCAATCGATCGCGTTCCCGGACATATCCCTGGTGCCATCAATAAGTTTTGGGCAGAAGGAATGGAGAAAGGTTCATTTAAAGCTCAAGCAGAACAGCAAAAAAGATTTGCTGAACTGGACAAAGAAGAACCGATTATTGTTTACTGTGGTTCCGGCGTGACCGCCACTCCAAATTACATGGCTTTAAAAATGGCAGGATACCAGAATGTAAAATTATATGCCGGAAGCTATAGTGATTGGGTTTCATATGAAGAAAATCCGGTAGCAAAAGGGAAAGAAACTATATAGGTTTATCTCACCATCCTCATAAAGGATGGTCTTTTTATTGCCTTGGATTAACTAGTATAATTCGCTGATTTTGGTTCATATTACTTTACGAGTGAAGTCACAAGTGTAAATGTGATTTCGATAGCAGAAAGCCAATCAAATTGTCAGTATTATGGAACTTCATAATGTTTATATATTTCAACCAGATTGTATGGTACGATGTAAGTTATCCAAAAGAGGACGTGATGAAACTGATTAAAATTGAAATTCCTAAACCAGATCTAACCATTGTACAAAGGCAACAACAGCGTAAAGAAGATGAACCAGTGATAACACCTATTTATGGGTTTATCGATTTTCACCAAATACCACGGGACAAAGGTGGACTGATTCTATTTTACAATCGAAGCGATGAGCTTCTGTTTGTTGGGAAAGCACGAAAACTTCGTCAAAGAGTGAAAAAGCACTTTGAAGATAATGTAAGTCCTATCAAACACCACCGCGAGGAAGTTTATAAAATTGAAGTGATGGTTGTCGAAGATCCAATGGACCGTGAAATCTACGAAACGTATATGATCAATAAACTTCAAGCGAAATACAATGTGGACAAAGTGTTTTTTCGTTAAGCCGAAACACATTTTTTCCAAATAAAAATGGTCCAGTTTTTTGAACTGGACCATTACTTTTATTCTTTTTCAATCGATTCTTCAACTAGGCTGAAATGTTAAATCTTTTTCTCCATTACAATATCTGTTTCTAAATAACCAAGTTTCTCATATAAACCTCGTGCGACTCGATTGTGACCAAATACGTGAAGCTTTATACTTTTTAACCCTAATTTTCTTGCCACTTTTTCTATTTCAATCATTGCTTGTTTCCCATATCCACGACCTTGGTTCTCTTCCCGAATATTGATGTCATAAATAAAACCTTTATCGTTTGCGCGTTGTGCAAGCCAGATCATCCCTACTTCTTTGTCTTCATCCCGAATGGTGAATAAGGTATTATTCGCAGTTTTTTCCCCATCTGGTAATAACCTTTCATACTCTTTCGTTGCCTTGCTTAAGGCTTCTTGTTCATTCCAATTTCCAGCTTTAACATGTTCATCTGCATAACCTCTAATTGCATGACTTAGATACTGCTCAAATTCACTTGAGTTCATTTTGTCTAATTTAACCAAAGTTCTCCCCCCATAAGATCGCTAGGATACTATCCGTTTTTGATAAAATTATAATTATTACTTGTAAGCTTGAATGGGTAAGTAAATCTGTACTTCTTCCTCACCTTCCCCTAAAGGGTGATAGGTCTCGATGATATAAGAATCCAAATCTCTTTGATAACCTTGTTCTTCTGCCCAATTCAATAAATTCGAATGAAGTTTTCCCAAATTAGCTATATTCCCTTTTGTTGTGATATAATCTTTATTTGTTTCAATATATTCCATTCCTGTTGGTACTTCATCTAACTTTTCGCTTACAGTTAACCCTACATAATAATAACCTGTCCTATGGTTCTCATCTTTTTTAGGCTCAAATAATGCAATTTCGGTTTCGGTTGAATTTGGGATTTCATTTGAGCGACTTAATAATTGCTTTGCTAGTAAGGGTACTTCATGACCGAAATGAACAAACTCCCCACTACCTTTTATTCCAACAAGCTTAAATTCTTTATTAACCATCCTAAACGACATATCAACACTCCTAGCTAACTGGAAATTACATAACATTCTACCTTTAGTTATTCAACAAAAAACCCTTACTCCCTGCACCCGAAGTAAAGGCTTGATCCTAAATTATGTAACTCTGATTCCGATAGATAGAAAAGAGTTTATAGTGATCGCTCGTTTTTTACTAATACACACTGTACGTGTTTTAAAACTTATTTATTCTATTTATGTAGATAGTGTCAGTATTTGACGTACGATTTGAGATTGTCCTCGACCTATCTCATGCTTGATAATGATTGAAAAGGGGAGGGGATGTAGTGACAAAAAGTGTAAACAGAGTGGATTATTATTTAAAAGACAAACGCCTTTTGAGTACAGATATTGTCCATTGGAATCAATACATTACCGCGTTAAGAGCAAGCGATACGGTTACCATCTCAAAAACAGAATATCTCGTCAATAAAATTAATATGGTTCATGATTCTGCCAACCTTGTGTTAAAAGTAAGCGTCGAACCGTTTACCATGAATATTTGAGTATCCTTTTTAAGGGTGCTTTTTTTGTTTTTTCATGAAGTGTGGAGAGGCAATCCCTGGACACTCAAAGTAGGGACTACCTCCTCTTCACTTATTATTGTGAAGGTGAATGTTCTCCTGCGCGTTTCGCCCATTTTCGTAAAAAGAACCACGTGAGGAAGCTTAAAAGAATCAAGATACTTTCTAGGGAAAAGATGTACCAAGGATAGGGCCCTAGCACATCAAATAGACTTGGGCTTTTCGGTTTATAACGTAAAAACCAGTAATTCCCGTCTGCTTGCTTATTAATGTACAAGATTACAGGCAAGAGGATATTGATGAACAGAATGAGTTTAATGGTCGTTTGAAATGTTGGGAAATAACGTTTTACCCACATAAAATACAAGCTGACCCATACAATCACCATATGCGCATAGAAAAAGTGCAAAAATCGAAAGTGGGGAAATTCATAGGTTAAAGCAGGTGTAAAAATAGCTTGATTTGCCCCTAAAATCGCAATAAAAAATAACAGTTCAAAAATCACTTTTTTTCTCGTCAATAATAAAATCACACACAAGATAAGGCCAATATTACACAATTCTAGTGGCAAAGAACGCCCTACCTTCCAGATCCCATTCACGTACATCCATACCTGGTTGGTACCCTCGAACAAAATCAACGATATCGCGATGCCAATCTCAGTTCTTCGCCAATCTTTATTTTTCCACTTATTACGGTTTAGAAAAATGATGACCGACATGAAAAGATAAATCGCTAAGATAACCAAATGGCTTTGTGAATACATATCGAAATCCTTAAACTGATGACTCCGGCTAAACCAACCCAATATTTTCAACTCCTAGTCAGAAAAAGTCTAAACAATGAAGAGAGAATCGAAAATAAACATGTACCTTTAAATGAGTGGTTATATTGTTTCCTTAAAATTCCTTTTTATGAGTTTTTCTTGATAGAGGAGGAACATAGTGGACTTCGATTTAAGTATGTGAGGTTTTCATAATGAGAAAAAAGATCAACGCTCAACTAAAATCTGTTGGGCGTTGATCTAATTTTAGTGGTGGCAGTACTCGAGATTTAAGAATTTGGTAAAAGGGAAGTCAAAGTCATTTGTTGACCTCTTTTTCCTTCAAGTGTTAGGATGGCTTCTTTCCCTTGATGTTTAAATAACTCGTTCAGTATGTTTCCCGATGCTTTTGCGGCATAGGTGTTACCATTGTCGGTGATAAATCGGAATTTTCCATTGCGATCGATTCCAGTAATTTGGGCGGTCACTTTTAATTGACTTGTACTCATTGGAAGGCTCAGTTGTTGACCGACTTTCAGCTTTGTTGGAATGACCGACGGATTTAGTTGTTGAATAGAAGAGACTGAGATTCCGAATGCCCTCCCAATTTTCGAAAAGGTATCTCCTCTTTTAACAATATAAAGCGATGAATCTGTATTTGGATTGGTGTGATTTACTTTTGGTTCATTCGCGGTCAAATAACTTTCACTAACAAACGCTGGTTTGCCATTCAGAATGATTTCTGCCCAGCCATTCTTAGATGATTTCACATGTACTCGATCATTTAATTTTAGAGAACCCAATACTGTACTATTTGTAGAAGGTGCTTGCCTAATTTTCAATAATGTTGCTGTGACATACTTGGTTTTTGTTTGGTCTTTCACCGTAGCCGAAGTTGTAACCTTTGCAGGAAGGTTGATTTTTTGGCCGATTTTTAACGTAGCAGGGTCTACGGTTGGATTTAGTTGTTGAATAGAAGAGACCGAGATTCCGAATGCCCTTCCGATTTTTGAAAAAGTATCTCCTCTTTTAATAGTGTAAATAGATGAATCTTTATTTGCATGGTTATGTATTTTTGGTTGATTCGCAGTTAAATAGCTGTCACTCACATACGCTGGACGGCCATTAAACGTGATTTGAGCCCAGCCATTCACAGTTGCTTCCACATAAACAGGATCCTTTAATTTTAAAGAACCCAATATCGTACTATTTATAGTAGGGGCTTGTCTAACTCTTAATGATGATGCTGTAACATACTTTGTTTTTTTCAACGATTCTATATTAGGGGCGCTGCTTGCTGTCGGTGGTTCGGTAAGATAGTTGGTACTCACATAATAAACTCTTCCTTTTATTAAGATGCCAGCCCATCCGTTCTCTATATATGAGACTTTGACAACGTCCCCTTTTTTATATTTTCCTATGATCTTACTGTTTGTATTTGATTGCGCTCGGATATTTAATGCTGTAGCGGTTACAATTTTATCCTGTACTTTTGGTAATAAGATTTTCTTTCCATCAATCGAAGATAGCCCGTTCGCATCTAATACTTGTTGTACGGTTACTCCGTGCTCCTTAGCGATGGTTTCAACATTTTCACCACTTTTTACTTGATAAGTATATTCTGGAATAAATGCAGACGCTGATGTAGTCGCAAAAAAGCCAAAAACAACAGTGAAAATACCGGTTACAATCATCTTTTTTAATGGTTTTTGCTGAATCCATTGGTGAACCTGTAAAACGTATGTATTCCAATTTTCCCGAATATCTTTTAGGAACCCTTTTACATCGATGATATTGCGAAGATCAAAATGAGTGCTCTGATCATACTCTCTTTTTTCCATCCTTGATGTGAAAACAGGTTCCTCTTTCGGTTGGATGTTTTTTACGTGCGTTTCTTTACGAAACCGGGTTAATTCGCCATTAACAAATAATTCTTTCGTCATACGATCACTTTCTCCTATTCTCTCTTTTTATATAGGGTTATGAAGACGTCAGATTTTGTCGTCATTTATATGAATACGGATGCGTGTGTCATTTTTTGTCGCAAAAATGTTGTGAATAAAAAATACTTGTAATGTTTTAGACATGAAAACATAGAAAAAGTGCAACCCGCTGTGAGATTGCTTGGATTTAGGCATTAAAAATAATTTTATTTCAGTCGCAATGTCACAATGAAAAGATCAAGCTCAAATAAATTTTTTAACTCCTGCTCAACATTGGAACATTGGGCTCTCTACGTTTTGCCGAAAGAATCTTTCATTCAGTACTTCCTGGCCAATTACTAGGGATGAAAAAACACTTCAGTACCCTATTGTGTGGGGATAATAGATTAGGTTGGTGGATAAAAGATGTTAGTTTTTAAAATTTAGAGTTTTTAACATTTACACCATGTTAAAATGAAAAGATAGATATGAGGTGTAGATATGCGGTATTTTTTCATAGGATTTTTGCTTGCCATTCTATTGTTTCTAGATGCTTTTCCAAACTTCGTTTTGAAAAGTTCTCAGCACTTTCTTTCATTTTGTGTAGGGTTCGGAATTATATTTCTGATCTTTAACTATATAAATAAAAAAAAGGAAAAGGAAATAGTGAAAAAAATTATAGCCTATAGCTTTTTAATTCTCTTTCTTTTCTTTTTGAATTTCTTCGGAAGCCAATCTAGTAGAGGATTCTCTATAGATGAAGGGGAATTCTGGTTCATTATTTTTTTGGGGATTCTAGCAATCTTAAAAGATATCATCATATTAATTAGGAAGTAGCTTTGCAGTGAAGGGCAGGGATTAAAAACTGTCTTTAGTTCGGACCAGTGGTAAAGAAGTACTCAAAACAGCGTCGGGTCGCACGAGAAATCCGATTAAAAACAAAGGGTTTGAAAGACAGAAAGGGGTACCCGAGTGAGAAAAGTGTCACCCAACCGGCGTTTGAAAGACAGAAAGGGGTGCTCGAGCGAGAAAACTGTCTCCCAGCAAGCGTTTGCTAGACAGAAGGAGCCACTCGCCCGAGAAAACCGTCTTAAAAGCGACGGATGGTCGTGAATATTAGGTCTGTTTAAAACCAACGAGGGAGTACCGAGCCGATTTCATCAGAAGCGACAATCTAAAAATTCGGTATATGTACTTTTTCCAGATCTCGAACTTGATCATACGAATCGATAAGTTCTTCTGGCACCAAGGTTCTTCCATAATCCCAAGCGTTTGTTTCAATTTGAGCGGTTAGTTGTTTGATCTCTTCGTCTTCTCCATACATAAGCGTGCGTAAGTCGTACCTGTTTTTCTTATAATCTAAATAATAGCCAATCTCATGATAAACAAGGATTTTTACTAAGTTTTCTTTGGTTTCCTTCACTTTAACCCGGCTGAGAAACCCGTTCACTTGGATATAGTTAAACTTGATTGTATTGGTTGAAACATTGAAACTCATGGGTGCTTGGAGGTCGTTGTTAATCTCATAGTTTAATTTTAAGTTTGCTTCAAGTAAGGTATCTTGGATGATCTTTTCAATATCCCTGATATAAAGCATTTAAATCACACCTTTTTGCTTATTTGAGGACCTTTCAACACTTTAGTATACAGGAAATTGTATAGGTAAAAGGAAGTGTTTCTCTTTGGATAGAAGTGAATACTATTTTTAAGGTATGTAGGTCTTTTTGTAAAGTAAACACTTGAGAGTTTAAAATAACCTGCAAGAGTCAGGTAGTAGGAATTCTTTCTAAATAACGGGGGATTCTTAAAGAAAAAAAGGGTGACTTTTATTTCCTATCAAAAAGTCCGCCTAAAAAAATTTCAGGCAGACTTTCATTTAATCCTATCCTATTACTCTACTTAAAAAATGGTCTAGGAATCGGTTGGCTTCAACTTCTGTACAAACTTGAATTTTTGGATCATCTTCAACGTTTCCGACTGTTCTCCCAACTTCTTCTCCTTCAGTGACAACTTTGATATTCATTGATTCCGTCACCACAAAACTCGGATCGATTGCAATCCCTACTGCAAGCGGGTCATGGAGCGCACAGCCTCCAATCCCTGGATAATTGGATTCATAGAATCCAATATAAAACTCGGTCATATCTGCAAAGAATTTAGCTGCTTTTTGTTCCGTTGCACGCCATTCTTTAAGTTTCGTTTTAGGTAATAATGTTTTCATTGTGACATCAAGTCCTACAAGCGTGACTGGTAAACCTGAAGAAAAAACAACCTCAGCAGCTTCCGGATCGGCAATAATGTTTGCTTCAGCATAAGGACTCGCATTCCCTGGAACCTTTACTGCACCCCCCATAATCACAACCTCTTTAACAAGCGGAATAATCTCTGGTGCTTTTTTGATTGCAAGCGCCAGATTGGTTAGCGGACCAACAGCAAGAATCGTTATATCATGGGGGCGATTTTTTACTTGCTCAATCATAAAATCTGGTGCAAATTTGCTTTCAGCTTGAGCCATTGGGGCTTTCTTCAATGTATTGCCTAAACCATCTTCTCCATGGACATGTTTTGAATTTCCATCTTTCTCCCCACGCATAAGTGTTTGTTTGGCACCCATGTAGACAGGGACCTGTTTACCTACTTTTTCTAAAACCGCAAGCGTATTACGAGTAGCCTCTACAACGGATACATTCCCAAAGCAGGTTGTAAAACCGAGCAGGTCTAATTCAGGAGAGTTTAATGCGTATGCCATTGCTAAGGCATCGTCAATCCCTGTATCAACATCAAATATAATTGGTTTCACATTACAACACTCCGTTCAATAGCATTCATTTACTAAGGTCGCTTCATTTTATTTTATTTTATATCAATTATTCAATAGACATTCATTGCAGCTAGGATTACAACACATACGCTTGAGAGAAATGGATTGCCCCAAAAGGAAGTTGAATAGAATCATACCTATTTAAAACACTCTTAAATGGAGTAAATGGAACTCCTTACTTCACAACAATCCACTAATAAACAAGAGCAACTCGATAATTCTTTTCTCTTTGGGGCGTTTTTTTAAGTAATAGCCTACATCCATTTTATTCTCTCTATAGGAGATGCTAATATTTTTTAAGAGCTTCAATCATGAGCTTCCAAAAACCGTCAACATCAAGCTCCATACCAAATTTTGCATTGATTTCTCTGCCAGTCACTCCGTGCAAATCGACACAGGTTGTTCCTGCAGTGAACTCGCCTTTCGTTTCTACGGTAATATGAACATCTTTCATCTTGAACAATTCTGGAGCAACAAGATAGGCGACGCACAAGACATCGTGTACCGGTGCTCCATCGAAATCAAACATTTCTTTATAAGTCGAGGCGAAGAAAACTAATAATTCGCCGACAATCTGGGCCACCTGATTATCGATTTGGTTTACTCGTTCAATCACGTCTTTTGTTGCCAATGCTTGGTGGGTGATATCGAGTCCCATCACTACGATCGGCAAGCCGCTATCAAATACTTTTCT
Source organism: Mesobacillus maritimus (assembly GCF_023715205.1). Lineage (GTDB taxonomy): Bacteria > Bacillota > Bacilli > Bacillales > Cytobacillaceae > Mesobacillus_B > Mesobacillus_B maritimus_C. Next base: position 33,398 of record NZ_JAMBNR010000011.1, read on the forward strand.
AGCTGCTTCTGGGTCGGCCCAAATATTAAATTCTGCCGTAGGCGTCCAGTTGCCAAACGTTCCGCCGCCCATTAGAACGATTTCTTCAATATTTTCTTTGATTTCCGGTGCTTTTGTTAACGCGAGACCGATATTGGTGAGTGGACCAGTCGGTACAAGGGTCACCGGTTCGTTTGACTCTTTTATCAGTCTGATAATTGTATCAACGCCATGCTCATCGCTCCAGCTGCGAGATGCTTCTGGGAACTCAGGGCCATCTAAGCCTGACTCCCCATGGATGCCCGGTGCGTTTTCGCGTAGGCGAACCATTGGCTCACTTGCTCCTTTGGAAACAATCACATTGTGTAAGGAAACTAAATCACAAATTTTTAACGCATTATCCGTTGTTTTTTCAATCTCAGCATTTCCAGAAACGGTTGTAATTCCTAAGATCTCTAATTCTGGCCGTGCTGCGGCTAAAATCATTGCAATCGCATCATCATGTCCAGGATCACAATCCAAAATAATTCTTCTTTTTTCCATGATTATTCACCTCTACTATTCTATTACATGACAAGCCCCATCATTGTTCCTGAAATGACAGAGGCTAATGTGGCACCTAACAATAACTTTAACGAATATTTGGCAACATAACTACCTTGCTTTTCACTGATGGATTTGATGGAACCTGCAACAATTCCAACCGTTCCAAAGTTCGCAAAACTAACTAAATAAACCGATACAATCGCAACCGTTTTATCAGAAAGACCACTAGCAATATCACCAAAACTCAACATCGCAACAAATTCGTTTGTTACAAGTTTCGTAGCCATAATGCCGCCAGCTTGTACTGCTTCTGCCCAAGGAATCCCCATTAGGAAAGCGATTGGAGCAAAAATATAACCAATCACATTTTGGAAAGAAACATCAAACACGCCTAGGAAAATCACATTAATCAATTCCATCAAGGAAATAAATCCTAATAGCATTGCAGCAACGACGATCACAATTTTAAAACCGTCCATAACGCTATCCCCAACCATTTGGAAGAATGGAACTCGTTCATTTTCTTCAACTTTAATTAGATCTTCAGTCTCTTCTAAATCATATGGGTTAATAATATTTGCAACGATTAGCGCACTGAAGATATTCAATACGACAGCGGTTACAACGTATTTCGGCTCTAACATCGTCATATAAGCCCCAACCATTGCCATACTGACCGCACTCATTGCGGACGTACAGATCGTATAAAGTCTTTTCTGAGAGAGGAGGGGAATTTGTTTGATAATCGTCAAGAACACTTCAGGTTGTCCAAGTGCAGCCGTTGATACAGCAAAATAGCTTTCTAGTCTTCCCATTCCTGTAATTTTACTTAAAATCAACCCAATATATTTGATGATGAATGGCAAAACTTTAATATAATTCAAGATTCCGATTAAAACGGACATGAAAACAAGTGGCAGTAACGCGACAAAGAAGAAAGTGGTTGCGCCTTCATTTACCATACCGCCAAAGACGAATTCAATACCCGCATTGGCAATTCCCATTAAACTCTCAAAGAAAGTACCCACTTCGGTCAGAACATTGAGTCCAATACTTGTATTCATCATGAAAAACACTAAGATCAATTGCACGGCTAACATAATCAGTATGCGTTTATACTTAATATGTTTTCGATCGTTACTAACTAAAAAGCCAATCGCAAACACTAGCAAAATTCCTGTTAAGAGGAATATAAAATTCATGTGAAATCTCTCCCTTTTGATGCGAGCGTTTTCATACTTCTAAAAAAAACAACTTCTATAAAGTCGAAGAAACTAGCAATCTTCCTTTATAGAAGTTATCCAATTATTAGGTGAAAAAAGTTTTACTTTGTAATTTGATTATAGCTTACTGCGATTTGGCTTCCGACTTTGGCATTGTGTTTCACTAATTCGATATTGGCAACAAGGCTCTTGCCTTCTGTCAATTCTTTGATTTTGCCAAGTAAGAATGGTGTGCTGTCTTTTCCTTTAATGTTGTTTTCTTCTGCTTCTTTGACCGCTTGAGCAATGATGCCATTGATATAATCTTCATCCATCGCATGCTCTTCTGGAATTGGGTTCGCAATCACTGCGCCACCTTGAAGGTTTAGTTCCCATTTCGTTTTCAATGTTTCAGCAATTGTCTCGATTGAATCAGTAGAGAAGTTTAATTTATGTTCACTGCTTCTAGTGTAGAAAGCTGGAAGAACTTCTGTTCCGTAACCGATAACAGGAACGCCTTTTGTTTCAAGGTACTCAAGTGTAAGAGCTAAGTCTAAAATTGATTTTGCACCTGCACAAATAACCGCTACATTTGTTTGTGCTAATTCGTCAAGGTCTGCTGAGATGTCCATTGTTGTTTCAGCGCCTCTGTGAACACCGCCAATTCCACCTGTAACAAAGATGTTAATGCCTGCTAATTCAGCACAGATCATTGTAGAAGCAACAGTTGTTGCACCTAGTTTTTTTGTCGCAACAATGGCAGCTAAGTCACGTCTTGATACTTTTGCCACATCAGAGCTTTTTCCGAATAGTTCAAGCTCTTCGTCTGTCAAACCAATTTTAATTTTTCCGTCAATGATGGCAATGGTTGCAGGAACGGCACCGTTATCACGGACGATTTGCTCAACCTCACGAGCCATTTGCACGTTTTGCGGATATGGCATACCGTGTGAGATGATGGTTGATTCCAATGCGACAATTGCTTTGCCTTCTTCTTTAGCTTTTTGTACCTCAGCGGAAAATTCAAGATATTGTTTCATTTAAATAGCCCTCCATATCTAGTTTGAATTGTTTTTGTGATAATTCTTGTCGAACCGTATACTTTGACATAATGGTTTTATGGGAATTGACCAAGCCCGATTTGATTATCGTTTCGGTGTCTTGCTTCTGCAGCCAGGAATAGATAACAGCGGAGCAGAAGGAATCACCTGCACCTGTTACATCCACTACATTCGGTGTTTCGATTGCCGGAAAATAAAGAATTTCTCCATTTTCTCTCCCGACCATGACGCCTTTGGCTCCACTTGTGACAATGACATTTTTAACTCCTAATTCCAGCCACTTTTTGACGGAATCTTTCCAGTCTTGCTCGTCGTTGATGTCAATATTTAAAAAGGTTTCGGTTTCATCTTTATTGACGATGAGCCAGCTGACTGCATTCAACGATTTTGGAAGTCGACTCATCTTTGGAGACGAAACCGGAATAATGACTAATGGAATATTATTTTTCGATGTGAAGAAACAAAGAAAATCAATCGTTTCAGACGGGCAGTTCAAATCGACAATGATACATTTTGCTTTTCTGAGAATCGCGCTGTTTTTGATCAATAGCTCAGGTGTGATCTGATCAAAAACATCCATGTCTGCTAAAGCAATGTTCAAATCCCCGTTCTGATCCAGAACAGCTGTATAGGATCCTGTTGCGGAATGATCAAACTTTGTGACATGCTCCAAATTCATGAAGGGTGAGGATAATTCATATATCTCTTCCCATTCAGAATCGTTGCCGGCTGTTGAAATAAACGTCACTTCTTCTCCTAGTCGTCCGAGGTTTTCTGCGATGTTTCGTGCAACCCCTCCAACGGATCTGGAGGATTTTACAGGATTAGACGTTTCAGCCGTAATGTCACTTTGTGCATAGAATTTCCTATCAATGTTTGCTCCCCCAATACAAATGATCGGGGCTGTTTCATTTAAAACGTAAGCCTTACCAAAGACATGCTCTTTCTTGATTAGGCCAGAAAGAATATTCGCAAGGGAAGATTTGGACATTCCAATCATTTCTGATAATTCTTCCTGCGAAATAAACGGATTGTCTCTAATCACCCTTAAAATGAATTCTTCTTGTTCATTCAAATGATTAGTCATCATGACACCTCCCAACCCAACAAATGTTTATGTCCTAAACACATGTTTAGTATACGTTTTCATGTCGAAAAATGTCAACATATTTTTATCAAGAACTTTTTTTCAGCTTATAGGAATGTTGCTTAGACAATGCTTTAGAAGGGTTATTTTTATTTAAAATTTTTCGATTTCGTAGTGTTGGCAAACTCATACCGAGAAGAATAATCACGATGCCAACGATTTGCAGTGTGGTCACCGTTTCACTTAGCAAGATGACGGACACCATCACCGCAATCGGCAATTCAATCGCACTTAAGATCGAGGACGTACCCAAACCAACTTTTGGAACGGCAATCGAGAATAAGAAAACCGGAATAACGAGACCAAATAAACCTAGAGCTAGTCCATATATCCATAGTCCCTCCATAAACAAAGTGCCGTTCCATATGATTTCTGGCGATTGAAACGCTGCTGTTACCATAAATGCAAAGAAAGATACCAATACTAATCGGTTGGAGGTACTCATGTTCGCGGTTGCTTTCCCATTCACAAATAAAAACAAGGAATAACAGAGAGCGGCTGCTAACCCCCATAACCATCCTTGGAATGGGATATTCGAGAGGTCAACATCAATTAAGCCAGCTGCCGGTATGGTTCCTCCAACGAGGATAATCAGGGAGATTAGTTCAATTCGACTTGGGAGCTGTCGTTTTGTAAGACAAGAGATTAACATCCCAATCCATGTGAATTGGAAAAGAAGCACGACTGCTAATGATGCAGGCAAGTAATTTAATGATCGTCCATAGACAATATTGGTTAACCCAGTAAAAACACCCGCGAGAATCAGAAGTTTCATGCCATTAAAACTAAGTTTTCCTCGGTTTGTTACAAGGAAGATACACACAGAGAGGCAAAAGCCGACAAAAAATTGGCTAGTCACAGCCTCTGCGGCAGTAAAACCACTGCCCATCGCCAGTTTGATAATCGTTGATACGACCCCATAACTACTAGCTGCAATCATTACTAACAGGGGATATAGATACATTTTCATAGTGTTAACGCCTCCTACTTTTTGGTGTTAAATAGAATGATTTTTCCTTGATAAAAGGCTTTTCTCAAAAATTGTTGCTTTTTAAGGACAATATAGAATGATTCGCTATGATCCCATTCCAAATTCGTTTATAAGAGGAGAAAAGAGCTTAAAACTAAGTAGTATCGCAGAGAAAAGCTTATTTCTCGTTAAAATCGGCTTTAGGATATTAACAACAAACTTTACGAAAACAGCCTTATAAAAAAATCATAATCTCCAATATAATTCAGAGGGTGACTTTATGACAAACCATTTTTTTGGTATCAATCGCTTTTTTATGTAAAATAAAGCCATAGCAAGACAGATTTTTACGGGCTTAAGATCGGGTATAAAACATTGGTATAATGGGGTTTATCACAAAAAATAAAAAACGGTTAAGTGTTTATAAACAATGTTTTTCAGATTAAACTTTTGTTTGATGGGAGATGAGGGTGTTCGATGGATAAAGAGAAACAAATTTTACATTATATAAAAATGAATCCGTTTATTTCACAGCAGGAATTATCAAAGAAAGTCGGGTTATCGAGGCCTGCGGTTGCCAATTATATTGCAAACCTGACAAGACGCGGTGAAATCAAAGGACGAGGCTATATTCTCCGCGAAGAATCATCCATGGTCTGTATTGGCGGAGCCAATATTGACCGGAAAGCGAAATCGAATCAGAAGGTTCGTTTGTATTCATCGAATCCAGTGAAAATGGCCGAAGTTTGTGGTGGAGTGGCCAGAAACTTTGCGGAAAATATCAGTCGGTTGGGGCTTAGTGCTTCGCTCATGGCTTGTGTTGGGGACGACAAAGAAGGGAATTGGATTTTGCAGGAAACGAAAGGCCAAGGAGTGGATATTAGCCAGGTATGGATATTACCGTCAGAAGGGACAGGAACGTTTACCACTTTGTTAGATGTGGATGGTGAAAGCATTGTCTCAATGGCTGATATGAGCATATACGAGAAATTAACTCCCTCGATGATTGAGGAAAAATGGTCGCATATCGCTGCCTCACAAGGTGTTTATTTGGACACGAATATTTCTAAGGAATGCATTCGTTATGTGATCAAACGTTGCAAGGATGAGAAAATCCCTTTGTATATTGATCCTGTTTCTCCGGCTAAAGCTCAAAACCTTCCTTCTCGTTTGGATGGAGTAGAATTAATCCTCCCAAATCGTGAAGAAGCAGAGGTCCTTGCAAAAGTAAAAATTGACTCCATTGCCGATTGCCAGATTGCCTGTGAGAAAATAAGAGATCTCGGCGTGAACAAGGTAATCATCACAATGGGGGACAAAGGGGTATACTATTCTTCTCCAGAAGAATCAGGACATCTGCCTCCGATTCAAACGGAAGTTGTGGACCCAACAGGTGCTGGAGAGGCATTTGCTTCCTGTGTAATATACGGAATTATGAACGATGAGTCGTTAATAAATGCTTGTCAATTAGGCCTTGCTGGAGCAGCGCTTACGCTGCAAACAGAAAAATCAATCTCGCCACTTTTAAATTCTGATCGAATCTATGAATTGGTAAAAGAGTCGTGATAAGAGGATCGTGATGCCCAAAGCCATTTCAGCATGGGTTTTCGATTTTACACGAACAGTAGGTATGTGGTTTAATCTCCGGAAGTTTACATAAAAAACACCCAAAAAAGTGCCAGGCACCATCCAAAAAATGGATGGTGCCTGGCACCTTCCATTTTATTTCCTATTATGGGCCGGCTTTAAAGCTTTTTTATTATTCACTTATCGATGAGCGCTTTGTTTCAACCTAATATGTCCCTTAATTCCGTATCGGAATAGACGGCAATTAACACCACGGCTTTTTGGTCCCCGATATTTTTCACATAGTGGGGGACACAGGCATTCCAACTGAAAGAATCTCCTTCTTCGACAATGGAACGATCCTCTCCTTGCTCGGCGAGAAGTTTCCCTTCAAGTACGAGATGGGTTTCGACCCCTTCATGGGCGTTTGGTTCTCCCATTGACGCTCCGGGAGGGAATTCTACCATTCTCAAATGTAATCCTTCTTTTGAAGCTAAATGCTCCACCTTCAACCCATTATAGGAAGTAATAGTTCTTGAATCCTTTTTAACGACTCGCATTTGCTGGTCCTTTTCTAACAATAAGTAAGGCAAAGGAACTTTTAAAAAACTTGCAATCGTTTGCAAAGTGCTGATCGATGGGGAAGTATTGTTGTTCTCAACATTACTGATAAATCCTTTTGAAAGCCCAGTTGCATCACACATTTGGGCAATCGTGATTTTTTTTCGATTACGGATGTCCCGAATCTTTGAACCGATTTCCATAGTAGCCACCTCGAATGTTTTCAAATAAAAAACATATATCTATATTAGCAAAAAAAATATTGACAATCCATACCTACCTTGTTACTTTATAGATAACAAATATTCATATAAGGAAACAAACAAACCTTGAGAAAGGTATTTATTTTTGTTTATATGTTTACTTATATGAATATTTTATTCTTATGTAGATATTCCAAGGGTAATAACCTTTCATTAGTGATTCATTTCTGCTTGAGAAAGAAAAGTTATCCTAAAGATACAATCACTGAGAGAGGAGGTAATTTTGGAGATGATTCCATCTTATTTTATTGCACACGGTGCTCCACTTTTGGCCATTGAGGAAAACGAATATACCAAGTTTTTAAATCAGTTAGGTCAACATGTTCCTAAACCAAGGGCGATTGTGCTGTTTTCAGCTCATTGGGTTTCATCCGTTCAATATGTAAGTGAAGTGGATCAATATTCAACGATTTATGACTTTGGTGGGTTTTCAGAAGCTTTGTATCAGATTGAATATCCTGCCATCGGAAATAAGCATGTAAGTGAAGAAATCAAAGACTTATTCACAGTTGAAGGGATTCCTTATCAAACGGAATCAAGTCGTGGTCTGGATCATGGAGCTTGGGTTGTTCTGAGAATGCTTTATCCAAATGCGGATATCCCTGTGATTTCAATGTCTGTGAATCCAGAGTTAACACCTGAGGAACAGTATAAAATTGGAAAGTCACTATCAGAGCTCAGGAAAAAAGATGTCATGATCATTGCCAGTGGAGGAAGTGTGCATAACCTCCGGGCGTTGGATTGGCGCGATAACGGGGAAACAACTCCGTGGGCCTTGCAATTTGATGAGTGGCTAGAGAAACATTTAAAAGCATGGGATACACAGTCTTTATTTCAGTATGACTCCCTTGCTCCTTCTGCACAGCTGGCAGTCCCCCCGTATGGAAGGGAGCATTTTATCCCAATCTTTTATTCAATGGGGGCAGCGGATGATGAGCAAAAAGCAACCTTGTTGCACCGCAGTTATCGATATGGAAGTTTAAGTCATAGTATTTGGCAATTTGGCTAATAAAAAATTTTAAAAATTATTTGGAGGTAATGAAGAATGAATAACAAATTAGCATGGAGCACATTGATTTTACGAGTAGTATTAGGGATTACATTTTTCCTACACGGTTTAGATAAATTTAGTGCAGGAATTGGAAATACAGTAGGTTGGTTTGAAAGCATTGGACTACCTGGAAGCTTAGCTTATGCGGTAGCCGTGATTGAATTGGTTGGTGGATTGTTATTAGTTGTTGGTTTGGGTTCAAAAATTGTATCTGCACTATTAGCTGTCATCATGCTTGGCGCAATTTTTACCGCTAAATTATCAATGGGCTTCTTAAATGGTTATGAGTTTGACGTTGCACTATTAGCCGTAGCATTATTTATCGCGGTAAACGGAAGTCAAATGTGGGCAATCGATTCTATGTTTGCGGGTAAAAAAGACCAAAACCATTCACAAGCAGCATAATTTACAAAAAGCATCCAATGATTTGGGTGCTTTTTTATTTCCTTATTTAAACCTGCGACTAAGGGAATGAATATTGAAGGTTCTTTTTAAAGGTCAGCTTAAATGTGTTGAAAAAACGGAGAAATCGTACAAGCAAGGACTTGTGGTCGCAACACTTTCTGAAAGGAGTGATCTTTTTAACATGTTGTGAATGGTGAATGATTGAAAATCATCAAGAATTTTATGGTTTAAAAGAGTAGGAATTGTAATAGAACAAAATGGATATTTTTAGAGATTATCTCTTCTACGCAAGAAAAAAAGGAGGGCAGTAAACGCCAGGGTGAGTAAACTAACTTCTAGCCAGCCCTCTTTCGAATGCTGCTAAATGGTTCAAAGAGGCATTACGTACTTGAGTGAAGACCGTTCTTACATCATTAGGGATGTTAAGTGTTAAAAATTTATTGTACATCGAAATGTTGTCAATTTCTCCTTGAACACCTGCAGCATATGCAGCCTTTACCGATCCTGGAGTGGTCACAAACGATTGTGAAAGATCGGTAGGGATTGGTACTTGATAACGTTCAAAAAGTGGTAATAAGGCACTTATATGTCTCATTTCTGCTTCTTTAATCTGTGCAAAAGTCCGTATGTTCCCAAAGGTTTGGAGAATGTTCGTATATCTTGCTTGGGCCAAGAACTCATCCTGCAGAGCATAAGTTAACATTTGCGGCAATGTTAATGAAGCAGCACTTAAGGCTCCTTTAGCACCATAGGAATCAATTTGTCTATGGGTATGGGACCCCTTTGAATGTTTTGAAATAAAAAATAAGAACCAAACCGCGTGATTTTGTTCATCTGATGCTGCTCGTCGAAATCGATCTTTGATTGTAAAATCCTGTGCTTGATCTGAGATGTCTAAATAAGAGTCTACAGCCTCTTGCTCATCTTTTAGGGCAAACTCAATTCCTGCTTGGTAATTGTCTGGGCATTCCTCAATGATTTGAAAAGTTGGCTGCCTCCCTGTTAAATGGGTAAAAATTCTACTGAATTCATGGAGATGTCGGTTTTCGTCTTTCTGTATTTCAAGTATTTTGGTTCGTTCCTCTTGTGTGGGGGCCATTTTGGCTAATTTCTCATAACAAGCAATCGCACTATACTCAGCATGAATGGCTTTTTGAATAGCATGTAAAAGCTGTGTATTCGGTGTCTCCCGATAAAAATTAGGATAAGAAGAAACGGAATAGGGTTGATTTAAATTCATGATTGTCCTCCTTCTTTCAAACATTCAACTTATTGTATGTGTTGCAGTTGGACCGATGTGCAGGTGAAATGGGATTTTATGATGATACAAAATAGAAAAGAATAGCCCACATAGTCATATGGTTTCTTCACTTTAGAACTTTCATTGCTTCCGCAACTTTATGGGCAAAATGCAGTGGTGGTTCAACAGATTGGAAGTGAAGGTATAGAATGGTTGGTTTTGTATACAGCCAATGATTATGAATGGCGCTAATGATGATTCCATTTCGAACTAATATATTTGTAAATGCAGGAATTTCTTCTTCAAGTATGACGGTTTCTCCAAGATTAAGTGCATTACCTTCATGATCCAAGGATTCGAACGATAGTCCCGCATGAAGTTCCCCACGACTAGGACGACCTTGAATGGTCACATTTAAATGACGTTCAATTTCTACAGAGCATACACCATTTTTTATTTTGGGTTTTTTATTTAAAATTTGTCCGTATTGCTGGCATAGTGTATCGAAATGATGCATTCGTCATCCCCCTCGTTATTTATTTCTTTAATGTATGCCTCAGAAAAATGTTTCGAAACTTGTATAGCATTCTGATGTGCATGGCTCAGCCCCACAGTCTAGGAACGAATTGGAGGGTCTGAACCTGATTTTTTGCCCCGGATAGATAAACTTCCAAAGCCCCCCTCTGCTCCGAACTTTTAGATAAAAGTAGAATACTAGATTCCCATAAGACAATAGACGACCATTTTCGTGCTTCTTCGGATTGACGTGCTAAAGAAACTAAACTATTATATTTTATAATCATCAAAAATATTTTAATATTTTAACAAAACAAGGAGGTGTTGTTTTGAGCACTGAAATGGAATTAGTAGAGAAAGTCGATAGTGAGTTTCGTGTGCGTACATATATTGGAAAGGCAGCAAAGGTCCTTACAGCCATTGCGGTCATTTGGTCCCTTTTTCAAATCTTTGCTGCAGGTTCAGGTGTTTTTGATGCGATTACGTTAAGAGCATGGCATATGATGTTTCTACTTGTTGTTACCTTCCTGTTGTATCCGATTACAAAAAAAGGGAAACGGACCGTAAAATTCCCGCCGGTATTCGATCTTATTTGTATTTTGTTGAGTATTGCTTCAACCGGTTATTTATTAGTTTCCTATCAAACCATTGTCCTAAGGGGAGGTTATTTATTACTTCCGGATTATATTTTTGGTGCGATTGGGATTTTGATGATTTTTGAAGCGGCGCGCCGGGTAGTTGGGAATCTAGCAATCTTAGCTTTTATCTTTTTACTTTATAATTTTCTCGGTTCCTACATTCCAGGAATTTTTGGACATGGTGGCTTTAGTGTCAATCGCGTGATCGATTATTTATTTTACGGAAGTGAAGGGGTTTTTGGGATCGCCATTGGGGTTTCGGCTACATTTGTGTTCCTCTTTATCTTATTTGGAGCATTTTTAAGCCGGAGCGGGTTTAGTCAATTTATTAATGATTTCGCATTAACGATTGCCGGACGCTCTCCAGGAGGACCAGCAAAGGTAGCGGTGATCGCCAGCAGTTTAATGGGGATGATCAATGGTAGTGCCTTAGCCAATGTGGCAACAACAGGGACACTGACCATTCCACTTATGAAAAAGAATGGCTATAAGGCACGGTTTGCTGCCGCTGTAGAAGCGGTTGCTTCAACAGGTGGTCAATTTGCGCCGCCAATTATGGGAGCAGCAGGATTTGTTATGGCGGAATATTTAGGAGTTTCCTATACCGTTGTAATGGTAGCGGCCATCATCCCTGCAATTCTTTATTATTTAACCTTGATCATGGTTGTTCATTTCGAAGCTAAACGCTTAGGGCTAAAAGGTCTTTCGAAAGAAAACATCCCTAAAGCCATGGATGTACTGAAGAAACAAGGACATCTATCCTTACCATTAATTGTTTTAATGGGGCTGCTGTTTATGGGATATACCCCATTATATGCCGCTGTCTTTTCCATCATTGCTTGTGTAGTCGCAAGCTGGCTGCGCAAAGAAACAAGAATGGGACTAAAAGAAATCATCCTTGCACTTGAAGAAGGAGCAAAAGGTGCTGTGGGAGTGGCTGTTGCCTGTGCTGTAATTGGTGTGATCATTGGGACTGTTTCTTTAACAGGTCTAGGTCTGAACTTTGGCTATGCAGTGATGAACTATACAAATGATAGTTTACTCATTGCAGGTTTACTCGTAATGTTGATGAGCATTATTTTGGGGATGGGCGTCCCAGGAGTGGCTGCCTATGTTATTGTGGCAACAGTTGGTGCACCTGTATTAATCAACCTTGGTGTTACACCGCTTGCGGCCCATATGTTTGTTCTCATTTATGCTTGTTTATCAAATATCACACCGCCGGTTGCCCTTGCGTCCTATGTCGCTGCCGGAATTGCGGGTACCAATCAGAATCAAGTTTCGCTGACAGCTGTAAAGCTTGGATTAACCGGCTTCATCCTGCCGTTTTTCTTTATTTTTAATCCGGCGTTGTTGCTTGGTGCTAATCCTTATTCTGAGAGTATCATTCCTGCGATTACCGCCATCATTGGCTGTATCTCGCTTGCAGCTGGGTTGCAGGGGTGGTTTTTGATGAAAGCCAATTTAATTCAAAGGATAATTTTTACGATTGTTGGGGTTTTAATGATTATCCCTGGCAGCTTAACAGACTACGCTGGCATTGGTTTATTAGGGATTGTTTTAGCCTGGCAGTGGGTCGTAAAGAGAAAACTGGCTCCGAATGAAATGAGTCAGTCGATCTAGTAAACATTCACATTTAAAAGGGGGAGAAAGCAAAATGAACGGAAAGAAAAAAAGCTATGTATTATTCTTGTGTTTGCTTAGTATGGTTCTCGTGCTAAGTGCTTGTGGGGGAGAAAAATCATCAAATGGGGAAAGGCAACAAAATTTAAACTTTCCAACAGCATCGACAACTGGAACCATCTATCCGTTAGGTTCAGCAATGGCCAATCTTTGGGGAACGGAAATTGAAGGAGTCCGCGTGAACGCACAAGCGTCAAATGGTGGAGTGGACAATTTGAACCAAATGAAAGCTGGAGAAGCTCATATTTCTTTTGCGACTTCCGGAATCATCTGGGAAGCTTATAACGGAGAAAGAGGATTCAAGGATCGCAAATATGAAGATGTTCGGATTGTAGCGGGTCTATACTATAACCCAAATCAATTTGTGGTGCGTAAAGGTTCAGGGATTGAATCAATCGGTGATTTAAAAGGAAAGAAATTTGCTCCAGGAACGACAGGAAGTACTCCTGAAGTAGAATCAAGCATTATTTTACCAGCTTATGGAATCGAATATCCGGATGGAATTGATGCCAACTTTGTTGGGTTCACAGAAGCGATTGATTTAATGAGAAATAAGCAAATTGATGGAGCATTAATCCAAGCGGGTCTTCCGACTGCTGCGGTTACCGAAATGACTTCCACAGCGGATGGAGAATTGATTGGCATTGAACCGGAAATCCGTAAACAATTAATGGAAGAATATCCTTGGTATTCTGAAATGACCATTCCAGCTGGAACGTATGAAGGACAAGAAGAGGACGTCGATACGCTTGCGATTAAAATGATGCTAATGGCGGATGCATCTGTTGATGAAGAAACCATTTATCAAATGACAAAGGTGTTCTGGGAGAACTTAGACAAGCTAGAATCTTCCCATTCCATCGTCCAACAAATGGATATCAAAAATGCCGTAACCGAGCTTGCGGGCATTCCATTGCATGAAGGTGCAAAGCGCTATTATGAAGAAAAAGGGTTACTAGACTAAACTAAAAACGATTGGGCCAGAACAGCGATGTTCTGGCTTTTGCTTTTTTAAAGGTTAAAAAGATTGTTGTTTAAACTTAACGCAACATCAGCATTACGCAAGATGTACTTAGGTTTGCGAGCTCTTTCTTTTAGGTTCTTTTCTCAAACTTTGTTGCTTTTGACCAAAAAATACGTCTGAATAAGCCAGGTTATCCAAAAAATTCGCTACATTTAGGAGAAAAGAGCTTGCAGGCTAAGTTTAAACAGATGAAATGGCTTCTATATCGTTAAAATCGGCTTAAGGATTTTAACAACAATCTTTTCGAAAACCGACTTCTTCTTTTAAAAATGGGATTGATCAGTATGACATAGCTCATTCAGTTGCGCAGATCAACAAAGTTTGAAAAAAATAAAACAGGGTAGGCAATCTCAAGGCTTTTTAAAGAATCAGAGCTTTAGGTGACCCAATCACAAAGCAAATGATTGAAATGTTAGCTTTTAGCCGAAACGTCCTCATATATATATGGTTTTATGCAAAAAATACAACGGGTGCTAAAAAGAATGAGGTGAATAAATGAAACCATATGTAGAGGTCAGGAATGTCTCTAAGATTTTTGGTTCAAATCCTAAAGCGGCGATTGATTTATTAAAGAAAGGCAAATCAAAGAAGGAGATTTTAAGGGAAACTGGACAGACGGTTGGGGTAAAAGACGTTTCCTTCGAAATTTATGATGGTGAAATCTTTGTCATCATGGGTTTATCGGGAAGTGGGAAATCGACCTTGATTCGAATGTTTAACAGGTTGATTGATCCAACAATTGGTGAGATTTTGATCGAAAATGAAGATATTGTCAAAATGAGTGAAGCACGACTCAGGAAAGTCAGACAAAAAAAGATTAGCATGGTCTTTCAGAACTTTGCTCTCTTCCCACATAAGACCATATTGGAAAATACCGAGTATGGTCTGGAAATCAAGAAAGTCCCTGCTGAAAAGCGGCGAGAAAAAGCCATGCATGCACTTGAGACCGTTGGATTAAAAGGGTATGAAAATCAACTGCCTAAACAATTGAGCGGTGGGATGCAACAACGGGTAGGACTGGCTAGAGCATTAGCCAGTGATACAGATATTATTTTAATGGACGAAGCCTTTAGTGCTCTTGATCCGTTAATTCGGAAAGATATGCAAGATGAGTTATTACAAATTCAAGAACAGTACAAGAAGACGATCATCTTTATTACGCATGATTTGGATGAAGCCCTCCGAATCGGGGATCGAATTGCGTTGATGAAAGATGGAAGCGTCATTCAATTAGGGACACCTGAACAAATCTTGATTAATCCAGCAAATGAATTTGTTGAAAGGTTTGTGGAAGATGTTGATTTATCCAAGGTTTTAACCGCTTCCCATGTGATGAAACGTGGAGAAAAAATCGGGGTCGATCGTGGACCAAGGGTAGCGCTTGAAATTATGAAACGTGAAGGATATTCCAGCATCTTTGTAGTTGACCGGAAAATGAAGTTGTTAGGAGCGCTTACGGCGGAACAGGGACGTCAGGCAGTCGATCAAAACCTACCCATCTCTGAAGTGATGACAACGGATATTCCAACTGTTTCAGAAGATACATTATTAACGGATATGTTGGACGAGATGGCCACTTCCAATATCCCGATTTCCGTTGTCGATGAAGAACATAGATTAAAAGGAATTGTGATTCGCGGACCTGTCATTGCAGCTCTAGCAGGAAATAAAGATTCCTTGAATGAGTTGGAGAGTGTTGAGTCATGAATCTACCAAAAATTCCACTAGGAGAATGGATTGATGCGTTCGTTGAATGGATAACGGTCGCTTTTGCTGGATTTTTTACGATCTTAACCAATTCAATCGATGGTTTATTAAATATCATTGTGGATGTATTAAGTGCAGGGCCACCGATTGTGTTAATTATTATTTTAGCGCTATTAGTAACCTATACGGGTAGATGGCCACTTGGAATCTTTACGTTGATTAGCTTACTTTTAATTGAGAATCTAGGCTATTGGGAATCCAGTATTCAGACGCTTGCCATTGTTTTATTATCCGGTATCCTAACCATTGTCATCGGCATCCCAATTGGAATCTGGTGTGCCCAAAGTAAAACGGTACAAAAAATTGTTACCCCGATTTTAGACTTTATGCAGACGATGCCAGCCTTTGTTTATTTAATACCATCGATTCTCTTCTTTGGAATTGGAGTCGTTCCAGGAATTATTGCGTCCTTTATCTTTGCGATTGCACCAACAATACGGATGACAAATCTTGGGATCCAAGAAATACCGAAAGATTTAATTGAAGCGGCAAATGCATTTGGTTCAAGCAGAAGCCAAAAGTTATTCAAAGTGCAATTGCCGTTGGCGACTCCAACGATTATGGCGGGGGTCAACCAAAGTATTATGCTTGCTCTCTCGATGGTGGTCACCGCTTCGTTAGTTGGAGCACCTGGACTTGGAGCAGATGTTTATCGAGCAGTAAGTAAAATTGATGTCGGGCAAGGGTTTGAGGCCGGGTTATCGATTGTAATTATAGCGATTATTCTCGACCGCATCTCGCAAAATTTGCAAAAACCGGCATATGCGCATCTCGTCAGTCGGAAAATCGTCTATTCTTTAGTGACAGCACTTGTCCTAATTACAGCAATCGTTGTGGCCATTCAAAATGGAATCAATAAAAATGAGAATGCGACTGGTATTGGTGCTGAAACAGATTATCAAATTATTGGGATTGAACCAGGAGCAGGGATCATGAGTCAAGCTAATCAGGCATTAACCGATTACCAGCTTGATGATTGGGAGTTGGTTGAAGGATCTTCCGCTGCCATGACGGCTGAACTGAGCAAGGCCTATAATCAGCAAAAACCAATCATTGTAACAGGATGGTCGCCGCACTGGAAGTTCTCCAAGTTCGATTTGAAATTCCTTGAAGACCCAAATGGTTCTTTTGGGGAAGTGGAAGAAATCCATACAATCGTTCGGAAAGGTCTTGAACAAGACCTACCAGGAGCGAATACCATCTTAGATCAATTCTCTTGGGAGCCAAGTGATATGGAAAATGTGATGGTTAACATTAACGAAGGATTAGAAGCAGAGAAAGCGGCTGAAAAATGGATTGAAGAAAATCCTGACAAAGTAGCTAAGTGGACAAAGGGAGCTCCATCAGGGAACGGAGAAGAAATCAAAATTGTATATGTCGCCTGGGATTCAGAAATCGCCAGTACGTATGTCATAGCAAAAGTACTGCAACAACAAGGATATGATGTAACGTTGAGACAGGTAGAAGTGGGACCAATGTTTGCGGGAATCGCAAATGCAAGTGCAGACGCCATGGTCGGAGCTTGGCTCCCGAGCACCCATGTTGAATATTACGAAACCTATAAAGATGATTTTGTTGATCTCGGTGCAAACCTTCAAGGCACAAGAAATGGACTAGTTGTACCAAAATATGTCGAAATCGATTCAATTGAGGATCTAAAATAAAGTGAGTTGTGGGACAGGGGGACAGGCCATGTCCCACAATTTTTGGATTTTTTTACAAATGTTAGTTTAAGTATAAATGCGATTGGAAAGACTGCCCTTATTTTTTTGAACGATAAACAGCAGTTTAGAGGGATCTTTTAGTATTTTAAGAACGACATACATAGTAAACAAAACGCTTTTTGTCAGAACCTTAAATGGCTAACTGCCTTTTAAGGTTTGCCTTTTTGAGAAGCTTTAATAAATTACATAAGATTAAAACAATCTTAATATGTCTCTAACCCTCCACCTTTACAATAAATGAAGGTAGCTTTACTTACTAACAGATTAGGGTAGAGGAGAGTGGTGTAGATGAGAATTGGTCTTTTTACAGATACCTATTTTCCACAGATAAATGGAGTGGTCTCATCCATCTGTATGTTAAAAGAGAATCTTGAAAAGTTGGGACATCAAGTTTTTGTTTTTACCATAACAGACCCTACGGTAACAAAGGATGAACCGAATATTTATCGAGTTCCCAGTCTGCCATTTGCAAAGGCTTGGCGGTTAGGAATGTTCTATCATCCCCGTTTAGCAAGAACAATTAAGAGGCTGCAGCTGGACGTCATCCATACACATACTGAATTTTCATTAGGTATATTTGGTAGAGCTATGGCTCGAGAATTACAAATACCCCTTCTACATACTTACCACACAATTTTCGAGAATTATACACACTATATCGTTAAGTTTCCGGCTCTCGAGCCAATTGCTAAAAGTGCAGTTAGGAAAATCAGTGCCAACTTCTGTAATGCGGTTGATCGAGTGATTGTCCCCACAGAAAAAGTGAAGGATTTGCTTTTATCTTATCAAGTGAGGCAAAAGATTTCTGTAATTCCAACAGGGATTCAACTACATAAATTTTCTAATGCCAAAGGCAAATCAAATGCCATTTTAAAAATAAGGGCAGATTTAGGAATACGACAGACTGATCGCGTGCTTCTATATGTCGGAAGGTTAGCTGTAGAAAAAAATATAGGAGAGCTCATAGAATCCTTAAAGTCGTATTTGCATCAAAAGCAAGAGATGAAATTTGTTCTAATTGGTGATGGACCCGCCAAAGGGGATTTAGAGGAGATGACTAAGAGTTTTGGAATTCAAGAACAAACCTTCTTTGTTGGAGAAAAACCTTATGCTGAGATTGGCGACTACTATCAATTAGGAGACGTCTTTATTAGCGCTTCCCAAAGTGAAACGCAAGGGCTCACCTATATTGAAGCGATGGCATCTGGTTTACCCGTTGTCGCAAAAGCAGACCGTTGTTTAGACGGTGTGCTTGAAAACAATGTGAACGGGTTTACTTTTCGTGACAAACACGAACTTCAGTCCGCTTTAGATTGGATCTTATCCAATGATTTTGAAAAAGAAAGATTGTCGCATGGAGCGATCCATTCAGTTGAAAAATTTTCTGACGTGTATTACGCGAAAAAAATTGAAGCGATTTATCAACATGTTTGGAATGTTCATGTCATAAATAAAAAAGTTTCATAGAATAGAACGGGAAGTCCTCTAGGTTACGGATGTTAAAAATTGAAACAAATTTGTTAAATGGTTTTTCAAACAAATCAGTAAAAATGAGGTACAATATCATATGTAGTCGGTAAGCCTATTTCAAAAATAGGATGATTTATGAAAATGGGTGAACGGCTTAAGACCTTGTCTTGGTTTAAGGTTGATTATTTGAATTCAGGTAAAGGAAGGAGGAGATGAAGGGAGCGCTTTAGAAAAAATGAAGTTGGATAGATTGGTGTTCGCCATCAGATCATTTCATGTGAAATCAAAGAATAAAAGCGAGGGAACTTTATAATGTGGGTAATTACTGTGTATACAAAAAACGATATTCAAATGTACGAATTTGAAAATCAAGAAGAGGCAAAAGAAACGTTTAAGAAACTAAAAGGAAACAAAGTTCTTAGTGAGGTCATCTACTACAACGACTTTGATGAAAACCTTATTGAAGAAGCTTATCTAAACTCAAAAGTATCTTAAAAGAGATATGCCTTTTTACTTACCTAATACCAACTAAAAAGTTTCCATTTTCTAAATCGCCGAAACCACAGTGTGCGGGGGACCCATCTGGATTCATGTGGATCCAAGGGGTGAATCCTTTTATAGGTAGGGCTACTCATGGCCCGAACCCGACAGCTAACCTCGTAAGCGTTATAGAGAAGGAGTGTGGAGCTTATGCTATCCAAAGGGATGTGTCTACAAGTCGTCATGATTGATGAACTTGTAGACACTTTTTTGTTTTTTGGACAAAGGGACAGGCACCATGTCCCGCTGTTTTTTGATCGATTAATGGGAACCGAACTTGATGACCATTACGGATCTGTTGTTGATTCCACCGATCATTCTCCCTAACTACTTCCCCCCTCGATATTACAAGCATCATATAGATTAGTAACTGTCTCAAGAAAAACGGAGAGAAAATACTAGTTCCATTTTATCAGTTGAATAAGGTTGACGTTCGATAAAAACGGTTCAAAATGATGATTATTGCATCTTCCATTCACTTTCGAGTAGATGTACAATTAAAGAATGATTTTACAAACTTTTTACATAAAATGTAAAATTATAAACTCAATGTAAGGCGTCTTCACAAGGAGTGTTAAGATGGATCTATTAGAAATTTTGAACAAGGTTAATGGGGTTTTATGGGGAACACCAAGTTTGGTCCTTTTATGCGGAACAGGTTTATTATTAACGATTCTGTTAAAAGGACTTCAATTTCGAAAGTTATTGTATGCATTTAAATTAGCTTTTACGAAAGAAGGGAATTCTAGCTCAAGTGACGAAGGGGATGTTAGTAATTTTAAGGCGTTAATGACGGCCTTAGCGGGAACCATTGGAAATGGGAACATTGCTGGGGTTGCGACGGCGATTACAATCGGTGGCCCTGGTGCGATTTTCTGGATGTGGGTTGTTGGTTTAATCGGGATGGCGACGAAATACGCAGAGGCCTTGCTCGCCATGAAATATCGTGTGAAAAACGCAAACGGTGAGTATTCTAGTGGTCCGATGTATTATGTCGAAAAAGGACTAGGAAAAAAGTTTAAATGGTTGGCTGTCGCCTTTGCTTTATTCGGTGCGTTTGCTGCTTTAGGGATCGGGAATAGTGTGCAGTCGAATACCATTGCCAACGTAATGGAATCCTCGTTTCATGTGAGCACTATTGTCACTGCTATTATCTTAGTTATACTTGCTGGGTTGATAACGTTTGGTGGGATTCAACGGATTAGTACTGTGGCAGGATTTTTCGTTCCAGTGATGGCTTTTTTATACATCGGTGGGTCATTGATTATTTTAGGGGTCAACTATGACCAAATCCTTCCTTCCTTTAAATTAATTTTCTTTTATGCGTTTAATCCAGTTGCAGCAACTGGTGGTTTTGTTGGAATTGTAGTCGCTGAAGCGATTCGGAATGGAGTTTCCCGTGGGATTTTCTCCAATGAGGCCGGTCTAGGTACGGCTGCATTGATTGCAGGAAATGCGAAAACGGACCATCCGGTAAAACAAGCCCTTGTTGCGATGACAGGGACGTTTATCGTCACCATCATTGTTTGTACCATGACAGGCTTAGTCTTGGTGATCACGGGCTTCTGGGATTCAAGTGGGGGACTCATTTCTGGGGTTGCACACAATGCAGGACTTGAAGGTGGAGCACTGACACAAGCTGCCTTTGCTTCCGTGTTAGGTAAAGTAGGAGAATATATTGTTGCCTTTTCCGTTATCTTCTTTGGATTCTCAACCATTATTGGTTGGTATGTTTATGGGGAAAAATGTTTCGAGTACTTAGTCGGCGTAAAAGGAATCATGGCTTATCGAGCCGTTTACATCCTAGCAACAGGAATTGGCGCGGTCGCAAACCTAGCCACTGTTTGGGCATTTGCTGATATGGCGAACGCTTTGATGATGATCCCGAACTTAATCGCTCTTATTCTATTAAGCAAGGTCGTTGTGAGAGAAACAAATGATTATTTTGAAAATCATTATAAAATGGCAAATTCCCAGAGGAAAGTAAGTTGAATGACGTATAAAAATATGTAGAGGTACAGAACAAAATTCGTTCTGTATCTCTTTTTTATTTGTTGCCAAAGATAATGTGATCGTTGGCAAAAAGGAAAGCATTTGATTTCAATAAGTTTTTCCCTTAAGACCAATCTATCTTTTAATTCATACTTTACAGGTAGGAATTGTATGGTATAATGAAATTAAGTTAATAAAACTAAATGAAAAGATTCAGACCGATATAGAAACTTTTTAAAACCGAAGGAGTGGTTCTGATGAAGAATGATAAAGAAAAAAAGCGACAAAAGCTTATCAATAAACTAATTTTACTAAACGTATATAAAATAGAAGATAAACAGCTTTATGAAATGACACTGGCAAAATTAGATTATGAATATAGAAAATATAAATCTCAAAATCATCCCCATGGTGAGTTTGGCTCAATTCAATGGGTATAAGTTAATTAGATAATACTGATCTCTTTAAAATGATTAGACTGTAGGTGCTTTGCATCTGCGGTCTTTTTCTTTTTCTAGTGAGCCGTTGCTGGAAAGGGAACGACAAGGGTTACGAGATTACGAGATCGTGCGTGGGACACGAAATGGAGTGGAAGAAAGAGAAAAGTGCTTCAAGAAAATTTTTTGAGACACCGACGGAATCCATCACCGTGCGTCTCGGTGCCCGTCGGCGAGGCAAAAAGCAGTCAACGGAAATCGAGAGGGCGTCTCGGTGCCCGTCGGTGAAGAAAAAAAGGCTCAACGGAAATCGAGAGAGCGTCTCGATGCCCGTGGGCAAAGAAAAAAGCAGTCAACGGAAATCGAGAGAGCGTCTCGGTGCCCGTGGGCAAAGAAAAAAGCAGTCACCGGAAATCGAGAGAGCGTCTCGGTGCCCGTGGGCAAAGAAAAAAGCGGTCAACGGTAACCGAGAGAGCGTCTCGGTGCCCGTGGGCAAAGAAAAAAGCGGTCAACGGTAACCGAGAGAGCGTCTCGGTGCCCGTGGGCAAAGAAAAAAGCAGTCACCGGTAATTGAGAGAGCATCTCGGTGCCCGTCGGCGAAGAAAAAAAGCTCAACGGAAATCGAGAGAGCATCTCAATGCCCACCTGAATAGAAAAAAGCGTTCAATGGTAACCGAGGAGTCACCCTGTTAGAAAAAGAAGGTATAAACCTTGTCATAAAACATTCACAAGTTCATTAGAAACACCCTAACCAATTCAGTCCCTCAACCCTATTTTAACAATGAAAGGAATTTTCATAGTTGAAAGGGTTGTGGTGAAGGATGGCAAAGTATCGTATGGTGCGCACTGAATTTTGGACGAATCCGATTGTTTCGGAGGAGATGACTCCGGAGGATCGCTATTTTTATCTTTATCTGCTGACAAATCCCCATACGACTCAAATCGGGATTTATAAAATAACGAAAAAACAAATCGCCTTCGATATGGGCTATTCGATTGAGAGTGTTCAATCGTTAATCGAGCGTTTTGTCTCGCATCATAAACTAATCCGGTACAATCCAGAAACAAGAGAACTCGCAATCAAAAACTGGGGGAAAGAGAATCTTCATAAAGGCGGGAAACCGGTTATCGATTGTATTTCTTCAGAATTAAAAGAGGTGCAGGATCATTCGCTGATTTTATATGTTGCTGAAGACATCCATAAACAAGAAATCAAGGACCTCTACGAATCCTTTTGTAAAAAAGAACAGAAGATGATTCCATTGAATAGCAATCAGCAAGAAGAAAATCAATCATACATAACAGAAGAAAATGAAATGGACGATCCGTTCCCGTGTCGTTTTACGATACGTGGGCAAAAAGAAAAAGAAAAAGAAAATAAAAAAGAAAAACAACAACAAAAATCCTTTGATCCGAGTATAGCGAGGAACCTAAGTATGGATCCCTATTTGCAAAATGTTCCAGATGCAAAAGAAATCATTGAGTTTTGGGATTCTAATGGATTTGGATTTTCAAACATCCATGCGAAACAGCAGTTGTTGTCGTGGTTAGAGGATTCTCGCTTTTTACAACCAAAAGCAGTGATTTTAAAAGCGATGCAGATTGCATGTATCAATAACAAACGAAGGCTGAACTACATCGTTGGGATTCTGAAAAACTGGCAAGATGAATCATTGCTAACCGTGGAAGAAATCGATTCTTATCAAAAAAACGAAAAGCCGGAGAACCAATTTAGATCAGCAACACAACCAACATTTCCAACCGGAAGAGCCATTCCAGGTCTATTTACGCTTGATCTAACAGCAGGTGAAGAATCATGAGTATCGTTGAAAAAACGTTTTTAGGCAGCTTGATGAAGGCAGAGTATTTGATCAAGGATACAGTGATTCAACCTGAACAACTAGAAAGTACAAGGCATAAAGAATTAATGCGAAAAATGGTGGAATTGAACCGAGCTGGGAAGAATATTGATTTACTGCACTTAACCACTTTCCTTGACCTCGAGTCATTTGGAGGCATTTCCTACCTATCCGAGCTGTTGTCGTTTTCGGACGTGGAGAAATTTGATAGAACGGAGAAACTCATTCTTGAACTGTGGAAGGAGCGGGAAAAGAAGAATATCCTGACAATCGCTGCCTTGAATGATTGGGAGATTGCCAAAGTTATAGCTGAATTGGATAAAATCAACCAAGGGAAAATGGAGGATCACACCGCCATCCAACAGGCCTTAGCAGCCATCTATGAGGCACCGTGGGAAGATCAAGCAGCTTTGAAAACAGCGACAACTGGTATCAAACAGCTAGACGAAGTGACAGGA
Organism: Mesobacillus maritimus; assembly: GCF_023715205.1. Taxonomy (GTDB): domain Bacteria; phylum Bacillota; class Bacilli; order Bacillales; family Cytobacillaceae; genus Mesobacillus_B; species Mesobacillus_B maritimus_C. The sequence goes on from NZ_JAMBNR010000011.1 coordinate 57,497, forward strand.
GGTTTCCAGGACGGGGAAGTGACCATTCTAGCGGCTAGACCTTCGATGGGGAAAACCGACGTGATGCTACATTTTGCCAAAATGGCAGGTTGGGCAGGTTATCTCCCTATCATTTTTTCATTGGAAATGCCTGAAAAACAAATCACGTCCCGGTTAATCGCTTCAACTGGGGGCTTTAACCGTGCAAAAATGCGGGACCCAAAAAGAATGTTGAATCAAATTCAAAAGAATCTATGGTGTGATGTGCTTGGAGACCTCGCAGAAACCCATACCCAAATCTTTGATGGGGCGGGACAAAGTGTTGCCGAAATGCGAGCGAAAACAAGAAAGCTGATGCATCAATTTCCAAACAAGAAACCGATACTTTTTATTGATTACTTAACACTGATTCTTCCAGATCAAACTTACAGTGGGAACTCCCATATGCAAGTATCGGAAATATCCAAATCACTAAAAACGATGGCGAAGGAATTTAATTGCCCGGTTATTTGCTTGGCGCAGCTCAATCGCTCGGTAGAATCCAGAGCCAATAAGCGGCCGCTGATGTCAGATATTCGGGAATCGGGTAGTGTCGAACAAGATGCGGATGTCATTTTGTTTTTATACCGAGAAGCATATTATGAAAAGGAATCTCAGGATCACTCCCTTGAAATCATTATCTCGAAAAACCGAAACGGTCCAGTGGGAACAGTCGCTGTGAATTACAACGTACATACAGGGAGAATTGAGGACCAAAAGGGACAGAACTTCCCCTTGCATGACCTTAAAGCACGAAACTAAACACGATAGAAAATTCATAAACCGATGTGTTTTTCACATGCTTGTGAAAGATCTGTACCTAGACGCGATTACTTTAGAACAATCTTCCTTGGCCCATTATCTCTACCATTTACTTGCAGAAGGGATCATTTCAGCCGATGATCCGATTGAGTCCTTAAATCTTGATCAAGCCGACCATCAAAAAGTAGCGGAAATGATTCAAACCAATCTACTGGGTTTTCATAAGGTAGGCATCTACTCACTAAAAAGAAATGCCAAGGAGTTTGTGTTTATCTTTGCTCACAATAAGCAAGAGGCAATTGAATTCTATACCGAATCATTTCAGCAATCCCCATTGAACTGTCACGAATATTCACTAGATTTCGAGCTTGCTAGAGGAAAGGGTGTTATTTCGTTTCGGGACATGAGGAAGGAATATGAACGGTTTCCAGTGATAGCGGGTTTTTTTACGCGGGGGGAGTGAAGGCGATTCACGGGGAGAAGGAAAGGTTTCTTTCTCCCCAATATGAATGTCCCCGTTTGGAGTAATAATGGGTTTTAAAAAATCGCTAAAAATCTATTCCTTGTTATAGTTTTAAACTATAACAAGGAATAGATTTTTAGTGTTACATTATATCACTTTTTTCATGATACACTTCTTGAAAGGATCAAACGAATGACAGACAAATCATGTTCTGGAGAAGAGACTGAAAGATAAGATGTCTGTAGTCCAGGAGCAATCTTGTTTTTTCAGAGCCTTTCTTCTATCAAAGAAGGTTCTTTATTTATATCTGGAAATTACTGAATAAATCGACTAAATTGAGAAATCAGTCAGCATGATAGGGAGAGGAATAAGAATGGTTAGGTTACTTGAAGCCTTGAAAACGAAGGCATTAACAGCAGATGGTGCGATGGGAACGATCTTATATTCATATGGACTTGAATCTTGTCATGAAGAAATGAACGTTGTGAAGCCAGAGTTAATTGAAAAGATTCATCGTGAATACATTGCAGCCGGCGCGGATTTGATTCAAACCAATACATATGGAGCAAATACGATTAAGCTTGCTCGATATGGTCATCAATCGCGGGTTCATGAATTTAATGAAGCGGCAGTGAGGTTGGCAAAAAAAGCAGCAGATGGAGGGCAATACGTTCTAGGGACGATTGGCGGAATTAGAGGGGTTCGTACAACCGATACTACCCTAGAAGAGATCTTGAAAGCCATTCGTGAACAAGCAGAAGTTTTAATCAACGGTGGTTTAGATGGACTTTTACTTGAAACCTATTATGACTTTGAAGAGTTAACAGAAACACTAAAAATGCTCCGTCAAATGACGGGAATGCCAATTATTGCCCAAGTATCGATGCATGAACCTGGGGTATTGCAAAATGGAATGTCACTAAATGATGCCTTACACGAATTAGAAAACTTAGGCGCTGATATTGTCGGGGTGAATTGTCGCTTAGGCCCATTTCATACCATTCAAGCGTTTCAAGGAGTAGAATTGCCTAAAAAAGCCATGCTATCCGCCTATCCTAATGCATCATTATTAGATATTGAAGAAGGTCGTGTGATTTATGAATCAGAAGTTGAATATTTTGCGCGGGCAGCTGTTCAGTTAAGAAATCAAGGAGTTCGCTTAATTGGAGGGTGTTGTGGGACGACACCTAAACATATTGAAGCCGTTAAAAAACAACTGATCAACTTGAAACCGATTGAGAAAAAAGAAACAGTCCCGCAACAAAAAATTGAAATATCTGAACCAGAACCAAGATTATTAGAACCGCTCCATGAAAAAGTAAAGCGTGAACGCTCCATTATCGTAGAGTTAGATACCCCACGTCATTTAGAAACGGATGCATTTATAAATGGTTCCAAAACCCTTTATAACGAAGGTGCCGATCTTGTCATGATGGCTGATAACTCATTAGCTTCACCAAGAATTAGCAATATTGCAATGGGAGCGATGTTAAAGCTGCAACATAATGTTCGGGTGATGCCGCATATTACTTGTCGTGATCGGAATTTAATTGGATTGCAATCGCATTTAATGGGATTGAATGCATTGGGGCTTCACGATATATTAGCTGTAACCGGGGACCCAACGAAAGTAGGAGATTTCCCAGGGGCAACGAGCGTATATGACGTTTCTTCCATGGAGTTAATTTCGCTGATTAAGCAACTAAATGAAGGAATTTCGTTCTCAGGTAAAAAATTGCGTAAAAAAGCGAACTTCTCGGTTGCTGCGGCCTTTAATCCGAACGTCCGGGTGTTAGAACGTGCCGTAGGTCGACTTGAAAAGAAAATCGAGCATGGGGCCGATTACTTTATTTCGCAACCTGTTTACTCAAAAGAAAAAATCGTAGAAATTTATGAAGCAACGAAACACTTAAAAGCACCAATCTATCTTGGGATTATGCCGTTAACTAGTTTTAGAGCTTCAGAATTTTTACATTATGAAGTTCCAGGAATTAAACTTTCAGATGAAGTGCTTGAACGAATGAAAAATTGTGACGGAGATAAAGCGCGCGAAGCGGCAGAAGGCGTTTCAATTGCAAAAGAATTGCTTGATACAGCAGTGAAATACTTCAACGGAATATATTTAATTACACCGTTTTTACGTTATGAAATGACTCTTCAACTCATGCAGTATATTAAACAACTCGATATGCAGAATAAAGGGGTACAGGCAAATGTATAATCAGTTACTAGAGGAACAATTACAAAAGAAGATCTTAATTTTCGATGGGGCAATGGGGACGATGCTCCAAGGAGAGAATTTAACACCCGATGACTTCGGTGGAGAAGAATTAGATGGGTGTAATGAAAACCTTGTTTTAACCCGACCAGATATTGTTTCGAAGATTCATCGTCAGTATTTAGAAGCGGGTGCGGATATTATTAGTACGAATACATTTGGCGGTACTCCGCTTGTCTTAAATGAATACGGTTTAGGGTCACAAGCGGAAGAAATCAATAAATGGGCAGTGCAATTAGCTGTTGAAGCTGCTGCAGAATACTCAACGTCAGACTGGCCACGTTTTGTAGCAGGTGCGATCGGACCAACTACCAAAACGCTATCAGTAACCGGCGGAATTTCATTCGATGAACTCTCTGAAAACTTTTATATCCAAGCAAAAGCATTAATTGAGGGAGGCGCTCATTTACTTTTACTAGAAACGAGTCAAGATATGTTGAATGTAAAAGCAGCAACGCTTGGGGTTAATCGAGCATTTGAAGAGACTGGCAAGAAATTGCCGATAATGGTATCGGCCACAATTGAACCGATGGGGACGACGCTTGCTGGACAAACAATCGAAGCATTCTATATCTCGATTGAACATATTCAACCAATTTCCATTGGCTTAAACTGTGCAACAGGTCCAGAATTTATGACCGACCATATTCGTTCGTTAGCTGAACTATCAACAAGTTATATTAGCTGTTATCCAAATGCGGGTTTACCGGATGAAGAAGGCCATTACCACGAGTCGCCTGAATCGTTATCAATCAAATTAAAAGGGTTTGCTGAAAAAGGTTGGTTAAATATTGTCGGTGGCTGTTGCGGTACGACACCTGATCATATAAAAGCGATCCATGATGCTGTAAAAGACTCTGAGCCAAGGAAACGTCCAGAACATACACACGGGCATGTCGTTGCCGGAGTGGATCCATTATTGTATGACGACTCGATGCGTCCGTTATTTATCGGAGAGCGTACAAATGTCATTGGTTCAAGAAAGTTTAAACAACTAATTATCGATGGGAAATTTGAAGAAGCAGCTGAAATTGCTAGAGCACAAGTGAAAAATGGAGCGCATGTGATTGATATTTGTTTAGCCAATCCAGACCGCGACGAATTAGAAGATATGCGAAACTTTATGCAAGAAGTCGTGAAAAAGGTAAAAGTCCCTCTTGTGATTGATTCAACCGATGAACATGTGATTGAGGAAGCGTTAAAGTATTCACAAGGGAAGGCGGTTATCAACTCGATTAACCTAGAAGATGGGGAAGAACGGTTTGATGCCGTCATGCCAATTGTCAAAAAATATGGTGCATCGGTCGTGGTTGGGACCATTGATGAAGTAGGAATGGCAGTTGATCGAGCACGTAAATTAGAAGTGGCGGAGCGTTCTTATCAGTTGTTAACGGAAAAGTGGGGGCTGGCTCCAGAAGATATTATTTTCGATCCATTGGTGTTCCCGGTTGGAACAGGGGATGAACAATATATTGGAGCCGCAGAAGAAACCATTGAAGGAATACGGGCGATTAAAGAAAAATTCCCGAATGCTTTAACCGTATTAGGCGTAAGCAATGTTTCCTTCGGTCTACCTCCAGTAGGTCGTGAAGTGTTAAATGCCGTTTATTTATATCACTGTACGCAAGCAGGTTTAGATTATGCGATCGTCAATACGGAAAAGTTAGAACGTTATGCTTCCATTCCAGAAGAAGAAATTCAATTGGCAAATGACCTAATTTTCAATACAAACGATGAAACACTTGCGACATTTACAGACTTTTATCGAGATAAGAAAAAAGAAAAGAAAGTGGCAAATATCCCTGCGACAGTAGAAGAACGATTAGCTTATTATATTGTCGAAGGAACAAAAGAGGGGTTAATTCCTGATTTGGAAGAAGCAAGAAATATCTTTGACACCCCGTTAGATATTATTAATGGTCCATTAATGGCTGGGATGTCTGAAGTGGGTCGCTTATTTAATGATAATCAATTGATTGTGGCAGAAGTATTGCAAAGTGCTGGCGTGATGAAAGCGGCCGTCGCTCATTTAGAACAATATATGGAAAAAGCGGAAGATGATACGGGGAAAGGGAAAGTCGTTCTTGCAACCGTAAAAGGCGATGTTCATGATATTGGGAAAAACTTGGTGGACATTATTTTAAGCAATAATGGCTACAAAGTTGTGGATTTGGGAATCAAAGTAACACCAGCCCAATTGATTGAAGCCATCAGAGCGGAACAACCTGATTTCGTTGGTTTATCCGGTTTACTTGTAAAATCTGCGCAACAAATGGTGCTAACGGCGCAAGATTTCAAAGCGGCTAATATTGATGTTCCTATACTAGTAGGAGGGGCCGCATTATCGAAACGTTTCACAGAGACGAAAATCGCTGCAGGCTACGATGGTCCTGTCATCTATTCAAAAGATGCGATGCAAGGGTTAGATCAGGCTAATCGTTTAATGGATTCCAATGAACGTAAAGTACTTTTGAAAGAACTTGATGAAGCTAGAGAAAAACGTTTGCTTGCTGATGAAAAACGTGCAGCACTACCACTTAAAAAAGCAACAGAAAAGAAAGTTCGCTCCATTGCAGAAGCACCTGTATTTATTCCGAAAGATTTAAACAGTCATGTATTAAAAAATTATTCCGTTGCACATCTACAACCTTATGTGAATATGCGTACGTTAATTGGTCATCATTTAGGGCTAAGAGGAAACGTTGAAAAACTACTAGCTGAGGGTGATGGTCGTGCGACCGAATTATATGAATTGGTCACTAGCTTCCTAGAGTCAAAAGTGTTAAATCCATCTGGGATGTATCGATTCTTCCCAGCGCAAGCGGATGGAGATGATGTGATTATCTATCATCCGGAAGATGCGAAAACCGAAATTGAGAGATTCACTTTCCCTCGCCAACAAGAAGCGCCGTTCTTATGTTTAGCGGACTTTTTAAAGACAGTTGAAAGCGGCGAAATGGACTATGTTGCCTTAATGGTGGTCACAGCTGGGCATGGTGCGAGAGAAATCTCAGAGAAATATAAGAACGAAGGGAAGTTTTTAGAAAGCCATGCATTGCTAGCAACAGCCCTAGAGTTAGCAGAAGGATTTGCGGAACGTATTCATCAAGAAATTCGTGATGGCTGGGGATTCCCGGATGCGACGGATTTTACAATGCGCGAACGTTTTGCGGCCAAATATCAAGGACAACGCTTCTCATTTGGCTATCCAGCTTGTCCAAACTTAGAAGACCAAGAAAAACTATTTAAATTATTGAAACCAGAACAGATCGGTGTAAATTTAACGGAAGGCTTTATGATGGAACCTGAAGCCAGTGTTTCAGCCATTGTGTTTGCCCATCCAGAAGCAAGATACTTTAATGTATAATTGAGCTTTCGTGCCTCCAAAGAGAGTGAACTTTACTCTTTTTGGGGGTTTTTTGATCGTTGAAAAGGGTGTGGGGTCAGTCACAGTTTAGTAAAGATTTTGAGAGACTGCCCCCGTTCCCCAACGTTAAAATTTTGTGCAAAATGGAAAGAAAATGATGTACACCAATTATTGGTGGCCTTGTCATTGCAGGATTACGCGGGGTTTTGGAAGGATAAAGCATAGGGGACGGCCCTGTGCTTGTTTTCGGATCGGACTACTAAAATTAGAAAGCGTAGGGTACATCCCTACGCTTCTCCTACTATAAGAATAATTTTTCTAATTCAATCGGTTCAATATACTCTCCATCTTTATAAGCACGCATATTTCCTCCAGAGATTTCATCTATGAGGACGATTTGTTTGAATTTGCCCACACGGCCAAATTCAAACTTGATATCATATAACTCGATACCTTTCTTGGAAAGTTCCTCCTTGACTACATTTCCAATTTGTTGAGTTAATGCTTTTAACTCTTTATATTCATCTTTAGATAAAATGCCAAGCATATCTAAAGCATCCTCGCTAATAGGAGGGTCTTGGCGTTCATCATCCTTCAAGGTAACTTCCACGAATGCATCAAGCGGTTGCCCTTCCTGTGCATATAAGCCATATCTGCGTAAAAAGCTGCCTACGGCTCTATACCGACAGATTACTTCAAGACCTTTTCCGAACATTTCCGCAGGCTTAACCGTCATAGTAGCCTCTTCCGTATTAGCATCAATATAATGGGTAGGGATTCCTTTTTCCTTTAAAAGTTCAAAAAAGAATTTGGTTAATCTTAATCCTGCTTGTCCTGCACCTTCCATCGTTAAGCCCACAGTGTTTGCTCCAGGATCAAACACACCATCTACTCCCGTGACATCATCTTTAAATTTAAGTAAATAATTCCCATCCTGCAATTCATAAACATCTTTTGTCTTTCCCGTATACTTAAGCTTCATAATAAAATCTCCTTAGAATTTTCCAAACATATTTAATTACACAATAATTATAATAATATAAAAATAAAAAAATAACATGGATTATTGCACATTCATTCTATCTAAGAAAGATGCTCGGATCGGTTCCTCGAAACTTATATATATTCGGCCACCGATTCATAGTCAACCAGACTATGAGCTAGGCTCTGGCCTTCTATAAACACTGTAAACCCGTCTCCTCTAATTTGATCCCGTTTCTTCATGTCCAAGTGATTACGAAAAAAGGGCCAGCCACCATCTAAGTTGGTGTCTAGCACTATTTTATTAAGTCAAAAAGAAAGGATTGTCCTTTTTATTAAAAATGTTGGTCATGGGTACCGATTTGTTCATAGATACAAAGTTGGGAAAGCAGCATCCCTAATTTATTGATATCATTAGAAGGGTGGGGGCGGCCAAAAAGGTATTCTCCCTATTAGAGTTGACTAGACTTGTAGCAAACTGGAGAAGCAAAAACAGGAACGGTGATCAAATGTTGGAAAGAAAAGATGAAATCATTTTAAGAGGGCTAAAAGAAAACAATTTAAAAAATATCGATTTAACTCTATCTAAAGAAAAAATTACCGTCTTTACTGGTCTTTCAGGGTCAGGAAAGAGTTCCGTTGTTTTTGATACGCTAGCAACAGAAAGCAGAAGGCAAATGACGTTGAACTATCCTCACTATGTCAGAAATCAAATGCCAAGGTACGAAAGGCCACACGCTGATCTTATGCAAAACTTAAGCCCGGTTGTGGTCGTGGAACAAAGGCCAATCGGGGGCAATTCCCGTTCAACCTTAGGCACTTATATGGATATCAATCCGTTGATTCGACTATTGTTTTCAAGGATCGGGAAGCCATCCATTGGTTCAGCCACTGATTTTTCGAGTCAAAGTTCCTTTGGGGGATGTCCAGAATGCGGTGGATTTGGGGAGGTCATTATGCCAGATCTAAATAAGATCATCGATTTCAACCAGTCACTCCGAGAGTATGCCGTGAAATTTAAGCCATTATCGCCCTCAGGTTGGCAAGGTAGATGGATGATGACGGGCGGATTATTCGATCCCGATAAACCGATAAAAGACTACTCAAAAGACGAACTCCAGTTACTGTTATATGGTCCACCAGAAGGTGAAAAAGTCTATGCGCCATTTCACACAAAAAACGGACCACAATCACATGAATGGGATGGATTATTGCCTAGATTTACGCGCCTTTATATCAACCGGGATGTGTCAAAGTTGAAAGAAATAACTCAAGATGACGTTTTAGCGGTTTCGACCCATTCCCTATGCCCAACCTGCCTAGGGTCAGGATTAAACCCAAAGGTATTGGACTGTAAAATAAATGGTTTAAATATTGCAGAATACGATCAATTAGAGCTCACGGACCTACTAGATGAATTAATGAACATAAAAGATCCGATGGGAAAATCTGTCGCAAGGCAAGCAATTCCGCCTATTGTTCAACTAGTTGAGATGGGATTAGGCTATTTGAGTTTATCAAGAAAAATGGGGACCTTATCGGGTGGGGAAGCTCAAAGGGTAAAAATTGCTCGTCATTTAGGAAGTAGCCTTAACAATCTTACCTACATATTTGACGAACCAAGTGCAGGACTTCATCCAGAAGAAGTGGATATGGTCATTCACATGATGAAAAAAATCAAAGCCCAGCATAATACCGTTATTGTCATCGAACACGATCTTTCTGTCATAAAAGCAGCGGATGAAATCATTGAGATGGGACCAGGAGCAGGTGCGAATGGAGGAGAAGTGGTTTATCAGGGGAAATTAGCCGGACTAAAAGACTCAAAGGCTGCAACCAACTTAAACCACAAGTTAAGGATCAACAAAAAACCTAGGAAGATAGAAGGTTATTTTACATTAAAAAATGCTTGTAATAATAACTTAAAAAAGATAAGCGTCGATCTTCCTAAAAATGTCTTAGTCTCGATATGTGGAGTATCCGGTTCAGGGAAGAGCTCCTTAATGTTCGGTGCATTTACAGAAAAGTATCCAGAAACCATCATGGTGGGGCAAGGTAGCATTGGAATTTCGAACCGTTCAACACTGGCTACCTACATGGGAATCATGGATGACGTTCGCTCGATCTTTTCAAAAGCAACAGGACAGCCAGCAGGTTTGTTCAGCTTTAACTCTTTAGGCGCCTGTGCTATTTGCAAAGGAAAAGGAGTTTTAACGCCAGACGTAGCATTTGCCGATCCAGTGACGGTTCCGTGTGAAGCATGTGGTGGTACAAGATATTCAGACGAAGCACTCTCTTATCGCTATCAAAATAAAAATATCGTAGAGATTTTAGACTTAACAATCGACGAAGCGATGAGCTTTTTTACAATGCCAAAGATCATAAAAAGAGTGAATACGCTAAAAGACGTAGGGTTAGGGTATCTAACTTTAGGACAAACAACCAGTTCTCTAAGTGGAGGCGAAATCCAACGACTTAAACTCGCAAGTCACTTGCAAAAAGAAGGACAAATCTACTTATTAGACGAGCCATCCTTAGGACTGCACGCAAAAGATAATGGAAAACTTTTAGAGGTTTTTCAAACACTCGTCAATAGAGGGAATTCCGTCATCATCATTGAACACAATCTAGATTTTATTGCGGCGAGCGACTGGGTAGTCGAATTGGGACCAGGTGGAGGAAAACAAGGTGGACACATTCTGTTTGAAGGCACACCAGAAGAGATGGTCAAGTCGGAAACATTGACCGCGAAATGGTTGAAGGATGGAGTTACAGAACAATTTTTCACTTAAAATGGGACTGCTCCTTGATAATAAAAAATCAATGGCAAGTGGAGGAGAAACCAACCGAAACTCTAACCAAACCGTAATCCTTTTCTGCATAAACATTGAGATCCATTCTAGTCATGTGGAGGGCTGTTCACTATTTGTACTTATGGCATTTACTAGGCGGGCTCTTTTTAGACGACTCTAAAGCACCCTCCGCCTAGTTCCTCCAAGACATCTCTCTACCAATTCCTATATTGAATAAATATGATCAATTAGTGTTTTTACAGTTTCCAATTCCATTCTTGAAAGAGTACGATCTTTTTCCTCAATGAGTACCTTTAATTTGCCAAAAGCTTCATAAAGATCTTTATATTCACCTTCACCGCCAACTAATTGTACTTTCCAAAGATTATGATCATAAAAATTAGTCAAATCCTCCATTTGTTTTTTTGCAACATCCCAATCCTCTTTATTTATGGATTGCTCCAAGTTTGCAATTTTCTCATCAAACTCCTCTCTGCCTAATTGATTGGTACATCCTAATAATAGAATGGCTATTAATATAATAATCGAATACTTTTTCATCTACTTGCACATCCTCCTAAATATTCGAATGGTAATTCTTATAATGTCCAATAATAAGATAGAATTTTCACTTGAAAAGGGACGGAGGATTTCAGTGCCAGAGGTTATCGTCATTTTAATTCGTTCTGTAATCGCATTTGTAGTATTGCTATTTTTAACGCGTTTAATGGGAAAAAGGCAGATTTCGCATCTTACTTTTTTTGATTATTGCGTTGGAATAACAATCGGGTCTATTGCTGCTGAAATGTCGATCGAGCAAAATGTTAAAATCTTAAACGGGATTACCTCTTTAGCCGTTTGGGGGCTTTTTCCTGTAGTTTTAGCATTTATTGGTTTAAAGTCTAGAAACTTTCAACAAATGACAGACGGAAGGCCGTCCATCATGATTAGAAATGGGGAAGTTCTTGAAGAAGAGATGAAGAAAAATCAATTGACCATAGACGAACTGATGATGTTATTAAGAGAAAAAAGTATCTTTAAAATTTCTGATGTAGAGATGGCGGTATTGGAAACCAATGGTGAGCTTAGTATCATGAAAAAAACCTCCCAGCAACCCATTACTCCACAAATATTAAGTTTGGTACTGAAGCAAGAACATGCACCAACGCTCTTAATAATTGAGGGGCAAATTTTAAATAAGAACCTTTCTGAATTGGGTTTATCGGAAGAATGGTTGAAAAAGGAAATCCAAAAACAAGGAGTATCTGATCTTAATCAAGTATTTTTAGCACAGGTTGACTCAAATAAGAATCTTTATGTGGATTTGTATAATAAAAAGTGACAGGAAATAATAATTAGATAACAAATATAAGTGATTGGAGAGCATTTTTTGAAAATATAGATGAGGTTTTCGAGAGAGGAGGGTTGTTTTTGAAGAAAAACTTATCTTTAATTGGAGCAATTTTTTTGATAATCATTTTAGTTAGTTGTGGTAATCAAACATCCGTCATCGAAGAAGATATTGAAATAGGAAGCGAAGCTACGGTTGAAGATAAGTATGCAGAAGAAAAAGGCATCTTATCAAAAGACGATGCTGAATTCTTAGTTTATAACGAGCTTAATGATGATGAAAAACAAAAGTATACCGTTGACTTTGTAAAAGAAGAAGGCACAAAATATTTCATTCGAGTTTACGAAACCGTAAATGCTGAAATAAAAGTTAAAAAGAAATTTACGGTTGACTATCATACAAAGGAAATTCGACAGACAAAGTAAATATAGACAATTTTAATGAAATAAATTGGCATCTTTATTCATGTAACGGAAGAGAACATGATGCAAAAAAGAACTTCTATATAATTGGAAGTTCTTTTTTTCTATACCCGAACCCATTTTAATGGCGCTATTATTAGATGGCTTTAAAAGTGTAAATGAAATTAAAGAAAAGTACCTTTGAAGACTGCCCTCAGTAAACTGAAAACGCTACAATTCAGGGGCTATGGCCCCATTTTTACGTTCTGCATGAAGTAAGAATTGACAGGATAAGACCTTTAGCCGTAAAGTTGCTTATGATGCAATTTAAAACGGAGGAGAACCAATGCAATTCATTAATAATCTACTTCTGGATATGGAATTAGAACCTAGATTAGTAGAGTATCTCTCAATCATCATTAAGATTCTGCTAATCGGGCTAATCTGTGTTGTAGCCAATTTTATCTCAAAGAGAATCGTGATCAGGATCATCACTCGGATCGTGACAAAATCCAAAGTTAAATGGGGAAAAATCATTTTAGATAGACAAGTTTTTCGAAAGTTATCCCATATTGTTCCTGCAATCATTATTTATTCATTTGCTTCAACCTTTCAAAACTATCAATCAACGATTGAAAAGTTGGCGATTGCCTATATCATTATTGTTGGGTTAGTGTTTATTCAAAGCTTGCTAAATGCACTAAATGATATTTATCAAACCTTTGAAATATCCAAGGTTAAGCCGATTAAAGGATATGTTCAGGTAGTTAACATTATTATCATGACTCTTGGGGTCATCTTAGTGATCTCGAATCTAATCGGGAAGAGTCCTCTGATTCTATTAAGTGGGATTGGTGCGCTTTCGGCTGTGTTGATGTTAGTCTTTAAAGATTCGTTATTAGGACTAGTGGCAGGAATTCAGTTAACGGCCAATGATATGGTTCGGGTTGGAGACTGGATTGAAATGCCAAAATACGGGGCGGATGGCGACGTAATTGATATCTCATTAAATACCGTGCAGGTTCAAAACTTTGACAAAACCATTACGATGATCCCGAGTTATGCTCTCATTTCCGATTCGTTTATCAACTGGAGAGGGATGCAAAGCTCAGGTGGTCGACGAATCAAGCGCTCTTTGTACGTAGATACAAGTAGTATTACGTTTTGTACCGAAGAAATGATCGAGAAATTTATCAAAGTTCATTACCTTTCAGACTATATTGTACAAAAGGAAAAGGAAATTACGGAGTATAATACTAAAAATGGAATCGATCGAAACAACCGTGTGAATGGTAGGGCTCTTACCAATATCGGTGTGTTTAGGGCGTATATCAGCAATTACCTCAAAAATCACGAAGGGATCCATCAGAATATGACCTTAATGGTTCGACAGCTGGCTCATAGTGAAAATGGGTTACCGATTGAAATTTATGCATTTACAAATTCCGTAGATTGGGCTGTTTATGAATCGGTGCAATCGGATATCTTTGACCATCTATTAGCCGTTGCACCCGAATTTGGACTTCGAGTATTCCAGAATCCGTCTGGTGCTGATTTAAGAAACCTGGTCGAAGAATCGAGCGACAAAGCCTTAGTTGGCGAAAGAAGTTATTAAAAGAATGAATTACTGAAACAAAACCGACTGTTTAAAAGAAACAGTCGGTTTTTTCTCATTTAGAATCTATTGTAGTGATAGATGTTAAGCTTAATTTGAAATTTAATAATCAAAGGATTCAAACAGAAACGATTGTCCGCCTCGGTAAAATCTCGGGTCATAAACCCCGATTTGTTTATCATCATCTATAATCACGACAAATGGTGACCACTGGTAGAGAGTCCTGGCGGCTGGATTTTCATTAAATAGTAAGTCTAAGTCTGCATCCTCTTTCGATTCTAATATATGCAAGGTTTGTTTCGGTTGGAAAATCCCATCTTGAAAGAGGGTGACTTTCTCATCTTGCTTCGTAATCACTTGAAAGGTAGTCGGGATAAAACCGGCTGATAAAGCAACTTGGTCATAATCATTACTGTACTTTTGGTAAAAATAGTAGCCTTGCACGCTTTGAAGAGCAACGTGCACCACAATGAGAATCCAGGCTGCTCGGAAATAAACGGGTCGGTTCACAACAGGCTTCTTTCGCGATAAAAAATAAGCGCCACCCATAATCACCCAGAAAACAAAATCAACAATCGAGATCGTTCCAAATGTAATGCGCATATCCGAAAAGGGCTCCAGATAGCCTGTGCCCCACGCATTAAAAAGGTCGCTCGTCCCATGTATGATCACTGCTACCCATCCAAGAAAAAACAATCGCCGATCTTTGACTTTAAAGAAAACGATGCAAAGAACATAGAATAGCAACGCCCATAGGGGAGTCAGAAAAATCGAGTGGGTAATTCCGCGATGCCACATTTGATACAGTCCTTCAGTATCCCAAGCTTGCGAAATCACATCAATATCCGGAATTTGGCTGGCTCCTACGGCTGTGAATAAATAAGCCATTTTTGTTCTGCGATCCATCTTTTCTTTAGGAACGGTGCCATATAAAGAAAGTCCAAAAAGGGTATGGGTAATCGTATCCACAGCTGTGTCCTCCCCTACATAATTTGTGTTCCTTATTATAGCAGAGGAGTCATTCAGAGCCCAAGTGAAAGGGTGGGCACCGTTTCTAAAATTTTCGTAAAGGAAAAAAACAGGCAGACACCATTGTACCGGTGCCTGCCTTATTCAACTCTATTTAACTACCTTTATATAAAAGTAGATATCTTGACCGTCCTTTTCGGGTTCAGTGACCAGTTGATAACCATGCTTGACTGCCTCCTCTGGAACACTTTTGAAGGATTGCGGGCAATCAGCGATGACTTGTAACACTTCACCGGCTCTCATTGTTTTTAGCGCATCCAGCGCATAAATGACGGGATAAGGTCAAGGCTCACCGCGAATATCTAATGTAAAATCAATCTCAAGCTCTTCCAACATCATTAAACCTCCTTAGTCGCAAGCTTTTGCGTTTCTTGTTTTGTAATGCCACTGCCATAACGGAACCGTTTTTCCCACCAACTTGAGAAAAGGAACCAAAGTGCTAGCATACCTAACGTTCCGAGAAGGGCTCCAGTAGGTCCCCATTCCTCGATTAAATTCACTGCCGCCCAATCTTTTGCCAGTGCGTTAAAGATTCCAAGATGATCCCAGCCATAAGCGAGAAGAGTGGCACCAATGATATTGCCTACTCCGACTACCCAGAAAAGGATTTGACCTTCCATGGCACGATACATCATTCCGGTTTCACATCCTCCGGCGAGAACAATGCCAAATCCAAATAACAATCCGCCAATGACGGTACTTGGAGCCGCGATTTTAATAATCTGGGCAGAGCCAGTTTGAATAAGGATAAAGGTAAGGACAACGCTGACCATCATCCCAACTGCGATGGCTTTTGACATCACGGCACGTCCACTAATCCACATATCGCGGAAAGCGGAGGTAAAGCAAATCTGTCCACGTTCAATCAGAATCCCAAATAGAGCGCCTGCAATCGCTCCAATTGCTAGAAGATTGCTACCTGTAACGAAAAAGTAAATAATGACTCCCACGTAAACACAAGATACAAGCAATCCAAGAATCGGCTGGAGATTCGATTTTTTTTGCTTCCGTTTTAAAGTGACTTTCCCTGCGCCCTTTTTTAGGTTCGGTTTGCCTAGCCACCATTTCGTGCTGACAACTTTAACCCCAAAGTAAGTACCAACCGCAGTCGCCACCATAAAAATCCAGGCGTGAAAGGAAAACTGCGGAACCCCGGTGAAAAAAGCAGCTAGATTACAACCAAGGGCCAGTCGGGCACCGAATCCCGCAATAACTCCTCCGATTAATCCCTGCACAAGGCGACGTTTTTGATTAGGAACACGAATTTTAAAGCTGTTGCTAAGTAAGATCATAATGAGTGCCCCAACCAGCATTCCGATGACAATCCACCCATCTGTCCGACCGATGGGCGATCCCTCGATCCCGACTAGGTCGAAGTAAGCCCATTCCGAAACATTCACACCAAACCATTGTAAAAAGTGACCACCGAATCTGGTGAACTCACCAGTTACAGCCCAAACAGTTCCCGTTAAGCCGAAGTATAGAGCACTGATCAGTCCTGCTAGACTAATAGCCACATAGGGATTCCAATATTCTTTAAAGATTTTCTGATACCAGTTCATGCTTAAGTCTCATCTCCTTCATTAGTAAAAAGTGCGAACACCCTAAACCCATTCCGAAAAACTTAAGATAAAGTTAGGACTTCATAAGTTGAAGCTAATTCAATGAATTGGGCCATTCCGCTAATTTTCCCAGCCACAAGCTGATTTTCAACCTCGTAGTAATCCACACATGTTTTACAAGCAAGAAGCTCTACACCCTTTGCTTCAAGCTCTTTTAATTGCAGAGAAACGAGGGAGCGTTCGGTTAGAGTGAAAACTCCAGAATTCATGCAAAAAACGGCCACAGGGAGTTCTTCCTTCTGCTTTAGAATGGTAAAGAAGGTTTCCAATACCCCTTCACCTAAATCTTTATCCCCTTTCCCAAGTTGATCGGATGCTAGTAATATGACTTTGTTTTTCAAGTTTTTCACCTCACTAAATTTTTTAGATGCTGATGTATGTACGCCAATTTTCCTTAGAAAGCTACAGTTGGATGAGCTAGGATCAAGCAAGATTCAAGTCCAGCCTCGATTTGATCAGGACAAAATAGGAAAAACAACTGCACCATACTGATTATATAAGTTGATAAGCCTAAATATAAATTCATTAAATCTATATCATCTAAGGGAAACAATCGATTTTATCGATAACTAAACAAGGAGGTTTCCTAGATGTGAGGTAAGTTTAGTTGGCTAACCGTTATGAGCTGTTCAGGAGTAGGCATAAATGGGGAAGCTACTGATGAGCATGAAAACTAGTTCATTTAAGGAAGGGAAATCAGAAGCAAAACCAGGTTCAGTTTTTTATCAAAAAAGCGTCTTAAAAAAAGATAAAGAATATACTAATCAAATGAAATTATTATCATACTAATAATATCGTTTTTATAAATTTCAACTAAAGGTGTTTAAATATTCAAATGTAAACGTTTTTACAGAAAAATATGAAAGTTTGAATTGACTGAATACTGTAATTCTATTATTATTCTAATATATCTAACAAATTAAACTGATATACAATTTAAAAGAGAAGTAGGGTGATCCTTATGTCACAGATGTTAGCTTTAGTTATTTTAACCCTTATATTATTTATCGGGGATTTGGTTGCAGTTCGAACAAAAGCCTGGGTGCCTTCCATTTTCGTTTGTGCTGTGTTGTTTTTATTAGGTTACTGGACCTTCTTCCCGCAAGATATCGTGGCGTTAGCAGGTGTTCCACCAGTTGTAGCGACGATGATGATGTACTTATTAATCACGAATATGGGAACGTTGCTTTCCGTTAAAGAATTGAAAAATCAATGGAAGACGATTGTGATTGCTCTTTCTGGGATTTTAGGGATTATCGTGATTTTGCTTACAGTTGGAACGCTTCTATTTGGTTTCGAGACAATGATTGTAGCGGTTCCGCCATTAGTTGGTGGTGTTGTTTCCTCATTAATTATGTCAGAAGCAGCAAATGCAGCTGGATTCACCACTTTATCGGTATTGGCGATTGTCATCTATGTGATGCAAGGATTTGCCGGATACCCTATTACATCGATTGTTCTAAAAAAAGAAGGAAAACGCTTGTTGAAGCTGTATCGTAACGGACAGCTTGAAAAGATAGAAGATGATCAGAAGGCCAAAGAAGAGGTGGCAGCTACAGTAGAAGCAGGTTCCACTCGATGGAAAATGCCTGAAAAATACAATACAGAGTTCTACAAGTTTTTCAAACTTGCTCTAGTAGCTTACCTTGCTTACCTTGTGTCAACAGTATTAACACCTATTGTCAATATCAGTCCATTCATCCTTTGCTTATTGTTTGGGGTCCTTGCTTCTAGTGTTGGTTTCTTAGAAAGACAAATCTTGCAAAAAGCTAATGGTTTTGGATTTGCCCTTTTAGCTTTAATGCTGTTTATCTTTGACGGTTTGAACAAAGCTACACCGAGTATGATGGTAGAAATTTTATATCCACTTTTCGGCACAATCATAATCGGTATCATTGGCATGTACATCTTCTCATTCATCGCCGGGAAAATATTAAAGGTGAGCAAGGATATGGCGTTTGCAGTTTCATTAACCGCATTATATGGTTTCCCAGCAGACTATATCATCACCAACGAGGTTATCAAGTCATTGACAGAAGATGAGAAAGAAAGGGACGTTTTAACAAGCCATATGTTACCACCAATGCTTGTTGGAGGATTTATAACCGTAACAATTGTATCCGTTGTATTAGCTGGAATATTCGTTAGCTTCTTATAGACAGGAGCGAATCAGCAGCCTAATTAAGTTTTTATAGGCTGAAGCCAAATGGAAATCTGATCGGCGTAAAAAGTCCGAGTGGCTAAGGCACAAGGAACCCTTTCATTTCACAAATCGGATGTATGCGAGGGGTTGGTTGATCCCTCGCATAAGCTTTTATACGAAGATTTCAGAGGTGAGAGGTACCTACCAGCTAAGGCGGGTAAAAACTGGAGGGAATATCATGAAGAAATTAACAGAACGGATTGAGCATCATATTGAAGAATTGAGTAAATACACGGCGACACCTGGAAATGGAACAACTCGGCTTTCATACAGTCATGAGGATTTACAGGCGCGTAATTACATCAAGCAACAAATGCAGGCATCCGGTCTGACCGTTCGCGAAGATGGCTTGGGAAACATATTCGGAAAGTTGGATGGCACGATAGAAGGTGCGCCTAGTGTCATGATTGGTTCTCATTTTGACTCGGTTCCCAATGGTGGTGCATATGATGGACCTGCTGGAGTGGTTGCTGCCTTCGAAGTTGCAGAACTTTTCCATCAAAACAACCTGAAACCCAAGTATCCACTTGAAGTGGTGGCACTAGTTGAGGAAGAAGGGGCCAGATTTGGCGGCGGGCTCATGGGGTCAAGGGGAATGACAGGTTTGCTTAGTGAAGAGGAGTTTAAGAGTTTAACAGACAAAGATGGAATCTCAACGGTCGAAGCGATGCAAAAAATTGGCTTAGATTCATCGCTACCGAAAGAAAGAGACTCCAAAACCATGAAAGCTTTTCTTGAATTGCATATCGAGCAAGGTCCGATTTTAGAAGAAAAAAACATTTCAATCGGCGTCGTGGAAGCAATTGTTGGGTTAACTCAATTTGAAGTAACGGTTACAGGAAAAGCAGGACATGCGGGCACAACCCCAATGGACCGGCGTACAGATGCATTAGTCGCTGCGGCGAAAATCATTAGTCAATTGCCAGAACTTGTAATCCAAGAAGGCAACGGAACAGTGATCACAACAGGTCGCTTAAATGTGTTTCCAAATGGGGCAAATGTGATCCCAGATAAAGTCGTGTTTACCGTGGATATCCGCTCTGGAAAAGAAGCAAATGTTCAGAACATAATTAAAAACATGCACGAATTATTTGGTACCCATAATCAAAATGGGATAGAAGTTGTAGCTGAGCAGCGATTATACATGCAACCAAAAGAGTTAAATCAAGGCATTCGCTCGCTTTTAAAAGAAAGTAGCACGGAGCTTGATATCCCGTACTGTTCGATCGATAGTGGGGCTGGACATGATGCGATGGTCTTTTCTGATTTTACAGATGTGGGGATGTTGTTTATTCCAAGCAAAGCAGGTCTAAGCCATTGTCCGGAAGAATGGTCGGATGCAGAGCATATTGCCCAAGCGGTTGAAATTTTCTACGAAACAGCAAAGAAGTTAACGGAGGTTGAATCAGAATGATCCATCAAAAAGTAAAAGAAGCCATAAATCATTATAGTGAAGAACTAACCGCTTTACGAAGAAAATTACACAGTGAACCTGAGCTTTCTTGGCAGGAAGAAAACACAACAAAGTTTGTCTGTGCGTATCTTGAGAATCTGGGGATAACTTATCATCGGACAGAACCAACCGGAGTGATTGCTGAAATTAAGGGAGGGAAGCCAGGGAAAACGGTGGCGCTTCGTGGAGACATGGATGCCTTATCTGTTCAGCAGCTTAATAAAGACTTGTCTTATGCTTCAAAAGAGGATGGGAAAATGCATGCTTGTGGCCATGACGCACATACTGCCATGTTGTTGATTGCCGCAAAGGCCTTGAACGAGGTGAAAGACGAGTTACCTGGGAATGTTCGATTGATTTTTCAACCGGCTGAAGAAGTGGCAGAAGGAGCAAAAGCGCTTGTTGAGCAAGGGGCAGTGGAAGGAGTCGACAATGTGTTTGGCATTCACATTTGGTCGCAAATGCCTACCCATAAGGTAAGCTGTAGCCCTGGACCTTCCTTCGCTTCAGCGGATCTGTTTACCGTAACTTTTACAGGAAGAGGTGGTCACGGGGCGATGCCACAAGATTGCATTGACGCAGCGATTGTTGCTTCGGCATTCGTCATGAACGTCCAACCGGTCATTTCAAGAACGATTGATCCGCAGCAACCAGCCGTCTTAACGGTAGGAAAAATGACGGTTGGCACTCGTTTCAATGTGATTGCGGAAAATGCAGTCATCGAAGGCACCGTCCGTTGCTTTGATCCAAGTACGCGAGACCATATTGAAAAACAGCTAACGCATTATGCGGAGCAAGTAGCTGGAATCTATGGGGCAAAAGCAAAAGTTGAATACACTCGTGGGACACAGGCCGTAATCAATGATGAATACAGCGCGAACCTTGTTCAAAAGGTCGCTGCTGAAGCCTTCGGAGAAGAGGTCGTCTATGATGAAAAACCAACAATGGGTGGCGAAGACTTTAGCTTCTATCTTGACGAAGTCCCTGGAAGCTTTGCGCTTGTTGGCTGCGGGAACCCAGAAAAAGATACAGAATGGGCACATCACCATGGCCGCTTTAATATTGACGAGGATGCCCTCGCCACAGGAGCAGAGTTGTATGCCCAGTACGCTTGGGCGTATTTAAATGAATAATTTCTGTGAATGATCGTGATAAATTAACCTTCGTTTCCTCTTCTACAGCTATTTAGAGAGGAAAGCGAAGGTTTTTTTTATAGGTTTTTTGCAAAGAATGTTGCTTATAAAGATCGATGGTAAAGGCAGAAACCCTGACAGCGGAATGGTTAAAGGATGAGCCAGATTACAACCTTTCAGTTGTAATCAATCTGGAGTGATCATTTTTAATTTCCTCACTCATCGGAGGAAGGTTGCTGGCTAATGACAGGATAAAAAGAGAAAAGAAAGTGGAATCCCAGATAATCAGGAATTCCACTTTCTGTTGATTGCTAGTCATGACTGTTAAATTTATATTCAAATTCAGGTGCTGTTTGTGCAAAATAACCGCTTCTTACTTGTCCAGCCCAGTTATGGAGTGCTTCCTTCCATTGTACACTATTAAAAAATTGATCAACTGTTACTGTAGAAGAGAACCATACCACTGGGGTGAATGGTGCAAGTTGTCCAGTCCATATTCCACCTGCTCGATCCTGCATCGTCCTCTCGATAACAAGAAGTAAAGGAAGGCCGCGTTGATAGGCCATGGAAGGTTCAATTTGCAAGAGCGGTGAATAAGGTTCACCTTTGTCCGTAGGTCCAGTTGGCACCAAGAGAGCAGCTGCTAGTCCATAACTTGAATTAACCAGGGTACGAATATTTTCTAATGTTGTATCGGGGTATTGTTCTGTATTAGGTAAAGTTCTGGGGAAAAGGAGAACCTTTTTAATTTCTTTAAACATCCGAATAATAAATTCCTGCTGCCTCGTAAAAGGCGGATTCGGATCACCGAGACTAAAAAGGTTTTGATGGCTAAAGAAGACGGGAATTCTAAACAAGGCAGTCGCTGCATCATTTAAATCTTGAATATCCCTATAACACTGTTCCATTTCTTCCTTACTTAAAGTTAGATTGGATTGTTGTTTTTGATTCGATTCGTCCTTACGTTTCTTATCCGACATGTTTCATCACCTCCTTAATAAAGGATATTCCAGGAAAAAAGGAGTGATTGGACGAGTATATCTAATGTGAATTTTATAAAAATCCAACACCAGCAGCAGCCCCATATGTTGTCATATACATGCATGACATGTCGAGTGTATCCAAAAGAAGGCAACCAACGTTGTGGTCGTCCTTTTTTAAGGTTCGAACACTTCCATTTGACTAGCTATAGCTACAAGCGCTACAACTTAAGGTGCAGAGGTCCCATTTTTTCGTAATGGAGGATGAAGATAGCACGGTTTAATAAGGGGATCATTTTTATTTTAACTGTAAAAAGGTTGAAATAGTGAAAGGTCAGTTTCCTCTGCAAATAACAGCTTTGCGGAGGGACTGACCTTATTTTTAGTCATTCAACCCAAGTCTATTTCAAAGAAAATCAATCATGTAACAGTCAAGTGATCATATTATTTTAACGTTAAAAGAGTGGGCATCCAGGAATATACGCCAAAATGAATGAATAAATAGATACGAATATTCAAAGACATCTGGCTGCTACTTATCAAGCAAATTAAGTAGTTTCTGATTGAGCTCCAGGTGGATCATAAATATAAATACCCCATTTAGCTAGTTTTTTTACATTATATATAGTACATTATTGTTTTGTTTTAAAAAAACGAATGTTCTATATATCTATAAGAAAGTGAGGTTGGGATCTTTATGCATGCTTTGCACCTCCCTCTTCAAGAACCAGTTCTCATATTTGGTTTTGCTGTATTAATTTTTTTGTTATTCCCTATATTGATGGGGAAATTAAGAGTACCTGCAATTATTGGTCCCATTATAGCGGGAATTATCGTCGGACCTAACGGGCTCGAAATATTAGCACGAGATTCGACAATTGAATTGCTGGGAACAGTCGGATTATTGTTTATCATGTTTATAGCAGGACTTGAATTGGACCTGGACGGTTTCAAAAAATACCGAAACCGAAGCATCTTATTTGGCATCCTATCGTTTTTAATCCCATTAGTCCTTGGAATCATCGTCGGACTATGGCTTGATCTCAGTATGATGTCAGCCATTTTATTTGGTGCCATTTTCTCTACCCATACACTTTTAGGGTACCCTGCCATTAGCCGGCTTGGCGTTTCAAAAAACAAGGCTGTCACAACAGCCGTTGGCGGGACATTACTAACAGATAGTTTGGCATTGCTTGTTCTTGCTGTCATCATAGGGGCGTCAGAAGGCGATTTAACGATTGGATTTTTTGGATCCTTGTTTCTTGCAACAGCACTCTTTGCTGTAGCTGTTCTAATTTTAACCCCCTATTTAACAAAGTGGTTCTTTAAACGCTCGAATAATGAAGGAACGATTGAATTTAACTTTGTTCTGGCGATTTTGTTCGTTGCAGGGGCAATTTCGTTATTTGTAGGACTGGAACCCATTATTGGGGCATTCTTAGCAGGTTTAGCCTTAAACCGGTACATTTATGACCACGGGCCCTTAATGAACCGAATTCGATTTACGGCAAATGCATTATTTATTCCGTTTTTCTTGTTATCTGTTGGGATGTTAATGGATCTTCGTGTACTTATCTCTAACCCTGATGCATTATTAACCATCCTTTTAATCACCATTGTAGCAGTTGGCAGTAAACTACTTGCTAGTTGGATTACCGGTAAAGTATATGGATATTCCAAGGCGGAAAACTTGGTGATCTTTGGTCTGTCCACTACACATGCTGCAGCCACTTTAGCCATAACAATGGTTGGGTATCAATTTGGCTTATTTGACCAGCAAATCATCAATGCTGTCATTATAATTATTTTAGTTACCTGTATTCTGGGGCCATATTTCTCTGAAAAATATGGGAGAAAACTGGCCGTAGCACAGGAAAAAGTGGTCTTAGACGATGCACTTCCTGAACGGATCTTAATCCCGATGGGGAACCCAAACACAATGGAATCTCTGCTCGATTTAGGTTTTGTGTTAAGAAATGCGAAAAAGACTGTTGAACCGCTTTATCCATTAACCATCGTTCAAAAGGATTTAAAACAGGCAAACAATGAAGTGGCACAAGCTGAAAGAATGCTCGGACGCTCCCTTATGTATGCATCAGGAGCAGAAGTTCCTGTTAAGCTTTTAACGCGGGTGGATCATAATATTGGTTGGGGAATCGAACGTGCGGCTATTGAAGAACGAATTACAACAATCATCGCGGGGTGGGATGGTGCAGATGTTGAGAACCAAAAGATCTTCGGGAAAGTGATTGATAATTTCCTTGAACATACCTATCAACGCGCACTCATAGCCACAATCAACCAGCCATTGAACACAATGGAACGGGTGATTCTCATTCTGCCAAATAATATCGTGCATAAACCTGGTTTTGAAGACGCCATTTCAATCGTTAAGAATATTGCTTCACAACTCAGTGCAACCATTAAATGTCTTGTCATTCGAGATGAGCTAGAAGCTTATAAGCTAGTTTCCGAACATGTACATCCGAATATTGAAGTCGAGTTCCAATCCATTGATGGCTGGAATTCCCTTTATGAAAATGATTTAAATGATGTGAAATCTACCGATCTTGTGATCTTAGTAAGTGCGAGACGAGGGACTGTGGCATGGCATCCAAATTTAGAAGTGATACCGAAAAAACTAACTTCCATGAATCTAGAAAACTTCATCGTGTTCTACCCAACAGAGATGAAAGAAACAGACATTCGCGGCTCACGTGGAACGGAAGTCCCGAAAGAATTACTTTTTAAAAGAGATTATGATTAATGATCATAGGTGGGGGAGTCCAGGAACTGACTCCGTTTTATGAAAACTCAAGGTGTGGAGTCGATCCTAGTTAAAGGCTGTCCCAATATATATAAAACTTTTAAACGATCGTTCGTCTCTTACATGTTAAGAGAAATGAAGATCGTTTTTTTTATTTTACTCAAGGTGTAGGACAGTCCCTAGGCTCCTGAAAAATTCACTGATTTAAGGGCTAACCACGATTATAGGCAGAAGAATGGGCTAAGACACATTTCTGACAAGATGTTTTTAACAATTTGTGAATTAATGAACATAATCAACATTTCTATAGTGGAAACTGATATATTATGAGTGTAATCATTAAATAAAACTTTTTTCGAAAGGAAGCGCTCATTATGTTCGCAAATATTTTAAGAGAAAACAAAATTGTAGCAGGGATTCTAGCAGTTATTCGAATCTGGCTTGGATATAACTGGATGACAGCAGGTTGGGGGAAATTGACAAGTGGAGGCTTTGATGCATCTGGATTCATTAAAGGAGCGATTGCGAATCCGATAACAGGTCCAGATGGTGCTCCTGTATATGGCTGGTATGTAACCTTCTTAGAAAGCTTTGCATTGCCAAACATTGACTTGTTCAACTTTATTGTCCCACTTGGTGAGTTTTTAATTGGACTAGGTCTAATTCTTGGCTGTTTAACGACTGCAGCGATGTTCTTCGGGCTAGTGATGAACTTTAGCTTTGTGTTAGCTGGAACTGTATCTCATAACCCAACTGATATCTTGCTTGGATTTATCATCCTGTTTGCAGGTTACAACGCAGCCCATTATGGTTTAGACCGCTGGGTGGTTCCATTCCTTCGGAAAACATTCAACAAAAAAGTGGACGTTCACGTAAAAACAACAGCCTAACTATTAAAAGCCATATCCCAAACAGATTTTGTGTATGGGGTATGGTTTTTTTCCTTATTACGCATTAACTGGTAGTGTAGTAAGCCCACCATTGAATGACGTTTACTTTATTTTCTAGGGAGACTGACACTATTTTTTCAATACATAACGACTGCCAGTCTCAACCATTCAGTGATTTAATGAAGCACAGTGGTGAATAACCGGTGCGTATATTGCTTTAGTGGAACATTTATGTGGAAAAAGATTATTCGGCCAATTTTATAAAATCCCAAACCTTCAGCTTTTAAAAAATGACAGCGATAATGAACCATCCGATCATTAATAATTGAATAAGTACTTTCGCCACACTACCTCCTAAAAATCCGATAATCGTAGCAAATCCAATTTTAAAAGCCTTCTTAGTGTCTTTATGATGGATCAATTCTGTAACAAGCACCGCTAAAAACGGAACGAGAAGAATCCCAAAAGGAGGGAAAATAAAAGAACCGACAATCGTAGCAACTCCTGCTATATTCTCTGATGTTTTTGAACCACCGTATTTTTTCACAAAATAACTGTTTGCAATGAAGTCTGCCGCGATTAAAACAACACTAAGGATTCCCATACTGAGCCAGAACCAGATTGATAACTCATTAGGGTTAATGAGAAATTGATAGACAACAAATCCTCCCCATATCGCCAACACCGACGGAATAATCGGATAGACAATCCCTACAAAACTTAAAACGAACAAGAGGATTGTTAATCCCCACCATACGAATTCCAATGTTAAAACCTACTTTCTTTTTGATTTTTTAAGGCTCTTTTCTCAAACTTTGTTGTTTTTAGAGATAAAATGAAAAAAATCAGTCGTGTTTTCGCTTGAAAGTAACTTTAAATCAGAAGAAAAGAGCCAGCAAACTTTGTATGAACGAACAAAATTGCTTATTTTGCGTTAAAATCGGCTTTAGGATTTTAACAACAATCTTTACGAAAAGAGCCTTTTTTAAAATCACTTAAGCCGACACGTTTGATCTGCATACAATTAGTACCATTGTGCTTGAGAAAATCAACTCTCTTTTTTCAAAAACGTTGGAAGAAACGTATAGGTATTCCTCATAAACTCTTCCAAAGAAAAAGGGGAATGGGCACGTTGATTGTATCTTTTGCGAAGCGTTTCTATTAATAAGAGTGGAACGGGTTTTCCCTTAATTAAATGATAATAGTGGTCATATCCCTTTTTTAAATGCTCCCATCTTTTATCATTCCCAGGCTTCACATATTCGGAGACATCAATGATTTTTGCTCTGCCATTTTGGAGGATGACATTTTTTAAATGGATGTCACGAGGATTTAACCCCTTTTGACGTACATAATCCCGAGCGTGGTCGACATCTTCCACTACCTGTTTTGGAATAGGGATCCCTTGAAGTAAACAATCATATAAAGTGATTCCTTCTTCAAAGTTTAGAACTAGGTAAGTATCTTTGGAACCAAAACAGGTTGAGAAATAGGGGGAGTTTCCTAGTGCTTCATAAACATCTCGCTCAATTTGAACTTTGTGTTTTTTATCGTCCGCATACATTTTAAAGACATAAGCTGGGATATCAGTGGATTGAAAAACAGCTGCGTCCGTCCCGATCCCAATACATTTTAACCGTTCAGATGACCCATGGATTGTTACAGGTTCGTTGTTTGGATTGGAAGTAATTGAAATTTTTGATAGGTGTTTATCAGCCAAAATCCACTCCTCTTCCATTCACCACATCTCCTTTAAAATTTATTTTTTTGTTGATAGAGTTCAGCTACAATTTTCGGTGCTTTTTAGAATCAGTCATCAAGATACCTTTGCTTCTTTGGGGGTGTTTTTGGTAGATTGAAATTTATTTTCCTTATTTAAATAGATCATTTCTAGTAAACAAATGCATAGAACTAGCCAAACACTTCCAGCCATGTAGCCTGCCAGTACATCAGAAGGATAATGTACCCCAAGATAGATCCGACTGATTCCAATCAATAAAATCATGAAACCAAATAAAAGGCCACAGCCTAACTTTGTAAGAGGTTTGTACTGACTACGTATCACCAAATAGCCTAAAAAACCGTAATACGTCATACTCCCCATGGAATGCCCACTTGGAAAACTAAACCCATCCGCCTCGATGATTCGATTGATGGTAGGACGTTCTCTCTCAAAATAGCTTTTTAACCAAAGGTTTAATAGCCCCCCTCCAGCTACAGTAAGAAAGTAAAAGAACATCCCCCAAACATTTTTGCGTTTTACAAAAAGCCAAATCATACTGATCAATAGGAGAAGGCCAAGCATAAAGGTCGATCCCATTTCCGTCATAAAAATCATGAACAGATCCATTTCTGGTGAAGCATACGATCGGACCGCATCAATCACCGTCTGATCAAAGAGGAATGGCCGTTTTTCTATTAAATCGCTTGATAAAATCATAAATATGTACAAACAAGCACCAGAGAAAAACAAACCCGTCATTCCCCAAAAAGCAAGAAGAGGGGGAATCGACCGACCCTCTGTCCATTTTCGAATCAATGTACATCACTCCTCCTAAACAAAATGGAATCTATAAAGCTGGTTCATCTAACAACAATTGAACTCTCTGAAAAGAAAAAGACCTTTACAACAGTATGTAAAGGTCTTTAAAAATAAAAAGAGACCTTACCAATTATACTGGTAAAGGTCTCGCTAGCAATCAACATCGCCAACAAAGCCGAGGACTCTCATCCCGTAATGACGACTTTGTTATTAAAGCTACTCCCCTTTAGAGGATCATATAGGTTTTTATAATAACAATATTGTAATTTTAAAGCTTTTAAAAGTCAATAAATTCACTTAACAATGAAGTCTTTACATCCATTTTTGAAGATAAAGACCCTGTTTATGTAGGTAATTATGAGTAGACCAACTACTCCGATTTTAACGTAATTAAAATTGTAGATTGTCCCCTTACTGGGGGGCTAGTTTTATACATATTCACCTCCTGCAAAGAGTATTCGGGTCGGTGGGAAAAATCTTTTGGAATGGTGAAGATTTTTCCCAAGGGATCAGCTAATCGCCTAATTGGAAAGACAATCTTTGTACTCGGTCATGATGCTGTGAATGATCGTTTCGACGGGAAGAATTTCGTTGATTTCATGAACCCGAGCCCCTGCAAAAACGAGCCCATTCTCACAATCCCCATCCATTGTGGTGATTAAAGAATCCATTGTACAGAAGCGGTAAGAGCAATCTTTCAGGCAATCGATGCACTTCTTGATTTTTACCTTTTTATCATCCGCAATTAAATCAGTGAAGTGGTTTCTTATTGCCCGACCTTCCAACCCCACCGTTGTTTTGACCATTACGGTATCTTCTTTCTTTGCATGCACATATTTTTCTTTAAATGCTAAAGGGGCATCACATTCGTTGCTGGCGACAAATCTTGTTCCCATCTGAACTCCCGAAGCTCCCAATCGGATGGCACGAGCGAGATCCTCGCCAGTCATGATTCCCCCAGCAGCAATGACAGGAATTTTAACGGATGCCACGACTTCTGGCAAAATATCGAACAAGGGCCGATCGGTGCCAAGGTGGCCACCTGCTTCATGGCCTTCTACCACAACGGCAGAAGCACCAAGACGTTCTGATATTTTTGCAAGCCTTGCGGAAGAAACAATGGAGATTACCGGAATGCCAGATTCTCTGCCCCAGCTGTACATATCCCTTGAGATACCAGCACCTGAAATAATAAAATCAACTTTTTCCTCGATCGCTACTTTCATTTTTTCAGCAAAATCATTCATTGCAAACAGGACATTGACGCCAATATAGCCACCATCCTGAAGGGATTCCTTCGCCTTCCTGATGTGATAACGCAATTCATCAAAACTAATACCGGTTCCTGAAATAATTCCAATTCCCCCGGCATTTGCAACAGCAGAAGCGAGTCCGCTTAAAGAAATGCCTACTCCCATTCCTCCTTGCATAATTGGAAAGTTAGGCGTCATATGGCCAATTTTTAATTGTGGAAAGTTCAAGTGAATACCCCATTTCATTAATAATGTTCTTCCTCCACCATATTGTAATCACTGGACATCACATGAATAGTTACAAATATAATACCTAGTCCTAAAATCAGATGATAATGATGTAGATGTCACAAAATGTACAAAATGTGCGGGGCACCACCCGGTTCCAACCAAAAGCCTAAGGAATGACAAATCCTTTTTATTCAGGTGACTGTTAGGGATGATTTTCCATCTATTTTCCATGCTCTAGAACATTAATCATTTAGGTGAATATCTTGGGTATGGGAGGTGTTGCAAATGAGAGACTCGATCAAGCGAATAGCTCAACAGTTTATTGCTTCCCACTATCCTGAATCAGATAGTGTCTGGGTAGGTGGAAGTGCTGTTTCTGGAAATTTGACAACCGAATCTGATATTGACTTAGTGATCATTGATGAAACAGAAACACCAAGACTTGAATGTTTTCACTTTCTTGGGTGGAAAATTGAAGCATTTATTTTTACGGCCTTATCTCTAGAGTTTGAATTTCAAACAGCTCGATATGTAGGGATGCCCACCATCATTAAAATGTGTGCCGAAGGTCTACTTATAAAAGATAAACATGGGAATGGAGAAGAAGTCCAAAGAGAGGCAAAAAAACTTTATGAACAAGGTCCACAACTTTGGGATGAGGACAGAATAAATGAAGCTAGGTATCAAATTACAGACTATCTGTCGGACTTTAGAAGTTCAGAAGACTTTGAAGAAAGTTTATTTATTTTAAATAAGTTAATCAATACGTTAACCGAACTGATTTTAAGGGCAAATGGACATTGGGTCGGTGAAGGAAAGTGGAAGGTTAGAAGTCTTAAATCATATGATAAAGAGATGTGTGACAAACTGTTTAAATATACGAAAACATACATGAATACAAATGATAAAACGGAACTAATTTCATTCATTCAAAATACACTTGAGAATTATAGTGGAGAATTGTTTGTTGGTTATAAGAAGTTCTTTTTGTAGATACAAAATTTCTTATATTTAAAGCAATAGTAATGGAAATGAGCTTTTTATAGTTTCAAATATTTAATTTGCCTAATCGAAACGTATTTTTTATTTATTATACAAACAACAACATACACATTGAAAATGAAAGAAGCTTCTTTAAAAGTGAACGATTCCTTTTGCTACTCTGGATCGTAACCTACCTTTCGACGGTTACCCGAAGTTTATCTAGTTGAATTTTCTTTTGTTACGATTACCTTAGCATCATTCATTACGATCTATTTTCCTAGATTTTTAGATTTCTCCATATTTGTCCATTTCGCCGAGCACCTTTGTGGCATAACCTTTAGTAACACTTAATAAAGGAGGAATTTTTTTATGCCATTCTTCATAGGTGGTTTCGGTGGTGGTCCTCGTTTCCGTTTCCGTCGAGGTCCCGTTTTTCGCCCTCGCTATCGTTTTCGTCGTGGTCCTGGTTTT
Source organism: Mesobacillus maritimus (assembly GCF_023715205.1). Classification (GTDB taxonomy): domain Bacteria; phylum Bacillota; class Bacilli; order Bacillales; family Cytobacillaceae; genus Mesobacillus_B; species Mesobacillus_B maritimus_C. The sequence goes on from NZ_JAMBNR010000011.1 coordinate 89,083, forward strand.
CGTTTTCGCCGTGGTCGGTTCTTCTATTAATGGTGGTCAGTTTTTCTTTTGATTGATATCTGTGAGAGGTTTTACTACTAATGGTGGTGTTTATATACTCTTTCATAAATTATAACTAGAAAAGCTATATGAAGGTTAGAAACGCTAAAGCTTCGATGGCGAACAGTGGCTGTCACTGTTCGCCTACTTGTTTAGGTAAAAAGAACAAGATAAGAACCCGAAAAAAGCTCATTTATAAGATTTTCGTAGGATTTTTCAAGTGGGGTATTTTGGTAAAATTTACATATTGGTTGAGAATAATAGAAGGGTATGAAGTCTTGTGGAATTAAAGATTGCCGAGGAGTTGGAACGGAAGGCAAAACGGCAAAAAGTATTGGTTCAGATTAATATACTAGAAGGTTATCGGTCCAATGTTCGACAGGCGATTCAACGTTTAGAAAAGGGAAAAAATATGTATCGCCAAGGGCACGCGAACTATACCCCTTCATGGCAAGGGGAATCCAGAAACGCTTATGAACAGATGGCGGCAGAATTGAACCAAACGGGGAATAAAGCTTATAATACTGGTGAAGAGCTCATTTCCGCGATTAATCGTGAACTGAACAAGCTTCGCGACCAAGCGGAGGCGTTAAGATGAGCCAAATTAAGGTGAAATTTGATGAACTAGAGGCGTTTGCGAAACAGATTGGAAGAGCAGAGCAGCAATGTGATGGGGCTTTAAATGCACTTAATTGGCATTTTAGTTCGCTATTAGCCAATTTTCCGGGAGTCGTACCCGGGAATATTGAGAATCTCGAAGCGGATTTTAAATATCAAATTAAGAAATATAAAAGCCAGCTGAATAACGCTCAAAGTCTAGTGAAACTGACAGTCGAGAAATCGAGAGAAGCCGAGAAGAAAATCTCTGGTGAGACAGACAAGAATGGAAACATCTTCTTGGAGCTGATTGGCTGGTATGATGTCCAACGTCTATTTGGTGATAAAGACCCTGTGACAGGAGAAAAACTCACAGCCGGGGATCGAACATTAGCTGGAGTGATGCTAGCGTTATTCATTTTTCCACCTGCAAAGGCAGTCGGGATTGGTGGAAAAGTTGTCGTAAAAGGTGGACAAGCAGCAATTCGTGCAGCTTCGAAATCAGGATTAGCTTCACTGGCCAAAAACCCTGCCACTTTCCGCTCCATCAAAAATGTTATAAATCCAGATAAAGTCCGGACAGCATTGAACAGTGTCTACAACCAAGTCGTCCTTGGACCGCTTTCAGCGACCAAACTTTGGTTCGACAATGTTGTTAAGAAGTTGGGAAATCTTCCTGTTCCAGCTAATTTGCAGGTGCAATTGGCGGGTGCTGGAACTTACCGAAAGACATTGAGAGAGGCTTTTGATGAGGCCAAGGCCACGATTGTACAGATGGCTGGGCGTGGGAAGAGTGATGGTGGAGTAGGAGTTGTTGGGAAGGGTACGGGTAAATATAATACTGGTACAATGAAACATATATATCATGGGGAAATTAATAAACGTGGGAAAGCAGTTGGATATCATCATGAAAGTATGATGGGTGGTAAGATTATTCCAGGGACTGAGAGCGTGGCTGATAAAAAAGGGGTTTATAGAGCCAAAGTTGAAATTGATGGGGTTGAAAAAGTAGCCAAATCTAGTTTCTTTCCAAAGGAATGGAATCGTGTTGATGTGTTAAAAGCTGTTGATGAAGCCTATCAAAATAAAAAACAGATAGGTTCTAATAAGTATATAGGTGAGACTTCTTCAGGAATAAAAATAGAAATGTACATAAATAGGGATGGTTCCATAGCTACAGCCTATCCGTTATATAATAAATAGCAAAGAAGGTGATTAATAATATGAGATATTCATATGAATTTAAGAAAGATTCATTTGGTATTACAAGAATAGTGCTACCGGAGAAAATAAGTATTTTCTCGGATTTTATCGAAGATATTTCAACAGAAGATGAGGTAGATGAGTATATAGGATACGTTAAGAAAGTTTTAGAAGGAATACATGAAGACTTTGAAATTACACTGAATGCTACGAGTGTAAATATCAAGAAACATGTGACAATAGCTGAACATCATTATCGGATTGAAGAACCTTTTGAAAATACAATAGAAACTGAAGAATTTTTAGATTTGATGTTCATATGGAGAGAGAAGATTATCGAAGAGAATAAAGATTGAATGGAAAAGGATTGGGAAAATTCTTGGGTAGATTTATTTTGAATATATCAAATTTTATATATCTAATTTAGAAATATAAAAGCCAGCTGAATAATGCTCAAATTCTAGTGAAACTGACTGTCGAGAAATCGATTGTCTGACAAAGATTAATTAAGTACAAATTAATTATTTATGTGGCTAAAATATCTGTTAGTGCATAAACATGAATAATAAGTTTATTTGTTTTAAACTCTCAGATGCTTAATGAGCTTATATTTCATTCCTGACAAGGCTGTTATGGAGAACGTATTTTTTAGCAGCTAAGCTTTAAGTTTATCTTGCATTGCTTTATTTAATTAAAAATACTGAGTCCTTGATTGGCAATAGCCTTTCAAGGTTTTTTATTATGTTTGGTTGAGGGCAATCCCCCTGCTCTACTAGAGTATTCACGTCGTTTTGGACTGCTATAGTATATTAGGGGATTACTGGAACTAATTAAATGATATGATGTCCAGCGTCTGTAGGTGGTAAAGACCTCGTGAGAAAGCAAAACTCTCAGTTGGGGATCGGACCCTTGCTGTGGTGATGCTAGCGTTATCCTTTTCCCACCCACAAAAGTAGTGGTAAAGGGTGGATAAGCAGAATTTAAAGGAGCTTCGAAAACAGGCTTTGCTTCACTCGCCACTTTCCGCTCTATCAAAAATGTAGTCAGTCCAGATAAAATTCGTACAGCATTGAAAACTGTTTATAACAAAGTCATCTTAGGACCGCTTTCAGCAACAAAGGTTTGGTTCGACAATGTCGTTAAGAAGTTGGGAGATCTACCAATTCCAGCTAATTTGCAGGTGCAATTGGCAGGAGTTGGGGCTTATCGAAAGACAGTAAGAGAGGCTTTTGATGAGGCCAAGGCCACGATTGTGCAGATGGCTTGACGTGGGAAGAGTGATGGTGGAGTAGGAGTTGTTGGGAAGGGTGTAGAAATGTTAAATCAGGAGATAAAAGTTCACTTGCTCCTGGTGGTGGATTAGCTGCACATTAGGCGAAGGGTGGACATTTAATATCAAGACATGTTGGAAAAACTGACGAAGAATTAATAGAAAGATTGCATAGTAATCCTTAAATTACTGGATCTTCAACATTTAAAGATAGAATGACAGCTGAGAAAGTAGCAAATACAGTTTTAAGCAAGCCAAAGAATATCGAGAAAATAGAAAAATGGATTTCTGATCCTAATAGTAGACCCACATTACCATTAAGATATAAGGGTGACGGAGAGATACTTGGCAGAGGTGTGTCAAGACACTCAGAGGAATTAGAAAATTATACGAACGCTAAAATTGTACTTAAAAAGGATAGTAATGGGGGATTTATTCTTACAGGGTATCCAGTCAAATAGAAGAGAGGAAATACTATGAGTGAAAATTATGATTTTATTGAAGAGTTAGAGGATTTTTTGGGAGGTACGTTTCATCAAGATATTAGTTCTCCCGAACGAGCATTAGATGATTTTATAAATGAAGCTAGTAAAGAATGTCTGCTGTTTACTGTAAAGTATTGTGAAGAGTTTTTAGATAGTGATCTAACAAATCAGGAAAAGGAAAATATTATTCAAAGTAATGCAGAAATCTATTTTCCGGCAATTGAATTAACTCCTCTACAATGGATAAACAAATTAGTTGAGGAAATAAAGGAAGCTGTAAAAACAAAATAGATTCAATCGAGAGCCTTGAGTTGCTAAAAGCATTTCAAGGTCTCTTTTTGTACTGGTATCTAGTGACAGATAAGCTGTGTGATTTACCGATTCCATCTAATTTGCAAGGTGTAAATTGGCAGGTTGGTTGTGACTTATCGGAGGTTGTTGATGAGGTATCTGTCAAAAACTGTTCCCTTTATTCATGGAGTTACACCAGTCTAAAATCTTACACCGATTTCAATATTAAAATGTAAATGCCCTCAGCAAACTATTCTTTTCACTTTGCCACTACAGTCATAACTACAGTATGTTCACAAATATAAAAACCGGGAGAATTGGCAAGCACTTAGCATTACGAACGTAAGTGAAATGCAAGCATATCTCTCCATTGATCATTTCCATAATGGATGATGAACTAGTAAAGCGATTTGAAGTGTAATGTATTCCATTGAACTTGCAAAACTAACCGCAAAAAAGGCGAACGATGCCTAGTCACTGTACGCTATACATGAAGGTTTTATTAAAGGAGTGAGAACTTTGAAACTATATTTTTTAGAAGAATGTTTAGGAGAAATAGAAAATATTAGTGTCGAAGGAATGTGGATGAATGGGGAAATAGTCCCTAATAAGAACATGGAGAAATTCAACGACTTTTTTGCAGGGATTGTTGATGAGGAAAGTGACTTTGAAGAAGTGAATTTTAGTGCAGAATGGTTGGATGATCGTAATTGGTTTGCAATTGATGATAAAAATAGTAAAAAGGGGATATACATACCTGCAGTTTATCCTGATAGAGAAATTAGTTGGAGATGGAGATTTAAATTATATACGGTTGATTCTTAGTAGACCTTGATAGCAATAGCCTTCAGGGTTTCTTTTGGTGTAAGATAAATGATATGCCTTCTACCTCTATGGAAGTTAAGGTGGATTAAAGATTATATAGGGTCAGTCCCCCGACGAAATAACCATTACTTCGTCGGGGGACTGACCTTGTTTTTTTATATATTTTGGGTGCTGTTAAAATTCCTATAACTTTCACAACCTTATCACTCCTAGTACTCTTTTATTTGGTATTTTGATACTGAATGAGAGGAATTTTTAATCGTTCAACTTTTAGCTGTACAGATTCTTCAAATGAAAATAAGAAGGGAGTGGGTTGTTATGCAAACAGAAGCTAAAAAAGAAAACAAAATTAAAGGTAAGAAGCTTTGGCTGAAAGTAGTTGGTGTGCTGTTTGCTTTATTCATCGTTTATAGTATTGGAGAGAGTGCGGCAAAAGTTGAATTAGAGGAAGAAAAAGTATCGTATGATCAATTAGTAGAAAAAATTGAAGACAAGGAAAAAGAAATGGAAGAAAAGGAAAATGAAGTGGAAAAAATTGAATTAGATATAGGGAGTATTCAAAATGAATACGATAAAAACAAAGCTAAATTGGAAGAAGCGATGAAAGTTGTTGCTGAAAAAGATTCAGTGCAGAAGGAAATTGATAAGCTGACCCTTGATATTAGCCAAAAACAAGAAAAAACCAAAAAACTTGATACTGAAATAAAAGATAAGAAAGATGAATTAGCAAGCATCCAGGGAACGATTAAAGAAAAGAAAGATGCTCCTATTACTCTTCCAGCAGGGTTTTTTACTGTCGGGAAAGATCTTCCAGCTGGTAGATACAAAGCTGTTCCTAATGGTGGAGGTGGGAACTTTTTCGTGAATAGTGGAATGAAAGTTAACATCATGCTGGGAAATGGTGAATTTTATGAAGACGAATATGTCTTTTATGCAGATGAGGGAGATGAAATTGAATTGACTTTATCTGCTAAGTTTATACCTGTGGAATAATAGGGAAAAACGGTGCAAAAAACTTAATAAGTGTTTTAATTGCTGAATTTTATTGTATTAAGTAAAATTTTTCCGTTTTCCGTGGTATTATATGGATGCAGTCAAAAAGACCCATTTGGTGTTGTTAGGAGGCAAAACATGGCGTTATTTGGATCTAAGTCACCTGAGAAAATAGTTTCTAATACAGAGTTTTCATGGAAAGCGAATAAAATTAAGATAGAAAATGGTTATCTAACTAGTGAGGGCTTGATTAATATTGTGCGTATTCCTATTCGAGATATCGAAACGGTTACATACACTATAGAAGGGGTAAAAGAGGCATTGACACCGGAACTTAATATTATTGGTAAAGGTGTACTCTTAGGAAAGCTAAAAGTAGGTATAGATTTAAAGGATGAAATACAGGACTGGATTCTTGAAAGAATATAAAAGTTAATGGGGCTCACCTTATTAGGGGGGCCTTTATTGTTTGAAGAAAGATTAGAAGGGGAATCGAATTCCTCAGTATAATCGATTAACAGAACGATAGATTAGACTGAAGTAATCGTAATATTTAGTCTATTATGGATTTTTTAGAACGAAAAGGATTTAAAAGGTATAGTGACCAAATTAAAGAGGCGCTTAATGGTAAGGATTTAAATGTAAATTATTAGGGGTTATAATATACAAGGATTACACAAAATATAGGACTAATTATTTATTGTAGGTGGAGAATATGAAGCAAAAGTTAGTTCAGTTAAAAGACAGGTTGAATGACTTAAGTAAGAGGAATCGATCCATTCGTATGTTAAAGTTGTATGATAAATGGGCCTTCGATATAAGTTTAATAGATAAATTGGATCAAAAAATCAATGCTAAAACCTTAGTTGAAAGAGTTGTTGACCAAAAAGGAAATGTAGTATTGGTTAAAGCAAATGTTACGAATAAAGAATCATTAGTACTGTCAGGAAAATTAACTTCTTTGTATCGCAATATTAAGGGGATTGAGGAAGAGACAGGATTGTATGATTTATATGTTGGTTACCCATTCGTATCCGGCAGTATGTTAGATGGCACATACATCCGAGCTCCATTATTTTTATATCCAGTAAAATTAGAAAGAGAAAGAGTAAATGGTACTCAGTGGAAATTATCTTTAGAAGAAGGAGAACCACAATTAAATCGAACCCTTATTTTGGCATTTAAAAAATTTAGTGGATTAGATATTGACGAAAAGATATTTGATGAAGCTGAAGAGCAGGCGAAATCAATAAACTTTTTAAAATTGATTTCTTGGCTAAAGGAATACTCATTAAATATTCTCTGGAATAATCAACCTGAGCTAGAAAAGTTTGTAGATTACAGACAGGACACGATCCCAGAATTCCAAAAGGGTCAATTTCAACTTGATAATATGGCGATCTTAGGCAATTATCCTCAAGGTAATTCTGCTTTAATAAAGGATTTTGAGGATTTAATAAATGAATCTGAAAATGGAAATGATTTAGGGATTATCGCTGAGTTATTACAAGCTGGAGAAGAATATAAAAAAACAGAATCTGATTTAGGAGATTTGAATCAAGAGGATAAAAGGACAGAGAAATCAGAGAAAGAGAACTTTTTTGTTCTTGATACAGATGCCTCACAGGAAGAGATTATTAATGAAGTAGATCATAATCGAGGTTTGGTTGTTCACGGACCTCCAGGGACCGGTAAATCACAAGTAATTGTAAATCTCATTGCCAATTCCATCGCACAAGACAAAAGAGTCCTTTTAGTGTGCCAAAAAAGGGCTGCACTTGATGTGGTATATCAACGTCTTGAGGTATTAGGGTTATCATCACATGTTGCCTTATTACATGATGAAAAAAACGATCGTAACCCACTGTATAGGAAGCTACACACTTTATTGGAAGATGATAAAAAAATACAGGATTATGAAAATGATCTTACACAACTCTCCAACAAAATCGAAGAGTATGAAGCTAAGTTAAATGCCATTGTGAAGGGACTTTATGAAGTACAAGACCATGGATATAGGGCATTCGATTTATATGGGTTAGGAAAGCCGATTTCTGAAATTGAGGTAATTCTGGAATTAAAAGAGGTTCTGAATTCACTTACAAAAGATAATCTTGATGAAGTGTTAATGAAAATATTTTCATATGGCAACCATTATAGTCGATTTGGTGGAGAGAACTATCCACTTAAGGACAGGAAGTCGTTCGCAAAACTTGAATTGAAAGACCGACTAACAATCATAGAAATTTTAAAAAACGTCATTGAAAAAGCTAAGTCGAGCATTGAATATTTAGATAAAATTGACCAGGATGACATCACCCCAGAATATACATGGCTTATAAATGATAAGTTAGAGAAAATATACGATGATTTAAATCCAGATGAAAAACGAACATTGCAAAAACTTCGATTATGGTGGTGGACTTCTTTTACGGGAAAAACAATCGTAGAAGAACTTTTGAATGGGGAAAAATTCAAAGGCATATCTTCTAAAGAATGGCCACGAGTAAGGGAAAGTTTGAAACTTTTGTTTGACTTATCCCAGGTTTCTGAAAAAATGTCCAATGAAATTAAAACATTACAACCTTATTTTTCAGATGAATTAGTTAAAAGGTTTAATGAAAGAATTTCTAAAGGAGATATTCCTTTAAAGGAATTTGAGCAGAAACACGAATATATCATTCAGGACTTTGAAGATTTACGTAATATGGATCGTGAGTACGATGAACATTTACCGTATATAAAAAAGATCATTGATATGTTAAAAGATAAAACAGCTAGTAACATCCACAAACAGTTATCCGATGAGTGGGTAGATATTGTTAAACAATCCGCTTTTATTCACTGGATTGATAATATTGAGGCAAAACATCCAGTGCTAACGAAAATTGGTACAGAAGAAATTGAAAAAGTTAGGGAAGATTTTAAAGATTTATTGTTAAAGAAAAGGGATCTTTCTGTAAAAGTACTGATCAATCGTTTAATAAAAAAATTAAATCATGTTAAACAGACAAACAATAAAGCAATGAAGGAATTAAAGCATCAGGTTGGGAAAAAAAGAATGGTTTGGCCAGTAAGAAAGCTAGTTCGAGAGTTCGCTTTAAATGGACTTCTCGATGTGATGCCAATCTGGTTAACCTCTCCGGAAACTGTTTCAGCCATTTATCCTTTGAAAAAAGAACTATTTGACATCGTTATTTTTGACGAGGCATCTCAATGTACGGTAGAGAACGGACTTCCAGCTGCTTATCGAGGGGCAAAAATTGTTGTTGCCGGTGATGAAAAACAATTACCACCTTCTAACTTATTCAAAGGTGCAATCCAAGAAGATGAAGATGATCTAGAGATTGATGATTTTACTGAATCGGAAAGCCTGTTGAACTTGGCCAAACGAACTTTACCTGAAAAAATGTTGCAATGGCATTATAGATCCAAATCTGAGGAGTTAATTAACTTTTCCAACCATGCCTATTACAATGGATCTATCCAAATCGCGCCCAATGTTGAACCGCTACGAACTCCAGCAGCGATTCAATGGCATAAAGTCGATGGACTTTGGGTGAATCAATGTAATGAAGTTGAAGCAAAAGCAGTAGTTGAGTTACTCAAAAAGTTACTATTTCAGAATCCAAACAAGACAGTGGGAATCATTACCTTTAATGCTAAGCAACAAGATAAAATTCAAGATATTATAGATGCTGAAGTAGAAGCTGATCAAGAGTTTGGAGTACTCTATCAGCAAATTATGAGTAGGGACTTGGATGAGAGAGTATTTGTAAAGAATATTGAAAATGTCCAAGGGGACGAAAGAGATATCATTATATTTTCTATTGCATATGCCAAAAATAAAGAAGGAAGAGTTTATAATCGGTTCGGTCCTCTCGGTCAACAGGGCGGGGAAAATCGTTTAAATGTTGCCGTTACTAGATCAAAAGAGGAAATTCATATAGTTACAAGTATCGAGCCAAATGAACTTAGTGTTGATTCAACTAAAAATGATGGTCCGAAATTCTTAAAGAGTTACCTGGAGTATTCAAAAGCTGTTTCACAAGTGAAAAAGGACGAAATCGAAGCGGTTCTATCTAAACTAAATCAGAATCAAAATACAAAAAAACAAGATGGCCCATTGCAATTTGATTCTCCTTTTGAAGAACAAGTATACAATGCCTTAACAAACCTAGGTTATAAGGTTGATACACAAGTTGGCATGTCAGGCTATCGAATCGATCAAGCAATTGTCCACCCTAATCATCCCGAGAAATATATTCTGGGAATTGAATGTGATGGCGCTATGTACCATAGTTCACCTTCAGCAAAGGAACGGGACGTTTATAGACAGCGTTTCTTAGAAACAAAGGGTTGGAAAATCACTCGGATTTGGAGCCGTAATTGGTGGAAGAATTCAAGTGCAGAAATTGAAAAGATTGATCAATTGGTAAAAAAATTGATGAAAGAGGAAAATATTAAGGAAAAAGTAATGAGTTGATTTAAATTAGGGTCAGGTCCAGTTTGTTTGAGTATAACGGATTGGGGACTGGCCATATTTTCGAGTTTTTATTTTGTGAAACAAGTATTCGGATTGTGACAGTGCACAGTAACTTAGTTTCCCACAGGAAGAAGTTAATGAGGATGAAGCGCCAAGCTACTTAAAATTATCAAGAGTAAAGATCAGTGATTTTATTTATTTACAATCCATTTCTATTACATCAAAAGAACTGATTATTAAAGCAGTAGGATATTGGTTGATGTACAGTGAAGACAAGATGAGTTTAGGAAGCAGTCACAAATGGTTATGGAAGGGGCGCGAGGAAATATCCATCATCTCTGAAATGTATAATAATAATGTTTTTAACAATACCATGTTTGAAGAGTATTACCTGATATATAAAACAAAATTATTAGATTGGTTTTCTAGGAAGAATTAAATGAATATTTGAGGTAAAGAGAATATAATAGATTCTTGCTATTTTTATATAAAAAAAAGCGGATGACTAGAAGGCAGAAAAATCAAGGAGAGAGTAATATATGAGTAAATATTTATATAATGACTACATTATTAAGTTAGCAGAAAAGTTTAATCGAATAATCGATGACATTTCGGCAGACTTCAATTTTGATTATGGTTTTGAATTTGAAATTGTTATATGTAAGGCACTACGAAAAATATTACCTAACAAGTACGGTATCTGCAGAGGTCATGTAGTAAGTCGCAATGGAGAAAAGCAAGGCGACGATATCATTATCTTTGACCAAGAAAGATTTCCTACCTTAAAAGCAAATGATAAGGAAGAGTATTTCAGAAAAGAAAACATTCCTATTGAAGCCGTTTATGGTTATATTGAAGCAAAACATACGCTAAATCCTAAATCTTTAGATAAAGCATTTGAACAGATAACGGCTGTAAAAGAATTAATCATGAAACGCCCACAGATGAATTTGTTTCAAAACGATCCTTATATTAATGATGAAAGAAGGGTAGGGGTTCACAAAAGTGAAGATTATCCTCTTTTTCGTAATCCAGTATTTTGTATAATTCTTAGTAGATACGCAACCACAAATGATGGAAAACGAGCGGAAAATTCACAAGAAATTCATGATTTTCTACAAGACCGACTAACTGCATTGGATGGTAAATATAGACCTGAGCTCATAGTTGCAGGAAAGAGCAATTTTTTAGGGATTGGCTACAAAGAGAGTGATGGGGATTTTACACCAACGTTATTTACACTGAATGAATGCCCAAAATTAGAATATGAAAACCTAATTAGAGAGAATCTTTCATTTGGTATAGCCCTTGCTCAATTACTATCAGCTATTGATTGGATTCGATTGGGTCGTATGCCTTGGGAAGAAATCCTTAATGACGCTATAGAGGAAAAATAATCAGTGGCAGATCGAACCGTAAAAAGGGAGAAGCATGGGGATGTACCTATGCCTCTTTTTGTATCTACAGAAATTATGACTCTGGATGAGGTGTAAGGGATATCCCTGTGCTTCTATTAGAATTATCCTTCCAGGAATTTTTGTCAGCACACAGGATAATGATTAAAATTCACATAAACCCCTCATTTTCACAAACTCTTTAATGTTTTTACATAAAATTACAATTACCATCACTATGAGCGAGAATTAACATAGTAAATAACACACCTTTTAACATCATAATTAGAGCATTGACAATAGCTATTGTAATTATGTGAGATATGGAGTGAAATGCTCTGCATTTCTAATGTTACAACCCGATAATTTTTTCGGTAAAAAGAGAAAAAACCAATTCAACTTTGCGATTTGGTCTAAAAAAAAGTAGTGGGGTGCTCATGATTTAGTTCTTAAGCTGATGTTAGGGGCCCTTGTAATATTTGTGGTCAGTCCCACGGCGAAGTAGTAACTCTTTGCCTCGCCGTGGGACTAATCCTGTCTTTCTAAAGGAAGGTTCAATTTCTGTGTTTCTTTGTATCTATTAAAGTACATTGACATTGCAGTTAAGTAAATAAATAGCAAATATTAAGAGACCACTTTGTGGTATAATTTACCTAAATAAAAATTTAGTAGGAAAGAAACATAACTTCGACGAAAAGGAATCTGAAGATAATGTTACTAGCTCTTAAGTGAAATAATTAATATATCAATAGATGAGAAGATATTCATGATAAAGGGGATAAATATTGTGGAAGATAATGAGATACATATTAAAGACAATATAATTTATAAGATAGTAGACTATCATCGGAGAAGGCCAAATCCTGAGAAATCAGTATGGGATAGAGATGTTTCCGTTGAAGATGAAATTGGACTCTTTAAGGAGGTTGTTCACAATAAATGGATAGTTGAAGATTTAAATAAACAGAAACACCTGGGGTGGGGGATACTATCTTATGGGACTAGATTAGGAACAGGTATAACACCTGAAAAGAAGCCTTTATATGTTGCAAAATTTAAGGATGAAAATCTAAATGAATACTTTCATGGTTATCCCATTGATTATACTTGTGTACACGATAGGGTTCCTAAAAGTATTTTAAAAGATTGGAAGAAGGAAACAAGAATTTCAAAGGCCCAAATGTCAAGGATGGGGAGAGGTTTTGATTGTCATTAGAAAATCCAAAAATATTGAGAATACTTGGGGATTACTGGGACATATTTACAGTTGATAATAAGGTATATATTTGGGGTTTCGACGGTAGTGTAATTTGCTTGGATTGGGAAAAATTAAAAGAGTATTTAAAAACTAATGAGACAGTGGTTGAGTTAAAAGATATAAAAAACAGTATAAACGGTATCTATCAAAATCCATTTAAGGAACTACATACAGACTTTGCAACTTACAATAATAAAATATATGCAGTCCTTGATGAGGGTTTGTACTCTGCTACCATTAATACTAATAATACTAATAATAGCATTAAAACAGAAACAGTAGAAAAAATTTGGGACTGTCCTTTATTTGCTCTGAAAATTAAGAGTAATGGAAGGGTGGCTCTTGCTGGTGGAGAGGAGGGGCTTTTTCAATATGATATCTTAAAAAAAGAGACTGGGTACATATATAAATTTCATAATTACGATAGCAAGATAGATCAAATAAGTAAAGACCATTCTTCATTTGTGAACTGGGCACATTCAAGTATTTTTAGCTCTTCTAATAGAGGTGAGTCTTACTTAGCGGGATTTTACTGGAAGGATGGGCAAATAAATTATAAAGGAATATTAAATGAATCAGAGATTTTTGGGAAGAACAATAGTGGGGAAGTAAGTTGGGCTTATAGAGGGAATATTTATCGAACTACATCAAATGGACTGGAATATATTTCTTTTACACAGCAAAAATTACAAGGAAATAGGCAAGGCCAACCATTCTCGGAAGTAAAGAAAGTTCCTTTCATGCCTTATAAAGGTAAGCCATTATTTGCGGAAGTTTCAATGTTTGGTTCAATTATAGAGTGTGAAAATGCACTGGTTGTTATGGAAAATGAAAAATCATTTTTTAATATACCAGAACCACCAACAAGATGGAGAGTTTATCCTGAGGATGCAATTTTTAAAAATCATTTACATGTTATTTTTGAAGATTACTTAAAGTTATATGTTTTTTAATGTTTATTATTTTCTGAGTACACATTCAGATAACGAAACTGAAAGGAAATAGGCAGCTTTATCAGACTGATAAATATAGACCAGAAATGGAAGTTTCATAAGAAATGATTAATGGAAACCAATCGATAAAAATACTCTTTATAGTGATTTTTTTCAAAGATACAAATGTTTCATGTGGCCCGAAAGGTATAGCATAAACTAATAAATATGGAGGGTTATCTTTTTATGTACATTGATTTAAATAATATAGCAAGTTGGGCTTCAATTATTTCATTAATTATAGGAGTTATATCAATACTAATGAGTACTTACTCTATTAAAAAGGTAAAAACATTTAATAGTAATATTAAGATAAAAGGTAATCAGAATAAAACTGCTGGACGGGATTATTTTAATGATTAATAGGAATAATATGGAGGTCTATGGAGATAACAATAAAAGTGCAGGTAGAGATTTTATTGATAATAGGAAAACTATAATATTTGAAAATGATGGCTTTTCTCCACTTAGATTTTTTGATGATGATATCAAAGAAATAATAATAGAATTTGCAAAAGTTGCACAACGTGTTAAAGGGCCGAATTATAATTTCCAGAGAATTAAAGCGATAGAAAAAAATAAAATAAATGGGCTTTCAACTGAATACTTTGAAGAAGTTATTTTGGAAAATAGTATTAGCTATTTTCAGCAAATCGATGACTTTCTTAAAAATCCGATCAACGAAAAGTATCTAAGGATGTATGAAAATACAATAGATGAATTAAATCAAAAGATATTAATGTATAGGGAAAGATACGATAAATTTGACATGGTTTTTAATGATTTGCATGATTATATTTTAAATAATAACAGAACCGATCTAAGATCAGACAGAAGGTTGATTTGGGTTATGTTACATTATATGTATTGGAAATGTGATATTGGTAAAGGGGGAGAAATCGGGTATGCTGATCCCTCATAAATATATGAATCTTGAAAAAAGTGTTCTAAAAATGAGCGGTTCTATAATAGAAGTATTTTTAAATAATAAAACTATAGAATTTGATTATTTATTCAAGATAATAGAACGAAAATATGGTATAGAAATTTATGAGTTATTTATTCCATCACTTAGTTTGTTATATTGTCTAGGAAAGATTAACTATATAGTCGAAGAGGATTTATTGGAGTGGAGAAATGAAGATTAATCAAATATATTCAAATAAAAAAGAATTTAAATGGGTCAAGTTTAATGAGCAACTTAATGTTATTCTAGGAGTAAAAAAAGATAGAGAAAAAACAGACTCTGACTCACATAATTTAGGGAAATCAACATTGATTTCAGTTATAGATTTTATGTTCTTACAAAAAGTTAGTGGTAATAATCATTTGTTTAAGAAGAATTATAATCTTTTTAAAGATTATACTTTTTTTATGGAGCTAAAAAAGGATGAAAAAAACTATGTAACAATAAAAAGGGATATAAGAAATAATACTAAAATAAGCTTAAAATTTCATAGTGAACCTTTTCAAGATTATAGAGAGAATCAAATATGGGACCTTACAGATTTACCACTAACAACTACAAAACCTGAGAAAAACCCAAAAATAATACTTAATAATTATTTTGGTTTTATTAATTCAGAAAAATATAATTATCGTAAATACTTAGGGTATTTTCTAAGAACGCAATATGACTACGATGAAGTTTTTAAATTAAAAAAGTTTGCAGGATCACAAATGGATTGGAAACCAGCATTACTTGAATTATTAGGCTTTAAAGGTGACTTTTTGTCGAGAAAATTGTCTCTAGAAAATCAAATTAGCTTGACTAAGAAATATCTAGAACAGATGAAAGAAGAACTCAAAGTTACTGACTATGAAGTAGATGTTATTCAATCATTAATCGATGATAAAGTTGAAGATAAGAAAAAACTCAAGGAAAAAATTGACCGTTTTGATTTCTATAATAAAGAGAGAGAGAATAATAAATTATTAGTTGAAAAAATAGAGTCAAAGATAAGTCAACTTAATACAATGGAATATAACCTATCTTATGAAATCGAGAAAATAAAGAATTCCTTACATCGAAACTTTGAATTCGATTTCAAAAAAATAGAAACAATATTCAATCAGGCTAAAGTACTTTTTGGAAATCAAATAAAAAAAGGTTATAATGAATTAGTGCAATTTAATAATGATATTATAAAAGAAAGAAGTACATATCAAGAAAAAGTGTTACAAAAAAAGAATAATCAATTGGAGAAGATAAGAGATAGTTTAAAAGAACTTAATGAGGAAAGAAAGACAACTCTTTCTGGTTTGCAAAATACTGATACTATGAAAAAATTTAAGAATTTCCAAAGTGAATTAATAAATGTTGAAAATGAAATTAGTAATTTACTTAATAAGTTAGATAATGTAGATATAATTAAATCTATTAACAAGAAATTAGAAAATCTTGATAAGGAATTTGATAAGTCCATATCAGACCTAAAAGAACACCTAGAAGAACCAAATAGTGGGTATGTGGAATTAAAAAACAATTTTAGAAGCCTTGCTAAGGAAATCCTAGGTGAGTCTGCAATTTTATATTATAAGGTAAATCAAAATAATAATCCTGACTTTTATACGGAATTTGTTAATATAAATGAATCTTCAATAAACGCACAGTCAGATGGGTATTCTTATAAAAAAATGTTATGTGTATGTTTTGATCTTGCACTATTGATCACATATTCTTCAAGAAACTTTTTTAAGTTTGTTTATCATGATGGTGTATATGAATCAATGTCCGATACAAGAAAAATTAAATTTCTTGACAAAATTAGAAGTGTTTGTGATGAATATGATATACAATATATTTTAACAACATTAAGTGATGACATCCCAATGGATTCAAACAATAATCCCTATAATTTTAAGGAAGAGGAAATAATATTAACTTTACATGATGACGATGATAACTCTGGAAGATTGTTTAGCAGGAAATTCTGATTTTAACACATAATTATTTCTTACATCCCAAAGGCTCCGATTGTATCGGGGTCTTCTTTATGTTCATATATATTGTTGGAATTTCTACTTTGTCTTCACTGCGTTAAGGGATTTGAAATAAAAAATTAGGAAAAGTAATTCAATCATAGATATATGTAGTTTGAACAGCTTGTAGAAAATTGAGGAAACTATTTCTAGATTTATCTGTCTCAGTTAAATAGTTGTTATAATCAGGACATCCATGTCATTAGTGTCTAAAAAATTTCCTTCCCCCTAAATCCCCCATCTAGTTTATAATAAAAAGATGTCGAATTTTGTTACAAGGAGTTCTTATCCTACGACAATAAAAAGCTAGTAACATACAAGTAGGTGAGTAAAATAGACATCATTGAAACCCGGGTGCGTGGCTTTATCGCAGACATCCAACACCCGAAACAGAAGAAAAAAATGAATATAAATGACCTAGAACTGCAGTTGCGCAGGCTGATGGATAATTATTTTGATATGGATGGATATTCGCTGTTTTACCAGGCGATTGAAAAGTTGGTAGGGGAGGAGGTACTGACACCAATTCAAAATAATCAATACAATGGGCGAACCCCAGCTCTGCCTTTATTTTACTGGGTGAATATAAAAGTTCAGAACACGAAATGGGATCGGCTTGAGATGATGAAGCTGAGTGATCTGTTCGATTTTACTTATTACGAAAATCATCCTGAGTGGCAAACGGAAGACGAATGGAATCGAATCCAGAATTTATATACCTTTCTTCAAACTAGTGAGGAGCGGGAAATTGTTTCATTAGAAGAGAGATGTCTGGAGCTTTTTGGTCATGAAAAGTTTCTATTAGATAGCAATCAATTCCCAGAAGGCAAAGGCTTTTTAACTCGAATTGGTGTTACCGAAGAGCAGCTGAAAATCGTCAAACTTGGGGAACCATTTGTGTTTTGGTTGAAACAAGGGAAAGAAATCAAAGATGTTCAACGCGTGTTGATTATTGAAAATCTATCATTCTTTCATACGGCGATTCAATTACTAGAAACCAATCAACTTGATTATGAACCGGAACTTCTCATTTATGGAGAAGGAACGAAAATCGAGCGAAGCTTTTCGTTTTTCTTTCGGATGTTTCCAGAGAAAAACTATCTCATCTATTATGCAGGTGATTTAGATGCGGCCGGATACGGGATTGTCATGCGTTTGATTGAAAAATACCCGGAAACGACGATTCAACCTGCTTTGAAAATTTATCGTAAAATGCTAGAGTGTCAGGATCAAAAAAATGACCAGAAAACGGGTCAACTTCAAAACTTGAAATACTGTGGCCAGTTCTTCGAATGGTTTACCGAAGAAGAACAAGAACAGCTCATGCAGTTATGGCAGGAAAACAAACGAATAGCTCAAGAAGTGTTAACAATTGAAACATGGAGGCGATGGATGTGAACGAATCATGGGAAGGTTTCGCCCAGCGGATGCAGCGATTGAATCCATTGTTTGAGCTTGGGAGAGGCATGGAAGTGGGCGAGTTGAAGCCGCATCTCCAAAGCATTCTCATGCATGTGCTGCTGACGATCTTTTATCGCGAACTCAATGATGATGATCATCGCCGCAAATCCGATATCAAATATATGGTGGAAGATTCAATTAAACAAATGAAATTGTTAGCGGACGAGAAACAAATCGAACGGATTACGAGCGGACTTTTGTATCAAGGAAAAGAAGAGTACAGCAAACCGTTTGAAGCGTTGTACTATGACGAAATCAAACAATCGTGGGAGAAGCAAACGTTTCGCTATGTCACGATGGATGAATTGTATACCAATCTTGAGATGGGCGGGTCGATTGTGTACAAATTGACCGATGTTGCCCAAGAAATGATTTTTATGAGTCGAGAAATGGCGGAGGAATTCTCGATTACGATTGAACAGTTGTACAGCATGCAGCTGATTAAAAACGGTAATTTCCGTAAAGCAACCCGAAACCTCGATCACCTCATTTCCCGTGTAAACCGCTTGATGGCAAGAGAATTCTCCTTTCAAAAGGAAATGGTCAACAATCCCAAAATTTTATTAATCGAAGCCGAAATGCAGCGAGCGGACAATCGAGTCGAAATTGAAAAGCAGTTCGAAGAAGAAAAGACTCATTTCCGTACGATTAGCTCGATGATTGAAAAAACAAAACGAAGAAACGAAGAAGACGACATGATTCAAAAAGAATTGATGTTGCTTCAAGAAAAAATCGGTCACACAAGAGCACTGCATGACCGTTTCGCCAAGCTTGTGATTCAAAATATTTCATATGAAATGAAGCTGAAAGCCGAAAACCCATCTCTATTCTGGGAAACGAGCTTGGTTTCGTTTCGTGAACATCTTTATGAAAACTGGTTCATGAAGGAAGGCGTCGATTCGTTTGATACGGTAGAAAAGGTGCTTGGGCCGTTGTTTTCACCGAAGAATGAATTCATTTTGCCGTTAGATTGGATTTGGGGCGAACAAGAATATGATGAAAAACAAGTCACCGATGTGTTCGTGGAAGAAGAGGCAGAAGAAAGCATTACCCACCAGCGCGTGACCAACTGGGATTCGGTCGTTAAAGCTTGGAGTTATGTGTTTCAGTACATCCAAACGTATGGCGAGTTTTCATTGGCCGATTTGGCAAGCATGCCATTAGAGGTCCAGGATTTATGGTTTGAAGAATCTGAAACGATTGATTTATGGATGATGTTTGATAAAAAACCATTGAAAATTCAAGTGTTGCATCGACAAGAAGAAACATTGAGTGATGAACGGGAATTTCTTCTCTACAAACTGATGCAGGAATATCCGCAATTTCAAGTGTTTGAAGGCTCGAAAATTTATACCAAATTTGACCACCGGGCCGAGCCGTTCCTCTGGTATCGAATGAAAATCACCCCGTTTAAGATCTGTGTACAGGAGGAGAACGAATGAGTGCAGAAACAATCAAAAAAGCATCCGGAGTTTATTTTACGCTCTTAAAAGAGAAAGTCATTGATGAAACAAGCGAACACTTTCAGACGTATTTTGAGCCGGAAGTGAGACAGACGGTGCTTTTATTAGCGGACGAATCTGGGACGTATATCATTGAATCGCCAAAACGAATTCAATTGGTCGTACAGCCAACAGGCTCAGTGTTTGCGACCAATTTTACACATATGAAAGACAAGCACAAACAAGTGGAAACGAAAAAACACTTTCATTTAATGAGCGTCGTGATGATGTCGTTTTTAGCGAGCATTGACCGGAACCAAGCGGCGAGAATCCGTACGAAGCGGGAAGGCATTAGCTATTACGCGCTCGAGCGCCAAGTGAACGATGTAATCATGAACTGGGATTCAATTCTTAAAACTCAATCAAACTTCGGCGAGAACGAAAAGATTGATATGAAAGAAGTGGTCACCACATGGAAGTACATGGAGGTTGACACCGACGATTATGGAGCTCGAAAAGCCAATCGCCGCACGCGAATTGGATTGATTGCCAGCAGCATGAAGTTATTAGAAGGGGAAGGGTTAATCGTGATTCTCGACCGTGATGATATTCCGAAGGCAATCCCGAAACAAGAATTGTTTGAGCGGATTGACTATTTGTATCACGATTATGACCGGTATGAAATGTTTAAGAAATTAATTTCAACAGAGGAGGATGAGGAGCATGCCGAAGATTCATCGAATTAGAATTGTTGGCCTCAAGTATGATGGCATGCAGAAGCAATACAAAGATACGACGTTCAACTTCCATGATGAAGAGACAAGCACAAACGGTCTCATTTCGATGATGAATGGTGGCGGAAAAGGCGTATTTTTGCAAACCATCTTCCAAATCTTGAAACCAGGTACCGCTTGGGGAAAGCAAAACAATCGTTATTATCAGCAGTTCTTTTTTAACAATAAAGAGCAGTTTATTCCTTATACATTTCATGTGCTGATTCAATGGGAATTGGACGGAGCCGATCACCGTCATTTGGTCACAGGCGGAATGTTTTCAGCGGAGCAGCGCATTTCGATGAATGAAGAAACTGGAGCGGAAAGCCAGACATTGGAACAGGAAGCGAAAATTGTTCCGAACATTACCTTCTACACACGCGAATTTGAGCGGAAAGAAGAAGTTTCGCTTGAGCATATTCCGCTCTATGAAAATGGTGAAGTCGCAGAAACGGAAAGTTTGAAAGACTATTTAAAATGGAACGGTTATGATGTCTACCGCGATACGAAGAAGCATTATCGCATTCTGGATACATACGGAATCAACCGTAAAGATTGGGAGATTTTAAAAGACATCAACAAAGATGAAGGTGGCGTTGGCAAATATTTTGAAGGCGCGGAAGATGATCATTCTTTGTTTCAGAAACGAATCATTCCGACTGTGAGTCAAGTGTTGCATCGAACCGAACATCAGAAAAATGACCTGGTTGAGATTTTTAAAAGTCAGGCGAGCATTGCGAAAGACTTGCCGGTACTGTTGAAACGTGAGCAAGCGCATAAAGAGTTTTTAGAAGATATTGTGCCGTTTGAAGAGAATCTTGACAAAGGGATTCAGCATAAAGAAATTGTCGATGACAGTATCAAAGTGGGCCGCCAGTTGCTGGGTGCGTTAGAGCATTTGAAACAAACCGAAGAAGAAAATTTGGTTTCGTTAGAAAAAGAGATTGAAAAATTAACAGAAAAGCAAATTGATTTGCGCTATCAAAAGGATAATCTGGAGTATGCCAGAGCGCATCGAGAAGTGCTAGAGTGGGAGAAGAAACTAGCAGAAGAAAACAAGAAACATAGCGGTCTGCAAGAAGTGGTGATTGAGAAACAAAACCGCAAAGACGAGCTGGCGTTTCAAATGTTATTAAAAGAATGGCTAGAAGGCGAGCAAAGCATTCGCGCGTTGTCGCAGCAAATTGCCAAATTGGAACAAAACAGTGGCTTAGAGCAAGTGAATCAGCGCATGGATGAAATCAAAAAAGAAGCAGCTGGACAGTGGGCAGAGGCTTCTGTCGCGATTCAAGATGCGGTGAAACAGTATTTAGGTTACCAAAAGTTTTTAAAGAAATCGGCTACCGAACTATCGAAACAAGATAAAAAGAAAACAAAAGAGATTGCCGGTCTGGAGTCGGAAATTGATTTTCTGTTTACGCAAATGCATGAGTTTGAATCGCAGGAAGAAAAACTTATCAAGGAATTTGGCGACCGGTTGACGTATGATTTAAAAGGATATATTGAGAGTCTCTCCAAGCAGATTGAAGATAAAAATGCGAAGTTAGACGAGCATCAGGTAAAAGATAAAAAATCGATTGAAAAGCAAAACGAGCTTGCGACTGCACATGGGACGCTCGTGCAAGCAATTGAGTTTAGTGAAGATAAAATCGAAGAGTTGAAGAGTAAAAGTGAAATTCAAAAGCAAAAAGAAAACAAATTACTCGATCAGCTTCATGGGTTACTAGATGATGTGACAACTCCGTTAACGAACGCACTGCTCTCCAAATATGCGTTGCAAATCGAGGATCTGCTTGTTCAAAACCGCGAGCAAGCCGAAGAACTGAAAAAACAGCTGTGGGAAACGCAAATCGATTATGACTTAAATGATGAGCATTTCTGGATTGCCAATAAAGATGTGAAAGAATTAAAAGAATGGATTGATGAGAAAACAGGGATTGATGTGTTCTACGGAACGCAATTTCTGCAATCATTGAAACCAGACGACCTGGCGAACCATTTGCTTGCGTATCCGCTTCTGCCATATGGGTTGGTGGTGAGCCGACAGCAGTGGGAGAAAATCAATCAACAAGTTTTATCAAGCAGAATGTTCAAAAGCCCCGTTCCGATTTTTATGCGTGAGGAAATGGCAACGGAAAACAGTGGGGCATTGTTTGTGCTCATCAATGGAACAGAAAAAGAGCTGTTAACCGATAAAAATCAATTTACTGATTGGAAAATTAAGCTTTCGAAACAACTTGAAGAACAGAAAGAAACGCTTGTTGAAATCGAAAAAACGGAAGTCGCATTCCGGCGAATTTTAAAAGAGATTGATCGTTTCTTAGCGAATGATCTTGCGAGTGAAATCGATAAAACGTTGAGCAAAGAACAAGAGAGTTTGCTTGAGAAGAAGACGAAGTTGCAGGAGACGATTGTACAAACAGAAAAAGAAAAAGAGCACCAGCTTCAATTGAAAGAACAGGTTGAGAAAACGAAGGAAAAGATCGAAAAGCTCACAAAAGATGTGGAGACGTTAACAGAGTTTGAAGAGAGTAAGAATCTGCATCAGGAAAATAAACGCGTAAAAGAAGAAAAGGAAAAACAAAAAGAAGCGTTGGTTCTCGCTCAGAAAGAAATCGTCGATGAGCATCAAACGACCGTTGATTTGCAAGACAAGTGGAATCAAACGTATTTGGAATGGAAGTACCGGACCGAGCAAACCATCAAGGAAAATTCGTTCTTTGTTGAAGACGCGGCGTTCCCATTGTCGGAAAAGGGCGAGCTCACAGAAGTAGTACCGAGTTTATCTTCTCGTATTTTAGAAGACATCAATGGCAGCATTGATGAACTAAATCAACTGCAAAAGTCGAAAGAAGAACAAGCAGGTGAATTGCTGGCGATTCAAGCGACAAAAGAATCGGAGCAAAAGCAGCAGAAGAAGCTTGAGAAGAAATTAAATGGGATGAACGAGGACTGGAAGGATGCTTCTGAGCCAGAGGAGCCGTTAAGCATTTTAGAAAACATGCTACAAAATGCGCAAAAGGAAACAAAGGCAGCGGAGAAAGAAGAGCGTGAACAAGGAACAGCGGTTACAGTTGCGGAAACGTCGTTAAAACATGCAGGTGAGCAGCGTGAGAAAGCGGCGAAAAAAGTAGCCAAGCATGAAAAACAGCCGGAAGAATGGGAAGACCTTGATTTAGAAGTGAAGGAAGTCGAAATCAAGGACCAAACGAAGGTAACCAAAAAGAACATCAAGGACAGCGAAAAACTTCAGAAAGAAACCGAAGCGAAGATTACTGGCTATGAAGGCGACTTATTGACATTATCGGTCATTCTCAAAGAAGACGCCGCTGCATTTACGGAAGACGATGTTGAGAAAATCAAAACGCAAGGCAAGCAATGCATTCTAGCTTGGTGTGAAGACCATCAAAACATCCAAGAAGAAGGCCAAGAAAAGCATGCGAAAATCGAACAATCGTTGCGAAACTTAAAGCTGACGATTGAAGGGAAAGATTGGGAGATTCGCTTTAAAAACGAAGTGTTAACGACGCTGGACCATATGGATACAAGGCATTATAACCATATCCAAAATGTCGTGAAAAACATGAAGCGTTTTTCACAAAGTGGATTAGAACAATTAGAGCGCGATAAAGAGCGAGCTGAAAAAGCGCAGAACTTCTGGGCAAGCCGTGCGAGCATGAAAGTAATGGGCATTTCAGAAGCAATTCGTTCAATGATTGCGAAAATGAAATTGAAAAACGAACGGGGTACCTTCCCACTTGTACAGCTGAAAGATGACATTTTGCCGAAAAAAGCAGAGGATGTCGAGCCGTTGTTGAAACAGCATTTCGTTTCAGCAATTAACAAAATCACGAAAAACTTTGACATGATTGATGACACCAACCGCGAGTTGGACCAAGAAATCAAGCAGCTGATTAGTGATGAACAAATTTTATTTGTGTCGTTGCGCAATCGTTATCCGGAATTGCTTGTTTACAATATGCGGACTGATAATGCGTTTATGTATGGCAAACCGCAACGTGAGCATTATTCAACATGGCAGACGATCAACCAGGGATCGAAAACGAAGTCGGATGGTAGTGGTGGTCAAAAGCTTTCAGCAAGGATGGTCATGATGATGATGCTCCTTTCCGTTAAGAGTGAAACTGATCAAAGCTGGGTGCCGTTAGTCGTAGACAATCCATTTGGACAAGCCGCATCGGCCCATGTGTTGGATCCAATCTTTGCGGTTGCGAAAAAACTGAAATTCCAGTTTATCATCGTTACTCCACCTGAATTGGTGAAAACGGAAATTAGTCAGCGTTTTGAAGCGTATTACAAATTGGACTTTATTCGTGAAAAAGGCAAAGAAATTGTGAGTGACACGATTGTGCCCGCGTTTCGAATTTATCAGGGGGAAGAGCCAGTTTCGCAATAAGCTTTGGGAATGGTTAATCCATCTATTCACTATCATTGAACCCACTTATCATGGCGATAAGTGGGGTTTTTTTTATCATCAAATACTTTTTTATTTACTAGATTTGAAGTGTTCCATTCTTTCTAGTCCTCATCATTCATTAAGAAATCCCTGAATGATTGTTGGTATGTACTTGTTAATAAAATTGACACAAATAGGGATTTTTAGTTAAATGTTTTTGTAAAAGTTAGAACAAGTGTTCTTGTAGGTGTTATAATCAACTTACATCAGATGAATCTTCTACTGTACTTCCTCACTAATTCACTTCATTTCTTCACCTTTGAACATTTCGTCTAGAAACATTACTTTGTCTTAAGTAAAAACAGCGAGAGTGGTATGAAAGAGTAGGCTTTTAAAAGTAAGATCTATAAAAAGGAGAGATTACGATGGGTTCAATTGTATACCCGGCTGAATGCCCAAATTGCGGAAAAACGGCTACCTTTGATGATTATTATCATACAGGTGAACTATTTGTGTATTGCTGGCACTGTGGTTTGTATACTACAAAGCTCACAGCCGCTTTTGACACCTATGAAGAAACAAAAGTAGGAGGTTTTGGTATTTTCTCCCTGACAGACAAACGGGGCCGCACTCGTGTTACCTGTTTAAATGAAAACTTGACTTTAGAAGAAACGGAAAAATTCGCAGAGTTGTTCAATGCGGAAGAGACGGATTCTGCTAATAGTTATTTAGTCACCTACCAAAACGGTCAATTTACCTGTTTACTAGGGGAGCTGCCAGACGATTTTTTACTAAGCTACAAGGAATTTAGCGAAATACCAGACGAAGAGAAACCAGCTTTTCACTATATTTGGGGGTGACTAAACGAGTGCCTGCGTGTAAAGGAAAAATCCTGCTTTCTATTTTGGAGAGTGGGTTTTTTATTGGTAAATTTTCCTAGACTGGGACAATGAACCTGTCCCTCCGTCCCAAATTCAATGTCAGAAACACTCCCAAGTTCGTAGTTTCATCTACTACTCTATTATATTCTTTGTCTTGTAGGAAGAATTATAAAGGAGTTGACGCTGGTGGGAAGCAAACCTGAAAAATCAATTAGTAGAAGGGAGTTTTTAAATCAAGTAGGAAAGGTAGGTGGAGCGATTGCTGTTTACGGAGCAATGGATTCGCTCGGATTACTAGGATCCTCCATGTTTGCTAGTGCTGCGGAATTTCAGGCTCCAAAGAAAAGTGACCTGGTGATGGCCAATAAAAAAGGAAAGAAAGTCATCATTCTTGGAGCCGGTTTAGCCGGTTTAGCTTCAGCTTATGAACTTGGGAAAGCAGGTTATGACTGTATCATTCTCGAAGCCCGCGATCGTGTCGGTGGTCGAAACTGGACGGTTCGAGGAAAGACGGAAGAAACTGAAATTGGTGGCGTCAAGCAAGTAGCGAGGTTCGACAAAGGGCAATACATGAACGCAGGTCCGGCACGAATTCCTCAACACCATGTGACAATGGATTATTGCCGCGAACTTGGAGTTGAATTAGAAGCTTTCACGAATGTAAATGACGCTGCCTATTATTATCATGAAAATGCAGGTCCCTTATCTGGGAAAAAAATCAGAAAAAGAGAAATAAAAGCTGATACGCGTGGATATATTGCCGAATTGCTATCAAAGGCGAATCCCGCAGCATTAGACCAATCCCTCAGCTCAGAAGATGTGGAGAAATTAATGGCCTTTTTAGCGCGTGATGGTTCATTAAAGGATGGAAAATATACTGGGACAAGCTATCGCGGCTATATAGAAAATGACCTTCCGGGGGCTGGACTGAAACCAGGAACAGTCGGGACTCCATATCCACTTAGCCAAATCCTTCAATCAGGCATGATGAATAACTTCAGTTCCGAATACTCCTTTGATCAACAGATGATGGTGTTCCAGCCTGTGGGCGGGATGGATGCCATTCCAAAAGCGTTTGCAGCAAAGCTTCCAGGTAAAATTACCTTTGGAGCAGAAGTGCAAGAAATCCGCCAAACCACAAATGGTGTCCGCGTTGTTTATAAAAATATTAAAGGAAAAGGCCCAGTAAAAGAAATCACTGGTGACTATTGCATTTGTACGATTCCGTTGCCTGTTCTTAAAAAGATTCCTGCAGGTTTTACCTCAGAGATGAAAAATGCGATTAGTAAAATTAACTATGCTCAAACAGGGAAAATTGGTTTCCAATTTAAAAACCGCTTCTGGGAGACAGAGGACCGCATCATGGGTGGGATGACCACAACCAATATGGATATTAATCAAATTTGGTATCCGTCGTACGGATACTTGTCACAAAAAGGTGTCGTCATTGGTTATTACAACTTTGGTCAAGCTGCGGTTAAATATGGTGACATGTCGCTGAAACAGCGGGAAGCAGCGGCCTTGGCACAGGGAACGAAAATACACCCGCAGTATACAAAAGAGATGGAACACTCCTTCTCAGTCGCTTGGCACAAAATTAAATATAACGAAGGGGGCTGGGCATCTTACTCTGCGTCAGACCTGCAAAACTATTATCCAATTTTAAATAAACCTCAAGGGCGCATCTATTTAGCCGGAGAGCATCTCAGTTACATCACTGGGTGGATGGCAGGCGCATTTGAATCGGCGCGCGTGGCCGTCAGTCAGATTCATGAACGTACTATGAAGGAAAGTAGTGCACCAGAAAAAGTCGGTTGATTTGATGAAAACAAAGGAGAGGATTATATGAAAAAAGCGAAATCTTTGGTTGCCTCGGTCGTCTTTGGTACAAGCTTACTTGTCGGTGCTTATGCATTTGCCGGCTCGGAGAAACAAGATTTAAAAACGGATAAGGTCACATTTTTTGGGACTCCTTCGTCGTCGATTTCCAGTTCAGTTTCCATTCCAAAGCAATACAATCAGCTATGGATAAGTGGAACTGTGCCACCTACGCTCAATGCAAAAGGGACAACCATTTACGAGAAATATGGAGATACCCAGAAGCAAGCAGAGGGGATTTTTGAAAATCTGAAATCTCAACTGAAGGCGAAAGGTCTATCGATGAAGGATGTCGTCTATCTTCGGGTGTACGTGGCTTCCGATCCAGAAAAAGGGGATAAACCAGATTACACCGGATTCTTTAACGCTTATGGAAAATACTTTAATACAAAAGAAAATCCAGTGAAAACGGCCCGTTCTACGGTTGGTGTGGAGAGTCTTGTGAATCCTGACTGGTTAGTTGAAATTGAAGCTTTTGTTGCATATAAATAAGGACTGGAGTGATGAGGAATGTTACAAAATATTGGAGTTCCAGGATTGATTTTGATCCTTGTTATTGCATTGGTCATCTTTGGTCCTTCTAAACTTCCAGAAATCGGCCGAGCATTTGGGCGTACCTTAACAGAATTCAAAAATTCAACCCGAGAGTTGGTATCGGGGGATTCGGAGGAACAAAAGACGAAAGAGGTAAAAGACTCATAAGAAATAAGGGTGTGGGGGTGTAAACTATAACGTTTACATCTCCTGACTTTTATAAGGAAGTGAAACGGATGAAGGAAATGAAGATGCTCGAGCATGCTACTGAATTCAGAAAGCGTTTATTGATCGTTCTTGTTCTATTTGTAATATTTTTTGTCGCTGCTTTTTCCATTGTTGAGCAGATTTATAAGTGGTTTGTGGATCGTTCGGATATAAAACTGACGGTTTTAGGACCAACAGATATTCTTTGGGTTTATTTTGTCCTTGCGGGGGCCTTTGCCTTAGTCGCTATATTTCCTATTGCATTGTTTCATTTATGGCGATTTATCTCTCCCGCATTAAGTGAAGAAGAGAGGAAAGGCTTTTTGCTTTATCTTCCGCCGCTGCTCTTTTCTTTTTTAGTAGGAGTACTGTTCGGCTTTTATATTTTATTCCCCAATGTGATGACCTTCCTAATGAGTCTTGCCGGAGATCAAATGAACACGATGTTTACAGCGGAGAAGTATATTTTGGTTTTTTATTGAACCTTACGCTCCCAATCGGTTTTCTGTTTGAGCTTCCAATTGTGGTTATGTTTTTAACTCGGATTGGACTCCTTAATCCGATTCAGCTTACAAAAGCCCGGAAAATCGCTTATTTGCTCTTGACGATTTTATCCACTCTGGTTACTCCTCCCGATCTGATATCCGCTGTTCTCGTAGCGATTCCACTTGTTCTTCTCTATGAACTTGGCATTCTCCTTTCCAGGAAGGTGTACGCTAATAAACAGAGAGAAGCACTGAAAACTAGTATGGAAGTATCCTAATTCCAGGGAGCACCTACATATCGATTGTTTTTCTTCTCTTCTTTGACGTTAACTATTCTCAAAGCAAACCAACTTGCCTCGTAAAATGGTTTAGGTGCAACATTAGAGAACCCACTTCCTCAGCTGGAAGTGGGACTTTTTATTAGGAAAGTTTTCTAAGAATAGGACAGTGAACCTGTGTTTCTCTGTCTTATGTTGGAAAGTGGGGGGTTGTTGGGGGATATTTCCAAGGCGGGACGATGAACCTGTCCCTCCGTCCCACTAGACCTGTTTACATGTTCTTGGTATAATTTTATTTTGGTGCTCGAAAGGAATGATCATCTTGTGAAACAGACTTTACTATTTTTAGCACAATTGTTTTTTCTTTATTTAATTTATCAAGGTTCAAGCTATATTGTGAGTTTTCTAGATTTGCCGATCCCTGCTAGTGTGTTTGGGATGATTGTTTTATATATTTTATTGAGCAATGGAATCGTTAAGCTTCATTATATTGAGGTGGCTGCATCGTTTTTGTTGAAACATCTGTCATTGTTTTTCGTTCCCATTTCGGTCGGGTTAATGGATTATGGTGGCTTGATTCAAGCGAGTGGTCTGCAATTGCTTGTGATGGTGGCTGCTAGTACCGTCATCGGTTTACTGGTCACCGGGGGCTTAACTCAATTTTTATCAACGAAGAAAGTACAAAAGGAAGAAAACTATCATGAACAGTCTCACTCTCATTAGTATTCTATTAACCATTGTTGTATATATAGGGGCAATGAAGTTGGCGCGCCTTGTTCGTTCGCCGTTTACCAATCCGGTATTGACGACCACGATTGTGCTGATAACAATCCTTCATTTTTCAGGCGTTAGTTATCAAGAATATTCCCCGGCGAAAGACTGGATTAGCTCATTGTTAGGCCCGGCCACTGTGGCTCTTGGCGTTCCTTTGTATAAAAATAGAGACATTATCAAGGAAAAAATGGTTCCTGCCGCGATTGGAATTCTGATTGGAACACTGTCGACCATTGTTTCCGCTGTCTGGTTATCCAAGGCTTTACAGTTACCGGAGGATATTCAAGCTGCATCTGCGGTAAAGGCTGTCACAACCCCTGTGGCGATTGACACTGTAAAAATCATTGGTGGCGACCCTACGTTAGCAGCCGCATTTGTCATTGCCTCAGGAATTTTTGGAGCAATTTTTGCCCCAATTTTATTATCTGTGGCCAATATTTCGGACCCGTTTTCACGCGGTCTTAGTGTTGGAACGGTTTCCCATGGAATTGGCACCAGTCAGATCATGGTAGAAGGACCGATACAAGGTGCGGTCTCAAGTGTGGCAATGGGTACAGCCGCGATTATTACGCCTATTATTCTTCCAGTGATTTTTCGATTTCTCTGAGTATCGCCAAGAACCTATTTATAATCCAATAGCAGGTTATCGTCCAAGCATTGCCAAGCTAAATCCATAAGCTATTATAAATAATCGATGAAGGGTGGATGAATGTGCCTGTATTCATTTATGGATCGGTTTCTATCGGTAGGGTAGAAGGAGGTACGGTGCAATTTGGTGATGTATTAAACACTGCTTCTAATAACAGTTCGAGTTCAACAAATGGTTCAGGGGCGGCAAGTAGCAGTGGAATGACAGGGACAAGTGATGCAATGACGGGTCCAAACGGTGGAATGACGAGTCCAGTCGGTGGAGTGACAAGTCCAAGAGGTGGGAAGAAGCAGCGCACAAACGGTGGAGTGATGAGACCGAGCTGTAGGAAGATGGGTTCAAACGATGGAATGACGAGACCAAGCGGTAGAATCACGGGAACAAAAAATAGAGTTTGTGTAAATATATGGAAATATTAATAGGGTCAGGGGGAAGAAACTCCTTGAGCCTATTAATCTTTCTAGTAGTGGTTGGAGACCAATGGGAAATCATAGAAGGATTGGACAGTGTCCCTCCTTTTTAAGAGAATTACCTAATAAAAAATCTCACTTTCGATGATGAAGGTGAGGTTTTTTCTTTTATAAAAAGGCTCTTTTCTCAAACCTTTGCTGCTTTTAGATATAAAGAGAAAAGAATTAGCCTTGTTTTCACTGGACTGTAACTTTAAAACAGGTGAAAAGAGCCAGTAAACTTAGTATGAACGCACAAAATGGCTTATTCTGCGTTAAAAGCGGCTTTAAAATTTTAACAACAAACTTTACAAAAATAGCTTATAAAAAAAGCATGGACAATAACGGTTCCTTGTCCGTATAAACTTTAGCTAATCTTTTTTTAAAGGAAATATTGTGCCTGTCCGACAGTACAATGACTCCCAACTAAACCATTTCCTATTTTGATAGGGTCGACTATAACGTGGAAAATTACTTATTTATTTTTACTATTCGTTTCGTTATCTAATAAATAGCGTGCATAATCGATCGGATTTGTAAAGACAGCCTTCCATTCCTCGTGTAGAAGAACTCCATTTCTGATTGTAAATCCACTGTATGCTGAGATGAAATTGCATTCGATATAATAAAGATCTCCTTGCGGGGTAATGGCGATGTCGAAACCAAGGTCTGCCGGATGTGGGACATGTTTGCTATAGAGATTGGCTATTTTTATAGCGAGTGAGGTAATTTGCTTCCTTAACTGGTCAGCATTTAGGTGCGGATACTCTTTCATTAGCTCATCAAGCGTATAGGCGCTGGCTCCCTGCTCAATATTGGTCAAAAAGGTTCCTTCTCGGGCTACTTTCCCAATAATGGCGGAAACCTCCCAATTTCCTGAACCATTCTTTTGCGTAGAGACTCTAAAATCAAAAGGAGAACCCTGATAAGTGGCTAATGGAAGTAGATTCTGAATCAAATAGACATTATTTTCTAGAGTCTGCTGCAACATTTCTGGAATCGTATCTTGAAAGGTGATTTCTTTCCAGTAACGTCTTTTTCCCTCTCTGGCCTTGTAGGATAAACACCAGTCCTTTTTATTTACCTTTTGAAGCTTGAGGATTCCTTTTCCGATGATACCGTTGTCTGGCTTCAGAATTAGTTGGGTGTATTTTTGCATCATTTCCTTTAGATTTTTCAAGTTCCCAATTTTAGTTTCGGGCAGATACCTATGGAATTCAGGGTTTGCTTCTAAAATCTTTTGAAACTTATATTTTCTTAGAATATTAATTTCATTAAACACCTTTATCCCTTTTTGAGTTAAGCGTTTAATGATTTTCTCCCTAATGGGGGAGGTCCATTCAAGATTATAAATGACGCGAGGAACTGGAATCCTCTTTTCTTGATATACCCCATTTTCGTTTACCAAAGCTGTAATATGATCCTGACTTCCAGAAAGATGGCTGAAGAGAAAATAACAAGGAATCAAATTATTTTTCCTTGCCGCTTCTTCGCGAAAAATAACACTTTTGGGCACTTCCTTTGTCCCATTTTTTAGCCTGTAATACACGGATTTCATCGATAAAAAGCCAATATATTGTTGTTTAGACAAACGGATGATCACTCCTTTAACTTGTTTACCTACAGTTTATGGAGTTTTCCAAGATTGGTACGGACTGTAGCCTCAGCGACATAATAAAACGGAAAAATGGTCCAGTTCCATATTTGCGTTTACTCCTCTATCCTAGCTATAAGAAAAAGAGCTGCCACTGAATAGAATCAGGACACCTCTTCATGTTTTCGTTTGGCTCTTTTCTCAAACTTTGTTGCTTTTCAATAAAAAATACTCTGAATATGCTAGGTTATTCATAAAAATAGGTACATTTTATGAGAAAAGAGCTTGCAAACTAATTTTAAACATACGAAATGTCTACTATTTCGTTAAAATCGGCTTTAGGATTTTAACAACAATCTTTACGAAAACAGCCTTTCGTTTATAACAATCACTACTCCATGAATTATACTCGCCACTAATCAGTACAATTGACGAGGTTTGACTAGCTTTCCAACAGGGGAACCATAAATAAAAGGACATGTTCAAAAATCCCCGAACAAGTTAAGAGAGAACCTTCTGTTCCACATCACGACTGGGTCAATGAACCTCCATCCTAGCTATTCATTATAAAGATGACAGGCTGTAAAATGCCCTTGTTTCACTTCTCGCCATTCAGGAGCAGCCGTACTACAAATCTCCATTGCATGCTTGCATCTTGTCCGGAACACGCATCCGGACGGGGGATTGATTGGACTTGGCACATCTCCTTCTAACACAATTTTCTCTTTTTTTACTAGTGGATCGGGAATGGGAATCGCCGACAATAGTGCCTGTGTATATGGATGCAACGGTTCATTATGAAGCGAGTCGCTATCGGTCAGTTCCACCATATGGCCAAGGTACATCACCAAAATTCGGTCTGAAATGTATTTCACCATTGATAAATCATGGGCGATAAACAAATATGTTAATCCGAGTTTTTCTTGTAGTGATTTTAATAGATTGACAATCTGCGCTTGAACCGATACATCCAAGGCTGAAATGGGCTCGTCACAAACGATAAACTTCGGGTTTAACGCAAGTGCTCGAGCGATGCCGATTCGCTGCATTTGCCCGCCGCTAAATTCATGGGGGAAACGGTGGAGATGTTCTGGGTTTAGCCCGACCAACTCTAGTAATTCTACGACGCGCTCTCTTCGCTTTTTCCCTCTGGCAGCACCATGAATATCGAGCGGCTCGGCGATAATATCCTCAACTGTCATCCGCGGATTTAATGATGAATAAGGGTCTTGAAAAATAATCTGAATTTCTCTTCGCAGCTTTTTCAATTCCGCCTTGTTGACTTGATAGAGGTTGGTTCCATTGTAATAAACTTCTCCTTCTGTTGGTTCATGCAGACGGATAATCGTTTTCCCAGCCGTCGATTTCCCGCAACCACTTTCTCCAACTAACCCGACTGTTTCACCTTCAAGTATGGTTAAATTCAGTTGGTCGACAGCCTTCAAAGGATGCTCTTTATAAAAGAAATATTTCTTTAAGTTTTTGATCTCAAGGAGTGGTTTTTTTACAGTTTTTGCCAAAAATCTCCCTCCTCAGTTCTTTGCCTTTTCTAGCTTCTTTTTTATCGGATGATGCAGCCAACAGGCAGAATGTTGTGCTCCTTGAACAAAGTCTAATGTAGGAGAGTGGTCTTTGCACACTCTCATCGCTCGTTCGCAGCGCGGGAAAAACGAGCATCCTTTTGGGGGATCCAATAAATCTGGTGGTGTCCCGATGATGGGTTTTAATTTTTCACGTCGGTCCATATCCAAACGCGGCATCGAGTTTAGTAAACTTTGCGTGTAAGGGTGAGAGGGGTTCGTGAAAATTTCATTAACTGAACCGGTCTCCACCACTTGCCCGGCATACATCACAACAACTCGATCACATAATTCCGCCACGACGCCTAGGTCATGTGTGATTAAGATAATTGAAGTATCGGTTTGTTCTTGTAGTTGTTTCATAAGCTTTAAGATTTGCGCTTGTATCGTTACATCTAAAGCAGTCGTCGGTTCGTCGGCGATTAATAGTTTCGGCTGACACGCCAAGGCAATTGCAATCATCACTCGTTGTCTCATACCACCTGAAAATTCGTGAGGGTATTGATTGATCCGTTTTTCAGGAAGGGGGATGCCTACCGTTTCAAGCATTTTTATCGCCTGGTTAAGGGCTTCTTGCTTGCTGATGTTTTTATGATTCATTAACCCTTCCGCAATTTGATACCCGACTTTCGTAGTGGGATTAAGCGAAGTCATCGGATCTTGAAAAATCATGCCGATCTCATTGCCGCGGATCTTTTGCATTTCTTTTTCTTTTTTATTTACCAGGTTGACGCCGTTCAAGAGAATCTCACCATTCTGAATCATTGCCTGTGGTGGCAATAGTTTCATAATCGTTTTCGCGGTGACACTTTTTCCACAACCCGATTCGCCTACGATGGCAATGATTTCACCAGGTTTGACATGAAAAGAAATGCCGCGAACGGCCTGCACTTCGCCTCCATAAGTTTTAAATGAGACTTGGAGATTCTTAATTTCTAGTAACTTCTCCATCCAACCCCCTCTTTCTATCGCATTTATTAGAGTTTTGAGGTATTCAGCGTCGTTGGGATCCTGTTCTATTCCAGTGCACAGCGACTAGGGTGTTAGGGACATTAGCAATCAGTCTAGATGGTTTAGCCACATTTCATCTAGTTGTTTGGTGTCGCATGGACACTTCATGGAGCACATTTTTTATGTCCCGAACCATTAGGTGTCGCATGACCACCTCATGGAGCACTTTTTTTATATCCCGAACTCATTAGGTGTCGCATGGACACTTCATGGAGCAGATTTTTCGTGTCCAGAATTCATTAGGTGTCGCATGAACCCTTCATGGAGCTCATTTTTCAAGTCCCGAACTCATTAGGTGTCGCATGACCACTTCATGGGGCCCATTTTTCACCCACCGAACTCATTAAGTGTCGCATGACCATCTCATGGAGCCCATTTTCCACCCACCGAACGCATTAGGTGTCGCATGAACCCGTCATCATCGCCTCAACTTCGGATCAAGCGCATCCCGTAATCCATCCCCAAACACATTAAATGCAAACATCGTAATCGAAATCAGCGCAGCGGGAATCAATAACTGATAAAAGTTTCCGATTAAAATACTTCCAAGTGCGTCACTTGCCATCGTTCCCCAGCTTGCTTGTGGGGCAGGAATGCCTAGTCCTAAAAAGCTTAGCGTCGCTTCCACAAAAATCGCGCTCGGCACGGTTAAGGTGATATTGACTAGAATCGGTCCCATTGTATTTGGAATCATATGTTTTCGTAGAATCCAAGAAGTCGAGGCGCCCATCGCATTGGCTGCTTGAACAAACTCGTTTTCTTTTAGCTGGAGAACTTGGCCCCTGACGAGTCGCGCCATTTGAATCCAGCCGGTAATCGACATCGCGATAATGATTGACCATAATCCGCGTTCAAGTACAATCATGATTAAAATGACCATTAACAAAAACGGAATCGCATACAGCACTTCGGCAATTCGCATCATGATGTTATCGACTTTTCCACCGCGAGAACCAGAAACACCTCCGTAAAAAACACCGATGACGAAGTCAATAAACGCGGCCATAAACCCAATAAACAGCGAGATTCTCGCACCATACCAAGCCCTTGTAAAAAGATCGCGGCCAGAGGAGTCCGTCCCAAACCAATGTTCCGCATTGGGGCGGAGGTTTTTCTTCGTGAAATCTTGCTCGTAAAACGTGTAGCCATTCAGATAAGGACCAATAAGTGCCATAATGATTAACAGAACAATTGTCACCAAACCAACCATTGCCAACTTATTTTCTTTTAACCTGCGCCAAACGTCTCCCCAGTAAGAGAGGCTAGGTCTTGCGATTTTCTCCGCTTCCTTAAAATCATTGTCAACTGCTTGAAACATGTCTTCTGATAGCTTCTGTTCTTTGTTCATTTGCGTTCCCCCGAAATCTTGATTCTTGGGTCAATCCATGTATAAGCCAAATCAACGATTAAAATTAAAAAGATGAGAATGGCGCTATAAAAAATCGTTGAACCAAGGATCACTGGATAATCGCGGTTAAAGATGCCTTTTACAAACATTTCGCCCATGCCTGGGATTCCAAAAATGCTTTCGATAATAAAACTTCCGGTCACGAGGTTGGCGATTAAAATCCCCAAGACGGTCACGACGGGAAGCATAGCGTTGCGAATCGCATGTTTCAGGATGACTTTATTTCGACTCAGTCCTTTTGCTTTTGCGGTTAAAATATAATCCTGACTCAACACTTCGAGCATGCTTGAACGCATTAATCTGGCAATATAGGCCATCGGCATCATCGCCAATGCAATCGAAGGTAAGACGGTATGAGACCATGATTTCCATGTCGCGACGGGGAATAGCTGCCATTCGACGGCAAAATAGTTAATCAGAATCGTAGCTAAAATAAAATTCGGAACAGAAATGCCAATGATTGCTAACACCATCGATAAATAGTCCGGCCATTTGTTGCGATTCAATGAGGCAATTACCCCGAAAATCAATCCAAATGTGATCGCAATCAGCATCGCTTGCGTACCTAAGTGCAAGGAAACAGGGAACCCGCTTTTAATATAATCATTAACTGAAATGGAAGAGGATTTTAATGATGGTCCAAAATCAAGTTGTAGCAATGATTGCAAATACAGTCCATATTGAACAAGTAAAGGTTTATCGAGATTATAATAGCTTTGTAGATTTTCATATACGGCTTTGGGCATCGTTCCTTCCTGGGCAAATGGATTGCCTGGGATGTTGTGCATTAACAGGAATGTTAACGTAATGATGACCCAGAGTGTTAGTAAAGCTAATCCGACTCTTTTTAAAGCAAACTTTAGCACCAGTTTCCCTCCGTTTCTATGAAGAATAAATCATCCTCTTCTGTTAGAAAAATCGGGGGATGCTGCAAGAGCATACCCCCGACAGAAGATGGCTTCTTATTCTATGTCTGCATAGATGAATTGAGGGTAACTGTTAATTGGTGTGTAAACGCCTGTTACATGTGGCTTTACTGTAAATGGCTTTGTATAGAAATAAACAGGAAGAATCGGCATTTCATCCATTAAAATTTTCTCCGCTTCATGCATCGCGTTCATGCGTTCTTCTTGGTCCATTGTCGTTTTAGCAACTTCTACCAATTTGTCGTATTCAGGATTGCTCCAGTTGGCATCATTATATGGGCCGTCTGTTACCCACAAATCAATAAACGTCATCGGGTCTACATAATCTCCAACCCAGCCTGCACGAGAAATGGTGTAGTCTCCTGCTTTTTCACGGTCAAGCTTCACTTGAAACTCGACGTTTTCGAGGGTCATTTCAACGCCAAGGTTTTTGCGCCACATTTCTTGAACCGCTTCGGCAATCGCTTTATGTCCTTCAGATGTGTTGTACGTTAATGTGAAATTCGGAAGCTGATCCATCCCTTCTTCCGCAAGTCCTTCTTCCAGAAGCTTTTTCGCTTCATCGAGGTTTTCCTCAAATAAGTTGCCAGTATTTTCTTGGTAGTCCCCTGATACATCCGGAATCCCAGGAGGAACAACGGAATAGGCAGGGATTTGCCCACCTTGTGCTACATGTTCCACAATCGTTTGTCTGTCAATGGCCATAGATAGTGCTTTTCGAACTTTTGGATTGTTAAACGGCTTCACTTCATTGTTGAAATTGAAATAATAAACAGCAAGGTCTGGACCTTTTACAAACTCAGGGTCATTGTTGGCAAGCAGCTGTCCTTGAACATCCTGTGGAAGTGGATACACTAAATCAAGTTCACCAGCTTGATACATTTGCCATGCTGTATTCTCATCATCAATAATCACAAAATGGACTTCATCAAGCTTGATTTTATCTTGCTCGTAATAATGTTCATTTTTTTCAAGCTTCATGCTTTCTTTATGTTTCCATTCTGTCAATTTGAAAGCACCATTTGATACATAGCTTTCGGCTTCTTGGTACCATTTAGGATTTTCTTCCTGGACTTTTTGGCTGATAGGGTAGTAGGTGTAGAAAGAGGTGAGATCGAGAAAGTATGGTGTAGGTTGGGCTAGTTTCACGACTAGGGTTTGGTCATCTTCAGCGGTTACGCCTACTTGATCTTCATCCGCTTTGCCTTCATTAAATTCTTGCCCGCCTTCTAAGTAATAAAGCTGATAAGCATAGGTGGAGGCTGATTCCGGATTCAGGGCGTACTTCCAAGCGTATTCAAAATCCGCTGCGGTAACAGGATCCCCATTGGACCATTTGATGTCATCACGTAAATGGAATGTCCAGGTAAGACCATCTTCGCTCGTTTCCCATTCTCTGGCCATTCCTGGGATGATTTCTCCTTCTGGCGTTTTCTTCGTTAGTCCTTCAAATGCATGCTCCAAAATCCATGAATCATGTGTTCCTTGCGCGGTGCCGGGGTGGAGGGAACCAGGTTCTGAACTATTATTTAGTCGTAGAATTTTAGGTCCTGTTTCCTCCGTTTTTTCTCCCGGGTCCGCAGACTCCTCTGGTGTTGACTCGTTGTTCGTCCCACCGCCAAAACAGCCAGATAAGACAAACACAATGCTGAGTAAAAAAATAAGAGAACGAGCTAGATTCTTCTTCAAACAAATCCCCCCATCGACTCAATTGGTTAATAGTGGAATGCTTAGTTTCCACAACTTAATCATATAGACATGGCTAGCAAAATATTACAAGGTTATTAAATTTTCAGGGACTAAGCATAAATTCAAGAAACAACCTATTAACGCTTTAAAAGATTAATGAAGGAAACCGGAAAAGATAGATTGTGGAACATTTTTCTGTGAAACAAGAAAATTCGGGGCGTCCCTGTGACTTTTTGTGATGCCTGAGTGAATTATATGGGGATGGACCAACTTTATCGATTGCTTGTTTTCGATATATCGATTAAAATTAGCGATATAGTGTAAATTTGATTTTTGGAGGATTGATCGATGAAGCGGCGTAGGGGGTTTATTCAGTTGGCGGTTTTGCATTTGCTTGGGGAGCGTTCGATGCATGGGTATCAGATTATGAAGGAGCTGGAGGAGCGGTCGGACGGGATGTATAAGGCGAGTGCGGGGACTGTTTATCCGGCGCTTCAAGAGTTGCTTGATAAAGGATTGATAGATTTATCAATGGATGAGCTTGAGAAAAAGACATATAGCATCAACAGTAAAGGGCAGCAACGTTTGGCAGAGTATGCCGAAACTGAGAAAGGGGATATCTGGGCAGAATGGCGCGAGCGCTTGATTTGGCGAAACTCGAAAGAATTTATAGAGTTAGAGGAAACCGTGAAAGAGTGGGAACACGAGCTGCGAAACGCAATGAAAAAATTGCGCAAACATCCAGAGAATACATCGGAACTCATTCAGCTATTAACGGAAACGAAAGATATTTTAAAAAGAGATTTTCGATAGATAAGGGGAACCATCATGCAATCGGTTAGAAAATTGCTTTTTTATTTAAAACCATATACGCTGTTTGCGATTCTAGGGCCATTTCTAATGTGTATTGAAGTGGCGATGGATTTGCTGCAGCCAACC
This sequence comes from Mesobacillus maritimus, assembly GCF_023715205.1. GTDB lineage: Bacteria > Bacillota > Bacilli > Bacillales > Cytobacillaceae > Mesobacillus_B > Mesobacillus_B maritimus_C. The sequence continues at coordinate 129,273 of NZ_JAMBNR010000011.1, forward strand.
ATTATGCAAAAAATTATTGATGACGGAATCACGGCGCAAGATCATGCTTATGTGATCAAGCTTGGACTCCTCATGCTTCTTAGTGCAACGATTGGGTTAATCGGTGGTGCAGGAAGTTCTGTATATGCGTCGAAAGCGGCTGTGAATTTCACGACCGATATTCGCCGAGATTTATTTAAAAAAATTGAAATGTTTTCTAGTCAAAATACCGATTCCTTTGGAGCTGGTAAATTAATCACCAACGTCACAACAGATATTGCCACGATTCAATCGGCCCTCATTATGACGTTTCGTGTGTTTGTGCGCGGTCCATTGTTATTTTTTGGCTCCGTTGCGATTGTTTGGTTTACTGCGCGTGAGCTGTTTCCGATTTTACTTGTCAGCATTCCGATTTTGATTCTATTTATCTATTATTTTTCAAAAAAATCTGGTGCATTGTTTTTATATGTGCAAAAAGCGATGGATCAGGTGAATACGAAGCTACAAGAAACCTTGGTTGGGATTCGAGTGATTAAAGCTTTTGGTCGCCAGGAGGATGAAAAACAACAGTTTCGCACCATCAACAATCTATTAACAAAACGGAATCTGTCGGCGGAACAAGTCATTCTCACGCTTATGCCAATCATGATGTTTGTCGTGAATCTTGGCATTGTTGCGGGGATTTGGCTCGGGGCGATCAAAGTAAACCAAGACACAATGCAAGTTGGGGTCATCTTGGCGTTTATCAACTACTTAAACATCATGATGAACGGGTTAATGAGTAGTAGCAATGTATTGATGCAAATTGCTCGCTCGTTTCCTTCAGCGGATCGAATTGTGCAAGTATTAGAAACGAAAATCGACATTACCGAACCAGATCAGCCCGTTGCACATCAGCATGTCCGTGGTGAAGTAAGGTTTGAAAACGTCAACTTCAGTTATAGTAAAAATGGTGAATATGTGCTGAAAAACATCAGTTTCACTGCCAAAGCAGGTGAGACAATCGGAATTATCGGCCCAACTGGAAGTGGAAAATCGACGTTAGTCAAATTGATTCCACGTTTATATGATCCAGATTCTGGGACCGTTTATGTGGACAATGTTCCATTGAACAAGTTGTCATTGCAGCAGCTTCGTTCAAGTATTGGCTTTGTCCCTCAACAGGCAACGTTATTCTCCGGTCCGATTGAAGAGAATTTACGATTTGGAAAAGAAGAGGCAACGTTAGAAGAGATGCAACTAGCAGCTGAAACCGCTGTAGCAAGTGAATTTATTGATCGTTTAGAAGATGGTTACTCTTCACCTGTCTCCCAAGGCGGTACCAATTTTTCAGGTGGTCAAAAACAACGATTATCAATGGCTCGTGCGTTTATCCGCAAGCCAAGCATCCTTGTTTTAGATGACTCGACTTCCGCCATTGATGCGATTTCAGAAGCAAAAGTACAACAAGCTTTACAGCAGCAATATCCAGAGACAACGGTGTTTATCATTTCTTCGAAAATTTCATCGATCAAGGATGCCGATCAAATTCTTGTCATGGAAGACGGAAAGCTCGAAGCAGTGGGAACCCACGAGGAGCTGCTAAACAGCAGCAAACTCTATCAAGAGATTTACGCATCACAAAGTGGAAGGGAGGTTGCTGTTTCCAATGAGTAAAAATGATAACATTGTCAGCCGTGTTCGTGGTCCCAGAGGCGTAAGTGGGCCAGTTGAAAAAGCGATAGATTGGAAAGGAACATTAAAGAGAATCTGGCGTTATATCGAAAAGCAAAAAGCGCCATTGGTTGCCTCGATTCTATTTGTAATTCTCTCCACTTTATTAGGTTTAGTGGGACCTTATTTAATTGGTGTCATCGTTGATGAATACATCATTCCGAAAGATCTAGCTGGAACGATTCGCTGGCTGGTTGTTTTAGCGGTTGTGTATTTTCTGGTCGCGCTGTTCACATGGTTGCAGTCTTTTATGATGGTCCGTGTATCTTTGCAAACGATCCGCGATTTACGGCAAGACTTATTTGAAAAATTTCATTCTTTATCGTTACGCTTTTTTGACAAACATTCGCATGGCGATTTAATGAGTCGTGTCACCAATGATATCGAAAGCTTGAATGCAGCGCTCAACCAAAGTGTCATTCAAATTTTCTCAACCGTTTTAATGGCAACAGGGGTTACGATTGCCATGTTCTCCTTAAACTGGACTCTCGCGATTGTCTCGCTTTTGATTATTCCTTTGATGATGTTTACGACGAAAAAAATCATTAAATATAGCAGCAACTATTTTATCAAAAGACAGCGAGATTTAGGGGAACTCAATGGAATTGTTGAAGAATCGATTTCAGGAAGTGATGTAATTACCCTGTTTGGCAAAGAAGAGACGGTCTTTAACAAGTTTTCGGTAACCAATGAACGGTTGCGGCATTCGGCGATGAGTGCCGATATGGTATCTGGCTTTGTCGGGCCAACCAATAACTTTATCAACAACTTGGGCTTGAGTTTGATCATTGGGGTCGGTGCAGTGATGGCGGTACAAGGAATGACAACGGTTGGGGTGATTGCGGCCTTTGTAACGTATTCACGCCAATTTTATCGCCCCATCAACCAACTCTCTAGTCTTTTCAATATGTTTCAATCGGCGATTGCAGGAGCGGAACGAGTGTTTGAAGTCATGGACGAAAATCCAGAGATTGTTGATAAAAAAGACGCTCGGAACGTCGCTGCTTTTAAAGGAGAGGTGACGTTTACGAATGTTGATTTTAGCTATGAACCTAGGAAACCAATTTTAAAGAACATTCATTTTGAAGCCAAAGCCGGCGAAAAAATTGCTTTAGTCGGGCCAACAGGATCTGGTAAAACAACGATCATAAACTTACTAATGAGGTTCTATGACGCGACATCAGGAGAAATCAAGATTGACGGTTACAATCTCACGGATTATAAAGTGAGAGATTTGCGAAAACGAATTGGCATTGTGCTTCAAGATACGTACTTGTTCTCGGGAACGATTCTAGAAAACATTCGCTATGGGCGGTTAGAAGCAAGTGATGAAGAAGTCGTCAAAGCGGCTAAAATGGCGTCAGCACATCAATTTATCAAGCATCTGCCAAATGGCTATCAAACGCAGATTAACTCAGGTGGTTCGAATTTAAGTCAAGGACAGCGACAATTGCTTGCAATTGCGAGAGCGATTCTAGCAGATACGGACTTGCTGATTCTTGATGAAGCGACTTCAAGCATTGATACGCGAACAGAAGTGGAAATTCAAGAAGGCATCAACGAGTTAACAAAAGGGAGAACAAGCTTTGTCATTGCGCACCGTCTGAAAACAATCGAAAACGCCGATAAAATCTTGGTCATTCATCATGGTGAATTAATTGAAATGGGGACGCACAAAGAACTCCTTGAAAGAAAAGGATTCTATTATCAGATGTATGAACGGCAATTCGGGCAATCCACTACGAAAGAAGGCGCGTAGCTCCCGCCGTTCTTTCTTTTGGAAATCGTGAACGGAATTTAAGTATGGAGATTTGTACAAAATCCAACACTTGTCTTTTATCGCACAATTTCGATAACAATTCTATGAATCTATTCTTCATATATGTAATAATATAACTATATAAGCTTACAAACATCCTATTAAAAAAGTCATAGGGTGTGGTTGAAATTACTTAAGAGTAGTCTGTCACAATGGGATATCTTGGCCTTTTGTGGCAGGCTTTTTCACTATTGCAGGCTAAATTCTGAACCACTCGTGTTTGAAAAATCGATGTTTAAAAATAGATGAAAGGGTTGATTAGAAATTGGATGTCTTACGTTCGAAAATAACAGAAGTGTTATACGCCGTTATCCCGATTACGGGGATCGTGTTGCTATTACACTTAACGTTAAGTCCTCTAGACTCGTCTTTATTGATTCGTTTTTTCATCGGTGATCTTTTCATTATCGTAGGCTTAGCGATTTTTCTATTTGGTGTTGACATTGGGATTACTCCAATTGGTCAAGAAATGGGAAAAGGAATCGCAAAAACCAATAAAGTTTGGATGGTTGTGGTCGCTGGTTTGATTCTAGGTTTTTTCATTTCAATCGCTGAGCCTGACTTACATATTCTAGCGGGACAAATTGAAGCTGTCACCTCAGGAATGGTCTCGAAACTAAGCATTGTGGTCATTGTATCGATCGGTATTGCGGCGCTTGTTTCTCTTGGACTCGTTAGGATTGTGTTTAATGTTCCTCTTTATAAAATCTTATTCGGATTATACTTCATTATTTTAATTCTCGCTTTGTTTACTTCTCCAGAGTTTCTAGCCATTTCATTTGATGCGTCTGGTGCGACAACAGGTGCCTTGACGGTTCCATTTATTTTGGCTCTAGCATTAGGGGTGTCAGTTTTAAAAAGAGATAGTAAAGCATCAGAGAAAGATAGTTTTGGACTTGTGGCGATTGCTTCGACCGGTGCGATTATCGCTGTCATGATCATGAACATTTTTTCTGGAGCAGATGAAATCTCAGGAAGTTTATCACAAGTGAAAACGGCTTCTAACTCCATCATAGGTCCATTTTTGCAGAAAGCTCCAATTATCACCGGTGAAGTGCTTTTAGCCTTGCTGCCAATTTTAATTCTTTTTCTTGTATTTCAGAAATTTTCCTTTAAAATGACGAAGAAAACAGTTCGAAAAATTTTAATGGGGCTCTTGTTTACCTTTGTTGGCCTGGTGCTCTTTTTAGTTGGGGTGAATGCTGGTTTTATGGATGTCGGCAGCGCTGTTGGATATAAAATTGCCTCTTTAGATCATAAAGCATATGTTGTTATCGTAGCGTTTGTATTAGGATTAGTAACGATTTTGGCTGAACCAGCTGTCCATGTGTTAACGCACCAGATTGAAGATGTGACGAGTGGGTATGTAAAAAGAACAGTCGTCATGGCGACATTGGCATTGGGCGTCGGACTCGCAATCGCTTTGTCGATGTTGCGCATTCTGATTCCAGAATTGCAATTATGGCATTATTTGCTTCCAGGGTATGCCATTTCCTTAGCCATGAGCTATTTTGCTCCAAAGCTGTTTGTAGGAATTGCGTTTGATTCTGGTGGAGTTGCCTCCGGTCCCATGACGGCAACGTTTATCTTGGCATTCGTTCAAGGAGCCGCGGAAGCCATTGAAGGTGCCAACGTCTTAGTCGATGGATTCGGCATGATCGCGATGGTTGCGATGACGCCAATAATCGCTTTGCAGATCTTAGGGTTTGTTTTTAAATTAAAATCGAAAAAAGGAGGATTGGAGAAGCATGCTGGTTAATTCGAAGGTGGCGGACTTTGAACTAGTTTGTATCATTGTGAATTTCGGGCTAGGAAGCAAAGTTCTGCAAACCGCAAAAAAACATGGCATAACAGGAGGAACGGTTCTGCTCGGAAAAGGGACCATTAAAAACCGCCTGTTGGAATTTTTAGCTTTAACAGATGTTCGCAAGGAAATTGTCATCATGGTTTCGCATAAAAACACCGTTCATGAAGTGCTAGAACAGTTGGATAAAAAATTTAAATTCAGCAAACCGAATCACGGCATTGCCTTTACGACCTCTGTTAGTCATATTGTTGGGGCAAGTAGCTATAAAAGTGATGAGATTAAAGAGGGAAGAGGTGCAGAAGCCATTATGTACCACGCGATTATGGTGATTGTAGAAAAAGGAAACGCCACAGATGTGATTGATGCAGCGAATGAAGCAGGATCCAAAGGTGGAACCATTATCAACGCCAGAGGCTCAGGAATTCATGAAACAAGCAAATTGTTTTCAATGGCCATCGAACCAGAAAAAGAAGTCGTCATGATCTTGTCCGAAAAAGAAAGTACCGAAAAGATTGTCTCCTCGATTCGCGAAAAGCTTAAAATTGATGAGCCAGGAAACGGGATTATTTTTATTCAAGATGTGAATAAAACCTATGGACTGTATAGTTGAATTTAATTATTCAAAGGAAATAAACGTGAAAAATCCCGCCCGGTCAATCAGCACCAAGCGGGTATTTTCGTTTATCGGTGAAACATTATTTTGTGAACCAAGAATCTTCGGGGCGTCCCTGTTACCCTTCTTCTTCCTCCTGCTCTTCCAAGAACTGCTTCAAGGTTTCAGTGTTTTGGTAAAAATCCACTTCTAATCCTTCTCCAAGTGTTTCGTGTCGTTGGTTTTCGAAGGTTCCGTTTTTAGGGATACGGAGTGTTTCAATCTTGCTGTTATTATTGGTTAAGATGTTTTTTCCCACCGATAGCAGCGTAGTGGTTTCGATATTGGTATCGACGTATGTATTGAAAATGTCTAATAGCTCTGGTAGCTTGACGACACTATGTAAACCGACGGCTTCCTCTTTTAATTTGCCGATCACTTCCTGCTGTCTTTCCACGCGACCAAAATCGCTTAAACGATCCTGGCGGAATCGAACATACCCTAGTAGTTCTTTGCCGTGCAATTGTTGCGTGCCTTCCTCTAAAGTCATTCCAATTCCATCCGACATCTCATATGGAATATCCACTTCAATTCCTTCTGGAACAAGGAGATCGACTGCTTTTTCAAACCCTTTAAAATCAATAATCGCATAATAATGCAAATCAAGGCCAAAATTTTCTTTAATCGTTTTTCTGAGTAATTCAGGGCCACCATAAGCGAAGGATGAATTTAATTTCTGCTGTCCATATTCAGGAACAGTCACAAACATATCTCTCATCAGCGAAATCAGCTTTGCTTCTCCCGTTTGTGGATTGTAATGGGCAACCATGATTGTGTCTGTTCGCGCTTGGTCTTCTCCCCGAGAATCGCTTCCTAAAAGTAAAACATTGATAGGTTCCTCTAGTTGTTTTTCTTCCCCCTGAAATGGATCCTCTACTGCTTCTGCCGTTTTCTGGGGAGGTTGAAGTGCTTGAAATGTGTCATTTACGTAATGCATGGTTTGAATGAGACCCACACAAAAAATCATGAGTATTAAAAAGGCTACAACGACCCGACCCCATTTCACTTTTAACCTTCTTTTCTTTCTCTTTCGTGCCAAAGTTTGCACCACCTAATTGATTACGAAGTTTACTAGTTTTTATAATAAATCAATATGTAAAATAAAAGTCTCAACAGAAATTGAGGGCATTCGACAATTATTAACAATCCCTTGAAGAAATCATTATGACATAACTAAGTTTCAGCACATTTTAAATCAGATTACATTTCGTTAAAATTCAGATTACAATCATATTATTCTAGTTTAAAAAGTGAAGCTAGAAAGTCCTGTTGTTTGATATAGATGAGATAAAGACCCAGCTTTTTACTGAATTTATTGAAAGGGGTTGGGAAGTCAACAATCATAGTCAGACAAATAAAAAAACCGACCTAGTTAAATTCAAGATCGGCAAAACAAAAAAATGATTACTTCCTTGTAGGTTTTAGATTACTCTCCTTTCTCAATCTTCTCCACATGCAAAACCCGGAAACCTGCATGTTGAATTTTTTCTTTTAATCTTTGAATCACTTGTTCATTTTCTTCAGAAATCGTAAATGTCATTCTGCGAACAAGTTCATTGCCGTTTCCAAACGTGTGAGCTCCTTCAATATTAAAAGTTTTCAACAGTTTTAATAATTTTAGGAATGCTCCAGTTTGTTCCCAAATCGAGACGGTGAAGCAGTATCCGCCTGTTTTCATCCCAAATCCATCACGGAATAAATCCATTAAAATGGAATGAGTAACGATTCCTAGAAATTCTTTTTTTTCGTTTGTAACTGCTAAAAACGGAAGGCGATCGATTCGTAACAATGCTAAGCTAAGCGAATGGTCTTTATGAATATAGGAATCAGGTTCATCAACGACCGCTAAAACGGACTCCTCCGGTTTGCCGCCTTGCTCGTATAAAAATTCCAGCAAATCCACTTTATAAATTTGACCTTTGTATTCATTACTATCCGTATCAACCACAGGAATACAACGATAGGTTGTACCTTTAATTAAGTCCAGTGCTTGTTTTGCCGTATAAGAGCTTGGACAAGTCGTTACCTTATGGTTTTCTACATAAACATTTCGGACAAACATGTTTATCGCCTTCTTTTCCATATAATGGTTTATGGAATATATATATTCAATACCTTTGAATTTTTGCTACTTTAAATGGCTGAAGGAGGACTTTTTTCCTAACCCTTAGTTAAAGGGGATCGTTATCACTTCTGAAACAAAAAGTTAATTTAAAAATGTAGATATTGTGTCAAATGGGAAAAGGGGATTTTCATAAAAACAAGACATGATATAATTTCTCTATGAAAGAGACAAGGTGGTGAAAACTGAATGAAATGGAAGGTACTAGCGGTTGCTGCTTTCGCTTCGATGATGTTAGTGGCTTGTAGCGGAGACAGTACAACGGAAGAGAACAACAGTAAAGAAACCGTTGCCCAAGTAGGGGATACTCAAGATCTCAAGCAATTGGTTCAAGATTATAGCTTACGGAAAATTGAAACTGGGTCCGCGTCGATTACATCTAAACAATTGATTGTCACAGACAGCGATGCAAATGAGGTTGTCTACGATTTACCAGAGGATGAATTCTTTGTTTCGATTGCTCCTTACATCAACGAAACCCACCCTTGAACGAATCATAGCTTGACAGGTTGTCAAGGTGAATTGGTGGAAAAAGAAATTGATCTTAAGGTTGAAGACAGCGAGGGCAATATCATTGTAGATGAAACGGTAACATCCCAAGTGAACGGCTTTATCGACCTATGGTTGCCAAGGGATGAAAATTATAAAATAAAAATGAGTCACGATGGCAAAGAAGTAGAATCCGAGTTTTCTACTTTCGAAAACGACGGAACTTGTATTACATCCATGCAGTTGACTTAAAAACGAAAAGCACCGTCTGGTGCTTTTTTGTATCAAGGATCATCACATTCTATTCAGTTTCTTAGTTTCTTAGTTTCTGCTAAGTTTTTGGACCCCTATATGTAAAATCAACCCGATCATACTCCACACGTTCAATACAACACTTCCTATTAATAAAAATGATTTCAGCAGTTGTGGTAAATCAGTTGTTGTTGCAATTGTTAGAGTGCTACAACCGATTAGGAACATAATGGATAACAAAGGTAAGTTCTTTACCAATTCAAGCCACCTCCTTTTATCTTTATTATACCAAAATAGTATCGTTTTTGGTTTTTTTGAAGGATCATTACTTAATTTTATGATGAAAAGGAATTGTTTGGATGCATTTATTAATACTTCACAACAAAGTAGACAGTACTTAATTTTCAGTGTACAAAAATTTTTAGTCGTATCAATTTAATCCATGCATATGAAAACAGCCCTTTATTTTTGGATTAGAATCAGCCTTCTAAATAAAACAGAGGGAGGATCTAGATAAGAAAGCTAAAAGGGTCTAATAGGATAGAGGTCCCTATTCAATAAACAAGTACTTTCCTAAAACAAAGTTCTGTCAGGTGTATGAGTATTAAGCGTAACAAGAGCGAAAAAGCCTAGTTCAAAAATAAGGAGATACTCACAAAGAATCACAAGAAACCTCCATTGCAACCAGACTATGGTTGATCGCTTTTTCATTCTACATTGACCATCTATTGAGGAAATAGGAATTCATATGGTACCATAATTTTGAATTTTAAAAATTGCTTAACAGACCGGTGAGGTAAAGAGGCAAAATGGAATAGTGATTCACCAGAAGGTATTTAATATTGAATTCTTTTCATTTTTCAACGAATGTATACTTCATGTGTTGTTTACTCTTATCTTAGTTCTGCAGCGTATAAGGAGAAAATTGTCATGAGACAAATCTATAAAAACGGAAGTATCTATACTTTTAACGCAAGAAAACCAATTGTTCAAGCGGTTGTAATTGAAAACGGTCGTTTTATTGATATGGGCTCTACAGAGGATATGATTCTCCAGTGGGGACATTCAGCAACCATCATTGATTTAGAAGGAAAAACCGTAACACCAGGGTTAATCGATAGCCATCTTCATCTATCGATTATTGCGGATGGTTTTACAAGATTAGACTTAACAGGTACAACCTCCAAGCATGATATGCTGGATAAAATTCAAGTAAGAGCAAGCCAGCTTCAACCAGGTCAGTGGCTTCTTGGGATTGGTTGGGATGAGAACTTGTTTACAGATGGAACCATCCCGACAATTGGTGAGCTTGATTATGTTTCCCCTGCAAATCCACTGATGCTCACAAGAGTTTGCCAACATGCGGCCGTCGTGAATAGCAAAGCGTTGGAAGTAAGTCAGTATCACTCATCTAATTCCGTTCCTGAAGGAGGAATTGTTGTTTTAGATGAAACAACAAAAAAGCCAACAGGATTATTACTCGAATCAGCGATGAATTTGGTGAAACAGCATATTCCAGCACATACTCATGAAACTTGGAAAGATGTAATCCGTAAAACGATGCACTTGGCCTTGTCTAAGGGGTTAACAAGTGTACATACAAACGATCCTCTCTATATGGGAGGCCTCACGAAAACGTGGAAAGTGTTCGATGAACTTTTAAACGACGAACAGATTGGTTTACGTAGCAACTTGTTAATCAATCATGAATTTTTACATGATTTAAAAGTAGCTGGAATGTATACAGGTTATGGCAATCACACGTTGCAGATTGGGGCGGTCAAATTATTTGCAGATGGTGCGTTCGGCAGAAGAACGGCGCTTTTATCTGAACCGTATTACGATGACCCGGCAAACTATGGTGAAGCGATGTATGATCAAGAGCAGTTGTATGACATTGTCAGACGTGCTCGCGAGTTGGACATGCCTATTGCGGTTCATACGATTGGGGACCAAGCGGTAAAAAATATTCTTGATGTTCTCGACCAATTTTCACCAGTTGCATACCGTGATCGAATCATTCACACCCAAGTGTTGAACGAGGAGTTGATTTCCCGGCTAGCACACCCAAATCGTATTGCGGACATTCAACCGCGCTTTTTAGCGAGTGATTTTCCGTGGGTGGAAGAGCGTTTGGGGAAAGAGCGAATGAAGCTTTCTTACGCATGGAAATCGTTGATGGATGCGGGTGTGATTTGTGCGGGTGGTTCGGACGCTCCGATTGAACCCGTTAATCCACTGCTAGGCATTCACGCTGCTGTGACACGTAAAAAGCCAGGAGAAACGCATGATGGTTATTATCAAGAGCAGAAACTTTCAATGCAGCAAGCTTTTCGTTTATTTACGGAGCTAGGCGCCTATCCAACAAATGAAGAAACCATTAAAGGGACGATTGCTCGTGGGAAATTAGCGGATATGACCGTTTACTCGACGAACCCATTTGAAATAGAAGATGCAGATGAGCTTTTAACAACCGATATTCTCATGACGATTATCGGCGGAGAAATAAAATATCGTAAACAGTAAGGGAGAGTACAAAAAAGTTTTTAAGTTATTCTAAAAAATCCATTCCCATGAATGGATTCCGTTTGTATTGATTTCCTATAGCTTGTAGCCTGTCCAAGTTTTGGATGGGCTTTTTTGCTAGGTGTTATCGCATAGAAAGCTTTTATTTAGCCATCATAATGAGAGAAATGCGATGAGGAGGGAAAGGTAAATGAAGAAAAGCTGGGTAATGCTAGGATCTGTCGTTTTGGGCATGAGCCTTGTCGGTTGTGGAACTGCGAATGATAACGCCACAGAAGGCAATCAAAATGGCAATCAACAAGTTCAATCGAATCAAGGAGCGAGAATTTTAAACAATGATCAGCAAGATCGCATGCCGACGATTGCCGATCGCGCGGAAAAAAAGGTTGAGGAAATGGAAGAAATTGAAGACGCTCATGTTTTCATCTATAAAAATAATGCCTATGTTTCCGTTAAATTTGCAGACGACCAAAATCAGGGGGCTCGTGATCGAAATAACGGAGACAATGCGGGAAATGCAAACAATGTTGATGAAAATGGCAACGCGATTGTCAATGATGCTCTCGATGGAAACGGCAGAACCATCATGGATAATGGGACTGTGAAGCCTAATCGTGAGAATGGCAGCGACGGCGTTATTGACGGAAAAGGCGACGCTGGAAATGGCAAAGGTACAAACAACCAGTTAGGAACTGATCAAAATACACGTGGGAACGCTGATGGCAGTACGAAGGATAAAGCAAACAACAGAATCATGAACGACGGAGATGGAGGCACTGCAGATAATCAAAATCAATCTGGTGAGCTTGCTCAAGGACGCAATAACTACAAGCCTGTGTCAAATAAGTTTGAACAAAAAATCGCAGATCAGGTTCGCCAAGCAAATAATAAAATTCATGACGTTTATGTTAGCTTAAGCCCGAACTCCTATACAACCATGGGCGAATATGCGGATGATATCCGAAATAACCGAAACCAAGATGGATTTTTTGAAGGTTTTAACGAGATGATTAATGATCTATTTCCAAGAAGAAATGGTTAACAACTAAGATAATAGCGCTGAAACGACTCGTATAGCCGGGTCGTTTTTTTACGTTCGCGAAAATTCTGATTAATAAAACTTAACAACGATTGGAACAGCATTAGCCTTAATTTAGTGGTAGTTAGGAAATTTTACCCCTCCTTTTTTAAAAAATTAATCACCTGAAGGCTACAATGATAGTCTTTTTTATCCATTCACTTTACGTGGTTTCTTCTATATCATAAAAACCATCACGAATTCAATCACCACAAGCCAGAAAGGGAGGAGCACGGTGTGAACACTGACGAAGCCTACGAGTTGTTGAAAAATGCAGGTGTTGAGGATGAGACAAGTATTCAAACGGTAAGGCGTTGGTTACTTGAACGGAAAATACGCTACGAAGGTACATATCGGAAAAATTCTCGCTATGTATTGGATGATACCGATCAGGCTTTTAATCTATTAAAAGATGCTGGGGTTGCTCCAGATGTGGCCATGCAAATTGTGAAACGGTGGTTACGTGAAGGGAAGATTGAACATGTGGGTGAGGGAAATCATAAACATCATTATCCTTCCAACGAGCCCCATTCGAGAGTGCCTGTCCAAGTTTCCAGTCAAGAAAAAACGATTCGACAATTAAAGTCTAAAATTAATGGCCTAGAAGATCATATAACTGGAGTAGAAGCACTCCACAATTCATCCATTAACAGGATGAATCAAAAAATAGATCAACTGAAAAATAAAATTGTCGAGTTAGAAAAAGAGAAACAAGAGTTGCAAAGTGAAGCAAATAGTTTATTAAAAGAGAATTTAAACTTACGGAAAGAATTGTTCAAGCTAAAAGAAGACCAATTGGGAGGAAGAAAACGGGAACCGAATAAAACCGAAAAAATACATACTCCTCCACCTAGAGTGAATGATTACCGTGAGAAATTAGGACTTTCACGATCGGCTAACGCTAAAGAAATACTCGCTGGATATAAGAAACTATTAAAACTCACTCACCCAGACCAAGGTGGCAACGCAACGGCCTTTCATTACATTAAAAGAGACTATGATCAGTTTAGAAACAGCTTAAAATAATCAGCACTTACATAAATGATTAGAGAAAAAATGTAGGCCCGTATTGATCCGACTACGGGCATTTTTAGTTGGGGAAGATTGCTATGGTAAAGGAGAGGCTTTTTCAAGCTCAGGGAGAAGATTCAATTACTCTTTAATGTAGGCTCCTATCGTGCCCGTTTCTGTCTCTAGATTGCTCGTAAGGTAACCATAGGCTCCTATCGTGCCCGTTTCTGTCTCTAGATTGCTCGTAAGGTAACGATAGGCTCTCTATCGTTACCGTTTCTAGCTCTCGACTACTCTTAAGGTAACGATAAGCTCTCTAACGTGCCTATTTCAAGTCCTCAATCAAAGAACCACTTCCTCCACTTCCAACGGTTCAAGAGCAGTTGTACTATTAATGTAAATAAAAGCATCGTACCTCTCTGGCAGCACGCTCGGTACATAGTTTCCGTAATGTTCATATTGGGGGTGGTAGACAACGCCAATGGCTCGATGGCCAATCTTTTTGTTAAAAACGGCGCGGTTTGTCTTGTGGAAAAGCAGAACCTTGTCGTGCGGATTCGCCTGATGCATGAAATCTTCCCAAGAACCTGATTGTGCCGGTGGAATGAGCATTCTCTCAAAATCAACTCCCCATTCATCAGCCGCAATCACGGTTCCACGATGCGTTCCAAATCCAACGATAAAAACATTTTCGTTTCCCTCTTGTTCCCTTAACAATTGGCCAACATTCACCAATTCCTCGTCAGCCATATCGGTTGCGCGTGCATCGCCTACATGTGTGTTATGGGCCCAAACAATTCCTTTTGCAGCTTCCCCGTAGTAAGTGGCAATGGAGTTGATGACTTCCACCATATGTCGATCACGGATGTTCCAAGATTCATTGTCATGGGTCACCATTGTTCGGTAGTAATTTTCTGAGTTCGCTGTCACCAATGCATTTACTTCCAGGTTGAGTTTTCCTTCTTCATAATAGCTTGTATGAGCTTTCTTTTTTAAGGTGAGTTCGGTTAGCAATTGAATGACTTCTTCTTTACAATCTTCTCGATAAAAGGATCCCGAAACACCATATAACTGAGGATCCCGGTTAAACGGCTCAAAACAGGCAAACGCCTTTTTCGCTGTTTCTAGCTCAGGGGCGTCTGTTTTTTCTAAGTACTTAATGATTTCGTCCATCGACTCCCACAAGCTATACACATCCATACCGTAGAAGCCAACTCTCTTCTCGGGTGGCAAGCCTTGATTGTGCACTTTTAACCACTCAACAAAATCAATCAGTTCCTTATTCGCCCACATCCACGTTGGCCAACGCCCAAAAGCGGTTAACGCTTCACGAGCATTTTTGTAATCGTGTTCGTAGCCTTTAATGTATCGATTCACTTGTTGACAAGCCGGCCAATCGCCTTCAACAACAATAAAAGAAAAACCTTTATCCTTAATTAGTGTTTTCGATAGTTCCGCACGGGTCGTATAAAACTCCGAAGTTCCATGCGAGGACTCCCCTAACAGTATATATTTCGCTTTTTTGCTAGCATCAAGCAAAGCTTTAAAATTAAAATGTTCCTTATGTTTCAGTGGAATAGCGTCCTTTTTTATCGCTTCAATTATCTCAACACTCATTGTAATCCCTCATTTTTATGTAATCGTTGCACATCGTTTTTATTTGTTTCCTAGTTAAGATTATTCTCTTCACCTGACACTACTTTTACCCAACATAACCTCAAGAAAAATTTACATTTACTGGATGGTGCCAGGCACCATCCAGTAAATTACCATTCAGGAGGAACGATTTCAAAAAAACTATTTAGCAAACTCGACCTAATATTTGGATACTGTTCAAGTCTTAATTGTGGGGGTAATTAAAAGTAACAGATGGAAAATAGGGACATGATAAACTTGAAAACATTTAATTTTTCGGTCTTGTTGAAATTGGGATTTAAGAAGGTGAGCATTTGAAAAGGTTTCTATGGGTTTTATTCAGTGCGTTGTTCTTGGGTGTCATTGGATATAGTGCTTTTCAATTTGTTGATTTTGACTATGCGTATACGCCACCAGACGATAAGTTAATGGCTTATCAAGTGAATGAGCGCAATAGCTATGATCTCTGGGGGGAGCATATTACGGATCAACAAGCGAAAGAACTTGAAAAAACGGAGGATGGTCGGGAAAAACTAAAAGCCGAAAACGGTGCCGTCAAAATCGATCAAGACCTTATTGACCTCGGGAGAAAAACATTCTATGAGGAGACGTTTGGGAATGAATACTTTTTTACCGATATAATGGGCGTTCTCGATGGACCTATTACGTTTGCAAATATATCCAAAGCGATCCTTGCCTTAAAGGGAGAAGGCACGAACAATCTTCAAATTGAGCTAGCTGAGGATATCACTATTGGAAATAAAACGTATAAAAAAGGTGATAAAATCGATACCGGCCTCGATGTTGTGAAAGGAAGTCATGTTCCCCTTGGGATGCCGGTTTCGGTCGATGATGGGCGGGTTCGAATTGGAGTAAGTTGTGCGGCTTGTCATGCAACAGTCGACCCCGACACGAAAAAAATCATCGAGGGAGCTCCTAATCAAGATTTTAACGTTGGACTCATGTTGGCACTGGCAACCAATTCAACAGCGTTTTTCACCCATACCGATGTCGAAAATATAAAGGAATACATAGTGAACCATGATCGAACAATTGCCAATTCAAAAGGGAAACAAGAAGCTCTCCCTGATGCCGAGAAACTTGAAAAAAAGGTAGACGAAACGTTCGCAAACTGGCCGAAAGGAAGCGTCGATTCGACGATTGATTTAGTGGGCAACCCTGCACAAATTCCTGATTCCTTTACTTTACACGATCATCCGTATGGTTGGACTGGGTTTGCGATGGCAGGTCCTTTTAAAGGATTAACGGTCTTTAGTCATAATGTCCATTCACAAAATACAGATTCTTTATCACAAACCGGTATCAGTGAAGATTTACTTGGCATCGATAAGGAAGTCTATCTTGCGACTATTTTACAAAATGCAGCCAGCGAAGAATTCCGTTTTGCTCCGGACAAAAACCAAAAGCCTTCCGAGTTTTTTAAAACAGTGGACCCAACTCCGAACTCAGTAGGAATAAATGAATCTGTAACAAATCCAGAATATCCGAAGGTTTCTTTGCTTGCACCAGATGGTGTGATTATCAACAGTCCTGGCTATAAATTTAGTATGCAAATGAACGGAGCGGCGGCTTTTCAAAATAGCATTCAGCCTCCTAAACCAAAGGAACAATATGACGGAAATACGGTGAAGGTGGGACGAAAAGTCTTTGAACGAGCAAATTGTATTTCTTGCCATGCTGGAAATGCTTTAACAAATCATAAAATTATTCCTGTTCAAGAGATTAAAACGGAACCATCACGGGCCAAGGCGCATAAAAAAACGGAAATAATCTTTGGAGAACCTCTCTACTATTCACCAGATACACCTGTGCCGCTGCCGAAAAATCCGAGAATCTTAAAAGTGCCAATAAAGAATCTGGATCCGGAACAAATCAAGCTTGCATATGCACATGGTGACTCACTTGGTGGATACAAAGTTCCTAGCATTATTGGTTTGTATTGGACAGCTCCATATCTCCATGATGGAGGAGTCGCTGTTGGTTCAGACCTTGAAACAGAGCTTGGTGTACCAGGAACACTGGCGAACAATAAACTGCCTGACCCAGCCAATAGTTTGCGAGCACTAGTAGATAAAACGCTACGAGCAAAAGTGATTGAGGCAAACCAACAAGACACTGGGTTGAAACAGGTTCATATCACTGGAGAAGGGCATGAGTTTTGGGTGGATGAATCAACCGGCTTTACGAAAGAAGAACAAGACCAGTTAATTCAATATTTATTGTCGTTATCTACCATTGAAGATCGTGAATAGCACCCAGAAGAATCACGTGTGCAGCGTATAAAAAATCAATCAAAAAAAGACCAACTCTACTTGAGTTGGTCTAAAAATTTAATTCGCAATATCAACCTTTTCTAAAATCGATGTTTGGATTTTTCGAATCACATCTCCGCGGCTAATGACGCCAACAACATGCATATTCCGATTCACAACCGGCAATTTTTTGAAATGGTTTTGGGCAAAAATCGATACAGCTTTTTCCATGTCATCCTCTTCAGTAACACTAATGACTCCTCGTGTTTTCGCAATATTAATGATTTCCGTTTCGGCTAGTTTGTTTAAACGTTCGCCAAGATCTTCTCCTTCACCAAAAGCGGTAAAAATTAAATAATGATAAAAGCGAGGATCAATCGGTTTAATGGCCCTTAAAATATCTCCATCGGAAACCATGCCAATTAATTTCCCATCTTCACTGCAAATGGGTAGACCGCCAATCTTATTTTCCACCATTCGTTTCATAATCTCTGTGACACTATCATTCGGATGTCCTTTAATCACATCCGTAATCATAAAATCTTTGACTTTCATGCAAACCACCTCGTTAATAGGCTGATAGAATTAAAAAGAAAAAGGCTACTAGAAATAAAGTCCTGTAGAGAAGTCCCACTAAAAAGTATTTCATTTTATCAGACTAAAGTCAATGGAAGAAGAACCCCGACGCCACTAAATAGCGTTTTCATTTTTGAAAAATAGAAAGTTTGCGAAAAAAATGAAATGAATCATTCCTGAACCTCGTTATACTAGATGAAGCGGAACAAGATAGGAACGGGAATGGTAGGAGGTACTTATGGACGAAGAACGGCAGTGGATTTCTGCGGTATTAGCCGGAGACAAGCAGGCTTACGCGCACATCATTCATAAATATAAAAACCCACTTTATGCCACCATCTTGCGGATGACGAAAAACCAACAAGATGCACATGATTTGGTTCAAGAAGCATTTATCAAAATTTATCATCAGTTAGGAAAATATGATGGGAAGGGATCGTTTTCGAGCTGGATTTATCGGGTGGCAATCAACCATTGTATGGATGAATTTCGAAAGAAACGCTATAAAATGAAAGTGGTTGAAGTCAGAGACGATCACATGGTGGATGCCCATCATCCAGAAGTGATTTTCTTAAAAAAAGAAAAAAGTCGTCAGTTGGAAAAATTAATTGAGACACTTCCAGAAGAGGATCGACTCATCCTGCTTCTTCGCTATGTGAACGAGCGGAGTTATGAAGAAATTAGCACACTAGTCAATCTTCCGCTCTCAAGTGTTCGAAACAAGCTTCATCGAGCAAAGAAAAAATTGCGAGAAACAGTCAACCGAGATGAAGGAGGTTACTTTCATGAAATGTCCAACAACCAATAAATTAGCAGAGTGGTTTGATCAATTTTTACCAGAAAAAGAACATGCTGAGATCAAGGCTCATATTGAACAATGTCAGGCTTGTAGTCAAGTCATCGCCTCTCTTCAAGACGAACAAGCTTTTCTTAAAGAAACGTTAGAAACGCCTATGTTACCCGACACTTTTGCTGACGAGATTTTGACTCAGCTCGCACCCTATGAATCAAAGAAACCGAATAAGAAGAAAATTTGGAGGAAAGTGATGCTTCCGGCAGCGGCTGCCGTTTTAGCTTTAGGAATAACATCCACCTTGCATCCTAGTTTTGCTCAGTGGATTGGTGGCTTTTTTTCCACTGAACAAGTTGATGAAGGCTTGCGGATGGCATCGGAGGCAGGACTGGCCGAACGAGTCAATCAAGAAGTGACCGATAGCGGGCTTACTCTGAGGGTGGAAGACGTGTTGGCGGACTCGACGAGGGTCGCTTTATCGTATCAAATTGTAAATGAAAACGGAAAAATACTCGATTCCTATCTAGAATTGGATGAACAAAAGAATTTTATTAGAGCTTATGATCAAGACGGGAATCAAATCGAGGGTATGGGGATGGGCTGGTCTGATGGCTCTGAGTATGGACTTATCGAATTTTCTCTACGCGAGATTCCTGCTGAAAAGCTAGAAAGGCTAACAATTCAGTTTAAGTTACAAGAATTAAACGGGAGGAAAGGAAACTGGGAGTTAGAACTTCCGGTGGATTTAACAGAGAGTAAGAAAATGACGACTACCCTCACGCTTCATAATCAAAAAACAAGCAGTCATGGTGTAGAAGTACATCTGAAGGAAGTGCAATATGCCACTTCTTCAAATGAAATCCGCTATAGCACGGATTTTACAGAGACCCAGCGGAAACAGGTTGAAGCCCAAATCCAAAATCTTGAAAAAGACTTCGGTGAGGAGAAGGTCCATACGTTCAGTAACTATGGAACCGCAATTCAATATCATATTGAAAATGAAGCAGGCGAAACGTTGTATCAACATAATGCTTTCGTTAATCAAGGTCATCCAAGTGACCTAGGCTTGTTGCAGGGAACAGGTCGAGATATGGAACAACTCGGTCATATGGAGTGGAATGAATCATTTGTTCCACAAGAAGAAGAAGAGCAGTTGACCTTTGTCTTAGATGGAGTGATTAAGACTCTTCCATCGGACTTCTCAATTAAAATCAAACCAAAGGAATTGAAGCGTGACCCGTTAACCTTCGAACATAAAGGCAATTATCTAACTATCAAAAAAGCGAAAACAGAAAAAAAATACAGCTTAAGAAAAGCGCTGATTCCGATTCAAAGCGAAACCATTTTTAAAATTGAAATGGAAGGCGGGAAGGAAGTTCCGTCTGTAGATTTAGGTTCTTGGGTAGTAGTAGATGATAAAGGAGAAGTGTATCAGGCCTACCATAGCGGTTCGATTCTTGATGAGAAAGATGAGCACGGTCGGTTTAAGACAACAACAGAATTGACGATTTACGGAATGGAAGAAACGCCTGATGAACTCACGTTACATTTATTATCAGAGACTCACTATGAAAGTTTGGCTGAACCTTGGGAAGTACCGTTAGAAGAAAATGAATAAGAGAATGAGAAAAAGCTTGGGTAGGGTACCGACCGGTACTGAACCCAAGCTTTTCCTGTTTAATCCATCGCGGAAGTCAAATCTTCCATCATCTTTTCATCCATTGGACCAACAATTTTTTTCCTGATGATTCCTTTCGAATCAATCATATAGCTCGTTGGGATGGTAAAAGCTTGATACTGCATGCCCACTGTCCCTTTTTCATCCAATGGGATATCAAACGTAAGACCATATTCTTCGGCAAAATCCTCAATCGCACTCATGCCGTTATCCATGTTCGTTAAATTTACTGCCACAATTTCGATTCCGTTATCCTTATTCTTTTCATAGAAATTTTGCATATGCGGCATCTCTGCCTTACATGGCGGGCACCAAGTAGCCCATAAATTTAAGATTACTTTCTTTCCTTGATAATCAGATAGTTTCACATATTCCCCGTCCAAATTCTTAAGCGTAAAATCAGGTGCGGGGTTCCCTTCTTTCACTTCATTCAGGTCTACACCTGGAATCGACTCTTCCTCGTCAACAACTTCTTCATTCTTTTCCGCAGATGTAGACTCAGAGACGGGGGCCTGCTGGTCTTTCTGTTCACTTGTCGTCTGATTGGCGTTCCATAAGTTCACGCCAACAATCCCGACAGCAAGTACAAGAATCGCTATCGATAATAAATTTTTTTTCACGAACGCGTTCCTCCTTGTTTCGTTTGAGTATTTAGGTAATACGCAGTAGCACCTAACCATAGAATCGTAAGCGGTCCGATGGTAAGGATAGAAATCGAAAAACTTAAAATCAGAATTTCAACCATTAGAAAGAGTAGTAAAAACTCGGTAGGTAATCGTTCCTGTTTGCTTTTTTTACGAACTTGAAGAAATGCTAGTAAACTCACGAAAATCATAATGTGCAAAATAGCCTGCATCCATTGCTGGTTTAAAAGATGAATGGTCACTTCATAGAGAATGATGAAAAATAGAACCAATTGACTGGCTTGTTTATAAATAGAAGGATGTTTCTTCCCAGCTAAAAAGATGAAATAGATGGACAACAAAGCCAATGCTAAGAAATGTCCATATGTCCCGCCATTGAAATAAACAATGGAAAGAGGCATATCCAAGAATAACAAAAAGTTAAATAGAATATAGCTTAATTTCCACGTTAGAAAGTAAAGGAAGAACCCATTCCAATACCATTCTCCTACTTTTTCTCCTGATTGAATACGATGCAACCATGAAGATGCAAATAAAGCAATAAGAACGGCAAGCCAAATAGCAGGTAGGGATAGGCTTCCGATTTGAAAATAATGCACTAATTATCACCTGATAAGATAGATTGTATTTGGAAATGAATCTCAATCGATTGAATCACAGACTGAATCATTCCACAATTTTTCAATACTAAATTGGCCAGCTTTTCCGCTTGTTCAGCTGGAATCGATTCTTCCGTATAGACTTTCGCTGTAAACATTAGCTTTTCAATTCGGTTCGCCTGGTCAGGATTTCGAACATAATCTACGTCAAGTTCAAGCCGACCGTAAGGAATGCGCTTCTTTGTTAAAATATTTCGCAGCAAAGTCCCGCTGCAACCAGCTAATGAAGATACAAATAGCTCAAAAGGTCGATAGCCTTTCGTGTCGTCGGGGGAAATTTGAATGGCCCCATATCCCAATTCAGCATTAATCTGTTCATTTTCAATTGTGTATTTCATTTTCACACCTCATTTCAGGTTCATTATGATGGCGAACTGTTAAGGAATGATTAAAATTCAGCGTTATTTGTAAGAATAGGGAGTTCAACCCAGAAAGTATGATGGGTGCCGTCTGTTGTTAGTCCAATCTTGCCCTGATGAGCATGAATGATGCTTTTGGCGATTGCAAGGCCAAGGCCTGCTCCTTCTGCTTTTGTGCTCCGTGATTCTTCCAACCGATAAAAGCGTTCGAAAATCTTCTCCTTTTTATCAGGATTGATTCTTTGCCCAGTATGGCTCAACTCGATATGGTAAATGTCTTGTACCTTTTGTCCTCTAATGCTCAAACTACTTCCAACGTTATAGTCAAGGATATTTTGTAAAAGGTTCGAAAATACTTGTTTCAGTCCATCTTGATTTGCTGAGATCGTGGCTTCATCCAAGGCAATCTGTTTGTCCGCAAATTGTTCCGTTAATTTTAGTTGAAAAGCTGTCACCGTATCGTTTAGTAACTGGTCGATTTTAACAGGTTCGTATTCTTTTTCTAAAAAAGACTGGCCATTGCTCCAAGAATTTAGTTCGGTAATCAATTCAACAATTCGCGTGATTCGGCGAGATTCCTCGAGCAAAGACCCAAACAATTCAGGATCCCCTTCAATCACTTGATTCTGGAGCGCCTCTAAATAGCCATTAATATTTGTCAATGGAGTTCGCAATTCATGAGCAATATCGCGAAGCATCTCGTCTCTTTGTTCCTGAACAGATTTAAGCGTTTCGGACATGCTATTAAAGTTTTCGACGAGCTCCTGAAGTTCTCCAGATGTTTTTACAGACACTTTCGTTGGAGGTTTGCCTTCTTTCATTTCTTTTGCGGCAACCGATAAGGTACGAATGGGTCCAATCATTCTTTTAACCGTTAAAAAGTGGAATAACCCTGCAATCATAAACGCAAGGACACCAACCTTCCAAAGAAACCCATTTAATAGATCTACCAATTCTTGGCCGACGACTTGTTCAGAATTGACTAAATAACAGGCATAATCTTTCACCGAAAAGCCAGCTAATAAGATGACGAAGAGGATGACAAGGCTATTAACAGCAACCAACTTTGATAATAGGTTTGACAGGGTTTTAAACAGCGACAAACTTATACCCCATTCCTCTAACTGTTTGAATATAATCCTTCGTAGTCTTTTGTTTTAACTTCTCTCTCAAATGTTTAATATGGACATCAATCGTTCGGTCGGAGACACTCTTTTCATTGTTTTCATATATAGAGCTAAGAATCTGTTGCCTCGATAAAACTTGATTGGGATGCTGCATAAAGGTATGTAAGAGCTTAAATTCAAAGTGTGTCAATTCAAGCAGATCGCCATTTAGCCATGCTTCTGCTTTTACCGGTTTAATCGTCAAACCGGTAAAACTTAATTTTCCACAGCGACTGGCGGTTCTTCTTAGAACCGCTTCGATTCTTACCATCAATTCCGCAGGGCTGAATGGTTTGACGACATAGTCATCTGCACCTAATTTAAATCCTTGAATGCGGTCTTTTTCCGATACTTTGGCGGTGAGCATAATAATCGGCATCATATTTTGTAAATCTTCCCGTACCCATCTGCATATTTCTTCGCCACTGACTTTTGGCAGCATTAGATCAAGGATTAAGATGCATGGATCATACTGTTGAATTTTTTCCTTCGCTTCCAACCCATTTTCAGCCTCTAATACTTCATAGCCTTCCTTCGTCAGATAAATTCTTAACAATTGTCTAATTTTAGGGTCATCTTCTACCACTAAAACCGATTTTCCAATCAGGCCACTTTGACTCACGCTTGCTCCTCCTAACTAGAATTCAAATAAGCTAAATGCAGACAGCCAAGCGCTGATTTTTTGCATTTGTCCGCTCAATACGAGAAAACCGAGCCCAACCATAATCATTCCATTAACAACCGCAAGTTTGCCTAAATAAGTGTTTATTTTTCGCAGAGTTTTTAACGAATACGAGATCACTACGGAAATGATCAAAAATGGAATGGCCATTCCAATGGAATAAGCACCTAACAAAAATATACCATGCGACAATGTTTCGGATGAGCTGGCTAGCAATAAGATCGATGATAGGGCAAGTCCAACGCATGGGGACCAACCAGTTGCAAACGCCATCCCGAGTAAAATGGAGCTAAAGATATTTTTAGGTTTTTGTTCGGACTGCACTCTTTTTTCTTTCATTAATAATTTGAATTTTAACAGTCCTGCCATCTGTAAGCCAAAGATAATGATAAGGATTCCGGCAATCTGCATAATCAGAACACGATACTGCGCCAAAACTTGGCCGACGAAACTAGCGGAAGCTCCTAATGCAATAAAAATTAAACTAAAACCAATAATAAAACCGATTGATCGGGAATATAGGGTGGTTCGATTTACATGCAATTTCGAGTCCTCAATCTTTCCACCTGTTAAATGGGTAATATAAGCGGGCAAGAGGGGAAAAACGCAAGGGGAGAAAAACGATAAAACCCCTCCTGCTAAAGCAAAAAATAGTCCAATGTCATTCATACACACGCACTCCTTTCATGTTCATTATTGAGGGGGATTGTTAAAGTTTGATTAAAAGGAGGAAAAAACATGGGCGGTCATCGCTTTAATCCAGAGAAAGCAGATTTACTGGTTGATCCAAAAAGGGAAGAGACATTATCTCCAACAAAGATGGCTGAACTCCTTGAGCTTAAGCCAGGGGAGATCATCGCTGATTTAGGTGCCGGAAATGGATTTTTTGCTATTCCTTTTGCTAGAAAAACAAAAGAAAAACTGGTTGCAATTGATATCGAACCTTTAATGTTGGAAAAATTAAAAGAACGAGCTAGGGAGGCTGGAATTAAAAACATTGAATACAAAGTAAGCAGTCTTGAAAACTTGCAGCTTGAAGGAGGAACATTCGATAAAATTTTGACAGCGCTTGTTCTTCATGAAGTGAGTGATTTACAAGGGGTTCTAAGTTCTATCCATAAAGCATTAAAGCCAAACGGAAAAGCATTGATTATTGAGTGGGAAAAGGTCGAAACAGACAGCGGCCCACCTTTACAAGAGCGAATTTCATCTGAAGAGATGGTGGAAATTGTGCAGAAATTACCGTTTAACACGACCGTCCATAAACTGAATGATTCTCAATATGGCGTGTTGCTTGAAAAAATATAGATGGATTAATTTAGTGAGGTTTATAGTTAGTCAAAGAATAATAGCAGCAAAGCATTTTAATGGTTGCAGTTTTTTTAATCGGTAATCAAGGAAGGGGACTTTTGAGCTAACTCACAGCTGTCGCTCCTTTCGAATTGTTTTTATAAAGATAAAATTGATTTTTATAAAGAGGAGCTGAATTCATGGTAAATAAACTTACAATCATTCAGCAAAATGACACTCATGTCTGTCTTGAGATTCACCCGAACCTTACTGAAAAAAACAGTCCATGATTAAAAAGCTGGAGGTTTTCTAGAATCCAGCACTATGTGGCCCTTCAAATGCTGGTTGAGAGACAGTTTTTTCACCGAAGCTCTGTTTTCTATCTTTCAACCCCAAGTGGTGGGACAGTTTTTTCACGGAAATGGGCAGTCTATCGGGCCATACAAAAGGGTAGAAGGAAAAAATGGTAACGATAGAAGATCTAACCTGCCCTAAGATGGTTGGATGTAAGTCAAGGAAACAATAGAAAATCATTCATCGAAGTAGCAGTCATTATCTCAAAATACCAACTCTTTCCCTGTGCATTTTTTTAATAATTGGCAGTCGAAATCCGGCATTGAATAACGGAATAATAAGATAATAAAAAGGTAATGGAAGGGGGATTGTGACAATGGATGTAAATAAAGTATTAGATGCGAAAGGGCTTGCGTGCCCGATGCCAATTGTTAAAACGAAAAAAGAAATGACAACGCTTGAAGCTGGCCAGGTGATGGAAATTCAAGCGACAGATAAAGGTTCCACTGCAGATCTCAAAGCTTGGGCTGAGAGCACTGGTAATCAATACTTAGGGACAGTCGAAGATGGTGATGTGTTAAAGCATTACCTTAGAAAAGCCACTCCAGAGGAAGAAAAAGAAGAGGCGAAACATCCAGATGTAGTGAACTTAGGAGATTTACAAAAGAAAATCGCTGGCGAGGAAAAAATTACGATTTTGGACGTGAGGGAACCAGCGGAATATGCATTTGGTCATATCCCAGGTGCCGTTAATATCCCTCTTGGGGAACTGGAAAAGCGGTTTGAAGAATTGAATCAAGACGATGAGCTTCATATCATCTGCCGTACGGGCAGCCGGAGTGATTTAGCGGCACAGAAATTGACGGAAAAAGGTTTTAAGAATGTGAAAAATGTCGTTCCTGGAATGAAAGAGTGGACAGGCGATTTAAATAAAAACCATTAGGGGGAAATCATAATGAAAGTCGCGATTATCGCAGCAAATAGCGGAATGTTCGATGCCTATAAAGTGTTTAATATTGCAACAGCAGCAGCGGCCACGGATGCAGAGGTCGGAATTTTTTTTACCTTTGAAGGATTAAACCTTATTCATAAAGAAGCACATAAAAATTTACCGATGCCAGCGGGGACGGAACACTTCCAGGAAGGTTTTAAAAAGGCAAATGTGCCACCCGTTGAAGAATTAGTTGGAATGGCGGCAGATCTTGGTGTAAAAATGATTGCCTGTCAAATGACAATGGATGTCATGAGTCTTGAAAAAGAACAATTTATTGAGGGAATCGATGTTGGTGGTGCGGTTACGTTCCTAACTTTTGCAAAAGATGCGGATGTCACGTTAACCTTCTAGCTGAATACGAAGAGGTGAAAAAATGACAACAGTGAAAACCATCTCGGTAAAAGAACTGGTCAAAAAGATTCTCAGCAACGAGAAAATCTTTATTTTAGATGCTCGAAATACCGATGATTTCGATGATTGGAAAATTGAAGGCGAGAATGTGGAAATCATCAATGCGCCGTACTTTGACTTGTTGGACGGAGTGGAGTCGATTGTAGACAAGTTGCCGAAGGGGCAAGACATTTTTGTGATTTGTGCAAAAGGTGGCTCTTCGGAATTTGTTGCTGAACAGCTTGTTGAGGCTGGGTTTACACAAGCTTATTCGATTGAAGGCGGCATGAAAGCATGGAGTGAGCATTTAGAGCCGATTAAAGTTGGAGATGTTTCTGGTGGCGGAGCGATTTATCAATTTGTTCGAATCGGGAAAGGTTGCTTGTCTTATTTAGTAGAATCAAACGGACAAGCAGCGATAATTGATACAAATCGCATGCTTCAACCGTATGAGGATTTTATCAAAGAAAAAGGATTCAAATTAACTCATGTGTTTGACACTCACTTACATGCCGACCATATCTCAGGTGGAAGGAAGCTCGCCGGAAATTATGGCGCACAGTATTATCTGCCACCGAAAGATGCCGATGAAGTTCAATTCAACTACAATCAAGTCAATGATGCTGATGAATTTAAAGTGGGAGACATAATGATTAAAGCTCTTTATTCCCCAGGGCATACAATCGGAAGTACATCTTATATTGTGGATGACAAATATCTGTTAACAGGAGATATTTTGTTTATTGATTCAATTGGACGTCCAGATTTAGCTGGGAAAGCTCAAGACTGGGTAGCGGATTTAAGAAATACGCTTTATAAAACATACAAAGAACTAGCCGACGAATTACTCGTTCTTCCAGCTCATTATATGACTCACCATGAAATGAATGACGACGGAAGTGTATCGGAAAAGCTTGGCGTGCTGTATAAAGAAAATCACGGTTTAAACATTGAAGATGATGAAGAGTTTCGAAAGACGGTATCGGAAAATTTACCGCCACAACCAAACTCTTATCAAGAAATCCGTGAAACCAATATGGGAAAGATCAGCCCAGAAGAAGAGCAACAAAGAGAAATGGAAATTGGTCCAAATCGCTGTGCAGTAAGATAGACGTAAAAACTGGGATACCTATGTTGGTGTCCCAGTTTTTTATTTTTATTTTTTAAAAACCTGCTGCAAAAAAAATTGTTTAAACTGTTGACATTATACCTACAGGGGTATAATATAAATCTTGTCACCGCAATTCAAAGTACATTGGTGATCAGACATATTAATGGAAAGGTGGGGCCCAATTTGGAATATATCAATTATATCTTAATCGGTATACTTGTTTATTTATTATTGAAACGTCTTATTCCGACAAAGGGAATTAGACATATATCAACAGATCAGTTGAAAAAAGAATTGAAAGAAACGAAAAATAAACAATTCATTGATGTGCGCTCACCTGGAGAATTTAAAGGCAATCATATTAGAGGATTTAAAAATCTTCCATTACACCAATTATCGCAAAAAGCCACAACTCTTGATAAAGATAATGAAGTGGTAGTGATTTGTCAAAGTGGAATGAGAAGTCAAAAAGCATGTTCTCAGTTGAAAAAATTAGGATTTAAAAATATTACAAACGTAAAAGGCGGAGTAAGCGCCTGGAGACCATAAGGAGGAAAAAAGAATGAAAAAAATGACAGCAAAAGAAGTAGAAAATCTTTTAAAAGAAAACAAGGAATTAAATATTGTGGATGTACGTGAAGTGGATGAAGTCGCAACAGGGAAAATTCCAGGAGCAATTCATATCCCGCTAGGCTTAATCGAATTTCGTATGCATGAACTAGATAAATCAAAAGAATATATCATGGTATGTCGCTCAGGAGGTAGAAGCGGACGTGCATCAGAGTTCCTTGAGTACAACGGCTACAAGGTCATTAATATGACTGGTGGCATGATGTCATGGGAAGGACCTACTGAATAAATTTTTGGCTTTTATCATACCCTTCTGGGTAATATGGAATCAGGTGAACTGAAATTCTAACAAAAATCATCGAAGCATATTTTAACGAAAGAGTCAGGTGATTAGATGGAAGAGAAAAACGTAAACAACGTCAATGATTGTTCCACTGGTTCCTGAGGCATCGGGAAACAAAAACCCGGTCGTCATAAAAGCATTCCGCCGATATGACCTGGGGTTTATGTTTGGCTCCTGGTAGGAGCTATTATGTTGATTAAGAGTTTCTTCTAAAGAGGAAGGCTAGCATATTAACAATGTAAGTCAAAAAGAGTGTCAATGGGTACCGACCCCCAAAATTTAGATGATAAAACTAACTTTTTGGAGTGTTTTTTTGGTCAAATATAGTGAGGAATTTAAAATAAAGCTTGTTACTGAGTATTTACATGGAAATCTTTGATATAACTCATTGGCGAGAAATACAATAAGCCCTCTTTTTTAAGCATTATCGTAACGGTTTTAAGCTAAAGTACTCAAGCGCTTGATTGATATAATCTAAGTCAAAGATTTTCTTCTCGATGCAAAATTGAAGAACTAAATCTTGTGTATCACTATCAGAGAACGAATACCCTGCCGCACCTAAAAGTTCAACAACATCGTCGTAATCTAGTTTTAAAGCGAAAGCGAGGCTAAGCACCGTATTTTTTCGTGGTTGGTAGTTCGGAATCGAACGGATTTTTGAAAACAACTTGCGGTCGATTCCTGCTTTTTTATAAATGTCCGCATCACGGGCAGCTGTTTGATCGATGTAACGAAAAAGGACTTGGCTAAAGGTTGGTTTCCGCCGTGCTTCAATAAATGCTTCGAGTTCAATCTGCTGGAGTTCTTCTTGAAGGGGGCTATCGCTATACAATTCTAATTCAGCGGACGTAACCAATTCAAAATCAATCTGCTGGTAGGTTTGTACATATTGTTCCAATTCCATGAGTAGTTCTTTGCTTAGCATTGGATAATCCTCCGAAAAATGTCGCTTTTAAAGCGACCAAATATTGGTTGCACTCAAGTACGATTGTACCATGGGAAACCAATTTTGAGAGGATGATAGACATGAAAGCAAATAAAACGGAAATCGTTTTTTTACTCGATCGCAGTGGTTCCATGGCTGGACTTGAAAAAGATACGATCGGTGGATTTAACTCCTTTTTAAAAAGACAGTATCAATATGAAGGAGAAACCATTGTGACGACGGTTCTTTTTGACGATGAATATGAAATTTTGTGGAATGGGGAAGATGCAAACGGAATGATTCTGACGGAACAGGAATATTATGTAAGAGGATGTACGGCATTGCTTGATGCCGTTGGAAAAACCATTTTAGATGTCGGTGCCCGATTATCGAAACAAGCTGAGGATGAACGACCGGAAAAGGTGTTATTCGTGATTACAACGGATGGAATGGAAAATGCTAGTCGGGAGTTTTCTTATCAAAAAGTCAAAGAGATGATTCACCACCAGCAAGAAACATATAATTGGGAATTTATTTTTATGGGAGCTAATATCGATGCTGCTGCTGAAGCTAGTCAATTAGGAATTGAGAAAAAAAGTGCGTTCCAGTTTGATGCTTCTGAAAAAGGAGTAGAAGAAATGTATGAAATGGTGAATGAGGTTGTCACAGAAAAAAGACGAAATAGCATATAAATACAAAGGGACAATTCAAATGAAACATGCGAGTTTTAAAGTTTCATACATTCTAATTGACAAAATCCTTCACCGTCGTTTATAGTATTACTATCTTAATTGAATAGTTCTCCTAAAGGGGAGTAGCTTTTACAGCAGAGTCGTCAATTCGGAGATCACCATCTCCCGGCTTTGTTGGCAACCTTGATGTTGTTAGCAAGACCTTTACCTTTAATGGTAAAGGTCTTTTTGTTTTTCTGGAAACCTTTACCAATGTTGGTGAAGGTTTTTTGTTTTATTCAAGGTTAAAAGAATGCGAGGTTGATTACAGCAGCAAATTCAACACAATCTTATCCAAAAAATAAACCTAGCATCATAGGAAATTAATACAGATAGGAGAGAAAATAATGAAAAAACCAAAAATTAACTTCATGGATCTGGTAAAGAAAAATAAAGAAGAATTACTAAATGATCGCAAAGAATTGGCGAAAATTGAGGAGCGGATTGAAAACAAACATTCCAAATTAGCAATGGAACAGTTATGGAAATTAACTTCAAACTAAACTAGGGGGCTATTCATGTTACTAAGAAAATATATGTCTTTGTTAGGAATTGGTTCGGCACAAATCGATTTGGTATTGGAAAAAGATACTTATCGAGCTGGTGAGACCGTAAAAGGGGTCTTCCATATTAAAGGGGGTACCATTGACCAGCAGTTAAAGAGAATTGAATGCGACTTGGTGCGCCGAGACCTTCTTTTAGAAAAAGATGTAGTGCTGCATACCGCTACGATCCTAACTTCTTCAACCATTCAAGCAGATGCTGTAAATGAGGTTTTGTTTTCATTTAAGCTTCCTGAGGATATGGAGGTCTCTACAGAAACGCAATCCTATCGATTTTCAACAAGGTTATATTTTACGCAGGGCGTGGCTAGCAGTGATCATGATGAGATCAAGGTTGTCACGAATTAACCTTTGTGAAGCAGCCAAACATCATTTTATTTTAGGAGGAAAACAGAATTGGAATTTTCCATATTATTAGAGTACGGGTGGGTCCTATTATTATTAGTTGCCCTTGAAGGACTGCTTGCCGCAGATAATGCGTTAGTTTTAGCGATTATGGTTAAGCACCTTCCTGAGGAAGAAAGGAAAAAGGCGCTTTTTTACGGCTTAGCTGGAGCGTTTGTCTTCCGTTTTGCTTCCTTATTTGCAATTTCCTTCCTTGTCGACGTTTGGCAGGTGCAAGCGATTGGAGCGTTATATCTCCTGTTCATCGCAATCAATCATATTGTGCGGAAACTTATTTTTAAACAAAAAGAATCAGATGTACCAGAAAAAGAAGCAAAGAAAACTGGATTTTGGGGTACGGTGTTGAAAGTAGAATTAGCGGATATTGCCTTTGCGGTTGATTCCATTCTAGCAGCTGTCGCCTTAGCAATGACTTTACCAAATACAAACCTTCCTGCCATCGGAGGCATGGATGGTGGAAAGTTTTTAGTGATTTTCGCCGGTGGGATGATTGGTTTGATCATCATGCGGTTTGCCGCGAATCTGTTTGTGAAATTGCTCCATTCCCGTCCAGGGCTTGAAATTGCCGCATTTGCGATTGTTGGTTGGGTAGGTGTCAAGTTAGCGGTGTTAACGTTGGGGCACGAAGATATTGGAGTCATTCCACATGACTTTGCTCATTCAACAGAGTGGAAGCTTATATTCTATATCGTTCTATTAGGAATTGCAGCAAGTGGATGGTTTTTTACAAAAGGAAAGCAAGAACAAGCGGCCTCATAATTCTGAAGAGCTAAGAGCCTGAACGACTCCAAGCAACCGAGCATATGTTACAAGCAAGAGGAGGCGATTTAGGATTGGCATCATTCAGTAGCTTAGCTCAAAGTGTTTCGTTCACTAGCCAGGGCTCAAGTTTTCGGCTGAATGACAAGCATCCAGAACTTGAGCCAATCGGCAAGGGTAGAAGCGCTTATGCTTTTAAAATAAAAGAGACAAACCTAGTAATCAAAGTGTTTTTCCCTTCTTTTGAGTCAGTCGCAAAAGAGGAAGCTGATGTATATAAGGTACTTGGCCAAAACCCATATTATCCAAGTTTATATGATTCTGGCGATCGTTACTTGGTTATTGATTATATAAGTGGTGATACATTATTTGATTGTTTAGTAAAGGGAATCGAGATTCGAGATGAATACATTCATGAAATCCAGCAGGCTCTTCTGTATGCAAGAAAACAAGGGCTAAATCCAGCGGATATTCATTTGAAAAACATCATTCTAACAAAAGATAAAAGCATCAAAATGATCGATGTTGCTCGTTTCCGACAACATCAAAAATGTAGAAGATGGCTGGATTTAAAAAAAGCCTATACAAAGATTTATAAAAAGTGGTTCTTTCCCAACAAGACACCTGAATTTGTCTTGAACCTCATTGCTTTTTTTTATAAGCGGAGACTGATTCCTTCTTTTCGGTAGGAAATCTATTATTACTTTGATAAGACCCTGCTCATGATAAGTGAGCAGGGTTTTTTTTGTGGTTTGAAAACAGGCTAATGGCAAGTTGAGGATTGCTTATAGCAAAGTTTCTCCGTAAATTAATTGATTGAGATTTGTTCATGAAATCGTCCATTTTAGGACATCGTAAAAATGAAAAAGGGTTGCAATCAGCATATAAGCATTTTATTATATAAGTAGTTTCTTATATGTTGATGTGTGGGGGTGAAGGAATGGAGAAGAATTCATTAGAAGGTACGGCAAATATTTTAAAACTAATGGGCGATAAAACAAGATTATCGATGTTAGGTTTATTAATCAAACATGATTGTTGTGTCTGTGAGTTTGTGGAGATGTTTAAAATGTCACAGCCTGCCATTAGTCAACATCTACGAAAATTAAAGGATGCTGGTTTAGTAAAAGAAACAAGGAAAGGTCAGTGGATTTTTTATTCTTTAAACAAAGACAATCAGTATTATCCACTTGTTCAGGATGTGATCAAATATATCCCTGACCAGGAACAAAAATTGATTCTTTTACAGCAACAGGGACTTCGAATTTCCTGTGATTAAAATGGAGGTTTTACCGTGACACAAGTTCTACTCGCTTCATTGATTTTTATTGTGACACTGATTCTAGTCATTTGGCAACCGAAAAACCTTTCGATTGGTTGGTCTGCTTGTGGCGGGGCGATTCTTGCCTTACTCGTCGGTGTTGTTGATTTCGGAGACGTCTGGGACGTAACCGGAATTGTTTGGAATGCGACATTAGCTTTTATCGCCATTATTATGATCTCGCTTATACTGGATGAAATTGGTTTCTTTGAATGGGCCGCACTTCATATGGCAAGAGTCGCAAATGGAAACGGGGTCAAAATGTTCATCTACGTCTCCATTTTAGGTGCTTTGGTTGCTGCGTTCTTTGCCAACGACGGTGCCGCTCTAATTTTAACACCGATTGTGCTTGCGATGGTGCGCGCGTTGAAATTCGATGAAAAAATGGTGTTTCCATTTATTATCGCAAGTGGATTTATTGCAGATACGACGTCATTGCCACTCATTGTTAGTAACTTGGTGAACATTGTTTCTGCCGACTTCTTTGGGATTGGCTTTGTTGAATTTGCTTCGCGAATGATTGTGCCAAACTTATTCTCGTTAGCAGCAAGTATTTTGGTTCTATATTTCTTTTTCCGAAAAAGCATTCCGAAAAAGTATGATATAACTCATTTAAAACAACCAGTTGAAGCGATTCGCGATCGTAAGATGTTTACGATTTCTTGGGTTGTGCTTGCTGTTCTGTTAGTCGGCTACTTTGCAAGTGAGTTCGTTGGGGTACCGGTGTCGTTTATCGCCGGCATCATTGCGATTGTTTTCTTATTGATGGCAAGACGAAGTCCAGCAGTCAATACGAAAACGGTCATCAAAGGAGCTCCTTGGAACATCGTTTTCTTCTCGATTGGGATGTATGTGGTTGTTTATGGATTGCGTAATGCTGGATTGACTACTGTCCTATCCGATGTGATTCAAGTGTTTGCGGATCAAGGGCTATTCGCAGCGACCGTCGGAATGGGCTTCATAGCGGCGATTTTATCATCGGTAATGAACAATATGCCTACCGTTATGATTGATGCCCTTGCGATTGCCGACACGAATACAACCGGTGTGATTCGAGAAGCCTTAATTTATGCAAACGTCATTGGTTCGGATTTAGGACCGAAAATCACGCCAATAGGATCGCTAGCGACCCTATTATGGCTACATGTTCTAAGTTTAAAAGGCGTCAAAATCACTTGGGGTACTTATTTTAAAACAGGAATCATTTTAACGATTCCCACGCTATTCATTACGTTAGTGGGACTCTACCTATGGTTGCTGATCATCCCGCATTAACTGGCAGTAAGGCCCCTACTTCAAGACATGAGGAAGACCTAAAAAGGATAAGTCGGGGACCAACTGCCAGTAAAAGCCCGATTGGTTCAACTAACATTCAGTGGGGGATGGAGAACCCCCCCCACTGAATGAAGTTTCACTTTATCTAAATTACATCTTAAAGGAGAATCATCTATGTCTAAAAAAACAATTTACTTCTTATGTACAGGAAACTCTTGCCGCAGCCAAATGGCCGAAGGTTGGGCGAAAAAATATTTGGGTGACGAGTGGGAAGTCAAAAGTGCTGGAATTGAAGCGCACGGGTTAAACCCAAATGCTGTAAAAGCAATGAAAGAAATCGACATTGATATTACGAACCAAACTTCTGACATCATTGATCCAGAGATTTTAAATAACGCTGAATTTGTTGTCACTCTTTGTGGAGATGCCGCTGACAAATGTCCAGTCACACCTCCACATGTAAAACGAGACCACTGGGGCTTTGATGACCCAGCTAAGGCCCAAGGAACAGATGAAGAAAAATGGGCGTTTTTCCAACGTGTGCGTGATGAAATTGGTGAGCGCATCAAAACATTTGCGGAAACTGGAAAGTAAAAGGAGCAGTGCGAAGAGGCTTTGCTCCTCTTCGTGTTTGACTAAGGCTCTTTTCTCAGGCCTTATTGCTTTTGAACAACAATTACACTGAATGAACTAGGTTATAAGAAAAAAAGAGCTGTTTAGGATTTTAAAGGTAATTTTTACGTAATAGCCTTAACTAAAAAGAGGAGGGATTCGATATGAACATAGTAGAAATCTTTGATCCGGCATTATGTTGTCCGACGGGTGTTTGTGGACCAAGCGTCGATCCGGAGCTAACAAGAATGGCGTCCGCTGTTTTTCTATTAGAAAAGAAGGGACATGATATTACGCGATACAATCTAGCGACCGATCCAGCTAAATTTGCGGAAAACGAAGCGGTAAATAAAGTCCTTCACGAAAAAGGACCAGATGCACTACCTATGACGGTCTTAAACGGGGAAGTTGTCAAAACAGGAGCATATCCGAGCAATGAACAGCTTGCTTCATGGTTTGGTGTCGCGGAAGAGGATTTAAAAGAAAAGAAAGCGAGCAAAACGCTTAACTTATTATAGAAGGCTCTTTTCTCAGACTTTATTGCTTTTGACACAAAAAATACGACTGAATAAGCATGGTTATACAAATAATAGCTTCATTTTATGAGAAAAGAGCTTGAAAACTTAATGAAACATACAAATTGGCTATTATTACGTTAAAATCGGCTTTAAGATTTTAACAACAATTTTTATGAAAACAGACCGATAGAAAGAAGGTACACATGATGTTTCAACCCTTTGAACCAAAACAAGTAATTGATACTCCGTTTCTGTTTTTTACCGGAAAAGGAGGGGTAGGGAAAACGTCAACGGCGTGTGCCACTGCCGTTTCATTGGCGGATGAGGGGAAAAAGGTGCTCCTTGTTAGCACAGACCCCGCTTCCAATTTGCAGGATGTTTTGGAAGTGGAATTAAGCAATGAACCGAAAGCCGTACCATTAGTAGCTGGTTTATTTGCCTGTAATCTTGACCCAGAAGAAGCTGCAAGAGCTTATCGTGAAAAAGTGGTCGGCCCTTACCGCGGAAAACTGCCAGATTCCGTTGTCGCGACAATGGAAGAGCAATTATCAGGTGCATGTACGGTCGAAATTGCCGCATTTGATGAATTTACCGGCTTGCTTTTAAATGAAACTATTGTGGCTGCTTATGACCATATCATTTTTGATACGGCTCCTACTGGTCACACGTTGAGATTGCTGCAACTTCCGACGGCTTGGAGTGGATTCTTGGAGGAAAGTACCCATGGAGCGTCTTGTTTAGGTCCATTGTCAGGATTAGCGGAGAAAAAGGCGATTTATTCCGAGAGCATGAAAGCCTTAGCGGACCCTAAAAAAACCACTTTGATTTTAGTGGCGCGCCCAGATGAATCTTCGTTGTTTGAAGCAAACCGAGCTTCACAAGAATTAAAAGAAATCGGCATCAGCAATCAGCTATTAATTGTGAATGGATTAATGGAAACGTTTGTGGCAGATGACACCGTTTCAGCGAGTTTTTATGAAAAGCAACAAGCAGCGATTGCCAAAATGCCAGCGGGGATTGTGGGAGTGACGACCTTCTCCTTGCCTTATGTGTCTTATTCGTTAACAGGATTGGCGAACTTGCGACAACTATTGGATCATCAAACAGTGGTTGAATCAGGGGGGGCTGAAGTAAGCTCCCATCATCAGCTAGCGAGTCTAAATGAATTGGTAGAAGACTTATCTAAAAAAGGGACAAGAGTTATTTTTACAATGGGGAAGGGCGGCGTCGGCAAAACCACAATGGCGTCGGCGATCGCGGTTGGACTTGTAGAAAAGGGACATAAAGTTCATTTGACGACAACCGATCCGGCAGCCCACCTCGACCTGATGTTCAAGAGCGACGATCATAATGAGTCCTTATCTTTGAGTCGAATTGACCCTAAAAAAGAGGTTGAAGCCTATAAACAAGAAGTTTTAGCAAATGTGAGCGAAGAACTCGATGAGGCAGGCCTAGCCTACTTAGAGGAAGATTTAAACTCTCCATGTACAGAGGAAATTGCTGTGTTCCGCGCGTTTGCAGAAGTTGTGGAACGCTCCAAGGATGAAATCGTGGTCATTGATACAGCGCCTACTGGTCACACATTATTGCTTTTAGATGCAGCACAGTCTTACCACAAGGAATTGGCGCGGACAACAGGGGAAGTACCAGAAAGCGTTCAAAAGTTGTTGCCACGATTGCGTAATTCCGAAGAGACGAGTGTTGTTATTGTGACCTTAGCTGAAGCAACACCTGTTCTCGAGGCAAGTCGTTTGCAAGATGATTTAAAACGAGCGGAAATAACTCCGAATTGGTGGATTATTAATCAAAGTTTATATGCGACCGACACAAAGGACCCTGTTTTGAGAGGCAGAGCGCTTGCTGAAGAACAGTGGATTGAAAAAGTCGAAACAGAATTAGCAGAGAAAGCCGCGATTGTTCCGTTATATAGTCAAAATAAAACAGGTTATGAGCAGTTAAAAGTGTTTAGTGGATGATTTCTCGAATTGTTGTCAAACTATTGGATGAGGTTCAGATATGAAGGAAGCGTTAAAAAAGATTTATCCGAACGCTTAAAAAATCGATTAAAGAGGCTCGGTTCTGGAATGGAATCGAGTCTCTTTTTGGAATTGTGGAGGACTATCGTTTCCGAAAAGAGAGGAGAGAAGAGAGTTTGGTAACGATAGAGATTCTATCGTGCCCGAAAAGAGAGGAGAGAAGAGAGTTTGGTAACGATAGAGATTCTATCGTGCCTGAAAAGAGAGGAGAGAAGAGAGTTTGGTAACGATAGAGATTCTATCGTGCCCGAAAGAGAGGAGAGAATAGAATTTAGTAACGATAGGAATCCACCCTCATCCAGGCCGTAAACCGCGAGAAGTGTCTAGTGTTAGTGTTACGAAAGAAAACAACCACGACGCTTTCATAGCCATCGTGGTTATCTACTAGAACGAAAATCGCTAAAAAGTACGACTCTAAATTAATCCCGCAGGATATTCAATCTACATCCCTTTAAATCTCTACCCTCTCGTTTGTTACCGGCCAAGTTTCTAACTGATAAGCCATTTCCCAAAAAGCGTATTCATATTGACTGCTAATGATGAAATGTTCTTTCATTCGTTCGCGGTCCGTTTCGGTCACATTTTCCGCGATTTTATCTAATCTAGCAATCTGTTCTTCTACTAATGTCCGGAACCATTCACCGCCATAGGCAGCAATCCACTCTTGATAAATCGGTTCCTCCGGCGTACAACCTTTGAGCCTTTCACCAATTTCATAATAAAGCCAATAGCATGGCAAAATTGCAGCGATAATATCACCGATATGACCTGAATAAGCCGCACGGTACATATGTGAAGTATAGGCATACGCAGTTGGTGCTGGTTTGAAATTGCTCTTTTCTTCCTCGGTAATTTCTAATAGCTTCGAAAACTTTTCATGCAGCTGCAATTCTGCTTCATAAGTCCCTTGAGCATGGCTGGCCATGCGGCTTGTTGTATGTAAATCTGGTGATTTGGTTGCCCCTAAAGCTTGCACTCTAGCAAAATGGGATAAATAGTAGGCATCCTGTTGAACGTAATAACGGAAACAAGAAAGCGACAAAGTCCCATCTCCAATCCCTTTTACAAACGGGTGGTTAAAACTTGCTTCCCAAATATGATTAGCAGCTTGACGAAGTTCTTGTGAAAATTTCATTTTAATTCCCTCCAATAATTAATTATTTCTCGTAAAGAAAAAAGTAAAGCTCACCGGCTAGTAAAGGTTCTTCGCAAAAAAACTCTGATCAACGATTAACCTGAATAAATAGTAGTCTATCAACCTTAAGTCTTTGTACATCCCTCCAGACTCCAACCGATATCCATCACAATCTCGTTAAAGGTCAATAAAAAAACCACTTTCCAAAGACAGAAGGAAAGTGGTTTAAATGACAACAAGATACAATCGTTGTTCTCCACTTCCCTACGCTGGTATGAGCCAGATCAGGTTCTAAGGGTCTTAGAGTCATACTCTAATCTCAGCTTTTAGGCGAAAATCTCACCAATAAAGCACCCCTAGTGGTTCGGTTAGATATGTAATTTCCCTTTATCCTAACAGGTTTGTGTGAATTGTCAAGGTTTTCAGATACTTCAATTAAAAAAGAAGGACTTTTCCATGTGGTGGAAAAGTCCTTCTGACTGTTAAGATTGATTTTCAACTGGTGTTAATTCATTTTCCGTAACCCACTTGTGATTGGTAACTTTTTCGGAGTCATCTGTAGGTGTGAAATCAATCATGTAAACCGTTGTTTGTTTTGCTGAAATGATTTCAGCTGTTGCTCCTTTCATGCCTTCCATATGATCTGCATCGAGGATTACTTCGGATCCTTGTCCGTACGGCTGATCGTCGGCATCTTTGATTTCTTCATGAATCACCCATTTATGGTTTTCTACCATCTCTCCACCGGTCGTTGGTGTATACGATACCGTATAGACTGTCGTATCATAAGCGCCGACAATGGTGGCTTCGGCTCCCTTCATTCCCGGCATATGACCTTCTTTAATCACAGCTTGACTTCCGACAGGAAATTTCGGATTTGTTGATTCTTTTAATCCATCAGGAACATCCCCGGACCCTGAATGATTCATATGGGAATGATCTGTTTTCGCTTCGTCGGTATTTTGTTCAGCTTCAGTTGCCTCATTGTTGCTATGTTGCTCCGTTTCGCTTGCATTAGAGTCAGGGGGAGCTTCCTTTTCGGTGTTCCCACAAGCGGTTATAAATAGAACGGTTAGCATTGTGACAAGGACCAGTATCCAATTACTTCGAATCATAGATTTTAAAACCTCCAATGTTGCCTTTTATCAAAATAAAATGGTCACATTAACTTTTATTCCCATTTCTATTCGTTTTAATCGATAATATCTATGAGACCTCATGCGTAGGTTTCTGCACCGACCGTAGAAGTTCCTTTTTAAGTAGAGTTGTAATGGAAAGATAAAGTTCAATGACTGTTAGACAGAGAATCATCCATATTCCACCGTGGATGATGATTTTTTTCATAATCAGAATATAACTAAGCTGACTTTGAATGAAAAAAGTAAACGTATAAAACATCGCAAACGTAAAAATGCGGCTCCACTGGGACACATCATAGACGAAAATTCCTCTTCGAACTCCGTACAACCTGATCCGCTTCACCAAGCGGGCAAGCTCGATTGACTCGACAATGAAAAATAGGATAAAAGCGGAGGTCCAAATTGTTTCTATCATGAACGGATGTGTTGCTTGTGAAAGAATACAGGCCAAGCCAGAAATCGAAAGGGCACCATGGATAATACAATTGGTGTTTTTCCAGTCAGTTTCAATCGCCCATGGGTTGTACCGGTAGCGCCGATAAATGAAAAGAAGACTAATAAAATAGAAAAGCAATCCGACAAGAATCATCATCAAATCAATTGCATCCGGAATGGGTTTATGGAAAGAACTTAACAATAACACTAAGGACTGTGTGCTAACGGTAGTAAGAAAGATAATTCCATGTACTTGATCTTCCTTTTTAGTACGGTAAATTTGATAAAGGGACATTGTCGACACCACCATGTACCCAAGCCATAGTGAAAAGTTTAAAGTGGCAATGACAATTGCTGCTTGTTCCCATTGTGAGACATGACGATTGATTAAAACTCCACAAATGGAACTCGCTGCTACCCAAGTACCGATCCCAAAACGATTCATGATGGTAAGATAATGTAATGAGGTGAACTTGGCTTTAAAGAGTGACCGCCACAAAGAAAAGAAGAAGGCAATCCATAACGCTAGAATGATGCAGATACTATAATGGAAGAGGATAGACTGGGTAAAGCTTGAACGAAAAAAGTTTGAAATCACACCTTGTGTCATGATTCCTAGCGCCATAATCACGGCCATAGTAGATGTTTTTATATAAATATTAAAATAAAGAATGATGAGGATAAAACAAATAGATAGACTAACAAGAAAATAAAGCATGCTTAACCACCTAACGAATTAAATATTTTAAATATTACCATTTATATTGTGAAAATAGGTGAATTTTGCTTAACCCTGAAACTATAGTTGTCAATTTGAAGTGTGGTACACTTATGAAAAACGAAGATTGGTCATAGAGGTGGATATAAAGTGAAAACGGTTCTAGTGATTGGCGGAGGTATTACAGGCTTATCGGCCATGTATGAATTACATAAATGGAAACAGGAAAAAGGTGCGGATGTTCGATTAGTCCTTGTAGAAGCAGGAGAAGAACTTGGTGGAAAAATAACCACCGTTCATCAAAGTGGTTTTATTATGGAAGCAGGGGCGGACTCCATTGTCTCTAGGAAGTTAGAATCACTGTCTTTGGTGGAAGAGTTGGGACTAGAACAAGAAGTGGTTTACAACTCAACTGGAATTTCTTTTATTTATACTGATGGAGAATTAAAGGCCATACCGGCTGATTCTGTATTTGGAATTCCGGCAAGCATCAAATCTTTAGCGGAAACGACGCTAGTTTCAGCGGAAGGAAAAATAGCAGCACTAAAAGATTTTTACACAAAAAACGACCAGTTTACCAAGAATGATTCCGTCGGTGCTTTCCTTGAACATTTTCTCGGGAGTGAATTTGTAGAGAAACAGATTGCTCCGGTTTTATCAGGTGTATATAGTGGAAAATTAACGGACTTAACCATTGCTCCCACGCTTCCGTATTTAATTGACTACAAGGAGAAGTATGGAAGCATCATCAAAGGCTTAGAAGCGAATAAACAGCAATTTAAAGGTGGCGAGCGTAAATTTCTTTCGTTTAAAAATGGCTTAAGCAGCATAATTGAGGCAATCGAAAACCAGTTGGAAGACGTAGAAATCTTTAAAGCCATAAAAGTAAATAAAATTGAAAAAGACAATCAACATTATCGAGTGGAATTGAATAATGGGGAAGTCGTTGAAGCAGATCATGTTGTATTAAGTATCCCGCATACAGCAGCGGAAAAACTGATTGACGATCCAGAACTTACGAAAGGATTCTCCGGACTTCGAAATAGTTCTCTAATCAGTGTATATGTTGGGTTTGATGTCCCAGATCGCATTCTCCCAGCGGATGGTACCGGATTTATTACCGCAAACACAGATGAGCTATCTTGTAACGCTTGTACCTGGACAAGTAGGAAATGGAAGCATACGTCAAAGTCTGGGAACCTTTTGGTAAGATTATTTTATAAAAGCAGTCATCCAGCCTTTGCTTCATTAAAAGAAATGAACAGAGAGGAACTGTTAAAGGCTGCGATGAACGATATCCAAAAAAGTCTAGGTATCGATGCTGAGCCAGTTGCTAGTGAAGTGACCAATTGGTCGGATCAAATGCCCAATTATCTAATCTCACACCCTCAAAGTGTGGCAATGCTTGAACAAAAGTTAGCTGCAGATTATCCAGGCATTCATCTCGCTGGCTGTTCGTATTATGGCGTTGGGATTCCAGATTGTATCGAAAATGGGATCAAAACGGCACAGAAAATCATTCATTTAAATAAGTAAGCCTATAAATCAATCCCCTTTGTTGGGATTGGTCAATAGGCTTTTTTCTATTTTCTAGTTGGCCTCGCTTTTCACGGAAGGGAGGTTTTCTTTTTCTTCGAGTTGGGCATGATTTTTCAACTGTCGTACAATCTTTTTGTATTTCTTCAAAGAGTAACAAGAGCCAGAATAGGTTAAATGCCGACTAGAATCAAACGGAATATAAATGACAGCAAAAATTGGGAAAAAGGTTCTTCGTCGAAATCGCAAGTCTTTCCAAAACACAAAATACCCATTTTTTCGTTTCTGAACATGTGGAAAGGCGTACTTCGTTGATAAAATAAAATCACGAATGGTTTGACTTTCTAAGCTATCTACAACAACATTCGGAAAGTCAATTTGTTTCGCTAGCACATAATCCACCGTAAATTCTTTACGAACA
Organism: Mesobacillus maritimus; assembly: GCF_023715205.1. Taxonomy (GTDB): domain Bacteria; phylum Bacillota; class Bacilli; order Bacillales; family Cytobacillaceae; genus Mesobacillus_B; species Mesobacillus_B maritimus_C. Next base: position 172,707 of record NZ_JAMBNR010000011.1, read on the forward strand.
TAAACCCCAAATAGATAGTCATTTTCTGTTTCAATTAACACTTTCCATTTCGAAATGGGCTGTTGCGGAATGAGCTTGATTTCGATCGCTTTTTGAAAATACATAGATAGGGTTCTTTTAATTAAGAAAGAGTAGAATTTCCGAAAACCGATGTATAGGAACATAAGCGAATAAATAACCGCAAATACAGTACCTGCTTCATAAAACAAGAGTGATACAAAACCAGCTGCATGGAGAAGCAAAATATAGGTGTCTGTTAGTGGGATGCTATCAAATGAAATCCATTTGGTTGTAAAAGGGCGAAGGGCCTGAGTTCCATAAACATTAAATAGATCGAAGAAAACATGGAGTAGCGTAGCAAGTAAGGTCCAAAAGAACAAATGCGTAAATCCTGATGGTGTAAAGCTTAAATACAAGATACTTGAAAGGGTGAGTGCCAAAAAGGGGAGAATCACAATCGAATGAGACCACCCACGATGATGACGCTTATAAAAACCTTTTCCTTTTAATTTTAACAAATAGTCAAAATCAGGTGCATTTGATCCAAGGATGGTTCCAGCAAGGACGGCTTGCGATAAGACAGGGTTCTCAGCAACAACAGGATCCAGTTGGGCAAGAGCTGCTAAACCAAGGCCAATAATAATATGGGAACCTGTATCCATGCTCATTCCTCCTTTGTAAAGGGTTGTGTGAATTTTGTCGGTAGTGCAGTCTTTTAAATTTAGATAGAGTGTTATGCTTTTGAGGGTTTTAGTGGAAAGGGTATGTGTACTGGTGGGTATAGGGGAGTAGTATGTTAGATTGTTAGACCCCTTCATCATAATTCCTTCTCTTTAACGGGGAATAAAGAGCATGTTAAAAGTAGGTTAAGATTTTCTCAATTCCCGGATTAACTAGCGCTAATGTTAGGTTTATGTAAACTTTCCATTCAAGACAAAGGAAATTCATCTGGTAAGAAGGAATAGTTATGCAAAAATCTTCTTAAAGTGAGGGGTCTGAATGAAAGCATTGCCGACAATTCGCATACCAGTACTCATGAAAATGTGGGAAGAGAATCCGAAAGTTTGGAAGTTTCTTATTGATGTTGGGATCTTGATAAAATATAAAACCATGAAGTCTGAGAAACTCCCTAGTAGAATTGAGTTTCCATCTACTACAGTTCTATATGTGAATCCAGATGAGAATCGTGGGAGGGCTTTGTTGATTAGCGGGGGTGTGACGCAATCTAGAGTGAAGCATTTTTGGGAAAAGGCTGTCCATCGTTATTCGCCAGACTTGATCCTTGATGTAGGTGTGAATTATGGAGAATGCATGTTTTCGACGATTTACCCGAAGCATTGTAAAATCATTGGAATAGAGGCTAATCACCATTTATTGAAATATCTACATCAGTCAAAAGTGGAGCATCCGAATCAGGAACAAATGACAATTATTCATGCGCTAGCTGCTGATAAAGAGGATGAGCAAAAGGACTTCTTTATTGACCGGCATTGGTCGGGGACTTCCTCAGCTTCCTATAAACCAGCACATCAGATGATCGAAACCATCCCTGTGCGGACGATGAAGATTGACTCGCTTCTAAAAGAGGAGAATGGTTTTCAACGAATCCTTTTTAAAGTGGATGTAGAAGGCTATGAAGCATTTGTTTTAAAAGGAATGAGTGAAATTTTAAAGCAATGTCAAGTCGCCATCGGTATGATTGAGTTTAATAGTGTTTATCTCAGTAAGTCCGGGGTAAATCCAGAGGAGTTTTATGACTATTTACAATTCCATTTTAAAATTTATGTCTATATCACCGAATATGATCTTAGAGAAGCTAGCGGTTTATCTTATACAGCTCTTTATAACCTTTTTGAAAAAGACTATATCCATACAGATTTCATTCTTGTCACGGGTAAAGAGCCGAATAAACCGCCTTTTAGCCGCTGAGTCGAACCAGGGTTATTGACAGGCCTAAAAAAAAAACTGCCCAAATCGGTAGTCATCATCCGACTGGACAGCTTTTTTGAGAGATTATCTTTGTTAGGGCTTTAGCCTATAGAAAAATCAATCAGGCTATGCGTGACTAACATTCAGTGGGGGTTAAGAAATCCCCCCGCTGAATGAAGTTTTACTTTTATTCCAACCCTTTTATCGCAATCGTTTTTACTGGAAGGAATTCTTCTCCAGAATCCAGATAGGTAACATCTACAGAATCTTCTGGTTGTAAATAGATTGCCTTCGGGGCATTTTCAGAAGATAGGATGTAGTTTTGCCCATTATCTAACAAGAAGTAGATCATCGTCACGTTCTCGGACTTCTCTTTATAGACACGCACAACTTTACCGCTCACTTGCTTTTCTTCCGCTTTTGAAGTTCCATCAACAGTCCCACCACCACGTTGCAAAGCAGTTTTGTATTGTTTTAAAGCTTCGTTTGGCGTATTTCCGTATACTGAAATCTCAGGGTTGGCAGCTGAAACGATAAAGTAGTTTTGCAAGAATCCGTTGGCATCTAGCACCGGTGTCAACCAGCTTGCTTCACCATAGAAATTATAGAGAATCGGCATTTCGCCATTCCATTTTTTCTCAATGAATTTCTTTTCAATAATTTGTAAAGCTCCTTGTGAATCCATGTACGATTCTTCTAAGTTCCCAGTATAATAGGTGGCTTTTCCTGTTCGAGAATTTGTCAGAGAATAGCCGAGCATTGAGTCAACGCCTTCTTTAGGGCTTGTAAAATCAGTGAAGTAGTACATAACTCCGTTTTCATCAAAGATTGGACTGACGTTTGCTTCTGTCCCTTCATCTGACGGAAGTTTCACGTCAGATTTTCCAAACTTGCTGTTCCAAAAGCCATGAACATAGTTCCCGAAATAGCTATTGTGCAAGCTGACCACTTCTGGAGAAACAGCTCCATCAATAAATGCTGGAACATCATCTAAACTATACATTTCGGTTTTTCCGGAATTAGGCTCCACAAGGACGATTCCTTTCACATCGAACCCATTTCGTCCTGAAATGAAATCTCCATATGAACGGATATAGTACGGTTTCCCTTCATCGTCGATTTCCAATTGAGGTTCTCCATAAAAGATAATCTCTGGATAATGTGTTCGCATATGGCGGTTTAAATCTTTCCCGAAATAAGAAGACGGTGTATACGTCATTTCGGTTTTGATAAAGCGTGGATTATCTGTTGAATCGGTCGCACTAATGGTGAAATATCCTGGCGTGGAGTCTCCGTTCCACCATTTGAAAAATCCAGAAAACTCAACAGGTGCAATGTAAACATAGTCATTGTTTACTTTTTGAATTTGCAAGTTTCCAAGTTCGTAATAACTCGTATTAGGCACTTGACCAAATGCTTTTTTCATTTTATTCCGTGCGAATTGAGGGGGGACGCTTGCTGGTGTTTTTGTTTCATCAAACACTTCGATTTCTGTTTCTTGCACCATATTGGCTACTTCGTATTTCTCATCAGCATTAAATAAAAAAGCCGTTCCTAGATAAATGCTGAAGACAAGACTTGCTAAAAATAAAACTCCTTTCATCATTCTCTCGAAACCAGTGGCAAACAGTGCCCCAGCTGCAGTCACGACTAAGGCTAGTAGCCAAACAGAGGTAAAGTTGCGATCAAGATTTGTGATATAAAAGTATCCGAAGATGAGGGCGGTAAGAATAAGCGCAACTGTTATGAGAAGCCAGCTGTTGGAATTTGCCTCTTTGCTTTCCTTATTCTTTTGCTTCTTCTGTGTAAAAGGAAAAAGAATAAGAGCAGACGCGACACCAATAATAAGTGAAAAGATTAATATAGACCCCATAAAAACTCCCTTTCAAAAATTTGTTAATTTATATACGAATAGTATGGGTTAAAAGTTTCATTTAACGAAAAATACCAAAAACACAAAGGGAAACCCTTTGTGTTTTTGGCTAAATTAGTTTTGATTTCGTTCTTTAATCTTTTGGCGAAGTTGGTTTAATCCCTGCATCAACGCTTCATATTCTGCCAACTCAATTTGACAAGTCTGAATCTCATCGGCAATTTTCATCGTGATAGGTTGTTTTTCTTTATACGCTTTTGGCTGAAGAGTGATATAAACTTTTCGTTCATCTTCCTTTGAACGTTCTTTACGAAGCCAACCATTTGCTTCCATTCGGGTAATCATTGGGTTTAACGTACCTGTTCCTAGGCTTAGTCGTTCACCTAATTCTTTCATTGTTACGTGATCTTTTTCCCACAATGCTAACAGAAGCAAATATTGAGGGTACGTTAAGCCAAATGGTTGCAACGCTGAAGTATAAAGTTTGGTAAATTCATTGGATGTTTGATAAAGAGAAAAACAAAGTTGTTTTTCTAAAGTTAGAAAATCGTTCATTTTCATCTCCACTTACAATTCATTATAGATATTTTGCTAGATCTGCTTCAATCGTACTAGGATCTGTCGTTGGGGAGTAACGTTCAACAACCTTGCCGTTGCGGTCAACTAGGAATTTGGTAAAGTTCCATTTGATCCGGTTCGATAAAAGGCCCCTTTTCTGCGATTTTAAGTAAGTAAACAAAGGATCAGCATTTGGACCGTTCACGTCAATTTTCGCAAACATCGGGAAAGTAACGCCATAGTTTCGTTGACAAAATTGAGTTGTTTCATCAATGTTATCAAATTCTTGATTGTTAAACTGATCGCAAGGGAAACCAAGAACTTCTAAGCCTTTGTCTTGATGCTTATCATAGATTTCTTGAAGACCCTTGAATTGTGGTGTTAGTCCACACTTGCTTGCGGTGTTGACAATAAGTAAAGGTTTTCCTTCATATTCCTTTAATGACTTTTCCATTCCATTCGGTGTTTTTACCGCAAATTCATAAACAGTGCTCATCTAGTTTCCTCCTTAAGATAGGAATTATAAGTAGTTATGAAAATCAGGATGTTTAAAATTAAATCGCCTACGATATAATCATACGCGATTTAATTAATGATGGCAATGCGTTTTTTAATTTTCTACCACATGAAGTAATACTTAATAGATAAAAGTATGGTATGTTTACTTTAAGCCCATTATTTATTGGGCGCTTGAGAGGATGTGAGAGGTATGAACGACCAGCAATCCGAGGAAGTTGTGAAAAACTTGAAAAGGATCGCCGATGCATTAGAACGTTTATCACCACCACCCCAGAAGAAAAACACTGAAACAGTAGAAAAAACAGATGAATCATAGAACAAGCCACTTGAAAAAGCCGCTCATTGCGGCTTTTTGTTTTTTATAAGCTATTAAAGTTTGAGAATAGAGCCTTTTATAAATGCGCATTTATCAATAGGAGTAATTCAAGGGAAAGGACCGTATTCCCGAAGTAAGTAATTCATAGAAAAAAGGGTGGGGTAAATAATAAGGTAATAATATAGTACATTTTTTGCCAACCTAACGAGGATCGGAAAAAAATGGAGGTAAAAGAAGATGAAACAAATTACTACAACAGAACTTGCGCAAAAAATAAAAAACGGTGAAAAAGTAAATGTGATTGATGTGCGTGAAGACGATGAAGTCGCTACCGGGAAAATTCCAGGAGCACATCATATTCGGTTAGGAGACCTGCCTGATCAACTACATAAACTTGATAAGAAAGAACATTATTATATTGCCTGTCGATCTGGTGGAAGAAGCAGCATGGCGTGTGAACTCCTCACATCAAATGGTTTTGATGTAACCAACATGACAGGTGGCATGCTCGCATGGGAAGACGAAGTCGAAAAATAAAATGGAAATAAAATGGGTGGTGCCTGGCACCATCCATTATTTGGGTAAATTGTTTGCTGTTTAATAGTCTCAGCGTTAAAATGAAAAATGCACGATTTAGTTTGAAAAGCACAGAGGAGTGAAACATATGAACGTTAAATTGAACAATGGAGTGGAAATGCCTCAGCTTGGTTTTGGTGTCTTTAAAGTAGAAGAAGGCAAAACGGTTGTTGATGCAGTCAAGAAAGCCATCGAGGTTGGCTATCGCTCGATTGATACAGCTGCTATCTACCAAAATGAAACGGGTGTTGGACAAGCGATTCGTGAATCAGGGGTTCCTCGTGAGGAATTGTTTATTACCTCTAAGGTTTGGAACAGCGATCAAGGATACGAAGCAACTCTTAAGGCATTTGATGCAAGTCTAGAAAAATTAGGATTAGATTATTTAGACTTGTACCTGGTGCATTGGCCAACTCCAGAACAAGATAAATATGTTGACACTTATAAAGCGTTAGAAAAGTTATATGAGGACGGAAAGGTCCGGGCAATTGGAGTTTCTAACTTTAAGGTTCCACACTTAGAAAGAATTTTTTCAGAGTGTAAAGTCAAGCCTGTAGTCAACCAAGTCGAACTGCATCCTTACTTCTCTCAGCTAGAACTAAGAGAGTTTTGCCAAAAAAATGAGATTTATGTAGAGGCATGGGGTCCATTAATGCAAGGTGGAGAAGCACTTACAAACGAAGTGATCGCTAAAATTGCTGAACAACATGGAAAATCTCCAGCTCAAGTGATCCTTCGTTGGCATTTACAAAATCAAATCATTGCGATACCAAAATCCACCACTCCAAGCCGTATCGAGGAAAACTTCCAAGTGTTTGATTTTGAGTTGTCAAAAGAAGAAATGGAACAAATTGATGCCTTAAATCAAGACAAGCGTCAAGGACCCGATCCAGACGAGATGAATGTATACTAAGCTTTTCTTATAATCAGAATGTTATTAAAACTGGAAGGTTCCACCTTCCAGTTTTTTCTTGTCTAAGGGGAAGAAGTGTGCCATAATATTTCGAGTGTAGAAATATTTTATTAGATGTGGATTTATGAATCTTATGTAGATTGATTCGCATTCTTATATATGTTTGGAGAGCGATGAACGTGGAAACGTGGAAACGAAATTTATGGATCTTATGGGTGGGAGTATTTTTTACATCGGCTAGTTTTTCCATGGTCATTCCTTTTTTACCAATCTTTCTTCCTGAGATTGGTGTGAAAGAACATGTGGAAATGTGGTCAGGATTATTATTTAGCGCTGCTTTTTTTGCAGGAGCCATTGCCTCGCCATTCTGGGGAAGAGTTGCGGACCGATTTGGTCGTAAACCCATGATTATTCGGGCGGGATTTTTTCTTTTTGTCATTTATACCTTAACAGCTTTTGTCACCAATCCATATCAGCTTTTAGGCTTACGTATTATGCAGGGGCTATTAACCGGTTTTATCCCAGGTGCGATTGCGTTGATTGGCACAAATACCCCTAACCGAAAGGTAGGATATGCTTTATCAATGATCTCAACTGCCTCTGCTTCGGGCGGGATCCTTGGTCCGCTTCTAGGTGGGGGACTTGCTGAACTAGTCGGAAATCGAATGGCCTTTTTTAGTGCAGGAATGATTGTTTTGACTTCAACCATCCTGATTATCTTTGGGGTAAAAGAAGAAAACTTCACCCCAAGTAAAGAAAAAGGTTCCGTTCGTAATGATTTAAAAATCGCTTGGTCCAACCGTCCCTTGATGTTGGTTTTACTGCTTACTGTGGTAACAAGCTGTTCAATAATGACAATTGAACCCATTCTTCCATTATATATTGTAAGTTTAGGGGGATCTGGAGATAAAACGGCTTTAATTGCCGGTATTGTCTTTTCTCTTCCTGGTATTGCGAGTGCCTTATTTGCTCCGTACTGGGGCAAATGGGCGGATAAAGTGGGTTTCAACCGAGTTCTCATCATCGGGTTATTAGGTGGTAGTCTGGGAACATTCGCACAAATTGTCTTTAGCAATATATATGGATTTTCCATTACTCGTTTTCTTTTCGGTATCTTCTTCTGTGCGGTATTCCCAGCTTTGAATGGTTTAGTTGTTAAATCAACATCGGAAGACTTCCGTGGTAGAGCATTTGGTTTAAATCAAACCGCTACCCAAATTGGTGGAATGGTCGGACCGATGCTTGGAGGATTGATTGGGGGAGTTTTCCCCGCGCAAAGTGTGTTTGTAATGACCGGAGTTTTACTCTTGGCTGCAATGGGGATTGCCTATTGGAAAACCAGTCAGTTCAACCGGACCACAAAAGGGAAAATCCTTGTAGAAAAATAACAGAAGAACTAGACATTAAAACCTCTAAGCTAAAACCTAATCTGTTCTAGCATAGAGGTTTTTTTGTGTTTTAGAAAAGGCGGGTTATTATTCATGCGTTTAACCCTTTGAATGGGATCTCCTAATTCATCACAAACTACTTAAAACTAAAAGAGGAGAGAACGATGAACACAACAAAAATCGATCCTAAAGTTTTATCCTTATTAGAAGATAAAATTCAATTGATAAAAACAACAAAAGGTGCTATTTACTTAGTTGGTCCCATTCGTCTTCCGGTCAATTTATACGGAGAGACAGTGGTTTTTAAATGGTATTGTTGGTTAGATTGTGATGAGGTGACGGAAGAGTTTGAACGAATAATTGACAAGTTATCTTCTATAAACTTAGCTGAGTACCAACAATCAAGTGTATTGGTTTATGGGGACTTTGAATATAGTGACGATGTTATTATCAGAATGCATTCAATTTGTCATACTGGGGACATCTTTGGTAGTAAAAGATGTGATTGTGGGTTCCAACTCAAACAATCCATGAAAATGATTGTCGAGCATGGGACAGGGGCGTTATTTTATTTAGCCAATCATGAAGGAAGAGGGATTGGGTTATTCAGTAAAGCGATGGCCTATATTCTACAAGAAAATAATTACGACACGGTTGAAGCAAATGAAAGTCTTGGATTTGTTGATGATTCACGAAACTATAGTGATGCGATTATGGTGTTAAAAGCTTTACGTTCAAAGCCCGTAACGCTAATGACGAACAATCCGAAAAAGTTAGAAGCGTTAAAACGGGCGGGTTTAGAGGTCTCTGGAAGAAAGCCTTTGTGGGGGGATGTATCTCAATATAACGAGAAATACTTGCAAACAAAAATCAAAAAATCAGGGCACCTACGAGAAGAAACTATTTGTCCAAATGACTAGCACATTTATGTTTAGAGAAATCTTTGTGGCCCCTTTTAATAAGAGGGGCCAATAACATTAGATGATTCTAAGACCTTTATTACCTTCTGTTTTTGGTCAAAAAATACAAAAACCAAACGGCGTGATTTTGTTCGTCGGCTGAGGCGCGATGGAAGGCCTGTTTGATGGTTAGATCTTGCGCTTTATCTACGATATCTAAATAAAAATCAACGGTTTCCTGCTCATCCATAAATGCTGCCTCTAACCCCCTCTTATAGGTATTAGGGCATTCCTCGGTCATCTTCGGAGTTGGTTGTCTCCCTGTTAAACTAGTATAAATTCGCGTAAATTCTTCAAAGTGACGTCTTTCATCCTCACGTATTTCAAGGATCTGATTTCTTTCCTTTTGATTAGGAGCCATTTGAGCCAACTTTTCATAGCAAGCCATTGCACTAAATTCGCCATTTATTGCTTTCTGAATATCTCTTACAAGCTGAGTATTATTTTGAACACGTAAATAGTCATTAGTGTATGGGTTATATGGATGATAATATGGATTTTGATACATGGTTATCGTCTCCCTAGGTAAAATATCATCCTATCCTATGCTTTTAAGGAAAATGAAGTGCGGCACAGTTAAGCCCATTTTTGGGGCAATCATCCATTGGCTATTATATTCGTTACTCTTCCTAATGAGTTCTACTTTCATAACATTATTCTATTAGCAAGGGGGAACAAGAGGGAGGTTATAAAGGAATTGAGAAGTGATAAAAGGCATTTTAAGTACCTCTAAATCCATTGAAGGAAAGTAGAAAAATTTGTGATTTCATTCCTTAGTATCTGCTATGATAATAAAGTAGCGAAGGTTAGATTACATGGTTAGTTAAAACATCTTTGGTTAGTGCTAACTTAATATCTATAAAAATAAAAAGACACAAGGAGAGTTCGATTTGAAGTTTATTAAAATGATCTATTACGGGGCAGCAAAGATAAAGTCTGCAATTCGTGAATTTTTCTGGCTCTTTTTAATATTTATAGGTTTTCCATTAACCACGATTGCCTCTTTCATGAGTGGCATAGATTATATGAAAGATGGAGAACGTACTTTAGGGATTTTTCTTTTTGTCTTTGGGATTGTAATAGCACTCCTTACGATCGGATTTATTTATGGAACCATTTCTGAGTGGAAAGAAAAAATAACGAAGAAAAAGAGTGATTCATCGGTGTGAGAATCATGAACTAAAAGCCATTAAAGACAAGTACAAATTCTGAAAGTGAATGTAAAATATTACCGTTGCTATGGTATAAAGGTTGATGGTATTATGATTTAGCTGCTTCGGTAGCTAGTTAAGAAAACGACACTAACACTTCTTTAAAAAAACTTTTAAAAAGGTGTTGACGAAATTAATGAGATGTTATAAGATATTCCTTGTCGCTGAAAAACGACATTGAAAAATTGTTCTTTGAAAACTAAACAAACAAGCGTCAACAAACAATATTTATCATGTTTCTTCTATTAATATAGAAAAACATGAGCCAACGTTTTTATTATGAGCTTAACTCATACTCTTTATTTGGAGAGTTTGATCCTGGCTCAGGACGAACGCTGGCGGCGTGCCTAATACATGCAAGTCGAGCGGACTGATGGGAGCTTGCTCCCTGAAGTTAGCGGCGGACGGGTGAGTAACACGTGGGCAACCTGCCTGTAAGACTGGGATAACTCCGGGAAACCGGGGCTAATACCGGATCATTCATTTCCTCTCATGAGGAAATGCTGAAAGACGGTTTCGGC
>NZ_JAMBNR010000120.1 GCF_023715205.1 Mesobacillus maritimus
TCAAGTGATGGACCGAAGCGACCTCGAGGGTCTAGACGCTGTAGCTAGACAGCATTTTGAGAGAATATTGCACTCTCAAAACTAAACAAACAAGCAGTCAATAGTGCAATTTTTTTAAAAATTGCTTAGTGCAAATTTTTAAATTTGCTTTGTACGAATCGTAAGATTCGCATTCCGAATGTCCTTACGACATTATCCTTAGAAAGGAGGTGATCCAGCCGCACCTTCCGATACGGCTACCTTGTTACGACTTCACCCCAATCATCT
>NZ_JAMBNR010000121.1 GCF_023715205.1 Mesobacillus maritimus
TTCCGTGTTCGGCATGGGAACGGGTGTGACCTTCTCGCCATCGTCACCAGACTATTTAATTAAAGAGAAATCTTTTGCTTTCGCAAAAATCTTTGTTCCCTCAAAACTAGATAATGTTCGTAAGAAGAAAAGTAAATACTGAGTATCTAAGTTTTTTCGCGTTAGCGAAAATAACTTTCATTAATTGGTTAAGTCCTCGATCGATTAGTATCAGTCAGCTCCACACGTCACCGCGCTTCCACCTCTGACCTATCAACCTGATCATC
>NZ_JAMBNR010000122.1 GCF_023715205.1 Mesobacillus maritimus
CTATTCAGACTCGCTTTCGCTGCGGCTCCGTCTTTCCAACTTAACCTCGCATATGATCGTAACTCGCCGGTTCATTCTACAAAAGGCACGCTATCACCCGGCATTTTTCCGAAGGAAAAGATGCACATGGCTCTAGCTACTTGTAGGCACACGGTTTCAGGATCTTTTTCACTCCCCTTCCGGGGTGCTTTTCACCTTTCCCTCACGGTACTGGTTCACTATCGGTCACTAGGGAGTATTTAGCCTTGGGAGATGGTCCTCCC
>NZ_JAMBNR010000123.1 GCF_023715205.1 Mesobacillus maritimus
CAATCACCGGTTTACCTAAAGCACTTTGAACGGCAGCTTTAAAGGAATGACTCATATCCATAATGACAACCTGAACTTGATTTCCATGTCTTTGAAGATAATGCTTAATCGTACTCTTGTAACGATTGGGCAGTATATCTAGTGGTTTTTTGGTAATTCCATCGGCAATAATAAGTTGGTATTTTCCTTCTCTGGTATCCCCCTTATATTCATCAATGGCAATGACTGGAGGCAGTTCTTCTACTGGTTTAACTTCACTTCT
>NZ_JAMBNR010000124.1 GCF_023715205.1 Mesobacillus maritimus
GGGTCTACAACCATATACTCTAATCGCCCTATTCAGACTCGCTTTCGCTGCGGCTCCGTCTTTCCAACTTAACCTCGCATATGATCGTAACTCGCCGGTTCATTCTACAAAAGGCACGCTATCACTCATTAACGAGCTCTAACTACTTGTAGGCACACGGTTTCAGGATCTCTTTCACTCCCCTTCCGGGGTGCTTTTCACCTTTCCCTCACGGTACTGGTTCACTATCGGTCACTAGGGAGTATTTAGCCTTGGGAGAT
>NZ_JAMBNR010000125.1 GCF_023715205.1 Mesobacillus maritimus
CCTTAGGATTCTCTCCTCGCCTACCTGTGTCGGTTTGCGGTACGGGCACCATTTATCTCGCTAGAGGCTTTTCTTGGCAGTGTGGAATCAGGAACTTCGGTACTAAATTTCCCTCGCTATCACAGCTCAGCTCACGCGGTAACGGGATTTGCCTCGTTACCAGCCTAACTGCTTAGACGCACATATCCAGCAGTGCGCTTACCCTATCCTCCTGCGTCCCCCCATTGCTCAAACGATAAAGAGGTGGTACAGGAATATCA
>NZ_JAMBNR010000126.1 GCF_023715205.1 Mesobacillus maritimus
TTTCCTCATGAGAGGAAATGAATTATCCGGTATTAGCCCCGGTTTCCCGGAGTTATCCCAGTCTTACAGGCAGGTTGCCCACGTGTTACTCACCCGTCCGCCGCTAACCTCAGGGAGCAAGCTCCCAATGGTTCGCTCGACTTGCATGTATTAGGCACGCCGCCAGCGTTCGTCCTGAGCCAGGATCAAACTCTCCAATAAAGAGTATGAGTAAGCTCATAAAATAAAACGTTGGCTCATGTTTTTCTATATTAATAGAA
>NZ_JAMBNR010000127.1 GCF_023715205.1 Mesobacillus maritimus
GTCGTTTTTTGACTTCAAGTGATGGACCGAAGCGACCTCGAGGGTCTAGACGCTGTAGCTAGACAGCATTTTGAGAGAATATTGCACTCTCAAAACTAAACAAACAAGCAGTCAATAGTGCAATTTTATTAAAATTGCTTAGTGCAAATTTTTAAATTTGCTTTGTACGAATCGTAAGATTCGCATTCCGAATGTCCTTAAGACATTATCCTTAGAAAGGAGGTGATCCAGCCGCACCTTCCGATACGGCTACCTTGT
>NZ_JAMBNR010000128.1 GCF_023715205.1 Mesobacillus maritimus
GATGATCAGGTTGATAGGTCAGAGGTGGAAGCGCGGTGACGTGTGGAGCTGACTGATACTAATCGATCGAGGACTTAACCAATTAATGAAAGTTATTTTCGCTAACGCGAAAAAACTTAGATACTCAACTTACTTTACTTCTTACAAACATTATCTAGTTTTGAGGGAACAAAGATTTTTGCGAAAGCAAAAGATCTCTCTTTAATTAAATAGTCTGGTGACGATGGCGAGAAGGTCACACCCGTTCCCATGCCGA
>NZ_JAMBNR010000129.1 GCF_023715205.1 Mesobacillus maritimus
GTCCTCCCAGCTTCCGACGGGATTTCACGTGTCCCGCCGTACTCAGGATCCACTCAAGAGGGAACGAAGTTTCAACTACAGGGTTGTTACCTTCTTTGACGGGCCTTTCCAGACCTCTTCATTTACTCCGTTCCTTTGTAACTCCGTATAGAGTGTCCTACAACCCCAGAAGGCAAGCCTTCTGGTTTGGGCTAATCCCGTTTCGCTCGCCGCTACTCAGGGAATCGCATTTGCTTTCTCTTCCTCCGGGTACTT
>NZ_JAMBNR010000012.1 GCF_023715205.1 Mesobacillus maritimus
AGATGAGATTTCCTTTTAGCATTAGCTAAGTAAGATCCCTGAAAGATGATCAGGTTGATAGGTCAGAGGTGGAAGCGCGGTGACGTGTGGAGCTGACTGATACTAATCGATCGAGGACTTAACCAAAAATAAGAAGCGGAAGAAGCCCGCTTAAACCGATAGGATGTTGGAGCTCTCGAGAAGAAGTCGTTCTTTGACTTCGCAGGAGAGAGCGAAACAGCCGTACGGTTTGGCTTCTGGAGCTAGATTGCGAAAAGCGAAGGCGACTGTTCAACTTCGACAGACGTTGGAGAGCCGGCCATGCAAATCCTGGTTTTGGATTTGTTTGGACGGATCGAAACGGCCGAGAAGTTAGGAGCCATAGCTAGACAACGATACTCAATTTACCTTACTTCTTACAAACATTATCTAGTTTTGAGGGAACAAAGATATTTGCGATAGCAAAAGATTTTCTTTAATTAAATAGTCTGGTGACGATGGCGAGAAGGTCACACCCGTTCCCATGCCGAACACGGAAGTTAAGCTTCTCAGCGCCGATGGTAGTTGGGGGATTCCCCCTGTGAGAGTAGGACGTCGCCAGGCAAACCAAAAAACAACCATAACTTGGTTGTTTTTTTTGTATATTACTTTCTCTTCCTCACAGGAAAAATTTTAAAAGTTAATAAACCCTTATGAGCCAAATGTCATTTATTCTAATGTCATGTTAAGATGAAACCATGAAGACAAGATTGCTACTTTCCATAAGGTAGTTTAACTGATTTAGAAAGGAAGAGGAATAAAATGTCGAATTTACCTAATTGTCCTAAATGTAATTCGGAATACGTATATGAGGATGGTAACTTATTGGTCTGTCCAGAGTGTGCTCATGAGTGGACGTTAACGGAAGCAGAGCAAGGTGAAGAACAAAAAGTATTCAAGGATGCGAATGGCAATGTTTTAAGTGATGGGGATACAGTTACGGTTATCAAAGACTTAAAGGTGAAAGGTAGTTCATCTGTGTTAAAAATCGGTACCAAGGTCAAAAATATCCGTTTAGTAGAGGACGGAGATCATGATATCGACTGTAAAATTGATGGTTTTGGAGCGATGGAATTGAAATCTGAATTTGTTAAAAAGGTTTAACTGAGTGTTACATAAGTTTTTCTAATTGAAAGAAGCAAGAGGGAAGAGCATTGCTCTGTTGTCTCTCTTGCTTTTATTTATATTAGTTTAATGGTAAACCCAGAGTAATAAGAATGAAAGATACAACCTTTTCTAAAGCGCTTCCAATAATAAATAGCCCATCTACATACTTTAATGGGTACGGTTTGTATCATTATTAGTAGCTATCATCATGTCGGTACCCATAAGCTTGCCTGCATTGACAAATACAGTACGTGTACATTGACTTATTATTTTGGTATTTTTGATAGCAGTTTGTGAGACATCGTTGATAAAGATGATGTTGGGAAGATGGCAACTGATTGCTTGAATTTTCCCCACCTTGACGAAAATAAGCTAGATTCCCTGCGTAAAAACCAGAACGATTAGGAAATAACACCATTTTATTGCACTCCTTTAGTCATTCCACATTATAATCATCCCTCAAAGGGTTTGAGGGATTAGGATTACCTTGTTGTTAGTGTTCTTCTATCTTGTTAAGTGTTTGAACATCCTCAAGAAGTACTTTTTTCGAAAGTAAGAATCTATCATATTTTGCATTCAAAATGAGAAGAAGCTTATACCATATCCTATTCCTCTTTATACTTAAGTGAACTTGTCAATCTCAAAAATAGGCAATGAAATAAAAACGAAAACTAGATTCTTAAAAGAACTACTTCATTGCTTGGATGCATGATTCAACCTTTTTGTCGCATGAAAAGTAGTGGTGCATAGCCTATAAGAAAGTTGAAACTTTTCAAAGGATGTGATGTAGATGCAACCACCTCGAATATACAACAGTTATTCAAACATGTATGCGCAATATCCGAATCGAAATAATAATCGAATGCGGGATCAGATGAAAGGGGAACACACAATAAAGGTTAGGGGAAATGGGGAAGTAGAGGTCCGTCCCAATCAAGCTGTTTTATCGTTAGGAATTAAAACCGAAGATAAAGAAGTACAAGCAGCACAACAACAAAATGCCACCTTGGCTAATCAATTTATTATGTCCATAACCAATTTAGGCGTTGATACAAAGGACATTGAAACCGTATCTTATACGATTGAGCCACGGTATGATTATATAGAGGGGGAACAAATTTTACGCGGATATGTGGTCACACACCTGTTCAGGGTCATTGTAAAGGATGTAACGAAAGTTGGGGAGGTCATTGATGTTTCCACAAAAAATGGAGTCAATGTCGTGAATAACATCTCATTTGAGGTTTCTGATGTATCCCCTTATTATGGAGAAGCATTGCAAAGAGCAACATTAAATGCAAAACAGCATGCAGAGCAGATTGCAAAAGCTATAGGAGTTTCATTGAATCTTATACCCGTTTGGGTTGTTGAAGGTGAAATTCAGTCGGAACGGCCATTCTATCCTATGCCCATGATGGCCTCATCCAGTGTACCTACATCTCCCCCTATTCAGGAAGGAAAGGTGAAGGTAAAGGCAACTGTCCAGGCACTTTATCAGTTTACAAGTTTTTGAGATTTATCAACCAATCACAATTAAAGCTCCTTTTTACTCTTGATTCATCCTGCAACCTGGTGACCTTCATCAATATGAAGGTCTTTTTTGGGAAGAGGAAGTAATGGTTGATTTTTTTATAAGGCCCTTTTCTCAACTTTTTTGCTTTTTAAGATAAAAATACAAATGATTGAGCTATGTTAAACTGAAAAATTGCCTTCATTTATATGAAAAAAGCTTGCAAACACATTTTGCAACGTACAAAATGTCTATATCTACGTTAAAATCGGCTTTAGGATTTTAACAACAATCTTTGCGAAAAGAGCCTTACGAAAAACAGCCTTTTATCAATATCTTTAGGATAGAGGCTAGGTTAGGATGAATTTAACTAAGTAAAAGGGGCGTTGATGTTGATTCTTGGTATTTTATTGTTACTTCTACCATTCTTACTATCTATTTTTCTACAAATAAAAGCGACCAAAAGCCAGAATAAGGTTCTTTTAAAATCGTTTGGGAACTTTCTGTTGCTGACTGTCATTCAGATTCTCCTGTTAATAGCATTTGTTTTTCTGAATATCGAAATGAATCCTCGTAGCGGTGAGGCTAGTGGCTGGTTATTTGTCATGTATGTGCTGTTTTCTCCGGTTATCCTCATTGGAAACCTTGCGATAATTATGATTACTCATTTTGTTCAAAAAAAGAAACAGAACTCTTTAAGCAAATAATGAACTAAAAAGTACAGGAAATTCCCTGTACTTTTATTAATGTTAAAGAAATTAATTGCGTTCTGTAAATCTTTGTACCTAAACCAAATGGCTCATGAGTTATCTGAAAATTTAGATTAAAATGAAAGGGCTTCCATAACGGTTGAATGAAGGAGAGTGGTTTTTCTGAAGCTTAAAATGTTGATGTTAAGTTTGTCGTCCTCATTGCTAATTGGCTTTGCCACGGGTGAAAACAAACAGGTTTATGCGAATGAAAGCAACACAATAATTCCTAATGCGGAGAAAGTAACAGAAACGTATTTCGATGGAACAGAAAATAACTGGCTCACAACCCTTAACCCTGAGCAGTTTAGGCAAGCCACATTATACGGAAATATCGGGTTGGCACCGACCAATTGGGGGAACGAAGCTGAAGGCACTGGTTGGCATCAAATGTACCAGCCCGCAGCAATTAAAGGGACCCAAGTAAATGGGGCTTTTGAAGATGCCCAGTTTGTCATTCGTGTGCCGGAAAAGTGGAATGGGAAACTTGTTGTTTCCGGGATTCCAGCCACTAGAAATGAAACTTCAACGGATTTGTTATTTAGTGATTATGTGCTAGAAAAAGGCTATGCATTTGCCGCCATTGATAAGGGGACTCAAGGAGAAGCAAGTGACACGGATCCATTTGCCAAAGCCAAAAATGCCTTAGCTAGTGAGGATGATAGCGTCGCTGAGTGGAACATGCGCTTCCGTCAGATCACGAAGGCGGCTCAACAATACTTAGTAGAAAACTATACAGACCAATTGATTTCATCTTCGGACTCTTCTAATACAGCAAGTGATTTAGTCAGGAAAGACCACCCAGTTCCTACATATGCGATGGGAATTTCAAATGGTGGATATGTGGTCCGCTATTCGCTTGAAAACGATGATCCTAAACAAACCGGTGAACCACGCTTGTTTGACGGTGGAGTGGACTGGGAAGGCGTGCTTTGGACAGAGAAACAGCCGAATTTAATCAGTTCCTTAACGACGATTGTCAACAATGCTGAGGAAGCATTGTATGGCAACGGGAAAGAGCAAAAAAAGGCGTTGAAAGAAATGTACAAAGCGGGGTTGCCAAAAGGTTCAGAAAAATTATGGGCTTACCATGACCAAGTATATTGGTTTATTTCCCTGAATATTTATCGTGATCATTTTGATCCGGATGCACCTGGACGAATTGAGTGGCCAAACTATTTGAACTTCAACGAAACTGGAGTTCGTGATCGTTCATTTGATTTTATTTTTGAAAAATACAACTACGTAACGCGACCAAAAGCAGTGAAAGAAAACATCAAAGCGATTTCTAATACAGGGGATATTGATGTCCCTCTCGTAAGTTTTACAGGTTCATTGGATGCGTTGATATTTCCAGAAATCCATGCGGAAGGATATCAGAAACTGGTGAAAAAAGCAGGGAAAGAACATTTACACCGACTTTATACGATTGAAAATGGGAACCATGTAGACAGTTTGGTTTGGAATAACGGGTCCGATCCTGATAAGCAGCTTCAACCGCTCTTGCCATATGCGCATCAAGCTTTTGATTTAATGGTTGACTGGGTAGAAAACAAGAATGCTCCACCAGAAAGTCAGGAGATTGGCACGCCCAAAGATCCAACTAAAGTGATTGACATTAAAACAGGAACGGAAAGGGATCCTCGTAAAGAAGCTTAAATTCAATAAGTAAACCTCCGACTCGTTTCGGAGGTTTTTTCTATTTAGAAAAAAGTTTGTGATTAATGAAAAAATTTATAATGAATATTTTTACTTTTTGTAATAAAATAAAATCTCGCGAGGAGGAAAGAGAATGAATTTATTTAATACGACATGGGAGCATTTTAAACCTTATTGGAGGAAGTTGTTGCTTGCTTTGTTTTTTTCGTTAGTGGGCGGAGCGTTTACCATTTTGCCTCCGATTCTGGCCGGGAAACTGGTCGATGATGTCATTGTAACAGGGGAGATGTCTTTCTTACTTTGGATTGTCGGCGGAGTCCTTGTGGCTTTTTTAGGCAAGTCCTTATTTGAAACGATGCAAGAATTTGTTCAAGTAAAAATCGGTTTAGATGTGATTACCGATATGCAAATTCGGGCTTTTAAAAGATTGCATCATACGCCGATGTCGTTTTTTAGCACGACACCGAGAGGAGATATGTTGTATCGGTTAACACATGATGTAGAGTCGATTCAAAACCTAAACAATACCGTCGTGCCAAGAATTTTACAACAAGTCATCAGTGCGGTCGCCGCTTTCTCGGCGGTGTTTGTTTTATATTGGCCTGCAGCGATTGTGATGTTTGTGGTGTTTGCGATATATATTTTCCCGTCATTTAAATTAGGTAAAACAATGCGGACAATGAGTGCCGTCCAAAGAGAAATGAGCTCTGATATGTACCATCATTTGCAGGAGAGCATCGAAAGTGTTCGTCTTGTACGGACCTTTCAAATACAAGATCAAGAATTCGAGACACAACAAAAGAAATTGGTGAACTGGAAGAATTATTCAATCCGAGCTGCGTTAATCGGAAAAGTCAATTGGCGCCTTGGAAACATGTTTAATATCGCGACTCCAGGTGTAGTGATGCTTATTGGTGGTTTTTCGATTTGGCAAGGAAATATTACGGTTGGGACGCTTGTGGCATGTTTAAGTTATATACCAATCATGTTTTTGCCTGTTCGTTCATTAGCTGAGAATGCATTGACGATCCAACAGGCAATCCCTGCCTTGCAACGAATCTATGAATATTTTGATTTACCAGAAGAACATGAGGAGAATCTACCGAAGTTTGGGGAAGTAAAAGGGAAAATCGAGTTAGATCATATTTGCTTTACTTATCCTGCTAGCGATAAAACCATTTTAAAAGGCGTGTCCCTATCGATGGAGCCAGGGAATCATATCGGGATCGTTGGAACAAGTGGTGGCGGAAAAAGTACGTTAATTCAAATTTTGCTAGGATTGTATGAGCCGGAACAAGGAACTGTTCATATAGATGGAAAAAATCTGTTTGATTATAATCGTAATAGCTTTCGCCAACAGGTCGGGGTTGTCTCGCAGGAAACGTTTCTATTGAATAGTACATTGCGTCAAAATCTTTTATATGGAAAAAGTGATGCGACTCAAGAAGAATTAGAGCAGGCGGTTGAAGCGGCAGGGTTAAAAGACTTGATTGATTCTTTAGAAGATAAATATGAAACAGTGGTTGGCGAACGAGGGCTAAAGCTTTCTGGTGGACAGCGTCAACGGGTTGCGCTTGCGCGGGCAATTTTGCGGCAACCACCGGTTTTGATTTTTGATGAAGCCACATCGTCTTTGGATGGTGAAACAGAAGAAAAAGTTCAGGAAGCATTAGAACAATTGATTCCTGGTCGAACGACCATTACGATTGCGCACAGACTAGTGACCGTGCGGAATGCAGATAAAATCTTGCTTTTAGACCAAGGCGTTGTCGCTGAACAAGGGACTCATGATGAATTACTTGCACAAAAAGGCCAATATTATCAGCTTTATCATGCACAATATCATGAGTTGGAAAAGGAGATGATTGGATGAAGTCAAATGTAGTCTCCCAACCACCCAAAAACCGCGATGGGCGGAGGGTACTGAATTTCTTAAAACCTTATAAAAAATGGGTAATTGCCGACTCGGTTGTGATTGCAATCAGTCAAGTGTTTTCGGCTTTGATTCCGACCCTTGCACTGAGTTGGCTGATAGATAGTATTATTCCAAACGAAAACGCCAAATGGCTATGGGGGTTAATGTGGCTATTAATTCTCTCCGGAATTTTAGATTTGGTGATGATGGTAATTGATGAGTACTTTTGTCATCAAACCGCAAAGACGGTAACCAACTGGCAGAAGCTGAGGTTGTTTCGGCATTTACAGGTGTTGCCATTCTCGTTTTATCATCACAATTCTTCAGGAGAGCTGTTAGCGCGGGTCTCTGATGATCCAGATACACTACATAACTTCCTTGCATGGGAAGGCTCAACGTTCATGGCCAGCGTTCAAGGGATGTTGATTTACAGTTTGGTTCTCTTGTGGATTCATCCGTATTTAATGATCATGAGTGTTGTTTTGGGGATCCTCTTTTACTGGGCTTCAAACTATGTTGGAGCAAGAACGCGAGCTGCTGCTGCAGATGCGCGGACAGAGGCGTCACGCTATCTTGAGAGATTACGCGAATCAGTTACGGGCATCCATTTATCAAGGGTCATGGGCGTTTCTGATCAAGAGGTAGAGAGTGTCGTTCGCATACGGAACTCTTTTGTGAAGCACTCGATTAAAGAATTAAGAGCAAGAATGCAATCAGTCGTTGTCATTGCAAGCTACAATGGGTTTGCACTAGCTATTGTTTATTTTATTAGCACATTATTAATCTGGAATGATAGTTTGACGAGCGGACAAATGCTAACAGCTGGTGGGTTGGTGACGATTGCCGCAAATGAAATGCAAAAGTTGTTGCGCAACTGGCTTTCTGTCCGAAGAACAGGACCAGCCTTGGATCGCTCAGAAATCTTGCTTTCGAATCAACCATCCGATGCTGAGACCCAACCAGGAATTGTTGGCGAACGTGCCAAGGGTGAGGTTCGATTGAGAGATGTGACCTTTGCTTACCCTGGGAAACACGAAACCGTACTATCGGGTGTCTCGTTTACGATTCAGGCAGGGGAAAAAGTAGCCTTGGTTGGACCAAGTGGTTCAGGAAAATCGACCATTGTTGATTTGCTTTTTAAACTTTATGATCCCAAGGATGGAGTAATGGAAATTGATGGTCGAAATATTATGGAGTGGGACACTTCTTGGCTTCGGTCGCAAATGGCGATTGTGACCCAAGATGTTCAGTTGCGAAGTGGGACGCTAGCGGAGAATTTAAGAATAGGAAAATCAAATGCGACCGGTGAAGAGTTACTAAAAGCATTAAGAGATAGCGGGCTCGATGACTTGATTTATACTCTTCCAAATGGGTTAGATACAAAAGTAGGCGAACGCGGTAGTCTGCTTTCAGGGGGACAAAAGCAGCGACTTTCTCTCGCAAGGGCGATTTTAAAAAATGCGCCAATCCTTGTTCTGGATGAAGCAAGTTCAGCACTTGATCCTATTACAGAAACGAAAATCAATGAAGCGGTCTTGAAAACAGGTAAGAAACAAACGATCATAATCGTTTCACATCGCCTCTCGACCGTCCTTTCCGCCGATAAAATCATAGTCCTTGAAAACGGTAAAATTGTTGAACAGGGAAGTCATAAGGAATTGCTCCAAAATAGTTCTGGTGTCTATTCTCGATTATTTGGGAGAGAAGCGGACATCGGGGGAAAAACAATTCAACCAATTGGTTGAGAATCAAAGACCATACGATTTAAGATGAAAAAGCTTGGGCAATGCTCAAGCTTTTTGTTTGCTTCGATAGCAGCTACGGACTACAGCATTTTTTTGAAGTATTGGTTTCATATTGTAATAAAATAAACGAATTCCTCCTTTTGACCTATAAAATTACCGAAATTCTATATTTATCCAATTTAATTCAAAGTGTATAATTATGTTCATTGTGACTAAATAAATGGAGTCAAGAGATTCTTACTGAACGAGGTATAAGTAGGCTTACTATATAGTCATTCTTTATTTATACATAATTATTTCGTCACTTAATTTTACCTCGAATTTTATTCTTAAATCCTACATATCTATATCTAGGATTTGTGCTCCTTTAAAGGAGGGAGAAGAATGTCTAAAAGAAATAACAAGAAAAGAAAAAAGCGGAGGGGGCCAAGTTTAACGGAGGAACAGGAACAGGCATTAATCAAAGAAAAACGGAAGGCGAAATGGCTAGAGTGGTTAATCGCAATTATCATTCTTATTGTTCTAGTGATTTTGTTTTCTGTCGAAAGTATTGTCTATAGTCTGTTCACTTATTTTGATGGGGATCTTCAATTGTTAGCCAATCTCTACATTACAATTGATTTGCTTTTTGCCATCATCAAGGTTTTGATTGCTTGTGGCCTGATTTGGCTTGGGTATTATTTGGCCAATTGGCTGCGGAAAAGCAAGGAACGATCGATTTTTATCGTTTTAATTATTCTATTTTTCTTCGGAATAGGAATGATGTTCTTTTTGGCTAGTATCTTAGAGACATTTGCTTATTTGAGGCTTATATTCTGATTTAAACTAAAGAGATTGGAGGGGATGAAATGACGAAAACAAAAAAAGTCATGGCCGGAATATCATCAACAGCGATCATGCTTGGAATGACAGGATGTGGATCTTCACAGGGTGTCTATGCGGACATACCGCCTGTTCCGGATAGTCAAGACTGTACAGAATGGGAATGGGATTTGGACGACGGTGTCTGGGAGTGTGAAGATTCTAATTCGGGTTATTACGGACATTATTATCATGGTGGCAAATATTATTCTAGCAAACCATCACTATATAAAAGCAGTTCCTATTCTAGCTATAAAAATAGTTCTTCGTTTAAAGGGAGCAGCTCGACGAGTAAACTGAGCTCTGGATTTGGTAGTGGCTCAAGTGTTTTTGGTGGTTAATACATACGAAAAGAGGGGTTAGAACGTGAACTTATATATGAATTTTGCGACTTATTTAGGTTTAGCTGTCGTTTTGTTAGCAGTAGGGACGTTTTTATTTGAAATTAGTACGACAAAGGTAAAAGAATTCAAATTGATTGCCGACAAGAATTTAACTGCCGCCTTATCGCTAGGTGGAAAAATTGTTGGTTTAGCTGTTGTATTGGGTTCGGCCGCGGAATATTCCATTTCATTAGTTGATATGGCCATTTGGGGCGGTGTTGGAATTGTTTCGCAAATCGTTGTGTTCCTTTTAGCGGAATTAGTTACGATTCGTTTTAGCATCTCAAAAGCGATTGAAGAGGATAATCGAGCTGTTGGGGTTATGCTATTCTCGTTATCTCTTTCAATTGGGTGGATTGTTGCAAAATGTTTGTCTTACTAATGACTTTCTGAGGTGAAAGATGAAGAAACTGACCTATTTCATACATGATGGCCATGGAGGCTATGAGCCTTTTTATGAATACAAAACACCAGAAGTTGGGATTGATGAATTTTACGCCCGCCAGCTTTGTACGTATTTTATTATGCGTGGCAGACAATACCAACTCATCTCAAATGAGATGCTTGATGATGAAGAAATTCTTGTTCTAGAGGAGAAAGGGAAAAACAACTCTGTTCTTGATGAAGAGAGCTTCGCCGGCAAGGGCCTTCACATTGAAATCCGTCGATTTCGAGAGGAAGAGAACTACAAGCTTTTGGCACTGATTCCTTGTGAAACTCACTTTGATGTGATTCGTTACTTGTTGAAGGATGTTGTTGATGTTCCGGATATTGGCCAAATGATGATGACCTCTACGGAAATTGATGAGGATCGGAGCGTCTATGTGATTTACGTGAAAAACATTGGAGAGATTGACAATTGAGTGGTTTATCAAATAGATATACAGAAAAAAGAAAGAAATTTTATCAAGGAATCAGTGATTTCTGGCCAGATTTATACGGAGAAGAGTACGCTCTTTATGATATTGCTACCATTGGTAAAGACGAGGCGGAGCAAATTCGTTTGGCGACAAACCGGATAGGAAAGGTCTTTTTTAAGGTTAGTCAACTTTTAAGAGAAATTCCGAAAGAGACTCTAGTGGAAATGGGGTATCCAACAGAGTCTCTTTCCTTTATCAAACTTCAAACATTGCCGTTTGAGAGTGTGATCGCTCGCCTTGATTTAGTCAAAACCACAGAGGGTTATAAATGCCTTGAAATTAATTCGGACACTCCTACCTTTATCAAGGAGTTGTTTGCAGTGAATGGTCTCGTTTGTAAGGAATTTCAGGTTGAAGATCCAAATGCAGGAATGGAATTATTGATGGCGGATGCGATAAAATTAGCTTTAAACGAGTGTGCTAAGCAATTAGAAAAACCAAAGCCCTATATCGTTTTTACCGCACATGAAGAGAATATAGAAGACCGGGAAACCGTCATTTATCTTCAAAAATTAGCCGAGGTTCCATCAAGGTTTGTGCCTCTTCATCAACTAAAAATAGAACGAGGAAAAGGGCTTTATGATGAAAATGGACTAAAGATTGATATCTTATACAGGCAAACTTTTCCGATTGAAAATTTGGTGCTGGACGAAGATCAGGATGGAAATTCAATTGGTTTATGGTTATTAGAATTGGTTGAATCTGGACAGTTACAGCTCTTAAATCCGCCTTCTGCTTTTTTATTGCAAAACAAAGCTGTGCAAGCCGTTATTTGGGGCTTACATCTTGAGAACAGTCCTTTTTTTACAGGTGAGGAACATGACTGGATCGAAGAATATTTCTTGCCAACTTTTTTTGAACCTGATTATTTTTTGGAAAACCAGCTTGCTTTTGTAAAAAAACCATCCTTTGGACGTGAAGGAGACACCGTTGAAATTTTTGCAGGTGATGGAAATGTAGCTTTACAAGATTCACATCAAAGTTACACCAACTACCTCCCAATCTATCAGCAATATATCGAGCTACCTTCCCACCAATTTAATAGTCGAAAAGGGATGCAAACTGGGAATCTCCTCATTGGCAGCTTCCTATTAAATGGACGTGCTGCAGCGATGGGCTTTCGCGTGGGAGAGAGGATTACAAATAATCTTTCTTATTATTTACCTGTTGGATTGCAGGATTCATAAGGCATAGTGACGTATCCTCAAACATCATATAAAAAGCTTAAGCCTGTGCTCAAGCTTTTTATTCAGTGGTGAATTTACAATTTGGATAGCTACTACAGCCTTTAAACGTACCTTGTTTCCCATACCTTTTAACAAGAGGACTGCCACAATGTGGGCAAATACTGTTCACTGTGTTGAAATCGTTTTTAATCTCTTCCACATGCTTTTTGCTTTGTTGTTTTTGAGCTTTTCGGTCTTTAAGGACATATTGCATTAATAGATGTTTGATTTTATGTTTCTTAAAATCAGATAAGTGTTTGACTCCTGCACCAGACTTAATAAAAGAAAGAAGGTTATTGGTTTTCAGTACAGTGGCATTTTTAAAAGGATGCTTAAATTTCAACTCCGCTTGGTTACCAAAGGCGATTACCGAATAAATCGGAACATCCTCTAGGACATGTCCTAGAACAGATTGGACCGCTTTAATATGACCGGCATTTTGCCAAATAGGATTATAAAATTTATCTTTTCGTTTAAAATTTGTTTGTGTCCAAAATTGTTGATGTTCCGAGCCTGTGATCCACCCTTTAAAATTTTTTGTCTCAATAATGTAAATCCCATTTTCAGCAATCAAAATATGATCAATTTGCGTTGTTTTCCCGCCTTTTCTTGGAAGGTACAGATCATTTAACACAATGTATACCGTGGGATTTAATGTATTTAATAGGAGAGCTACTTGCTTTTCGCCTAGTTTTCCTTTAATCGTAGCTTTGTTTAGGTTGTACCAAATTACACCAATTAAAATGGCAAGAATGAGAAGTTTGCCCATGAAATGATCCCCCGGATTCCTTTTTTACGATAATAATAGAATATCATACTTTCGACCTACAAATAGAATAATTCCTAGAAATATCCAAATTTTTGATTGGAGAGATTCCTATGCCGCATATTGAAACGGAAAGATTAGAGATGATTACTTTTACAGCAGACATGATGGAAGCAATCTTGAATGGAACGGCGGAGCAGGAAGGGAAAATACCTTATCAGCTCGCACTGGGATGGCCGATGCCCGTTTATAAGCAATTTTTTGCTTATAAAATTGAGCGTTTCCGTAAGTATCCAGCTGAAAATGAGTGGGAAGGCATCATCGTACACAAACAGGATCAACGAATTATCGGGGACATGGGGTTTAAAGGAGGGCCGAATGAGGACGGAGTTATTGACCTAGGCTATAGCATTGTTCCTAGTTATCAAGGGAAAGGATATGCAACTGAAATGGGAAAAGCGATGGTCGAATGGGGACGGTCAAATTCTGCTGTTCAAAAGGTTATTGCCACCTGTCATCCAGAAAACCTAGCCTCAATTCGGGTGTTAGAAAAAATCGGTTTCCATGTAACGAAACAGACTGAGGAAAGTATTTATTGGGAGTATTGATTTAGAGAACGAGCAAAAAGCTCAGACTATTAGGCAGTTAGAGAACGGAATGAGTTACTAAACCACGCTTTCTTCATAGGATAGTAAGGATGGAGGAGGTGTGATCATGACATATACCATCATAACTGGACCGTTTCCTGGCCATTCTGGGTATCTGCACGCCCACTATTTTCCAAGTCAACTTCAGCAGGTACAGATTCCTAGTTCCTGGTACTCATTGAATGTTCATCCTTTGCATGTGCAACATTCTATTTATCCACCATTTCCTTATTTTCCTTATGGAAGGTGGTAAATAGTACCTCGTGAGGAAGT
The DNA here is from genome assembly GCF_023715205.1 of Mesobacillus maritimus. Lineage (GTDB taxonomy): Bacteria > Bacillota > Bacilli > Bacillales > Cytobacillaceae > Mesobacillus_B > Mesobacillus_B maritimus_C. The sequence goes on from NZ_JAMBNR010000012.1 coordinate 13,780, forward strand.
TTTTGCTTTTTAGGTTTATTTTTTTATAAGGTGTTTTCGTAAAGTTTGTTGTTAAAATCCTAAAGCCGATTTTAACGCAAAATAAGTTTTTCTTTGTGTACTACTTAGTTTGTAAGCTCTTTTCTCTTTCTTATAAACGATCTTTGGAATGGAATCATAGATAAATTATTCTATTTTTCCTAAAAGCACAATCTATGAGAAAAGAGCTTTTTATAAAAACCAGCTAAAAACGCTAAGAAAACAACAAAGAGATGGAATCAACAGTGTTTACAAGAGAAATTTTCTTGTGCATAATAATATAGGGAGAAATGTTGATTTTCATAGATGGGTAAATGGTCAACTCATCCACATTCCGTTGGAAAGTTGTCCTTTTTTATTTGTCGACTATGAATGTATATATTTATTGATAACAAAATGTAATAGAGGGATTTGAATGACGATGAGTATGGAAGCAGAAGTATTTACTAGATTAATTGAGGCATCAGAAAAACTCAAAAAAGAAACGGAAAAGAAACAGGATGCGAAAAGTTGGAAGTCGATCAACCAATCGTTAACCTTAGAGGAAGGACTTAATCGTCTAGCAAAGTCTGATTTAGACTCATTCCGAAGAAAATTGGAAATTAAGAATGCGAGCAGTTTGAAAAAAGCAGAGTTAATTGTGGTCCTAAAGGATGAGATTCTTGCAAATGTAGGAGATGTTTGTAAGCTTCTGGATGACAAGCGTTACAATTTAATCACAGAAATGGTTGAGAACGGTGGACACTTGAATGCGTCGAACATCGATCTTAAAGTCCTTGCTCCTTTACTTGAAAACGGCATGATCTTTACTGGAACTGTCGAAGATGAAAAAATGTTTGTCATGCCAACAGAGATCGTTGAACTTGTTTCAAAACAAAATGACGATGAATTGAAAAATTTGATTAAACGCAATACAGAATGGGTCAAGCTTACAAAAGGTGCATTGTATTACTACGGTTCATTAAACTTAAATCAGTTGTTAGCAGTCATTGAGCGCTTTATGAATGAACCTGTGGAAATAAATGAGTTCATTGCGATGATCGAACAAGTTGCTTTTGCTGATTCGGAGCTTCGAATTGAAGAACAATGTTTTTCAAATGGTAGAGTGTTTGACTCAGCAAGAGTTTTCCAGGAACATCAAAATCGTTCTGAATTAGGGTATTATCCTTTTACAAAAGAACAATTATTAGCTGCAGGCGAAACTGACTTTGTCGAACGGAATGAAAGTTATCAGCGCTTTGTGAAATTTTTACATAGCACGTTTGATATGTCGCAAGAGGAAGCGGATAATATTGTCGAGGAATGTGTTTACGCGACTCGTATCGGCGAAGAACCAAAAGACTTGCTTCAATTCTTGCAGCAGCGAGTGGAATTTGATCGTATTGACACATTAAGAATGGCAATGGAACGAATCGTTGATTTAATGAACAATACAAGAGCATGGTTCTTAAAAGGCTATACCTCATCTGAGCTAAGCGTACAAGAAAAGTCATCAGCTAAGGATAATGTCATCAGTATTCAATCAAAGAAAAAGATTGGTCGAAATGAACCGTGCCCCTGCGGTAGTGGCAAGAAATACAAAAAATGTTGCGGTAAATAATAAACGTGTTTGGTGAAACAAGGAACATTTTTGTTCATACATCATACGATAGGAAAAGGATTAATCACGCTTTTTATGTGGTTAGTCCTTTTTTTATTTGTACATGTAATTTATATTTTACATTAAGTAATATATATGTTACGTTTTAAGTGGAGGTTAAACGAATGAAAAATACCGTAAAACTTGCGCGTATTAAAGCAAATTTAACGCAACAGCAACTTGCTGACAAAGTAGGGATTACCAGGCAAACTGTTAGTTTAATTGAAAAAGGAAAATATAATCCAAGCTTAAAATTATGTTTGCAGATCTGCTATGCCGTTCACGCCAAATTGGATGAAATTTTTTGGATCGAACAGGAGGAATTTGAATGAAAAAAATAACTGATGAGCGATTAATCCTTCAGAATTTGCAGCATATTCGAATTACATACATCGTCCAAACCATTGGAATCTTATGTATCCTTGGCTACGAGTTTTTTCAAGGCGGTCTAGAACAGATGAGAGAAAATCCACTCTGGCTCGTCTTTATGTTAACGACGGTCGTTTATGCTTATTTATCAATGAGTGTTAGTGTAGTACATGAAAAGGGTGAGACAAATCCAAGGAAATCATTTTTGATCAGCCTCATCGTTTTAAGTTTGATTGTGGTGGTTGCAGCGATATTGACTGCTATGACACCAGGATTTGGATGGGGCAATGGAGCATTCATTGGCGGGGTGTTATATGTTTGTGGGTTTATTCCATGTTATTATGTCTATCATTTACGAAAGAAACAGAGAGCAGAACTTGATGAAGATGAATGAAACGATGCATCTGGAAACGGAGGAGTTTCTGTTTAAAAACAGAAGCGCTGTCACTCTATTCCCAGAAAATATTTTATAGTCGAAACCAGCTAAAACATTTATAATAGTATTATTTTTAAGGCTCTTTTCACAAACTTTGTTGCTTTTTAGAGTAAATATAAAAAGATTTAGCTATGATTTCATTCCAAAGTAAGTTTAGAAGCGGAGAAAAGAGCTTATAAACTAGTAATAGCGCAGAATAAAGCTTATTTCACGTTAAAATCGGCTTTAGGATTTTAACAACAATCTTTACGAGAATAGCTATTCTTAAAGCATTGTGGAGGTTTCGAACATGGAAGGAATCGTGACAAAGTTAGGAGACTTTTTCGAAATCAATTGGGAGCGAGTCTTCGATTATGGAATGTCCATATTGGTTACAGTTGTTATTACGTATGCCATTCTTTTTCTGATTCGTTATTTAATTTCTCAGTTTTTTAAACGGACCAATTTTTTTAGTGAAAAGAAAGAACAAACCATTGAATCGGTCGTTAAAAATACGTCCCACTATTTGGCGTTTTTCATTATTATTTTAGCTGCAATTAAACCATTTGTAGATATAAAAGACATATTGGTAGCCGGTGGGGTTATTGGGATTGTGGTCGGTTTAGGTGCTCAAAAGATTATGACGGACATTTTGGCCGGATTTTTCATGATTTTTGAAGAACAGTTTCAACGAGGTGATTTTGTTCATATCAATGGGGAAATCGATGGTGGAACCATTGAAGACTTAGGCTTTCGCGTAGTTAAAGTCCGATTATTAAACGGTAAGTTGATGACCGTACCAAATGGAGAAATTCGCAAAGTTGAAAACGGAAACGTAGAAAAGCGGAGGATTTTTGAGAGCGTGATCGTCAGTTTTAAAGAAAATCCTGCGCGGATTGAGCAGTTGTTACACGAGTTATGTGAGGATTTAAATGAACTGCATAAAGACTATTTAAAAGTAGACCCCATGACTAGTGAATATGTAGAGAAGTATCAAGTCCACGGCTTGTCGTCATTAGATGTGAGCCCATTAGGGTTCAAGTTTTCAATCAAAGCAACTGTCAAAGATAACGATTATTTAACCGCCGCACAAGAAACGAAAAAATTACTTGCGCAGAAGATCTATGATCACCAGATTCAAATGCCTACGCAGCAGGTAGTTCTTCAAGCGCAGCCCGAGCGTAATGGGGAGGCATAGGCGTACAAGTAGTTTCCAAAATATCGTGCATTTGAATCATTTTTGGAACGTATATGATCAAGCTCTCATACGGTGGTAAAAAAGGAGTTGTCTTTATGGATCTACTTACTTTTATCATCTCAGCACTGATTGCAATGGTTATTGGAACTGTAGCCGATAAAATCTCCCCTGTTGGAATGCCTGGAGGATGGGCGGGCGCGATGATTGCTGGGTTTATTGGCGCTTGGATTGGGCCAATTCTATTAGGAACTTTCGGGCCAGTCGTTGCCGGTTTTTCGTTAATTCCAGCGCTCATTGGTGCTTTCGTCGTCGTTGTTGTTGTTGGGGTTATAGCAAGTATTTTTCGTTAGCGAATGCTGTTGCCGCTGTAATAGTATGACTGACGTTTGAAGCTATGACTATAAAGGTTTTAGATTACTAGTGGGGAACAATTATGATAGGAAAACACAAAGGATGGTTCCGAACTGGAACCATTTTTTTAAATCAGTTAAAGTACATATTAGAAGTAAAATGATAAGGAAGGATACGTCATGCAACCATTTACTGAAAAAGTGATAAAAATCATTCAGGAGATTCCACCTGGAAAAGTCATGACGTACGGGCAAATTGCGAGGTGTGCGGGAAGTCCAAGGGCTGCACGTCAAGTCGTACGTGTTCTACATTCAATGAGTCGGAAGTATCATCTACCATGGCACCGAGTGGTAAACAGTAAAGGGAAAATTGCGATCCAAGAAGATGCATCTTTTCAAGAGCAACTTCTTTCGCTAGAAAGTGAAGGAGTTGAAGTCGGGATTCAAGGGAGAATTGACTTGGAGAAATATCTGTTTCAACCGAAAGAAGTTTAAAGCTTTTAACTACCGATTTAGCAGGTGATTTAGTGCCCGTCGTGGAATGATAAATTGTGAATGCGAAATATATTATGCTTGAATCACGAGGTGGTAACGGATGAAAATCTCAATCATGAAACCAGCTGTTGAGCATGCTGCGTCGATTGCAGCCATTTGCACAACGGGTTGGAAACAAACCGTTGAAGGTGTGTTAAGTGAAGACTATCAAAAGCAAAATGTAGAATTTTGGTACAATCTTGATCGAGTTCGTAGTGACATTCTCCAGGGAAGTTACTCTCATATTGGGGTCATAGATTCAGAGATTGTCGGGGTCATTGGCGGCGGGATGACTGGTCCAGCAGCCAGTGAGGTGTTTGTTCTATACGTTGACGAAACCTACCGATATCAAGGAGTCGGAAGGCTGTTGCTTGAAGCACTCACACAAGAGCAAATTGAGCAAGGTGCAGAAGAACAATGGGTTTCTGTTCAGGAAGGAAACCAACGTGGAATTCCTTTTTACGAGGCAAGAGGGTTTGTGTATCAAACAAACCAAATCACTGATACCGATACAGGTGAGCAACAAGTGTCTTTGAGATATTCAAGATCCCTCATATGAGTACATTTTTGGAAAAGGCTGTTTTCGTAAAAATTGTTGTTAAAATCCCTAATACGATTTTAACGAGATAGTAGCCATTTTGTATGTTTATAATTAGTCTGCAAGCTCTTTCCCATAAAACGTATCTATTTTTTTGAATAACCTAGCACTTCAAAGTATTTATTGTTAAAAAGCAATAAAGTTTGAGAGAAGAGTTTTTGAAAAAGGCCATTTCATTGATTAATGAAATGGCCTCAATAATAGCTTTTAGACGTTTAATAAGTCAGCTTCTTTCGTCTTTTGTTTTTTATAAGTATAAAAGCCTTCTCCAGTGGCAATTCCTAATTTCCCCTTGTCAATATACTCTGTTTTTAAATAGTTTGCTATTTTCACGAACTCCGGATTTCCTGATTGTGCTTTTGCATTGGCAATATTATAAGCAGTTGTTACACCAATGATATCCAGAATCGCAAACGGCCCTTTAGGAGCTCCAGTGGCAATTTGCCATGTTTTATCAATCGTTTCTACATCAGCAATTTCATTTACTAAAAGCATCTCGGCCGCTTCTAATAGTGGAACCAATAAGGAATTCAAGATATAACCTGGTTGTTCTTTATGTATTGGTAAGGCAACCATGCCAATTGCTTTCGCAAATTCAATTAGATCAGTAAATACTTTTTCGTCCGTTCCTGGGTGTTTCATCACTTCAGCCGTATTGCTCACACAAATTTGGTTGGCAAAATGTAACGCTAAGAACTTTTCAGGTCGCCCTGTAGCCTCTGCAAATTGGCTTGGTAATAGAGTAGAAGAATTCGTGGCAAAAACGGTTTTTTCAGGAGCAACTGCACCTAACTTTTTATAAAAATCTAGTTTAATTTCGACCACTTCAGGTACAGCTTCAATCACTAAGTCGGCATCTGCAACAGCTTGTGATAAGTCGCTATAGAATGTAATTCGATCAAAAGCAAGATTGACCTCTTCTTCAGTAGCTCCTAAGTGTTTTTGATAACGTGGTTTTAACTTTGCAATTCTTTCCTTTGCTTGTGAAACGGCTTCATCGGTAATGTCATATACAGAGACTTGAAACCCTTTAAAAGCTGTTTGAAAAGCAATCTGACTTCCAAGCACGCCACTACCTGCTACGGTAACTTTTTGATAATCCATTCCTATTTCTCCCCTTTAAGTGAAAACGTTATCTTTCAAAAATATTATGGCATTTTTTTCATTAAAAAAGAAGAGATTTGTTAGAATTTTCTAATCTATCATAAAAACTGTATAAAAGGCGGATTGTTATATTGTTAATGAGGCGAAAATACTAGTCTTATATTTCCATGAACGCTTCCATATACCTATTGAATCTCTGTCCTTTTTTTACTAGATTTGTAATGAGTTACCATTATTTGATAAAAAACGACAAGAGGTGGAACAACATGTCCGTAAAAACAAAAACGCTCGCGGTCGCACTATCAACAGGGTTAGTAATCGGAGGTCTAACTGGCATTCCTGGTTTAACCCATACTTTCGCTGATTCCTCAGTAAAAAAAGATACTGTCTCGCAAATGCAAAAGGCTCCTAAAAACGTAATTGTCATGGTTGGAGACGGTATGGGATTGGGACAATTAGAAATTGCCCGCTTAATGGAGTATGGCAAAGAAGGCAAACTCCAGATGGAGCAGCTTGATAATGTGGCTTTAATGAGAACATATTCTGCTGATAATTATGTTACTGACTCTGGTGCGGCTGGAACAGCGATTGCAACTAGTGTGAAAACAAATAACGAATCTATTGGCGTGGATGCAAACGGAAACGAAGTTGATAGTATTCTAGATTTGTTCCAAGCAAGCGGTAAAAAGGTTGGGTTAATTTCAACCAATACGGTTGTCGATGCGACACCAGCAGCCTTTGGCTCAAGTGCACCAAATCGTTGGTCTGGTAGTGATGAAATTGCAAGGCAACTCTATAATAGCGATATCGATGTAATCCTTGGCGGAGGAGCTAGTTATTTTTCGCCTGAGAAGCAAAGTGGTACCGATCTTGTAGAAAAGTTCCGTGAAGAAGGTTATGCCTTTGCAAGCGATAAAGACGAACTTGAAAACGTAGGTACTCCAGATAAACTTTTAGGCTTGTTCCATCCATCTTATATGAATTATAAACTTGATGTAGAAGAAAACAAATCCAATGAGCCTACTTTAAATGAAATGACAGCGAAAGCCCTCGATGTCTTATCAAAAGGAAAAAACGGTTTCTTCTTAATGGTTGAAGGTGCACGAATTGATCATGCGGCACATGCGGCTGATGTGCCTGGAGTATGGAAAGAAACGATTGAGTTTGACAATACGGTCAAGGATGTTGTTGAGTGGGCAAAAGGTCGTAAAGATACGCTTGTCGTTGTACTAGCGGACCATGAAACAATGGGCATGTCTGCTGCAGAAACAATGGAGATTGAAGCATTAAAAGAAATCGAAGTTTCGCCAGAGTACATGGCAGGTCGGCTTAAGAAAGACGACAATGGTGAATTTACAACGGACAGCGTGAAGTCTGTTTTCAAAGAGTATGCCAATATTGACCTTTCAGATGAAGATGTAGCTCAATTCCTTCAAAATATCAAAGACAACGAAGGCACCGTTTATCCGCAACATAAGGTCGGTTGGGAAATCGGTAGTGTCATCGCGAAGCGCTACAAAGTCGGAGTAATAGATCGTGAAGTTCGTGCTGAGAGTTCAACAGGTGGTCATACTGGAAACATGGTCCCAGTATTCGCGACGGGTGTAGGTAGTGAAAGATTTGAAGGTGTGCTTGATAATACAGACGTTTCAAAGCTTATTGCTGAAGCAGCGAAATTGAAGACCATTCCTGGTGAATAAGAGAAAGAGAGAAAGCTAGGGAAATGCATATATTTAAGATAGGCTAGATAAATCGGGTGCATTAGCTTTGAAAGCACTGTAGATTGTAGTAGGGCGATCGCGCAGACTCAAGTGTGCTCACCAACCGCTCCGCGAATAGCGAAGGGTCTTCGAACGGTAATCTACTTATCTCATACAAAACGAAAGACGGACCCACAGGGGTCCGTCTTCCGTTTATTTGAATAATGATCTTTACATTGGCATTTCTTCGGCAGTCTCAAGCACTTCTGCAGGAATCACAATTTCATCAATGGAGTTGTGTTTTGAATATTCTCCTTCCATTTGCTGAGAAAGTTTAACCGTTTGGTCCTCGATTGTGATTTCCATCTCCATATTTACATTCATTGTTTTCGGATAAAATGTTTCCTTATCTATTAAAATATCGTATACAACGGAATGGATTTTTAGGTTTTGCATCACATCTTCATTTCCGGCCATTTCTTGAGGGAGTGTCTGTTCGATCGTTTCCTGAATCAGTTCAGTAAACTCTTCACCCGAGGCAGTTAAGGCAAGAGCATATCCATTTTCCTTTTCCTCAAAAGAGACGTCCTCGCTAAACTCTTCTAATTTCTTGATTTCATCAGCTGGATTTGTTTGTTGACCAGACAATTGCACCAATTGGTCTGTCATTTCAGCAGGAAACTTCATCCATGTAGCACTTGTCGGATCATGCATATAGAAACCATCTTTAGAGAAATAACTTTCCGTCTTAATTGTTTCGGAAGCATCCGGGATGGTCATTTCCATCTTTTGATAAAAAGCAATCGGATCGGCAACGACTTCCATGAAGGTGGATGACTCAAGGGTTAGGTTTGCTTCTTCCACATCGGAAGTGATATCTTGAACAAGATTCATGTCCATCGCAAAGCTTTTCAAATCTGCAGATGCTTCAGTTGTTTTTGCAAACACTTCTTCTAATGTTAATGGTTCTTTCTTCGTTTCTTCAGTTGTTTCTGCGGACTCTTTTGTTTCTGTTTGATCCACTGATTCGGTGGTTCCGTTACATGCTGCTAGCAGTAAAATCAGTAGGAACCCGAACAATAATGACGATAATTTTTTCAACCCCAACACTCCCTTTTTTATGTTCAGTAAGTAATACGCCTTCAACAGGAGAAAGTTTCCTTTTTTAAGGATAATTTTAGAAAAAGATGGAATGATAGAATTATATTTACATTGTATAAGAAGTCAAAATGGTGGCTAGGAAAATTTTTAAGGATTGATAGAAATGCTTTTAAAAAGTCATTCTTAAGGTGAGAATTTTAATGAAACTGAAGCGTGGAGGTATTAGGAAAGAAAAAAACGGCAGTTCCATCTGCCGTTTTATTACACATATCGATTTCGTCCAGACAACATCCCAAAAACCATTACGATAAAAGAGACTAGTATCAAGGCCATCAATGGGACGTTCCAAAGATGTGTTAGATCGAATAAATATCCAATAAACAGGGGACCCACAGCGGCAAGAATGTAACCAGTTGATTGAGCCATTCCGGATAACTCAGCTGCTTGACGGCCATCGCGAGCACGCAGGCCAATATAACTTAAAGCTAATGGAAAGCTTCCACCTAAGGCAAGGCCAATTAACATAATGCTAATGATTAAAACTGGATAGGATGAACCAAGCCATAATCCAGTATAGCCAATGACCGAACATAAACTTAATGCAAAGGAAATCCAAACTTGTGATTGAAACTTCCCGGCAAGTACTGGAATAAAGAAACTCGCAGGCAATCCGATTAATTGGGTAAAAGAAAGCATCCAGCCGGCTGTTTGCAAACTCATCCCTTGACTGTGTAAAATCTCAGGTAACCAAGAGATCGTGACATAAAATAAGAAAGACTGAAATCCCATAAAAGTGGCGATTTGCCACGCAAGCGGCGATCGCCAAATCCGCGTAGAAGTAGGGGCTATTACTTTGACGACATTCCGATTTTTTTGATTCATTTTAAAAAGGAAAGTCCAAAGGATGATCGCAATGATCGCGGGGATACCCCAGACCATTTGAGCTCCTTGCCAACCAAGGTTAAACCCGACAGCTAATGGGATACTAACACCCGAAGCTAACGATGCAATTAAGCCCATTGAGGTTGAATAGACACTGGTCATTAAACCAAACTTTTTTGGGAATTTATCTTTCACCACTGCTGGTAATAATACATTTCCAATCGCAATCCCAAGGCCAACTAATAAAGTCCCAAGAAAGAGTAAAAACGCAGTCGGAATCGACCGAATAGAGATTCCTATGAATAGAATGATTAAGCCGAACAATAATGTCTTTTCGTTCGTTAAACGTATTGCAAGTTTAGGAACGAGCGGGCTCATAAAAGCAAAAACGACTAACGGTAAACTCATTAATAAACCAGCGCTCCAGTGAGCGAGACCAATATCTGTTTGAATCATCCCGACCAACGGACCAAGTGAGGTAATGGCTGGGCGTAGATTGAAGGCGACAAGGATAATCCCTGCAATAAACAGATAAAGATAAGTTGATTTTACATAATCCTGTGACTTTGATAACTCCAAGGTGGGAACTCCTTTCACAATGACAAACTTTCTAAATTATAGCATAACAATGAGAAAAGGATGTTATGTTGAAATAGAAGCTGGTGAAAATAAGGGAAGGTTTATCTTTGAAAAATTTATTTTCAGAAAGTTTGTTGTTTGGCTGTACAAAGTTGTTAAGGTATCGGTATAATAGGAATGTAAGTGATTACAAAGTTTTGGAGGCTAGGCTACGATGGTGAAAAATACAAAACCGAATGAACCTTTAGTTACGCATATCTTTACTGCTGATCCTTCTGCACATGTTTTTGAAGGAAAGCTTTATATTTATCCATCACATGACCTTGATCATGATGAACCATCAAATGATAATGGCGACCAATATAAAATGGAAGACTATCATGTTTTATCTATGGATGAAATCGGCGGACCTGTTGTCGACCACGGCGAAGTTCTTCATGTAAAAGATATTCCTTGGGCAAGCAAACAGCTGTGGGCACCGGATGCTGCTTTTAAAAATAATACGTACTATTTATTCTTTCCAGCAAGAGATCATGATGGGATTTTCCGAATTGGAGTCGCAACAAGTTCGAATCCAGCAGGACCTTTTAAAGCAGAGGAAAACTATATCCCTGGTAGCTTCAGTATCGATCCAGCTGTCCTAGTCGATGATGACGACAGAGCGTATGTTTATTTTGGCGGCCTTTGGGGCGGTCAGTTGGAAAAGTGGCAGACACGTACGTTCAACCCGGATGCTGATGGCCCAGCAGCTACAGAGCCAGCTTTAGGACCGATTGTCGCAGAGTTAACGGATGATATGTTGAATTTTAAAGGGGAGCCGCAGGAAATCTCAATTGTGGATGAAGATGGGAATCCAATTCTTGCAGGCGACGAAGACCGTCGATTCTTCGAAGGCCCTTGGGTTCATAAATACAATGGTTTATATTATTTATCTTACTCAACAGGAACTACTCATAAAATTGTTTATGCTGTCAGTGAAAACCCACAAGGTCCGTTTGTTTTCAAAGGAACGATTTTAAAGCCAGTTATTGGTTGGACAACTCATCATTCGATCGTACAATATCAAGATAAATGGTATTTATTCTACCATGACTGTGAATTTTCAGATGGAGTTAATCATAAACGTTCTGTAAAATTCACAGAAATTCAGTATAACGAAGATGGCACGATTCAAATAATCGACCCCTATGGTGATAAATAAGAAACGTGAAGACTGAACTCAATTTTGAGGTCAGTTTTTTTGATTACCGCCCGCCTCACAAAAAGCTGGAAGGAAATCACTTCCTATTATAAATCCAAAAGAAAAGACTGCAGCAGCCCGAATTCCACCGAGTTTGACTGCAGTCTTCCTACTATTCTAAGAGACTTAGATATAATGCCATTCTGTTTACCTAATCACAGGCAAAAGAATATGAGAAGGATATTCTTTTTGATGAAAAATCTCTTGAGTGGCTTGTTTATATTCGGTACTATCAACCATCGTTTTGCCTGTGTTTAAATTTTTATCGAACCGAGGGAAGTTGCTTGATGAAATTTCCACTCGAATCGAATGTCCAGGTAAGAATACATTGCTTGTCGCCCATAAATCAATTTCTATTTCTAGCAGTTGATTTTGAATATCCTTTTGGCCTTCACCAGCCTCTGACTTCACTCTTCGAATCCCATCAGTTAAATGAATGGCTTTGCCTTCTGGCGTGACATCTACCAGTTTGGCAGTAAAGTCTGTATCGACTGCATCGGTTTTCACCCAGAGTTTTACTTTTACAGGACCAGTGACTTCTAGTGGTTCTGTTAGCGGTTCTGATGTATAAACGAGCACATCGTTACGTTCTTCAATTTCACGTTGGTCAAGTGGACCGGGTGCTGTGCCTGCAAAAAGTGTTCCACCGCCATGGGTTGGGACAGGGTTTGCGGGATCATAAACATATGAATCGGTCCATTCATTTTTCGGAATGTCATGAAGTAATTTTCCATCCCCAAATCTCGAATTGGCACTGTTAGCACTATCCAAGTAAAACGGCTTATAGCTGGTTCGAGCTAGTGGCCATTCGTACTCATCACGCCACTCATTTATTCCCATTACAAATAGTTTAATAGGTGCAGATGTTTCGAAATCAGATTTTTCCTCTTTTAACCAATGATTAAACCAGCGGATATGTAAGTTTGTTAAGTCTTCTTGTTCATCAATCCAATCTTGAGATGCATGCAGTCCGAAGTTACGCTCACCTAAGCGAGACTGGAAAATGCCATGTGCCCACGGTCCAATGATTAACTTTTGCGTTTTCGAGTCGTCGTTTTTCTTTAATTCAGAGAAATTCCGGATGGTTGCTTTTAAGAAATTATCATACCAACCAGCGATATGATAGGCGGGAACATCAATCAGCTCAAACTTATCTGCAATACTTACGCGACTCAGTTGTTCATCTGAAAGTCGATTTTGAATAAAATCATAGAAAAAATCGGCAACGCCTAAATCTTTAAGCGGTGGCCATTCTTCAATAGGCATATAATGAAACCATTTTTCAATGTCGTTATAATACTCTGCCATTTTTTTAATACTTTGGTTATATTCCTCGGGGTCTAGATGTTTTCGCTTCAACTCATCAGGGGCAACTGATTCCAACGCCCAAGTTTCAGAACCTCCGATATTTATTTTTCCTTCATTTTCAACCGAATCTTTTTGCCAGTCTGTTAATGTCATGGCAGGGACGATTGCTTTTAAATGTGGAGGGCGTTTTGTTGCGGCTAGTAACTGTGTAAAACCATAATACGATAATCCAAACATACCGACTTTCCCATTCGAATAGGGGAGAGTTGCCGCCCATTCGACCGTATCGTAGCCATCTTCAGCTTCATATATAAACGGATAGAAATCACCTTCTGAGTTGTATCGTCCTCTTACATCTTGAATAATGACAATATATCCATTTTGAACAAGACGATGGGTATCAAGATAGCGATGAGAATAAAAAGGTAAGTCCTTATTATAAGGTAAGCGTGTTAACAGAACAGGAAATGGACCTTCCGCATCTGGACGATAAATGTCTGCATAAAGAGTGACACCATCACGCATTTGACATGGTACGTTTTTTTCTACAATGATTTGTTGAATGTCCACTAATACTCCTCCTTACGAATACGATGTAAAACCTAAAATGAACCACCCTGTGGCCAGGGTGGAAATGAATTTGTTATGCTGCTGCATTTTCAGTATGGATCTGAGTTTTTCTTTTTTTATAAGGCGAAAGTTTTCGTTCAAACCAACCCATCACTAGGTCTGCGATTACCGCCATTAATGCAGTTGGGATCGCACCAGCAAGAATAATTGCTGTTCCATCGGTTGCGTTCGTACCGCGAATGATGATGTCGCCTAATCCACCTGATCCCATAAAGGTTCCAATCGTCGCAATCCCAATGGTTATTACTAAAGCAGTGCGAAGACCTGCCATTATGACTGCCATCGCCAGTGGCAATTCCACCATTCGTAAAACTTGAAATTTTGTCATCCCCATTGCTTTTCCAGACTCAAGCAATGCTTGGTCGACATTGTTGATCCCTGTATACGTATTTTTGATAATCGGTAAAAGGGAATAAAGAAATAAAGCAAAGACAACGGTGTTTGTTCCTAAACCCATCACAAGCATTAGAACCGCAAGCATGGCTAACGCTGGAATGGTTTGGATAATATTCGCTAAAGATAGCACCCATGGACTTAATTTTTTATAACGTGCAATCAAGATTCCTAGTGGAATTCCAATAATGGCTGCGAACAACACACCATAGGCCGCCATAAGGAAATGACGATAAAATTGTTCCCAAACATAGCCACCATTTTGACTATAATAGTAGATTAATTCATTGATCGTCTCCATGAAATTTCCCCCCTATTCTTCTTCAAAATAATTGTGTTCTTCAAGGAATTCTTTTGCGACAATCGATGGCTCAATCATTTTTCCATCAGCTTCGTAATTCAATTCCTGCATTTTTTCTGTCGGAATTTTACCTGATAACTTATCTAAAATTTCTGCCAAGCCGTCGTGTTGTTCGAGGACATCATTTCTTGCCACAAGGGAAGTATCATAAGGTGGGAAGAAACGACGATCGTCTTCTAATACTTTTAAATCAAAGGCCTTAATACGTCCATCTGTTGTGTATGCTAGGACAACATCCATTTTTCCGTTCGCTGCAGCTTGATAGACGAGACCAATCTGCATTGGATATTCCTTGCTAAAGCGGAATCCATACTCTTCGACAAATCCTTCATATCCGTCTCCTTCACGAGTTAACCAAGAATTGTCGACACCAAATTTCAAATTGGAAACGAGCGGCTCTAAATCAGATACTTTCTCTAAGTTCTCACGTTCTGCTAATTCTCTTGTTACTGTAAATGCGTAAGAATTATCAAAACCGTATGAATCAAACCAGGTTTGATCAAATTGTTCCTGGAATTCCCTTTGAACAATTTCTAATGCTTTATCTGGATCATTAATCGGTTCCATTCCTAGCGCACCGGCAAGGTCCGTACCTGTGTAGCGCGTTGCGGTAATATCAACATCACCACTCACCATCGCTTGATGCTGAACGATGGAGGATCCTAAATTATTGACCATTTCAACTTGTGCATCTGTATAATGCTCGATCATTAGTTTCACAATATTCCCCATAATTTGTGACTCAGAAGTGGCCAATGTCCCAACCGCAATCGTGTTTTTAGCAGGACCACTTAGCCCGGGAAGACTACAGCCACTTAAAAAGACGGCAAAGGAAATGACTACAATGATGAGCGAACGTTTAATTTTCAACATTTCTGTTTCTCCTTCCTAAGCAGCTTCTTTCAGTTTCTTTAAACCAGTTGGTGTGACCCAATTTTCAACTTTTCCTAACAGAAGATCCGTTAGCAAAGCTAACAGGGTGACAGGAATGGCACCAGCTAGAATAAATTCCGTTTGATAAAGACTCATCCCACTAAAAATATAATCTCCCAAACCTCCTGCACCAATATAAGAAGCTAACGTTGCCCAACCGATTAGGTATACTGTCGTTAAACGAATACCAGCCATGATAACCGGGATGGCAAGTGGAATTTCCACATAGCGGACTTGTTCCCATCCAGTCATACCCATCCCACGTCCTGCTTCAAGCAGACTTTTCTTTACACCATTTACGCCCGTATACGTATTTCTTAAGATGGGTAGGACTGCATAGAAAAATAAAGCAACGATTGCAGGAACTTTCCCAACGCCTAAAAGCGGAATAAAAAACGCGAGAATGGCGAAACTTGGAACGGTCTGTATAATCCCAAGAAGCCCCATAACAAAATCCGCTACTTTTGGAACACGGGTTAAGGCAACTCCTAATGGAACCGCGATAAGAATTCCTAGCCCCACAGCAATGAGGGAGATGTATAAGTGTTCCCATGTTTTGACCAGCATTTCACTACCATATTGACTGAAAAATTGTATAAGACTCTCCATCTAAATCGCCTCCTTCTTACGCTGTAATTTCATCTTCGCCCCAAATCGAATCGTAAACGATATCGACGAGGTTTGCTCTCGTGACAATTCCAATTAGGCGCTGCTGATGGTCCACTACAGGTACATATTTCATTCCTTTTTTCAAAATGCTGCGAATCGTATCGCGGACAAGTGTGCCTGCTTCGACGGTCGTAACAGGCTCAACGATATCGGATACTTTCGTGGCTTTCTTCCGTTTTTGGTCAATTAGTTCAACATCTATATAACCTTGAAGAACGTTAAATTCATTGACAACTAGAAGCGAATCGACACGTTTTTCCTTCATAATTTGAATTGCTTCTGTTAAAAAGCGTTCTCCAGTAACAGTAATTGGCTTTGGATTCATAATCTGTTCAACGGTTTGGATATTTGGTCGAGCTTGAACTAACCGGTCTTTCCCAATAAATTCTTCAACGAATTCATCTGCAGGATTGCGGAGAATTTCATCTGGTGTATCACACTGAACCAATTGTCCATCTCTCATAATGACGATTCGATCTGCTAACTTTAACGCTTCATCCATGTCATGGGTAACAAACACGATTGTTTTGTTTAATTTCTTTTGCAGCTTTTTAAATTCTTCTTGTAATGAATCTCTCGTAATTGGATCAAGTGCTCCAAACGGTTCATCCATTAAAATGAGTGGTTGATCGGCTGCTAACGCTCGTAAAACACCAATCCGCTGCTGTTGCCCACCACTTAATTCATGAGGGAATTTTTCAAGATAATCCGGAGTTAAATCAACAAGGTCCAATAACTCTAGAGCACGTGCACGACGTTTCTCTTCCGGCCATTTTAATAGTTTCAAAACAAGTGAGATATTTTCTTGAATGTTCATATGTGGCAATAACCCAATTTGTTGGATAACATATCCAATCTCTCTTCTTAATTGGACAGGATCTTTATCCATGATGTTTTCTCCATTAATATAGATGCTGCCTTCAGTTGGTTCGATTAAACGGTTAATCATTTTCATGGTTGTTGTTTTTCCACAACCACTCGGCCCGATAAAACAAATGAATTCTCCTTTTTCGAATTCTAATGTTAAATCGTTAACTGCCTTTTTGCCTCCTTTATATACCTTTGAAACATGGTCGAATTTGAGCATGTATGGCACCTCCAAATTTTTTCATTCTACTAAATTATCATTGTAAGATTCATATAATCAGACAATTTCCAACACTTCTTCAGTATAAAGTAAACTTTGTAAAATAAAAAGTTTACAAATTGCATAAATTACACAGTATTTACGTAAAATATTTATTGTACGAAGTTTATGACTGTCCGTTCTTAAAAATGCTCCCTTATTTCCCACTTTTCCTCCAAAATCCTCATTTTC
This sequence comes from Mesobacillus maritimus, assembly GCF_023715205.1. Lineage (GTDB taxonomy): Bacteria > Bacillota > Bacilli > Bacillales > Cytobacillaceae > Mesobacillus_B > Mesobacillus_B maritimus_C. Next base: position 31,119 of record NZ_JAMBNR010000012.1, read on the forward strand.
CAATCTTCACCTAAATGTGATACATTGACACAGACATGGTAATTGGAAGGGTGATTCATGAATGGATGAACAACCATTAGGAAGAATCAAAGTAATGGAAGACCAGTTTGCTGAAAAAATTGCCGACAATATGCATACGTATGGTGTTTCGACAACAGTTGGTCGTGTGTTAGGAATTATCTATATGAATAGAAAGCCAATGACACTTGATGAATTATCAGAGGCAACAGGAATGAGTAAGACACGAATGAGTCAAGTGGTTAGAGAAATGGTCGATTTAAATATCGCTGAAAAAGTCCTTCAAAAAGGGGTTCGTAAGGATCTCTATAATGTTGAACAAGATTATTATCAAACCTTTATTTCTTTATTTACTTCGAACTGGCGGAAAGCCATTAATAAAAATAAGATGTTTGAGAAAAAATTATCTGCAGAGTTAAAGGAAATAACGAGTAATGAACCAATTGATGAAGAATTAGAAGCGAAAATCAATCTGTTATTAAAAGAAACAAAAGAATGGCTAGATTATTATCAATGGTTGGCAAACTTGGTTGAGTTTTTTGAAAGTGGAGAAATTTTCAAGCATGTGCCAAAGCCATGAGGAAAATGCCTAGTTAAACCTTTTTTCTAGTTTATAGGCTGTTTTCGTTAGAGCCATAAAGCCGACTTTAAATAGCGAGTCGAAGAGGGGGAGGAATTTAAATGAATAAGAAAGCCATTTTAACCTGTGCGGTTACAGGTGCTGGTGACACAGCGAAGAAAAGTCCACATGTACCAGTAACTCCTGAGGAAATTGCAAAATCAGCGATTGATGCAGCAAAGGCTGGAGCGACCATTGCTCATATTCATGTACGTGATCCGAAAACAGGGGAGCTTAGTCATGACGTAGCGCTCTTCCGTGAAGTGGTTGAACGAATCCGTGAATCTGACACAGATGTGATCATTAATTTAACATCAGGTGGTGGCGGTGATTGGATTCCGAGTGAGGAGAATCCAGCTATTGGCGGACCAGGTACCGATATGCAAACGCCAGAAGAACGCCATGAACCAATTGGCGAATTGCTACCAGAAATTTGCACACTAGATTGTGGCAGCCTTAACTTTGGTGACCAAGTTTATATCAGCACAACCGATTGGCTACGCAAACAAGCGCAAATGATTCAGCAGAGTGGTGTCAAGCCTGAGTTAGAATGTTTTGATACAGGACACTTACGGTTTGCAAATCAATTAATTGAAGAAGGATTAATTGACGGGGATCCGATGTTCCAATTCTGTCTTGGGATTCCGTGGGGAGCAGACGCTGACGCCGAAACAATGATTTACTTGCGTGATCGCCTTCCGAAAAATGCGCACTGGTCCGCATTTGGGATTGGACGCATGCAAATGCCTGTGGCAGCGCAGTCGCTTCTACTTGGGGGAAATGTTCGCGTTGGACTTGAAGATAATCTTTATCTTGGTAAGGGAGTAAAGGCAACAAACGCTCAACTAGTTGAAAAAGCCGTGACCATGATGAATGCCCTTGATGTGGCACCTATGACTCCAGCAGAGGCACGAGTGCATCTCGGATTGAAAAACCCTCATAGAAAGGCAGAGTGATTATGGAAAATCAATCTATTAAACAAGTAACAGTGGTAGGAACAGGCGTAATTGGTGTAGGTTGGATTGGTCGCTTTCTTGCACAAGGATACGATGTCATTGCTACGGATATCGCAGAAAATGCTGAGGAACGTATGCGTGCGGCCATTGACAAAGCATGGCCAGCGATTGAAAAACATGGAGTTGCTCCAGGAGCTTCCAAAGAGAAGTTAACGTTTGAGCCAGATTTAGCAAAGGCAGTGGCGAACGCTGACCTTATTCAAGAAAATGCTCCTGAGCGTGAAGACATAAAACGAAAGTTATTAGCTGAAATTGACAAATACGCAAAACCAAATGCCATTATTGCATCTAGTACTTCTGGGTTAATGCCAAGTACTTTGCAAAGTGATTGTGCAAATCCTGAACGTGTGATTGTTGCCCATCCATTCAACCCAGTTTATTTAGTACCATTGGTTGAACTTGTCGGAGGCCAAGCAACTTCAGCTGAAGTAATCGAAAGAGCGGAACAATTCTACCATTCTATTAAAATGAAACCTCTTGTTGTCAGAACCGAGATAGAAGGTCATATTGCTGACCGTTTAATGGAAGCGGTTTGGCGGGAAGCGCTCCACCTTGTCAATGACGGGGTTGCCACAACTGAAGAAGTAGACGCAGCGATTGTGTATGGACCGGGGTTACGCTGGGCGTTAATGGGTCCATTTTTAACTCTGCATCTTGCTGGTGGAGAACAAGGAATGCGTCATATGCTCGCTCAATTCGGACCAGCATTGAAATTGCCTTGGACAAAGCTAGTGGCTCCTGAATTAACAGAAGAACTAAGTGAGTCAGTCATCAATGGATGCGAACAACAAACTACAGGACATAGCATTGCGGAACTCGAACAACGTCGTGATGAGTTCTTAATTGAACTCCAGCAATTGCTTGAAAAGTACTGGCCAGGCGCCAACTTAAATGGAAAAATCTAATCTCGTAGAAGAAAGCGAGGAAGTCTAATGACGAAAGTGAAAAATCCACTGTTACAAGATTCCGTTCGACCTAATTGGATTGATTATAACGGTCATATGACCGACTCTGCTTATGCTGTTGTGTTTAGCATAGCTGTTGATAAATTGATGAATGAGATTGGAATTGACGAAGATTTTCGTGAAAAGGAGAAATACTCCATTTTCACATTAGAAACCCACTTATGTTACTTAAAAGAAGCTCATAAAGGTCAGAATTTATATGTCAACATTCAGCTGTTAGACTATGATTTTAAAAGAATGCATGTCTTTTTCACAATGAAAAATGATGCAGGCGACTCTCTTGCGACAAGTGAACAGATGCTAATGGGAATGAATATGGAAGACGGTCGCTCGGCACCTTTCCCAGATGTGATCATGACAAACATCCGTGAGCTTTATGATTCACAAGCAAACTTAGAAAGACCAAAAGAAGCTGGTCGGAAGATTGGTATTCGGAAAAAATAGCAGAAGAAGACTTACATTATAAGAAATTTTTTAAACGGCAGATGATTCTGCCGTTTTTTCTTTTTATTTTACCACGTCAAGTTCTAACTAAACTTGTCATTATTGTTCGCTTTTAAATTCAGCTGTTTACAAAAGAGTTTGGTGAAAATGCAACTAAGATTTTTCCCAGGAGTCAAAAACTAGAGTAGAAGCTAAATATTTTTATATTTAATGAAAGTGTTTTGTGATAGAATATATATAAGTTTTATAGTATAAATATACATTTTATTTAAAAGAGAATAGGAGGAACAGTTTATGAAGACTTTTAAAAAATCAATGATTGCCGGAGTAGTTGCTTTTTCAGCTTTGTTTGCTGCAGGAAGCGTATCAGCGGCACCGAAGAAATTTGCTGGGGACCTTGCATATGAGCATGTTCAGTATTTAACGGAAGAAATCGGGCCCAGGGTGGCTGGATCTGCAAATGAAACAAAAGCTCGCGAGTACATAGTAAATGAACTAGAAAAGTTGGATTTGAAGGTTGAAGAGCAAGAGTTTTCTTATACAAGAGGGAAGAATACAACTGAATCTGCCAATGTTGTTGCACTAAAAGATAACAAGCATACAGATAAGCAAGTGATTGTTGGCGCACATTATGACTCCGTAAGTATGGGCAAAGGGGCAGATGATAATGCATCGAGTGTTGGCGTGATTCTAGAAACTGCCAAAGCACTTGAAAAGCGTAACTTAAATTATGATGTGAAATTTGTCTTCTTTGGGGCAGAAGAAGTAGGGTTACAAGGATCGAAATACTATGCTAATAATATGTCCGATGAAGAAATAGAGAATACGATTGGCATGATCAATCTTGATAGTTTACTAGCCGGAGATCATATCTATGTTTACGGTGGTGCAGGAGAAGATGGCTGGATTCGTGATTTAGCTCTCGATATAGCGGATAAAAAGAAAATTCCTTTGCAAACCAACCCAGGAATCAACCCAGAATACCCTGAAGGCACAACCGGAGATTGGAGTGACCATGCCCCATTCAAAGCGAAAGGAATCACCATTGCTTATTTTGAAGCAACCAATTGGCAATTGGGTGATCAAGACGGTTATACACAAACAGAAGAACACGGTGGCGTATGGCATACCAAAAATGACACACTAGAATTTTTAGAAAGAGAATTCCCAGGACGAGTGCAAGAACATCTCAATCATTTCACCAATATGCTGACATGGGTATTAACAGACATCAAAAAGGAACTGTAAAAATTTTCAAGGTGCCAAGCACCATCCAGTTTTTGGATGGTGCTTGTTTTCATTTAGTAAATTGTGAGATTACAAATGAAGAGAAAACAGGATATGTTATAGTAAATAAGCTGGAAATGATACATATATTTTGTTAGCTAAAGAGAGTTACACAGACGGTCACTCATCGATTTCAGTTCAATTTGTTCGCCGTAAATGAAAAAATCTTTTTGTGAGTGGAGGGGCACAATTTCCCCTTAGACGCTTGACATCAAAGGGAGGACCTTTATATGATTTAATCGCTATTCAAGACAGTCCCTTTTACTGGAGTAAATGTGGATACGAAAAAGGTTAAGCTATAATAAGAGGTGTAATTAGATGAGGAAACTTGTACGACTATTATTTGGAAGTCCGTTTAAAAAAGAAGATAATTTTCGTTCCAAATATTTCCGATTTATGTATAAATTTATTATCGGGTTTTACTTTTTAAGTATGACAATGTTTATCATTCTGTCGTTTCTAGACCCTACTGCTCTAATCGGACTACTAATGGGAGCGATCTTTTTCCCTGTTGTATTCCGTATTGTCTATGGATTAATAGGAAAGTTCAATGGTATGGAGCGAGAGGCGTATGATATAAAGGAAAGTTAAATCAAACATTTTAAATCTTTTGTGGTGACAATAACTTAATATTCTGTTATTGTTGACTTGTCTATGAATTAAAAAACTCACTAGGGGATCCCTTGATAAGGGCTGAGAGCAGAGTAGATACTCTGAAACCCTCATAACCTGAACAGGTTCGTACCTGCGTAGGAAAGTGTCACGGTATTTATGCTGTCTATTCGATGCTTAAAACCACTTTCCTATTGAGGAAAGTGGTTTTTTTATTTTCACAACTAACGGGCCGTTTACTAAAAAGAAACGGCCATATGCGAGGTCATGATTAAAGGGAGGTGAAGACAAAGTGAAATTGCTTGCTGTTACGAATGATCGTCTTCCGGTTCGACAGTTGGCACAAGGTATCTGCCAAATGAACGAAATGGTTGATTATATACATATTCGGGAAAAGTCCAAATCGATTAGTGACATTATCTTGCTGATAAAGCTTTTGGAACAGGAAATCGATAAAAAGAAACTCGTCATCCATGATCGGTTAGATCTTGCTTTGCTTTACAACATTCCTACGATTCACCTTCCTTCATATGGTCTGCCAGTAAAAAGGGTACGGAAGCAGTATCCAAGTTTAAGAATTGGCCGATCTGTCCACTCATTAGATGAGGCCATTCAGGCAGAAAAGGATGGGGCGAATTATGTCTTATATGGGCATCTTTTTAAAACCAATAGCAAATTCGGTCAACCACCGAGAGGGGTAGCAGAATTAACAAAAATTAAGAGAATGCTTCATATTCCGGTTTATGGGATAGGTGGTATTACAGCTAACAATCTAAAAGAAATAAAAAATACAAATCTTGATGGAGTGGCCGTGATGTCCGGCATTTTTGATGAAATCAATCCGCAAGAAGAAGCCGCAGCTTATTACAAAGCCTGTAGGGAGGTGAGTAGAAATGACGATTCAACTGAATGGCAAAAGTGTTATTCTACCAGAGCAAGTTCGTTCGATTAAAGATTTGCTTAGCCACTATCATTTAGAAAATCGCCTTGTGATTGTGGAAGTGAACAAAGAAATTATGAAAAAAGAACAACATTCCACTTTTAAGCTTTCAGATGGAGATGTAGTCGAAATGATTCATTTTGTAGGAGGAGGATGAGCATGTTAAAACTTGGGGATTATAGTTTTCAATCTAGATTGCTATTAGGTACTGGGAAATATCCTTCATTCGAAATTCAAAAAGAAGCGGTTAGTGTGTCAGAAGCAGAAATTTTAACATTTGCCGTCAGAAGAATGAATATCTTTGAGGACTCTCAGCCGAATTTTCTTGAACAATTGGATTTGAGTAAATATACGCTACTACCAAATACAGCAGGGGCGAAAACAGCGGAAGAAGCGGTGAGGATTGCCAAGCTTGCGAAGGCTTCAGGTTTGTGCGATATGATTAAAGTAGAAGTCATTGGCGATGATAAAACGTTATTGCCAGACCCTGTGGAAACGTTAAAGGCATCGGAAATGCTTTTGGCAGAAGGTTTTATTGTCCTGCCTTACACCTCTGATGATGTGGTTTTAGCGAAAAGACTTGAAAACTTAGGGGTTCATGCCATTATGCCTGGCGCTTCTCCAATTGGATCGGGAAAAGGCATCATAAACCCATTAAACTTAAAATTTATCATTGAACAAACTTCTATTCCTGTTATCGTTGATGCTGGCATTGGTTCACCAAAGGATGCTGCCTTTGCGATGGAACTTGGTGCCGAAGGTGTCTTGTTAAATACCGCCGTTTCAGGTGCAAAAGATCCGGTAAAGATGGCGCTAGCGATGAAATTGGCTGTGGAGGCAGGACGCTTAGGCTTTGAGGCAGGGAGAATCGAAGAAAAAGAATATGCCGTTGCCAGCAGTCCAACGACTGGAATGGTTACATCTTGACAGATCGTTATTCAAGACAAACCCTATTTTCTCCAATTGGCAAACAAGGTCAAGAAAAATTGGCAACCGCTAAGGTGTTAATTGTTGGAGCCGGCGCTCTTGGCACGGCGAGCGCGGAAATGTTGGCCAGGGCAGGAGTGGGGAAGATAACCATTGTTGATCGGGATTATGTGGAAGTGAGCAATCTTCAGCGTCAGCAAATGTTTACTGAAGAGGATGCTCGAAATAAATTGCCGAAAGCAGTCGCAGCACAAAACCGGATTCAGACCGTTAACAGTGAAATTGAGGTTACTAGTTTAATAGCGGATGTGAATGGCCTCAATATTGAAGAACTAGTTACTGGCTGCTCGCTTATTATTGATGCAGTCGATAATTTTGAAACAAGGCTAATCGTGAATGATGCCGCTGTTAAACATCAAATCCCGTATCTCATCGGTGCAATAGTGGCAAGCTACGGACTGACCTTTCCGATTATTCCTGGTTCGACCCCTTGTTTCCATTGTATCATCGACACACTTCCAAGTCAGAATGTCACGTGTGATACGGTTGGTGTGATTGGGCCTATTGTCCAGTTAGTTGCTGCTTATCAAGTCACGTCTGCTTTAAAACTCTTGACGGGACATCCTGTTTCAAATGTTTTAAAATCATTCGATATTTGGCAGGAGGAAAAAGCCGAAATCAGTGTGGATACATTAAAAAATGACAACTGTCCAACCTGTGGCAGCCAGCCTACTTACCCTTATTTGTCATTTGAAAACCAGACAAAAACCGAGGTGTTGTGTGGACGGAATACCGTTCAACTTCGGCCAGGCATCACCCGTTCCCTCTCATTAGAACAATTAGCCGAGAGTATAAAGGACCAAGCGAGGGAGATGGTCTTAAATCCCTACTTGTTATCTTGTTCATTTGAAAATCATCGTATCGTCTTCTTTAAGGATGGCCGTGCACTTGTCCATGGAACAAGTGAAGCGCAAGTTGCTAGAAGTCTATATAATAAAATTATCGGTTAACAAACATAACTATTTTTTGGAAAAAGGTTACTCCCCATAGAATTTTATAAAATGGTAGGTTGGGTGTTCAATCAGGAGTAGCCGTCTTCCTTCAACCAGTCCAGTTAGTCATGGTAACATTTGCACATACATGGTTCAGGGCCTTAATAATAAGAATAATAAAGAACACCATCCTGTACTTTGGATGGTGTTCTTTATAGATTAGGCGATAATTGGATCAATTCCAAAAGCCTTAGGGTGTTTTTGCCTCTTCTTTAATAAAATAATCCACCACAAAAGCAGATACTCCTAAAGCAGTTGAATATTTTTTTAGCTTGGAAAACTTTAATTGCATTTCTTTTTGGTGGTAAGCTAATGTATGCTGAGCGATGGTTGTGCGGATTGGTTCCTCGATCCACTTTTGTGCCATCGCCAAACGGTTACCGATGATGACTTGTTCTGGGTTAAAGGTATTTATAATGTTATTAATCCCATACCCGAGGTATTGGCCGATTTGTTTAAATAAATCTAGTGCCTGTTGGTCGCCTTTTTCCGCTAATTCCATCAACGATTCTAGTGAATCGATGTTAGGGTCGGCCATAGCGAGCAAGGCATTTTCGGAAGCGTAGGCTTCCCAACACCCTCTGCTGCCACAGTTGCAACTCTTTCCGTTTAATTCGATGATCATATGACCCATTTCACCGGAAAAGCCATTTTTCCCTTGATACAAGTCATTGTTTAATATAATCCCAACACCAATTCCAATCCCTGCGCTCACATAAAGGAGGTTTTGGTTGTCAAGTCCAGCCCCAAACTGCTGTTCACCAACCGCTCCTGCGTTTGCCTCATTTTCAATAATGACTGGTACATGGAATAAGTTCTCAAGGTCCTCTTTTAATTGAATATTCGTCCAACCAAGGTTAGGGGCCAATAAAATCGAACCTTCTTTGTTAACCATACCTGGCACGCCAACGCCAATTCCGATAATCCCATAGCGGCTACTAGGCATCTCTTTTATTAGAGAAGTGATCATATTTTGGACAATACTCATGATGGCTGAATATGGGGTACGGTGCACCATCTGATTTTTTTCTATGACAATATTTCCTTTTAAATCGGTTAAGACACATAAAACATAATTTACCCCGATATCAATTCCTACCGCATAGCCAGCGTCTTTGTTAAAATGAAGCAGAACAGGCCGGCGGCCACCGCTAGATTCCCCAGGTCCAGATTCATAAATGAGTTCTTCATCTAATAATTCACTTACTAATGAAGAAACTGTTGTTTTATTTAAGCCGGAAACTTGAGCAATATCGGCTCTGGAAAGGGGCTCTTTCTCCATGATGAGTTGTAAAACAAGTGCTTTATTATTTTTCTTTACAACCTGTTGATTCCATGTCATTGTTCTCACATATAAAAACTCCCTTGTTCGGTAGTAACTCTATTTTAACATAAACTTTGTTTGCTAGATATACAAACCTTTCAAAAGGTTGATATGATAGGATGAATCCGTTTACAATAAAAGGTAAAAACTTCTGTCCATTAAAATTCACTTTAAGTATTGAAAAAACATTTGAAAACGGATACATTAGAAGAGGCTTCGATGGTATTAAATATGCTTGACCCAGTGAAAAACTAGTTGATTTCCCTTACTAAAGAAATATTATTAGTTGTATGAAGTTAGTAAGAAAGCTTGCAACTACTGGTTTTTAAATGGGAACAAACAACATAATCAGTACAACTACTGATCGAGTCACATCACCCTTTCGTTTTTAAAATATTGCAGACATAATCTTAATATGAGGGACGGCTTTCTAGCAATTTGTGAAACTCAAAAATGAGAGTTTGAAAAAAATTTAAAAAACCTTAGTTTATTCGCTAGACAAACTAAGTTAGCGGTGCTATAATTCAATCATACAAAGGTTACAGACACTGATTCGAATCTTTGTAAGCATTTACAAATCAAATTGATGTTATGAAACTATAAAACTACTACTAGGAGGAATAACCCCATGGCTTATTTCGAATCCATTAACAAAATCAAGTATGAAGGTGCAAAATCAACTAATCCGTTTGCGTATAAATATTACAATCCTGAAGAAGTAATCAATGGCAAAACAATGGAAGAAATTCTACGTTTCTCAGTAGCATATTGGCATACATTCAATGCAGACGGTTCAGATCCATTTGGTGTAGGAACAGCAATTCGTCCTTGGGATCACTTAAAAGGTTTAGATTTAGCAAAAGCACGTGTGGAAGCAGCATTTGAATTCTTTGAAAAGCTAGATGTTCCATTCTTTGCTTTCCATGATGTGGATATCGCTCCAGAAGGAAGCACTTTAAAAGAAACAAACGAAAACCTAGATGTAATCGTTTCAATGATCCAAGATTATATGAAGACAAGCAAAACAAAGTTGCTTTGGAATACAGCTAACATGTTCACAAACCCACGCTACACTCATGGTGCAGCAACTTCTCCAAATGCAGATGTATTCGCTTACTCTGCAGCAAAAGTGAAGAAGGGTCTAGAAGTAGCAAAAGAACTTGGCGCAGAAAACTATGTATTCTGGGGTGGCCGTGAAGGATATGAAACACTTCTAAACACTGATATGAAGCTTGAGCAGGACAACTTAGCACGTTTCTTCCATATGGCTGTTGATTATGCGAAAGAAATCGGCTTAAATGTTCCATTCTTAATCGAGCCAAAACCAAAAGAGCCTACAAAACATCAGTATGACTTCGATGTAGCGACTGGACTAGCATTCTTACAAAAGTATGACCTAACTGACTACTTCAAGTTTAATATCGAAGCAAACCATGCAACACTTGCTGGTCATTCTTTCGAACATGAATTAAGAACAGCTCGTATTAACGGAATGCTTGGTTCTGTTGATGCAAACCAAGGGGATACACTACTTGGATGGGATACAGATGAATTCCCAACAGATTTATACACAAACACATTAGCAATGTATGAAATCTTGAAAAATGGTGGATTAGGTCAAGGTGGTTTAAACTTTGATGCGAAGGTAAGAAGAGGATCATTTGATACAGAAGATCTTTTCCATGCACATATTGCCGGAATGGATGCATTTGCTATCGGACTAAAAGTAGCAAACAAATTAATTGAAGATAAGGTCCTTGATAACTTTATCGAAGAGCGTTACAGCAGCTTTACAAAAGGAATCGGCCTTGACATTGTAGAAGGAAAAACAAACTTCCGTGAACTTGAAGCATATGCTCTTCAATTAACTGAAATCAAGAACACATCTGGTAGAACTGAGCGCTTAAAAGCTCTAATCAACCAATATCTATTAGAAACACTATAAGACTAGCTTTCTAATACTAAACATAAAAATGTGCTGGAAGTATTTTACTCCAGCACATTTTCATAGAAAAGGAAAAGGATGATACGGATGAAATACGTAATCGGTGTTGACCTCGGTACAAGTGCGGTTAAAATCTTGCTTGTAAATCAAAATGGGGAAGTATGCAATGAAGTTTCAAAATCATATCCTCTTATTATTGAAAAATCCGGTTATAGTGAACAAAACCCAGAAGAGTGGGTTGAAAAAACAACTGCTGGTTTAGCTGAATTGATTGAGCAATTCGATGGTGATGTGAACGATATCGAAGGCATCAGCTTTTCCGGACAAATGCATGGACTTGTTTTAGTAGATGAAAATAACCAAGTACTTCGAAATGCAATCCTCTGGAATGATACGAGAACAACGAAACAATGTGAAGAAATCTATGAAGTAGTGGGCCAACAACAACTTTTAGAGATTACAAAGAACCCAGCTTTGGAAGGTTTTACATTGCCGAAAATTCTTTGGGTAAAAGAAAATGAACCTGAGATTTTCGAACGTTCAAGTGTATTTATGCTTCCAAAGGATTATTTGCGTTATCGCCTCACAGGTCAAATTCATATGGAATACTCCGATGCTGCGGGAACGCTTCTATTAAATGTAGCAAAGCGTGAATGGAGTCCGGAAATATTAAGTCATTTTGAACTTGCGCCTGAATTTTGCCCAGAATTAGTAGAATCTCATGATTTAGTTGGCACCGTGACAGCTGAATTCGCTGCCGAAACTGGTTTGTCAGAAGCAACTAAAGTGTTTGCTGGTGGTGCCGACAATGCATGTGGTGCGATCGGTTCCGGAATATTATCAGAAGGTAAAACATTATGCAGCATTGGAACATCTGGTGTTGTGCTATCTTATGAAGACAGAAGCGACCTTGATTTTGAAGGGAAAGTTCATTATTTCAACCACGGCGAAGAGAATACCTTCTATACAATGGGGGTAACCTTAGCTGCAGGTTATAGTTTAAGTTGGTTCAAAGATACCTTTGCCAAAGAAGAAGCGTTTGACCAATTTTTAGCTGGAGTAGATGAAGTTCCTGCCGGCAGCAACGGTTTGTTATTTACACCTTATGTTGTAGGAGAGCGCACACCGCATGCTGATTCTAATATTCGTGCAAGCTTTATTGGCGTAGATGCATCACATGAACGTAAGCATTTTGCCCGTGCTGTTCTTGAAGGAATTACGTTCTCGTTGCATGAATCAATTGAACTCTTTAGAAATAGTGGCAAGAAAATTGATACCATTATCTCCATCGGTGGTGGTGCTAAAAACGAAACGTGGCTACAAATGCAGGCCGACATTTTTAATGCCAGAATTGAAAAACTAACAAGTGAGCAAGGTCCTGGTATGGGTGCTGCGATGCTAGCTGCTTATGGTTGTGGTTGGTTTACTTCTTTAAAAGATTGTGCAGATGCTTTCCTACAAACGGCGAAAACATATGAGCCAATTCCTGAAAATGTGGAAACTTATCAAAAAGTTTTTGCGATTTATCAGCAAGTTTATACACAAACGAAAACATTGAATGACCAGCTAAAAGAATTTAGAAAATAGATTCTCCCTTAGCTTTAACAAGGCAGTTTTGTAGAGAGTGTTGTTAAAATCCAAATGCCGATTTTAACGCAGAATAAACCATTTTGTGCATTAATGCTAAGTTTGCATGCTCTTTTCTCTTAATATAAAGGTACTTTCCTGTGAAAAGATAGCTAAACTTTACATTTTATCCCTAAAAGCAACAAGGTTAAGAAAAGAGCCTTAAACAACGATGAATGAAAACAAAAAACCCCACTTTCCGTGGGGCTTTCTTTTCATTGACGCTTAAGCAAAAGTTCGTTTATTCTTTAGTGAACTAAGAAGGGCAGTTAAGAAGGGAAGTTGATCGAAATGAAGGTTGTAATAGAAGAATTTGGTCAGGTTGAGAACAAGCCTGTCTTTTCGTATACCTTGAAGAATGATCAAGGAATGGAAATGACAGCAATTAATTATGGCTGTATTATCACGAAAATCACAGTTCCAGATAAGCATGGGAATTTTGAAAACGTTGTCCTTGGACATGACACATTAAATGATTATCTTCAGGACTCTTCGTTTCAGGGTGCAGTTGTTGGTCGTGTCGGTGGTCGCATTAAAGGTGGGGAGTTTGAACTTGATGGTCAAACGTATACATTAGCACAGAACGATCACTCCAATCATCTTCATGGTGGAATAAAGGGATTCGATAAAGTTGTTTGGGATGCGGAAGTACTTGACGACGGAGTTAAATTCTCTTATGTAAGTCCTGATGGGGAAGAAGGGTATCCAGGAAATTTATCTATTGAAGTAATTTACTCGATAAATAACAACAATGAAATTTCTATTCAATATCAAGCGCAGACAGATCAGAAAACGTTGTTAACGGTGACGAATCATTCTTATTTTAACTTGAGTGGAAACCTCAAACATGATGTTTTAAATCATACATTAACGTTAAAGAGCGACCAGTTCCTTGAACTTGATCATGAATTCATTCCAACCGGGGAATTCCTATCGGTGGAAAATACAGCTTTTGATTTTACAAAAGGTGGACTTATTCAAAATGGAGTTGAATCTAACCATCCCCAAAATGTGTTAGTAGGGAACGGATACGACCATCCATTTATCCTAAAAGCAAACCATGATAACGAAATTGTTTTAGCAGATGCTGAAAGTGGACGGTCATTAACGGTGGAGACCGATGAACCGGCAGTTGTCGTTTATTCCGGAAACTCGTTAAGTTCTGAAGGAGAGTATCGTGGGGTGGCTTCTAGAAAATATTTAGGCATTTGCTTGGAGACACAAGGATTCCCAGATGCCATTCATCATCCGCATTTTCCATCGGTGGTATTGGATAAAGACAAGCAATATTTATCTGTGACGAAATATAAATTTGGGGTAATCGAGGAATAGAATGAGGTTGATTCATAAAAGTGGGAAACAACTTCTTAACGAAGTTGTTGGTACTGAGATTCAGCGAGACAGTGTTGCTTTTTGGAATTTAGGTCAGGCTGGTATTCTTATTAAGGGAAGGTCGGATGATGGTCTCGTTTGTGTGGACCCTTATTTAACCGCAAGCATAGAAGATACTGACCCAAACTCAGAATTTAAACGAGCATTTCCTCCGATTATGGAACCGGAAATGCTAGCATGTGCAGATGGAATCTTGCTTACGCATGCACATGGAGACCATCTAGATATTGAAACAATTTCGGGAATCGCAAAGGCTTCTCAGCAAACCCAATTTGCAGTTCCAGCCCCGGATGAAGGGTTACTAGGAGGAATTGTATCACCAGAGAAACTAGTCTCTGTAAGAGGACAAGAGCGCTTTTATCTAAAAAACTTTAAGGTAACACCGGTTCCTGCTGCGCATACCGAGTATGAAGTCGATGCTAATGGGAGTCATTTCTACTTTGGATATTTTCTCGATGTGAATGGAATTCGAATCTATCATAGCGGTGATACAGTAGTTACGCCAATGTTACTAGAGCAAGTGCGAGCGTTTCAGCCTCATATTGCATTTTTACCAATCAATGGGAGAGACCCTTTTCGAACATCTAGAGGGATTGTTGGCAATATGAACTTTAGAGAAGCAGTTGATTTTGCGGTTTCCGTTGGAGCGGACATGTTTGTTCCAATCCATTATGATCTATTTCCGAATAATCGGGAAAACCCAGCGTATATGGTGGATTATCTTTTTCAGCAATATCCATTTCAAAAGTTCCACATGATGGCTCCTGGGGAAAGATTTATTTATTACAAATAAAATATAAAAGGGGAGTTCCAAATGAATTATCGTGAATTAGGAAATACCGGTATTAAGATAAGTGAAGTGAGTTTTGGTACTTGGGCGATCGGCGGTGCTTGGGGTAAGACGAGCGATGCTGAAGCAATAAAATCATTAGAATATGCAATGGATAAAGGTGTTAACTTCTTTGATACAGCAGATGTTTATGGTGATGGCCATGCGGAAGAGCTTCTAGCTAAAGCAACAAAAGGGAAAGAAGATGAGATTTACATAGCAACAAAATTTTGTCGCCAAGGGGATATTTTTGACCCGGAAAATTATAGCTACGATAAAGTACGTGCTTACTGTGAAGATAGCCTACGCAGGTTAAACCGTGAGGCAATCGATTTGTATCAAATTCATTGCCCGGCAACTGAAATTTTACGAGATGGCCGTGTATTTGAAGTGCTAGATCGTTTACAGGAAGAAGGGAAAATCCGACACTACGGAGTAAGTGTGGAAACGGTAGAAGAAGGTCTCATATGCTTAGAAAATCCTAATGTTAAGAGCTTGCAAATCATTTTTAATATGTTCCGTCAGAAACCGCTGGAAAAATTAATTCCTGAGGCATACAACAAAGGTGTGGGCTTACTAGTAAGATTGCCGCTAGCAAGTGGACTTTTAACAGGTAAATTTACAACTGACCATGTTTTTGAAGAAGATGACCACCGTCGTTTTAATGAAAATGGTGAAGCGTTTAATGTAGGGGAAACATTTGCAGGACTTGGTTTTAAAAAGGGTGTAGAACTAGCTGATCAATTGAAATGGATTGCTGAAGGTCGCCAATCAATGGCAAGTGCATCCTTACGTTGGATTCTCGATCAAAAAGAGATTTCTTGTATCATTCCAGGATTCAAGAATAGGAAGCAAGTGGAAGATAATTTATCAGCACTAGAAACAAAACCGTTCTCAGCAGAAGAGCAACAAAAGATTCAACACTTTTATGAAGCTCAAGTAAAAGATTTTATTAGTGGACCTTATTAATAGAGGTTCTTGATTTAGGCAACAGCGTTTGTTAAAACAATGAGTTAAGAACGAGACTTTCAAATGATTGTCTCGTTCTTTTTTTGAAAGAGGCGATAGGATGATAAATGAAGTAGTAACATCCAAGAAGGTAGTGGCGCTAACATTTGACGATGGTCCTAATTCGACTTTTACGCCACAGGTTTTAGAGATCCTCGCTGATGAAGATGCGAAAGCAACCTTTTTCATGATTGGGGAGCATATCGACAAATGTCCTGAAATTGTAAAAATAGCTAATGAACAAGGTCATGAAATCGGCAACCATACATTTACACATGCCAAGTTGTCAGGACTAACGCCAGAGCAGATTTTGGTCGAAATCGAGGCAACTGAGGCGATCGTTTCCAGGTTAATTGGACGTAATCCAATCGTTTTTCGGCCGCCTTACTTGGATTACAATGATAGGGTAGTTACTATTTTAAATGAAAAGGGATATGTGATGGTTGGAGCTCAAAATCTAGAGGCGCAAGATTGGGAACAACCGGGGGTAGAGCACATTGTAAAAGCGTCTATAGATCGTGTGAAGCCTGGTAGTATATTAATCTTTCATGACGGATTTGGTGATCGTTCACAAACAATTGAAGCGGTTCGATTGCTTGTTGTTGAATTGAGATCCGAAGGCTATCAAATGGTAACGGTCAGTGAGTTGTTGAAGCTAGCTGAGTCTTGATTCTACTGTACTATTGATGCACATTTGCACCATGATTAACCATAAAAAATATTCGTGAGAAACCTGCTCATAAAGGCGTAACTACTATATAATAGAGGTAGGTAATATTATATTTTAGAATAGTATTTTGTTTCTGAAATATACGGAGGGATTCTATGAATAAGACAGCAGGTCGGGTTTATGTTGCGACAGAATATATCACGAAGTTTGCGTATCTTAATTTATTATGGATTGGATTTTCCTTGTTAGGTTTAGTGGTACTAGGATTCTTTCCAGCTACGATTGCGATGTTTACGATTATTCGCAAATGGTTGATGGGTGAAATGGACACCCCGATTTTTTCTACGTTCTGGACGACCTATAAAGCTGAGTTCTTGCGAAGTAATGGGCTAGGGTACATCATGGTGGTTGTCGGAGGACTAATCGTTCTGGATTTAGTTTTTATGAGAAATTCGGGAAGTAATATGATGAGTATGGTTCAAATTCCTTTGTATATGTTCATGTTTGCAGCCGTAATGACGATGTTCTACTTGTTCCCAGTGTATGTTCACTATGAGTTAAAACTAACGCAAATGATCAAAAACTCGTTTCTCATGATGCTGATTAGCCCACTTGAAAATTTGGTCATTATTACAGGACTAGCGGCAGTAGTATTAGTCGGTAAGTTCCTTCCAGGTTTGGCTTTCTTCTTTGGTGGCAGTCTTTCAGCAGCAATTATTATGGCAGCCTGTTTCCTTGTATTTAATAAAATGGAGAAAAAACAGCAGTCACAGAAACAGAATTAGACTAGTGAAAAGGACCGAATGGGTCCTTTTTTATTTTGTAAATGAAAATTGCTGTAGGAGAGGAGTTGAATAATATATTGTTTTTTGAAAAGGAAAAAAGTTCGTGATAATAGAGAAGGGGAAAGTGAAAAAAGACTATGTTTATTTGAAAATAGAACCTGATATTTGTAAATAGAACAAGGAAAAATGCAAATAGAAATGCAACGTGAAAATAGAAAGAGTAAAAGTGAAAATAGGCTTGTTTATTTGAAAATAGAACCTGATATTTGTAAATAGAACAAGGAAAAATGAAAATAGAAATGCGACGTGAAAATAGAATGAGCAAAAGTGAAAAAAGCCTATGATTATTTGTTAATAGGACCTGGTAATCTGTAAATAGAACAAGGAAAAATGCAAATAGAAATGCGACGTGAAAATAGAATGAGCAAAAGTGAAAAAAGCCTATGATTATTTGTTAATAGGACCTGGTAATTCGTAAATAGAGCAAGGAAAAATGAAAATAGAAATACGTTGTGAAAATAGAATGAGCAAAAGTGAAAAAAGCCTATGATTATTTGTTAATAGGACCTGGTAATTCGTAAATAGAGCAAGGAAAAATGAAAATAGAAATACGTTGTGAAAATAGAACGAGCAAAAGTGAAAACAGCCAATGATTATATGAAAATAGAATCAGCAAATTCGTTAATAGGACAAAGAAAAATGAGAACAGAAAGTAGATTTACGGTTATGAGCTAGGTAACATGAAAGGGGAATCACCCACTTATCCAAACAAAAAAACAGACCGTCCAGTACCACAGCGAAGTGTGAATACTTAGTCGATCTGTCTTTTGTCTCATTCATGAAACCAATCAACCTTTTACAGAACCGGCTGCCATACCTTCCACAATCTTATCGCTTAAGAATAAGAAAGCGATAAGGATTGGAACGATCGAGATAACGAGTGTTGCACCGATTGCGCCCCAGTCTGTTAGGTATTGACCAACGAAGTTGTTAATACCAACAGTTAATGTTTTCCACTGATCTGAACTGATGAAAGTGTTAACGAAAACGAATTCGTTCCAGTTGTAGATCATGTTAATGATGGCTGTCGTTGAAAGGACAGGCACAGTCATTGGAAGCGTAATTTGGAAAAAGATGCGGTGAACGGAGCATCCATCCATAACGGCTGCTTCTTCAATTTCCCGTGGGAACGTTTTATAAAATCCTAGTAAAATCATAATCGTTAATGGTAAGTTAAACGCGGTATAGGATAATACGATGGAAACTGGATTATCGATTAGATTTACATTGTTGTACATGTTAAATAAAGGAATCAAAGTTGAATGAAGTGGAATCATATAAGCAACTAAGAATAATCCTAGAACCAGGCCGCTTAATTTCCAGTGCATCCGAGTAACAGCAAATGTAACGAAACTAGCAAGAATAATCGTAAGTGTTACCGATAATACTGTAATCCAAACGCTGTTGAAAAAGTAAAGTCCGATATTTCCGGATGTCCAAGCTTTTGTATAGTTTCCCCATTGTGGATCTTGTGGCAAGGAGAAAGGGGACATCCCAAACACTTCTTGGTTGGTTTTTAAGGAAAAGAACACTAGCCAAACTAGTGGGTAAATCTGAATAATGGCAAATAACCCTAGTATGAGATAAAGAAATCCAAATCCGATTTTGTTCAAGTAAGATTTCTTTGGTTTTTCCGATGCAGGAAGGGTCGTTGTTGTTGGTTGTGTACTAATCTCACTCATCTTGTTTCACTCCCCCTTAGTATTGAACATCATCTTTAGATTTCGTTAGTTTCGAAGTTATCCAAGTCATAACAAGACAGATTACTAATAAACCGAATCCGATTGCACTACCATAACCGAAGTTATTTAATTTAAACGCTTCTTTGTACATATAGGAAGCCATAACTTCACTAGCGCCGTTCGGTCCGCCACCTGTCATAACATAAATCAAATCAAAGTATTTCAATGATCCTACGACAGCAAGCATAATTGTTACTTTAAACACGCCAGAAATTAGAGGTAATTTAATTTTAAATGCAATTTGTAGCGGGGAAGCACCATCAATTTTCGCTGCTTCGATTACTTCATCTGGTACATTCTTTAATGCTGCATAGTAAATTAGGATATAAAATCCTGCGTACTGCCAAATAACTGGGATGAAAATTGCGTAAAGCGCAATTGCTGGATCCGCTAACCAAATTGGTGTATTTTCGACCCCGAACATTTCAAGTAATTTGTTGGCCATCCCGTTTGTTGGATCAAAGATTTTCATCCAAAGCTGGGCGATTGCAACAGAAGATAACAACATTGGGATTAAGTAGATTTTACGTAATAAATCCGAACCCTTAATTTTGCTAGCTAAAACTAATGAAATCGCTAGATACAGAAGTAAGCTAGCTGTAGAGAAAATTGCTAATAAAAATGAATGCCAAGTACTTGTCCAGAACATTTTATCCTGTATCAAGGTGACATAGTTTTCTAAACCAATAAACTTCATCTCACCGATTCCGTCCCAATCCATGAGACCGTAATAACCTGATAGGGTAATTGGAACATAGATTAGAAGTAGGATGAGAAGTAAAGCAGGGAGTGTATAAAGAGCGATTACGAATTTATTTGACATCACATTTTTCATGTTGATTAGTCCCCTTCCTTTCTATAAAGAAGAGGACATATTGAAAACATATGCCCTCTTTCTAAGCAGGTTTTATTCCTCAGCAGCAAGAGCCTCTTCTTGAGTCTTTGCAAATTCTTTCGGAGTAGACTGTCCACCGAATAAAGACTGAATTTGGTTCAAGTGAACATCAGCAACACCAGCTGACATTTGAACGTCTGCATATAGAGTTAGGTTTGTAGCTTTTCCTAAATCGTTTAGAATGTCCACGTACATTTGATCAAGTTCGCCATTGGATGTATCTACAACTGTTGCAGGGATTACACCAGCATCAACGACAGATCGCTTGCCCCATTCTTCTACTAAATAAGAAACAAAGTCTTTTGCTTCGTCTTGCACTTTTGATTGCTCAGATACGAATAAAGCAACACCAGGGCCACCTACGTAGCTGTCGATGTCACCTTTGCCACCTTCATAAGTAGGGAACTTGAAGTAGCCAACTTTGTCTTTGAATTCTTGAGCAACATCTGGGGTAGTTGTATAGTTTGGTAATTCCCAAGTTGCCATTAAGTACATAGCAGCTTGTTCGTTCATGAAGTAACCTTTTGCTTCATCGTTTGAAAGGCCGTTAAATCCTTTCACGAATGCACCCATATCAACAAGCTTTTCGATTTCTTCGGCAGCTTGAACTAGAGCAGGATCTTCAAAGCTTCCAGTACGATTGATTGCTTTGTTTAATACTTCAGGACCACCGATACGGTCTGCTAGGTACATATACCACATAGAACCTGTCCAACGGTCTTTGTTTCCTAATGTGATTGGAGTAACCCCATTATCAGAAAGTGTTTTAACAACATTTAGGAATTCATCATAAGTTTCAGGAGCTTCTAAGTTATATTTCTCGAAAATTTCTTTATTGTAATACACTGGAGTAATGTTTAATTCAAGCGGAAGAGCGTAAGTAGATTCTTCCACTGAGAAAGCATCAAGTGTACCAGCAACAAATTTATCTTCTTGAACAATATCATCTAAAGAAGCGAACATGTTGCCTTCAACGAAAGGCTTCATATAACCGGCTGCCCAAGTGATACCAACGTCTGGTAGTTCGTTTGAAGCAGATAGAACTTTAATTTTTTCTTTGTACTGTTCGTTTCCTAAGATTTCTGTTTGGATGTCGACATCAGGATTTTCTTTTTCATAAGCATTGATAATGTCATCTACAATTGTATACTGAGCATTTGAACTACCTTCAGGCCATAAATGCATCATCTTTACAACCGTTTTATCACCGCTACTTGATTCACCAGAATCTCCGGAAGTATCAGAGGAGGAACAACCAGCTAAAACTAGGCTGCCTGCTAATGCCATTGACATCACAGTGGAAAACGCTTTCTTTTTCATCAATCAAAACCCCCTTAAAGTATGTTTCTCTATGTCTTACAAGATAAGAATACCACTGTAGAAAAATTCAAAAAAGGGAACTACGTTTAGGAAAAATACTACTATTTTTAGAAAGCCCTTTCATCACTGGTTTTTCGGTAAGCGCTGGGGGTTATGCCCTCATATTCCTTAAACAGTTTTATAAAATATTTAGAAGTTTTATAGCCGACTTCTTCTGCAATTTCGCCGATTGGCAGGTTTGTTGAAACCACTAACTCCTTTGCTCGCTGAATTCTTCGTCTTGTGACATATTCACTAAAATTTAATTCCACTTGTTCCTTGAATAACGCGCTAAAATAACTTGGATTTAAGTGAACATGTGAGGCAACTTCTTTAAGACTCAATTCGTCTTTTAGATGTTGATCAATATAGTGGATCGCTTTCTTGATTGTATCTTTAGTCGACGTCATTTTGGTGTTGGCATCAACAATCTTCTCATCAACTACTCGTTCAATCATTCCAACTCGCACTTGTTTTTCTAATACCTTTACAGCTTCCTCAACTGCTTCAATAAGTTTCTTTTTACCAATTGGTTTTAATAGATAGTTCACAACACCTAGCCTTAATGCTTCTTGAGCATATTCGAACTCCGAGTAGGCTGAAATCACAATCACAACAGGGGACATTCCTTTTTCTTTCATCGTTTTTAATAATTGTAATCCGGTCATCTCGGGCATTCGGATATCAGAAAGCAAAATGTGAATTTTTCGTTCATCCGCAATTCGAAGGACATCCTCACCGCTTTCGGCAGTAAGGATGGTATATTCCCCGTTATTCCAACTTTCTAATGTTCTTTGAAGTCCTTGTCGAGTTCTAGGCTCATCATCAACAATTACGATATTTTTTGTAACCATTATTCTCCTCCATTAATTGGTAGTTCAAAGGAAATACGAGTCCCTTCGTTTACGTTGCTTTCAATCATTAAGTCTGTATGTGAAAGGTTTTGATAGTACAATTTCAATCGTTTATACACATTTGAAATGGCCATTCCCTTTCCTTTGCTTGAGGATGTACCGCCTGAATTCATGGCTTGAATGACCCAGTTAATGCGTTCTTGATCCATTCCAGTCCCGTCATCTTCAACAGAAATACGAATACGGTTTGTGTTTGGAACGGGTTCAACAGTTACAGAAATCTGGCAGGTTCCGACTTTATTTCCCGCCCCGTGTAAGATGGCATTTTCCACTAATGGCTGAATGATTAGTTTTGGTATTCTGACATGCTCATAATTTGCTGGAACCTGGACACGCCATTGTAATTTGTCTCCAAAACGCATCTTCATAATTTCCATATAGTCGCCGATATGCTTAATTTCGTCTTTTAAAAATACCCAGTCATCGTCCGTTTCTTTGGTAATCGTATATCTAAATAAATTGGACATCGCAATGACAAGTTCGGCCAACTCTTCTTCATCTTTTTCCTCAAGAGACCAGTGCAGTGCATCAAGAGTATTGAAAAGAAAATGTGGGTTAATTTGTGCTTGAAGGGCCTTCAATTCACTCTGGCTTCGTAAAATCTCTTTTTGATAAACCATCTGAATTAAATGGTTGGTTTCCTTCACTAGTTGATTATAGGTACTGTTTAGTTCATTAATTTCATTTACAGAAGGTACACTAGGGTTCAATGATAAGGCGCCTTCACCTGCATGTCGCATTGTTTTCGTTAAGCGGACGATGGGATTTGTGATGATCGTTGATAAGAAAATAGAGCTTACCGCAAAAATAATGAAACCGACCACTCCTGATAAAATGATGCCTGTCCGTATTCCTGATAACCCTTCTGTTAGTTCACTTACAGGCGTTAAAATAAGCACAGTCCAACCCGTAAGATTGGATGTTTGTTTCGTTACCATATAATCGCGATGATCAAGTTGTATATTTGTTTTATTGCTATCGATTAGGTTCGTGACGTCTCCCTGATAGTTTTGGATAATAGGTTTTTGATGCTCATCTAATAAAATCGAATATTGATCACTGCTATATTCTTCGTTAGCAAAGTGAAAATGTTCTCGGTTGATGCTAATCAATAAATATCCACCGTTACGATATTGTCGTTCCATTAGACTAACTGTTCGGATTGCTAGAAAATAATTTTTATCATGTGGATCTTCACCAATCCAAACCATTCCGCCTCTAGCTTTATTTGCTTCGTTGATCCACTTTTTTCCGACACGGTTGATCAACTGATCTTCATCTAGAGGAATCACTCGCTGTTGCTTACCGGAAAAGAGTTGAAAAGAAAAGATTCCGTCTGTGTTTCCCATAATGCGGTTAATATGTCCCATTAGCTGTTGACGGTCGCGAAAGGTGACTTCTTTGCCGTCATAGACATCAGTTAAAATACGTTGAACCTCTTCATCAGTGATGACAAGCTTTGAATTCGTATTAATTTGTTCGTAGAGCGATTCCATCCGCCCATTTGCTTCAATTGCGACTTGTTGGATTTGTTTTTCAGCATTATTCTTCAACAATGAAGAAACTTGTCTTAATGTGAGAAGGCTTACAATAAAAAGAACAATTACCATAACAAGTAAGAAGATAAACAAGATTTGGTTCCGCAAGGTATTCCACTTTTTTAGTTGATTAAACATGACTAGGCGCCTTTCTTTTGTGAAATCGTTTAGCTTCATTATACCTTGTTTTATCTAGCCTTTCTCGTATTTTGTTAAGTTATGTCATATTTTAGGGTTAGAGAATTCACTTTGGAAATTTGCAAAATAAGTAAAGGTGTCTAGTACTATTTTATCATTTTTCGGAAAACTTGAAAATCTTAGTTTATTCATTAGATAAACTAAGATATAATCACCTTATGTCAGGGCAACAGCTGCGAAATTTTCTAACACTATTATGTAAGCCCTTTCTTTTGATGCCTGACTAGCAAACTTCTTAAAAGGGGGTAAGTTCGAGCTTTTTTAGATTTGCTTCAAAAATACTAAAAGTAGGGGAGAATATCGTTATGCTAAAAGTATTACGTAAACCACTTGTATCTGGAATCGCTTTGGCATTATTATTACCAACTGGGTTATCCAGTGTTTCAGCAGCTGAACAGCAACCAGTATCTGCATTAGACGTCAAGGTTGAGCTCGATCAGCGTTATGAAAAGTATTTTAATATTGGTGCAGCTGTAGAACCAAGCATGTTAGAAGGAGTAAATGGAGAGGTATTAAAAAAGCATTATAACAGCATTGTCGCTGAAAATGTGATGAAGCCGATTAATATCCAGCCAGAAGAAGGAAAGTTCAACTTCGAGGAAGCAGATAAAATCGTAAAATTTGCTAAAGAAAATAATATGGAACTACGTTTCCACACTCTTATTTGGCATAGCCAAGTACCAGACTGGTTTTTCCTTGATAAAGAAGGGAACCCAATGGTTGAAGAAACCGATCCAAAACAACGTGAAAAGAACAAGAAATTATTATTAAAGCGTCTTGAAACACATGTTAAAACGGTTGTAAAACGCTATAAGAATGATGTTACTTCTTGGGATGTTGTGAATGAAGTTGTGGATGATAGCGGTGAACTTCGCAATTCGCCTTGGTATCAAATCACAGGAACGGATTATATTAAAGTGGCATTTGAAACAGCCGACCGTTTTGCTGGAAAAGATGCCAAGCTATATATTAATGATTACAATACAGAAGTAGAACCAAAAAGAACGACTCTTTATAACCTTGTGAAACAAATGGTTGAAGAAGGTGTACCAATCGATGGAGTAGGCCATCAAGCACATATCCAAATCGGTTGGCCTTCTCTTAAAGAAATCGAGGATTCCATCAACATGTTTGCTGACCTTGGTTTAGATAACCAAATTACCGAATTAGATATGAGCCTTTACGGCTGGCCGCCACGTCCTGCATTCCCAACTTATGATGCAATTCCAGCAAGTGAATTTGATCGTCAAGCAGAGCATTATGATCAATTATTCCAGTTGTATGAGAGTTTAGGGGATAAAATCAGTAGCGTAACATTCTGGGGTGTAGCCGACAATCATACATGGTTAGACGATCGTGCGGAACAATACAATGACGGTGTTGGAAAAGATGCACCATTTGTCTTTGATGTGGATTATAACGTAAAACAAGCTTATTGGAAGATCATTGATTAAGAGATTATAGAAAATGAATTTGAAAATGAATTTCGAAGAGACCAGGTCCAGTTATGGCCTGGTCTTTTAAAAGCGAATATTAATAAAAGAAAAGCCAGTCGGTTCATTCGACTGGCTCCTATCCATATTTATTCAAAAATATAACTGATTACCTCTATGGCCTGATCAACCGTTTCAACCGTCACGTTTGCTTTATTGGACAGCTCTTTTAATGGATGAATTAATGATTCAGGGCGAATGATGATCGTTGGTTTGTTCAAGGCGATAGCCGTACTAGCATCCATCGCGGTATTCCATTGTTTATACTTTTCACCAAATAACGCAATCACAAGATCCGATTTTTGCATTAACACCTGAGTTCTAAGGTTGTTGATATCTGATGCGACATCATCTTTATGTAATTTGCTTGGTTGCTTGCCCAGAATTTCTTCTCCAATTTGATCAGAGCGATCATGGTCTGTTTGTGGTGCAACAAATTTTAAAGGTAGCCCTTTTTCCTCTGCCTTTGATTTTACTTCATCGCGCCAATTGTCATGAATTTGACCAGCCAAATAAACAGTTAATTCCATCCCTATCTCCTCCAATAAATGTTTGTATACTTCTATACTAACGAATTTGAAGCAATTTTCAAAGCTTTGCCTACTTTCCGACCAACAATCAATTTTATTAGAGAAAAACAGAAGTAAAATTGGGAATACGGAGAAACTGGAATGCCTATTTTGAATGGGATGAGGTTTGAATTTTCGGTATTTTGGATAAAGGGAAAGTAGATGGAGAAGAAAAAGGGGGGACGGAGCGTGGTCGTAATAGTTTACGCGACCGAGTAAGTGAGAATGAGCCTCTTAAAACAATTTGTACCCATCTTTATAGTAAGGATAGAAAAAGTGAACGAATTGTTACAAAAAAAAGCTTGAAAGGTGATAAGCAAAAGAGTTTATTCATATGAGTGTTAAGGGAGCTCTGTTAGAACTAGAATCATGTTTTATGTTCAAGGTAGTATTCACCTAAATGGTATGGTTAAACTCCTTAGATATTTGAGAATTTGTTATAACAAAACGCAGAAACCATTCTCTTGAGTGGGTTCTTTTCATGTACTCATTCAAAAATAAGTTGTCAAGAATCAAAATTTTTTATCGAAAAACGTCAATGCTTATTTGTCTGTTTTTTGACGCCTTTTGGACTGGTTTTTTATGTTTCATCTAATTTTCACTAGATTGTCACATTTAATTAATCATAATTAAATATTTTAATATATTAAAAGTTCTGATAAACTATATATAGACGATTATTGTTTCAGAAAAGATGTGTGACTAGGTCGTTCCATGGCTTGCTATGGTGACTGAAAAGGAGCGCCTACATTCTTTCTGTAAATCTTAGGATATAAGGAAGGTTATTATGGGCAATATACAAACTGAAAATAACGTAATCTTAATTGGTGCCGGAATTATGAGTGCGACTTTGGGGACACTTCTGAAAGAGCTAGCTCCCGAATGGAACATTAAAGTGTTTGAAAAACTTGAGGGGCCTGGTAAAGAGAGCTCTCACGAATTAAATAATGCAGGCACAGGGCATGCTGCTCTATGCGAACTGAACTACACCAGTGAAAAGCCGGATGGTTCAATTGATATTAGCAAAGCGATTAAAGTAAATGAACAGTTCCAAGTGTCGTTGCAATTTTGGTCTTATCTAGTAAATCGAAACCTTATACGTAATCCACAAGAATTTATTATGCCTTTGCCACATATGAGTATGGTGCAGGGAGAAGAAAATGTGGAATTTTTAAAAAAGCGTTTTAAAGCGCTATCAAAAAATCCTTTGTTCGAAGGAATGGAATACTCTGATGATCCAAGAACGCTTATGGATTGGATCCCACTTATTATGCAAGAACGTAAATCCAATGAGCCAATTGCTGCAACCAAAAGTGACGCAGGTACGGATGTCAATTTTGGTGCTTTAACACGTATGCTTTTTGACCAATTAGAAAGTCAAGATGTCAATGTTCATTACAATCATAGTGTTGAAGACATTAAACGTACATCAGATGGCTCATGGGAAGTTAAAGTGCTAAATGTAGTAAGCGGCCAAGTAGAACACCATAAAGCAAAATTTGTCTTTATTGGGGGCGGAGGCGGCAGCATCCATTTGCTTCAAAAGTCTGGAATTCCAGAAGGAAAACGAATTGGTGGCTTCCCAGTAAGCGGCATTTTCATGGTATGTAATAATCCAGATGTGGTTGCTCAGCATCATGCAAAAGTATACGGAAAAGCGAAAGTTGGAGCTCCACCAATGTCTGTACCTCATCTTGACACACGTTTTATTGACAATGAAAAGTCGTTACTCTTTGGTCCATTTGCTGGTTTCTCACCGAGATTCTTAAAAACGGGTTCATTGTTTGATTTATTGAATTCCGTCAAGCCCCATAATGTTATGACAATGTTAGCTGCGGGTGCGAAAGAGATGCCTTTAACAAAATACTTGATTCAACAAGTCTCTTTATCTAAGGAACAGCGGATGGAAGAACTTCGCGAATTTATTCCGGACGCTAAGAGTGAAGATTGGGATTTAATTGTAGCAGGACAGCGTGTACAGGTGATAAAAGATACAATTCAAGGTGGAAAAGGAACTCTTCAATTTGGAACCGAAGTGATCACAGCTTCTGATGGGTCGATTGCAGCGTTGCTAGGGGCGTCACCAGGTGCTTCTACAGCGGTTCATGTTATGCTTGAAGTCATCAAAAAGTGCTTCCCAGAGCTTATGCTCGAATGGGAGCCTAAAATTAGAGAAATGATTCCATCTTATGGAGTATCCTTAATGGAAAATCCACAGCTTCTGCGTGATATCCATGTCCAAACAGCACGTACATTGGGTTTGGCGGGAAAAAACAAATTAACACCGAAAACAAAGGCTCCATTGTTAAAGCAAGCCTAATTTCCTTATAAAAGAATGTAAGAAGCTGAGCGGTTATTTAATTGTTTCGAAGAAAACAGATTAAATAACCGTTTTTTTGAGTGTCTTCTAAAAAAGGAAAAAGAGTTATTCATAAATTAATAGACTGAATGTCCAAAAAAACATGGATGTTATTCACGATACAAAGAATAATTACTAAAGTGGAGAAGGGGAGACAGAGATACAACGATATAATAAAAAAAGTCGCTCAAATTGAGAGCGACTTTTTTTTATTAGTTACGGATAAGGTAGTCAAATGCACCTAGAGCTGCAGTTGCACCAGATCCCATTGAAATAATGATTTGGTTATAGGCACTGTCCGTACAATCGCCGGCAGCAAACACGCCAGGGATGCTTGTTGTACCGCGTTTATCAACAATGATTTCACCAATGCGATTACGCTCAAGTGTACCCTCTAACCATTCAGTGTTTGGCACAAGTCCGATTTGAACGAATACACCTTGTAATTCAACATGATGTTCTTCGCCTGTTTCACGATCTTGGTAAGTAATGCCGTTAACACTGTCTGTACCTGTGATTTCTTGAGTTGCTGCATTCGTTACAACCGTAACATTTGGAAGGCTATGAAGACGTTCTTGAAGAACTTGATCTGCTTTTAACTCAGGAGCAAATTCTAAAACTGTGACATGTTTCACAATTCCTGCCAAGTCAATAGCCGCTTCAATTCCGGAGTTCCCGCCACCGATAACAGCAACATCTTTACCAGCAAATAACGGACCATCACAGTGTGGACAGTAAGCGACACCTTTGTTCTTGAACTCTTGTTCACCAGGAACGTTCACATTGCGCCAACGAGCACCTGTTGAAATAATAATAGATTTACTCTTAAGAACAGCACCGTTTTCAAGTTCTAATTCAAATAGGTCTTTCTTTTCCAAACGCTTCGCACGTTGTAAGTCCATAACATCAATGTCATATTCTTTTACATGCTCTTCAAGCGCTTGTGCAAGTTTCGGACCTTCTGTTGCTTTCACACTGATGAAGTTTTCTATGCTTAAAGTATCAAGTATTTGTCCACCAAAGCGTTCTGCAACAATTCCCGTTTTAATTCCTTTACGTGCAGCATAGATTGCTGAACTTGCTCCAGCAGGACCACCACCAACAACAAGGACATCAAATGGTCCTTTATCAGCAAACTGTTCTGCACTTGGACCTGAGCCAAGTTTAGCAAGGATTTCTTGTAAAGAAATGCGTCCGCCATTCCAGAATTCGCCATCTAGGTAAACAGCTGGTACGGCCATTACGTTTTTCGCTTCAACTTCCTCTTTAAATGCAGCTCCATCAATCATTGTATGCTTAATGTTTGGGTTAAGCACACTCATGATGTTTAATGCTTGAACAACGTCAGGGCAGTTGTGGCAAGTTAAGCTGACATATGTTTCGAAGTTGTATTCGCCTTCGATTGCTTTAATTTGATCAATCACACTTTGATCAATTTTTGGAGCGCGGCCACTTACTTGAAGAAGCGCTAATACTAAAGAAGTGAATTCATGTCCTAGAGGAACACCTGCAAAAGTAACACCAGTGTCTTCGCCAACACGGTTGATACTGAAGCTTGGTGTACGATTTAATTCTACTTTTTCGACAGTGATTTTAGAAGACATGGAAGCTAGCTCTTCAACAAGAGCTAGCATTTCCTTTGATGTGTCATCTGAACCAGCACTGACTTTAAGCAGAATGTCATTTTCTAGAAGCTGAAGATATTGATTTAATTGTGACTTAATTTCTGCATCAAGTGCCATTTATAATCTCTCCCTTAAATCTTTCCTACTAGATCAAGGCTTGGCTTAAGTGTTTCTCCACCTTCTTGCCATTTAGCAGGGCAAACTTCGCCTGGGTTGTTGCGAACGTATTGAGCTGCTTTGATCTTGTTTACTAGTGTGCTTGCGTCACGACCGATTCCACCAGCGTTGATTTCAAGAGCTTGTACAACTCCGTCTGGATCGATGATGAAAGTACCGCGGTCAGCAACACCTTCTTCTTCGATTAGAACATCGAAGTTACGAGAAATCACGTGAGAAGGATCTCCAATCATTGTGTAAGTAATTTTTCCGATTGCTTCGGAATGATCATGCCATGCTTTATGTGTGAAATGAGAGTCTGTAGAAACAGAGTAAACTTCACATCCAAGGCTCTTTAATTCTTCATATTGGTTTTGAAGGTCTTCAAGTTCAGTTGGGCAAACGAAAGTGAAGTCTGCAGGATAGAAGCAAACAACGCTCCATTGACCTTTTAAGTTTTGTTCAGTTACTTCAACGAAATCACCATTTTTAAATGCTTGTGCTTTGAAAGGTTGTACTTCTTTTCCAATTAGAGACATAATTGAGTCCTCCTAAAAAATAATTATTTCAGAATTATTATAGACAAGTTCATTCTTCATTATTCTATAATAATTCTAATTCAATATAAATTATTATATTATAGTTACTCCCAATGTCAAGAGAAAACCATCATTGTTTTTCCGTTTTGGTTCATAATGCAGGATCTCTTTTGAATTAATAGATTTTACTATTTCTCAATTGTTAATGTGTTATTGAAAATAGATTTGCGAAATGAAGTGTTATTCTTCTATTATTTTACCGCTAAGAATGAAAAGATTAAAAAGTATGCTTTTAAATAAATTGAATGAACTTATGTAAGAGATAGAACCATATAATCATACAAATGTTGATGAATGGTTATGGTTTTTTTATAGGTAAAACCAATGCGTTCATAAAGTTTCCGCGCCTTTGTATTGGATTTTTCAACATTTAAGGAAAGGGTGTGATAACCAAGCTCTTTTCCTGATTGAATGCTCGCGTTTAATAGCTCCGTTCCGTAGCCACGCCCTCCAAACTGTGGATTCACACTCAATGTATCAAGATAAAAATCCGATTCATCTGCTTCCTGATCTATGTTTGGCTTTACTCCATTTGTTTTTAAGAGATGCTGGCGAATCGGCTCATCTAGAGAGTAGGCATCTTTCCCGTGATAAGTTATCGCAATGCCAATGGGGAGACCATCTACTGTCTTCACCAAAGTGTTGCGGTAGCTTAAGCGGTTTTGATCTTCACAAAAGAACTGTCCTAACTGTGACAAGACTTTGTTCTTCTCCGTTTCCCCTGTTAAGCTAAGCGCAATATCATCAATGGCATCATAAATGAGACAACTAGCAAATTGCTTATCATCTTTTTTTGCAGGTCTAATCAAGCTTTTCTCCTCGTTTCTAAAATTAAAGAACTCCACTCCCTTAGTTTACCTGATTAGGTTCCTATTTTTCATCCACGACGCTCACGTTTCTCTAACATGTTATTGGACATGCCCTAAATTAAATTGTTGAAGAAATAATCTTTGCTTCTATATGTAAGTTAAGAAAATAGCCTTTGTGGCAAGGAACTGTTTAAGGAGGAGTTTTAGTTGTTTAAATTTAATTATATATGGAAGGATAGAAGGTTATTTTGATTGACTCAAAAGGTGGGGGAGCATTTATGGAAATTAAAAAGATTGCTGTCATTGGTTCTGGTGTGATGGGACATGGAATTGCCCAATCTTATGCACTTGCAGGAATACCAGTAAATTTGTATGACATAAAAGAAGAGTTTTTAAAACAAGCACTGGGTTTGGTGCAATCTAATCTAACTTTACTTGTGAAGGAGAACGTCATTACCGATGTTCAGAAACAAGACACACTAAAGCGAATTAGGACTTCAACAGACTTAGAACAGTCAGTCAAAGATGCAGACTTTGTCACTGAAGCGATACCAGAAATCATTGAGCTTAAGTGGGAGTTATATGCTAAGTTGGAAAGGTTTTGCAAGCGTGAGGCGATTATCGCTTCGAACACCTCTACGTTTCCAATTTCCAAGTTAATTGAAAAATCATCGACGGCTGAAAGGATGTTAATTACGCACTTTTTTAATCCGGCTCAGTTGGTTCCACTTGTTGAAATCGTTAAACATGAATACGTTACAGATGAAGTACTAGACACTACTAAAAGGCTATTAGTAAAGATTGGAAAAACTCCTATTGTTTTAAGGAAAGATGTGCCTGGTTTTATTGCCAACAGATTGCAGGCCGCGGTTGTTCGAGAGGCGTTTCATTTATTGGAAGCGGGAGTTGCTGATGCTGAAGACATTGACAAAGCAGTTTCAGCTGGTCCCGGTTTTCGCTGGGCTTTTTGTGGGCCGATTGAAACGGCGGATTTTGGGGGATTGGACACTTGGCAACGAGTCATCGATAATCTCGCACCAGAATTAGATCAACGGAAAACCGCACCCACCTTAATCACACAGAAGGTAGAACAAGGAAAGTTGGGAACGAAAACGGGAGAAGGAATTTATCAGTATGAGGAAGAAACTGTTGCTGATAGAATTCTACAGCGGGATACCAACTTTATCCGGTTAGCAAAAATCAGACAGTAACGATATTTTTAAGGGCTTGTAGAAGTGAGGATAACTTGTACGAGCCCTTTTTTGGGTGAAATTCAACTTGAATAGTATTGTTTGTACCAATTGATGAATTGGCCTAAACCGTCCTCAATTGATGTGCTAGGTGAAAATCCAACATCTTTTTGGAAATCTGCGATATCGGCATAAGTCTCTTTTACATCCCCAGGCTGCATTGGAAAAAACTCAATTTTTGCCTTTTTCCCAATGAGTTGCTCTAAAATCCGTATTAAGTCAATTAACTTTACAGGCTGGTGGTTTCCAATGTTATAGATTTTATATGGCGCAGTGCTTAGGTTAGGTTCTGGTTGTGCGGAGTCCCATGCATGGTTTGGCTTTGGCGGTGAATGAAGCAAGGCAATTATTCCTTTTACGACATCATCGATATAGGTGAAATCTCTGCTCATATCGCCATGGTTAAAGACCTTGATTTTTTTGCCTTCAAAAATATCTTTTGTAAAGGAAAAATAGGCCATATCAGGTCTACCCCAAGGTCCATAAACTGTGAAGAATCGTAAACCTGTCGTTGGGATTTGAAACAAATGGCTATAAGAATGTGCCATTAGTTCATTCGCTTTTTTGGTCGCAGCATACAGGCTAATTGGGTGATCAACCGAATCTTTTGTTGAAAAAGGGATTTTCGTATTCGCCCCATATACGGAGCTTGATGACGCATAAATCAAGTGTTGTACCGAGTATTGTCGGCAAGCTTCTAAAATATTTGAAAATCCAACTAAATTGGAATTAATATAGGACTCTGGGTTCTTGATGCTATAACGGACCCCAGCCTGCGCAGCTAGATTAATAACAATCTCAATCGAATGATTTTTAAAAATAGATTTTAAAGCTGTTTGATTGGCCAAATCAATCTTATAGAAATGAAAGTTCGCATCTTTATATAAAATGTTTAATCGATCATTCTTTAATTGAACATCATAGTAGGAATTTAAATGATCGATCCCAATAACTTGAAACCCTTGGGTTAATAGTTCTTTTGCAAGATGAAAACCAATAAACCCTCCTGCTCCGGTGACTAAAATGGTCATTTTCTACGAGCTCTCGCTGTATTTTTATTTTTCTTGGTATTTCGATTTTCAATTTCTGCTTTAAGTCTCGCTGCATAAGATCCTTCTTCAATCATTTCATTCAATAAAGGAATCGGTGTTTCGGTCCATTCAGCGTGAAGGTTTGGCTCAAGTTTTTTTACCTGCTCAAAGAACGATTCGAGAAATCCTCTCTCGTGAAGGTTTTGAATGAGCTCAATAGGATCAGGTTGTTCACGAGAATAAGAATAGACATGATCGACCATTTTAAAGCCGTCGTGGGTAATAAAAATATGCCGTAGCGGGGCATCTACTTGCTTAAAACCGACCTTTTTCATTGAGACTAAAATATCTAGTAAGCGCCGGGTGATATCCTCAGAAAGGTGGGACTGTTTCTTTAAAAATTGATTTAAGTTTGGACCTAATAAATATTCCATGACTATATAATTGGAGCCTGTTTCATACACTTTTGGAATAAAGGGCAATTTTTGATTGGACAAAAGAACGTCTTTTTCTTGTTGGCAGTGGTTTTGTTTGCCATAAATTTTTACACAGCGATTTTCGGCGATGCGATAGACGGCACCTTGATGTCCTTTGCCGATCAGCGGTGTAGAAATCGAACTTTCTACTTTCACACCTTTTCCAGAATCCCCAGAGCTAACGGGGATGTTTCGATAATCAATTGTATTTTGGTTAAAATAATCATCCCAAGCTTGAAATGTTTCCGGCTCTAACTGTTTGACTTGTGATAAAAAAGAGTCTTTTAGGAGAATGATCTTTAAATCCCTTAACAATTTTAATGGCACAGGATGCATTCGTTTAAAAGCGTTAACATGGTCGACAACCTTTAATTCTTCATTCTCAAGAACAAAAATATGACGTAGTGGGGCATCAATCATAGTAAAGTTCGCTTCTGTCATTTCACGTAACATTGTAAGCAGTTTTTTTGTAATGGATTCGGGAATATAGGTGCAATTCCTAAGATATTCTTTTAATGTTGGAGCGTTAAAGTATTCCATCACCACATAATTAGGTCCTGATTCATACAAGATAGGAAAAAAACTTAGGTGTTGGCCAGATTCAAGAGCTTCTGCCTCCATCTTGGCTTGAACAGGATCCGTATAGATTTTGACACATTTTTCATCTGAAAGTTTAAAAACGGCTCCTTGAGACCCCATCCCAATTAAGGGGAAGGAAGTCGGGTTGTCGATGACGAGCGTTTTATTGCCTTTGGTGACAGTAATATTTTTAAAATTTTCCATGACGTTTCCCTCCTAACAATTCGTTATAATAGCTTGCTTGGAGAAGAAGCTGTTTTTTCGCATCAAATAATTGCTCAACTTTTTTTCGAGCGTTTTTAGTAAACGCCTCCCAAAGAGTGGTGTGACTTAGCATAAATTCAAGTCCTAAGGCAAGTTCGTCTACATTATTTTCTGCTACTAAGAATCCATTCTTCTGATGTGTGATTAATTCAGGGATTCCGGCATGATTGGTCGAGATAACTGGAACTCCTAAGGCCATTGCTTCTTTAAGGGTATTTGGTATTCCTTCGACATCGCCATTACTTGCTTCCAAACTAGCAGCACAAAATAAGTCTGCATTCCGCATCTGTTCTCGTACTTGTTCTTTCGGAAGATGTTGCAATAAACGGAAAGAGTCGCCTAAATTTAATTGAGTTGCTAGCGAAGAGAGCTCATCATGAAGCTCACCTCTGCCAATAATCGTCAAAGTAGCATGAGGATATTTTGATTGAAGCTTTTTGAATGCCTTCATTAAGACGTGATGCCCTTTCTTTTCTACTAATCTACCGACCGAAAGAATATTTTGAGTCCCGTTTAGGTTGGGTGGAGTGTACGTATATTGAGTTAGGTCCACACCCCCATAGAGTACTTTTATTTTTTCAGGTGGGCAGCCCCATGATATCATCCTGTCGGCTAAATGCTGACAAACAGGGTAAAATTCTTCGCCATTGGCAAATAACATTTTCATATTGTCTAAATATCCAACCGGTTGATTGGCTAAGGTCGCATCTCTGCCGCGAATGCTGGTCACCAAAGGAAGGTTTGTTTTTTCTTTGAATGGGAGCAAAAGTACGCCTAATTGACCGTGGTGGGCATGCAAAAGCGAGATTTTGTTTTTATTGACGAATTCTTTTGGGGAGAATATTTCATCAAGATAATGAACCTTTTCATTTAGCAAGGAAAGGTCGGTCATATATTTCGGTTGGCGGACAAGGTGGATATAATCGTAACCGGGGACTTGGCGAATTTGTGGAATATATTGGGTGGGATCAACTCGTAAATTTAAGTGCATGACTTTCGACAAAATAAACTTCTCCTTTCATAGAAAATATAGGATATTTTAGACTATGCAGTCAAAGGACAAGGAGAAATGGACGATGTGGAAATTAAATGCAATTTAGGTGAAAGGCTAAGGTTAAACACAAAATTAGTTTTTAGAAAATAGGAAATTTTCAATAATATTTGATATAATAATATTGGCTGAGAAGGACAAAGCACCAAACTACTGGGGGAGTGAAGGATTTGAAAATTACCGATTTAACAGCAACGGGACTAAAGAAGCTCATTCAACGAAAAGAGTTGTCACCAGTGGAAGTTGTTCGTACTTACTTAAAACGAATTGAAACACATAACAGTCAATGGAATGCATATGTCACCGTTAATGAGCATGCGGTTGAAGAAGCGAAAAAAGCCGAAGACAAGCTGATGAAAGGAGAAGAAATTGGAATTCTACACGGTGTTCCTGTAGCAATTAAAGATTTAACTCCGACGAAGGGAATAAAAACAACCTTTGGTTCTCCGCTCTTTAAGGATCATATTCCCGATGAAGACCCCATCTTTTTGAAACGAATTAAAGCAGCTGGCGGGATTGTGTTAGGGAAAACGAATACACCTGAATTTGGACATAAAGGCGTGACAGATAACCCTTTGTTTGGGGTGACGAAAAATCCGTGGAATGAAAAGCTAACTCCTGGTGGTTCTAGTGGTGGTTCGGCGGCAGCGGTGGCAGCGAAACTAGCACCAATTGCTGAAGGAAGTGATGGCGGAGGTTCGATTCGGATTCCTGCTGCACTAACGGGGATTTTTGGATTTAAACCAACTTTTGGTGTTATTCCACATGAGGGGGAGGAAAATTTATTTGGGTCGGAACATCCATATTTACATAATGGACCAATGGCTAGAAGTGTTGAAGATGCAGCCTTGTTATTTTCTGTGATGCAAGGATATGATGCGAATGTACCGAATGCCGTTCCTGATTTAGGTAAAAATTTTACTGATTTGAATCTTGATTTGAAAGGCTTAAAAGTGGGATATACTCGCAATTTTGGGTTATATGAGGTATCTCACGATGTGGCTCAAATTGTAGACAAAGCGGTTGAACATTTTACCGAGCTCGGTTGCCAGGTGGAAGAGGTTGACGTCGATTTCCAAATGAGTTTAAAAGAACTAACAAGAGCATTTTCAGGAATGTGGTGTGTCAGCTATGCTGCAAACTATGGAAAGTTCTATGACCAAGAGCCAAGTAGCTTTTCAGAAGGAATGGCGAAAATGATTCACATTGGCCGAAAATACAGTGCAGTAGATTACAAGGCGATAGAAAGGAAACGAACGCAAATTTGGCGAGAAATTCAAAATCTACTAAACAACTATGACTTAGTCCTTTCCCCGGTGTTAGCGACAACTGCTTTTGAACATCATCTTGCTGGTCCATCTATCATTAATGGCAAAGAGGTTCAACCAGCTACAGATTGGATGATGACCCAAATTTATAATTTTACAGGACATCCTGCAGCTTCCTTGCCAGTGGGCTTAGCCAGCAATGGACTACCGGTGGGCTTACAGGTAGCTGCCAATCGATATCAAGACCAACTTGTTCTCCAAGCATGCCATGCCTATGAAAAAGCGTTTCAAACCTATCAAGACCCACTAGCCTTATTGAATAAGTAGGAACAGACCAGAGTGTGCTAATGTGCATTCTGGTCTTGTATTATCAACAAAATTAGGTATCCTCGTGTTCGTTAGTTTTAGAAGTTTGATTTGATAGGGTTTTTGCGAAAATCCTAAAAATGTCTGCGAGAATAGTTGCTGTAATGACAACGCATTTTATTATAACCAATGCAAGGTTTGATCAAGAGTTTTAAGAATTGAAAGGTGTTAGTTAACCATGAATAAAAAAGTCATTGATTTACGAAGCGATACGGTGACATTGCCGAAACCAGAAATGATGGAATTTATCGCTCAAGCGAGGCTTGGTGATGATCTTCTTGGGGAAGACCCGACGGTGAGGGAGTTGGAAAGAAAGGCGGCCAATCTGTTGGGAATGGAAGAAGGTTTACTCGTTTTGTCTGGTACAATGGCAAATCAAGTCGCGCTCATGACCTATTGCGATAGAGGACAAGAAATTCTCTTAGGAAAAGACTCACACCTCTTCAATCTTGAAGGAGCGGCGATGGCGGCAGTTGCTCAAGTCCAGCCACGACCAATTGAAGTCCACCAAGGTTATTATGATCCGGAACTCATGGAGGAACAAATCCATACAGGAGATATTCAAAAAGCGGAAACAAGCTTAATTTGCCTCGAGAATACATATAACTTGAATAAAGGGCAAGTAGTTTCTGTTGAGAACATGAAGGAAATTAAACAGCTTGCGGAGCAGTATCATTTGCCTGTTTATATGGATGGTGCACGTATTTTCAATGCACTCATTGAGTTAGACATGAGGCCAGCCGATCTTGGCCAGTATGTTGATGGGGTCCAGTTTTGTTTAACAAAAGGATTAGGATGTCCCCTTGGGTCCGTTTTAGTAGGAAATAAAGAGTTTATTACGAAAGCTCGATTGAACCGTCAGCGACTCGGTGGGGGGATGAGGCAAGCTGGAGTCATTGCGGCACCAGGCATATATGCGCTTGATCATATGATTGATCGCCTGAGTGTGGATCACCAACGAGCGAAGAGACTAGCAAAAGGGATTGCAGATATTGAGGGGCTAGTGATTAATTTACAAGAAGTTCATACTAATATTATTTCCCCTGTCATTAATGTAGAGCATTTAAACACAGATGGTTTGCTTGCTGATTTGGCTAAGAAAGGAGTGAAAGTCAAAAAAATTGGAAAGCGTGAGTTTCGTATGATTGTTCATTACCAAATTACCGATGAGGACATTGATTATGTATTATATGCTTTAAGGCAATGTTTCCCGGGTTCTTATTCATTTTCTTAATGGAACGATAGCTTTTATGTTACTATTATAATAATAGAGAAAAGTGGTCAACTGTTTATGTAAAGGGGGGGTATCATGAATTTTGCCATCATCTTGGTTATTATCATTGTGGTGTTGGCCCTCATTTTCACGGTACTATTAGCAGGAAAAGGCGATGAAACATACAGACAAGATACAAAACGAAACGCCACGAATTTAACCGCTATTTATACGATTGTGATTTTATTATCATTAATCGCGGTTGCAATCTATATTCGTTGGTATGTTTAGTGTGGGAATTTGCCGCTTTTCATACAGACACAGGAGCTGATTATAGACTAATACTCGAATTCTGATATTTGGGACATTTGTAATCATGTATTTTAAAACAGACTCCTATAAGAAGATGAAGAAGAGCTACTAAAAAGTTAACAGGGATTCCGTTTTCTAACATAAAAAAATACTAATCAAAATGAGTGCCAATTTGTATAGGAATTGACACTCATTTTTTATTGGTGAAAGCCATTTGGCTGTAAATATGAATAGAGAAATGCACCCAACATTGTAAGAGGACGATGGCTGTTATACCCCAATCTGATGTGCAATTTAACTAAACGGAGATTTTCCGGTTAGACTGCTGTATGGTGCTAGGTTCAGTGGATATTTTCCGATTAAGCAAAGCAAAATTACCCATCTTTACGCTTTTTTCAACAAATAGCCGAAATTTTTCCGTCTATTTATGCTATTCTCAGTGCTATTCTCTTATTAAGAGAAACTTCTCCGATTATTTTCAACCATGCTGGTTTCCTCATCTGGTTAGGTAGGAGCAGAATATTAAGGGGCGTTTATTCAACAGGCAACCAAAAGTGGATATATAAAAATGGCTCAGGATAGTGAACTGAGTCTTTTTTTATTACAAAATCAAATACAAAAGGCAGTACAATTAGGAACATGCCTTTTACCTTTCGCAAAAATATTAAGTCAATATGATTTCCCTATCTTTTCAGAATATGGATATGAATGACAATTTTATTTTCGGTTACGATACTAAGTAAATTACCAAAAAGAGATCCGAAAGTTAGGAGAATTGTACATGCCGCTTAAAGGTAAAAAGCAAGTTAATGTTGATGAGGCGATTGTAGGGATCCTTGAGGAATTAAAGCTGACAGGAGATGTCGTTCATAAACCATTACGAATGGATGATAAGGAAATAGAGCTTCTGTATATTAAGACAGTTGTCGATGGAGATCAACTTCATCAACTTATCATTAAACCGTTTTTTGAACTAGGTCATTTACACCATGTGGCATCTTATTTAAACTCCTTGCCGAACCAACAAGAGGTTCAATCACAGGAACAAATTCTTTTAGATTTAACTAAGGGCAGTGTACTTGTAAAATTAAATAAGGATCTTTTGTTATTTGATGTAAAAAAGGTTAATACGAACACAGTTAGAGAAACCTCTGTAGAGCCAACGATTCTAGGACCACAGTATGCATTAAGTGAGGATCTTGCAACGAATATTAATTTGATTCGGCAAAGGTATCATAAACCATCATTAACAGTCGAAATGCATGAAGTTGGTAGTAAAACGAACCAATCATTAGCGGTTATCTATGACCAAAATGTAGTTAAAGAGGGTGTGCTCAAAGAGGTTAACTCGAGGATCAGTGAATTGGATCAAGACATTGTTCAAAGTACTACACAATTACAACGGTTTATGAATAATCGCACCCGTAGTTTACTTCCAACAATGATGGCAACTGAACGAACGGATCGGATTGTTTATAATCTAGCGGGTGGAAAAGTGATTCTATTAGTGGATGGTTCGCCCTCAACAGTCATTGCTCCAGCAGTTTTCTTTGATTTCATGACTTCGATGGAAGACAATTATGGGTTGTACTGGGTGACGAAGTTCTCTAAATTTTTACGATATCTTGGATTGTTTGCTTGTCTCATTCTACCAGGCCTTTATGTTGCAGCAACTTCTTTCAACCCAGAGGTTTTCCGTGTTGAATTAGCGCTATCGATAGCCGGTAGCAGAATCGGGGTTCCATATCCGTCGTTCGTTGAGGTTTTGTTTATGTTAATCATTATGGAGCTCTTAACGGAAGCCAGTATTCGTCTTCCTAAAGCAGTAACAGGTACAGCTACTACAGTAGGAGGGCTGATTCTTGGTACGGCAGCAACAGAAGCTGCGCTTGCTTCAAACATTATGATCATTATTGTCGCGGCTGTTGCGATCTCAACTTTTGTTATCCCAATTAATGAAATGAGTTATGCGATTAGAGTCATCAGGTACATTTTGTTGTTGTTCGCTAGTATTGCAGGTTTAGCAGGATTAGCTTTGGCCTTAATTGGCATTTTGATGTACATGACGAACAAGGATAGCTTTGGGGAACCGTACTTTAAGATTTATTTTAATCAAAAGCGTGCAGAAACTGGTGATAATCCTTCATGAGTCGCTACTTTTATTACCTCGTATTTGTCAACATGATTGCAAATGTTGTGGCATCTGTTCCAAAGATTTTGTTACTCGAAAAAACTGAAGGTGCCATTTTATCGATGGTTTTAGCACTGCCATTGGGTTTGGTTTTATGCTATATCGTTGCAAAGTTTTTCAATAGGTTTCCTGGTAAAGGTTTACCAGAGATTATGAAAAAATATTTGCCACGATGGTTTACCTTTCCTATCATCATTTTAATTGCATTTGGGTGGTTTATGGCGGGGATGATTACGTTGATTACGTATTCCTTTTTATTAAAGCGATTTTTAACCCCCGATATGCCATTGGTTTGGATTACAGCCATATTTCTATTGTTCATTTCATATGGAATTCTGATGAAAACGAGCAGTGTTTTATATACAGTTGAATTTGTATTAGTCTGTTGCCTACCGGTTATTTTCATCATAATAATTAAAGCCTACACAACCGCAGAGATGGAATGGGATTTTGTCAAGGAATCCATGATGTATGTTTACCGATTACCTACTTTCTCTGCTCTTGCGGCTTCCACGTATTTACTATTAGGTGGCTTTAATCTGATTATCTTTAATCGCTTTTTTACTAAAAGGAAGCAGAAAATAACGTTGCTCCAAATTCTTTTTCTTGGAATTGTTGCATTTGGCTCATTATTTACAACCTATTTTGTGCCGATTGGCTTGAATGGTTTCGAAGGTGTTGAAACTATTTCATATCCTTGGATTACAACGAGTGATGCGCTGAGGTTGGAGCTAGGGATTATCGAACGAGTTTTGTTTGTGTTTCTAATCTTATATTTAGCTGTCTCGTTTCTGAGTTTGCTGATCCATTGGCATGTGTCATTGGAACTGTTTCGAAGTGTGATTCAAATAAAGCGGTTGAAGTGGAAGGAAAAAAATTTGGTGCCTTATATCATTATCGGTGTATTTTGGATCATAAGTCTACAATTAACAAAGTATTTGACGGAGCATCAATTGACCATCTATACGAGTTATTTCTTTGATGGGCTGCTTATCTCATTCATTGCAATGGTTGGCCTTTTTTGGTTCATTCTAAGGAGGGCGAAAGCTTGAAAAAACGTCTCAAGGGAACGTGGAGAGCATTTGTTATTCTATTCATAGTCGGAACCCTGCTAATTCAGTCAGGATGTGGGTTTAAGGATATTGATAAACGAATTTTTGTATTGTCTATTGGAGTAGACCACACTGACAATGAAGAAAAACCATATCGCGTTATTTTAAAACTTTCCGTACCTTCAGGTTCGTTAAAAGAATCTGGAGCAGAGTACACCTATCTAATAAAAGAAAGTGAATCCATAAGTACAGCGATCCGCTTATTAAAAACAGAGACGGACAAAGAACTTGACTTTGGTCATGCGAAGGTCATCCTTTTTGGGGAAGAAATACTTCATCATGATTATAGGGAAATCATGGATTTCTTCTTAAGGAGAAGGGATATTCAAACAGTTTCATGGGTAGGAGTTGGGAAACCTTCAGCTGAAGATGTATTAACTGCTGAGCCTAATTCAGAAATGGCCGGTTCCCACGCGTTATTTAATTATTTTGACCAAAATGGTGTAGAGAGTCAGTTAATTGTCACTACTTACCTTTTTGACTTTAGGAGGCGGGTGTTGGAAAAAGGCATTGATCCCATCTTACCGATCCTTATTGCAAAAGAAAACAATAAACGTATTGACCTTAACAAATCAATAGTAGTGAATGATAAAAATGAAGTACTTACATTGAATGAAAAACAAACAGCTATTTACAATTTATTAACGAATAATATAGAAAGGTTGGATATTCGCGTACATAATGAGGATGTAAATTTTACGGTTGCTATCGACACAGCAAATGTCGGCTATCAACTTATTACCGAACAAAAGAAAAAGCCAATTATTGAAATGGATGTTGAAATGATTGGCATTATTCAGGAGGCTGATATGATAACCAATCCTGAAAAACTTAGAGCATACAGTAACGCAACC
Organism: Mesobacillus maritimus; assembly: GCF_023715205.1. GTDB lineage: Bacteria > Bacillota > Bacilli > Bacillales > Cytobacillaceae > Mesobacillus_B > Mesobacillus_B maritimus_C. Next base: position 74,861 of record NZ_JAMBNR010000012.1, read on the forward strand.
AGTAAAACAGTTAAGAAGGATGTTTTAGAAACATTAACACAATTTCAGAAAAATGAAATGGATCCGATAGGGTTTGGAGTTCGATACAAAGCAACAAGACTCCCAAACAACAAACGAAACCAAGAATGGCAAAGTCTCTATCCAGAAGTAGAATTCAAAATCAACGTTAATGCCACTCTTAAGAGTACCGGGGTAATTGAATAAGGTTGTGTTCGTAAAGATTGTTGTTAAAATCCTAAAGTCGATTTTAACGAAATAGTAAATATTTTTTATGTTTAGAATTAGTTGGCAAGCTCTTTTCCCATAGAATGTATCTATTTTTAAATAACCTAGCTTTTTCAGACGTTCTTTTGTAAAAAAAAGCAACAAGGTTTGAGAAGAGCCTTGAATAAAGCCACATGGATACCCCGAATTTTCTTGTTTCACAGATAAGTTGTTCCACGCATATGTTTTGTCTTCTATGTAGATTTATGGGTAGAATGGTGGAAACAGGAAACAGCTATAGGAGGTTTATCCATATGCAATCATTAAATGGGAAGAAGGCTTTGATTACGGGAGGTAGTCGGGGAATCGGTCGAGCAACGGCGATTGCACTTGCGAAAGAAGGCGTCGAACTTGGCTTGATTGCTCGTTCAGAAGAAAGTTTTGAAGAAGTTCGTAGTGAGTTAACGAAACTGGGGGCGACTTTTTATACGGCAGCGGCCGATGTCGCCATAGAAGCTGAGATTCAAAAAGCCGTGGCAGAACTAGAAACCAAGCTTGGTGGCATTGATATTTTGATTAACAACGCTGGCGTTGGTGTTAAAGGTAACTTTTTAGAGCTAACCACGGAGCAGTGGACAAACGTTCTGAACACAAATGTATTGGGAATGGTTTATGTTACGAAAGCCGCACTGCCAGGGATGATGAAGAAGAATAAAGGCGATATTGTTAACATCTCGTCTATGTCTGGATTAAAAGGGACCGAAGGCTCAAGTGCATACAGTGCTTCTAAGTTTGCTGTTATTGGGTTAAGTGAGTCATTGATGCAGGAAGTTCGCCGTCATAATATCCGGGTGAGTGTCTTAACGCCTAGTCTTGTAGATACCGATTTTACACGCAATCGCGTCTCTGAACCACGTGATCCGAATAAATTCATGCAAGCAGAGGATATTGCTGAATATATCGTCAGTCAGCTGAAATTAGAACAACGGATCTTTATAAAGACTTCAGCACAGTGGGCAACAAATCCGTTTTAAAAATTATGAACAAAAATAAGCGTCAAAGCCAATAAAAACAACTGCTATACTTTCCAATAGCGGTTGTTTTTTTGTTGTGAGAAGATTCCTCAACCCGAGATAGTCATCAAGGAGGTAGTTTACTTCGACATTCTGTTGATTAGGCTGGAATAGAATTGAAGGCTAAGAGGAAACTATGGGGGGGATACTTTGTCTAAAGACAAAAGAACGTAAATATCCTAGCAAACGCGAATAAACCACTATTCTAGAAGTGAGTTATTTTTACTAGCTAATACCTCGATTAGGTTCTCTACGCTTTAAAGGAGGCAAGTCCTTTATTGATTAGATGATTGATCATTTCTGCCATTTGTTTAGGAGATTTGTTCATTCCGTTTTTTAACCAGCTTTCGAGTACATGAATGCTTCCGCTGACGGCGAACCAACTAGCGTACTCCGTCATTTCTTCATCGATCATCATATTTTGATTCATACTGGTTTTCATTGTGTAATCATGGGCAATCATCATCAGGCGGTTGCGGAAACTCGGATCGCCATTTTCACTTAGGAGAATTCTGCAACTATCGCTATTAGCAGCGATATACTCGACAATCTTCTCAATCATTACTAAGGCGTCTTCGTTTTGGGTAACATTATAGCTCATTAGCGTGTCGTTCATATCATGAATGATTTCCTCTTCTATTTTTGAGAGCAGGTCATATTGATCAGAATAGTGAGAGTAAAATGTCGAGCGATTGACATCAGCTAGCGCACATAATTCTTTTACAGTTATAGTGTTAATTGGTTTTTCATTTAACAATTTCATTAAACTTTCTTTTAAAACCATGCGGGTATATTTTACACGTCGGTCGACCTTTGAATTTACCAAAAAACACACCTCTGTTTTCATTTAATCAACATTATTAAGATATTTGTAGTGTAATGGACAAAAGATAACAAACTGTTTGTTGATAAAACAACATCGTGTCCATTATAATTGTACAGGGAATTGGATGCAAGAAGGAGTTGGTTTCAATCGACATAGCAGCACGGATCATTAAACATAAAAAAGCAGTGGTGATTGCTTTTCTTACAGTAGCCATTGTCAGTGCTATTGTTCAATTCTTTGTTTCAGTAAACTACAATATGGTAGATTACTTACCTGAGGATGCACAATCTACGGTTGCAATGGACATCATGGGTGAGGAATTTAAAGGCGCCGTTCCAAATTCCCGGGTCATGATTGAAGATATCTCGATACAAGAAGCACTTATTTTTAAAGAAAAACTTGCGGCGATCGATGGTGTTTCGGATGTGACATGGCTAGATGATGCAATGGACATAAAAACGCCGCTTGAAGTAGCCGACCAAGATACAGTCGAATCCTATTATAAGGATAACAAAGCGTCGTTCTCTTTCAGTATTCGCGAAGGAGACGAGGTTGCGATTACAGATGATATTTACGAACTGATTGGCGAGGAAAACGCGTTGTCTGGTGAAGCACTAAACACTGCCAACTCGCAAAAAATGGCAGGGACAGAATCGATGTATGCCGCAGCGTTATTAGTGCCGATTATCATTCTAATCTTAGTCATTTCGACCAATTCCTGGATGGAGCCGGTGTTTTTCCTTACCGCTATCGGTGTATCTGTACTGATTAACTTAGGGACAAATATCTTTGTTGGTGAGATTTCCTTTGTCACGCAGTCTGTTGCTCCAATTTTACAACTTGCAGTTTCATTGGATTATGCGATCTTCCTCCTTCATAGTTTTTCAGATTATCGAAAGGTAACGAACAATCCTGAGGAAGCCATGAGCTTGGCAATTAAAAAATCATTTCCAGCGATTGCAGCAAGTGCTGCGACAACATTCTTTGGATTTATTGCCCTCTCGTTTATGAAATTTGAGATTGGTTCAGATTTAGGCTTAAACCTTGTCAAAGGGATTGTGCTAAGTTTTATCAGCGTCATTGTCTTTTTACCAGCACTTACGCTCATGTTCTACAAGTGGATTGATAAAACACAACATAAACAATTAATCCCAGATTTTAAGAACATTGGGAGTAAGGTTGTAAAAATAAGAATTCCTAGTTTATTGATTGTCCTCGTCCTGATCATTCCAGCCTATTTGGGACAAGGTCAAACCAACTTTACTTATGGAGTTGGGGAAATACCAGAAACGACACGTGCAGGTACGGATTTAATTAAAATTGAAGAAACGTTTGGAAAATATACCCCTATGGTCGTTTTAGTTCCGAAAGGGGATGTAGCAAAAGAACAAAAACTGGTACAAGAGTTAGAAAATCTTGACCATGTGACTAGTGTGCTTGCTTATGTAAATACTGTAAGTCCAGTCATTCCTCCAGAATATCTAGATGAATCCGTGGTCGATCAGTTTTATTCTGAACATTACAGTCGGATTATTATTAATAGCAATCTTGGTACCGAGGGAGACGAGGCCTTTGCGTTAGTAGAAAAGGTGCAAAATAAGGCGTCTGCTTATTATGAAGAAGATACTTATACACTTGGGGAAAGCGTCACACTATATGATATTAAAACAACGGTTGAAAAAGATAATGTGATGGTCAACCTCTTAACGGTTATCACAATTGCAATTGTTCTTTTAGTCAGCTTTAAATCAATTTCGATACCTGTTGTGCTTTTATTAACCATTCAGTCGTCTGTTTGGATTAATTTATCTGTTCCGTATTTTACAAATTCATCGCTCGTATATGTGGGGTATTTAATCATTAGTACTGTCCAGCTTGCGGCGACGGTCGATTATGCAATCCTGTTTTCTGAAGCATATAAAGAGAACCGAAGAGAGATGTCAGCTTTAGAGGCGATAAAGAAAACAGTAGATGAAAAACTATTTTCTATTGCTGTTTCAGCTTCAATTTTATCAAGTGTTGGTTTTATTCTATGGATCACCTCATCAAATCCAATTGTTTCATCAATTGGTTTGCTACTTGGAAGAGGAGCACTCCTAGCCTTTATCATGGTTGTTTGTTTCCTTCCTGCGGTTTTATTAGTGTTTGATAAAGTGGTAGAGAAGACAACTTGGAAGGCCGGCTTTTTCCATGATCGTAAAGAGACCAAAGCTAGTAAGGAATAAAGCCATGATATTGGTCAGCTGGTTTCCAAATAAAGGGAGACATTCAGCAAAAGAAAAACTACTGATGGTACATTTTAATAAGGGCTTTTTTCTCAAACTTTGTTGCTCTTGAACAAAAAATACGGCTGTATGAGAGCTAGTTTTTTAAAAAAGCTTCACCTTATGAGAAAAGAGCTTAAAACTAAGAAATGGCTACAATTAAGTTTAGGATTTTAACAACAATCTTTACGAAAATAGCCTAATGAATAAAGGAGAAATGATGATGAGAACAAAACGAACGTTTCTTTTACTAATGGCTCTAATTTTAGTCTTACCGTCATTTCTAGTACAATCTACTTCAGCTGAAAGCTCGAATAGAGAGGAAGTCCCCCAACAACCGGGGGAATTTTCCTCAAAGGATGAAGTGGTGTATGCCACGTTAAGTCCGACGGGAGATCAACAAGAAATCTATGTTGTCAACATTTTCGATGTTGTAAAAGCAGGTAAGGTTGATGATTACGGACCGTATACTAGTTTAAAGAACCTGACAGACTTATCTGAGATCGTACAAAAGGATGAGAAAGTTCAATTCACGGCACCAAAAGGGAAGTTTTATTATCAAGGGAACATGAAAAACGAACCCCTGCCATGGGATATCTCCATTTCATATAAACTCAATGGAAAGAGAGTAACCCCAGATGAGTTATTAGGGCAAAACGGGCATGTCGAATTAAGCATTGCTACGTCTGCCAATGAAGAAATAGATCCTACTTTCTTTGAAAATTATCTATTACAAGTTGCGATTACGCTCGACCCTGAAAAGTTCGAAAATATTGGGGCCCCCGATGCGATGGTGGCAAATGCGGGTAAAAATAAGCAAATTACCTTTACGGTCATGCCTGAAAAAGAGGGAGACCTCAGTGTGGAAGCAGATGTAAAAGATTTCGAACTAGCAGGAATGGAAATTAGCGCTGTTCCTTCCTCTATGTCCATCGATGCACCAGATATCGGTGAAATGACAGGGGAAATGGAATCATTATCAGATGCGATCGGAGACATTCATAACGGTGTTGGCCAGTTAAAGCAAGGAATTTCACAACTGAACCAAGGTGTAGCCGCTCTACGAGATGGTTCTGCCCAATATCAAAATGGAATGTCTGAAATCAATAAAGCTTCCTCTGAGCTTGTCGCTGCGTCTGGACAGATCAATGATGGAATCGCAACGATCAACAACGGACTTCATGACAATATGAATCAACTTGATTTAGGGGACTTTGAAGATCTTCCTATAAGTCTTGCGGACTTAGCAGAGGGACTTAATGCAACGTTGGATGGACTTGCATTGTTGCGTGAAAACTATTCATCTGCTTTTAACAACTTAGATGCTGCCATTAAAGCAATTCCCGACTATGAGATTTCTCAAGCACAAATTGAAGAGTTGTCTAAAAATCTGAGTGAAGAGGATCGTGCTGTGCTGGGTCAATTAATGGAAACCTATGCTAATGCTGCAAAAGCAAAAGAAACGTATAACTCCGTTAAAGCGAGTTTTGCTGCAGTGGATGCAAGGTTAAAAGAATTGGATGGAGCGATTGCAGAAACTGAGGAAACATTGACTAGTATCTCGAATGCGATTGCTTCATTTGAAGATATTGATGTAGTTGAGTCAATCTCACAATTACAATCTGGAATGAGTGAGTTTGCGGACAACTACGGGCAATTTCACTCCGGATTAGTGAGCTACACGAACGGAGTCGGTCAATTATCTAGTTCGTACAATGAGCTGCATTCAGGGATTGAAGAATTGTCTGGAGGTACAAGTGAATTAGAAAATGGCGCGAGTCAGCTTCACAATGGTACCTTTACGCTATATGACGCAACAAGCAATATTCCGGTTGAAATGCAAGAAGAAATCGATAAATTGATTTCAGAATACGATAAATCTGATTTTGAGGCGGTTTCTTTTGTTTCACCTGAAAATGACAAAATAAACTCTGTTCAATTTGTCATCAAAACGGAAAGTATTCAAAAAGATGAGCAAGACAAAGATGAAGCACCTAAAGAAGAAAAGAAAGGCTTCTGGGCTCGTTTGAAAGATTTGTTTTTTTAGAGTACTAAATGGTTAAAGCATAGTTAAAGGACCTTCCTTGTATTCGGAAGGTCCTTTTTTGTGAAAATCCTTAAAAGGAGGGGCAACGATGGGTTGTTAAGTCATAGATAACAATCCGCATTATGATACGTTTTCAAATAAGTTAAATCGATTTTTATCAGCATTAATTGCTTATATAAGATGAAAAGCTATAAGATGAAAAGTATGTTTAAGCTTTTTTCAATTGAAGTGTACTTAGTGGTTTTTCCCATGGTCGACTTTTCCAGCGCCTTAATGCAAGTAGTCCTCGTAACCATTCATCCATTCCTTGAGCTAGCCAAACACCAAGTAAACCTAACCCAAAGTGAACGCCAAGGATATAACTAAAGACAACGGCAACTCCCCACATAAAAATGACACCAACAATCATTGGAAAGCGAACATCACCAGCAGATTTTAATGAGTTCATCAAGACAATGTTCATCGCTCTTCCTGGTTCAATAAAAACAATTGCCCATAAAACTGGAATTCCAACCGCCAAAATGGCTGGATCTTCAGTAAAGATACTTAATAAAGGTGAACCTATGATTGCGATTGCTAGCGAGATGAGTAGTGAGGTGACAAACGCAATCTTCAATGTACGTAGCCCACGGTATAATGCTTTATCATACTCTTTCGCCCCTATATACCGTGCAACTAAAAGCTGCGTCCCCATGGCAATTGTTAAAGTAAATAAAAAGCAAAGCATGGAGATGTTCATGATGTATACGCGCGCTGCAAGTGAAGCCGCACCGAATGAGACAACCATTCCGGTAATGATCAATTGTGAAAATTGATAGGAAAGACTTTCGCCTGCTGACGGAATGCCAATCGAAAGAAGTTCCCTGTAATCGTCTTTATTCACTTTAATAATATCATGCAGTTTAAATGAAAGTGACAATCTTCGAAACAATAAATAGAGCAATAGCAATACGGCAATTCCGCGTGCAAATACAATGGCCCAAGCGACACCAGAAACTCCTGTGATTGGAAGACCAAAGATTCCTGAAAGCGCCAGAATATTTCCGCAAACACTAATGACATTCATAATCACTGTAACAATCATTGATTCTTTTGTATATCCGTAGCTTCTTAGAATCGCGCTAAGTGCTAAGGACAGAGATTCAAAGAAAAGAGAAAGTCCACAAATTTTAAGGAAAATTAACCCGTATTCAAAAATCTTTCCTTCAATATTAAATAGTCTAAGAAAATATTCTCCAAAAAAGAAGATGATTATTGCGACAATAATCCCAAACCAGAAATTCATGCCAAAAGCAGAATGAGCCATTTTTCTTGCGTTTCCTAACTCGTTTGCTCCTAATTTCTGTCCGATTAAGATCGTTGCACCGATCGAAGTTACGTTAAAAACAATGATAAAAATATTCAATAGCTGATTCGCTACACCGACCCCAGCGGCAGCATGATCAGAATAATGACCTAGCATAAAGGTCGCGATAATCCCCATGCTCATATGTAAGGCAAATTCTATAAAAAGCGGCCAAGAAATTTGAAAAAGAGTGGGTGTTTTATAGTTTGTTGTTTCTTCGCGCAAGCTGATTTCTCCTTTTCCTTCCAATTATGATACCAATCTATTGTAATCCTATTTTAGGAAAAGTAAAGACTATATTTGTGCTTTCCTACTTAGGATTACTCCTGCTATATAGAGTAGAAAAAGGTGACCACAAGAGCATACTTTTTGTGCGTTCATCCTAAGTTTGTAGGGCTTTCCCTAAACTAAAGTTACTTCCAGTGAATAAAAAGTGAATTCCTTTCAGTTTATCTCTTATAGCAACAAGTTTGAGAAAGAACCAATATATATGCATATTTCTTTATACCTTCGCAATAGTAAAAAACTTTGTTAACAGCCAAGGTCCGGCAGCGAATCCAAGTGTTAATTGCCATGCTCCTATCGCTTGGAGGTTATATTCACGAACAAGTTTCATTTTTGCAGCTATACTTCGAACATCTTCAAACCAAACTTCATGTAATTGATCTTGCTCATCTCGAAAGCGAAAAAATGGGGACTCTTCTTCTTCGGAATATTGAATCGCCACTTGATAACTTATAGCTCTATCCATTGCGTCTTGGTTTGAGATGGCTGTGGCAATGTTTCCTGGTTGGTGTGGGATTGACCAATTATATCCGTACAAAGGAACGCCAATGATGATTTTTTTTCGTGGAACATTATTGATTGCAAATTCTATTGTATTTCGAACCTCTGTTATCGGAGCAACAGGACCTGGTTCGCTTCCGGCATGATGCCAATCATAGGCCATGATGAACATATAATTAACAACAGATCCAATTCCTCCAAAATCATACCCTTTTAACCAGGGAATATCTTCACTTGTTTTGGCTGGGACTGCAACGGTTATTGCATATCCAGCGGGTACTAACCTGTCCCTTAATTGGCGTAAAAATCCAGTGTATAGATCTCGATCGGCTTCAGCTACTCTTTCAAAATCAATATTAACCCCACCATATCCTCTTTGATCCACTAGTTGAAAAATATTATTCACAAGATTGGTTCTTGCTGTAGGGTTATTTAAAATTACGCTAGTTACCTCAGTACTAAATCCTTCCGGTGTCAAATTCGTAATAGTTGCAAGAGGTGTTACTCTGTTTTCCCAAGTTGTTTCAATCGCCTCTAAGTCATTTAATTGATTGACAATATCGCCATTTGGGCCAACCCTGTATCGAAATAAGGAAATGGATGAGGCATAAGGTGCAAAGTCATTAATAATTTTCCGGTCTAGATCAGGACTACGTACTACATAATAGCTCAATGTCCCAGCAAGGTAATTGGAGATATCTGGTATCGTCAGTTTCATACCAGGCTGTAATGAATTGGGGCGAGCTGAAGGGTTTGCTGTTCGTAATTGTGCCAAGGAAATAAACGATCTTCTAGCGATACTGCTTAATGTATCGCCAGGCTGAACGGTATACTCGTACAGTGGGAGGAGCAAGGCAAGGCCAGGTACTATATTCGCCGTTTTTACCCCATTAACTGCTCGGATTTGATCAACACTAATCCCATACTTTTTACCAATTGTATATAAGGTGTCACCAGGTTGAACTGTGTGAATAAACATGGTTGAACCCCCAGTCACTTTTAGTAACTTTGTTCTTTTATCACCATATTACCAGCAAAATCGTTATATGCAGTGTTTTAGAGATTGGTTATAAAACAATCATCTTACTCAATCTGCTTAACCGGTTATTTAAATGAAGCTAAACAAACTCATTAATAATGACATGACTGTTTTAATAATACTTGGAAGACTATTTTGGGTGGGGGAACGTAACTTGAAAATCTATGTAGGGGGAAAGAAAAGGGCCTATAAAAAAACAAATTCCATGCACATTCTCTTACTCTCATCATATAGTAGCTTCTGGTGAGAGAATTGGATGGAAGGAAGATGCAAAATGAAGGATATTAGAATTATTTCGATTGCAAATGAAAAGAAAGAAGTGGAAACAGGATTTAAGGTCATTGAAGTTAATGTCTCAAATTCTAGTGACCGATTATATGCCGTATGTACACCGGTGAAGGTAAAATAAACTTACAACTGGTTTGGCAAATAGTAGGCTCTGATCTACATTATTAATCAAGCATTACCTTTGAAATTGTGAAAACCATACAGATCGATAAAAACTCGTCCGTTGATTTTTGTTTTTATACGTACGAAACGAGTGGCAAGTGGAATCTTGAGGAGTATGGTAGAGGTTAGTGATAAAGGATTCTAAACGAACTTTTGTCATAAAGTAATAGATACTATTGGTTTCTAATACAGGAATTTCGGTCACTTTTATTTTCTGCCCGACTACATTGCGAAATTCAATACTTTTATATAACAAGCGATCAACTCTTTTTTCATTTCTTTTTATTATAACAATAACATTCTTATTAATTATGAATCATATGAAAATTTTTTTATTTTATTTTAACACTATGAAAAACCCAGATTCATAGGAGAACCTGGGTTTTTCATAGTGGATAATTAAGCTAACCTCATTTTAAAATCTTGATAGCCAAATTCACGAATCACCTGACAATCTCCATCTTGCTTTTTCACAGCAATCGCAGGCAATGCCATCCCATTAAATGTAGTAGTTTTGACCATTGTGTAGATGGCCATGTCGCCAAATACGAGACGATCGCCACTTTTTAATGGTTGATCAAAAGAGTAATCGCCGATGACGTCACCTGTTAAACAAGTTTGGCCGCCTAGACGGTACGTATAAGGTTTTTCACCTGCTTCACCTGAGCCAAAAAGGGGAGGGCGATAAGGCATTTCCAATACATCTGGCATATGACAAGTAGCCGATGTATCAAGGATCGCAATCTCCATTCCATTTTGCACAGTATCAAGCACGGATGTAACCAAATATCCTGCGTTTAGTGCAACGGCTTCACCAGGCTCTAGATAAACTTCGAGACCATATTTGTCTTGCATTCTTTTAATGCAGGCTTCAAGTCTGGCAATATCATAATCTTCTCTTGTGATATGATGACCACCGCCGAAATTGATCCACTTCATTTGCGGTAGCCATTTGCCAAACTTTTCTTCAACGGCATTCAAAGTTGTTTCTAAATCATCCGAGTTCTGCTGACAAAGAGTATGGAAATGTAACCCGTCCACACCATCAAGCATGTCAGGATGAAACTGGTCCGCTGTGACACCAAAACGAGATCCTGGCGTACATGGATCATATATTTCATGACCTTCTTGGGTAGAACACTCAGGGTTGATGCGCAAGCCCACGCTGCTGCCAGCTTGAATGGCTTTTTCCTTGAATTTTTCCAACTGTGAAAAAGAATTAAAGATAATATGATCACAAATGGAAACAATTTCATCAATCTCGTCTTCGCGATAGGCGGGGGCAAAGACATGGTTTTCTTTGCCCATTTCCTCGTAACCTAGACGTGCCTCATACAAACCGCTTGCAGTCGTACCGCTTAAATATTCCCCAATAAGTGGATACATGGTGGTCATTGAAAAGGCTTTTTGTGCTAATACAATCTTGCAGCCAGTGCGATCAATAACACCCTTTAATATTTTTAAATTTCTTTCAATGAGGCTTTCATCAACAACAAAACTAGGGGTTGGTAGTTCTTCAAACCGCATTTTACTTAACGAGCTCCGGCTCTTTCACTTTAATTGGTTCGTTGTCGACTAGTTCTGGATTATGATCTTCTTGCCATGGAAGGCCCCATTTATTTAATTCTTCCATGAATGGATCTGGATCGAATTCTTCGATATTGTATACCCCAGGCTTATTCCATTTACCAGTCATAATCATGGCAGCACCAATCATCGCTGGTACACCAGTTGTGTAGGAAACCGCTTGAGAACCAACTTCACGATAGCATGCTTCATGGTCACAAATATTGTATACATAATAAGTTTTGTCTTTGCCGTCTTTCTTTCCTTTGAAAATACAGCCGATGTTTGTTTTCCCTTTTGTACGTGGTCCAAGTGAAGCAGGATCTGGAAGTACGGCTTTCAAGAACTGAAGCGGAATGATTTGTTGACCTTCGAATTCAATTGGTTCAATAGAAGTCATCCCGACATTCTCAAGCGCTCTTAAGTGAGTAAGGTAACTTTCGCCGAATGTCATGAAGAAACGAATGCGCTTGATTCCAGGAATGTTGACTGCAAGAGACTCAAGCTCTTCATGATAAAGCAAGTACATGTCTTTTTCACCGACTTCTGGGAAGTCATACACGCGCTTGATTTCCATTGGCTTTGTTTCAACCCACTCACCATTTTCCCAATATCTTCCGTTTGCGGAGACTTCACGAATATTGATTTCAGGGTTGAAGTTGGTTGCGAATGGATAGCCATGATCTCCAGCATTACAGTCAAGGATGTCAATGTATTCAATTTCATCAAAATGATGTTTTAGGGCATAAGCAGAAAATACACCTGTAACACCTGGATCAAAACCGCTACCTAAAAGGGCTGTAATGCCAGCCTTTTCAAAGCGCTCGCGGTAATCCCACTGCCATTTGTATTCAAATTTTGCTGTATCTTCAGGTTCGTAGTTCGCTGTGTCCATGTAGTGAGTTTTTGTTGCTAGGCAAGCATCCATGATTGTTAAGTCTTGATATGGTAATGCCAAATTCATCACGATATCTGGCTTAACTTCTTCAATCAACGCAATAAGCTCATCTACATTGTTTGCATCTACTTGTGCAGTTGTGATTTTCGTTTTGCCACCATCTAATTTCGCTTTTAGATCATCACATTTTGATTTAGTCCGACTCGCGATACAGATTTCTTCAAATACCTCGCTATTTTGTACGCATTTGTGGATGGCGACAGAAGCGACTCCACCGCAACCGATAATAAGTGCTTTTCCCATTGTGCAAACTCCTAACTAAATAGATTTTTAGACAAACAGAAGTGCATAACATCGAACTAGCTGACATCAACTTTAGGTGTTTTTACAAACCCCCAATGCTTTTTTGACAATTAAAAAAGCAAGTGCAAAACACGCATTTTCGCGCACAGCACTTGCTTAAAGATTAAGGTTCCTATTAAAAAGCTAAAAAATACGATAAAAATCCCGTATATATGTAACTATCAAGTTAAAAAGACAGCATGATAGAAAGCTCTTTAATATTCAAACAAAAATCATTATAGGACTCAGAGTCTATATAGCAAATAATTACTTTTAGTACTCTTATTGACCGTTTCACAAGTTGATGTGCATATGCACTGGTTGTAAAGTAACCAACTTATAAAATTTGAGCTTTTAACTCAATCAATAAGGCAAACTAAGTTGCCAATCGGCATTTGACCCGGCTGTCCGTATGGCCTTAACTTCGTACGAAGTGGTCAAAATTATCTGCTTGGAAAGACTCAAGTTTTTGAACATAACAGCTTTCCAAAAATAATGCTTCTTAAGATTATCACAAATTCTCAAAATATCAATAGAAATAAAAGAAAAAATTTGTTGTTAGCAACCAACTTTATAACCACTCTATTCTTGGGTCTTTATTGGAGTTGGCATTGTAAAGGGAAAGCAGGTTTTTTAGGTTTATATAATGGGGTGAACATCCAGTTAAATTAGGTAACCACTTTCCCTCCATGCCACCATTTGGAAACCCGTGTTTTAGCCTTTTGGATTAGGTGATAGGCAATGTATGAAATGCTAAAAACAAGAAATGCATCTATGATGTTCCAAATTAAATGCTGAGAGACATGTCCCAACCCTAAATTACTTAACAACATGTCTACTAGGTCAATAACAAAAACATGGACAGCGTAAATTCCTAAAGAATGGGCCCCTATTTTACTGACCCATAATCCCTTTCCAAGTTGTGGATTTTGAATGGTAAAAATAAACAAAAACACAGTGAGTGGAATCGTTGAAATAAAATATTCGCCGTGTTTTGCAGATAATATCTTCTCCAACCAATACCCTTCAATCACTTGGAGGATTAAAAAGAAAACAATCAATAAGGCAGAAGTTTCCATACTGAAACTTCGGGAATAACTGACAGATTTAGGGTGGGAAAAGCAGAAACCCAGTGTCGTATAAAATAGACCAATAAACAGCGCATCTCGGGAAGTGACTGGTAATTCAATAAAAAATGAGTAGGACTGGCCGAAAAGCCCCGCAACATTTAGAAAAAGGCCTATGATGACCAAAAGGTTTAACTGTTTCATTTTATAAAAGAGATATAAAGTACTTATACTCCAAGCTAAAGAAATGACGAACCAAAGTTGATAGCCGCTTGTTCCTTGTCCGTAGTATAGGAGATTTAAAGCGGTAAGGTCATCAAAATATCTAAAAAGACCTTGAGTGAGGTTTCCATCACTAGCAGAGATACGTAAAACATCATAGCAAATATAAAATAAAAGCCAGCTTACATAAATTTTGAGTATTTTTATTGAATATTTTTTGAAGTAATTTAGGGATTCAGGATTTTTTCGTATCTTTATTCCGAACAAGTATCCTGAAGCGGCAAAAAAATAAGGGACAGCAAACCTCGAAAGGTTATCCAGTGCAAAATACCCGAGTTGGTGATCTCTTGGAAAGGTGTGAATGATGACTACAGCAAGAATAGCAAAAAACTTTATAAAATCAATTGCGTAATTTCTTTCCAATATCTGTCCCCCCTGTATGCCAATTGTTTTACTTTTATAGTTTATCCTTACTGGTTTTCTCTATGTACCTAGTGTAATGATTGGACTTAAGGGTGCTAATAAAGTCCGTTTTTTTCATTAGGAATGATAAATACTTTTGGAATCATCGTATATCTTGTTTACATCCTGCTCATTGACTAGATTCACTTGAACTCTTGAAATTTTATTTTATCCGGTAGGAAGGAGTGAATTTCAAAATGGAGAATAAATATAAAGTAATAAATCTGGGAGGAGTTATTCGGTCATACATTGGTAGGGAAGAAGTTTAATGTTACTCACATAGCCTTGAAAACCCACCTTGACCAATCAAGACAGATTTAATCATTGAAACGATGAGGAGTAAAAAAATGCTAACGAATCAACAAATAACGGAGATAAAAACACTTCAGGAAATTTGCGAAAAAGATGGAGGATTTCAGCTGAAATTAAATTTTGATATGCTTGAGAATCGATCAGGAAATCTGAAGGAAGACTTTTTCTATTATAAAGATGGTAGGCTTATTGGGTTTCTTGGGAGCTATGGTTTTGGAAATAAAATAGAATTGTGTGGGATGGTTCACCCGAATTATCGCCAACAAGGGATATTCTCCAGCCTAATTACGAGTGGGTTGGATGAAGCAAAGCAAAGAGGATTCAGTAAGATTTTACTAAATGCTCCTGCGAAATCGAATACAGCTAAAACGTTTTTGCAAAATGTCCCATGTACTTTTTACTGTGCAGAGCATCAAATGAAATGGCATCAAACCGATTTAATAGAAGATGATAGGATTACAGTTAGACCTTCCGTTTCCAGTGAGGATGAGGAAGCAGAAGTTCTACTTGAAATATCTGGATTTGGTATGAGTGAAATAGAAGCAAGAGAAATGCAAAAAATGATTAGTGAACAGAGTAGTGAACAAAAGCTAATTATCGAAGTCGAAGGGAAAATAGCTGGGAAAATGCGGGTTTCAGAACTGAATGGGGAAGCGTGGATTTACGGATTTGCCGTTTTTCCGGAATTGCGAGGAAAAGGCATTGGACGCCGCGCATTATCGCACGTAGTGAAAATGGAGCTAGCAAAAGGATTTCCTGTATTTCTGGAAGTGGAAGCGAAAAATGCCCGTGCGCTTACATTGTATGAATCATGTGGGTTTAAAACTTATCATTCACAAAACTATTATGAGTATACGAAATAGAAAAAAACAGCTAGTCGCATTGTATAAGAAGCGGCAAGCTGTTTTTTTTTTTTTCACTGGATGGCTCATTTAAGGTTATTTTTTACATCCTGGAGTTAGGGAAAAATCAGCATACATGCTGAACAACAGGGAATCCTACTGTTGAATGTTTTAAGAGTAGGGTGTTAAGGCATAAAGGAGGAAATACATGCATCTAGTTAAACAAGGAATCATGGCCTTTTGTTTGATTATGATTGTAGGAAATATGGCGGGGTGCAGCAACACAGCCGGTAGCAATGACACGGATCAAAGAATTTCCATACTTGAAACAACAAATGTGGAAGATCAGGAGTTGGTGGTCGGGAAATATCCTTTCCCGAGTCAACAAAAATCGAAAGGAACTGGAAAACTAACAGTCATTACACCTGCGGGGTCATCTGCCAACGATACAACACCGGTGTTTTATGTTGACAACGATGACCGCCATGTTCAAATAGCGATTAATGCGGACCATTTTGATGGGAGTAAGCAGACTTTTGTGTACGTGGATCAGCTTTACTTAAAACCGGAACAATTTGTTACGCGCACGAAAACCTCCATTGATTTACAAGATAAACTGATTCGCCCGGGTACACATACCATTTCTTTTATTCAGTTTGAGGATGATAATCCGTATAAAGGAAAGGTAACGAATTTTTCAGAAGTCGATTATCGAGTGGCTAAAAAGAAATAAGCATTCAAAACAGACAAGATGGAGAGCAGGACCTTGACCATCTTGTTTTTTTTGTTGAAGTTCAGCTATCCTTTGTATTTGTAACTTTAGCAGTAGTATAGACACCGTGTAATGGGCGATTTTTTATTATGGCTAGTAGTTGTTCAGCCATATAGGTTGAGTTATATAAGAAGCCATGCTGAACCCATTCAATAATCATTCCGAAAATGGCATAAGCATGATAACTAGCTTGCAATTCTCGATCAATAGTTGGGTGGGGTTGGTGGGCAATCAGGTCTTTCAATGCGAGCTCTTTTAAGACGGTACATAATTTTGATTGGAACTCGATTAACCTATTGGACTTTACGATTAACGTATAAAAGTCTTTATATTGTGTTACATGATCAAAAATCTTAACAGCAGAGGAAGGCAATGTTTCAATGTCGATGGCCTCACTATTTTTATAAGGCTCACGATATGAGGAGATTAAACTGGAAATGACATCATCAATGATTTCGTCTAAGATATCCTCTTTATATCAAAAATGCTTATAAAACCTATGTGATAAAAATAAGAAAATCAACAACTGTTCAATAACTGAACAAGACATCTACAAACTTAGGAGGAATAATCATGAAACTTCAAGACAAAGTAGAGATTGTAACAGGTGTAGCATCAGGAATGGGCAAAGCAATTGCAGAGTTATATGCGACAGAAGGCGCCAAAGTGATTGTTGCTGACCTTAATATAGAAGGTGCTGAAGCGGTTGTGGAAGGCATCGAAAACAATGGTGGAGCTGCGAAAGCGGTTCAAGTGAACGTAGCTAGTTTAACAGAAATCGAAAATATGATTGACAAGGCAGTAAAAGAATATGGAACCTTAGATATTCTTGTAAACAATGCTGGTATCATGGATGGATTTGAACCTGTTGGGGAAATCAATGATGATCGCTGGGATTTAATTTGTGATGTTAATACAAAAGGCGTTATGCGAGCGATGCGCAAAGCGATTCCGATTTTCTAAGAAAAAGGAAAAGGGACAATTATTAATATCGCCTCTACTGGCGGCTTAAACGGTGCACATGCGGGTGCAGCATATGGAGCTTCCAAACATGCGGTTATTGGTCTTACCAAAAATACAGGCTATATGTACGCAAATGAAGGCATCCGCTGTAATGCAATAGCTCCAGGAGGCGTTAAAACAAACATTGCACAATCAATGAGCAATGTAAGTCAATTCGGGATGGATCGCACAAAAGCAGTTCAAGGTGTTATGCCACGTCTAGGTGAATCAGAAGAAGTAGCAAAAGTAGCATTATTCTTGGCTTCTGATGACGCTAGCTTTGTAAACGGAACCGTAGTAGTTGCTGATGGAGGATGGACTGCAGCGTTTTAAAAAAAGCGAAAGCGGCTCGCCCAACTCCGACTGGCTTATGACCCGAGGAGTTAGCCGCTGTAGCTAGACAATAGAAAAGCGGAAACGCCCTATAAAGCGCCGTATGATTTAGATAAGAATGCTTTAGGTTAAAACAATTCATTCTAAGAAAAAAAGCGATTCCTCATCGATGTACGAGAGGAGTCGCTTTTTTAACGTTCTCCAGCTTGTCCGAGCAGATAAGCCAAGTAAAATCCGAATACGAACGTAATCAAACAAATGATGGTGTATAAGAATGTCTCAGGTAATCCTGGAAAGATAACAAAAATACTTCCAACAACAAAACCCGTTACAACTGCGTACGTTGCAGTACGGAAGTTTTTGAATAAATAAGAAATAAATTTACTAGTTAGTAAAAGGCCGATCACCACACCGAAACCTACCGCAAGGATAATAGGGAAGTGTAGGGTTTTGACGGCGTTAATGATTGTTTCATATACTCCTAATAATAAGAGGACAAGGGAGCCGCTAATTCCAGGCAGGATCATCGCCGAACTAGCAAGCCACCCGGCAAAGAATAAAAATACATAGTCTTTTCCCGATAAAGAGGTCATCACAGCTGATGTTGGTTCACCCATAAAACCTGTCCAAGCAACAAATATGGCTGCGATAACTAAAAGCACGTAATGACTAGCTTGAAAGTTTTGTTTGTATTCTGCTTCTCTTAATAAAAGTGGAACAATAGCCATTACAAGACCAAGGAAAAAGAAAAACGTCGGTTTTGGGAAAGATTCAAGGAGATAACTAAACAAGTGGCTTAAAGTAAGGATGGAAATGCCCATACCGAGACCAACTGGTATCAAGAAAATCACATGTCTTTTCCAATCTTTAGTGGTTAGTCCGTTAATCGCACCAATTAAGCGTTCGTAAATGCCGACCAATAAGGCAATCGTGCCCCCACTTACGCCAGGAACGACATCACTTGCGCCGATCATCATTCCTTTAAAAAGGTTTTTCCATTGAAACAAGCTAAACATCCTTTCTAATTCGTGAAGTACATCCTAGTTTACCATAGCTAGATTTATTTCGTCGCTTTTTTTTTACAAGTCTCTTTTCTCAAATTCTTGAACAAAAAATACTGCTGAATGAGCTAGGTTTTTAATAAAATCGCTTCACTTATGAGAAGAGAACCTGAAAACTTAATTCAAACATAAGAAAAGGCTACAATTGCAATAAAATCGGCTGTAGGATTTTAACAACAAAAATTCTTACGAAAACATTTTTACAAAGAGAGGAATGCATTAAGACATTCTATAAATGGAAGTTACTGTTAAAGGTAAGAGGGCCTTTTTATCGGGAGGTTCGAATACCTTTTTACCTGAAAACCCTGAACAGAAGCGGTTGGTTCAAAAAACGTTGTAAACGCACGACCTATATATAAGGAGGAACATGGTTATTTGATGGACTAATCATATTCTATAGAACCATGTTAATTCTTCACCAAAAGAGCATGCGACAATTGATTCAGCTGCTTGCTGAAGTGAAAAAACATAATAAAGAGCAGTGGGTTCCTTCGTTACAAGGAAGCCACTGCTTTTTGTTGTTAAGTAAGGCAATTTTTCGATATGCGCCTAATTATAGATTCGTTTCCTCTGAAGTCCGGTTCCATTTTAAAAGAGGCGGATCTTGAATACTCATATCTTGTTTGTTCTTCCAGTTATCCGCTTCAGAACCTTGAGCTGTCGTTTCTTTAAAGCCAGTGATAAGCCACGTTTTTTTAGCAGCATCATAGGTTAACGTATAGTTGCGAATGGCCTTAAAAGAAGCATCGTCAAACTTTTCATAATCTCTAAATTTGATTTTTTCCTTATAGGAAACAAGCGCCGCAATCTCGGCAGACCAATTACCGTTAAAGTAATTGATCTCTAATTCATCTAAGTTTACAATTGCCCCTAAATATTGCGATTGGATCTCATCAATATACTCCTTAATTAAGGCAAATTCATTTTCAACAAACAACTGTTCTGCATCAATTTCTTCAGAAATATTGCTGAAACTCGATAACGTAAACTCTGAGGTAGTAAATTTTGAATAATCATGGTTGAAAGTATCAAGCGCGACCAGGATTTCCTTTTGAGTCTTTTCATCCTCCATAATGAGTTTATTAGGGTCAACAATAACACTTATATCGTTGGTACCCCAAACCTCAATTTGACGCTCTTCTAGAACGGTGCCAAGAGCGTTTTTGATCGTCACTACAACGTCATGGATTCCAGGAACCACTGGTCCAAATGTTCCTTCTTCTTGTCTATTTACAGGGTGATCCAATGTTTTAAATTGAATTTGGATTTCGTCATCTTCATTTTGGCCACTTACTTTAACGTTTCCAGTTTTGACTTTTAATTTATAAACTGGATATATGCCCCATTTTTTGCCGTCGGTCGTTAAACTAATTTGGGAATTCGTTGTTCCAAAGTCTTTTCGCTCTATTTGGGTTGTTAAGCTTTCTTTGGCTACTTGATAGCTGTTATGGTTTTTTTGTAAATAACCAGTTAAGGCTGTAAGTGATTCTTTGCTAACCTCTGCTTCTTTTGAGTCTGCGATAACAATTTCATTTAATAACTCCGGCTGATTTTTTTCGACTGCTTTAACGAAAACATTGACTATTTTATCAGGACTTGTCATTTGTAAAAGAAAAACGTGTGTGCCGACTAACAAGACAACCACAATGGCAGTTACGATGAAAGCCATTCTCTTGTTGTTCAAATCTTTCCCTCCTTATAGAGAGCCAGCTGCAAAAGCTTTAACCAACCTTTCACTGTTCCAATCGGAAGTATCAACAGACCATTTTCCATCTTTTTCGACCATAACGATGTCGAGTTTTTCACGTGCTTGCTTTGCATCAATTGAATTTAGAATTTGATCGAGTTTTGAAATGGCGTATTCCTCTGCCTTTTTACGGTCATAATCGTCTGTATTATCTAGGTATTCTCTCGTATGGTCAGATACTTCTTGGTATAAATCTCCTAGTGGTATGGTTGTATATTCGAGCGAGACAATTGCTTTTCCATTGGCATGATCCGTGGTGAGGGAGTGAAATTCAGCTTTTTCTGCTAACAAGGATTTATAGGTCGAATAAGCTTTATCAATTTCTTCATCGGGTACTCCATTTGAAAAAGCCGTTTCAATTGCATCGGCAAAGAGGTTCTTGGCTTCAGATTGGTGCGCATTTTTATCAACAGAAACGTATTTTTCATAATCTACATTTTCTTTTTCAAGATAAATGGTATCAATATACGCACTAAGCGCTAAGGAAGGTACATTAAGTTGCTCGAAACTTTCAGCATAATCCGCGGGATTGAGTGGGATGGTCACTTCTTTTGGTTTGGTGTCAGGATCAAGGACGAATGGCTTCACTCCAATTTCATATTGTTTTTCTGTGTCTACATAAAAAATCGCCGTGACTTTTTTCAGCTTTTCCGGTCCAATTTCTCCAGTTTCTAGACTAGATAATCCGAGCTCTGAATTGAAAAGATCTGTCTCAGCGCTTAATTGTTCATCCCCGTCATAGAGCTTGATTCCGTCAAAAGGTGAGACATCAATTGAAGATTTTGAGTTGTTTTTCACTTCTAACTCTACTGCTAACAAACCTGTCGTGTCCTCAACAGAAACACCATCATCGGCATCAGACAATATGAAGGAGGCATCTGCAATCGCTATACTAACCAAATCGCTTTCTCCACTAGAATCTTTACTGCAGCCACTAAACACAAACATCAATAAAACGAATAAAATGAAAAAACCCCATTTTTTTCGCAACGCCATTCCTCCTTTTTTTCTTAACAGGGACAATGGTCTTGCTTTTGTCCACTTCGTGTTAGTAATAGGTAGTACCAATGATTCATTGGTCACCGATAAAGAGTATATGTTTACAGACAACTTCGATATGATAGGTATTTGTAATCAATAATCTGCACAGGAAAAGATTATGGATCTATAATGACTTTTGAAGGGGTAACAGGAGTTGGAGGTTTTTATTCACGGCTATAGGAAGACGATTGTTGGAAAATATGTTTGAGCATGAAGTTGTGCTTTAAATGATGAATTGAGTATAATAGGAAGGCAAAAAAAGGGGGAATAAAAAATGAAAGAAATTAAAATTGAGCAGGAATATCGTGAGCAAATTACAAAAGATGAATTATCTGTAGGGGTGTTTACAACAACTTGGTGTCCAGATTGTAAACGTCTTGCAATGTTTATTGATGACATTGTTGCAGAACATTCTGATAAGAATTGGTTTACCATTGACCGTGATGAATTCCCAGAAGTGTCAGAGGAACAAAATGTGATGGGGATTCCTTCTTTACTTGTGTTTAAAAACGGTGAAAAACTTGCTCATTTACATAGTGCAAATGCGAAAACTCCTGAGCAAGTAAAAGCGTTTCTAAGTGAAGTAAAAGAAGGTTAATTTAGAATCAGGTGGCGGACATCACTATTATTTTAGGGTGTCTGTTCTGCTTCATACTTAATGGAATATCTTTTAAAGATCATGTTTGAAAATTTCCCTTATTGTGTGGACGAAAACGGGAAACCTATGAGGGGATGAAACCAAAATACTTTAGGTTTATTACATAATCATAAGGGAAAAAAGAGTGTATCGAATACGGAGGAGATGATTTTAATCAATACTTATCAAGAACTGGTTGAAAAACTAAAGCAATTTGGTGTTGCCGAGGATCATTTGCCGTCGATCGATCAACCGAAAGTGGTTTTAGAAAAGGAAGTAAAGGTTTTTAATAGTGACTTTAACATTTTACAATTAAGTCTCCTTTATTCGATGGTGACAGTCGAGGAATGGCAGGACGAAAAATCTTTTTATATAATTTGGAAGAATACGGATTTGAAATCCAATCTAAAGCGCTTTGTTCTTTATTATAATCAGCAAAAAGGCATTTTACGAAGAAAATATGTTTATCGAAATAATACGGAGCCACGTAAGGAAGAAAAACGTTCTGTGTCTAAAGAACAATTGATTGCAGATGCAAGTAGAGGGATGCTGGCGATCCTAACAGAAGGATTTAAACAAATGGATTAAGACCAACTTGGCGACGAAATGCATGGTTCATTGGTGGCCATGCGTTCGTCTTCTTATGTACAATCTTTGTAAACCAAGCATTTGAAATAAATTGTTACTCCTTAGGATGTTAATCGGAATTTTTCAACGTAAGCCCCTAAAGCCTACGCGAAATGGCCATTTTTAACAAACCTTTTTAGACCTTTCGTTACTTTTTTCGCTAGCTAGTTTTGGCCATGTTAATTAG
Organism: Mesobacillus maritimus; assembly: GCF_023715205.1. Lineage (GTDB taxonomy): Bacteria > Bacillota > Bacilli > Bacillales > Cytobacillaceae > Mesobacillus_B > Mesobacillus_B maritimus_C. The sequence goes on from NZ_JAMBNR010000012.1 coordinate 98,013, forward strand.
TCCATAAAATGCCAGTTTGCTTTTCTAGAAGTTATCTGTTATTCTATAGAAGAATTATTTTTGTTTGTTCGGCAAGGTTCGTGAAAGTATATAAACTTTTTGACTTGAAGAGGTAAGCAAGGATAGTAACAAAATGTGTGCAAAGCACACGAGGAGGAATTTTATAATGGAACAAGGTACAGTAAAATGGTTTAATGCAGAAAAAGGATTCGGATTCATCGAGCGCGAAGGCGGAGACGATGTATTCGTTCACTTCTCAGCTATCCAAGGCGAAGGCTTCAAGTCTTTAGAAGAAGGTCAAAAAGTTACTTTCGACGTAGAGCAAGGTCAACGTGGACCTCAAGCTTCTAACGTTGTTAAAGCATAATAACCATTTCAATTAAAAGACTCTCTTGTAGAGTCTTTTTTTATTTGGTTTATAATAGAACTAGAACGAGATCACTTAGATTAGGGGAATGGCCAATGAATAAAAACAATCAGAGCAATCCCGGCTATCAGAAAGCAGAACAGAAGGCTAGGGATTATTTTCAAATGCTTTTTAAGCAAGTTCGTGAACAGACGTATGTCCCCCTCTTAATCAACGATTTTAACTCCTGGAAACATCATCATGTACATCACTCTCCTTTTTTGTCGTTTTTTTCGTCACAAAAGAAAAAAACTGCTCCTCGAGACTATCATCCATATATTCAATGGTTGAACTATACTGGTAAACTGGAACCTTACTTAGAACGAAGCATTGCCTATTTATTTCTACGGGATTTGGGAAAGGATTTGGGCGAACCCGAAACCCAGAACCAAGTTCGCCGCGTGGCATCTAGTTTGAAAACTCAACTAACGACAGAGAAATCTGGAAACCAAGAACCGTTTAATCTAGTTGGATTGTATCGGAAGTCGCAAGAAGAGGGCATTGAATCCACGATGATTTGGTTAATCCATAAATTAAAAAACGTGACAACCATCATTCCAGAAGAAATGGATGGCGTACAAGCCCAACGGAAATTGATAAAAATTATTGCTGGTGTCCTGATGCATGTAGTTAATGAAATTGGGGATGAAGTGACTGCTTGCGAACGCAAAAAGAGACTGGATATAGCCATTAGGATAGGCTATTGTTATGGGCTAACCTATCCATTCATTGATGACCTTCTGGACTCCAATGTCCTTACTCCACAAGAGAAACATCGATATTCTGATTTGATTCGAACAACACTAACGACAAGGTCTGTTCCAAGCCTTGGCAAATGGACTGGACCAAATAAAAATCTTGTTGAGAAAGTTCACAAGGAATTGAAAGAGGCATTTGAATATATAAAAGCTCATCAGCGTTCCGAATTTTTGGATTCGTTTTTTGAGCAGTCATATGTGTTTTTTCATTCTCAGGAAGTGGATCGAAAAAAGAATGTTAAAAATACATCGTTTACAAATGAGGATCTTTATCTGCCAGTCATTTTAAAATCGGCTTCATCAAGATTAATCGTCCGGTCAGTAATCAGTGCACCTGAAGATAAAGGGTTTGATGACCGCACGTTTTATTATGGGATTTATAATCAGCTAGCGGACGATTTTGCGGACCTGTTTGACGATTTAGAAGATGGTGCAGTTACTCCTTATACATATTATTGGTTGTATCATGATAAACGTCCAGATTTAATCAATCCTTTCGAATTATATTGGAGCGTTATTGCGCATTTGATTCATCATGTCTATCGGTCCGACACAATGACCAGAGAAGTGATATTAGACCGAGCGATCAATGGCTTGAAGCGATATAAAGCTAAAATGGGAAACAAGAAGTACAAGAAAGTAATGGATGTTTTTACTGCAAATATGCAGCCTTTTAATGGCCTCATACAGCAAATGGTAAAAAAAGCTGAGGACGTTGATTTCTTTGATAAATTATTAAGAGACCAAATGATTACGTCACTAAAACAGGAACGAAATGAGCGTGAAGACTTTTTCGAAAATATCAAACAAGTCCGCGAACAAATCAACAGTCTGTTGCCAATCACCAAAACAAATGAAATTCCGTTGCTGGATGAAACGGTTGTTGAGGCAGCCAATTATAGCCTTGAAGGAGATGGGAAACGGTTACGGTCTGTGATGGCATGTATGATGAGCGTAAAGGAGTATGGATTAAATCAGGCTTCAGTTGAACCGCTAATAAAATCAATTGAATACTTGCACACTGCATCCCTAATTTTCGATGATTTACCTTCGCAAGATAATTCGTTGACTCGTCGTGGGCGTCCGGCACTGCATCAAGTTTACAATGTGGCGATTGCGGAATTAACAGGTATTTTTTTGACTCAAAAAGCAACGGCTGAACAAGCATCTCTTAATCAATTTGATTCGAAAACAGTGCTTGAACTAATTCGCTATTCGGCGCAAATGACGTCTGAAATGTGCAAGGGCCAGGCAATGGATTTGGCTTCAAAAGGTAAAACCATGACCCACAAAGAATTAAATTTGCTCTGTTTTTATAAAACCGGAATGGCATTTGAAGCAGCGCTAGTAATGCCAGCGATATTGGCTCAAGCGAAGGCAGATGAAATTGCAGCATTGAAGAAATTCGCATGGCATGCAGGAATAGCTTTTCAAATTCAAGACGACTTACTAGACATAGAGGGAGAAGAACATCTCCTTGGGAAACCGGTTGGTCAGGATGCTGAAAATAACCGCTCGACCTTTGTTTCAATACTAGGAATAGAAGAGGCGAAAAAAGGGATGTGGGATCATTATTGTTCCGCAATTGAAGCATTGCAGCATGGTCAGCGTAACCCGGCTTTTCTGAAACATGTAATGGATTATATCGTGCATCGGGATTATTGAGTATGAATCAACCTTATTTATCAGAGATGAATCAGACGGTGAAGGCTTCCAAAATATATGGTTTTCGGAAGCCTTTTTGTGTCTAGAAATAATACTATGTGTGAACATACTTGCTATTTGCATTTCCAAAACTAGAAAAATTCCCATTCTTGTTTAATACAATTTCGACATTACCAAGATTTTTGCAAAGGGTTTTACAAAAATAAGCTAAACCTTTGTTTTTTGGGTAGATACTCTTAAATGGATGGTTAATTTTAAAGTGAATTGGATGGGGAAAATGTCCACTGTTTTTCCTAAAATGAAAGTATGATGTATTGGTTAATGCCTGAAATTAGAAGAACATAAATTAGAGGTGTAACATGAACTTATCAATATTACTAGTCATTCTTATTGTTTTTGTTTCGTTCATATCAACTTTACTATTAGCAGGAAGAGGGGACGAGGGTTATTCACAAGCAACAAAGCGGAACACAAGGAATTTAACAACAATCTATGTGATTGTGATCCTTTTATCCTTAGTAGCAGTTGGAGCCTATTTGCAATTCTTTATTTAAGACTGTTTTTAGTATAGGTTATGGTTAAAATCATAAGCCGATTTTAACACAGTAGTAAGGATTTTGTATTGTTAAAATAAGTTTGTAAGCTCGATTTTCAAGAAATGAGGCTGTTTTTTGTTTAAAAGCAACAAAGTTAGAGAAAAGAACCTTATTTCAGGCCGATCATCTTATCAGATGATCGGTTCTTTTGATAAAATAAGGAGACTACATGTGTTAAAGGATGAACGAGTATGGAGTGGAAACCAAATCGGATCTTAAAAAAAGCGATTTACAAACAACTTGCAGAGTACATTGAACAAGGGATTGCAGATGGGACGTTTCCACCTGATCAGCCGCTGCCTTCTGAACGGTCATTAGCAAATGAACTAGGAGTCAATCGGAGTACAGTGGTTGCGGCTTATGATGAGTTAGAAGCAAATGGGCTAATTGAGCGTAAAAGGGGGAGTGGAACGAGAATTAGCAAAGATATCTGGGGTTTGACGAAAAAGCGTGTCCCAAGCTGGAACCGTTATATTGAAGCGGGCACTTTCCTACCTAATATGCCAGTGATGCAAAGGATACGCAAGGAAATGACGGATCAAAAGTTGATCAACTTAGCAAGTGGTGAGTTATCAGAAGACTTATTTCCAATCACGGCGTTGCGTGAGATGATTTCCAATCGGTCCTTTATCGGTAGCTTAGGCTACGATCATCCTCAAGGGAATCAAAACTTACGGGAATCGATTTCGAGGCATGTTCAAAAGTATCGAAAAATTGAAACGACTTCTTCATCGATCTTAATTACCTCTGGTGCTCAACAAGCCTTACATCTAGTGGTTCAATGTTTGCTGAAACCAGGAGATGCAATCGCTATAGAAGAGCCATCGTATCATTATGGATTACCAGTGTTTAAATCTGCAGGAATTAAAACGTTTTTCTTACCAGTTGATAAGGATGGGATTGACCCTGAAAAATTGATATCCCTACATAAAAAACATCGAATAAGAATGATTTTTTTAAATCCAGCGTTTCAAAACCCTACAGGGGCGCTTCTATCCAAACAACGGCGGAAACGAATTTTAGAAATTTCATCAGAATACGGAATCCCCGTTGTGGAAGATGACCCTTATAGCCTCACATCGTTCACTGGTGAAGATGTATCAACGCTAAAGTCAATGGATCAACATGGGAATGTCCTATATATTAGTTCATTATCAAAAATTGTCGCTTCAGGACTTCGCATCGGCTGGATTATTGGTCCAAAACCGGTGATTGAACGATTGGCGGATGCGAAACAGCAGGTAGATTTTGGCCACGCCAGTTTTACGCAATGGATTGCCAATGATTTTTTAGAGTCTGCTTCGTTTGATTCTCATATGGCGGATTTAACCAACCAATTGGAAAAGCGACGTAATCAAATCGTTTCTAGTTTAAGATATTATTTTCAAGACCGGGTAAAGTTTCATGTTCCACAAGGGGGCATCCATTTATGGTGCAAACTAAACAGAGACTACGATGAAACGCAATTGTTAGAAGAGTCAATCACACAAGGCGTTATTTATACACCTGGATTGACATTAGGTTCGCAAAAAGGATATGCCCGTTTTACGTTTTCGAGAGAGAAAGAAGAAAACATTCATGAAGGAATTAGAAGATTTGCTTTGGCATTCGACCAGATTCAAAAACGATAAACGCAAAGCACAATGCTTTGCGTTTTGTTTAATGGTTGCGTCTGTCCTAAAAGTTGTCCTAGTGATGATAAAAAAACTTTTAAAAGGAATGAACTAAGCTGTCTTCTTTCCAATCTTCTCCGACTTTTTAGCTGAGTTGTTTTCAACATAACGAGCGATGATTGCTCCGACTAATAAAGACCAAACTGGAGCGCTGATATTTAGAAGGGTAATGTCAGACATCGCAATCATAAAAGCAAATGCTGCACTTAGCTTCAGGGATGGATTGGCAAAGCCTTGTTGTAAGCTGTTGCCAAACACACCAAGCAGGGAAAAGCCAACAATGATGCTAATAAACTCAGAGGGAAGTGTGTGGATTAGTGGGACTAGTTTCCACGCAAACGACCCAAATCCAAAGAGAAGAAGCCCTGAAACAACGGCACCCATATATCTTTTTTCTTTTGGCCCTGCCGCTTCATCGGCACAAATCGCCGTAGCCATCCCCGCAATATTGGCCGAATGGCCTCCGAGGAAGCTAGTAAAGATGGAGAAGCCTCCCCCAAATGAAACGATTCGGTTGACGGGTGTTTTGTATTGGTTTTGCTGCAAGGCGCCAATTGCAACTGCTGCATCATTGCTTAGGATTAACAAAGAAAGTGGAATGGAAATAGACAAAAAGCTGACAAGATTAAAATCTGGTGCCTGCAGTTGCGGTAACAAAAATCCAGAAGACCAACTGCTCTCAGTGTTCAACGGATACGTCAAAATTAAGACGATACTCCCTGTCACAATCGCAGCAATTAGCGGTGGAATTTTGGTTTTCCATACACTAAACAGAAAGAACGTGACTAATGCAGAGATCCCGACGATGAAAAGTTGATTAACGGATTGAATAAAGGTGACCATATATTTCGTGATCATACCGGCCAGCATTGCTGAAATGATTTCTTTTGGGACTAAGTTGATTAGTTTTGAGAAGAAACCGGATAGGCCGACGAGGAGCATAATCATGCCAGAAAATATGTAGGCACCGATTAATTCGTGAAAGGTGAACTGGGTTGTCATCGTGGCGAGGAATGCAATCCCCGTTAATGTGTGACCGCCAACAATCGGAATTCGATAATAGAGAGGGAGAATGATGCCAAACAACCCCCCCATCACATAGACAGATAGAACCCATAGGATGGTCTGATCAATCGTAAAATTCCCACTAGAAGATGCCTCTAATATCAGTGCGGAAGGTCCGGTAATAATGAAGATTCCGGCAACTAAACCCGCTGCGATATTTTTTTGATTTAAATCTTTTAACGGAAAGGTATTTGGTTGTAGCCTAGGTTTATGTACACTCATGATTATCCCCTTATTAAAATCAACTTTGTAACATTTGAATAAAGTTATAAACCTATCATACACATTTTACAGAATTTTCAACCACCCAATTAGTCTATTTTTTAACCATCCACTTTATATAAATTTAATAACTTCTCGATAAGTTGTTGTCGGTAATAGTAAAGTGAATAAGGAAAAGGTTTGACTATTGAAGGGTGACTTTTCTTAATTAGAAGAATGGGGTGAAATTGGTGCAGCTGTCTTATAAGGAAGTAGGCGATCATACCCTTCCACTTATGGTATTTATTCATGGTGGTGGTGTGGGTGGCTGGATGTGGGACAAACAAGTTGTGTATTTTTCTAGGAATTTTCATTGTATAGTTCCAGAACTGCTGGGACACGGAAATAATAATGATGGGTTAGACTTTAGCATAGAACTTGCTGCTAAAAAAGTGAATAAGTTGATTGAGGAAAAGGAGGAAGGTAAGGAAATTCACGTGATTGGTTTTTCGTTAGGTGCTCAGGTGTTAATTGCCATGCTAAGCATGAAGCCAAACCTCATTGATTATGCTGTGATCAACAGCGCCTTAGTAAAACCAGTTCCATTTGCAAAGACCCTTGTTCAATCAATGATGTTGTTTTTCCCGCTTGTCAAAAATAAATCATTTTCTAGATTCCAAGCAAAGTCAATGTATATAACAAACGATTATTTTAATCGTTATTATACGGAAAGTTGCCAAATAAATAAGGAGACATTTTATCAAGTTATGACTGAAAATATGTCTTTTGCAATTCCTCGAGGATTTAAAAATGTGAGGGCTAAATTGCTAGTTACCGTTGGTGAAAATGAGAGAAAGATCATGAAGGATTCAGCGAAGGAGATTGCTACATGTCATTCGAATTGTACTGGCGTTATCATTCCAGGTGTAGGACATGGTTTTTCACTTGCCAATCCAAAGGAGTTTAATAAAATGGTTGAAATGTGGGTGAAACAAGAATTTATTTCCAATCGTTTTAAACAAGTTGAATAATTTCTTCGTTTCACTATGGGGGACTTTTTTAGAGTAATACTTCGCTTGGGTCACTTATTCAAGAATAAATAAAACTCTTCTTACCACTAAGACTCATGGTGTAGAAGAGTTCTGAAAGGCCCAAGTTTACCTGACAAGTTATTTGAGTTTTTAATGCGTATCATTCTCTGGGAGTTTATCAACCTTTCGTGAATCCTCTGCATTCATCGCACTCTTAATCATGATAAAGAAGAAGTAAAGCCCTACGAAAAAAATCGTCATTGAACCGATTAATGTTAGCCATAATCCTAACACATAATCCCCCCCTTAGAGGATATATATGCGACGAACAATGGCTTATACATTAATTTCGTTAGGGTAATTATAATGAATTTAAAATGCAAGAAAGGTTGTACTTTTCATTTAAATCAGGACAGCCTTTCTATTACATCCGGTGGTCGACTCCTTGTGGTGGTTGTTCCATCCAATTTTCATTAATGGCAAATACAATTCCTAGACCATAGAATTTTTTCATGTCGTTTGAGATTTTCGTTAATTTGTAAACAATATCAGATCGTAAACTGGACGTCATTGCTTGGTTAATCATTGTAAAACAAAATATTCCTAGACAGGTATTTACAAAAAACAACATTAATTTGTTTGAAAATGGTGGAAGCGCGACGTCGTAAATTTGGTAGTCTGCAAAGGCCGAGACTGGGATATTTTCTTTCTCGAGCACCTCTTGAACGGATTCCATCACTTTGTCAATTCCATCGCGGCCCTTTTTAAAATGGTGGGCTAGTTCTTTAGTAGTTGCCATTTTGTTAAATGCAACAAAGACCATCTTCGAAAACTGTGCTCGATGGATGATACGGGTTAGATTTGCAATTTCAGCCGTATTGACAGGTCGTGAGGCACCGAAGAAGCCGTTTAGATATTTCTTGCTATCGACCATTTCGACTTGATCTTCAATGGTGATTTTAGGAGGGCTGTTATAAAGTCCTTTCTTTATTAATAGGGAAATAATCTCATCTTGGATGGTCATTGAGAACTTAATGGCCTCACTAAAATAAGCTCGGACATCTTTCCTTGAACAATCTGATAACGCACTAGGGTAGGTACTCATTGAGAGCAATGTTAAGTCATAGCAAAAGGAAATAATAAATGGGTCTGAAAACGCCTTATGGGCTTTAGGCCTAACATCTTTTTCTGTAAAACCAATTGGAACGGAAAGCTGTTCTTTTACGAAAATTTCTTTAAGCTTTTCTAAGCTCTCTTCTGCTTGTTTGGTCATTTTCTCAATGATTCTCTTCATTTCTTGGTCTTCAATGCTCTCAACAAAATATTGAAAAAGTCGTAGTTCCATACTACTTTTTAAGTAAGAAGACCAAATATTTGAGACTTCGGTTGCTGTTAATCTCATTAAGGGCTCATCTGTTTGGGTAGAGCGCATGTTACCAACTCCTTCCTATATATTGTGACTTTTGAAACGGAAATTTATAACATTGAGAATTGGGAAACATCAAAAAGCCCTGTCGGTTTCCGACGGGGCTTTTATGCTGGAAAGGATGAAGTTTAAAAACGTTACGAAATTTTCTTTAGTTCTTCTGTTAACCTTAAAAACTCACTTTTGTTCCGTTCAAGTAAGGACTGATCGATTTTCTTCTGGATTTGTTCCTTTTTGAAATTGAGGATCACTTGATCTAACACCATTTCAGCTAATAATGAATCCATCACATTGATTTTTGTTTGTGGTGAATTAAGCAACTTTTTATCCATTCTAATCACTCCTTGACCCTTTTTTCTATTATACTAATAATTTTTATAATATTCAAACAATTTATATTGGCAATTTGGACCATTTGTAAACAAAGGCTGATGGGGCAGTGTTTTGGAAGGGCATTTTGTTGCAAATAAAGTACTGTGGGCTTTTGAAAGGTTATAGGTTGGTTAATGCATCTTTTTAAGACTATATAGAGTAATTGTTTTTTAGTCCTCCTTTCGCTTTTTTTTAATCCTTTATTCTAGTCTTCGCCCAATGCGGTCTCTTCGGTTATTTCTAATAAGAGATTACTCCCATCATAACCTTAGGGAGAAATCATTCCTACAAATCTGTAAGATAATTTAACATGGTTTTTAGCAGCTGGTTGATAACTGGTTATTCCCTAAAAACAATCTGTTTAAACGTGAATTTTTTTCCTATATTTGGCGGGCAAAACAAAGCTGTGTGTCACATATTGTCTAGAAAAGCAGGTGGAAAAAAGGAGGAAATCTTTTATCGGCAAAAAACGCCTTTAGGATGGATTATTCATCCTGAGCGGGGATAAGAGCAGGTTAGATACCTATTCTGTCAATTTCTTGACTATCTCGCCTATATTCTGCTGACTTTCCCATATCCCCTTGTTAATGAATTTCAGCGTGTTACGATAGAATACGTGAGCTTAAAACGAACGGTTATGCGAATAGAATTGGAGGATATGCATGTTAGAAAATAAAACGATTGCTTTTATTGGAGCCGGCTCGATGGCAGAATCGATGATTTCAGGGCTCATTACTTCGAAAAAAATTCCTGCAGAACAAATCTATGTGACGAACCAATCAAATGTTGATCGACTGATTGAACTTCGGGAGACATATGGAGTGCAAACTCTTCCGAAAAGTACGTTGCCATATGAAAAGATTGATGTGATTATTTTAGCGATGAAACCGAAAGGGGCAGAAGAAGCTCTTACTTTTATAAAAGATAAAGTAAGGCCAAATCAGGTCATTTTATCGGTGTTAGCTGGGATTACTACTGGATTTATGGAAGAACATCTTCCTGAAGGTCAGCAAGTGATTCGGGTTATGCCGAATACATCTAGTATGATCCAAGAATCGGCCACAGCTGTTTCAGCTGGGAAAACGACGACACTTGAAAATATAGAGGTCGCGAAAAAATTGCTTGAGTCGATGGGGAAGGTTTATTTAATCGATGAAGAGCAAATGGATGTGTTCACCGGTTTAGCCGGAAGTGGTCCAGCTTACTTTTATTACTTAATGGAAAACATGGAACGCGTAGGGGTCGAACATGGAATGACAGAAGATACAGTACGACAAATAGTCGCACAAACAATGTACGGTGCCGCGAAAATGGTCCTTGATCGCGATGAAGCGCCATCGTCATTACGCGAAAAAGTAACATCTCCAAACGGTACAACGGCTGCTGGATTAGATGCACTTAGCAAATTCAATGGCGGTGGAGCCATTTCTGAAGCTGTGAAACATGCAGCAAAACGATCCAAAGAAATCAGCAAGGAACTTGAAGGGGCAAAGGTGACTCCCTGACTGCATTGGAACAAAAGGGCTGCGAGCGTACACAGGAGGTATTTGATGTTTAAACAAGAAAAGCAGATAAAAAGAGTTGTTATTAAGATTGGAAGTAGTTCATTAACAAGTATGCACGGCGAAATAAGCCGCCGGAAATTAGAGAATTTAGCGGACCAAATTGTTGCGTTAAAAGACGCAGGTTATGAAACGGCGGTCGTTTCATCCGGAGCTGTCGCGGCTGGATATCGAAAACTAGGTTGTATTGAACGTCCAACTTCCCTGCCGGAAAAACAAGCGGCCGCTTCCATCGGTCAAGGACTTTTAATGGAATCTTACTCTGAACTCTTTTTATCTCACGGATATGTTGCTTCGCAAATTTTAATTACGAGAAGTGACTTCTCAGATGAAAAACGTTTTGAGAATATGCAAAATACGATGAACGTGCTACTTGAACGCGGAATTATTCCGATTATCAATGAAAATGACACGGTTACTGTTGACCGTTTACGGTTTGGGGATAACGACACGTTAGCAGCAAAAGTGGCTGGTTTGATTGATGCGGACTTGCTCATTATTTTATCAGATATTGATGGTCTTTATGACAGCAATCCGAATGATAACCCGGATGCAAAGCTCCTTGAACGTGTGACTTGTATTACCCCAGAAATCGAAGCCGCAGCTGGTGGTTCTGGCAGTGCGGTAGGGACGGGTGGAATGAAATCAAAAATTGAAGCGGTGGAAATCGCCATGGCGGCTGGAATTGATTCCTTTTTAGGAAAAGCTGGCTGTGAAAATATTTTAATGGATGCTGTAGCGGGCAATGCAAGAGGGACTTACTTCGAACAAGATCCGGATGTAGAAAATTTAGATAATAAAAAACAATGGATCGCATTTCACTCTGGGCCAGAAGGGAATGTCATCATTTCAGCTCAGGGTAAAGCAGCGATTATTGATGAAAATCAAAACCTGTACCGTTCTGATATTATTGAGGTAAGCGGAGAATTTTGTCCAGATGCCGTTGTAAGGATATTTGATGAAACTGGGGTCGAACTAGGTCTTGGGCGAATCAATTATTCGAATGAACAACTTCGGGAAGATGTTTTAGAGACGGAAGCAAAAGCAGCAATCGAACAAGAAACCTTTGTTTGCTCACTTGATTTCAAATTACCGGCATTTGGTTAATAAATCTAGGAGGGATTGAATGAAGACGGCAGTTGTTCAAACAAGCACAGTAGAAGAACAAGCAATAAAGGCAAAAAAAGCAGCGAAAACGCTTGGGATTTTATCAACAGAAGAGAAAAATCAAGCGTTGTTAATGGTCGCAGATGCGTTAGAAGCGGAGTTTGAAGCCATTATTGATGCGAATAAAATTGACCTGGAAAATGGGAAAGAAAAAGGGTTTGAACCAGCGTTTATGGATCGGCTAGCTTTGAACAAAGAACGTATTTACAGCTTTGCAGAAGGGTTACGCGAAGTTGCGGAACTACCAGATCCGATTGGCGATGTGTTGTCAGCTTGGACGCTTGAGAACGGTTTGAAAGTCGAAGAAGTCCGTGTGCCACTTGGTGTGATTGGGATGATTTATGAGGCACGCCCGAATGTAACGGCGGACGCGGCAGGTCTGGCATTAAAATCTGGGAACGCGATTGTGTTGAAAGGTGGATCTTCGGCGTTAAATTCGAATCACGCAATTGTGAAAATTATTCATAATGCACTTGAAAAAACGGCGATACCAAAGGATTCGGTTCAGTTCATTGCCAGTACCGACCGCGAAGCAACGCAACAGTTGTTTACGATGAAAGAGCATATTGATGTGTTAATTCCTAGAGGTGGTGCTTCGTTAATCAATGCGGTGGTGCAGAATGCAACTGTTCCGGTGCTTGAAACAGGTGTAGGAAACTGTCATATCTATATTGATCATGAAGCAAATGTAGAAAAAGCAATCAATGTATTAATTAATGCGAAAACAGACCGTCCGGCCGTATGTAATGCAGCTGAGACTTTGATTGTTCATGAAGCATGGTTGAACGAAAATAAAGAAACGCTGGCAGTGGCTTTTAAGAAGAATGGCATTACTATTCATGGCGATGAAACGGCGGCTGCTTTGTTACCTGATGTTCAACCAGCAACCGAAAGGGATTGGGCAAATGAATATCTGAGCTTGGATATAGCAGTGAAAACAGTGAGCAACTTAGAAGAAGCGATTAATCATATTGATCAATATGGTACAAAACATTCAGAAGCAATCATTACTGAAAATAGCGCAACTGCTAAGAAATTTATGCAGTTGGTAGATGCGGCTGCCCTTTACCATAATGCATCGACTCGATTTACAGATGGAGGCGCGCTCGGTTTTGGAGCTGAAATTGGTATTTCTACTCAGAAGCTTCATGCAAGAGGACCAATGGGTTTGCCTGCTTTAACAACGCGAAAATATATTATGTCTGGTGACGGTCAAGTAAGATAGGATGAATAAATTGAATAATTTTTAGGCTGTTGAGCATTTTTGCTCAACAGCTTTTTTAATGTTTTTACATGAAGGCGTACACACACGAACCTATTTCAAGTGGACATACAATATTAGAAAATAAACTGGTGAAGAAGGGATTACTTATGTTTTATCGAAGAGAGCGATATTTGTTCCAAAGCAAGGACGTGGGTACGTTTAATCAGTTTTTTGATGAGTATTTATTGCCGGTTCAAGTGAAAAACGGTGCAAAACTGGTTGGAAGATGGATAAATGAATCTGAAGATGAGTTTCTGACCATATGGGAATATCCTAATTATGAGGAGTTTGTAAAAATAGAGGAACGCATTAAGAGAGATAAAATGTACCTTCAAATGCAGGAACAACAGCGAAAATTAGGAAGACTTTATACGCAAAAAGTGGAAGATATTTTAACATCAACAGGTGATTATGAGATCCCAAAACAGATTGTGAATGTTAGTGGTTATATCACGAATCAGGCTGGAGAGCTTTTATTGGTTAAAACTTATTGGCGGTCTGATACATGGGAACTTCCTGGAGGGGGAGTGGACAACGGTGAACATTTAGATTTAGCATTGTGCCGAGAAATAAGAGAAGAAACAGGAATGGAAGTTCGTTTGTTTGGTGTTTCTGGTGTGTACTCCAATGGCAACACGGTTTCTATTGTGTTTCGTGGAGAGTGCGTTGGCGGTAAATTAAAAACATCTACAGAAACAAAAGAAGTTCAGTTTGTTAAAATTGATGCGACAAATGTAAAGGATTATATTACGAGAGGTAAATTCATTCCGAGAGTATTAGATGCTATGAAGGACAGCTGCAGTCCGTACGAAGCGTTTAGTGTTCGACCATATGCACGGTTAAGAAGGCTGGATGGAGAGGAGCGGTACCAAGGAGATAGCTAGAATATTGCTTTTGTTCAACTGGTGTGATAGGATACTCTATGTACTAGATGACTGATTTTATCATTTGGTCATTACGGAATAGAGGTGGCGGATTTGGCGGTTGATCGCAGGCAATTGATTATCGATGCGGCAAATAAGTCGTTTTCATTATTTGGCTATAAAGCGACAACAATGGATCAGGTAGCAAAACTAGCCAATGTTGGAAAGGGAACCATTTACACGTTCTTTAAAAATAAGGAAGAGCTGTTTGATGAGATCATTCATTCTCTCATTCAGGAAATGAAAGCAGCAGCCGAGGCTGTGATGGATGACAAGCTTTCTTTTTATGAAAATGCGAACTTAGCGCTGTTTGAGTTACTTGAATATCGGAAAGAACATCACTTAATGATTAAATTGATTCAAGAAGAACGGGAAATGGGAACCCGTGAAGTATTAGAGGTATTGAAAAGACTTGAAGATATGATTATTCAATACATCAAAGCGATTGTACAAAAGGCTGTCGATAAAGGAGAAATCAAACCATGTAATCCTGAGTTGACCGCATTTATTATGTTGAAATTGTACGTTTCGCTGATTTTTGATTGGGAACAAAGTCATAAGCCTTTAGAGAAAGAGGAAATCTTTGAGGTGCTGAAACTACATTTAATGCAGGGATTGTCATATTGAGTACAATCCTATTTTTTACAGCGAAATGACCAATTGTCTAAAGTGGTCAAATTTTCATATCCGTGAATCTGCTTTTTTTATATCTTTTATTGACCATATGAGAAAATCAGTCAAAATGTAAAGGGGATGCATTATATGAGAAAATCTTTGTTTTTCGCTGAATGGAAACAAATCTTCAGCAATAAAAAAGTGCTTATTCCCGTTCTAGCGGTAATTTGTGTTCCAATTTTATATGCCGGTATGTTTCTATGGGCGTTTTGGGATCCGTATGCACAGCTTGAAGATTTGCCCGTTGCGGTAGTGAATCAGGACAAAGGAGCTGTTTATGAAGGCACTGAATTGGAGTTAGGAAAACAGCTTGTCGACAATCTAAAAGACAATGAAAGTTTTCAATTTCATTTTGTTTCAAAAGAGGAAGGTTATCAGGACTTAAAAAATCAAAACTATTATATGTTGATTGAAATTCCCGAGAATTTTTCGGAGAATGCAACAACTATTTTAGAAGATGAACCGAAAAAGCTTGAATTAAAATATGTGCCGAATGAAAGTCATAACTTTTTATCCGGTCAAATTGGTGAAACGGCTGTAAAAGAAATCAAGAGTGCCATTTCTAAAGAAGTGACCGCGACATATGCAGAGACTATATTTGACAAAGTCACTGAAATGGCAAACGGTTTTGATCAAGCCAGTGATGGGGCTGGAGAATTGCAAGATGGTGCAAAGCAATTGAATGAAGGCGCGAACACGCTTTATGACAACCTTGCTGTACTGGCATCTAAATCTCTTGAATTTACCGAGGGCGTTAACCGTGCTCAAACTGGTTCTGCTGAATTAGCAACCGGTAGTAGTGAACTAGCAAAAGGAGTTGGCCAATTGGCAGACGGAAGTAATCAACTGTTAGCTGCATCAAAAGATGTTCAATCTGGATCAGAACAAATAGCTTCAGGGGCTTCTGAGGTAAATGCTGGTCTCACCGAAATGGACGAGAAACTTCCCCAATTAGTTGCCGGGTCGAATCAAGTAAAAGCTGGACTACAACAATTTCAGAATGAATTACCAACTCAATTGGCTGATTCTATTGGGGAACAACTTCAGTCGAGTATGGAAGAAATGAATACGGGGCTGGATCAACTACAAAGTCAGTTGAGTTCACAAATGGCTGCGGAACTTGCTTCGCAAATCTCTAGTCAACAAGAAGCGCAAATGACACAACTGTTTGCTGCTCTACAACAAGCAGATGTCAATCCAACTGTGTTGAATGCGGTGAAGCAGCAGTTGGAGGAACAGTCACCAACAAGAGCAGAGCTTGAGAAACAATTACATTCGGCTATTCATGAAGGAATGGGTCAAGGGTTTACACAATACAAAACGGTTGTAAATGAACAGCTAACAGGTAGTACAGGGCAATTGGAAGCGGAAGTTAAAGCGGCAACAGAGCCTACTTTTAGTCAACTCATTAACGGAGTTCAAACCTTACATGACGCTCAAGTGCAATTACAGGATGGAGTTCAGCAATTGGCCGCAGGTTCGAATCAGCTTTATGATGGGGCTATGAATCTTTCATCAGGACAAAAAGAGTATGTTTCAAATTTTGTGGCTTTAAATGAAAAACTAAGTGACGCGAAGTCTGGGGCTAGTCAACTTGCATCTGGAGCGAACTTGTTAACAAATGGTATGTCTGAGCTGTCAAATGGTTCAGTGAAAATAGGCGACGGGACTCGCCAATTGGCAGATGGTTCCAAAGAATTAGCCGATGGAACAGTGGTTGTGGAAGATGGTACTACTGAAATGAAAGAGGCACTTGAAGATGCAGCAGAACAGGCAGGGTCTGTTGAGGCTGACAATGGGACCTACGATATGATGGGAGAACCTGTTAAAGTTCAAACAAAAGGGATCAATCATGTGCCAAATTATGGGACTGGTTTTGCACCTTATTTCTTATCGTTAGGGTTGTTTGTTGGGGCATTGTTGATCTCGATTGTATATCAATTGAAAATGCCAGCCGTCCGTCCGCGAAATGGAGTGGCGTGGTTCTTTGGGAAATTTGGCGTGATCACAATCGTTGGGGTCATTCAAGCACTATTAGCGGATGCGATTTTATTGTTAGGCTTGGGAATTGAAGTACAAAGTGTACCTTTGTTCTTGGTTACTTCCATCATCATTAGTTTAACATTTATGGCATTGATTCAGTTCTTTGTAACAACACTTGGCGATCCAGGCCGATTTATGGCGATTATTATCTTGATTCTTCAGTTAACGACAAGTGCAGGAACGTTCCCGCTAGAATTAATTCCAAAGGCGTTGCAGCCAATCAGCGCATTTTTGCCGATGACGTATACAGTACAAGCGCTAAAAGCTGTCGTCTCAAGTGGAGATTTCGCGTATATGTGGAGCAATATTATAATTCTATTAGCTTATTTGATTGGTTTCGCAATTCTTACAATGATTTTCTTTGTCATTCAATTTAAGAGTAAACGAGACTTGCTTCCGGAACAAGAAGCAGCATAATAGGTTAAATCGTAATGCAAATATAGTATTACGACTAAGTTTAGTATTTAAAAAGGAAAGCCAACTAACATATGGCTTTCCTTTTGCCATTCTAATTTGGAATGATGAGTCTGGCACCTCCCAGTTTTCTGGGAGGTGCCAGGCACCATCCAGAAAACTGGGAATTATTTTAGTTCGATTAGGATGAAACACTGGTCATCGTCTTGTTGATGGGAATTTCCTTGGGTGGCTATGGAATCGGTTATGTTTTCTTTTAATTGAACGAGTGGGCTTGTTGTGGATTCCGATAGGAGCGTTGCCAAATGTCCTGTTCCTAGTGGTTCGCCTACTCCATCGGTATACAAAAGCAATCGGTCACCAGGGGAATAAGAAATGGTTTTATTGTTATAATCGACTTCTTCAAACATTCCAATTGGTACATTCGTTGCTCCTAGTTCTTGCTGGTTCCTTTGTAGGTCTTGCCAAAAGGCGGGAGGATGCCCTGCGTTACAATATTCAATCTCTTGTTTTTTTGTATCAATTAATAGATAAATAGCCGTACAATAATGTCTTACTTCCTCATAATCTTGGAATAAATTATGTAAGTGATCGTCAAGCTCCTTCATGACTGTTTTTGTATTCATACCAAATGAAATTAACCGTTGAAAGAGAGAATGAAGAGACATTGTAATAAGCGCGGAAGAAATCCCGTGACCCATAACATCTAATAAAATAACCCCATATCGGTGTTTGTCAATTTGATAAAAACCATAAATATCCCCAGATAGTTCAGATGAAGCTTGATGAAAAGCCTCAATTTGAATATCGTTGGTTAGGATTGGTTTGGTTAAAGATGTCTTTTGAATCGTCCGAGCAAGTTCAAGTTCTCTACTTGTTTGTTCGTATAATTCTAGTAGTTTTTCTTGTTTATGCTTTAACTTGGTTAAGGCCCTTTCTAATGCTTCATTTGCTTGGTGCTTCTCGACAAGTGCAGCTTCTGCATTCTTTTTTGCAATCAGCAATTCATTTTCATATTCACTTCGCTGGCGAATTGGGAAAAGAATACAGTTCGTAACGGTTTCTCCATTTAGCGTTTGCTGTACCGCATTTACAATGACCGGAATCTCCCTTTTACTTGAAGATTCTAGTGATATATATAGTTCCTCAATCTTTCCTTTCACTTTTAAAAGTGGGACAAAGTAGAATTGATAAAACATTTGTGAAGGAACAGAAAGAATGCTATTAATTGATTTTCCGTTCAACTGGTCCATATGATAATCGAGAATACTGAGTAAGGTTTGATTGATGGAGACTATTTTGCCTTTTTCAGATAAAGTGAGAAAGCCACAAGGTGCATGATTCAATTGGCCATCCATTAATTTTAGCAACCAACAGCACCACTCTGCAAATATTGACGAATAACTTGGATCGTTTCTTCAGGGTCTGTCATATGGGGGCAATGCCCGATGGCTTGCAATTTTTGATACTTGCTGTTCGGAAGGTGTTGATGAAGATATTGGCCAACTGATTCAGGTGCAATCACATCTTCGGAACATTGAACAATGAAAGAAGGAACTTGCACCTTGGTTAAATCTTTCCGGTTGTCAGAGAAAAAGGTTGCTTCGGCAAATTGTCGCGCAATGACGGGATCAGTGGAACAAAATCTGTCCTCTAAATCGTCTCTAACCTCAGGATAGTTTGAGTTGTTTAATAAAGTTTGCGCAAACATCGTCGCCCAACCAAGATAATTTTTCTCCATCATATCGAGCAGCCCAATTAGTTGATCTTTTTCAAATCCACCATAATACTCTGGGGGATCATTCAGATAACAAGGAGATGGTCCAAGCATAATAAGGTGTGAAAAATACTCAGGCTGACGGAGTGAAGCAAGCATGCCAATCATACTGGCTACAGAATGGCCTATGAAAATCGTATTCTCCAAATTTAATGCTGCACAAACATCTAATACATCCTGTGCATAGCCATTAAGGGTACTATATTTTTTGATATCATACGCTTTCACATCTGACTGACCTGTTCCGACATAATCGAATAAAACCAGTTTGTAGTCGTTTGCAAAAGCTTTTGCTACAACCTCCCAAACGGTTTGATCGCAACCAAAACCAGGTGCAAACAAAATGGTTTGTGGTCCATTGCCTATAACCTTTACATTCTTACGAAAGAGGATATCTTTATTCATGTTTAACTCCTAACTAGAAAAGTATTGTTTAACACTGTAAAGATGTTGTTTAAGACATCATAACATTAAGTTTGCTGTCATTAAATGGATTTGGATAAAGCAGCTTAATTACATAACCAGTTAATCTTTTATTCATAAGGGTGTTTTCGCAAACAGTTGTTAAAATCTAAAAAACGATTTTAACGTGGTAGAAGCTATCTTGTAGGTACAATTTAAATTGCGTAGCTCTTTTCTCATCTGTATATGCTGTATGCTCTAAAACTCACCTAATAACCTTGTTATTATCTGGAAAACAACAAATTTTAAAAAAGAGCCATTCATAAAGATACTTGTCCAAGCAATTAATCGAAAAGAACATAAATATAGTAAAAAATGGAAATGGGTGGTTGGAATACTTGTGGATCGAATCATTTCTACCGGAATGAAAAAGTTGGGCTCACCTTATGTATACAATGCCCCGGCCTATCATCCTCGTTTTTACGATTGTAGCTCTTTTATACAGTATATATATGGAGTGAATGGTGTATTTTTACCTCGTAATGCTCGGCAACAATATAAAATGGGAACACTAATTTTGAACCAACGACTAAAAAAAGGGGACTTGTTGTTTTTTACTACCGGTGCACGGAAAAATCGAAAAGGGATTGCGAAAATTGGACATGTAGCCACATACATTGGTTCCAATAAAATGATTCATACGTATCGTCCGATGAACAAAGTAGTTATTACGGAAATTGATTCAGAGTGGAAAAAGAGGTTTATTGCTGCAAAAAGAGTCCTATAGAGTTGATTATAGGACCTGTAGCTATTCAATTTTAACTAATTAATAGAAGCATAACTATATAAAGGTTTGTAATTTCGGGAATGATTTACACTGTAAATCGTTTTTTTATTTTGAGCGCTTTACTAATACATTGTTATTTTCTGCAAGGTTGTTTTCGTAATAATTTTTGTTGAACATATTTAATTAAACCAGCTCGATTGTGCTATAAACTATTTTAACTAGCTAGTGAACCTTCTTCTTTACATATCAATCTTAAAGCTGTATTCCGTTAGAGTTTCTTTATTTATGGTTTTTCAATATGTAGGAATTTCAGAGCGTTTTTTTATAAAAGTATTGGTTAGAATAAGTAAAATAGCAGTAACTATGGGTCATTTAGGAAAAGGAGTGACTTTACATGGAAAAGCATCCATTAATCGTGGATACAAACTGGTTGGCTGAAAGATTGGACGACCCAAAACTTAGAATCATAGATGCAACAACCTTTTTGAAGATACCAGAAAACGGAGGGGAAACAGGGATATGGTCTGGGCGAGATGCGTATGAAAAAGGGCATATTCCTGGGGCGGTTTTTGCAGATTTACTAACTGATTTATCAGATCCTGAGGCAAAGCTTCCGATGACTGTGCCTCCTCGTGACCAATTTGTTAAGAAAATGGAAGAACTAGGTGTAGGGGATGGTACCTATGTGGTGATTTATGACCAGGGTGCAATGGTGGGTAGTCCAGTAGTTGCTGCTCAATGGGCTTCTCGCCTTGCTTGGCAATTAAGGTATGAGGGGTTTGATGAGATTTCCGTGTTAGAAGGTGGATTTCAGAAATGGAAGGATGAAGGAAGACCAGTATCAACCGAATCCGGACATTATCCACCTGCTGAGTTTACAGGACAGCGTCGCCCTGACCTTTTGGCTACGAAAGAAGATGTGAAAAAGGCGATGAAGGATGATAAAGTCGTTTTAATTAACAGCTTGTCGCCTGCTGATTTCCGTGGCGAAACGGATACATATCCGCGTAAAGGACATATCCCAAGCAGTGTAAATGTGTTTTTTGGCCAGCATGCTGATGAAACAACTAGGAAAGTCCACGATGAGGAAACGTTGCGACAAACATTTGAAAAAGTGGGGGCACTTGATCCAAATAAAAAAGTGATTACCTATTGTGGTGGTGGCATTGCAGCCACTTGGAATGCGCTGATCTTAAATAAACTTGGACAGAAAAATGTTGCCGTATATGATGGCTCCATGAATGAATGGGCAAGCGATCCGGATTGTCCATTGGTTACAGGTGAATAAATGTAAATGGGAAAAAGATAAAAGATCAAACTCTTCTTGTAGGTTTGATCTTTTATCTTTTATGAGCAGGTATTTTATGTTCATTTCATTTTGTAGGGCCTCTCTTAGAGAGTGTGGTTTGTACCTGTTTAAAGCTAGTAATTTAAGATAGATGCTGTGGAAGAGAGATTTAAATGGTATGGAAGAAGGATTGAAATCAAGGTAGACTTTTGAGATAGTAGCTTTATATTTTCGTATCAACGATGCAGGGCGGGAGGAGAGAAAATGGAATATAAGGTACTAGCTCTAGACTTAGATGGAACGGTGTTTAACAGCAAGAAAGAAATCGATAAAGAGACAATTCAAGCTATTCATGAGTATAAAGACCGCGGGGGAACAGTTGTCATCTGTAGTGGGCGCTCACCACTTTCAACGAAATGGGTATCAGAAACACTTGGTCTCGATGATCCGATCGTGGCTTATAATGGTGCTGTCTTTCAAGAAGCAAACGGACAAATTTTAGCACAGGCTGCTTTTTCACAACAGGGGATATTAACGTTTCTTGAGGCTTGTGAAAGGTACGATGTTTATGGGCATTTATACGAAGGAGACCATCTGCTAGTACCAGAGCGGAATCGGTGGAATAACAACTGGATTGAAAACAATATCCCCGCGTTACATTTTTCGGGTGGAAAAAAAGAAACTTGCGAATATTTTCGCCGTCAATGTAGTGTTAAACAGATTGATGACCTCCAAGATTATGTCTCAGCCAATACTCCTCAAATCTTAAAATTTGCAGCGTTTCGGAAGGATGAAAAGCAATTCCATGAGTTTAGACAATATTTGAATGGGCTAAACAACGAATTCGTCGTAAGCAGCAGTCTTGATTTTTTAAACCTAGAGATTTCTCCTGTTAACACCACAAAGGGCACCGCCTTGAGTGAGTTAATTCAGTCTTTATCATTTGAATGGTCAGAGGTGGCAGCGATTGGGGATAATTTTAACGATGTTGATATGCTACAATCAGCAGGTTTAGGAATTGCGATGGGGAACGCCCCAGAAGAGGTAAAGGCAAAAGCGAATACAGTGACAACGGCGAATGATGAGTTAGGAGTTGCGAAAGCCATCAAAGAAAGGATGTTGTCGTAAAGTTTGTTGTTAAAATCCTAAAGCCGATTTTAAAGCGAAATAAGCCTTTCTCTGCGTTACTACTTGATTCTCATTTTGTAAACGAACTTTTTAAAGGAATTATAGCTAAAGCACATTCTATATTTCCTTTAAAAAGAAAGTAACAATCCTTGAGAAAGAGCCTAAAAGAAATAGTATATAAATAATCTAATATTCCAGGTGGAGCGATGTAGTTGCTCCATCTTTTTTTACGGGAAAAAGGATTAAACTATTTGTGACAAATTCGAAACTGTTTTTGAAATAAAATTTTAAAATGGCGTAAATAATATTGAACTATTATTTCATTGGAGATATAATAAAAGTGAAATTTAAAGTAATTCTTAATTATGACGAGCAAGGAGGATGGGGAATGCAACACAATTTGAAAGCGTTAACAACGGAGTCCCGCAATGAAGCTTCGATGCAAATTGATACAGCACAACCGATGGATATATTGCGCATTATGAATGAGGAAGATCAAAGAGTCGCGACAGCTGTAGAAAGTGTTCTACCAGAGGTTGAAAAAGCTGTAACAGCTGCCTTTGAATCATTTAAACAAGGTGGCAGGTTAATATACATTGGTGCTGGAACAAGTGGACGTTTAGGTGTTCTCGATGCGGTTGAGTGTCCGCCAACATTCAGTACGGATCCAAGTATGGTGCAAGGAATTATTGCTGGTGGAGAAAATGCGTTTGTTAAAGCAGTTGAGGGAGCAGAAGACAAACCAGAAGCTGGCGAGTACGACTTGAAGAACCTAGACCTAACGGACAAAGATACGGTGGTCGGAATTGCTGCAAGTGGGAGAACGCCATATGTTATTGGAGCTCTTCGCTATGCTCGTAGCATAAACGCAAAAACGGTGGCGTTGTCTTGTAACCAGAATGCTCTCATTAGCAAAGAAGCGGATACGGTGATTGAAGTGATTGTCGGTCCAGAGGTTTTGACAGGCTCAACAAGGCTAAAAGCAGCAACTGCACACAAAATGATTCTCAATATGATTTCCACATCATCGATGATTTTATTAGGGAAGGCATACGAAAACTTAATGGTAGACGTTCATGTGAGCAATGAAAAATTAAAAGAACGGGCCATCAATATCATCATAAAGGTGACAGAAGTTAGCTATGAAGAAGCATTAAAGGCGCTTGAGGCAGCCAATCTTCAAGTTAAAGTAGCCATCGTGATGATTAAAAAGAATCTAGGGAAAGATGAGGCTATTAAGCTTCTTGACGAATCAAACGGATATGTGCGCATTGCAATTGAGTCTTAATGCAGCTGATGGCTGTATAAAAGGTGGTGATACTCTGTGGTAACAGGCGGTTTAAAAATGATTGAAAATATGCTGAATCAATTGCCTGCCTCGGAACGAAAAATCGCTCAGTTTATTCTTGAATATCCTTATGAAGCGGTTAATTGCACAGTAAGTGATTTAGCGACAAAAACACAATCAAGCGGGGCTGCGGTCATTCGGCTTTGCAAATCGCTTGGTGTTAAAGGTTTTCAGGACTTAAAGGTTCGGATTATCGGTGATCTTGGTAAGCCAAAAGAACAAGGCTACCGGGATATCGAACGTGGCGAAAGACCTGAAGATATCGTTCATAAGACACTGAATAATAGTATTCAGAGTTTACGTGACTCAGCGGAAATTATCAATCACGAAGAACTGGAAAAAGCTGTTCAAGCGCTGTTAAACGCAAAAAATATTCACTTTTACGGGATTGGAGCTTCACATGTCATTGCGATTGATGCGCAGCAAAAACTGCTTCGGATCAATAAAAGAGCAACGGCTTTAGCGGATACGCATTTGTTGGCCACATTACTTGCAAACGCAGAGAAGGATGATGTTTTATTTGCGATTTCGTTCTCAGGTGAAACGCAAGAGGTGATTAATGTGACCGCACTGGCGAAAGAACAGGGTGTCAAAACCATAAGTTTAACGAAATATGGGCAAAGCTCTCTGAGTTCATTAGCGGATATTAACTTGTATACTTCGTACTCCGCTGAGGCACCGTTCCGTAGCGCGGCCACTTCGTCGCGGTTAGCACAATTATTGATCATCGATATTTTGTTTTTAAGTATGGCCACTGAACAGTTTGATGAAACCGTTCAGTATATCGATAAAACAAGAGAAGCCATTCAATTTTTAAAAGATCATTGATCAAATCGTTCCTATTTTCATAATGATGGGGGGAGCCGGAAATGGCTGGAGAAAATAAAATTCTTGCAGAAAAAATATTAAATCAATTAGGTGGAGCCGGAAATATCGCGTCGTATACACATTGTATGACGCGACTGCGGGTGACACCTCATGATGAGTCAATCGTTAAAAAAGATGAAATTAAAAAGATTGACGGCGTCATCGGTGTTGTGGAAGAAGAAACTCTGCAAATTATCCTTGGTCCAGGGAAAGTAAATAAAGTAACTGAAGAGTTTGGAAGACTCATAGAGTCATCAGGAGAAATTAACTTAAAGGATCGAGCATCTGCGGTGAAAGGGGAAATTAACAAGAAAAATGCAACACCTTTTAAACTGTTTCTACGCAAAATTGCAAGCATTTTCATTCCGTTAATTCCTGCGCTTGTTGCATCAGGATTAATTACTGGGATTTCGAAAGCAGTCATTCAGGCTGGGTGGTTGGCAGCTGAGTCTCAGCTAGCAACGATTTTAACCGTGATTGGCGGCGGGTTATTTGCCTATCTTGGTATTTTAGTAGGGATCAATGCTGCGAAAGAATTTGGTGGTTCGCCTGCACTTGGTGGGTTAGCGGGCATCTTGATTATCAACCCAGCTGCAGCGACGATTACATTATTTGGCGAAGAATTAGTACCTGGTCGAGGTGGACTAATTGGCGTCATGCTAGCTGCCATTTTCATTGCGATTGTTGAACAAAGAGTACGTAAATTTGTGCCACAGTCATTAGATATTATTGTAACCCCTACCATTGCTCTTTTGATTACTGGTATTGTCACATATATTGTCTTTATGCCGGTAGGTGGATTCATTTCTGATGTTATTACAAAAGGCTTGCTTACTGTTTTAGATATGGGTGGAATTGTCGCTGGATTTGTACTAGGATCTACGTTCTTGCCGTTAGTTGTAACCGGTTTACACCAAGGGTTAACGCCGGTGCACTTAGAATTAATTAACACCATTGGGGATGACCCATTACTACCTATCCTAGCAATGGGTGGCGCTGGTCAAGTTGGTGCCGCATTTGCGATTTATTTTAAAACAAAAAAACCACGCTTAAAGCGAGCAATCGGAGGCGGTTTGCCATCAGGGATGCTCGGAATTGGTGAACCACTAATCTTTGGTGTAACCTTGCCCCTTGGTCGTCCGTTTATTACCGCTTGTCTTGGTGCTGGTGTTGGTGGAGCATTTCAAGCGTATTATGATATCGCTACCGTAGCTGTCGGTGTTTCAGGTTTGCCTCTAGCATTCATTGTCAATCATGGAGAAATTCTTCTTTATTTAGTCGGTTTATTCATCGCGTATGTAGCTGGTTTCATCTTTACGTACCTATTTGGGTTTAAAGATGAAATGGCAGGTGAATTTGATTGATCGGAATATCTTTCTATTTAAATGATTCTTTAGCAGAAGAAAGAATTGTTAAAGCAGGAAAAATGGGTGTGAAGCGAGCGTTTACCTCGCTTCACATTCCTGAAGAATCTGGGGATCTCGCTGCACGTGCTAAAAGTTTGTTGCAGCTGGCAAAGGATAATGGAATTGAAGTTTTTGCGGATGTTTCGTATCATACGCCTACTCACTTAGGACTAGAGAGTTTGTTCTCATTAAAAGAACTTGGCATAACTGGTTTGCGCTTGGATGATTTTTTTGGCGATGAACTGATTCTTTCATTAGCAAAAGAATTCAAGCTTGCGATTAATGCGAGTATCTTGTTTGAAGAAGATTTACGAAGACTTTTTGAAAGTGGATTAAAAGCAGAACAGTTAATTGGCTGGCATAATTTTTATCCAAGAGTAGAAACGGGATTAAGTGAAGAGTTTTTTTACCAGCAGAATTTATTGTATAAAAAATATCATATCCCGATTTTCGCTTATATCCCAGGTGCTGGTGAAAAGCGCGGACCACTTTATGAAGGATTGCCAACGCTAGAAAAGCATCGCGAAGTTCAACCGTTTTTAGCGGCTTTAGAGCTGTTCCATGCCGGTGTAGATGAAGTCTATATTGGGGACCCTGATCATGGGAATGGATTATTGGAAGAATTAATGACGTTATCCACAGAGAAGAAGGTTGTTCTAGAGACCGAATGTGGGTTTATTCACCAAGGGAAGTATCAACTAAGACCAGATTTATCGCGTGATGTTCTTCGGTTCATGGATACTCGAACAAAGGAAAAGGTTGAGCCAAACGAACCAGCATTGCGGCCAGTTGGGACAATTACAATGGACAATGACCGCTATGGACGATACCGAGGAGAAATCCAAATTACGTTGAGGGATTTACCTGCCGACGAACGGGTGAATGTAATTGGAAGAGTAAAGGCAAATGATCTTCCGAAATTAAAACTTTTAAAACCAGGGATGATAATTGAATTAAATTAGACGTGTGAAATCCAGTCCGTATTTTTACGGGTTGGATTTTTTTAATGGGTTTGAGGATTATTTTTATATTAATCTATTTGAAATCAAAGGAGATCGCTGGAAGGGCGCTAAGAGGAAATAAAGCTTAAATAAAACATGACATTTCACTCGGCAACCATATAGTATTGGCCAGTCCATTTTTTATCATTGTCTTGAATCAATAAATAGTTCAAATATGAAAAGCTGTTGGGGGGCGTCAACAGCTTTTGCTTTATTAAGCTTGTTGTTCTACTGTAGTTTTGGATGCCTTTAAATTAGCGAGTTCTTTTTCAACATCAGCATCAAGGATGCTTCCCTCGAAAAAAGTAGATTGTTTCATCCCGTATTGGTTTGCGGCTGTTTTCGCTTCTAATTTGAACATATGGTCTTCTACTCTTTGAAAGCCTTTTGTCGCAATTTCTGGGTTCGTGGAAGCTGAGATATTACTTATATCAGAGGTCGCTTGAGCGACATTCATTCTAGATATAAGTGCGAGTTTCTGAGTTTCGAATTCTTTATATTTTTCACGTAAAGAATCAATATGGCCGCAAAGCAAATCTGTTTGATTTTTAATTGCTTGATATTGTTCTTGATAAGCATTCAGCTTTTTCTCGTTTTCAAGCTTGTCCTGAATGGCAAGTCGAGCAATGTCATCTTCTTTTCTTTCAACGGCGAGTTCTGCCTGCCGTTTGCGCTTTTGAACGACATCAGAAGTTTCTTTCAAGATGGCCTCGTATTTCTTTTCAATATACAATTGGTTCGCTAGTGAAGCGTGGGCTCTTTGAATTTCTTCCTCCATTTCCCGTAAATGCTGTTTGAGCATAGCGACGGGGTCCTCAACCCGATCCAATGCATCATTAAAATCCGCGCTAATAATATTTTTTATACGAGTAAAAATGCCCATTATTGTTCCTCCTTACGAACGGATTGTTCCCATTCATCTAAAAAATCTCTCTTTTTAAATTGGCTAACAATCGCAGAATCAGATATTCTTAGCGGTTGTATAGGTTGCTCCTCCTCCTGGTAGAAAGCTTTGTATCCAAGGTAACCCATCACTAAAAGGAATGGGATTCCTAGGATTGCAGGTAGTAGGATAAAAGATGCAAAGCTAAATATCATACCTCCTACTAACTTTCCTAGTTTTTCTTTTGAAAGCTTCCAGATTGCTAGTCCGGCCAATGCTAGTGCAATTTTAAAGACATTCATTAGCATGGAAGGAGGGGAGAGATAAGATGTGTGCATTGATTCATGGAATCGCCCTGCAGCATGGTGCCCGAAGTGATGACCGCTAACGTGGCCGATATAGCTTCCCTGAAAGAACAAAGGTGAATGAACACTATTAACATAGAAACCTGTTAGCTTAACTAGGATTAAGCATAAAAGAAAGATGGGGAAGATTACGAATCCCCACTGGATCACTTTTTTCACAATCATTCACCTCCTTTCAAGACCAAATTCTGTTTGGTCTTAATTTGTATTGGAGTTGGATTGATCTAAGTTCACATCCACTTCGATTTCTTTACCTTCGCGGTAGACTTTTAAAGTGGCTGTATCTCCTTCCGATAAATGAGAATACATGTATTTGCGTAAATCACTTGAGTTGTCCACTACATCATGATCAATGGCAACAATCACATCCATTTGTTTTAGGCCGGCTTTGGCAGCAGCTGAATTGGGTTCCACATAGCTGACCATTGTTCCATCGGTTACATTTTCAGGAAGGGATTGAAGATATACACTCGGTATTTCTTGCAAGTCTGTTAAACTAACTCCAAGATATGGGCGCTCAACCTTTCCGTTTTCGATTAGTTCATTAATAATTGGTACAACATCATTACTTGGAATCGCGAACCCAAGACCTTCGACACCGTTATCGGATATTTTTAAGCTGTTAATCCCAATCACATGTCCGCTTGTGTTAATGAGTGCTCCACCACTATTTCCTGGATTAATCGCAGCATCGGTTTGAATAACGGAAAGCTCCCATTCACCGGCGGACGTTTCAACTGCGATTTCTCGGTCAATAGCACTGACAATTCCTTGTGTCACAGTCCGGGACAAATCTAATCCGAGTGGATTTCCAATGGCCATGACTTGGTCACCTGGTCTTAGGCCGGAAGAGTCGCCAAATTCTAGGGTATGGGTTGCATATTTTTCGTCTATTTTTAAAACAGCCAAGTCCGTTAAAGCATCCGCACCAACCACTTCAGCCTTCACTTTTTCTCCGTTGTATAGGGAAATTTCCACTTCTGTTGCGCCTTCTATGACATGATTATTGGTTACGATAAATGCGTTATTGCCATCAACTTTAAAAATAACGCCTGAACCAGAACCACTTTGGACAGTTCCTTGAGCACCGGAAAATGGATTGCTTTGGTTTTGATAATTCACGATGCCCACGATGGCTTTAGATGCATCTTCAGCAATGTCGGCTAATGAGACGGTTGTGTTTCCAGCGTTGGATGTAGGGACAATGCTTGCAGCTAATTCGTCAGCATTAAGGTATTCGTTCGTATCTGCATTTGGTTTTCCTTTTAGAAAATCAAATGAATCTGTATAGGTTACTGCTCCTAGTGTTAAAGCAGATCCCATCACACCAGCGGTAATCATTGAAAGAAAGCTTTTAAAGCCAGCTGATTTCCTAGGTTTTTGTTTCGGATTTTCTGTTTGTTCAAAAGGATTTGGTTTAATAGGTTCTTCATTTTGCGAGTGAGTGGTTTGCTCATCAAATGGTTTATATAAATCGCTCATGGCTAATTCCTCCTTGAATTCCTACCGATGCTTATATCTTAGCCCGCAAATATGAACAAACTTTTAACAATTTACGACCTGTTTTTTATCAATGAGGGAATTTTTGTTAACAAATGTTTTGGTCATTTTTTTGGGGAAGTTTAGCGTGATTAGCATTCAGGTCGATAGGTGACGATAACGGCGATGAGTAATGGAATGGCTTTGGTAAATAATGGTTATATATACATAGGTGAGGAAGGAGTGAAGGGGGATAGAAAGTAGGTGTCAATGCCTGTTGGGGTAAAAAAAGGAGTGACCGGTAATCGAGGAGTCGAGTCGGTGCCCGATGAAGTGAAAAAAGGGAGTGAACGGTAATCGAGGAGGAGTGTCGGTGCCCGATGAGGTGAAAAAGAGAGGTGACGGTAACCGAGGAGGAGTGTCGGTGCCCGATGAGGTGAAAAAAGAGAGTGAACGGTAATCGAGGAGGAGTGTCGGTGCCCGATGAGGTGAAAAAAGAGAGGTGACGGTAACCGAGGAGGAGTGTCGGTGCCCGATGAGGTGAAAAAAGAAAATGGACGGTAAGCGAGGAGGAGAGTCAGTGCCGGTTGAGTTGAAAAAAGAGAGTGAACTGTAATCGAGGAGTCGTGTCGGTGCCCGGTGAAGTGAAAAAAGGGAGTGAGCGGTAATCGAGGAGGAGAGTCAGTGCCGGTTGAGGTGAAAAAAGGGAGTGAGCGGTAATCGAGGAGGAGTGTCAGTGCCCGATGAGTTAAAAAAAGAAGGTGGACGGTAACCGAGAAATGTCTATATGCCTGATGAGTAGGATAAAACACTATAACGGTAAGATAGAGTAGGTCTACGTGCCTGCATAAGGGTGAAAGCAAGAATCCCCGGTAACCTAAAGGGTTTCTACGTGCCCGAATAAGGGAGGAAGCAAGGATCCCCGGTAACCTAAGGGCTCTACGTTCCAGATTTAGGTAAATAAAACAGTGGGTGGTCACATAGATTTCTTTTAAGCTATAGAGTTTCCTTAATAGAAGTAGTCCAATGATAATAGAGCCGTGCAGCAATGAATTAAATGAAAAAACAACTTAACCAAATTAAGCACTTTTATGGACAAAAGGCAGGAGATTATTTGAAACTAGAATGAGGAAGAGTTAAAGTGAAATCATAACAAGTTCTAACCTACTCTATCTTAAATTAGGCTAATATTTTCTGTAAAAGTCGTATTAAATGTTACTTAATCCTTCAATGTAATTTTACAAAACTCTTCTCAAACAGCCGTGTTTAACCAACCGTTGTTTAAGAAAGAGTGCTAAATGAAAAGGAGTGAGTCTTGATGAAGTATAATTTTGATGAAATCGTCAATCGCCGGAATACTTATTCAATGAAGTGGGATGGAGGCGACTTGTTAAAACAAATTGGTCTCGCGGATCGATATGATGAAGAAACCATTCCATTGTTTACAGCGGATATGGATTTACCAGTGCCACAACCGTTGATTGATGCACTACATAAAACAGTGGATCACCGGATTTTTGGATATTCGGTTTTCCCGCCAGAATATTTTGAAGCAATTCAGCATTGGTTTAAAAAGAGACACGACTGGGATATCAAAAAAGAGGAAATTGTCTATAGTCCGGGAACAGTACATGCGGTAAACGTTGCGGTAAGAGCGTTAACACAACCAGGGGATGGGGTAATTATTCAGCGGCCGGTTTACCCACCGTTCACGTCTGCGATAGAAGGCAATGATCGAGTGGTTCGCAACAACGCCTTGAAAGTGGACGAAGAGGGTTATTATACCATTGATTTCGCTGACTTTGAGGCAAAAGCAAAAGAAGAGAATACGACAATGTTTATTCTCTGTAATCCTCACAATCCGACAGGGAGAGTTTTGAAAGAAGATGAACTCAAACGTTTGTCCGCTATTTGTAAAGAAAATGGCGTTGTGATCGTTGCGGATGAAATTCATGGGGACTTGATTCGTCGTGGGGAAAAATTTGTTCCAATTGCCAAAGTAACGGATGACCAAAGTCATATTGTAACATGTACGGCAATCAATAAAACGTTTAATGTCGCTGGTTTGCATTGTACAAATGTGGTCATTAAAGATTCCGAGCTACGCGGAACGTTTAGTAAAGAGATGGGCATGCATTTGCCATCGCCATTTACAATTTCTGCACTTATTGCGGTGTATCATGAAGGGGAAGAATGGCTAGACCAATTGATTGACTATATTGATGGGACCATGGAATGGGTGGTCAATTTCTTAGCAGAGCATATGCCGAAGGTGAAAGTTAGGATTCCTGAAGGTACCTATGTGATGTGGATGGATTTTAGCGGTTACGGGATTTCTCCAGATGAGGTGCATGAGCGAATCTATAGCAAAGCGAACGTACTCCTTGAAGATGGGAAAATGTTCGGAGACGAAGGGTTGCCGTATCAGCGGATTTGTCTTCCATCCCCAAGACCGGTTATCAAAGAAGCATTTGAACGAATTGCACGTGAGTTTGCTGATTTAAAATAACAGAACATAGAGAAGGACCTTCAACATGAGGTCCTTTTGCTATTTGTTTTCTTTATTATATTGATCCAATCCCTTTTTAAACAGTTCTAAAATGATGTCATGTTGCGTTTTGCTCGCAACATGATTTTTAATTTCATTTAATTCAGCGACTAAATCAGCATCAAGATGAAGGTTAACGGTTTTCCCTTTATCTTTTGGAAAGATTTCAATTACTTCGTCTTTTTCTTTGACTTGACCTGAAACTAGGATGTCTTCCGTGAACATCGATTTTTCAGGGATCAAGATGCGTTCGCCTTCAAAGTAAATTTCGGTCAAATCCTCTTTAAAGGAGATATCAATCATGTTATTCGCCTTGCGATTGGCTTCACGAATTTTTCGCGCATTTTCTTGATTCGGCACATTGTTTTCAAGTTTTATTTTCGCTTTCACTCTTTGTTCACTTCCCCGCTGGCTAGTGTTAACTCGCTTTCTTTAATGTCTTTAGCGATTTCAAACTTTCCTTCTTTTTGAATACTGTATAGAAATTCACCTTTGTGAAGGCGACAATCAATGACGATGCCAATTACTTGGTGATGTTCTTGGTTTGTGATCAAAACGCGATCAAGTACTTCGTATTCAGGCATTAAAAAGCCTTTTTCATATAAAAATGTAAATGCTTGAACCTTTGGGTAAACAAACCGTTTTTTTCCTTGTTTTGATTGCAGTGCCCAAAATTTTTCTTTCTCGTCAATAACCTCTCCTAAATAACCTTCATCTGCCCAGCGTTTAATTGTGCTCATATTGACCTTTTTACCAACATTTTTATAAATTAAATCGACGATTTCTTTCGAAGAGACGTATTTTTTTCGTTCTTTGTCTTGGACTTCCAATGCGTCAAGTTGCTTTCGCAATTGTTCCAATTCCAGTTGCTGAGCTTTTATTTTTTCCTCAAGCGATTTTATGTTTGCTTCTAACGCATCTCGTTTCAATTTTTTTCACTTCTTCCCCCTGTATTTCTGTCAGAAAATTAAATCTATCCTTATTCTACAATAAAAACGTAATAAAAATAAATTTTTTGAATCATTTATGGAACTAAAATTGATGTAATGACCGAGAAATTTCAACCTAATATATATACCTTAAAAAGATATCATAACAAAATATTAATATTTTACTTACGACAAAAGTATAAATTAAATGCAATCAATGTTGTTGACAACATCCTTTTGATATCATATTCTAGTTTTAAGAATATTAAGACAATAGTTGCGCCTCGATTTTTAAATTGATTGCAATGGAGGGAATACGCAAATGAAAATTTCAGAAAAAACAAAGATTTACAAAAACTTAATTGGTGACAAGTGGACGGAAGCGTCTACTGGGGAAACCTTTTTAGTGACCAACCCTGCAGATACAAGAATGGAGTTGGGTATTTGCCAGCAGTCGAGTGAACAGGATGTTCTAGAAGCGGTGGAGGCTGCAAAAGAAGCGTTGAAATCATGGAAGAAAGAAGCGGCGCCAGAAAGGGGACAATTCATTCTCCGCGCTGCAGCTTATATTGAAGAGCGTTCAGACGAGTTTATTAAACAATTAATCTTAGAAGTTGGGAAGTCTTATGCCGATGCGAAAGCAGAAGTGACGCGGACCGTACGGGCGATGAGATATTTAGCTGGTGAAGCGGAGCGATTAACAGGTGAAACAATTCCATCTTGGGACAAAGAAGTAATTGGCTACACAAAGCGTGAAGCAATCGGCGTAGTGGGCATTATTACCCCATGGAATGTCCCGTTAGCAATTGCTGCTTGGAAAATTGCCACGGCACTAGCTTGTGGCTGTACAGTTGTCTTTAAACCTTCCAGCCAAACGCCATTGGTCAGTCAGTGGCTAGTCGAAGCGTATCAAAAAACAGGATTGCCAGCAGGTGTAGTGAACTTTGTAACTGGACCAGGATCAAAAGTTGGAAATGCGATTGCGAACCATTCTGATATTAAAGCAGTATCGTTTACCGGTTCGAATGGCGTTGGGCTAACGATTAATCAATTGATTGCAAAACGAGGGGCGCGCTTCCAAGCGGAAATGGGTGGGAAGAATCCATTTGTTGTGTTAGAAGATGCGGATTTGGAGCTAGCTACAGACCATGCGATTGCTGGCGGCTTGGGTGAAAGTGGGCAACGATGTACGGCGACAAGTCGGATTATCGTCGTTAAATCGATTGCGGACGAATTTGTCGCTTTGTTAAAACAAAAAGTTGAGAACTTGAATGTCGGCAATCCGATAGAAGAAGGAACGCAAATGGGTCCTGTAATTGATCAAGGTTCTATGGAAAGCATCCTAAATTATATCGAGATTGCGAAAAAAGAAAACGGTGTGTTGGTCACCGGTGGGGATCGTCTAACAGAAGGCGATTATGCTCACGGATATTTTGTCGCCCCAACGATTTTTCGCAACATTACTCCGGATATGACAATTGCTCAAGAAGAGATTTTTGGACCGGTTATCAGTGTTATGGAGGTTGACAGTTTCGACCAAGCAATGGAATGGGCAAATAACGTCGAGTATGGTCTGTCTTCAACAATCTATACAAACGACCTGGAAAAGTCGATGCAGTTTATTAATAACATCGAAGCTGGTTTTACCCATGTCAATATGCCGTCTACGTATAGTGAGCCACAGTTCCCATTTGGGGGCATAAAAGGAACGGGTATTGGTGGCTATCGTGAAGTGGGAAGCACAGCGATTGATTTTTATACAGAATACAAAACGGTTTATATTAAACCGCATGGAAAAAAGTAGGGAGGGGATTTTATGCATTTAAATCGCGTGAAGAACAAGAAGATTTCTTTAGATGATTTACGAGTCAATTTTAGTGAAATCGAACCAGCGTTAACCCAAAAGGAAGCAATGGATGAAGCCAACCGTTGCCTATATTGTTATGACGCTCCCTGTATTCAGGCTTGTCCAACGGGGATTAACATCCCATCCTTTATTAAAAAAATTGCTTCTGGCAACCTAAAAGGATCCGCAAAGGTCATCATGGAAGCAAATCCAGTTGGCGCAAGCTGTGCGCGTGTTTGTCCGACCGAAGAGCTTTGTGAGGGAGCATGTGTCCTAAATGATGCTTCTTTACCAATTATGATTGGAAACCTTCAACGTCATGCAACAAACTGGGCAATTGAAAATAACGCACAGCTCTTTGAAGCGGGGCAAGTTAATGGAAAAAAAGTGGCGATCATTGGAGGAGGCCCTGCTGGATTATCATCAGCACGTGAACTCGCTCGTCTAGGATATGAGGTCACGATTTTTGAAGCAAAAGAAAAAGCAGGTGGTTTGGATACATTTGGAATTGTTAGTTTCCGGTTGCCACAGGAAATTTCATTATGGGAAGTTCAACAAGTTGAAAATCTTGGTGTCACGATTCATACCAACACAAAAGTTGGTCGGGATATTCAAGTAGAGGAAATTATCAACAACTATGATGCAGTTATACTCGCAATCGGAATGTCAAAAGTACCGATGTTAGGAATTGAAGGAGAAGATGCGGAAGGCGTATACGACGCAATTGAATTTGTTGAAAACACAAAGACTCCGCCCCTTGATCATCAATTTGTCGGAAAAAGAATTGCTGTCATCGGTGCCGGAAATACTGCGATTGACGCTGCGACATGTTCCGTTCGCTTAGGAGCTGCTGATGTGAAAATGGTGTATCGCCGTACCGAAGCAGAAATGACGGCTTATGAGTTTGAATATGAATTTGCGAAACAAGATGGTGTGGAATTTAGATGGTTAACACAACCAACAAAAATTATTAAAGATGAATCTGGTAAGGTCAAAGCATTAGAGTGTGTCAACATGGAACTTGGTGAGCCAGATGAATCAGGTCG
This sequence comes from Mesobacillus maritimus, assembly GCF_023715205.1. Taxonomy (GTDB): domain Bacteria; phylum Bacillota; class Bacilli; order Bacillales; family Cytobacillaceae; genus Mesobacillus_B; species Mesobacillus_B maritimus_C. Next base: position 134,354 of record NZ_JAMBNR010000012.1, read on the forward strand.
GCGCCGTCCTGTCCAAGTACCAAATTCCACGTTTACGATGGAAGTGGATGCGGTCATCAAGGCCATTGGGCAAACACGCTATACTTCCTTAATTGAAGAATTTGGCTTAGAGCATAACTGGGGTGTAGTTAAGATTGATACAGAAACACATCAAACCTCGAATCCAAAGGTATATGCTGCAGGCGATGTCATTTTTGGTGATGGTCAAGGAGATGCAATGGTTGTAACTGCGGCACAACAAGGAAAGCTGACAGCACATGCGATTCATCAAAAGTTCATTGCAGAGAATCAGGTGGCAATTGAAAGCAGGTAATTGAATCTTATTTTAGGCAGGAGGAATTTGAATGGCAGATTTACGAGTAAACTTTGCCGGCATTAAGGCGCCGAATCCATTTTGGTTGGCTTCTGCTCCACCAACTAACTCTGGTTACCAAGTGCAAAGAGCGTTTGAAGCAGGCTGGGGCGGAGCGGTTTGGAAAACACTAGGCGATCCAATCTTAAACGTATCTTCTCGTTTTGCAGGCACAAGTTATAACGGACAAAGAGTTGCGGGATTTAACAATATCGAGTTGATTACCGACCGTCCACTTGAAGTCAATTTAAAAGAAATTTATGAAACGAAAAAGAAGTATCCACATCACGCGGTGATTGCATCGCTTATGGTGGAACCAAACCAAGCAGCTTGGCATGATATTGTCAAACGTGTACAGGATGTCGGAGTTGATGGTTTTGAATTAAACTTCGGTTGTCCGCATGGGATGGCAGAGCGTGGAATGGGAGCGGCTTCTGGCCAAGTTCCAGAGCTGGTTGAAAAACAAACATATTGGGCGAAAGAGGTTGCGGAGGTCCCAGTTATTGTTAAGCTTACACCAAATATCACAGATATTACCGCAACCGCTTATGCAGCGGTTCAAGGTGGCGCCGATGCGATTAGTATGATCAATACAATTAATAGTTTAGCAGGTGTTGATCTTGATAGTTGGAACACGATTCCAAACGTCGCAGGGAAGGGAGCACATGGTGGCTATTGTGGTCCTGCGGTTAAGCCAATTGCTTTGAATATGGTTGCGGAATGTGCCCGTAATCCAGAAATCAATGTACCAATTTCTGGCATGGGTGGCGTTTCCACTTGGCAGGATGCAGTTGAATTTATGCTGATGGGTGCAGGCAGCATTCAAGTTTGTACTGCAGCGATGCATCACGGTTTTAGCATTGTTGAAGACATGGTCGATGGCTTAAACAACTATCTTGATGAAAAAGGAATTGCAAACCTTGATGGCATCGTTGGCAAATCGGTTGAAAAGTATTCCGATTGGGGCAATCTTGACTTGAATTATAAAGTAGTTGCACGAATCAACAACGATACATGTATTAACTGTAACAAGTGTCATATTGCCTGTGAGGACGCTTCCCACCAGTGTATTGACATGTTAAAGGATACCTCCGGTGAGCCAATCCTTCGCGTTCGTGAAGAAGATTGCGTGGGCTGTAACTTATGTTCAATTGTTTGTCCGGTAGATGGCGCAATTGATATGGTCGAAATTCCAAACGGCGAACCAATGACTTGGAATGAACGTCAAGCAGCAATAAAAGCTCCAGTCTGCAATTCTTAAAAGCTACTAAACTAGAAGGAGGAATTCATATATGAAGAAATTAATCAAAAACGGTGTTGTGGTCACAGCAGTCGACCAATATGAAGCAGATGTATTAATTGAGGATGGAAAAATTACCGCAATTGGGAAAAATCTTGGCGAAAATGTTGATGAAGTCATTGACGCAAAAGGAGCGTATTTATTCCCTGGCGGTATTGATCCTCATACCCATTTAGAGATGCCTTTCGGTGGAACGGTGACAGCCGATGATTTTGAAACAGGGACAATTGCTGCGGCTCATGGTGGAACGACAACAGTGATTGATTTCTGTTTAACAGATAAAGGGGTTCCGTTGAAAAACTCAATTCAAAAATGGCATGACAAATCAAAAGGCAGAGCGGTAATCGACTACGGCTTCCACTTGATGGTTAGTGAAGTCAATGATGCTGTCCTCAACGAACTACCAACGATAATTGAAGAAGATGGTATCACTTCTTTTAAGGTGTTTATGGCTTATAAAAATCAATTTATGGCTGATGATGAAACGTTGTTCCGTACGTTGTTAACAGCGAAAGAACATGGTGCACTGGTAATGGTTCACGCGGAAAATGGCGATGTGGTTGATTTCCTTGTGAAAAAGGCTCTTGCAGAAGGAAATACGGATCCAATTTATCATGCGTTAACAAGACCGCCTGAAGCAGAAGGGGAAGCGACTGGAAGAGCAGCTGCGCTAACAGGGCTAGCAGATTCCCAATTGTATGTGGTGCATGTTTCTTGCGCCGAAGCTGTTGAAAAAATTGAAGCAGCTCGTAAAAAGGGACTACGTGTTTACGGGGAAACATGCCCGCAATATTTAGTGCTTGATCAGACTTACTTAGAAAGACCAAATTTTGAAGGAGCAAAATATGTTTGGTCACCGCCGCTTCGTGAAAAGTGGAACCAAGATGTCCTTTGGAATGCGCTGAAGAGTGGCCAACTTCAAACTTTGGGTTCAGATCAGTGTTCATTTAATTTCAAAGGACAAAAAGACCTTGGAAAAGGCGACTTTTCGAAAATTCCTAACGGAGGTCCGATTATTGAAGACCGGTTTAGCTTATTCTTCTCTGAAGGTGTCAAACAAGGTCGGATTAGCATCAACCAGTTTGTTGATATTGTGTCTACTCGAATTGCAAAATTATTTGGCTTGTTCCCACAAAAAGGGACGATTGCAGTTGGAAGCGATGCTGATATCGTGATTTTTGATCCAAACGCAGAAAGAATTATTTCTGCCGAAACGCATCATATGAACGTCGATTACAATGCGTTTGAGGGAATGAAAGTAACTGGAGAACCGATTTCCGTGTTATCACGTGGAGAGTTCGTTATCCGTGACAAAGCATTTGTCGGCAAACCAGGGAACGGTCAATACTTAAAGCGCAAGCGTTTTGAAGCAGCAAGTGTAGCTAACACGCAAAAAGTATTGCAATAGAATAGAAGGCTGCAAGCTTAAGAGAGAAGCCTAGGGAATAGAAAAGGAAGGAGCTCTCCCTCCTTTTCTTTGAATATTATTAGTTCATTGTTTAGCTCTAGCGCCGAGCGAAAGGGTGCTTCCGCTATTCGATCCACCACGAACCACGAGCGAACTTTATGTTTCAAAAGGAGAGATGGGATGAAAAAAAACAATCAATATTTAAAGTCTCCTGATTTGCTTCCAATCGCTCATAAAGAAAGAAGTATTGGAACTTTTGGGTTCTCAATGATGTGGATTGGAATGGCTGTCGTATTAGCTGCATTCGCACTTGGGGGTACTGGGGTGCAGTCAATTCCGTTAACTTGGGTGTTGGTAGCTTCGTTAGTTGGCTGCTTTATCATTGGTGTGTTTATGGTGCTAATTGGCGATATCGGAGTTGAACATGGGATTTCCTTTCCTATTTACCTTCGTGCTCCTTTTGGGCTTATTGGTACTCATATTCCCTCACTTTTAAGAGGATTGGCTGCTTCGATTTGGTTTGGGATTAACTCCTATTTTGGAGCAGCAGCCATCAACGGAATTTTAAATGTTTTAACTGGGTTTGATAACTGGTTTATCTGCTTTTTGATATTTGTTGCAGTGCAGGTGTTTAATACTTCGATTGGGATTAAAGCGTTAGAAAAATTTGCTGATTTGGCGGCTCCGATTCTCATACTCATTTCAATCTGGATGTATTTTGCACTTGTTGACCAAGCAAATGCTTCTGACCGAAATGTCTGGGCATGGGTAGAAAATCCAGTTTCAGGAGCTGCACTGTTTACGGCTTTTATGACGGTCATGGTTGGGAATATGGGGTATTGGTCAACATTAGCAGCAGACTTTTCCACACTCTCCCGATTTATCAAAGCTCCCAAATATGAACGAAATTGGCTAAAACGAAACAAAAGTGCGTTAGTAGGAACCTTGGTTGCGATGCCACTCACGCAAACGGCCATGGTTTTGATCGGCGGCTTAGGTTATATTGCACTCGGTAATTATGACCCGATTGCCGCGATGCAATCAACTGCTGGTGGCATTGTGTTAGCGATTTTGCTCTTAATGATTGTGTTTGCCCAATGGTCAACAAACACGACAGCAAATCTCGTACCAGCCGGGACAATTTTCTCCAATATTGGTGGACCGAAAGTGCCATTTTATGTTGGTGTTATCTTAGCCGGCGTGATTGGGATTGTGACACAGCCTTGGCAATTATTCGACTATTTGCTGCCGTTTTTAAATATAAGTGGGGGACTTTTGTCGGGAATTGTCGGGATCATTTTTGCTGATTATTATCTCGTTCGCAAGCGCCGCGTGAATGTACCAGAACTGTATGAATATGATGGCCAATTTGAGTATCTTAAAGGCATCAATTGGGCTGGAATGATTTCCTGGGTAATGAGTGGAAGCTTGGCAGTTGTTTTTCAAACCTATTCTTTTTTTGTCGGTTTCTTTGTTGGCGCGTTTTGTTATTATGTTTTAACAAAATTTTGGTGGTTCAAGAAATTCCCACAAGCGGAGTTAATTGAGCCAAGTGACGATAAGTATTTAGGGATAACCGTTGGTCGTGATTGGGTAATAGAGACAGAAGAAGTGTCTGAAACCATCGATCAACCAGTTGAAACTGAAAGTGTAAGAGTTTAAATGGCTTTCATTTTAAAAAGGTGGAGGGAGAAGTATGTCAGCATATAAAGAATTTTTAGAGGAAAAACAGAAAATTGACGAATTGATTGACAATGGCTACGAGATTACCTGTGTGCGAGAAAATCTTAGCGGAGCTTTTGTTGAATTTACAAACACCCAAAACTTAGAAGACAAAGTGGAACTGCATATTTTAACAGCAGATGCACGCAAGCATTTCTCAAATATCATTATTCATAAACAACGAAAAGGCGTGGTTCAGTAAGTCTAGCTTTTAACCAAAATTCAAGGGAGGCAACACAGTTTGAATCTTAGAGAAAAAGCTTTGGAGCTGCACCGGAGTTATACCGGTAAATTGGATATTGGCGTGAAAATGCCCGTACAGGGCGCAGAGGATTTGAGTTTGGTGTATTCACCAGGTGTTGCTGAACCTTGTAAAGAAATTGCAGCGAATGAGGAGAAAATCTATGAGTATACCATTAAAGGAAACTTTGTCGGCGTAATTACTGAAGGCTCTGCGGTACTGGGACTAGGCAATATCGGTCCTAGTGCAGCAATGCCAGTGATGGAAGGGAAAGCAGCGTTATTCAAATTGTTTGCTGGAATTGACGCTGTGCCTCTCTGCTTAAACACGCAAAATGTCGAGGAATTTATTGAGACTGCTAAAAGGCTTGAACCAACTTTTGGCGCAATTAACCTCGAGGATATTGCTGCCCCGAACTGTTTTATCATCGAAGAACGACTTAAAAAGGAAATGAACATCCCGGTATTTCATGATGATCAACACGGAACTGCAATTGTCACTGCGGCAGGGCTATTAAATGCGCTCGCATTGGTGAAAAAGCGGTTGGAAGCTATTAAAGTTGTTGTCAACGGTGCAGGAGCTGCTGGTGTCGCCACCGTTAAACTTTTACTTGCAATGGGAGTCAAAAATCTCATCCTATGTGATTCGCAAGGGGCCATTTACAAAGGGCGACCAAACCGAATGAATGCAATGAAAAGCGAACTATCAAATGTGACCAACTATGAAAAAGTAACAGGGACTTTAGGAGAAGTCATACAAGGTGCTGATGTATTTATTGGGGTTTCAGCAGCAGGCGCTTTATCTCCTGAGATGGTGAGAGCGATGGCGGACGATGCAATCATTTTTGCGATGGCAAACCCTGATCCCGAAATACTTCCTGAGGAAGCAAAAGAAGCAGGGGCGCGCGTGGTTGGAACAGGTCGTTCAGACTATCCTAACCAAATCAATAATGTACTAGCATTTCCAGGGATTTTTAGAGGTGCACTAGATGTAAGAGCGACTGAAATCAATGATGAAATGAAAATTGCTGCTGTTTATGCGATTGCGGAAATTGTAGGTACACATGACCTACATGAGGAATATGTTATTCCTTCGGCGTTTGATGAACGTGTTGTCATGCGGGTTGCCCACGCGGTTGCTAAGGCAGCCATTGCCAGTGGAGCGGCGAAACTGTATCGATCTAGCAATGAGCAGTTGTCGGTTTAAGCTTTTATAAGATAGTTTGCACAACTCGAAATGGAAGTCTTAGAGAATGATTGGAGGGAATATGATGCAAGTTCAAACAGAAAATCAAAGATTAATTGAAAAAGATAAGGAACATTTGTGGCATTCGATGAGCCGGTTTAACCCAAATGGCAATCCAACCATTGCTACGCAAGGTGAAGGGTCATGGTTTAGTGATGTAGACGGCAATCGCTATTTAGACGGTGTATCGGGTTTGTGGTGCTTAAACCTTGGTCATGGGCGTAAAGAAATCGCGCAAGCAGCGTATGATCAAATGTTAAACTTATCGTATTTCCCACTCACCTTAAGCCATGTTCCAGCGATAGACTTGTCGGCAAAATTAAGTGATTTGCTCGGGGGTTCGTATACAACTTATTTTTCAAATAGTGGTTCTGAAGCAAACGAAGTAGCGTTCAAGATTGCGAGACAGTATCATGTACAAAATGGAAACCCTGGCAAATATAAATTCATTTCCAGATATCGCGCTTATCATGGATCGACTTTGGGGGCTTTGAGTGCGACTGCGCAAGCGAACCGTAAAGAAAAATACGGTCCAAATGCGTCAGGATTCCTCCATGTTCCACCTCCATATCCTTATCGTCAAACGTTTGCTGACGATCTTGCGGCGGCTGAATACCTTCGCGAAGTCATCACCTGGGAAGGGCCAGAAACAGTTGCAGGCGTAATATTGGAACCATTTATCTCTGGTGGTGGGGTGTTAATTCCATCCACAGAATACTTACAAAGAGTGGCTGAAATATGTAAAGAATATGATGTGCTACTAATTACTGATGAAGTGGTCTCTGGTTTTGGAAGAACAGGGGAAATGTTTGGGTTTATGCATTCAGCAGGGGTTCAGCCTGATATTGTCACGATGGCAAAAGGATTAACTTCAGGCTATATGCCACTAGGAGCCACATCGGTTCGTTCATCTATTTATGAAAAGTTCAAGGAGCCAGGCGATAAACAGCATTTCCGTCATGTTTCCACATTTGGGGGCCATCCGGCTGCTTGTGCAGTGGCATTGAAAAACATTGAAATCATTGAAGAGGAAAAAATTGTTGAGCGTGTAGCGGAACTAGGGCGTTCAGTTTTAACGGAATTAAAGAAACTTGAAGGTTTAAGTTGCGTCGGTGAAGTTCGAGGAATTGGCTTCTTGTTTGGAATTGAACTTGTAGCAGACAAGGAAACGAAAGAACCGGCAGCAGAGGCTTTATCTGGCCAAATCATCGCGGCGTGTAAGGAAAAAGGGCTGATTATCGGTCGCAACGGCGACACGATTCCAGGTTATCAAAATGTGTTGATTATTGCCCCGCCTTTATCTTCAACGGTAGGCGATTTACGCTTCCTTGTCGATACAGTTACATCTGTCATCGAAGAATTTGATAAAAAGTAAAAGGTAATGAATCTAGCAAGGACAGGTGCTAAGCCTGTTCTTGTTTCGTTCAGTACCTTTGATTACATTTCGTTTTTAAGGACATTGATGTTGAACACAAAATCAAATTCAATCGCTTCTACTTGTTTTTCTTGGTGATAGAGAACGTAGTAAATCAGCTCATCATTTAAGTGATAGATGATACTATCGTAAGAATGGGTAAGGAGATATTCTTTAATCACTTCACCTACTTTTCTCGATGTTTCTAACGGCGTTTCACCAGTTGCTGTTTGATATAAAGCAGGTAGCTGATCAAGCTTCCAATTTAATGCTTCTTTTCGGAGGCGTGTTTCACTGTACTTATAGTTTAGAATAAATGGATGCTCCAAATGAATCTTTTGTTTCAATATGACTGCTTGCTCTTCGTTTTCCACTTCTGCATGGCAAAATGCATACTTTGCCGCAAGCTCTTGGTCATTGACGAGGTAGAGCCCTTGCCCGAAGGATGAACGTGCGGTAACACCGTTCTGAAATTCCCTAGATTCAGTGCGATCATAACGTTGATTTTTCACTACTTCCTGTGCTTCCTGAAAGCTAACTCCTCGATAGGCGGTTCTTTTCATTCACAACTTCCTCCTTAATCTTAAAACTACGTCAGTAGGAAATAAAATCATGCGTAAATCGGACCATTTGAGTTGAATATGTAAGCGTATACAAATTCAGAGAGGTATGAAATGGCAGGGAATGGTATCAGCAATTCTCTTATGTCTTAATGCTTTAGGTGGAAGCTTCGTTGAATTCATGGTACCAAGCTTTGCTGTAGTACACTATCTTTATGTTAGATTTTATGACAATGTTTTTGAGAGGAAAAAACTTCTTCTCCTTCTATATTAAACTAAAAATTCAGAATTTCCAGTATTTGAAGGAAATTTCTTTGCAAACGTAAAAAAACATGGTGACCATGAGTCGTTAAGCGGGTTCTAGAGAAACGAGAATTCACGACGTTTGAGGGAAGAGGTGCTTAGGAGATTGTATCCTAGTAGTCACGGAAGAACCCCTCAGGCGATGCCTGAGGGGTTCGGTTTTTCAGGCTACTTGAATCTACTTGAATTAAGGAGATACTTGGGCAAGAGCTTGTTCAACCGATACATAATTGTAACCTAAATCATCCGCTACAGCTTTATAGGTAATGGCCCCACTAACTGTATTCACTCCAAGCTCTAATGCTTTATTTTCTGTAATGGCCCTTCTAAATCCTTTGTTGGCAATTTGGAGGGCGTAAGGAACGGTGACATTCGTTAACGCAATCGTGGACGTTCTAGGGACTGCTCCAGGCATATTTGCAACAGCATAGTGGACAACACCATGCTTTTCGTAGGTTGGAGAGTCGTGGGTTGTAATCCGATCAACCGTTTCAAAAATCCCCCCTTGATCAACGGCTACATCGACAATCACAGATCCAGCAGACATGGTTTTCACCATTTCTTCTGTCACCAGCTTTGGCGCTTTTGATCCAGGTATGAGGACGGCGCCAATGACTAGATCAGACTGGCGTACCGCTTCAGCAATATTTAATGGATTTGACATTAACGTCTGGATGCTAGAGCCAAAAATATCATCCAATTGGCGAAGTCGGTCAGCGTTTAAATCTACAATTGTCACATCTGCACCAAGCCCGGTCGCAATTTTCGCCGCATTGGTACCGACAACGCCACCACCAACGATTGTGACTTTACTGCGCGAAACGCCTGGTACGCCACCTAAGAGTACGCCTTTGCCCCCTTTAGGCTTTTCAAGGAATTGGGCCCCAATTTGAGCGGCCATCCGTCCAGCGACTTCACTCATAGGTGTTAGAAGTGGAAGAGTACGCCCTTCGGCAACTGTTTCATAAGCAATTGCTGTCATCCTACTGCTAGTAAGGGCTTTTGCAAGTTCGGGCTCAGCCGCTAAATGCAAGTAGGTAAATAGAATCGCATCAGGACGGAAATATTGGTATTCCGGTTGAATTGGTTCCTTCACTTTCATAATCATGTCTGCCTTTGCCCAGACATCTGCTGCTTGTTGAATCACTTCTGCTCCCGCTTCAAGGTAATTCTCATCCGTAAATCCACTTTCTAGGCCAGCATTCTGTTCAATCAACACTCGATGCCCAGCTTGGAGGAATGTCGCCACGCCTGCTGGGGTAAGAGCTACGCGATTTTCGTTATTTTTTATTTCCTTTGGTACACCAATAATCATGTAAATAGCCTCCTTGTTCATAAAAGTTCTTTTGTCAGCTTTTGTTCGTTTTAAAGAGAGGATACGAAGTATTTGGATCGTCTTTTTACTTTAAAACAGATAAAAGACTTGTAAGTTCTTTTAATACAGAGAATCGCTTTTCCTATTAAAATGAGCTTTGTTTTAACAAATCAGCGGTCATTATTAACAAGGGTGGAAGAAATCGACTTTGTCGTAGTATCCAATCTAATTAGTTTTATTTTAATATAAAAGCAGAGTATTTGCAATCTTTGGAAAAATATTTTAGTTAATATGAATAATAAAAATATTTTGTAATGCAATCATTAGTATCATTCTTTTTAAATGATTTAGTTTTCTGAAATGGATATGATTGTTACTACTGGGTTGATAAAGAACACTCTATACTCCTTTTGCCCTATACATTAAATTTATAGAGTAAATGATTAGGAAACTGAAAAAACCGGAGATCCTGGAGGAGGATTTCCGGAATGATTGCTTGTTATTTATGTTATTTGGATTGAAGATTTAGGACTGTTTCTAAGACGACATTGACTCCTTTTTCACAATCTTCCCAAGTGGTCAATTCATCTTCATCATGACTTTTTCCGTTGATGCTTGGCACAAATACCATGGCAGAAGGGATATAGCTTTGCAGGAATTGAGCATCATGACCAGCACCGCTTACCATGCGTTTATAAGGATATGCCAAAGTTTTTGTCGCTTGTTCCACCGCATTCACTACATCCTCATCAAACCAAACGGTGTCGCGACCCCAAAGTTTCGTTGCTTTAATTTCACAGCCTTCATGATTTGGCGAGTTTGTTAAGCTTCGAATGATATCTTCCACTTTTTGAATAGTGGCAGGATTCTTATGGCGTGCTTCTAATGTGAAGACGGTTTTGTTTGGGATGACTGTATGGATATTTGGATACACATTGAGTCTTCCCAGGGTATAAACCAAGTCGCTATCAAGTTGATTTAACTTTTCGCGTGCTTCGCTAATCAAATTATTTGTGGCAAAAAGAGCGTCTTTTCTCATTGCCATTGGCGTTGTACCTGCATGGTCAGATTCACCTGAAACTTCTATTTCATAACAGCACATGCCAAGAACACATTCTACGACGCCAATTGTTAACTTTTCATGTTCAAGAATTGGTCCTTGTTCAATATGGATTTCCACAAACGCGCTTGCTTCTTTTAAACGATTTGTTTCATTGCCCTCGTACCCAATACTTCTAAGAGCTTCGCCAAAGGTAACGCCCTCGACATCTGTGCTTTGCAGCATTTTTGCTTTATCAAATTTACCAGACAGCACGCCGGAAGCCATCATTGAAGGTTCAAAGCGGGCACCTTCTTCATTTGTGATATTGGCAATAGTGATTGGCACTTTCGGTTTGATGTTGTGGTCAATAAGCGTCCGAACCACTTCAAGACCAGCAATTACACCGAGCACGCCATCAAAACGTCCGCCTTTTTTTACTGAATCAAGGTGGGAGCCGATCACAATTGGTGGTTTATCTTCTGTTCCCGCCAATGTTGCATACATAATCCCCATATCATCGACCTTGACCTCTAGCCCCAAGTCTTCACAACATGAACGGAAGTAGTTGCGTGCTAAGCGGTCTTCCTCTGATAAAGCCAATCGGGTCACGCCATTGTTTGGGGTCCGTCCAAAATCCGCAAATTCTTCAAGCGTCCGTTTAAGTCTCTCGCCATTAATCAAGACTTTTTGTTTTTGCATATTGCACACTCCTTTTTTTATATTTATTTTCTTTATATGTATTAAAAACATATAAAAGAATTATTAATTCAATAATTCTACAAAATATTTTATATCCCTTCTTTTTCAGAATACTTTTTAAATTCGTTAGTGAGTGGTGCGGGTTGCCATGTTTAGGTATAGGTATGGAAGGGATGGTTAAGAGGTGATGGATTTCTTCATACAATATCCTTTTGGGTAGAGTGAAAGAGGATTTTTGTAGAGCAAATATTAAAAATGTAGAGCATAGTGTCTATTTCGTGGAGGAAACCTTTATTACGTGGGGAAAACGAGGAATTACGTAGAGAAAACAATGGGAAACAGTTTGTGATGTTTTCTTCTATAGAATAGATCTATGGTTCAATAGTTAAATTTAGTTGGCATGAACATATAAGTTAGCGGTTTGGAAAAACTAATTCAAAATAAGGAGGTTGGTTGTTATGAAAAGGTTACTAATGCTTTTATTCTTATCGATTTCAATATTTGCTTTAAGTGGTTGTGGGAATGATGAACCACCTGCACCTGGAGAAGAGATTGAGGATATAGAAGAAGAGGATGAGATTGGCGATGGCGAAATAGATGACGAATAAAGGAGTAGTCATACTCTAATGACTGACTGAGCACACGAAGATTATTTCGTGTGTTTTTTCTTATGAAAAGGTTCTATTCTTAAACTTTGTTGTTTTTGACCAAAAAATATGTCTGTATAAGCAAGGTTATTCAAAAAAAGCTACATTGTATGAGTAAAAAGCTTGCAATTCTAATTTTAAACATGCGGTATACTATATCGGATTTAGGATTTTAACAACAATCTATACGAAAACAGCCTATTAGAAAGAGGAAATTCGTTTTTAATAACAGCTTTTGTTATTGTTTTTGTTCAATAATCCGTTATTATTCAAAACACTATTTGAATAACATTTCTCCTGGAACTGATGTGTTTTGATTCTGCCAATAAGATTGGCAAGATTGTTACGACAGCATCACATTATTTTATGTACACTTCAAAAATAGGGGAATCGTAAAATTCAGGAAAGAAGGCAAGTCAGCGTTTTATTCGAGAGCCAAGTAACAATCTCGTCGGTATCAACTCCTATCGAGCCATGGTACAATGGAACAAAACATTTCAGAGGTAAAATGTGGTATGGATCTGTATAGTTCTCAATTTATACGAAGAATAAACCTTAAACGGGAAGAGGTTCCGTCATTTCATCATTATCCTTTCAACCTTCCAAGTTTAAAAACATTAGATGAGTTAATTCTCCATCCTAAAGTTACTTTCTTCATTGGGGAAAACGGGATGGGGAAGTCGACTTTGCTTGAAGGGATTGCTGTAGCGTTAGGATTTAATCCAGAAGGTGGCTCGTTTAATTTTCAGTTTTCAACATACGATTCGCACTCTCCACTTGGGGATTATTTAAAAATCATCAAAGGGGTAGAGAGACCTAAGGATGGATTTTTCCTGCGCGCGGAAAGTTTTTATAATGTGGCAAGTAATATTGAAGAAATGGATCGCGAAGTGTTGGGGCCCCCAGTGATTAATTCGTTTGGAGGAACTTCGCTTCACGAGCAATCTCATGGGGAGGCGTTTTTTGCGACGTTTTTGCATCGTTTCCGTGGCAATGGTCTTTATATTTTAGATGAACCAGAAGCCGCTCTCTCGCCACTCCGGCAAATGTCGATGATTACGAGAATTCATGATTTAGTCCAGGAACAATCACAATTGATCATAGCAACGCATTCGCCGATTATCATGGCGTATCCGGAAGCGACAATTTATGAATTTACTGAAGACGGGATTTGCGAACGGAAACTTGAAGACACAAATCATTACCGCATTATGAAACAGTTTTTTGACGATCCATCAAGAATGGTTCATCATTTATTAAATGAATGACGAACATTCGATGCAAATAGTGAAAAAAGCTCGTCAAAATGACGAGCTTTATCCGTTCGAAACGATTTTATCCTCTTCGATCAATACCCCTGCTTGTACCTTCTTAAATTTTGGATTTCCTTTTAAGCTTAAGTAAGTTCCTACTCTCATCACTTTTTCAAAAGGGCCCATTTTAAAAACTTTGAGATAAAAATGGCTAGTGAAGATTTGTAGGGAATAGAGGACTAAACCAATTCCGATTCCACTTAAAACTCCTAGCTTGCCAAACCACCCGAATCCATAACCGTAGAAAACTGCGGTGCAAACGACGCTTTGCATTAAATAATTGGTCAACGAAAGACGTCCCATTTTTTCAAACCATAAACGATAACGAACGTTTGCAGCTGTATAAAGAAGAGCAAAACCAAAGATATAGCCGATTGCAAGTATTGAGGAGCCAAGGGTATATGCGACCTCTCCCCATTGAGATTCAGGGAATAGATAGCGAACGCTTTTCAATATCAAGCCGGTTGTAATAAAGATGGAAGCACCTCGAATGTACTTCTGTTTCTCCAGTATTGGTCGAGTAAACCAACCCGCTTTTGCAGCATACATTCCTATTAAAAACATTGGAGCGGCGACAAAAGGAGCTATTAAAAGAACGATTAAATACATATATTCCGGCCAACCAAAAGGATCTTCTCCACTATTTCGAAAGCTATAAACCTCAGAATAACTTCCAGTGGAGTAAATATGATTTTCTTTTTCTATATAAGATTCTGCTTTTTCTTCATCCTCAATCACTTGATTTGGATCCCCGTATCCGAGGACAGATGTTACAACCAGCAATCCAATTGCCCAAATGAGAAGCGTCTTTTTCTTGCGGTTTAAAAACGCAATCATAAACAACCCCATTAATCCATAACTAAATAGAATATCTCCTTCCCATATATAAACCGAATGAAGTAGCCCGAATATGAGTAACAACATAAATCGTCGAACAAAGTGTCGTTTCACTTTGTGACCGTTTCTTTCAAGTTTTTCTTTCATCATGATCATGGAATACCCAAATAAGAACATAAAGATCGGCATAAAGCTGCTTTCTATGAAAATCTTTAGCCAAGTGTAGGCGATATGGTCACCAGGCATTAAATCTGTTAACTTATCTTTTCCAAACATTCCGTACTGAAAAATGAGCATGTTAGCCAATAAGATTCCTAGTAAACTAAATCCTCGTAACCCATCAATCGTCCCAACTCGTTGGTTCATTTTCTTCTCCCCCTAGAAATTCGCATAATGTAAATATAAGTTTTTTAGCTTTCTGGAGAATAAACAAAACATTACCAATCTATAAAAGTTTTTCCAGTTTGTTTATCTGTTCGTAAAGTTCCTATGTTACGATTAGCAATGAGGTGGGGAAAGATGGGGGAAACAAGCATTCTTATTGTGGACGATGAAAAAGCTATTGTGACAATGCTTGAAATGATGTTAAAGAAAGAGGGCTTTCAAACGATACATAAAGCTTACACTGGAAGAGAAGGGCTAGAAACCTTAGAAAAAAACGAGATTGATATTATCATTCTTGATGTGATGCTTCCCGATGCAAATGGCTTTGATTTATGTCCAAAGATTCGCCAGATCTCCAATGCGTATATTTTATTTTTAACAGCAAGGGTATCTGATTTGGACGTTTTAACGGGGTTTGCAACGGGTGGAGACGATTATGTAACAAAACCCTTTAATCCATTGGAAATTGCAGCAAGGATTAAAGCCCATTTGCGACGGACAACGAATCAAAAAAGTACGGAGGGCCAACTAAAGAGTAAAAAGTATGACTTTGGAAGATTCATTGTTGACGAACATGCGGGGGAATTACTTGTCAAAGGGGAGTCCGTACCTTGTCCAACACAGGTTTATTTGTTGTTACTTTATTTATGTAAACATCCTAATCAAGTGCTTTCAAAATCAACCCTACTAGAAGCGGTATGGGGATTTGACCATTATGTAGATGATAATACCGTTCCTGTACATATTCGAAGAATTCGAGAAAGAATTGAAGAAGATCCTAGTCAACCTAAATATTTAGTAACCGTACGAGGGTTAGGATATAAATTAGTTAAAGGAAATGTACGATGAAAAAGTTAAGATGGAGATTATTTCTACACTTTTCTTTACAATTTATCTCGATCGCAGTTTTAATGGTCATTGTTATTTTAATGACTCTTTTTATCGTAATAGCTTATTACACAAATGATGTAGCGGAAAATAACTACTACGAGGCGAAACTTGAGAGTATTACGATTGAAACGGGGAATTCTTTTAAACATTTAGAAATGAATGATGGTTGGGATGAAGGATTAGCAGAAGATAACTTATGGGTTCAAATTATCAATGAAGAAGGGAAAGTGGTCGAGGCGGGAAATGTGCCTACAGAGATTCCCATGCAATATAGCCAATTTCAATTACTGCAAATGCAGGAAACAAATGAACTACAAGGTTACTCCTTAACCTTTTATTTAGAGACATTTTATGAGTCTCCTTTTTTATTTGTACTTGGCCATTACGATCATGAAAGGCCCTTTTTGCAAAAGTTGGTACAAGATTATGGCAAAAAAACGGGGATTGGTGCCCAACATCTAGCAGAGGTGGAAAGAAAACTTGAGAGGATAGAAGGTTCATTAACGTTATATGACCAGAATGAAAACGTAAAGCAAACTCTAGGGGAGGCGCCTGAACAAGAAAAGCCATTGGATTTATTTAGGAGAAAAGAACAACCGGATGTCTATTCAACTAAAAAAACAACCTATAAAGATTCAGATTCTGGTTTGATTTGGGTGCTTACTACACCAAATGAAAATAAAAAAGATCGATCCTTTGATAGCTATCGTGATCTAGCGATTGCCTTTGGAATCACAGGACTAATTGTTCTTTTAATTACAATCATCATTTCCGTGTGGAATGGTTTTCGTTACGGAAATCCGCTGTTTATTTTCACCAATTGGTTGAGTCGGATGGGCAATGAACAATATGAAGAGGTACTCACAGAGCGCGAGCGCAAGCAAGTCTTTCGGAAAAATGGAAAAACAAAATTGAGGTATCGCTTGTATGATGAAGTGTTTCATGCTTTTTATGAAATGGCTGCCAAGCTTGCTGCCTCAAAAAAAGAGCGTGAGGAGTTAGAGGAAAATCGAGAAGAGTGGATGACAGGGATTTCCCATGATCTTCGAACACCGTTATCAACGATGCAAGGATATGGAAAGCTGCTTGAAAGTGGACAATATGAGTGGACGAAAGAGGAATTGGTGGATATCGGGAAAACATTAGGTGAAAAAAGTGATTATATGTTAAGTCTGATTGAGGACTTTTCATTAAGTTTTCAGTTGAAAAATCAAGAAACACCTACAAGCTTTAAGCGGATGGACGTCAATAACTTGATAAGGAAAACATTAAGTAAATTCACGGGAGACTTAACCTTGAAAAACAATTATCTCATAAGCTTTCATCCCTTGGAGGACTCTCATTATCTTTCTGTTGATGAAAAATGGTTTGAAAGAATGATTGATAACTTGATTTATAATGCGATTAAACACAATCCTCCCGGGACATCAATTGATGTAATTTTGACTAAAATAGATAGTAGAAACGAATTTAAAATTATGATAACAGACAATGGAGTCGGGATGGATGAAGAAACGAGAAAACATTTATTTACCAGGTATTATCGTGGAACGAATACAGATGAAAGAATTGAGGGAACGGGTCTAGGAATGAATATTGCGATGCGGATTGCTCAATTACATCGCGGAGATATGTTCGTAGAAACTGAAAATCATCAAGGGACAATCGTGGGTATTATTTTTCCTCTGTCTTAAAAGAAGGGGATTGGTATATATAATAATAGAAGAAACGCAGCGAAACATATGGAAAACATGTTTCGCTGCGTTATATTTTAATCTTCTTTTAGTCCTTGGCCCATTCCTTTTAAGAAATGGATCCCAAAGCCAATGGCACGGTTAATGTCTGGGTCTTGCAATACTTTCATTAAATCGAAAATCCCTACTTTTTTCGGATTTTCTAAGTGTTTGTTGCCTTCATCGAGACCGCTAGTTATACTGTTTACTAATTTTGTAGTGGTCTCAGGGTCAAGACTAGTTAACGCCCCTGCAGCACCCATGAGGTTGTTGATCATATTGGTAACAGGTTCGCGAGTCACTTGACCAAGCGCAATTTTGGCGATTTGCTCTTTTGCTTGTAGCATCGAGTTTGCTGCCTCAAGCACGCCCATATCGTTCAATTCACCAACGATCTTTAGAATTTGATTTACCGCTTCATCATTTTCAGCTAAAAGTGACTGTAAATCTTCAAGCTTCTGTTGTTGCAGTTCTTCCTTTGTTGGCTCATGTTTTTTAATCATTGTAATTGGTGCAGCCATTATTCTTCTTCCTCTCAGTTTGTTGTTAAGTGTACATAACCAGGGCGGTTCCACTTGCGGTGAACCTCGACCCCGTTTTGAGGATGACGTTTTTTATTTCGATGGTTTGTTTTCGGTAGTGGGTTTTCTCCATCCACTCGTAAAACTTCCATTCGAACTTTGGTTTGTTTATAGGCTGGCGTATGGGTACGAGTATCCATCGCAGGCCCTGTTAAGAAGTTGATCGCTGAATTTTTATCTGTCGAGTTCATTGGCAGATAAAGTTCGTTCTTTTTCACGCGATCTGTGATTAGTGCGTTGAGTTTGACCGCCCCAAATGGAGATACTAGACGGACAAGCGAACCGTCGTTGATGCCACGTTCTTTCGCAAGTTCAGGTGATACTTCAACAAAGATTTCAGGAACTTTGGACTGAATTCCTTGTGATTTGTTTGTTAAGTTTCCTTCATGGAAATGCTCAAGCATCCGGCCGTTATTGATGTGAAGATCGAACTCATCAGGAAACACCGCAGGTTCTACCCAATCAGATAACGCGAAGCGAGCTTTCTTATCAGGGAAGTTGAACCCATCCACATAAAGAAGTGGAGTGCTTTCCCCTTCAAGGCTACCCCATAAGAAGCTGCCCCAGCCTTCTAGTACATCATAGTTTGCACCGCTAAACATTGGCGAAAGACTTGCTACTTCAGCAAAGATTTCACTTGGGTGGCTGTAGTTCCAGTCCGCGCCAAGACGTTTTGCGATTTCTTGCGTGATCCACCAGTCTGGTTTTGAATCTCCAAGTGTAGGCAATGCTTGGTATAATCTTTGGATTCGACGTTCAGTGTTTGTAAATGTTCCTTCTTTTTCAAGTGAAGGTGCCGCAGGTAAAATGACATCTGCGTATTGAGCAGTTCTAGACATAAAGATATCTTGAACCACGAAGAATTCAAGGCTTGAAAGGACTTCATCCACATGGTTTGCATTGGCGTCGACAAGCGCCATATCTTCTCCAACTAGATACATTGCTTTCATCTTGCCGTCTTCAATTGCTTTTAACATCTCGATGTTATCTAGACCTGGTTTGTTATCGATTTTTACGCCGTATGCTTTCTCAAACTTTGCACGTGCCACATCATCGGTGATGTGCTGATAACCAGGGAGCCAGCCAGGTAGTGTAGCCATATCACAAGCACCTTGCACGTTGTTGTGTCCGCGAAGTGGGTAAGCACCAGCGCCAGGACGACGATAGTTTCCAGTTGCTAGCAATAGGTTTGAAATTGCTGCAGATGTATCTGAACCACCTGTGTTTTGAGTTACACCCATGCCCCAAAGGATACATGTACCGTCAGCATCACGAACCATTTCCGCGACTTCGATGAGTGTTTCTTTGGAAATACCAGTTGTTTTTTCAGCATATTCGAGTGTGTATTTATCAAGCACTTCTTTGTATTCATCAAAGAAGTTTACATTCTCTTCGATGAATTTTTCATCATGCCAGCCTTGGTCGATCATGTATTTGGTTACAGCCATTAGCCAAACTTGGTCTGTTCCTTGTTTTGGACTCATAAAGATATCAGAGCGTTCAGCCATTTCATTTTTACGTAAGTCGGCAACGATTAGTTTTTGACCATGAAGTTTGTGAGCGCGTTTTACACGAGTCGCAAGAACTGGATGACCTTCAGCCGGGTTTGCTCCAACAATGATGACAAGACCTGCTTTCGCAATATCCTTAATTGTACCAGCATCGCCACCCATTCCAACTGTACGGAACAATCCGTCAGTTGCAGGTGATTGGCAATAACGAGAACAGTTGTCAACGTTATTTGTTTCAAAGACTTGACGTGCTAGTTTTTGAATCAAGTAGTTTTCTTCGTTTGTAATTTTAGAAGACGAAATAAAACCAACGGAACCTTTGCCATGCTGTTCTTTAATGCCACCTAATTTGCTAGCAACTAAATCAAGGGCTTCATCCCATGAAGATTCAACGAACATACCATTTTTACGAATCAATGGCTTCGTGATGCGTTCTTCAGAGTTCACAAAATCCCAACCGAATTTTCCCTTTACACAAGTGGACACAGCATTTACTGGTCCTTCAGAAGGTTGAACTTTCAAGATTTTGCGGTCTTTTGTCCAAACTTCAAATGAACAACCAACACCACAGAAC
Source organism: Mesobacillus maritimus (assembly GCF_023715205.1). Classification (GTDB taxonomy): domain Bacteria; phylum Bacillota; class Bacilli; order Bacillales; family Cytobacillaceae; genus Mesobacillus_B; species Mesobacillus_B maritimus_C. Next base: position 154,426 of record NZ_JAMBNR010000012.1, read on the forward strand.
GTACAAACAGTCTTGGTTTTTTCAATTCGTGTCTCGCGCATCGCTGCTTCCACTTCAGAAACAGCAAAAATGCCGCTGTAACCTGGTTCTACTTCTTTTACTAAATCAATCATTGGTGTCATGATTCCATCATCTAATCCTGTCATGAAACCAGCTTGACCAAGCATTGACTTTTCCTGCAAAGCGTTACATGGACAAACGGTCACACACTGTCCACAGCCAACACAGGATGAATCGTTAATCGAAGAGCCTTTATCCCAAAGCACACGTGGTCGCTGTGCTTCCCAATCAATGGTTAATGTTTCGTTTACTTGAAGGTTTTGACATACTTCAACACATTGTCCACATGCAATACACTGGTTTGGATCATAACGATAGAATGGGTGAGACATATCGACTTCTGATTTATCGACTTTTGGTGTGTAAGGATATTTTTGATGTTCAATTTCCAACATTTCCGCTGTGTTATGTACTTTACAGTTTCCGTTGTTGTTGTCACAAACTGTACAGTAAAGTAGGTGGTTTTCTAGAATTCGATCCATTGCTTCAGTTTGTGCGGCTTTTGCATCTGTTGATTTAAGCTGGATATTCATTCCATCAGTTGCAACCGTTGAACAGGAACGAACCAATTTTCCATCTGCTTCAACGATACAAGTGTCACAGGTTTGAATTGGATCCACAACATCAGGAATGTAACAAATTTGCGGATGCTCGATGTTGTTTTTGTTAATAATTTGAATGATTGTGGAGCCTTCTTCCGCTGAATACGGAATCCCATCAATCATGACTTGAATCGTTTTCTTGTCAATTGCCTCTAACATTTCCACTAAACTCATGGGTCTTGCTTCCCCCTTTGAAGATAGACTTGGTACGATCTGTACCTTGTTGATTAGAGTGGAAGGCGCAAAGACTATTGCGGGAATGCATGTTATCGGAAACTCCGCGGGCCAGTAAAGCACCAAGGAGGCTCCCGGACTGCTCACGCAAATGTTAAGCGCCTGGAGCGTAAATCAACAACTAAGTTATAACCAAGCCGAAAAATAAAAAAAACCACCATGAAGACATATCCTCCCTGGGGAAGAAATGAGTTCATGGTGGAATAGTTCATTAGCACATCTTGCTAAAAGACCAATCCAATTTTTAAAAGTTCTCAATCGATGGAACTACAACAGGCATTGTTCTAACTCCAACGGTTAACACTGTTATTATAGTGTTTACTTGAAAAATAAACAACCTCGAATTTGGAATCCAATATCTGGGGTGAGTTTTTTTGCTTTTTTTTCTTGCGAATTTAGGATATGATTTAAAACTTGTAAGGGAAATTCCTTATTTTCAAACAATAGTTTGACGATAACAGGGGGATGGAACATGTCAAAATTGGTTCACGAATTCAATGATATGATTCGAAAACTACGGAAAAATTCATTTGGAAAAGGGCCGGAACGCATTCATACCGTTTTTGTTGAGAATATGGCGATTGCCACTCTCTATGGAAACCTAACGCCAACGGAAAAGTTTATTGCGGCCACAGTTGATGGCAAAGAAATGGTTCATACAGCCAGAACTAGAATGATTCAAGAAATCTACTCTCAAAGTCCTCCAGAGGGGATGGAGGAATTAATTGGCGCAAAATTAATTCATTTATTTAATGACATTAAGGTAGAAGAAGATATCGCAGTTTCGGTATTTGTTTTTGACCGAGATATCACAAAATAAAGGGAGGAATCATCATGGCACCAACAGAGGTAAGCCGGGAAATCCTCCGTTTTTGCAACGGTCAAACAGAGCAAATGGAGGATGTAATTGTCACTGAATATCCTGTAACCGTTAAAATTAACGGGGAAGAGTTCGTGACAATGGTTTGTACCCCGGAACATATAGAAGAAATGGTTATTGGCTATTTGGCTTCGGAAGGCGTCATTCGCAAGTACGAAGATATTGAAGAAATCTGGGTTCAAGAAAAAGATGGCTATGTCCACGTGAAAACTAAAAAAGTGAACCCGTATTATCAAGAGTTCCAAAATAAGCGATACATCACATCTTGTTGCGGAGCGAGTCGTCAAGGGTTCGTGTTTGTCAACGATAAGCTAACCGCCAAGAAAATGACTTCAATGAAAGTTCGGATCTCAGTTGACGATTGCTTCCGGTTAATGAGCGAAATGCAGGATTCTGCTGAAACCTTCCAACAAACAGGTGGGGTACATAATGCAGCACTTTGCGATCGACAGTCAATCGTGTTAAGCCGAATGGATATTGGCCGCCATAATGCCTTGGATAAAATTTACGGATATTGTCTAAAACATGATATTTCAATTCGCGATAAAGTTCTTGTATTCAGTGGGCGGTTATCTTCAGAAATTTTGTTGAAAGTGGCAAAAATTGGCTGTGAAGTAGTGCTAACAAAATCAGCGCCAACGGAACTTGCTTTGAAACTGGCTGAAGAATTGAAAATCACGACTGTCGGTTTTATTCGCAACGGTTCGCTAAATGTTTATACCTGTCCGGAACGGATTGAGATTCCAGCTGAAGAGGCATTCCAAACTCTATGAAGCTAGTATTAAAAAAAGTATTGCACTATGAGTCGTTTTTCGTTAAAATGAAAACCGTTTCCAACACAACTATAGTGAAAACATAAAATGGCAAACTAGCAAGCTCTGCTGATTTACTTTTTTATGATGCTCTTAAGTTTTTAATACAATGATGGTTGATTTCTTTGTATCGAGTGCAAAGTGATTAGGCAGCATTCCAGCAAACCTTTTGATTTGGAAAAGGTTTATGGATGCTGCCTTTTTTGTTGGCGCAAGTTGATTGGGTGGATTGAATCCAGCCATAAAGATCATTTGTCAAAAATGGAGGGATGGATATGGCATTTCATAAGCCAAATAAAATTGCAGAATTAACAATTGAAGCAGGGGTAACCAAGACAAAACTTCCGTTTCCACAACTTTTGTTGCTAGGGTTTCTAGGGGGAGCGTTTATTTCATTCGGGTTTTTATTGGATATCCGTGTGATTGGGAATTTACCAGCAGAATGGGGAAGTTTAGCTAGTTTTCTCGGTGCGGCGGTGTTCCCAGTAGGATTAATTTTAGTCGTACTTGCTGGTGCTGAATTGATAACTGGAAACATGATGTCTGTGTCGATGGCGTTTTACGCAAAGAAAATTAAACTCAGCGATTTACTACATAACTGGGTTTGGATCACGTTGGCTAACCTGGTTGGCGCTTTGTTTGTGGCGTATTTCTTCGGTCATGTTGTGGGATTAACAGAAACAGGTCCATTCCTAGATAAGACAGTGGCCATTGCACATTCGAAAGTGGATGAAAGTTTCTTGCAAACATTTATCTCTGCAATCGGCTGTAACTGGCTCGTGTGTCTAGCGATTTGGCTGGCATTTGGTGCCGATGATTTTGCAGGGAAAATTGCGGGGATTTGGTTCCCTATCATGGCATTCGTTGCAATTGGCTTCCAGCACGTTGTTGCCAATATGTTCGTTATTCCGGCGGCAATCTTTGCTGGAGAAGTCACTTGGATGGAGTTCTTGGCAAATGTGGTTCCGACCTTTTTAGGAAATGTCGTTGGAGGAGCCGGATTTGTAGGTTTAATCTATTTTATTGTTTATCAGAAGAAAGCGAGCCACGCTCAAGTTCTACGTAAGGCTTCATAAATTGTATTATGACAGTCCAATTTTTAAAATTGGGCTGTTTTTTTATGGTTTTGAATGGAGAAAAGATGAATGGTTTTGTTGAATAATGACTTATAAAAACTTTGAACTTTTCTTACCATACCTTTATCCTTATTCTATAAGATTAGGAAAGTGCAAAGGATAACGATGAAGATATATAAGCTAAGAAACCATTTTAGAGGGATCAATAAAGGAACCCATTTTTATTTAATCGCTGAATCAGAATATATCGGTATCAAGGATTTTGTGTTAAGAACGAAAGATTTATCGCTCAGAGTGTCCGTTAGTGAAGGTGAGCTAGAGCAGCATTTTACTTTAGTAACAAATAAAGGTGAAAGTCCGTTTAACTAGGGGGATGCTGCCGACTGATAGAATAGAGAAAATACATCGTCCCTTTAAGTTTTACTTTATAATTCAAAGGCTCCGCTGGTAAGGGATGGAAAATTTTAGCGACAGTGTTGAAAAAACAGTCCAAAATAGTTTTTGTCAGAAAGTTTGCAAATAACGGAAGGGACTCTTATAGTAAGGGTAAGTGTGTTGAATAGGATGCAAGGTGGTGTTGGAGGACGAATTCGGTGGTGGATCAATTGATTGGCCGTTTACAGTTGTTCTGGCTAATGAATGAGTAGGTTTGTTGACTGCTGTCTAGTGATGGTGTTGTTCAAGGGTCTATTTTTGGATAGGGTTATCATATCCTTTGTTTTGGTACCATTTGGTATGGAATAGTCGATTAGATTTGAGCGGGGGATAGGAAAAATGTATACGGTTTTTACATATTTGTTTTCCCTTATTGTCATTGTGATATCCGTTCTTGTTACGTTACATTTCAAATATGAACTAGAACGAATGTTTCGGGAAGATAAAGAGGTTGTTGCTTTTCATATTTGTAATGTCATCATCGTCCTGATGACCGCTTTTATTGTTCACAGGGTAACAACAATCTATATTTTTGGAAATGAATTTAACTGGCTTCTGCAAATCTTTGTTCTGCTGTTTATGATTTTGCCGATCTACATCATCGGGCATATTTTATATAAAAAGTACCGGTTCAATAATCGGAAATACGATATTTCCGAGAACGGGAAGGTTCTCATTATCAATGAAAAGTATCTGCGGAAAAGGTAACGGTACCTTGCCATAGCTTGGTCATTATTTATAGAATTGAGAAAAGCGACTGATCTATTGAATCGTCGCTTTTTTAGCGTTGACACTAGCGCGCTATGAACTTTTATAAATCGCTCTATTCTCAAACTCTCTGGCTTTTAAGCAAAAAAATACTACTTAATGAGCTAGGTTATAAGCTCCATTTATGAGAAAAGGGTGCAAACTTAATTTAAACTTATAATTGGCTATTATTGCGTTAAAATCGGGTTTAGGATTTTAACAACAATTTTACGAAAAAGCTTACAAGTAAATGCCAATGCCATACACAAGGTAAAAACTTCCAACGAATAACAACTGTAGTTTTGAATGTCTTTTCTCAAACGGTATTGCGATACAAAGGGTAGTGAATAAGAGCCACCCTATGAAGCTTGCTTGACCTTCTAATGGCCCGAATTTATGTAAGAACAAAACAATGATAGATAGGATTGCCAGCGATATATAAAATTTCTCTTTCATCTCCATATGCCCCCCATAAAATAGTAAATCGATAATTCAGAACCAAGAGGGTATATCCGCTTATTTCCTCCCCAAATTACTACTTTTAAGAAAAAATTTATAACCGCTATAACACCCCTGTTTTGCAGGAGTTGTAGGATTCACATTAGTTCATATAAAACTTCCCCCTAATTCACTTACCTTTAAATACGTTCGAGTGGTGGAATGGTTTCATTTGGATGGTACCTTGTACGTTTGTGTAACTTTTATTGATTTATCATCTTCCAGCAAAATCCGCATTTATCTAAGTTGCTTGTCCAGTCAGGGAGCTCTCGGTTGAATAGAGTATAGAGAAGCTAAAGTAAAGGAGGGAAAGCATATGTCAGGATATGGTGGAGGCAGCAACGGTTTTGTATTAATTGTTGTTTTGTTTATTCTCCTAATTATTGTTGGATCTAGCTATGCTGCTTAAGGATCCAGCAGAGTGCTTTTTGTCAACGAGGCGCGCAGGATGAAGAAATCTTAAAAAGTATTTCAGATTTAAGCGTGGGTTCTATTTAGATTAGAATTCACGCTATTTTTTTTAAAACCTAATTTTTTTCAGTGAATCTTATCTAAACTTAAAAAAACTGTTTTCTAGCGGAATTTTAGATTGGGTCTCCTTAAGACGGTAATTAGGAAGAGTAGTATTTATATGGGGATATTATACATGAGTGATAATCCTTATGTTTTAGGATATTGAAAAGTGGGGGAGCAACGTTGATAACGAGCGGGGAGAAGGGGACAGAATAACAATAATCGGGAGAAATAAAATAAATGGATAACCGTTCTTCTGCCTTTAAATATCGGGGAGTTGGAAAAAGCGCTAGAAAGGAAAAACACTGTTGTGGGTTATCATCAACAGTGTTTTTTGGTGTTTTCCCTTATGTTAATGGGAAAAACAAGGTGGTTTAGATAGATGGATAAATGATGGGTTTGTGGTAGATCATTGGTCTAGCTTTATTTGCTTTCATCATCATCGGTATATAGATCGGAAACATACATCGCGATTTTCAATAGCTTTTGAAGTTCTAGTCTTTTTACGATATCTGAAAATGGATCTCGAGCTTGAGCGGCTGGCATATTTGCTGGTAACGAATCAACTACTGCTGGATTAAAGTTTCCAACTTGTTCAAGTAGCTTCCTTAATAGTGATTCTTGCGCTGTGCTTTTTTGGAGGAGCTGATTAAAGCTCTCTTGTTGTTGCTGCAATTGTTTTTGCATCATTCTAAGATAGTCCTCCTGTGCTTGTACCTGCTCAGACAGAGTTTTTACCAATGAATTCACTTTTTCTTTACTAGACATCTCTTGTTTTCCCCCTTTCTGCTGCCAAGAAGATAGCAGTTTGTAAACCATATACAACAATAGCGTATGAGTCTTGTCTTACGAGTGTATAGACAAACTGTTTAGAAAGGGAAAAAATGGGGAGGAACATAGAATTAAAAGAGTAGAGATGTCTTTAGATCTTTCCTTGTATATAGTCAAATATTTGTCTTCAGGGTGAAATTTCCAGGTGCCAGGCACCATCCATATTTTGTAAGGTGCCAGGCACCATCCAGAAATTGGTACCTTATTCCTTTTTCTCTTTTTTATGGGAGCATGTAAACTTCATAGTTTGGTATTTCGGGTAGGTTGGTTTTGACTAGGCGGCCTTCTTGGACGAGTTCGTTGATGTTTTTTTCGATTTCTGCTGGATCGGCTCCATAGAGATCAGCCATTTTGACAGGTGAGACCGACATATATTTTGGGTTTTTTGTAGATGAAGTTATCATGGATTCAACATGTTGATAGATTTTTTCCTTGTCCATAAAAACGTATCCTCCTTCGTTTTTCCTCTTACTTATCATTTCCCATCTCTTCCAGTTACACACCTTTCTTCTCTTAAAATATTGTCTTATGCATGATTCTTATAGGTTTAAGCAATTCTAAAAACATCAAGAGCAAAGGAGGGAGAAAAAATGGGGTTTCATCAACCACAACGAATTGCCGAATTAGCGGTTGACGCAGGGGCACGTAAGGCTTCGTTGCCACTAGTGACGATGCTTGTCCTCGGTTTCTTAGGTGGTGCTTTTATTGCAATGGGATTTTTGCTGGATATCCGAATTGTCGCAGGATTGCCTCCTGAATGGGGCACGTTTAACACTTTTTTAGGGGCGGCCGTGTTCCCTGTGGGTCTTATTTTATTGATAATCGCTGGAGGCGAACTCCTAACTGGAAATATGATGGCGGTTACTATCGCTTGGGTTTCAAGGAAAATAACCGTACAAAAGCTGTTGAAAAACTGGTTTTGGATTACGATTAGCAATTTTTTAGGAAGCATTTTTGTTGCTTTTCTTTTTGGACATGTGATCGGCTTAACAGAAACATATCCTTATTTAGCCAGCACGGTGACAATGGCTGAAGGAAAGTTGGCACAAGGCTTTTGGGCGAGTCTCATCTCTGGAATTGGTTGCAACTGGATGGTTGGTCTTGCAGTGTGGTTATCTTATGGCGCGGATGATATCGGTGGGAAAATCCTTGCGATTTGGTTTCCCATTATGGGTTTTGTGGCCATTGGTTTTCAACACGTTGTAGCGAATATGTTTTTGATTCCTGCTGCGATATTTGCTGGGTATTTTAGTTGGATTGATTATTTAGGAAACTTCATTGCCGTCTTTCTTGGGAATGTGATCGGTGGCGGTTTATTTGTCGCCTTTGCTTATTATGTGGCGTATATCGGCAACGCCGAACCTGTGGCGGCAGAAGGCAGCAATCTGCTAGAAATAAAAAATAGACAAAAAATGAGGAGGTAGAAAATGGAGAAATCTACTTTTTCGATTAAAATCAATGATAAAGAATACGATGCAAAATCAGGGCAAACGATTCTCGATGTTGCTCAGTCACAAGATTACTTTATTCCGAGTATTTGTTATCATCCGAATCTAGGTTCAATCCAAACATGTGATACGTGCTTTGTAAATGTGGGCGGTAAAATGGTAAGAGCTTGTACAACTAAAGCTGAACCTGATATGAAAGTGGATACACTTTCTCGACCGGTGAAAGATGCGCAATATGAAGCAATGTCGCGGATTTTAAAAAATCATGAACTGTATTGTACCGTGTGCGATAACAATAACGGCAACTGTGTGGTTCATAATACGGCCGAGCATTTAGAGATCGAACATCAAAAATATGAATTTGTGGCAAAGCCTTATCCACCGGATAACTCACATCCTTTTTACCGCTATGAACCGGATCAGTGTATTTTATGCGGTCGGTGTGTGGAAGCATGTCAGGACTTGCAAGTAAATGAAACATTAACGATTGATTGGAAACGCGAAGCGCCTCGTGTCATTTGGGACAATGATGTACCAATTGATCAGTCTTCCTGTGTTTCATGCGGTCATTGTGTAACGGTTTGTCCATGTAATGCGTTAATGGAGAAATCCATGCTTGGTGAAGCAGGATTCTTAACATCGATTCCACCAAAAGTTCTTGAGCCGATGATTGATTTAACGAAAGAAGTGGAGCCGGGCTACAAAGAAATATTTGCGATTTCAGAAGTGGAAGCCGCGATGAGAAAATCGCGTATCAAGCGCACCAAAACGGTTTGTACGTATTGTGGCGTTGGATGTAGCTTTGAAGTGTGGACGAAGGACCGCGAAATCTTGAAAATTGAACCAACAGAGGATGCCCCAGTTAACGGAATTTCTACTTGTGTGAAAGGAAAATGGGGCTGGGATTTTGTTAACAGTGAAGAACGGTTAACAAAACCGTTGATTCGCCGTAACGATGAATTTGTTGAGGCAACCTGGGATGAAGCGCTTGGTTTGATTGCTGAGAAGCTCGGTGGGATAAAAGAAGAACATGGCCCTGATTCAATCGGCTATATTGCGTCTTCAAAATGTTCCAATGAAGAAAACTTTATCTTCCAAAAGTTTGCTCGAGCCATCATGGGGACGAACAACATTGATAACTGTTCCCGCTATTGTCAGTCTCCCGCTTCATCTGGCTTAATGCGCACGGTCGGGATTGGAGCAGACTCAGGATCAATGCGTGATATTGAACAGTCGGAGTTAGTGATTGTGATTGGCGCGAATCCAGCAGAATCACATCCTGTGTTAGCAACACGTATTAAGCGAGCGCATAAACTTCATGGTCAAAAATTAATTGTTTCGGATATTCGTAAACATGAATTAGCTGAGCGAGCAAACCTCCATGTTCATCCTAAGCCAAGTACTGATTTAGTATGGTTAAATGCTGTAACCAAGTACATATTCGATCAAGGCTGGGAAGATACGGAGTTTTTACAAAAACGTGTAAATGATGTCGGAAAATATAGAGAATCACTTGAAAAATATACACTTGAGTACGCGGAAGAGATTACAGGTTTAACCCGTGCGGAGCTGATTCAACTAGCAGAAATGATTCATGAAGCCAAATCGGTTTGTATTTTATGGGCTATGGGAATTACCCAGCATTTAGGTGGAACCGATGGAAGTACCGCAATCTCAAACCTTTTACTTGTCACAGGAAACTATGGACGCCCTGGTACAGGAGCTTATCCATTACGTGGGCACAACAATGTCCAAGGAGCTTGTGATTTTGGAACGATGCCTGCTTGGTATCCGGGATACGAGCCTGTACAAAATAAGCAAGTTCGCGAACGTTACGAACAAGCCTGGGGCGTTTCATTGCCAGAGAAGCCAGGTTTGAATAACCATCAAATGGTTGAGGGAATCGATAATGGCAAATTAAAAGCTTTATATCTATTCGGAGAAGATATGGCAATTGTTGATTCTAACTCCAACCACGTTGAAGCGGCCTTTGAAAAGCTTGAATTCTTTGTCGTTCAGGATGTCTTTTTCTCACGAACGGCTCAATATGCGGATGTTGTTTTACCTGCGGCACCAAGCCTTGAAAAAGACGGAACGTTTGTCAATACAGAGAGACGGATTCAACGCTTTTACAAAGTGCTTGAGCCACTAGGGGACTCAAAACCAGATTGGATGATTTTCCAAGAGCTTGCGAATCACTTAGGGGCGAACTGGAACTACAAGCATCCAAGTGAAATCATGGATGAAGCGGCCTCATTAGCTCCAGTGTTTGCAGGGGTCAGTTACGAGCGCTTAGAAAACTGGGAAAGCTTGCTCTGGCCTGTGGATAAAGATGGTACAGATACACCGCTTTTATATACCAATCGCTTCTTTTTCCCAGATGGCAAAGCTCGTCTGTATCCTGTTGATTGGACCCCACCATTTGAGGCTGGAGAAGAGTACGACTTGCATTTAAACAATGGTCGATTGCTTGAGCATTTCCATGAAGGAAATATGACATATCGTTCAGAAGGATTGACGCATAAGGTACCACATCCATGGTTGGATGTCTCAGAAGAGTTGGCAAAAGAACGTGGACTTGAAGACGGTTCGTTGGTACGCTTAACCTCTCCGTATGGTCAAGTGAAAGTGCGCGTCATTGTCACGGATCGTGTAAAGGGGAATGAAATTTACTTAACGATGAACAGCAGTGATCAATATGAAGCTGTAAACCGTTTGACAAGTAGTTATCACGACAAAATCACTCATACGCCAAATTACAAAGAAATGGGTGTCAAAATGGAGATTCTTGAAGAAAAAGGTGAGTCTCCACTACCAAAGGTAAATTACCGATTTGGAAACCGGATTCCTCAGCTTAGCGTAAAAGTCGAGGAAAAATGGGCTCGACCTGATTTTACTCCAATACCAGAATTGTTTGATGTGGAAGGTGATGAATATGGCGAAGGCAATCAGGCAAATTAACAAGTCTACTCCAAATCCTGTTGAGGAACAAATGCAAGCGGTGACCGAATTGATGAATGCAGTAACCGCAAACAAAGATGCGCTGATTACCACAATAGACATCATTAAAGGGCTTAATGAAATGGGTGTTTTAGATGCAGCAAAAGCAATGCTTGAGCAGCGTACGGACATTGGAGCGATTGCGATTCAACAGCTGAATCAACCGAACATGCATAATACGATTAAGAATGGGATGAACGCACTAAAGTTTATTGGTTCCATTAATCCGGAACAGTTGCAATCGATTTTAAATGGAGTTACTCAAGGATTTGAACGTTCAGCGGAAGTGGTCAAAAATGGCGAAAATCAAAGTTTGTGGAAGCTCGGAACAAGTCTTCGTGATCCAGATGTTAAAGCGTCATTGTCGACGATGATGGAATTTTTACATGGAATGGGCGAAGCGTTTAACCAAGACCCGCAACAGGGTGTTCATTAGAAAGGAGGTGGCAGAATGGAAAAAGGAATGATGAAGCTGGATGGCATGCGAAGTCAAGAGGATGCAGACAAGGTGCTACATGCCTTAAATGAAGTGTGGGGAGTTCGCGAGGCGGAGGTTAATGTTCACTCGCAGGAAGCTCTGTTCAGCTTTGATGAAAAAGCTGCCTCACTTCAGGATTTTGAACAAGCAGTCCGGGATTGTGGTTATAACGTGATTAAACAATAAGATTGTTTGAAAGAGGTGGGATGATGAAGGTTTGTGAAGTATGTGGATTACAAGAAGAATGGAATGAAAGTGAAAAAGACGAGATAAGGATGGAAACGGGGTTGCTTCACGTATGTGACAATTGTCAACAAGACCGACATTTTCATCCGTTTAATTCTGTTGAATAAACGGAAGGGAGAAGGAGCATCAAGCTTTGTTTTGAAAATGCTATGCTCTTCTTCCTGCCACTTCTTTAGTTTGAAGGAGAGATGGGTGTGAAACCAATTGAGGTAAAACGGAGGACCTTGCGATTTTGCAATGGGAGCGCCGAAGAGACCGAGGATCACATCGTAACTGAATATCCTGTTACTGTAAAATTAAATGAAAAAGAACTGGTGACAATGGTATGTACACCGGAATACATTGAAGATTTGGTGGTTGGTTTTCTAGCATCTGAAGGTGTTATTCGCAAGTTTGAAGATATCCAAGAGATATGGGTACAGGAAAAAGAAGGCTTTGTTCATGTGAAAACAAATAAAATGAATCCGTTGTACCAAAACATCCAAAGTAAACGCTATATAACGTCCTGCTGCGGAATGAATCGACAGGGGTTTGTGTTTGCCAGCGATGCGCTTACTGCTAAGAAAATTGATGGCATTCAGGTAAAGCTTTCTGTAGACGATTCGTTTCGGTTGATGAATGATATGCAACAAGCAGCAACGGTTTTTCATCAGACCGGCGGCGTACATAATGCCGCGCTCTGTGATGTCAACGGAATGATTTTGTCAAGAATGGACATTGGCCGCCATAATGCTTTAGATAAAATTTATGGTTATTGCTTGAAAAATCAGCTTTCGATTCGCGATAAAATCATTGTGTTTAGCGGCCGAATTTCTTCTGAGATTCTCTTGAAAGTTGCTAAAATCGGCTGCGAAATTGTTTTGTCAAAATCAGCGCCAACCGAACTCGCACTCGAACTAGCCGAAGAACTAGGAATTACCACCATTGGGTTCATTCGCAATGAATCATTAAATGTCTACACCTGTCCAGATCGAATCTTAAACGCCTCCAACCTCTAAAAGTGGAGATGCAATCCCTTTCCTAAGTATTTTCCAAGTATCTTCCAGGTGCCAGGCACCATCCAAAAAAATGGATGGTGCCTGGCACCTGGATTTTTTTTGCAGAAGTGGTGTCCATAAAAGGAAGTGCTGGTTATAAAAATGACCAGCACGTGTAAAGGTAACTGTTCGCAATTAAATTCTGCCAATGTCTTCTGTTCGCCTTTGGATTCCTGTCATTCCTGGAACCCAATTGGCTGGTACACCTAATCCGGTTTGCCTTCCATATTGGATGGCTTGGAGGAGTCGCAAAATTTCATGTGTGTTTCTGCCGACTTCACGTGGATAAATGAGTTTTGCAATAATGATTCCTTCAGGATCTATGATGACAGTTCCTCGCAAAGCTACACCAGCGGTTTCGTCAAAAACACGGTAAGCACGGCTAATTTGTTGATTTCGGTCACTTACTAATGGATATTGCACGTTCCGGACAGAAGGGGAAATATCCTTAAAAACTTTATGCGCGTAGACGCTATCTGTACTGATTGCTAAAACTTCTGCATTTAGTTGTTTGAACTGAGGGTAAAGAGCAGCAACTGCTGCCAATTCTGTCGGTCAAACAAAAGTAAAATCGCTGGAATAGAAAAAGAGAACCGTCCATTTTCCTAGAAAATCTTCTAATTTGAGCGTTTTTATTTGATTATTAACATAAGCTTCCGCTGAAAAGGTTGGGGCAATGTCCCCTCTTGTTGCCATGAAGGGCATAGAATGAGCAGCAATTTGTGCCGCTGTTGGTTTCTGGTTCAATTCAATCCTCCTCACAATCGATTATTGCCTATTATTGATGTCCCGCTCTTATGGGGGAGTTGGGGCTGCTGGAAATGCGTTCCTCCCTGTTACTATATGCCTAAAAGTGTTGATTGGGATTTGGGAAAGAGCCTAAAATAAAGGATGATTGGAGAGGGATTTGGATGGTGTGGAAAAAATCTCCCCTGATAAGCTGAAAATATGATATGATTTGTTTGCAATTAAATAATCCGTTTTTGGGAAACGGGAGAGGTTCTTAGCTACCCTCTTAAAAAAACTAAGGAAAACAGGACTGCTTTCTTAGTGGTCCTGTTTTCTTTTTAAAGGAGAGAAATGACAACATGAAAAATGAAAAAGCGATCGTTGTATTTAGCGGAGGACAGGATAGCACAACTTGTCTTTTTTGGGCGATGGAACAATTTGCAGAAGTTACTGCGGTGACGTTTGATTATAATCAACGGCATAAAACGGAGATTGAGTGTGCGAAAAACATTATAGCAGAACTAGGGATTCCGCATCATATCCTTGATATGAGTCTATTAAATCAGTTAGCTCCGAATGCTTTAACTCGTCAGGATATCGAAGTGAAAGACGGAGAGAATGGAGAACTGCCTTCAACGTTTGTTCCGGGTCGCAATCTTTTATTTTTATCGTTTGCGGGTGTGTTAGCCAGCCAAATTGGGGCAAAGCATATTGTCACCGGGGTGTGTGAAACTGATTTTAGCGGCTATCCGGATTGTCGCGATGTGTTTATTAAATCGCTGAATGTCACGTTAAATCTATCAATGAATCAGCCATTTGTCATTCATACACCGCTGATGTGGTTGAATAAAGCGGAAACTTGGAAACTAGCTGATGAACTCGGAGCGTTTGAGTTTGTTCGTGAAAAAACACTCACTTGCTATAATGGTGTAATTGCTGACGGTTGCGGCGAATGCCCGGCATGCAAGTTACGTAAAAATGGTCTTGATGAATACTTGAACGAGCGAAAGGGGCTGTAACCATGTACGGATTCCGGATTGTGGAAAAGCTTCAGAAAATCGGTGAGGACATTCAGCGTGACCAACTAAAATACCATCATAAACGCGTGATGGTCAGCAAGGAATTTACGTTTGATGCGGCTCATCATTTGCATGACTATGAAGGAAAATGCAAAAATCTACACGGACACACCTATAAAGTTATTTTTGGGATTAGTGGCTATGTGGATGAGCGTGGCTTAATGATTGACTTTGGTGATATTAAGTCCATTTGGAAAAATGAGATTGAAATTTTCCTTGATCATAAATATTTAAATGAAACGCTACCAGCAATGAACACGACTGCTGAAAACATGGTTGTTTGGATCTTTGAAAAAATGGAAGCAGCGTTGCAGTCCGAAGCAAGAAAAACTCAAGGAGCGCGAGTGGAATTTGTGCGCTTATATGAAACACCAACAAGTTTTGCGGAAGCGAGAAGGGAGTGGATGGTTCATGAGTAAACTCCCGGTTATTGAAATCTTTGGTCCAACGATTCAAGGAGAAGGAATGGTCATTGGTCAGAAGACGATGTTTGTCCGAACTGCTGGCTGTGACTATTCTTGTGCATGGTGCGATTCTGCATTTACTTGGGATGGCAGCGGCAAGCATTTGGTGAAACAGATGAAAGCGGAAGAGATTTGGCAAGAGTTGAAAAACGTTGGTGGAGACCGGTTCTCGTTTGTAACGATTTCTGGTGGGAACCCGGCGCTGTTGAAAAATTTAGATGAGCTGATTAAATTGCTAAAAGAGAACGGAATGAAAATTGGCCTTGAGACGCAAGGGAGCAAGTGGCAAGATTGGTTTTATGAAATTGATGAACTCACCTTGTCGCCGAAACCACCGAGTTCAAAGATGACGACGGATTTTGAGGTTTTAGATGGGATCGTTCAACGTTTGAAACAAGCTGAGAACCCTCACCATCAGTTCAGTTTGAAAATTGTGGTGTTTGATGACCGCGATTTAGAATATGCGAAAGATGTCTATCGGCGATATCCTGGTGTACCGTTTTATCTTCAGGTTGGAAATGAGGATATGGGAAATTTAGATAATGCGAAATTAGTGTCCGACTTGATTGGTAAATACGAGTGGTTGATCGACCAAGTTACAATGGATGCTGAGTTGAATGATGTGAAAGTATTGCCGCAATTGCATACGTATGTATGGGGAAATAAGCGGGGAGTTTAAAAGATTGGTGAAAAAAAGAGCAGTGATGTCCTTGGTTTGGGTGTCATTGCTTTTTTGTTTGTTGGGTGCATCCAATTGGGGCGAGAATTGGAAGGCAATTTTTTGAGGTAGAGTTTTCACTGAGAGATCTTGGTGCCCGATGGAGGGGGGGGCAGGACGGAATGATAAGATTGAAATCTATGTACCCGCGTGTTAAAGGTAAAATATAGGGACGGTAAAATAGAGGAAGTCTACGTGCCCGTGAGGAAAGGAAAAAAGTGAAAAACCGTGAATAAGGGGAAGTAAATGTTCAAGAAAAGAGTCTGATTTAAAGAAGTTCCTTTAAATCAGACTCTTATTACTAACTCGATAATCAACTATGTACGAATACGTAGTTGGATTAGACTTCTATTTACATATCTAAATCTGTAAATGCATATGGCAATAACTCTTTTAGGGACAATTCTAAGATCTCTTGCTTTTCGTTTGTTAAATAAACAGGCATGTCAGGTAAGCAGAATTCAGCTAAAACTTGTCTGCAAATGCTGCATGGTGGAAGGTAATCGACCGTGTCACCTGCAACCGCAATTGCTTGGAAATCACCTTTACGGTAACCGTTTGCAACGGCGGTAAAAATAGCGGTTCTTTCGGCACAGTTGGTTGCACCTAGGGAAACATTTTCTACGTTTACGCCATTAATAACAGTACCATCTTTTAATAATAATGCCACTCCCACTGGGAATTTTGAATAAGGCACGTAAGCATTTGCTTTCATCTGACGTGCACTTTCCATTAAGTGCTCTTTATTCATCGTATCCATCCCTTTCAAAATAAGAATGAACCTTTCACAGTCCCCTATACGCCAACATAGTTGGCAGGACTTCTAATGTATAATTTTACAAATTGTTTGTCAACAACGAAATTGTTAATTCTTCCAATTGATAGGAAAAAGGACCCTGAATCAGCGAAAATGCGGCCTTATTAAAAAAGTACGGACTGAGACAAAGTTTAGCTACTTACCGTCTAGTTCCGATTACGTGAACTTTTTACTACTTATCGATTTCTTTTAAAAATGTTAATAGTTTTTCCAACCAACGGATATTATCATCGGCTCGGTTAAAGGCGTGGTCACTAATAAATTCAACGGCTCTTTGCTGTTTTTCATCAAGGGTTGCGAATTGTTTTTGCATTTCTTCGTTATGCTTCACTTCTCGATAGTGGGTCCAATTCTGTTTTTCTTTTTTGATTGCATCTTCGAGGAAAATAGCTGCTTTTTCTGGGTTGATATATTTCACCATATAAATGGAGATATACAAATCTTCAACTTTAGCCCCCTTTTTAAAACTTCTGTAGATTTCTTCCTCAAGAAATTTTCGTCCTGCCTCAGTGATTATGTACAACGTTTTGTTGGGCCGATTTTCTTTATGAACCGTTTCGACGGGTTTAATCAGTCCTTTTTTCTGAAGGGATTCGAAATTATAGTAAAATTTTCCCTCGCTCATATTTTGAATGGGTAGCGCATCGAGTAAAGTTTTCTTTAATTTATATGGATGACTCGTTTCTTCTGCTAAACTCCCAAGTATAAATAATGATAGAGACAAGTGAAGCTCTCCTTTCTAACATCAATCCTTTAAATGTTTAAATTTTACCATAATCCCTTTGCGTCTTCCTTCCCTTTAAAAAAACAGCGGTTGAATATGGGTGAATAAATACCTACAAAACTTTTCTTTCACTAGTTGGTACGGGAGTCTACCTATTACTAATTACTCTATAAAAACTACTCTGATTAGAGTAAAGTGAAAGAGTAAGTAAACGCTGTAGTTTTAAAATGGTGGAGGAGGCTAAATCGTTTATGACGAAAGAAATCATCCCAATTAATGAAATCACCAACTTCCAGTCACGTGCAGAAGAATTTTTCCCGATTGAATGGTACAAACATATGTTAGAGAATCATCCGGTGTATTATCATGAAGCAACAGATACATGGAATGTGTTTAAATACGAACATGTGAAACAAGTGTTGAGCAATTATGAGTACTTTTCGAGTGAAGGTACGAGAACAGCGATTTTTGTTGGCGATAATCACAAAAATAGTATGGATAAAGAAGAATCTCCATTGAACCTGACCAATTTGGATCCGCCTCGTCATCGAAAAAGTCGATCATTGTTGTCGGCTGCTTTTACGCCGCGTAGTTTGAAGACTTGGGAACCTCGGATTCAACAGATTGCATTCGATTTAGTAGAAGAAATTCAGGTGGATGAACCTGTTAATATTGTGGAAGCATTAGCTGGACCGCTACCATGTTTTGTCATTGCTGATTTATTTGGCGTGCCACTTCAAGACCGCTATCAGTTTAAAAAATGGGTAGATATTCTTTTCCAACCTTACGATAAAAGCAGATTAGCAGAGATTGAGATGGAAAAAGAAAAAGCGGCGAGAGAGTATTTTCAATATCTATACCCAATTGTTGTTCAAAAACGGACCAATCTTTCCGATGATATCATCTCCGATTTAATCCGCGCTGAAGTGGATGGGGACCGATTTACCGATGAAGAAATTGTACAGGTTACGATGTTGCTTTTAGGGGCGGGTGTTGAAACAACAAGCCACGCGCTTGCCAATTCATTTTATGGATTGCTTTATGATGATCCTTCTGTCTATGGTGAACTTAGAAATAATCTTGAATTGGTGCCCAACGCTGTCGAAGAAATGCTACGTTATCGTTTCCATTCTTCTAGACGGGATCGAACAGTAAAACAAGACAATGATTTGCTAGGTGTTCCGTTGAAAAAGGGCGATGTAGTAATTGCTTGGATGAGTGCATGTAATCTGGATGGAAACATGTTTGAGAATCCTTACACCATAGATATTCATCGGAAGAATAATAAAAAGCATTTGACATTTGGAAGTGGTCCGCATTTCTGTTTGGGTGCTCCTCTTGCTCGATTGGAAATGAACATTGCGCTGGAAACGTTTATAAAAAGGTTTTCTCGCATTGAACCGATTAAAGGATATGAATTAGAACAAAATTTAACTGCTTCTGCCACGGGGCAGTCGCTAACCTCATTGTCAATGAAAGTATATAAGTAAAAGGTGAGGAAGAGGGAACATCAGATTATACTGGTGTTCTTTTTTGTTGTCTGGTGTTTAAGAGGATATTTTAATTTCTGTGTGGAATAAAGATAGAAATGTTGTTCCAGGAAGAAGGAGAAATGTGATGAATGAAAATGAAGTGGTCAAAGAAGTATTTTTAGCAGCTCAAATAAATGATCAAGCTTATCTAAGTAAGTTACTAACAGAAAATGCTGATCTAGCCAATCAAGAAAATGATGTTGGACTTACGCTTTTAGGATATGCAGCGCATTTTGGCCAGACCGAGTCAGTGAAAATATTATTAAAATTTGGGGCGGATGTGAACGCTTTGTCGCATTCGAAATTAAGTTTTATCCCGTCAAATACAGCACTGCATGCGGCGATTGCTGGTGAGCGAAATTTAGAGGTGATTGAACTTTTACTTGAACACGGAGCAAAGACTACAATTATGGATAGCAACGGACATTCTTGTTTACATACGGCTGCGTACCACGATGATAATACGGAAATTATCCATAGGTTACTTCAGTATGGAGCTCAAGTTGAACAAAAAGGACCAGATGGAAAAACGGCATTGGATCTCACAATCGAGCAAGGGCATAAGCAAGTGGAGAAGACATTACGTCAAAGTGTTCAATCATAAATAGGTCTAGATTTACATGTTCGTTTTCATGGATCGTACAAATGGGCTTCTATTTGTGAGCTGGGCAGATGTTCGAATTAAGTCAAATTTTAAACCTCCTCTTATCTAGCTTTTAAACGTATGTGGGCTTGTGCCAGGCAGTGAAGATGTATTTATTTTTATGTAAAAATTCTATGTAATTCCCTCACAAGATTCCTTGCAAGGTTCTATCCCTTTATAGAAAAAAAGATTCATATTAGATTGGAATCTACCGGGAAGGGAGATGCTGGATTAAACGAATAGTGAAAAAAACACTAGGAGGGTTAAAAATTGTACGAATTAAAAACGAAAGAAACTGATAATAGTGTAATTGAATTTATTGAAAGTGTGGACAGTCCCAAAAAAAGAGCAGATGCTTATCAGTTATTGGACATTTTTACAGAAACAACAGGATTTGAAGCGAAGATGTGGGGCCCAAGTATTATCGGATTCGGTTCTTATCATTATAAGTATGCTTCCGGACATGAAGGCGATGCCCCTTTAGTCGGCTTTTCGCCAAGAAAAGCGAAAATCAGTTTGTATTTTGCTACCGGGGACCCTAATCGCGAACAGTGGTTAAAAAGATTTGGTAAGCACACTTCAGGGAAGGCTTGCGTTTATGTTAACAAAATTGCGGATATCGACATCGAGGTGTTGAAGGAATTAATTATTCAATCGGTTGCATTCTTAAAAAGAACATATCCTGAATCATAAAAAGAAAGTGATAGACTAAAAAGGGTAGGAATAAGAAACAAACCGCTAAGGTTATGCGTTTAGCGGTTTATTATTGTTCCTATATTATCATCTATTTTTCCCTCGACATCTTTACTTGCAGTCTTTGTATTGAATAAAAATGGATGTACACTTGAGAACTAAACATCTAAAATCTTCACCTATAAGCAAAAATGATTTTTATATAAACATTTGATTTGTTCTCGTTATTTTTTTGACAAAAAGGATGTTTTCTATCAATCAACTTAACAAGGGGTGTTGTATGCGACATAAGAAAAATAATCTGGCAAAGTATCGGTTTTCATATATGGAGAAAGAAATTCTACTTTAATTTAAAAAAACTCTTGCAATCAAAGAGTGATAGATGTTATTCTAATTTGGCTGCTTTGGAAGCGGTTGAAGGTAATGACATTCATGCCAACGTTACAAAAAAACTTTTTCAAAAAAGTATTGACGAATTGGTTGAGATGTTATAAGATATTTCTTGTCGCTGAAAACGACAATGAAAATAATTGCTCTTTGAAAACTAAACAAACAAGCGTCAACAAACAATATTTATCGTGTTTCTTCTATTATAATATGGAAAAACATGAGCCAACGTTTTTTATTATGAGCTAATCACTCTTACTTTATTGGAGAGTTTGATCCTGGCTCAGGACGAACGCTGGCGGCGTGCCTAATACATGCAAGTCGAGCGAACCAATGGGAGCTTGCTCCCTGAGGTTAGCGGCGGACGGGTGAGTAACACGTGGGCAACCTGCCTGTAAGACTGGGATAACTCCGGGAAACCGGGGCTAATACCGGATAATTCATTTCCTCTCATGAGGAAATGCTGAAAGACGGTTTCGGCTGTCACTTACAGATGGGCCCGCGGCGCATTAGCTAGTTGGTGAGGTAACGGCTCACCAAGGCCACGATGCGTAGCCGAC
>NZ_JAMBNR010000130.1 GCF_023715205.1 Mesobacillus maritimus
AAGTAAAGTAAATTGAGTATCGTTGTCTAGCTACGGCTCCTAACTTCTCGGCCGTTTCAATCCGTCCAAACAAATCCAAAATCGGGATTTGCATGGCCGGCTCTCCAACGTCTGTCGAAGTTGAACAATTGCCTTCGCTTTTCAAATTTGGTTAAGTCCTCGATCGATTAGTATCAGTCAGCTCCACACGTCACCGCGCTTCCACCTCTGACCTATCAACCTGATCATCTTTCAGGGATCTTACTTAGCTAATGC
>NZ_JAMBNR010000131.1 GCF_023715205.1 Mesobacillus maritimus
TCGGTTTGCGGTACGGGCACCAAATATCATCGCTAGAGGCTTTTCTTGGCAGTGTGGAATCAGGAACTTCGGTACTAAATTTCCCTCGCTATCACAGCTCAGCATACACGGTAACGGGATTTGCCTCATTACCAGCCTAACTGCTTAGACGCACATATCCAACAGTGCGCTTACCCTATCCTCCTGCGTCCCCCCATTGCTCAAACGATAAAGAGGTGGTACAGGAATATCAACCTGTTGTCCATCGCCTACGCC
>NZ_JAMBNR010000132.1 GCF_023715205.1 Mesobacillus maritimus
TTTTGGGGGTGTTTTTATGGTCAAATATAGTGAGGAATTTAAAATAAAGCTTGTTACTGAGTATTTACATGGAAATCTTGGATATAACTCATTGGCGAAGAAATACAATATGCCCTCTCAAACACCAATACAAGATTGGGTAAGAGCCTATAAGACCCAAGGGGTTGAAGGATTAAAGCGAAGAAAAATGAAGGAAGCTTATTCTATTAAATTTAAATTAGATACGATACAATTTATGCTAGAGACAGGTGCTTC
>NZ_JAMBNR010000133.1 GCF_023715205.1 Mesobacillus maritimus
TAATCGCCCTATTCAGACTCGCTTTCGCTGCGGCTCCGTCTTTCCAACTTAACCTCGCATATGATCGTAACTCGCCGGTTCATTCTACAAAAGGCACGCTATCACCCGGCATTTTTCCAAAGGAAAAGATGCACAGGGCTCTAACTACTTGTAGGCACACGGTTTCAGGATCTCTTTCACTCCCCTTCCGGGGTGCTTTTCACCTTTCCCTCACGGTACTGGTTCACTATCGGTCACTAGGGAGTATTTAGCCTT
>NZ_JAMBNR010000134.1 GCF_023715205.1 Mesobacillus maritimus
GCATCCACCGTGCGCCCTTTCTAACTTAACCTATATGACAATCAAATTGTCAGGTTTCTCTTTTTAATAAAAGAGAGAAAAACTAAAATGGCGATACTCGGTTTCTTTAAAAGAAATTCTTTTAAAGAGTTTTACTTTTGCCTTCTTACTTACGATTATCTAGTTTTCAAGGAACAATAACCGAAAAGCGGAAGCGTCTCGTTCAGACCCGACAAGCGCTGGAGGTACAGCATTTGAAGTCGTTTTTTGACTTCA
>NZ_JAMBNR010000135.1 GCF_023715205.1 Mesobacillus maritimus
TTTTCCTTCGGAAAAATGCCGGGTGATAGCGTGCCTTTTGTAGAATGAACCGGCGAGTTACGATCATATGCGAGGTTAAGTTGGAAAGACGGAGCCGCAGCGAAAGCGAGTCTGAATAGGGCGATATAGTATATGGTTGTAGACCCGAAACCAGGTGATCTACCCATGTCCAGGGTGAAGGTAGGGTAACACCTACTGGAGGCCCGAACCCACGTACGTTGAAAAGTGCGGGGATGAGGTGTGGGTAGCGGAGA
>NZ_JAMBNR010000136.1 GCF_023715205.1 Mesobacillus maritimus
GCCTGCATGAAGCCGGAATCGCTAGTAATCGCGGATCAGCATGCCGCGGTGAATACGTTCCCGGGCCTTGTACACACCGCCCGTCACACCACGAGAGTTTGTAACACCCGAAGTCGGTGGGGTAACTGGGGGCAAAACTTAGCATCTTATTATATTTAAAGGAAGCTAAGTTTTGCCCCTGGGGCCAGCCGCCTAAGGTGGGACAGATGATTGGGGTGAAGTCGTAACAAGGTAGCCGTATCGGAAGGTGCGGC
>NZ_JAMBNR010000137.1 GCF_023715205.1 Mesobacillus maritimus
GACCTCACGCTTATCAGGCGTGCGCTCTAACCAGCTGAGCTATAGGCCCCTCATAAAACAGGAAGAAATGAAATTTTTCATTACTCCTTCAAAACTAAACAAACAAGCAGTCAATAGTGCAATTTTTAAAATTGCTTAGTGCAAATTTTTAAATTTGCTTTGTACGAATCGTAAGATTCGCATTCCGAATGTCCTTACGACATTATCCTTAGAAAGGAGGTGATCCAGCCGCACCTTCCGATACGGCTACCTTG
>NZ_JAMBNR010000138.1 GCF_023715205.1 Mesobacillus maritimus
CTATTCAGACTCGCTTTCGCTGCGGCTCCGTCTTTCCAACTTAACCTCGCATATGATCGTAACTCGCCGGTTCATTCTACAAAAGGCACGCTATCACCCGGCATTTTTCCGAAGGAAAAGATGCACAGGGCTCTAACTACTTGTAGGCACACGGTTTCAGGTTCTATTTCACTCCCCTTCCGGGGTGCTTTTCACCTTTCCCTCACGGTACTGGTTCACTATCGGTCACTAGGGAGTATTTAGCCTT
>NZ_JAMBNR010000139.1 GCF_023715205.1 Mesobacillus maritimus
CCGTATCGGAAGGTGCGGCTGGATCACCTCCTTTCTAAGGATAATGTCTTAAGGACATTCGGAATGCGAATCTTACGATTCGTACAAAGCAAATTTAAAAATTTGCACTAAGCAATTTGTAAAAAAAAATTGCACTATTGACTGCTTGTTTGTTTAGTTTTGAGAGTGCAATATTCTCTCAAAATGCTGTCTAGCTACAGCGTCTAGACCCTCGAGGTCGCTTCGGTCCATCACTTGAAGTCAAAAA
>NZ_JAMBNR010000013.1 GCF_023715205.1 Mesobacillus maritimus
TGAAATCACTTGGATACCACCTACATACATTTGATAACAATATTATAAAGTAAAAAGGCAGTTGAAAGTTCATTAGATTGAACTTTCAACTGCCTTTAATAAAAATTAGACTTTTTCAGTGCCCTCGGAATCTCCTTGACGGTTTTTTAGTTATTTAGGAATAATTAACGGACTTGGGTTACTTATAGCTAGTTAGACCTAGTTCTTACACCTTTATGAAACAGCTATTAAGGCACTTGTTCTAATCCATTTGCGGCTTTTTTTCCATAAACTCTTTTATTGGGCTTTTCCAGCTAATTTCGGCATTTGGATACACTTCATGAACTTGGTCTTCGATAAATAGAAAATCTTCGTAAGCAAGTCCTTTTAAATTATGATTGCTTTTAGGCCAAATAAAAATTGAAACCACTTCAAACGCATATTCTGTAGTCCCTAAATACTTTTCTCCTTCGAATACAACGCCTTTATACGTAAGGAAAAAGTTTTTTCGCACATTTTCTTGATCATCTAAAAAATAAAAACGCTTTTGCTCTTGTGCAAGCTCAAGCTTTCTCTTTGGATGAATTAAGTATTTTACGACACTATAGAAAAGGAAGATAATCGCTACGATAAGTAAAAGACGAAAAATCCATAACATGGCAGTTCCTCCACTGTACATTTTCCTTAATTACGAACCAACTACTAGAATAGTTTCATTTAAAAGGAAATTTCTTTATAATTTTTTGGGAGAAGCCCTATTTAGGAAGCAAAATAGGAGTTCACAATTACAAAACCATGCACCATGAAGAGTTCGCGAAACAAAAAAGAGTACAGATTAAAAAACGTGCACCATGAAGGGGAGACGACTAGATGAACTTAGAAAAGCTTTATAAAATGCAAACAGCTCTTGATCAGCATATTGAGGAAAAGCATCAGTTAACATCAGAAGACCTAGTAGACCGGAAAATTCTAGCTTTGCTCGTTGAGATTGGTGAGCTAGCGAATGAAACGAGATGTTTTAAATTTTGGAGTACAAAGCCTGCTTCAGATAAAAGCGTTATTTTAGAAGAATTTGTTGATGGCATTCATTTTATTTTATCTCTAGGCATTGAGAGTGAATTTCAGATTGAAGAAATCAAAGTTTCGCAAGAGAGCAGAGAGAATGGGCGGTCCACTTCAGAACAATTCCTTGAAGTATACAAATCAATCAATGAATTCCGAACAAATCGGACAGAGAAGAATTATTTAACGATGTTTCAAGAATACCTTATTCTCGCTAGGTTGCTTGATTTTAGCGAAAAAGAAATTGAGCAGGCATATATTGAGAAAAATGAAGTAAATTATGAAAGGCAGCAAAAAGGGTATTAATGCATCTTTTGTACAATATTCACTGTTTCTGTATAATAGGAACGAATCTATTTTTATTAAGGGAGTCGAAATAATGGCTAAATTAGATGAAACTTTAACGATGCTTAAAGATTTAACCGATGCAAGAGGTATTCCCGGCAACGAGCGTGAAGTTCGCGAGGTTATGAGCAAATACATAGCACCATATGCAGACGAATTATCTGTAGATGGATTAGGTAGTTTAATTGCCCGTAAAGGCGAAACAGGACCGAAAGTCATGGTTGCAGGTCATCTTGATGAAGTTGGTTTCATGGTCACAAGAATTGACGACAAAGGATTTCTCCGTTTTCAAACAGTAGGTGGCTGGTGGTCCCAAGTCATGCTAGCTCAACGCGTGACGGTTGTGACGAATAAAGGAGATGTCACTGGTGTAATCGGTTCTAAACCTCCTCATGTAATCTCTGCAGAAGCTCGTAAAAAGCCAGTAGACATTAAAGATATGTTCATTGATATCGGTGCTTCAAGTCGCGAGGAAGCAGAAAGTTGGGGCGTAAAGCCAGGTGATATGGTCGTTCCTTATTTTGAATTTACAGTGATGAACAATGAGAAAATGTTGCTCGCTAAAGCATGGGATAACCGAATCGGTTGCGCGATTGCAATTGATGTTATGAAGCATTTAAAAGATGAAAAGCTTGAAAATACCGTATATGGCGTCGGAACGATTCAGGAAGAAGTCGGTTTACGTGGTGCGAAAACATCCGCACAAGCGATACAGCCTGATATCGCATTTGGCGTGGATGTAGGGATTGCTGGCGATACACCAGGCATTACAGAAAAAGAAGCACTTAGCAAGCTAGGAAAAGGACCACAAATTATCATTTATGATGCAAGCATGGTGGCTCATAAAGGCTTGCGCGATTTTGTCACTGGTGTTGCAGATGAATTGAATATTCCGTATCAGTTTGATTCTGTCCCAGGAGGCGGAACAGATTCTGGTGCAATCCATACGACACATCGTGGTGTGCCATCGTTATCAATCACAATCGCAACCCGCTATATTCACTCACATGCAGCGATTTTACACCGTGATGACTACGAAAATGCCGTGAAATTGATTGTCGAAGTCATTAAACGTCTAAATCCAGAGACGGTTAATAAAATTACATTTGAATAATAGGGAAAGGGAGCCTTTCGGGGGCTCCCTTTTTATGTGTAAAATGGTTTACTCTACGGTTTTGATAAATGGCTCTACGAAATGATGTGTTTGCTCTACGTTTTGGGCAATTTACTCTATGAAACTCACCGTTTTTCTCTACAAAAGAAGTAACTTACTTTACAAATGAAATAATTGTAAAATCCAACATGAGAATTCATTTACAAATTGTAACACTATAAAAAAATCCTCCGGCAGAAACCGGAGGAGAAAGGAAAAACCTTATCTTTTTAACCCATTTTCAAGTGTTTCCAACATTTCTTGTTGATCCTGAGGTGATGCATTTTGCCAGATGACTTCAAACAGAACTCCTAGGCCAGGAAGCATTTTTTCCTCACCGTTTTGGATTGCATCGACAATTGTATCTTTAAGTTCATCTTGAGAATTACCAGAGACATTTTGAATAATCGCATTACGCAAATTTAAATTCATGTATAAAATCTCCTTTCAAAACCTTAATCTAAATATAGGATGAACAAATTTCGTTTTATTATGTAAAAAAATTGCGTTATAATTAAAAAATTGATGAAATATGAAGAGGAGTGTTTTTGTGAAGTACATCCACTCTGCAAGTAATCCCCAAGTAAAACAATGGAAAAAATTACTTACCAGAAAAGAGCGAGATAAAACCGGTACTTTTTTAATTGAAGGATTTCACCTTGTTGAAGAGGCATTAAATAATAACGCTGAGATTGAGACAATCATCATCAGTGAAAACGTTGAAATGCCACCGGGCCTTGATTATGGTGCTGTTCCAATGGTCCAAGTAAGCGATGAGATTTCCCGCTCCTTGGCCGATACGGAAACAACTCAAGGGATTTTTGCTGTATGTCAACAAGCTTCAATCTCTAACAAGCAGCTTGAAGCACAAACTTATTTACTGATTGATTCTGTTCAAGACCCAGGCAACCTTGGAACAATGATTCGAACAGCAGATGCTGCAGGCGTTGATGCCGTGATTGTTGGAAAGGGAAGTGTCGATCTTTACAATCCAAAAGTCCTTCGTTCGGCACAAGGGAGTCATTTTCACTTACCAGTTATCAATGGAGACCTACACGAAACAATAAACAGTTTAAAAGATCAAGACGTTCCTGTTTACGGGACGGCATTAGAGAACGCGACTACTTATCATGAAGTACCAACTGGTCAACGGTTTGCTTTACTGGTTGGCAATGAAGGCAATGGTGTTAACCAAGAACTATTAGCTACTACAACGCAAAACTTATATATCCCGATATATGGGAAGAGTGAATCGTTGAATGTTGCTGTCGCAACGGGGGTTCTCCTTTATTACTTAAAAACGCCCAAATAAAGTGTTTTAACTCAAAAGGATTTGCGACGGTGGAAAGAATATACTATAATTAACTGCAAAAATGAATAAAAAGCAATGACGGAGAATAGTAGCATTTCCAAGGCCATTTTAGGGAGAAAATGCCCAAGACTGAAAGCATTTTTATGGTACAGAATTGTGAATTCACCTCCAGAGCTGTCATCGGGACCATTTTCTTTGTTGAAAATGTAAAGATGCACCGGCATATGCCGTTATCCGAATGAAGTGAACAGACCATACATATTTGTATTGCCTGTTAAAAAGGGTGGTACCGCGAAACCAGACTTCGTCCCTTTATCCTAGGGATGGAGTCTTTTTATTTTGTCAAAATTGAAGGAGGATTTAGTAATGCAGGAGCGATTAAAAGAACTGCAGGCTGAAGCACTAGAAAAAGTTGCACAAGCTGCGGATTTAAAAGAATTAAATGACATCCGCGTTTCTTATCTTGGAAAAAAAGGACCGATCACGGAAGTATTAAAAGGAATGGGGAAATTATCTCCTGAAGAAAGACCAAAAATGGGTGCGCTCGCAAACGAAGTTCGAGATATGATTTCTGGTGCTATTGAAGAAAAGCAAATTACCTTAGAAAAAGCGGCAGTGGAAAAGAAGTTGGCTGCAGAAAAAATTGATGTTACTTTACCAGGTCGTCCAGTAAGTGAAGGCAATCATCATCCGTTAACAAGAATCATTGAAGAAATCGAAGATCTATTCATCGGGATGGGGTATACCGTTGCAGAAGGACCTGAAGTGGAGAAAGACTATTACAACTTTGAAGCGCTGAACTTACCAAAAGGACACCCAGCACGTGATATGCAAGACTCTTTCTATATTACCGAGGAAATCTTGCTTCGCACTCATACTTCGCCTGTACAAGCGAGAACAATGGAAGCTCGTAACGGAAAAGGACCTGTGAAAATTATTTGTCCAGGAAAAGTGTATCGCCGTGATAATGACGATGCAACGCACTCTCATCAGTTCACACAAATTGAGGGACTTGTCATTGATGAAAACATTCGTTTAAGTGACTTAAAAGGAACACTTGATGTGTTTGCGAAGAAAATGTTCGGTGCCGACCGCGAAATCCGTCTGCGTCCAAGCTTTTTCCCATTCACAGAGCCATCTGTAGAAATGGATATTTCTTGTAAAATGTGTGGCGGAAAAGGTTGTGGAACATGTAAAGGTACTGGGTGGATTGAAATTCTTGGTGCAGGAATGGTTCATCCAAATGTACTTGAAATGGCTGGTTACGATTCGAAAAAATACACTGGTTTTGCCTTCGGTATGGGACCAGAGCGAATCGCAATGCTGAAATACGGTGTAGACGATATCCGTCATTTCTATACAAATGATATTCGTTTCTTAAAGCAATTTTCGGTGACTGAATAGGGATTAGGAGGAGTAAAAAATGCTTGTATCATATAAATGGCTACAGGAATATGTAGACTTATCAGGCGTTTCAGCTGAAGAGCTTGGTGAGAAAATTACGAAAAGCGGAATTGAAGTTGAAGGCGTTGAAACATTAAACGAAGGATTACGTGGAGTGGTTGTCGGTCATGTCCTTGAGTGTGAAAAACACCCTAACGCTGAAAAATTAAATAAAACGTTAGTAGATATTGGCGCAGAAGAACCTGTACAAATTATCTGTGGTGCTCCAAACGTAGCAAAAGGTCAAAAAGTAGCGGTCGCAACAGTTGGCGCCGTTTTACCTGGTAATTTTAAAATTAAAAAAGCGAAGCTTCGTGGTGAAGTTTCGAACGGAATGATTTGTTCTCTTCAAGAGCTAGGCATTGAAGCAAAGCTTGTGGCAAAAGAGTATTCTGAAGGAATCTTTGTTTTCCCTGAAGACACGGAAGTTGGCCAAGATGCGCTCGCATTACTTGGAAGAGACGACCAGATTCTTGAATTAGGATTAACACCAAACCGTGCTGACTGTTTGAGTATGCTAGGGGTAGGATACGAAGTTGGAGCGATTTTAGGGAAAGATGTGAAATTACCTGAGCCAGCGCCAACCACTGCTTCTGAAAAAGCAGCTGACTACATCAAAGTAAATGTTGAAGCGAAAGAAGATAACCCACTTTATGTGGCAAAAGTGATTAAAAACGTTAAAATCGGGCCATCTCCACTATGGATGCAATCAAGATTAATGGCAGCGGGTATTCGTCCACATAACAATGTCGTCGATATCACGAACTATATCCTGCTTGAATATGGTCAGCCGTTACATGCTTTTGACTATGATTTGCTTGGTTCAAAAGAAATTCTTGTTCGACGTGCGAAGCAAGGGGAAGAGATTACAACTCTTGATGATGCAAAGCGCACACTGTCAGAAGACCATTTAGTGATTACAAATGGAACTGATCCGGTTGCCTTAGCTGGTGTGATGGGTGGAGCGAATTCAGAAGTGAACGCTGATACGACAACCGTTCTACTTGAGTCCGCATATTTTACCGGACCAGTCATCCGCAAATCATCTAAGGATCATGGTTTACGTAGTGAAGCAAGTGCTCGTTATGAAAAAGGTGTAGATCCAGAGCGTGTGCATCCTGCAGCAGAAAGAGCTGCAGAATTGATGGCGAAATATGCTGGCGGAGAAGTGCTTGAAGGTTCTGTTGTCGCCGATACACTTTCAGTCGAGCCAGCGGTTGTTTCTGTAACGTTAGAAAAAATCAACCGTGTCATTGGCGCTGAAGTGAGCATGCAACAAGTAGAGGACATTTTTGCGAAATTGAAGTTTGAATCAACTGTTGATAATGACACAATCACAGTCACAGTACCAACTCGTCGCGGTGATATCACCATCGAAGAAGATTTAATTGAAGAAGTTGCTCGCCTCTACGGCTATGACAATGTGCCAAAGACATTGCCAATCGGGGCTTCAACACCAGGTAAGTTGAGTGAATACCAGCAAAAACGCCGCCTTGTTCGTCGTTTCCTTGAGGGAGCAGGTCTTTATCAAGCTGTTACGTATTCATTAACAAGCAAGGATAAAGCGACGCAATATGCATTAGAAAAGCGTGATCCAGTTGAACTAGCTATGCCAATGAGTGAAGACCGAAGCTTGCTACGTCTAAGCATTGTGCCGCAATTGCTTGAAGTGTTGAAGTACAATCTTGCTCGTCAAACGGACAGCATGGCCGTTTATGAAACGGGAGCTGTGTTCTTGAAGCAGGATGGCGAGGACCTTCCTCTTGAAGAAGAGCATCTTGCAGCGGCAGTTACTGGTCTTTGGGAGAACCACCAATGGCAGGGTGAGAAGAAGCCAGTAGATTTCTATGTGGTAAAAGGAATTTTAGAAGGAATGTTTGCAAAACTTGGTCTTGAGGACAAAATCGCTTTTGCTGCGGCCGAAAAGGACGGTATGCATCCTGGTCGTACTGCAGAAGTAAGTCTAAACGGGGAAGTAATTGGATTTGTTGGGCAAGTTCATCCAACCGTACAAAAAGACTTAGATTTAAAAGAAACATACGTTTTTGAATTGAACCTGAAGGCTGTGTTAGAAGCGGGTACTGAGCCACTTCAATATCAAGCCATTCCAAGATACCCATCGATTACTAGAGACATTGCATTAGTGGTGGATAAAAATAAAACAGCTGCTGAGCTACAAAACATCATTGTTGAAGTTGGTGGAAAGCTGTTAAAAGATGTTTATGTTTTTGACTTATACGAAGGAGAGCGTATGGAAGAAGGCAAAAAGTCCATCGCGTTCTCATTAAAATACTTTGATCCAGAAAAAACATTAACAGACGAAGATATTGCGAAAACCCATGAAAAAGTGTTAAAAGCTGTTGAAGAACAAGCTGGAGCTACTTTAAGAGGGTAAAAAAAGCGGTTGATTCCTCTCATAGAGAGGGAATCAACCGCTTTTTAGTTTGAAATATCCTCCCTACGGCGAATAAAACCGCTTGAACGGCGAATAAAGTTAGGCTGACGGCGAATAAAACTGCTTGAACAGCAAATAAAATGCTGTTATTATCCTCTCTTCGCGAGTTTCATCGCTTTTTCGGTATTGGCAAAGTGGAGTTTCACGAATTCTGGTAAACAATCAGCGCCTTTTCTGTTAATTAATCTTGCTGCAGCTTGGTCAACTTGCGCGCCTGCTCCTTTAGGCAACGTAAAACCTGCTTTTTCACTAAGTTGTTCAAAATGTTTTACAAATGCATAGCGGGCAATCATCGATGCAGCTGCTACAGCTAAATGAACGCTCTCGCCTTTCGTACTAAAATAAACATTCTCGCGGACGATATTTCGCTGCGTTTTTAAATAATTATAGTAAATTTCCTCTTTCGCGAATTGATCAATTAAAATGGCTTCTGGTTTTTCGGGCGCAATTTTATCCAATACATGCTGGATCGCTTGGTTATGTAATAATGCTTTCAGTTTCCCTTGTGACATGCCTGATCCTTGCATTTTGTTGTACTTCGGGTTATGTAGTGTTAATAAGCTGTATGGAACAAATTTGACGAGTTGCTTGGCGATTTCAATAATCTTGTCATCTTTTAAATTTTTTGAATCCTGGACGCCGAGCTCTTTTAAAAGTTCAATATCCTCTTTTTTTACATAAGCGGCAACGACCGTGATTGGGCCAAAAAAGTCACCTGTCCCAACTTCATCTGAACCTATGACCGACATGGATGCAAAATTTGTTGGCAAATGGGAACCAGATGGCCTTTTGTCTGTTTTTGGCTTTGACTGACTTAAGGAAGCATCCCCCCATTTTGCAGCTTCTGTTTCTCCATCTTTTCCTTGAAACAATACTTTTCCCGATTTATAGGCTGTAATGGCACAGCTTGGTGTTTTGGCTGCAAAAACGCCACCTGGAGGGACTTTTTCACTTAAATAACGTTGATAATGATCCATCATTTTTTTAATATCAGCCGAAGTGGCTTTAATCACTGTATTTCCCATATACGAATCCTCCTGTCTAAAAACATATCATATCAAAAATCTTGCCATAAAATGACGGCTTGTTACTTTCCTGCTTTTTTCCTTCATGTTATAGTATAAAATAGGATTCTTACGAAATGGAGGCGTGAATGTTGTCAGATACAAAAAAAACACGTACAACTGTAGACATATATGGGCAGCAATACACGATAGTGGGAACTGAAAGCACTAGTCATGTAAGGTTAGTCGCCTCTATGGTCGATGATAAAATGAGAGAAATCAGCTCAATGAATCCTATCCTTGATATAAATAAATTAGCAGTTTTAACAGCAATTAACGCTGTAAATGATTATCTGAAGATGAAAGATCGTGTGGAACGTCTTGAAGCAGAAATACAACGGTTAAAGGAATGAAACGAACATGCTGGATTTGTTGATCCTGTTTTTATTAGTACTAGGCTTTTTTATCGGTCTAAAAAGGGGCTTTATTCTGCAAACCATTCATATGACTGGTTTTATTATTGCATTTATCGTAGCTTATATTTATTATGATCAGATTGCTCCTAAATTGACTTTGTGGATACCTTATCCGACTTTTGGAGGAGGAGAGCTCGCACTCTTATTTGACAACCCTAATATGGAGGATGCTTATTACCGCGCCATCGCTTTTGTCGCGATTTTTTTTGCGGTAAGAATCCTGTTACAAATAATTGGATCAATGTTTGACTTTGTTGCGAATTTACCAGTTTTAAAGAGTTTAAATGTTTGGGCAGGCGGAATACTTGGTATATTAGAAGTCTATTTATTTGTTTTTATTTTATTATACATTCTTGCTTTAGTCCCGGTTGGAGTTATTCAGGGACCATTTAATGATTCTATCCTTGCCAATGGAATTATAAAGCATACCCCAATCTTTTCTGAACAAATTAAACAATGGTGGTTAGAATCGTAATGAACTTCTCTTCTGTAGAGAAGTTTTTCTTTTGAATTTCATTTGCAAGTGAAATTCTATACAATAATACTGCGGGTTATTTGTAAAAACGTTTTTCGTAAAGTTTGTGTTAAAAGCATAAAGCCGTTTTTAACAAGAGATAACCTTTTCTCTGCGATACTACTTTGTTTTCTTATAACGAATTTGGAATGGAAATCATAGCTAAATCATTCTCTATTTTTATTGAAAAGCAACAATGTTTGAGAAAAGAGCCTTTGGAAAAGCAGAACGTTTAAACAACTGTATTATGAAGGCTGTTTTCGTAAAGTTTGTTGTTAAAATCCTAAAGCCGATTTTAACGCGAAATAAGTTTTTATCTGCGTTATTACTTAGTTTGTAAGCTCTTTTCTCATCTTATAAACGATCTTTGGAATGGAATCATAGATAAATTAATCTTTATTTCCTTTAAAAAGCAACAATCTTTTAGAAAAGAGCCTAAAAGAAACATGAATGATTTTTACATAGAGGCAGGTGCGTAAAGTGTCAGCAAATAAAAAAGATGTAGTAAGTCTTTTAGAAACGATTGCGATTTATATGGAGTTAAAAGGAGAAAATCCGTTTAAGGTTTCTGCTTTTCGAAAAGCGGCCGCCGCATTAGAACTTGATGACCGGAGTTTAACTGAAATCGGAGAGTTAACGGCACTTTCTGGAATTGGGAAAGGGACGGCTGCTGTGATTGAAGAATTCATTCAAGAGGGTACATCTTCTGTGCTAAAAGAATTGCAAGAAGAAGTTCCGAAAGGGCTCATAGCTTTGCTTCAAGTACCAGGTCTTGGTGGGAAAAAAATTGCCAAGCTTCATAAAGAATTAGGGATTGAAGATGCCGATGGGTTAAAGGAAGCTTGTTTGGCAGGGCAAATCCGTGAACTTGCTGGGTTTGGGAAAAAGTCAGAAGAAAAGATTTTGGCCGCATTAGAAAGTGTCGGCACAAGACCAGAGCGGCTTCCATTAGCTTATATGTTGCCGATAGCAGAGAATATTGAAAAGGACCTATCTGAAATGGAAGGGATTGAAAAGTTCTCTAGAGCAGGTAGTTTACGAAGACAGCGAGAAACGATCAAAGATTTAGATTTTATCATTGCGGTTCATGATGCAGCAAAGGTAAAGGAACAGCTAGAGGCTCTGCCTCGTGTGAAAGAAGTGATTGCCGCAGGAGATACAAAAGTGTCGCTTACATTTGATCTAGACTATGATGTAAATGTAGACTTTCGTCTAGTTGAACCGAAAGAATATGCGACAGCCTTACACCATTTCACAGGAAGCAAAGATCATAATGTTCGCATGCGTCAGTTAGCAAAAGAAAGAGGCGAGAAAATTAGTGAATACGGTGTTGAGAATGTAGAAACTGGTGAAGTCCTTACCTTTGACACTGAGGAAGCTTTTTACCACCATTTTGGACTTCCGTTTATTCCTCCAGAATTGCGTGAAGATGGCAGTGAAGTGGATCATTATAATGAAGAATTGAAGTTAATTTCAGTGCCAGCCATTAAAGGTGATTTGCATATGCACTCGGCATGGAGTGATGGGGCTCATTCAATTGAAGAAATGGCAGAGGCATGCCGTGCTCGTGGTTATCGTTATATGGCCATTACCGACCATTCTCAGTATTTAAGAGTAGCAAATGGGCTAACGCCTGAACGTGTTCGCAAACAAATCGAAGAAGTTCGCAAGCTCAATGAAAAATATGATGATTTCACGATTCTGACTGGAATTGAAATGGATATTTTACCAGATGCGCGCTTGGATTTTGATGATGAATTATTAGCTGAATTAGATATCGTGATTGCCTCGATTCATTCTTCGTTTTCTCAGTCGCGTGAAAAAATTATGGAACGATTAAGAACAGCAGTCGAAAACTTTCATGTTGACATCATTGCTCATCCGACTGGGCGGCTGATAGGAAGACGAGATGGATATGATGTAGATATCGATATGCTAATTGAATTAGCAAAACAAACAAATACAGCTTTAGAGCTGAATGCAAATCCACATCGCCTTGATCTTGCATCTGAACATCTTCGGAAAGCACAAGAAGCTGGTGTGAAAATTGTAATCAATACAGACGCTCATAAAATGGACACGCTTGAACATATGGAAATTGGGGTTTCGGCAGCTAGAAAAGGGTGGATTAAGGAAAGTTCGGTCTTAAACGCAATGGACCTTAACGACTTATATGATTTTCTACATCACCGGCATGATTAAGCTGGGCCCTTGTTAAAGGAGGCTATACTAGTGCAACAACGAGTGTTAAAAACACTGGAATTTGATAAAATTCGAGAACAAATACTAGAACATGTTTCTTCTCCTCTTGGGCAAGAAAAAGCACGTAGTCTTGTACCTGCTACAAATTATGAGGAAGTTCTTAATCTACAGGAACAAACAGATGAAGCAACAAAAGTTATTCGCATAAAAGGGAATGTCCCTCTAGGTGGCATATATGATATCCGTCCGCATGTAAAACGAGCTGTTATTGGCGGAATGCTAAGCCCTCAAGAGCTTATTCAAACTGCAAATACGGTTCATGCAAGTAGACAAATGAAGCGATTCATCACCGATCTTCTAGAAGAAACCGAATTGCCTATTTTATCTAGCTTTGCTGAGGGAATTATTGTCTTAGCAGAGGTCGAAGAAAAGGTAAAGCAAGCGATTGATGAGGGGGGCGAAGTTCTTGATAGTGCCAGTGATCTGCTACGTTCACTACGGAATCAATTACGGTCGCGCGAAGCCAGAGTTCGTGAGCGCCTTGAAAGTATGACACGTTCTTCTAACGCCCAAAAGATGTTATCTGATGCAATTATTACGATCCGGAATGACCGCTTTGTTCTTCCGGTTAAACAAGAGTACCGTGGCCATTATGGCGGAATTGTCCATGACCAAAGTTCATCTGGGCAAACATTGTTTATTGAACCACAATCGGTTGTTCAATTGAACAATGAGCTTCAAGAGATCCGGTTAAAAGAACAACAAGAAATTGAACGTATTTTAATTGAACTTTCTGTTATGGTTGGAGACAATCATGATGATTTGTTAACAATTGTAAACATATTGGCTGAGTTGGATTTTATATTTGCGAAGGCTCGTTATGGTCAAAAAATCAAAGCATCCAAACCTAAGGTAAACAATGAAGGGATTATTAAGTTGTATCAAGCTCGTCACCCGCTGATTGCAAAAGAAGAAGTGGTACCGAATACAATCACATTAGGTGAAGACTATACAACCATTGTAATTACTGGACCAAATACGGGTGGTAAAACGGTCACGTTGAAAACACTAGGACTATGCACCCTTATGGCACAGTC
Organism: Mesobacillus maritimus; assembly: GCF_023715205.1. GTDB lineage: Bacteria > Bacillota > Bacilli > Bacillales > Cytobacillaceae > Mesobacillus_B > Mesobacillus_B maritimus_C. The sequence continues at coordinate 13,043 of NZ_JAMBNR010000013.1, forward strand.
AGGTTTACAGATTCCAGCTCTAGATGGTTCAGAAGTGGCAGTGTTTGATTCTGTTTATGCCGATATCGGCGACGAACAATCGATTGAGCAATCTTTAAGTACCTTCTCGTCTCACATGGTTAACATCGTTGATATTCTTAATCGAGTGGATTCCAATAGCTTGGTTTTATTCGATGAACTAGGAGCAGGAACAGATCCGCAAGAAGGGGCAGCCCTAGCAATCTCAATATTGGATGAAGTCTATCAACGTGGTGCAAGGGTGATCGCAACGACTCATTATCCTGAGCTAAAAGCTTATGGATATAATCGCGAAGGAGTCATCAATGCCAGTGTTGAATTTGACGTAGAGACGTTAAGCCCGACTTATAAATTATTGATCGGGGTTCCAGGTCGCAGTAATGCATTTGAAATTTCTAAACGTTTAGGATTGAGTTCGACTGTTATTGAAAAAGCGAGAGGATTCATTAGTGCTGATACGAATCAGGTTGAAACAATGATTGCTTCGCTTGAAGAAAGCAGGCGCCAAGCGGAAAAAGAGGCTGATGAGGCACATGAGCTTTTAAAGTCAGCGGAGATGTTGCATAAAGACCTCCAAAAGCAAATGGTCGCTTATTATGAGCGTAAAGAAGAACTTGAAGAAAAAGCAAAAGAAAAAGCCACCGGAATTATTGAAAAAGCGAAAGCGGAAGCGGAAGAAGTTATTCGCGATTTAAGAAAACTAAGGCTTGAAAAAAGTGCTGAAGTGAAAGAACATGAGTTGATTGATGCTAGAAGGAAATTGGCCGAAGCCACCCCGGAAAAAACGGTGAAAAAAGCTAGTAAGGCAAAAGTTCAAAAACACCAGTTCCAGCCAGGTGATGAAGTGAAAGTAATCACTTTTGGCCAAAAAGGTCACTTAATAAAACAAGCATCTGACAAAGAGTGGGAAGTCCAAATTGGAATCCTTAAGATGAAAGTAAAAGAAAGTGATATGGAGTATATCGATACACCAAAGCCAAAAGATGTAAAACCAGTAGCCATGGTGAAGGGAAGAGATTCACACGTTTCTTTAGAACTTGATTTGCGGGGCGAGCGATATGAAGCAGCGATGTTGAGGGTTGAAAAATACCTTGATGATGCGCTCCTTGCTGGTTATCCTAGGGTATCCATTATCCATGGAAAAGGAACGGGTGCATTAATGCGTGGTGTTCAGGAGTATTTAAAGAATCACCGTTCCGTGAAAAAAATCCGCTTTGGTGAGGCTGGCGAAGGTGGGACCGGGGTCACCATCGTCGAATTTAAATGATAGGCGGGGAAACCAATGGAGCAATTTTGGGAGAATGATTTTGTCACAACGGCAGGTTATTATAGTGTGGTGATTCTTTGTACCATTGTCTTTCTAGCTGTTTTTGAGTTGGTCACAAAATATCGGAATTGGGAAGAAATCAAAAAAGGAAATCTGTCGGTGGCAATGGCCACTGGTGGGAAGATTTTTGGTGTTGCAAACATCTTTCGTCATTCTATTGCACAACATGACAGCTTACTAAGCATGGTTAGTTGGGGTGTTTTTGGCTTTATCCTTTTATTAATTGGTTATTTTATCTTTGAGTTTATGACGCCGAAATTTAATATTGATAAGGAAATACAACAAGACAACAGAGCTGTAGGCCTCATTTCACTGATTATCTCAGTAGGCTTAAGCTATGTGATCGGAGCAGGGATATAAGGGGCGAGGATTTTGGAGACGTTAGCAAAAGTGTTAATGGTGCTATCTGGACTATTTATTTTAATCGGGGCTATTTACCTAATGTTTTTTGTATAATACTTTTTTGAAAATAAAGTTATACTGGTATTTTTTTACAAGACTAGCAATAGGCTAGTCTTGTTTTTTTGGTCAAGCAATCAAAGGGAATTCCTATTATAATGATTGTCAACAATTACTCTGCATATTATAATGAAAAATAAATATGTAAATATTCTGAATTATAAAAGGGGGATTACGATGATCGAGAGACCTTGGTTGGAACAGTATCCGGCTGAAATACCTAAGACCTTAGAGATGGAGGAAATCCCTGTCCAAGAATACCTTAAACAAACAGCGAAAGATTACCCAGAAAAAATCGCCATTCACTTTATGGGAAAAGAAATGACCTATCGGCAATTATCTGAACAAGCAAGAAAATTCGCCGGTTATTTGCAATCGATTGGGATTGAAAAAGGAGATCGGGTAGCGATAATGCTTCCGAATATGCCAGCAGCTGTAATTGGTTATTTTGGTGTATTGATGGCAGGTGCGATTGTCGTTCAGACGAACCCACTTTATACAGAGCGTGAGTTAGAATATCAAATGAAAGACTCAGGGGCCAAAGCCATCCTGTCGTTAGATATTCTCTATCCACGGATCTCGAAAGTCAAAGCCCAAACAGATTTGCAACACATTATTGTAACCGCTATCAAGGATTTCCTGCCATTTCCGAAGAACCTCATCTATCCATATATACAGAAAAAACAGACTGGAATATTGGTGAATGTTGCACACGAAGCCTCGAATCATTTGCTCCCGACGATTTTAAAACAACCCCAAAAAGAATTGGTAGAATATAATTATGATGTAAACGAAGACTTGGCGTTGTTGCAATATACTGGAGGTACTACTGGATTTCCTAAAGGGGTCATGCTTACTCATAAAAACCTTGTATCAAACACAAAGATGTGTGCGGCATGGTTATATAAATCGAAACCTGGTAAAGAAACGGTTTTAGGAGTTTTACCATTCTTCCATGTTTATGGAATGACAACGGTAATGATTTTATCAGTCCTTCAAGCGCAAAAAATGGTTTTGATTCCGAAATTTGATGTCGATACGATGCTGAAAACAATTGAGAAGCAGAGACCAACGCTATTCCCGGGTGCCCCCACAATGTATATTGGATTACTAAATCACCCTGATTTACAAAAATACGATTTATCTTCGATTGAGGCTTGCATTAGTGGATCCGCCCCACTACCGGTAGAAGTTCAGCAAAAATTCGAGGAAGTGACTGGTGGCAAGCTTGTCGAAGGATACGGTTTGACTGAATCATCACCCGTCACTCATTCTAATTTCCTTTGGGGACAAAAAAGAGTATCAGGAAGTATCGGGGTTCCTTATCCTGATACAGACGCGGTCATTCTATCTCTTGAAAACGGAGAATCCCTGCCGCCGGGTGAAATTGGCGAATTAGCTGTAAAGGGTCCACAAGTTATGAAGGGCTATTGGAACCGGCCGGAGGAGACGGCAGAAGTACTTAAAGACGGTTGGTTGTTAACGGGAGACCTAGGTTATATGGATGAGGAAGGTTACTTTTACATTGTCGATCGCAAAAAGGATATGATTATTGCTGGGGGTTTCAATATCTATCCACGGGAAGTCGAAGAGATTCTATACGAACATCATTTGGTCCAAGAAGTAGTTGTTGCTGGTATACCTGATCCATACCGTGGTGAAACAGTTAAAGCTTATGTTGTGCCGAAAGAAGGAAGTAGTTTGACTGAAGCAGAATTGAATGAATTTGCACGAAAGCATCTTGCAGCTTACAAAGTTCCAAGGTATTATGAATTTCGTAATGAACTTCCAAAAACAGCTGTTGGTAAGATTTTGCGTAGAACACTAGTGGATGAAGAAAAAGCGAAACAAAAGAATGACGACACAAAACAGGCTTGATAAAACAATAAGGTTGATTTTAAAATAATTTTTATTCTGATCATGCTTGTTTAATCGACTTGACAGAAAGAATGATAGATACTATTATGAAAATATGAATGACGGTTCATTCATTCGTATAAGGTGATGAAAATAGGCAGTTGAAGGTCTCCTGGTAGGAGAGGGGTGAGATAATGAAGAAAAACAAACCGAAATACCGTCAAATTATTGACGCAGCCGTGATTGTTATTGCAGAAAACGGTTATCATCAAGCACAGGTTTCAAAAATTGCAAAACAGGCTGGAGTAGCCGATGGAACGATCTACCTATATTTTAGGAATAAAGAAGATATATTAATCTCTCTCTTCCAGGAAAAAATGGGGAATTTTATTGAAATTATTGAAGGTAAAATAGCAGGAAAAACAACAGCAGTAGAGAAGTTATTAATGTTGGTAGAATCACATTTAGAGTGGGTCGCCGAGGACCAACACCTTGCTATTGTCACGCAGCTTGAGCTAAGGCAATCAAATAAGGAGCTTAGACAAAAAATTAATGGGGTTCTAAAAGGTTATCTTAAGCTAATAGATAAGATCGTGATTGAGGGCATTGAAACAAAAGAGTTCCGAAGCGATTTAAATGTCCGACTTGCAAGACAAATGATCTTCGGTACCATTGATGAAACGGTGACGACATGGGTAATGAGAGATACAAAATTCAATCTTTTAGAGCTCGCTGAACCAATGCATCGTATGCTTGTAAATGGATGTGGCTATCAAACAACAAATAACTAATCATCGTTTCCTGCGCTTGATCCTTAGTGATTGGCGTAGGAAGCGAATAAAAAGGAGGGGAAAAGGTGGAATATCTAAAATGGTCTATTGAGGATAAGGTCGCAACGATCACGATAAACCGACCTCCTGCGAATGCTCTTTCGTCAGGGTTAATCAATGAACTCTCCACGGTGCTAGATGAAGTGGAAACAAATGATGAAGTAAGAGTCCTTCTTATTCATGGAGAAGGAAAGTTTTTCTCGGCTGGTGCTGATATTAAAGAATTTACCACAATTGAAGGAAATGGATTTGCCAATCTATCAGAAAATGGTCAGGACGTTTTTGAGCGAATGGAAACGTTCCCTAAACCAATTATCGCCGCAATCCATGGTGCTTCATTAGGTGGTGGACTTGAACTGGCAATGGCATGCCACATTCGTCTCGTAACGGAGAATGCCAAACTAGGTTTACCTGAGCTTCAGCTAGGATTAATCCCTGGTTTTGCTGGCACTCAACGACTTCCACGTTATATTGGGACAGCAAGAGCGGCTGAAATGATGATAACCAGTGAACCAATTACCGGTCTTGAAGCAGTGCAATTTGGTTTAGCAAATCACGCGTACCCCGATGAAGCTCTTCTTGAAAACGCCTACATACTGGCCAAGAAAATGGCGGCTAAAAGCCCTATTTCGGTTAAAGCGACTCTTAATCTATTAAACTATGCTAAAACCGGACAGTTTCATGAAGGTGTGAAAAAAGAGGCTCAGCTATTCGGAGAAGTGTTTAGCTCCGAAGATGCGAAGGAAGGGATTACAGCTTTTCTCGAAAAGCGTAAACCCGAATTTAAAGGGAAATAAAGTAAAAATTTTTTTACTTTGATTTTTTTCAATCTTATGAACAAAATGAATGTTAGAACTCTAGGAGGGGAAACAATGAACATCTACGTTTTGATGAAGAGAACTTTTGATACTGAAGAAAAGATCGCGATTTCCGGCGGCAAAATCAATGAAGAGGGTGCCGAGTTTATTATCAACCCTTATGATGAATATGCAATTGAAGAAGCGATTCAAGTTCGTGATGCAAATGGTGGCGAGGTAACTGTTATTTCTGTTGGAAACGAAGAAGCTGAAAAACAACTTCGCACTGCACTTGCAATGGGAGCGGACAAAGCTGTCCTAATCAATACTGAAGATGATCTTGAAGAAGGCGACCAGTATACAACAGCTAAAATCATTGGTGAATATTTAAAAGATAAAGAAGTTGACTTGATTCTTGCTGGAAACGTAGCAATCGATGGCGGTTCAGGTCAAGTTGGTCCTCGTGTAGCAGATGCTCTTGATATTCCTTACGTAACGACGATTACAAACCTTGAAATTAATGGTACAAACGTAACAGTAACGAGAGATGTTGAGGGGGATTCAGAAGTCATTGAGACGAGCCTTCCACTATTAGTTACAGCTCAGCAAGGTTTAAACGAGCCGCGTTATCCATCCTTACCAGGAATTATGAAGGCGAAGAAGAAGCCTCTTGAAGAGCTTGAGTTGGATGATTTAGATCTTGATGAAGATGATGTAGAAGCGAAAACAAAAACAATTGAAATTTACCTTCCGCCTCAAAAAGAAGCTGGAAGAGTACTAGAAGGTGAACTAGCTAATCAAGTGAAAGAACTTGTACAGTTACTTCATTCTGAAGCGAAAGTTGTCTAATTCCGGATAATCGAGAATATACGCAGGAGGTAAATCAAATGGGTAGAAAAGTATTAGTATTAGGCGAAGTACGTGATGGTTCACTTAGAAATGTATCTTTCGAAGCAGTGGCTGCTGCAAAAACAGTAGCTGAAGGCGGAGAAGTTGTAGGAGTAATACTAGGAGAAAGTGTAAGTGCACTTGGAGCAGAGTTAATTCAATCTGGAGCAGATCGCGTTGTTGTTGTTGAAAGTGATAAGCTTGCACAATATACAACAGATGGCTACTCTCAAGCATTGATGGCTGTTATCAATGAAGAAGATCCTGAAGGTCTTGTTTTAGGGCACACAGCTTTAGGAAAAGACTTGGCTCCAAAAATTGCGAGCAAGTTAAACTCAGGATTAATTTCTGATTCGACTGCGGTTGAAGAAGCAGGTGGAAACTTAGTGTTCACACGCCCAATCTATTCTGGTAAGGCGTTTGAAAAGAAAATTGTTACAGACGGATTGGTTTTTGCAACAGTACGTCCTAATAATATCGCTCCACTTGAAAAAGATGAAAGCCGTTCAGGTGATGTTTCTACATTATCTGTAGATATTAAGGACCTTCGTACTGTCATTAAGGAAGTAGTTCGTAAAGCAACTGAAGGGGTTGACCTTTCTGAAGCGAAAGTCGTAGTTGCTGGTGGACGTGGAGTCAAGAGCGAAGAAGGTTTTGAACCGCTTAAAGAACTAGCTAATGTACTTGGCGGTGCTGTCGGAGCTTCCCGTGGTGCATGTGACGCTGAATATTGTGATTACTCGCTTCAAATTGGGCAAACTGGTAAGGTTGTTACGCCAGACCTTTATATCGCTTGCGGAATTTCTGGAGCGATTCAGCACCTTGCAGGTATGTCAAACTCAAAAGTAATCGTTGCTATCAACAAAGATCCTGAAGCAAACATCTTTAAGGTAGCCGATTACGGAATCGTTGGCGATTTGTTTGAAGTCGTTCCAATGCTTACAGAAGAATTCAAGAAGTTAAAGGTTCATTCTTAAAATATAGCTTCTAATCGAAGGTGAGGATTGCTCCTCACCTTTTGCTTTTCAGGGATACTTCGTTTAAACCAAGGGTAAAATAACAATGAAACAAAAAAATAGCGTCACTTTTGAAACGGTGATATACTGACCTTAAGTATTGTAATAGGAGGAATTTTATATGGCTATTTCACATGCAACAGACCAGACTTTCACTTCTGAAACAGGTTCAGGTACAGTCTTAGTTGACTTTTGGGCAACTTGGTGCGGACCTTGTAAAATGATTGCACCTGTACTAGAAGAATTAGATGCTGATATGGGCGATCAAGTGAAAATCGTTAAGGTTGACGTTGATGAAAACCAAGAAACTGCAGCAAAATTTGGCATCATGAGCATCCCAACTCTTCTAGTCTTAAAAGAAGGCGAAGTTGTTGATAAAGTGGTTGGATTCCAACCAAAAGAAGCACTTGCTGAACTTCTTAACAAACACGTATAATAAAAAATGCAATAATGAACCGGCGGGAAAATCCCGCCGGTTTTTCAGTAAGTTTTTTAGAGATACAGAGTGAATAATTTTATATTCATTTTTTTATATATCTGGAAATGACTCCTTAAAACAAGAATCACTACACAAAACAATTGCTCGACGAGCATCATGCTTTTTAGTAGGAGGTGTGACCTGCATGAATCAAAACATTAAAAATAAATTAGCGCTTTTGCCTGATCAACCTGGTTGTTATTTAATGAAAGATCGGCAAGGGACGGTTATTTATGTCGGCAAAGCAAAGATTCTCAAAAACAGAGTGCGGTCCTATTTTACTGGTTCGCATGATGGAAAAACACTACGCCTCGTAAATGAAATAGAGGATTTTGAATACATTGTTACTTCCTCGAATATTGAAGCGTTAGTCCTTGAAATCAACCTCATCAAAAAATACGATCCTAAATACAATATCATGTTAAAGGATGATAAAAGTTATCCGTTTATTAAATTAACGGCAGAACGTCATCCACGCTTGATCATTACCCGTAAGGTAAAAAAAGATAAAGGCAAATATTTTGGACCTTATCCAAATGTTCAAGCGGCAAATGAAACAAAGAAACTTCTTGATCGAATCTATCCTCTCCGCAAGTGTGCTACGCTTCCTGATCGAGTTTGTCTTTACTATCATTTGGGTCAATGTTTGGCTCCATGTGTGAATGAAGTGGCAGAACAGGAATATAAAAAAATGACTGATGAAATTACCCGTTTTTTAAATGGGGGCTATAAAGAAATCAAACATGAGCTAGCTGAGCGAATGACGGCGGCTGCTGAAGAATTAGATTTTGAACGTGCAAAAGATTACCGCGATAAAATTGCTCATATCGAAGCAACGATGGAAAAACAAAAAATGACAATGACAGATTTTACAGATCGGGATGTGTTTGGCTACGCGGTGGATAAAGGCTGGATGTGTGTACAAGTCTTTTTCATTCGGCAAGGGAAATTAATCGAACGTGAGGTATCAATGTTCCCAATCTACAATGAACCCGAGGAAGAAATTCTAACGTTTCTCGGCCAGTTTTATTCGAAAGAAGAGCATTTTAAACCGAAGGAAATGCTTATACCGGATACAGTGGACAAGGATATCGTTGAGGAATTGTTATCAGTTAAGGTTCTCAAGCCACAACGAGGACAGAAAAAGGACCTCGTTAAACTAGCGATTAAAAATGCACAAATTGCTTTGAAAGAAAAGTTTTCACTAATTGAACGGGATGAGGAACGTTCAATTAAAGCCGTTGAAAGTCTAGGAAATCATATGGGCATTTATACGCCACACAGAATTGAGGCCTATGATAACTCCAATATTCAGGGAACCAATCCTGTTTCAGCAATGGTCGTATTTGTCGATGGCAAACCGGCTAAACGAGAATACCGAAAATACAAAATCAAGACAGTCGAAGGACCCGATGATTATGAATCCATGCGCGAAGTTGTTAGAAGAAGATATACGAGAGTGTTAAAGGAAGGACTTCCACTTGCAGATTTAATTATTATTGATGGTGGGAAAGGTCATATCGAGGCAGCGAGGGATGTACTTGAAAATGAACTTGGGTTAGATATTCCGCTTGCAGGACTTGCAAAAGATGAGAAACACCGAACTTCTCAACTTTTATACGGAAACCCACTTGAAGTTATTCCCCTTCCGAGAAACAGTCAAGAATTTTATTTATTGCAACGGATACAAGATGAAGTCCACCGGTTTGCAATTACTTTCCATCGCCAGGTTCGAGGGAAAAATGCATTTCAGTCCTTGCTTGATGAGATTCCAGGGATTGGAGAAAAACGAAAAAAAACCTTATTAAAACAATTTGGTTCCGTGAAAAAGATGCGAGAGGCCAGCCTTGACGAACTGAAAGAAGCTGGATTACCAGCAAAAGTTGCGGAAGAGTTACAAAAAAAGTTAACGGATTAATATTGTCAATTTAAAAATCCTTTGCTATAATGAACGCAATTCAATAAATCACTTTAGAACGATAAAGTGAAGATAGAGGTGCGGACCTCAAGAGTAGATACCTGGAGAATGATGAGATTCATTGAAGGGTGTTGAAAGGGTTGTTCGCCGAAGTGAGGAAAGAACTCATAAACTTTCCTTGCTGGTCCTGCATTGAAGAAATGTAGGATTGTCAAGATGATTGTGTCTTGGAGGGCTATCTCACTGTGTAAACGTATAGATTGTTACGTATCCACAGCAATGAGATATTCTCATTGCTTTTTTCTATTTTTAGGAGAAAAAAGCGAATGTTACATAAAAGACGCATGAACAGCCATCAATCAACAGGAAGAAGGAATGAAAATGGGACTGATTGTGCAAAAGTTTGGCGGTACATCCGTTGCAGATGTTGAAAAAATTCAAAATGTTGCTAATCGCGTTGCGGAAGAAAAGGAAAATGGAAATGATGTCGTTGTCGTTGTCTCGGCGATGGGGAAAACGACAGATCACTTAGTAGATATGGCGCAGCAAATCTCCACTTCCCCTAGTAAAAGGGAGATGGATATGCTGTTAACAACGGGGGAACAAGTGACGATTTCATTGTTGGCACTTGCCTTACAACAAAAAGGGTATGATGCGATTTCTTATACAGGCTGGCAAGCAGGAATGGTAACAGAACCTGTACATGGAAATGCTCGCATTCTCGATATTAAGACTGAAAGAATTAAGAAAGATTTAGCTGAAGGCAGAATTGTTGTAGTGGCTGGTTTCCAAGGGCTAACGGAGGAAGGCGAGATTACAACGTTAGGCCGAGGTGGTTCGGATACAACGGCTGTCGCGCTTGCTGCGGCTTTAGATGCTGATAAGTGTGACATTTATACGGACGTAACGGGAGTCTATACAACCGATCCTCGATATGTAAAAGGAGCCCGCAAGCTATTAGGAATCTCTTACGATGAGATGTTAGAACTGGCCAATTTAGGGGCGGGTGTTCTTCATCCACGGGCGGTTGAATTTGCGAAAAATTATGGAGTGACACTTGAAGTGCGCTCGAGTATGGAAGTTGAACGAGGAACGCTTATTGAGGAGGAAATTTCAATGGAACAGAATTTAATTGTACGCGGGATTGCATTTGAGGATCAAATTACAAGAGTATCCATTATTGGACTTGATAACTCGATTGCAAGTTTACCAACGATCTTTACTACACTAGCAAACCATCATATTAATGTCGATATCATCATTCAAAGTGGAACAGGAACGGACAAAGCCAATATTTCCTTTTCAATTAAAAGCAGTGATCTAGCAGAAACACTGGAGGTACTTGAGGAAAATAAAGGTTTGTTGAATTACGAGCATATTGAATCAGAAACAGGTCTCTCGAAGGTTTCAATTGTTGGCGCAGGGATGATCTCAAATCCAGGTGTTGCGGCAAAGATGTTTGAAGTTTTAGCGGGTGAAGGGATCCAAGTGAAAATGGTGAGTACATCAGAAATAAAGGTTTCGACTGTCGTGTCTGATGAACAAATGGTTAGCGCGGTCGAGGCACTTCATGATGCATTTGAACTAGCGAAAGTGGCCGTGAGCGCGTAAGAAAGAATTTGAATGTAAAAGGCTGTTTTTGTAACGATTGTTGTTAAAAGCTTAAACCCGATTTTAACGTAATCGTAGCCATTTCGAATGTTTAATTAGTTTGCCAGCTCTTTTCTCATTAATGAAACCTTTCTGTATCTTCGTTTCAAAGGCAACAAAGTTTGAGAAAAGAACCATTTAAAAAGATAAAAAGCTTTCAATGGATTTCATTGAAAGCTTTTTATCTAAGTATGATCATTTTTGTCCCATTTGAGGGTAAACTGAACCCTGCCGGATCGTTTATTTGGGTGTTCAAATGCTTCAGCAACAACCTTTTTTTGAATTTCGAGTTGTTGAGCTAAGAAGCCAGCTTCAAGTTGGAACGTTGCTTGGTTGTCTTTTTGTAAGCGGTTGGCAACCAAGTCTCCGGATAAAGTTAAGTGGATTTCACGACGTTTCTCTTCCTTAATGGTAAGAATGCCCCAATCTGCTTCATGAAAGAAGGCGATGATTTCGTCTAGATTGTAAAGTGGAAATTTGCGGGCAAGTTTTTTCCCGGCCCAATAAAGGATCTCTGGTTCATCTTTTCCTAAAAGCTCTTTCAGCAAGATATCACGGATTAATTCGTACCCGAATAGGGAAACGTTAGGTTGTGGGCTATCAGGATATTTTTCAGAAGCCTGTAATTCGCTCAAATTCATTCCCCTCTTTCTATGATTCTATTATAAACAAATTATGAGGAAAATTAATGATAAATTCGTCGCTGTTTTAAATTTTTTTCTAGGTATCAAGCTTGAATAGTATTACCGAATAGGTTATTAGGATATGCGGGATTCAGAAAGTTTTAGACAATTAAAACGCTTCCAAAACAGTGAATATTATCTTGATATATCAGTATATGGAAAAACTCGCCCAAATTGTGTAGAATATTGAGAAAAGAAAACGATTAGAAATTTTCTTTATATAAGTATTTTTTCTGTATCCGTTTTCTTGACGGTCTATCCTTTGAGGAGTAAAATGGACTTGTCACAATATTGTAAGAAATGTTTATTATTTTTCTACGATGTAAAGGTTGAATTTTCAATAACATTTTACAGCCTAGACATCACTTTTATTTTTCAAAGGGGGGTATACATAATGGCAAAAAATCAAGAGTTTTACTGGCGAAGACTACATTCCTTGCTTGGAGTAATTCCGATTGGATTATTCGTAATCATGCACCTTGTGATCAACAACTTCGCCACCAGAGGAGAGGAAGCTTATAACGGTGCAACGCACTTTATGGAGAGTCTTCCATTCCTAATCTTTCTGGAAGTATTCGTTATTTACTTACCTATTTTATTCCATGCAGTTTACGGTATTTATATCGCATTTACTGCGAAAAACAATACTAGTAGATTTGGATATTTCCGGAACTGGATGTTTAAGCTTCAACGTTGGACTGGAGTTATCACTTTAATTTTTATTGCTTGGCATGTTTGGGAAACACGTATCGCAAAAGCATTTGGTGCTGAAGTTAATTTTGATATGATGGAAAATATTTTATCTTCACCATTTATGTTTGCGTTTTATGTAATTGGAATAATTGCAGCTATTTTCCATTTTGCTAATGGATTATGGTCATTCATGGTTAGCTGGGGAATTACCGTTACACCTCGTTCCCAGGTGATTGCAACCTATTTTACAATCGCTGTGTTTGTGATTCTTTCATATATTGGAGTTAGTACACTCTTTGCATTCGTTTAATTCGTATCTATTATTCTACAGAACTAGCAGTCGACTTAGTATTGAGGAGTGAGTCACGATGAGTAAAGGAAATATTATAGTAGTAGGCGGAGGCCTTGCGGGCTTAATGGCTACTATTAAAATAGCTGAACAAGGGAAAACAGCCGATCTATTTTCACTTGTACCAGTAAAAAGATCCCACTCTGTTTGTGCACAGGGCGGTATAAATGGAGCAGTAAACACAAAAGGTGAGGGTGACTCTCCTTGGATTCACTTTGATGATACCGTTTACGGTGGAGACTTCTTAGCGAACCAGCCTCCAGTAAAAGCAATGTGTGAAGCTGCACCTGGAATCATTCACTTAATGGACCGTATGGGTGTTATGTTTAACCGTACTCCAGAAGGTCTTCTAGATTTCCGTCGCTTCGGTGGAACACAGCATCACCGTACTGCATTCGCGGGTGCAACAACTGGTCAGCAGTTGCTGTACGCATTGGATGAGCAAGTTCGTCGTCACGAAGTGGCTGGACTTGTCACAAAGTATGAAGGTTGGGAATTCCTTGGAGTTGTCTTAGATGATGACGGTGTCGCTCGCGGTATTGTCGCTCAGGACTTAAAGACAATGGAAATCAAATCATTCTCAGCAGATGCGGTTATCATGGCAACTGGTGGTCCTGGGATCATCTTTGGTAAATCTACGAACTCTGTAATCAATACAGGTTCTGCTGCATCTATTGTTTACCAACAAGGTGCTTATTATGCAAACGGTGAAATGATCCAGATTCACCCTACTGCGATTCCTGGAGATGACAAACTTCGTCTTATGAGTGAATCTGCACGTGGTGAAGGTGGACGTGTATGGACATATAAGGATGGGAAGCCTTGGTACTTCCTTGAAGAAAAATATCCTGCATATGGAAACCTTGTTCCCCGGGATATTGCAACCCGTGAAATTTTCGATGTCTGTGTGAACCAGAAGCTTGGTGTGAATGGTGAAAACATGGTATTCCTTGACCTTTCTCACAAAGATCCGAAGGAATTGGATATCAAGCTTGGTGGCATCATTGAAATTTATGAAAAATTCGTTGGAGATGACCCGCGTAAAGTACCAATGAAGATCTTCCCTGCGGTTCATTACTCAATGGGTGGATTATGGGTTGATTATGATCAAATGACTAACATCCCTGGTTTATTTGCTGCCGGAGAATGTGATTATTCTCAGCATGGTGCGAACCGTTTAGGAGCGAACTCCTTATTATCCGCTATGTATGGTGGAATGGTAGCCGGACCAAAAGCGGTTGAATACATCAACGGATTAGAGAAGAGTTCTGATGCAGTTTCTTCTTCTGTATTTGATCGTTATGTGAAACAAGAACAAGAAAAATGGGACAACATCATGTCCTTGGATGGTACAGAGAATGCCTACGTTCTTCATAAAGAGCTAGGTGAATGGATGACAGATAATGTAACGGTTGTTCGTTACAATGATCGTTTACTTAAGACAGATGAGAAGATTGTTGAGTTAATGGAGCGTTATAAAAATATCAATATCAATGATACGGCGAAATGGAGTAACCAAGGTGCGACGTTTACTCGTCAACTTCAAAACATGCTTCAACTTGCACGTGTTATTACAATTGGTGCTTATAACCGGAATGAAAGCCGTGGAGCTCACTATAAGCCTGAATTCCCAGAGCGTAACGATGAGGAATTCCTAAAGACAACAATGGCGAAGTTTGTAGATGGACAATCTGCACCTGCTTTCCATTATGAAGAGATCGATGTTTCACTAATCAAACCGCGTAAGCGTGATTATACGAAGAAGCACTAGAAAGGGGAGAAAAAGAAGGCATGGCTGAAAATAAAGTCCGTTTTATCATCACTCGTCAGGACACACCGGATTCAACCCCTTATGAGGAAGAATTTGTTTTAGACTATCGACCTGGTATGAACGTAATTTCAGCTCTAATGGAAATTCGCCGAAATCCAGTCAATGCAAAAGGGGAAAAAACAACACCTATTTCCTGGGATATGAACTGTCTTGAGGAAGTATGTGGAGCTTGTTCAATGGTCATAAATGGAAAACCACGGCAGTCTTGTTCCGCTCTTGTTGATCAATTAGAGCAACCAATTAGACTTGCACCGATGGCAACATTCCCGATTATTCGTGACCTTCAAGTAGATAGAAGTAGAATGTTCGACTCTTTAAAGCGTGTAAAAGCATGGATTCCAATCGATGGCACATACGACCTTGGACCAGGACCACGTATGCCAGAAAGAAAACGTCAATGGGCTTATGAACTTTCTAAATGTATGACATGTGGAGTGTGCCTAGAAGCTTGTCCAAATGTAAACAGCAAATCTGATTTCATTGGTCCAGCACCACTTTCCCAAGTGCGTCTTTTCAATGCTCATCCAACTGGTGAAATGAATAGAGCAGAACGCCTTGAAGCGATTATGGGAGACGGAGGACTTGCGAACTGTGGGAACTCACAAAACTGTGTTCAATCTTGTCCAAAAGGTATTCCATTGACAACTTCAATTGCGGCTCTAAACCGTGACACTAGCATTCAAGCATTTAAAAACTTCTTCGGAAGTGACCAAGTTTAATAAAAACATGTCCTCTTTCCATTGTGGAGAGAGGCTTTTTTTTTGCATAAAAAGTCTACTTTTAATCAGTGCGGTTCTTTCTAATGAGGTTCATACGTTGAAGGAGAAGGTCATAGGAGGGGCGAACTTGTATAGAGTCTGTAGAAAGGGAGTGGGGGAAGATGAATAAAACATTTCGGGCACCAACGATGGCTCAAAATGGAGCCATCACCGCGCCGCATTATCTGGCTTCGCAAGCGGGAATGAAGGTTCTGCAAAATGGAGGTAATGCAGTAGAAGCAATGATTGCCGCTGCTTCAACTATTGCTGTTGTCTATCCACATATGAACAGCATAGGAGGCGACAATTTTTGGTTGATTTATAATGCGAGAACAAAGGAAATAACAGTCCTAAACAGTAGTGGCCGCTCAGGGGAGAATGCGACGATTGCATTTTACAAAGAAAAAGGCTTCAATCTGAAAATCCCTGCACGTGGTTATTTATCAGCAAACACTGTGCCTGGAGCAATTGCGGGTTGGAATGAAGCCTTCAACTTTTCAAAACAAGAAATGGCTGGAAATTATGCATGGGGAGAATTATTAGAGCAGGCAATCGCATATGCGAAAGAGGGATTTCCGGTCACATCAAGTCAGGCTTACTGGACGAATGTTAATTTAAATGAGGAGGATTATGAGTTTCGTAACCTCCAAAGGTTTGATGAGTTCTGTAAAGTGTTCTTGAAACAAAATGGTTTGTGTTATAACCCAGGAGACATCATGAAACAACCTGATTTAGCATTAACTTTAGAAGGAATTGCGAAAGGAGGCAGCAAGTTCTTTTATCAAGGTGAATTAGCTGCGCGAATGGTAGCGGATCTTCAGGAAAATGGTGGGGTTCTAACAAAGCAAGATTTTCAAAGTCATATTTCCGATTGGATTGACCCCATTTCGGTAGACTACCGAGGATTCACTGCATATAACTTACCACCTAATACACAAGGGATGGCGTCTTTATCTATTTTAAATATCTTAAATCAGTTTGAAATCGGGGCGATTGAGGAAGGCTCGTCCACGTACTATCATTTGTTAGTGGAAGCCACAAAGCAAGCATTCCGTGATCGCGATAAATGGTTAACAGACCCAAAATTTGCAAACATTCCTGTAGAGGCGCTGTTATCTAAGGAACGAGGGCTGGAACTGGCCGAACAAATTCAGTTTGACTCAGTATACGGATTAGAAAAACAACTTGATCCAAAAGGTGATACTGTTTGGATGGGGGTTGTCGATAAAGAGGGAAATGCGGTTTCCTTTATCCAAAGTATCTATCATGACTTTGGTTCAGGGATTATTCCAAAAGGGACCGGTGTCTTGCTTCAGAATCGAGGAAGTTATTTTTCACTTGATGCAGCGAACATAAACTGCCTTCAGCCGAAAAAGCGTACTTTTCATACCTTAAATCCAGCGATGTTATTTAAAAATCAGCAACCATACCTTGTTTATGGAACGATGGGAGGGGAAGGTCAACCGCAAACTCAAGCAGCGCTTGTTACGCGAATCATTGACTATGGCTATGATGTACAACAAGCAATTGAAGCGCCAAGATGGTTATATGGACGAACATGGGGTGCCAGTTCGAACAGTTTAAAAATTGAGGGACGAATTCCGTCTAAAGTTACTACAAAGTTAGCTGAATTGGGGCATCCAGTCGAAATGGTTGACGATTTTAACGACATCATGGGTCATGCTGGTGCTATTTTTGTAAATCCAACAACCAATGTTAAATGGGCTGGAGCCGACCCTCGCGGTGATGGTGCTGCACTTGGTTATTAAAAAAGGCTATTTTCGTAAAGATAGTTGTTAAAATTCAAATCCGATTTTAACGCAGTAATCGTCATTTTGTAAGCTGAAAATTATGTTAGGAAGCTCTTTTCTCTTGGATGAAGGTATTTTTTAGTGAAACCTAGCTCGTTCAGTCGTATTTTAGTTGAGAGCAACAAAGTTTGAGAAAAGAGCCTTGAAATAAGAAACTTTCGGGTTGGAAACTGTCTTTATAATGGGCTTCCTTGCTATAATAGAAATGATATAGAATCTATCGGAGTTGAGTTCTATTGAAAAAGAAAAACCTGTTACCAGTTTTTATCATTATCATCGGGATTGTTTTTATCGGTATAGGTTTAAAGCAATTTGTAGAAACAAAAGTCCAAACAAATCATTCTTTAAAAGAAGCTAAGGCGATGGTACAAGCAGAAGCTAAAGTTCCAGAGAAGCCTCAAGGGCGGTATTCACCTAATCAAGGAGAAACTACTGGATTGCTTTCTATACCAAAAATCAACGCGGAATTAGGAATTGTTGAAGGAACGGACCCAGATGATTTAAAAAAAGGCGTGGGCCATTATAAAAACTCTTTTTACCCTGATGAAAATGGTCAAATTGTGCTATCTGGTCACAGGGATACTGTCTTTCGAAAGCTAGGGGAGTTAGAACTTACCGATATTTTAGAAGTGCAAATGCCTTATGGAAAATACCAATACGAAATCACGCATACTAAAATAGTAGATGCAAATGATACTAGTATCATTACGCTCCAAAATGATGAAGAAGAGTTAATTTTGACAACCTGCTATCCTTTTGGCTACATAGGTGATGCACCTGATCGGTATATCATATATGCTAAAAGGGTAGACAAGTAACCCAGGTGGGAGACCCCACTTGGGTTTTGTTGTTTCTAGTTTAAAAGATTTGTTTAGAGAATTATAATAGAAGATAGTGAGTGAATACTCATTCATTTGCTGGTAAGCAACATCTAAAGGAGGAACCACCGTGGGAAAGATGGAGTATATTGACGATATAGTCAAGTGGGAGCAAGAATTCCACTTTTTTTATCCAGTAACGGTACGCTTTTCAGAAACCGATTTGTTTGGGCATTTAAATAATACTGTCCCGTTTGTTTATTTTGAACAGGCAAGGGTCGAATTTTTAAAAAGCAAGGGGCTTATGCAAAAATGGCTTCAGCCAGAAAGTGAAACAATCCCTGTTGCAGCCGATTTACAATGCGACTTTGTAAAACAAATTTATTTTGATGAAGAAATAAAAATCTATGTAAAAGCGAATTCCGTTGGTACGTCCTCGGCGGATATTCATTACATGGGAAAGAAAACAGATGGTACGATCTGCTTAACAGGAAGAGGAACAATTGTTCAAATTGCGAAACAAACTGGTCGAGGCTTTCCTTGGAGTAGGGAAATGAAGGCTTTATTACTAGAAAAACGAGAAATCGTCAACAAATAATGCCCATATTTCACTAAAATGAACTCCTTTTCGGAATTGTAGTCACTTTGGCTTAAGCCTTTACATAAGATATGGTGACTAAAATATACCCACCCCGCAGTTCACAGCTGGCGAAGGCAAGGAGGGTTACAATACTTGAAGGAGAATGAATTCACTCACAAGCCATTACTCACCAAACGAGAAAGAGAAGTATTCGAACTGTTAGTACAAGACAAAACAACAAAGGAAATAGCTGGCGAATTGTTTATTAGCGAAAAAACGGTTCGAAATCATATTTCTAACGCTATGCAAAAGCTAGGCGTAAAGGGGCGATCACAAGCAGTTGTAGAGCTCCTTCGAATGGGAGAGCTAGAACTTTGAGTTAGACCGGCCATCCTAATCGGGATGGTCGGTTATCAATTTTTTCAGCAAGAAAGAATGGGAGCCACTCTTTTCCGACTGGTTGCAATTCTTTCTTGAAATTATCCTGAAAATCATAGAAAATAAGGGCACTGATAGAGTTTAGGAGATGTTTAAAAAATGAAACTCGAAGATGCCCAAAAAGAGAAAAATACAGATTTGTTTGCAGACATTGAAAAAGACTTACGATACATCTCAGGAATTATTAAACAAAAAGGTCGCGAAATCTTAAGCAATTACACGATTACTCCTCCACAGTTCATTGCATTGCAATGGCTATTTGAAGATGGAGATATGACCATTGGCGAGTTGTCTAATAAAATGTACTTGGCATTTAGTACTACTACCGACCTTGTCGATCGGATGGAAAAAAATAATCTTGTTGTGCGAGTGAAAGATGAAAATGACCGTCGAGTTGTTCGGATTCATTTACTAGATGAAGGCAAACGGATTATTGATGAAGTTATTAAGAAACGGCAACTCTACTTACAGGACGTCTTAGTTGATTTTACCGAAGAGGAAATCGAGAAACTAAAAGAAAACCTAGCAAAATTACATCAAGATATGCGTAAAGAATGAGGCGAGATTTTTGAACAGACCAATCGGAATAATAGATTCAGGTGTTGGTGGTTTAACGGTGGCAAAGGAAGTCATGCGTCAACTACCACATGAACAAATTATTTACCTAGGAGATACGGCACGTTGTCCATATGGTCCGAGAACACCAGAAGAAGTTTTAAAGTTTACTTGGGAAATTACACAATTTTTAATGGAAAAGCAAATTAAAATGTTGGTGATTGCATGCAACACGGCGACCGCGGTGGCACTCGAAGAAATTCGACGAGAGCTACCAATTCCTGTTATAGGCGTGATTCACCCGGGTGCTCGCACCGCGATTAAAGTAACGAATAATTATCAAATTGGCGTGATTGGGACGGAAGGTACCGTTAAAAGTGATGCCTATAAACAGGCGCTAAAATCCATTAATCGGAAAACAAATGTTGTAAGCTTGGCGTGTCCAAAATTTGTCCCGCTTGTCGAAAGTGGAGAATACGATGGACCCCTGGCGCAACAAGTAGTCGCTGAAACACTAGAACCGTTGAAAGGCGCTGAGCTAGATACGCTCATTCTCGGTTGTACACACTATCCTTTATTAGAGCCTTTAATCAATCAGTATATGGGAGAAAGAGTCAATGTCATCAGTTCCGGAGAAGAAACAGCTCGGGAAGTAAGCACGATACTGCACCATAATGGTATATTGAACGTAAGCGGCGAAGAACCTACCCATCAATTCTATACAACCGGATCAAAAACGATTTTCTCCAATATCGCTTCGCAATGGCTTGAAAGACCAATTACGGATATTCAGATGGCGAAGTTGTAGAACCCCAGTTTTGGGGTTTTTTTGTTTTTTTTGGGGGTGCACTCATTTCTTTGAAAATGGTAATCAACCGAGCGCCTCGATGCTCGTTGGAGCAGGAGAGAGAGGTCGACGGTAACTGAGAGTGTTCCTCGATGCCCGTCGGCGCTGAAAAAAGAGGTCGACGGTAATCGAGAGTGTTCCTCGATGCCCGTCGCCGCTGAAAAAAGTGGTCACCAGTAATCGAGAGTGTTCCTCGATGCCCGTTGGAGCAGGAGAAAGAGGCCGACGGTAACTGAGAGTGTTCCTCGATGCCCGTTGGAGCAGGAGAAAGAGGTCGACGGTAATCGAGAGTGTTCCTCGATGCCCATTGGAGCAGGAGAGAGAGGTCGACGGTAACTGAGAGTGTTCCTCGATGCCCGTCGGCGCCGAAAAAAGAGGTCGACGGTAATCGAGAGTGTTCCTCGATGCCCGTTGGATCAGGAGAAAGAGGTCGACGGTAATCGAGAGTGTTCCTCGATTACCGTTGGATCAGGAGAAAGAGGTCAACGGTAACTGAGAGTGTTCCTCGGTGCCCGTCGCCGCTGAAAAAAGTGTTCACCGGTAATCGAGAGTGTTCCTCGGTGCCCGTCGCCGCTGAAAAAAGTGTTCACCGGTAATCGAGAGTGTTCCTCGATGCCCGTCGCTGCTGAAAAAAGAGGTCACCGGTAATCGAGAGTGTTCCTCGATGCCCGTTGGAGCAGGAGAAAGAGGCCGACGGTAACTGAGAGTGTTCCTCAATGCCCGTCGGCGCCGAAAAAAGAGGTCACCGGTAATTGAGAGTGTTCCTCGATGCCCGTTGGCGCCGAAAAAAGTAGTCACCGGTAATCGAGAGTGTTCCTCGATGCCCGTCGCCGCTGAAAAAAGAGGTCGACGGTAACTGAGAGTGTTCCTCGATGCCCGTTGGCGCCGAAAAAAGAGGTCACCGGTAATCGAGAGTGTTCCTCGATGCCCGTCGCCGCTGAAAAAAGAGGTCGACGGTAACTGAGAGTGTTCCTCGGTGCCCGTCGCCGCTGAAAAAAGAGGTCACCGGTAATCGAGAGTGTTCCTCGATGCCCGTTGGCGCCGAAAAAAGAGGTCGACGGTAACTGAGAGTGTTCCTCGATGCCCGTTGGAGCAGGAGAAAGAGGCCGACGGTAACTGAGAGTGTTCCTCAATGCCCGTCGGCGCCGAAAAAAGAGGTCACCGGTAATCGAGAGCTACTTTATTTAAAATACAGTGCTAAAGATAAAAATCACTCATAATAGATCCACTTGTTTGAACCATATTTTGTAAGGTTCTGATTTAAAATCCTTCTAACCGTCTTATGCGATTCTATCACTCTACACCAATCGTAGATCATGCTTGTAGTTATTCTAACCTCCGGAAACAACAATCTTAACTCCTCTACACTTCTGACCACAGCCGAATCCAAATCTTCACTACAACCACAATGTTCACAGATGACTTTAGTATCCTTAACTATGACATCCACCGAATAACACTGCGCACACAAAATCCCTTTCTGCAACTGTTCATACTGATAAGGAGCAATTCGTTT
Source organism: Mesobacillus maritimus (assembly GCF_023715205.1). Classification (GTDB taxonomy): domain Bacteria; phylum Bacillota; class Bacilli; order Bacillales; family Cytobacillaceae; genus Mesobacillus_B; species Mesobacillus_B maritimus_C. The sequence continues at coordinate 35,160 of NZ_JAMBNR010000013.1, forward strand.
ATACGGGTCATCTACGAGATTCAATGATACAAGTTGCTCTGCTAATTTTAAGTGTTTGGGATTCAAAACGGAGGATTTCATATTTAACTTTCGCATGAAGCGGTTCAGTTGATTAGGGAAAATGATGGATGGGTCTTTTGGGGCGTTATATAGATAAAATTCAGGATTTACAAAGATGAGATAGGATTCTAGCGATAGGGGAAATCCCAGGCTGTTCATTAGTTGTCGTAGAAGGGACTCACTTCGTTTTACCTGGTGGAAGGGGTTCAGGATTTCTTTGCCAGAGAAAGTGAAAAAACGGTCGGATTCAATATAATAGTCTCCTTCGTAATTTTTAATTTCAAAATGGTAGGCTGTGCTTTGTGCAATATGCACCGAATCCAGCTGAAATTTTGTGTTATTCTTTTCTAAAAGCAAATCGTTCACAATATAACGGTCTTGCAACAAATTCTGCTGCATGTATCGATCAAATTGCACCTCTCCTTCATATCCTTTCTCAAGATTATAATACTGCAACCGTGCGCGGGCATTTAAAGAACGGAGAAGCAGTAATTCCTTCGATGCAACTCTAGGTCTTAAAATCAAACCCTCACTTCCTTTCTCCCTAACTATAAAGCTAGATTTCAACCCACAACAAGCAAACGTTTTATGACATTGTTTCCAAACAGATGAACTTTTTATAAAAAAAATAGTCAAGCCGGTCTAATTTCCATAATAGGCTCGTATAAATGTTAGTACAAACTGTCTTTTTGGAGGGGATTATATGTCTAAAAATAAAAAAGCAACTTTGCTAACGACAACGGCAGTGGCAACGGCGGTGTTTCTATCAGGCTGTGGTTTGTTTGGGGGGGAAGAAAAGAAAGAAATTGACCCACCTCAGGATGTGAGCTACTTAGAGGAAGAGGAAATGGGGACAATTGAAGAGGCTGGGGCAACAGAAGAGCAAACAAAAGAGCAAAAAGAAGAACAGGGTGCTGACCAAGAAGAAGCAGTGGAAACAACAGTTCCAACGGAGCTTTATTTAATTGATAAAAATGGCTATGTTGTTTCTCAAACTATGGATCTTCCAAAAACAGAAAGTGTAGCAAAGCAGGCACTAGAATACCTTGTCGTAAATGGGCCTGTACAACAACATTTACCAAATGATTTTAGAGCTGTACTCCCAGCAGACACGGCAATGACCGTTAATATCAAAGATGGTACAGCTACAGTCGATTTCTCAAATGAATTTGCGACTTATGCGGAGGAAGACGAACAAAGAATACTAGAATCTGTTACTTGGACTTTAACCCAATTTGACTCAATTGATAACGTGAAAATACAATTGAATGGAAAAGAACTTGACAGCATGCCTGTTAACGGAACACCAATTGGGGAGAAATTAAGCAGAGCGAATGGAATTAATGTAAGCACGGAAGGCGTCGTGGATATCACCAACTCAAAACCAGTTACGGTTTATTATATCGGTGGAGAGGCTGAAGACTATTATTATGTTCCTGTGACAAAGCGGGTGGAAAATGATGATTCTTCTGAGATTGAAACGATTGTTGAAGAGCTTGCCGCTGGACCGGGATATGGAACAGGTTTATTGTCACAGTTCCAAACTGGTGTTAAGTTAGTCGAAGAACCTAAAATTGACGATGGGCAAGTTACGCTTGATTTCAATGAATCTATTTACGGGAGCATGGAAGAGAAAATGGTTTCTGAGCATGTGTTGAACACATTGGTGCTTTCTCTAACTGAGCAAAAAGGAATTGAAAGTGTTGCCGTCACTGTCAAAGGTGAAGCAGGTCTTAAAACCGAAGGTGGCAAGGAGTTAACTGAACCGGTTACTCGTCCTCAAAATGTCAACACGGGTAGTTTTTAAATTGGTGAAATTTGTTATACTAATAAGGAACGATAAAGAGGCAGGCAATTTGCTGCCTCTTCTTTAATGTGAAGGTTACATAAAGTAAAGCAGTGAACGAGTGAAGGAGGAACAAGGCATGCGTTATGATGGACGTGAACCACAGCAATTAAGACCTATACATATTGAAACTGAATATTTGAAGCATCCAGAAGGATCGGTACTCATTTCAGTTGGAGATACAAAAGTAATTTGCTCTGCAAGTATTGAAGACAAGGTCCCTCCGTTTATGCGTAATCAAGGCAAAGGATGGATTACGGCGGAATATTCGATGCTGCCTCGTGCAACTGAGCAACGAAATATTAGAGAATCATCAAAAGGGAAAGTAACAGGAAGAACGATGGAGATTCAACGTCTCATTGGACGAGCTTTAAGAGCGGTCGTCAATCTTGATGTTATTGGCGAGAGAACAGTTTGGATCGATTGTGATGTGATTCAAGCGGATGGTGGGACGCGAACAGCCTCAATTACAGGTGCGTTTGTGGCTACAGCATTGGCATTTCAAAAGCTGTTTAAAGCGAAGAAAATTAAAAGTTTTCCCATTACCGACTTTTTAGCAGCTACAAGTGTTGGCATTCTTAAAGATGGAAAAGTCGTTGTTGATTTAAATTATGTGGAAGATTCCGCGGCAAATGTAGATATGAACGTTGTGATGACAGGGAAGGGAGAGTTTGTTGAGCTCCAAGGGACTGGAGAAGAAGCGACTTTTTCATACAATGAATTGCAAGAGCTGTTAAAAGGTGCGCAGGAAGGATTAACGGAAATTTTTGAGTATCAAAAACAAGCTCTAGGAGAAGAAATTTCTCAACAAATTACCAATGCAAAAAGATAGGGGATAAACTTCATGGAAGAAATAATCATTGCGACTAAAAACAGTGGTAAAGCACGGGAGTTTGAACGGATTTTCAATGCAAAAGGAGCAAAGGTTAAGACGCTTCTTGATTTTCCAGACATGGAAGATGTGGAGGAAACAGGTTCAACTTTTGAGGAAAACGCTAAAATTAAAGCCGAAACCATTAGCAAAAAACTGAATAAAATGGTTATTGCGGATGATTCTGGTCTTGAAGTGGATGCACTTGAAGGGCGCCCGGGTGTGTATTCTGCACGCTATGCTGGACCGAGTAAAAATGATGAAGATAATATCGATAAAGTTCTTGAAGAGTTAACAGGTGTTCCTGAAAACGAACGAACTGCGAGATTTCGCTGTGTTTTAGCTATCGCACAACCAGGAAAAGAAACAGTCACATTTGCGGGAAGTTGTGAGGGCCAAATATTAACAGAACGCCGCGGAACGAATGGATTTGGTTACGACCCAATCTTTTTTGTAACAGAAAAAGGCAAAGCAATGGCCGAGTTGCTGCCAGAAGAAAAAAATAAAATTAGCCATCGCGCGAATGCCATCCAAAAACTAGAAGAAAATTTCGCATTCGACTTCGGAGGCGAAGCATGACAAAAATTTTAATAGTCAGTGATAGTCATGGTTCTACTGAATTACTAGATACAATTAAAGAGCGTCATGAAAATGAGGTTAATTATTTCATTCATTGTGGAGATTCAGAGCTCTCAAATGACAATCCCTCCTTAAGGGGGTTTACGACTGTTAAAGGTAATTGTGATTTTTATGGAGACTTTCCTGAAGAAACAATGGTAGAGGTTGATGAGTTTAAAATCTTGGTGGTTCATGGGCATCTCTATTCTGTCAAATCGAGTTTGCTAACTCTTGCGTACCGTGTAGAAGAAACAGGGGCCGATATCGTTTGTTTTGGCCATTCTCATCTCCTTGGAGCTGAAATGATTGATGGAAAATTATACATTAACCCTGGAAGTATTCGGTTACCTCGTGGAAGAAGAGAACGGTCTTATGTCATTCTTGAACTAAATGAAGGAAATGCGTCGCTCAGCGTTTTCGATGTCGACCAAGGGGAAATAAGCTCACTTTCTCAGGAGTTTTCGATTTCAAAGTCTAATTAAAAATCGATCTAATAACTAAGGGGAGAAATCCTTCTTCCCTTAGAAAAAATATTTAAGATTGTATTGACTTATACATTAAATCCTAATATAATAAATCTTGTCTTTGAAAATAATGTCCCAGTAGCTCAGCAGGATAGAGCAACGGCCTTCTAAGCCGTCGGTCGGGAGTTCGAATCTCTCCTGGGACGCCATTACACTACATATTGACTCACCTTGTCTAAGGTGAGTTTTTTTGCGTTCTTTTTAATGGCTTTTCTCAAACTTTTGAAGAAAAAAGTTTGACTGAATGAGCTATGAGATCCGATATGAGAAAAAGCCTACAAACTCAAAACGTAGGAAATGACTCAATTGTGCAAAAATCGGTTTTTAGATTTTAACAACTATTTTTACGAAACATCCTATCAAAAACAGCCTTTTTAATTAAACATAATATCTCCGAGCGACCTCTCATTTTCATTTGCGATTCAAGTTTTTTATATCGAACCCTGTATTGGTCTAAAGTACTAATCAGGAAACCAAAAATTTTTGAAAAGAAATTCAAAACAGAAAAATGTGAAGAAACCAACATTGGAAGCGGATACAATAAAAACAATAAAAAGAATTGTCTAAAATTTTTCATAAAACCCGTTGACGCCGGGGGAAAATGAGCGTAAGATAGTCCTCAATTAAATGATTTTCTTAGTCAGATTATCTACCAAACGGGCAAGAAATCTAAAAGGAAAAATCGTATATTTAATCTCAAGGTGAAATGTCAGAATTTTTGCACCTTTAGTTTTTAATTGTTTAAAGCGTTTATTTGGAAAAAGGAGATGTATTTCGGTGCCCGATCAATGGATTTATTTAAACGGTGAATTCGTCACGAAAGAAAATGCAAAAATTTCCGTTTATGACCATGGGTTCCTATATGGAGATGGCGTGTTCGAGGGGATTCGAGTATATGCTGGGAACATTTTTAGAATGGAAGAGCATATGGATCGTCTTTACCGCTCAGCCAAATCCATCATGCTGGAAATTCCTCATAGTCAAGAAGAGTTGACAAACTTAATTGCAAAAACGGTTGAAAAAAACAAGCTTGAAAATGCTTATATTCGAGCAGTTGTCTCGAGAGGCACAGGGGATTTAGGGTTAGATCCAAATAATTGTACTCGTGCGAATGTCGTCATTATCGTCGAGCCACTATCAATTTTCCCTAAAGAACTATATGAAACAGGACTTGAAATTGTGACTGTCGCAACAAGAAGAAATCGTCCAGATGTATTGAGTCCTAAAGTGAAATCATTAAACTACTTAAATAACATTTTAGTTAAAATCGAAGCGCGACTAGCAAATGTCAATGAAGCTTTAATGCTAAATGACCAAGGTTATGTTGCAGAAGGTTCGGCTGATAACGTGTTTATCGTGAAGGGGGATACATTCTATACACCACCTGGTTATATCGGTGCCTTAGAAGGCATTACCAGGAACGCAGTAATGGATATTGCGAAGGAGTTAGGATATGAACTGAAAGAAGAACCTTTCACACGACACGATGTCTATACAGCTGATGAAGTATTTTTAACCGGGACAGCCGCTGAGGTTATTGCTGTTGTAAAAGTAGATGGCAGAGTCATTGGCGATGGCAAACCAGGTGTTCATACAAATAAAATACTCGAACAATTCAGAAAGAAAGTCATATCTGAGGGAGTTAAAGTATACTCCTTAAAAGCAGAACCAAATGTTAGTTGAATAAGAAAAAGTGTGGACGAGGACAAGTAATTCTATGCAGACCATCAACAGAGAGCCGGGGTAGCTGGGAACCGGTGTTGGGGCTTAGGATGAACTCACCTCGGAGCGCCGGTTTGAAAGGTCTCCCTAGTAAAGCCGGTCGGGTGTCAGCCACCCGTTATCAAAACGGACTATACATAGTCCTAGAGTGCACGTAGATGGTCAGTTTCTACGTGAATGAGGGTGGTACCGTGGAATTGGTGATCAAATAGCCTTTTTCATCCCTTTGCCTGACGATTAGCGCGGGCATTTGGTGATGGAAATGGCTATTTTTTTATTGTAAAAAAATAGAAAGTGTTTAAATGATAGGAGGCTGGAACGAATGCTGCAAGAAGCCGCTTTTACAAAAGTAAAAGCTGAAAAAAAGACTGTTACTGGCGCGGATCTTTTGCTGGAAGCTTTAAAAAAGGAAGAAGTAGAAGTCATTTTTGGATACCCAGGAGGAGCTGTCCTACCGATTTACGATAAAATTTACGATTGCGATATCCTCCATGTTCTTCCTCGCCATGAACAAGGTGGAATTCATGCAGCTGAAGGGTATGCAAGAATCAGTGGGAAAGCCGGAGTAGTGATTGCAACTTCAGGACCAGGAGCAACAAATATTGTAACAGGATTAGCGGATGCAATGATGGACTCCTTGCCATTGGTTGTCTTTACCGGGCAAGTTGCGACTGGAGTAATTGGAACGGATGCTTTCCAAGAAGCAGATATTTTAGGGATTACAACCCCAATCACAAAGTATAATCTGCAAGTTCGCAATATTGAGGATATTCCAAGACTCATCAAAGAAGCTTTCCATATTGCAACAACAGGTCGTCCAGGTCCAGTTCTCATCGACTTTCCAAAAGATATTGCATCAGGAATGATTGAACCACCTGCAGAAGAGGAAATCTCTTTACCTGGTTACCAGCCAACGATTGAGCCAAACTACTTGCAAATTCGCAAGTTAACAGAAGCGGTAAGTAGTGCAAAACGTCCAGTGATTCTAGCGGGTGCGGGAATACTTTTCTCGAAAGCATCTGAGTTATTGCGTGAGTATGTTGAACAACAACAAATTCCAGTTGTTCATACTCTTCTCGGTTTAGGTGGTTTCCCAGCCGACCATCCGTTATTCTTCGGTTTAGCTGGTATGCACGGTTGTTATACAGCAAATATGGCATTGTCTGAATGTGATTTGCTTATCAACATTGGAGCTCGATTCGATGACCGGTTAACAGGAAACTTGAAGCACTTTGCTCCAAAAGCAACGGTTGCTCATATCGATATCGATCCAGCTGAGATTGGCAAAAATGTACCAACTGAGATTCCAGTCGTAGGCGATGCAAAAGTAGCGCTCAGCATGTTGGTCAAACAAGAAGGCAAACCGCCTGAGAATAGTGAATGGATTCAAACGTTAGAAAGCTGGCAAAAAGAAAATCCTTATTGGTATGAAAATTCAAATGCACCGCTAAAGCCACAGCGGGTTACTGAAATGCTGTTCGAAGAAACAAACGGTGAAGGAATTGTGGTTACTGATGTAGGTCAGCATCAAATGTGGGCGGCGCAGTATTATCAATTCAAGAATCCGGACCGTTGGGTGACATCAGGTGGGCTTGGTACCATGGGATTTGGACTTCCAGCTGCGATTGGCGCTCAGCTTGCGGATCGATCCGCAACAGTTGTGGCAATCCTTGGAGATGCAGGTTTCCAAATGTCTACTCAAGAACTAGCGGTCATTCGCGAGATGAATTTACCGATCAAAATCGCTATCTACAATAATCGCTCGTTAGGAATGGTTCGACAGTGGCAAGAAATTTTCTATCAAGAAAGATATTCTCATAGTAAAATTCCGTCTCAGCCATCTTTTGTAAAACTAGCAGATGCATATGGAATTAAGGGATATGAAATCACTTCCGAACAAGAAGCAGAAACCATTTTAAAAGAAGTGATGAATAATAACGAACCTGTCCTGCTAGATTTTAGAGTGGCAGAAGGCGAAAACGTTTATCCAATGATTGCTCCTGGAAAAGGGCTACACGAAATGGTAGGGGTGAAAAAATGAGACGAATCATTACTCTAACCGTACTCAATCGACCGGGTGTCCTTAACCGTATTACCAACTTATTTTCCAAGCGGAATTATAATATTGAAAGCATTTCGGTCGGGCATACGGAACAAGAAGGAGTATCTCGAATCACTTGTGTTGTCAATGTAGACAATGACAGGATCATCGAGCAAATTACGAAACAATTAAACAAACAAATCGATGTGTTAAAAGTAGCAGATATTAGCGATCAAGCGGTTGTGTCTCGAGAACTTGCGTTAATCAAGGTTCAATCAACACCGCAAAACCGCAGTGAAATTTACGCACTGATCGAACCGTTCCGTGCATCTGTCATTGATGTTGGGAAGGAAAGCTTAATCATCCAGATTACTGGAGAATCCGAGAAGCTAGAAGCGTTTATTGAGTTAATTAAGCCATACGGCATCAAAGAATTAGCGCGAACAGGAACAACGGCTTTCCCTAGAAGCAGCCAACGTTCAAAACAACAAACTAATTTTTCAATTGTATAAGCAATAGCTATCAAACTATAAATATAAAACTAAACGATAAAAATAAAGGGAGAGATTTTAAATGGCAAAAATGTACTATAACGGAGACGCAAACCCACAGTATTTACAAGGAAAGAAAGTAGCAGTTATCGGATACGGATCTCAAGGTCATGCTCATTCTCAAAACCTTCGCGATAGCGGTGTTGAAGTAATCATTGGTTTACGTAAAGGACGTTCTTGGGATCAAGCAGTTGAAGATGGTTTCCAAGTATACTCTGTAGCTGAAGCAACAGCTCAAGCAGATGTAGTGATGGTCCTACTTCCAGATGAACTTCAAACAGCGGTTTACAAAAGTGAAATTGAACCAAATCTAACGAATCAAGCTCTAATGTTCGCTCACGGCTTCAACATTCATTTCAACCAAATCGTTGCACCGAAAGAATGTGACGTTTTACTTGTAGCACCTAAAGGTCCTGGACACCTAGTAAGAAGAGTTTACACTGAAGGCGCTGGCGTACCTGCTCTATTCGCTATCTATCAAGATGTAACTGGAGAAGCAAAAGAATTAGCTCTTTCTTACGCATATGGAATTGGAGCGCTACGTGCTGGTGCACTTGAAACAACTTTCAAAGAAGAAACTGAAACAGATCTTTTCGGAGAGCAAGCCGTTCTTTGTGGAGGGGTTTCAGCTCTAGTAAAAGCAGGTTTTGAAACGTTAACAGAAGCTGGTTATCAGCCAGAACTTGCATACTTTGAGTGTCTACATGAATTGAAATTGATTGTTGACCTAATGTACGAAGGTGGACTTGAAAACATGCGTTATTCCATCTCTGACACTGCACAGTGGGGAGATTTTGTCAGCGGACCGCGTGTCGTAACTGAAGCGACTAAAGCGGAAATGAAAGAAGTGTTAAAAGATATCCAAGAAGGCCGTTTTGCAAAAGGATGGATCCTTGAAAACCAAGCAAATCGTCCAGAATTCAATGCAATCAATGAAAGAGAAAAGCAGCATCCAATCGAAGTGGTTGGTCGTGAGCTAAGAGCGATGATGCCGTTTGTAAATCAAGGTAAAAAGAAGGAAGTGGCAGCAGTTGCAAAAGGTTAAGATTTTTGACACGACGCTAAGAGACGGGGAACAGTCGGCTGGTGTTAATCTGAATAAATCTGAAAAGTTAGAGATAGCTAAACAGCTGGAAAGATTAAATGTTGACATTATTGAAGCAGGCTTTCCAGCTGCTTCTCCTGGAGACCTAGCTTCGGTTAAAGAAATTGCCAAAACCATTAAAGGTGCTTCTGTAACAGGGCTTGCTCGAGCGGTAATTTCTGATATTGATGCGGCATGGGAAGCGTTAAAGGACGGCGCTGAGCCAAGATTGCATACGTTTATTGCGACTTCACCAATTCACCGTGAGTTTAAGCTAAAGCAAACGAAAGAACAGGTTGTAGAAACGGCAGTCCAAACTGTTAAGTATGCAGCTTCCAAGTTCTCGGTTGTGCAATGGTCTGCTGAAGATGCAACGCGTACAGAGCTACCATTTTTAGCAGAAATTATTGAAGAAGTGATCAAAGCTGGAGCGCGCGTGATCAACATCCCGGATACAGTTGGTTATACAACTCCTGAAGAGTATGGTGCGATCTTTGATTACTTGTTTGAACATGTTCCTTCTATTGGAAAAGTTGAATTATCGACGCATTGTCATGACGATTTAGGGCTTGCAGTTTCAAACTCACTTGCAGCCGTTCGTCATGGTGCAAAACAAGTGGAAGGAACAATTAACGGAATTGGCGAGCGTGCAGGGAATACTTCACTAGAAGAATTAGCGGTGGCGCTTCACATCCGTAAAGATCACTATAATTTAGAAACGAGATTGAACCTACAAGAAATTAGTCGTTCTTCAAGTCTTATTTCCAAATTGACTGGGATGCCAGTACCGCCAAACAAAGCGGTGGTTGGACGTAATGCGTTCGCACATGAATCTGGTATTCACCAAGATGGCGTGTTAAAAGAAAAGACGACTTATGAAATCATCTCACCTGAATTAGTAGGGGTTCAAAATAATTCTTTAGTTCTTGGAAAGCACTCTGGTCGTCACGCATTCCGTAATCGTCTACAAGAACTAGGTCTTTCTATACCTGAAGAAGATATTAAACCGTTGTTTGCTGTATTTAAAGACATGGCAGATCGTAAAAAAGAAATGACAGATGATGACTTGGTTGCGATTGTCCTTGAAGAGAAACTTTCAAATGACGATAGTTTCTATCATTTAAAGTCAATCCAAGTTCAATATGGAACCAATCAAGTTCCAACTGCAACAGTGATTCTATCGGGTGAAAATAATGAAGAGATTCAAGAAGCCGCTACTGGAGCGGGTAGTATTGAAGCTTTATACAACACATTAGAAAAATGTATGGATGAACATATTGATCTATTGGATTATCGAATTCAATCGGTCGGAGCAGGACGTGATGCCCTTGCTCAGGTTTATGTGAAAATGAAATATGCAGGCAAAGAAACAACAGGTCGTGGGCTTGCCCAAGACGTTCTCGAAGCTTCGGCAAAAGCCTATTTAAATGCTGTCAACCGTGTTCTTTATATGAGGGAAAATGCGGCTGAACCAGTTGTGAACGGGTAAATTTTTTACGGTGCTCTTTTCTTAGAAGAATAGTGGATTTTTAGATTAAAGGCTGTGTTAACGATACATGTTGATTCCAAGCAAGTTGGTTGGAGCAGAAATCAACAACCACGTTTAACACAGCCAATGTTAAAAAAGGTTATTAATCTTCTATAGAAAAGAGCCACATATATAAAATGATAAAAATAGCTTGCAGGTTAAAATTAGGATTGTGATTTTACTAACAAAGTTTACGAAAACAGTTTTTAATAATAATGGAGGGGAAACTCATGGAAAAGACGATCGCAGTATTGCCTGGAGATGGCATTGGGAAGGAGGTATCCCGAGGAGCAGTAAGTGTTCTTCAAGCGATTGGAGAGCGTTTCGGACATCAATTTACTTTCACTTATGGAAGCATTGGTGGGGGAGCGATTGATGCACTCGGAACACCGCTTCCTGAAGAAACCATTGAAATGTGCAAAAAGAGCGATGCTGTGCTCCTTGGAGCGGTAGGCGGTCCGAAGTGGGAAACACTTCCTGGGCACCTTCGTCCCGAGAAAGGGCTGCTTCGGATTCGGAAAGAGTTGAACCTCTATGCGAACTTAAGACCAGTCAGTTATTATCCTTCAACAGCACAGAATTCACCGCTTAGACCTGAAGTTATTGAAGGCGCTGATATGTTGGTAGTCAGAGAGCTTACAGGTGGACTTTATTTTGGAAAACCAAGTGAGCGTAGAGTTACAGATGGTGAAGACGCTGTTGTCGATACCTTATTTTATAAAAAATCAGAGATCGAACGGATCATTCGTTTAGCTTTCGAATTAGCGGAGAAGCGTAGCAAGAAAGTTACATCTGTGGATAAAGCAAATGTGCTTGAATCTAGTCGTGTGTGGCGTGAAACAGCTGAGGAAGTTGCTAAGGATTTCCCAGAGGTAAAACTTGAGCATATGCTTGTCGACAATGCTGCAATGCAGTTGATTAAAAATCCGAAACAATTTGATGTCCTTGTGACGGAAAATATGTTTGGCGATATTTTAAGTGACGAAGCATCAGTACTAACAGGATCATTAGGAATGCTGCCTTCTGCAAGTATTTCGGTGGAAGGTCCAAATCTATACGAGCCGATTCATGGTTCAGCTCCTGATATTGAAGGGAAAAACATTGCCAATCCAGTAGCGATGATCTTATCGGCAGCGATGATGCTTAGAACTTCATTTGGTTTAGATGAAGAAGCAGATGCAGTTGAGAACGCCGTAAAGCAAGTCTTAGAATCTGGTTTAAAAACGGGCGATATTGCAGGGAAAGATCAAGCGACGGTTGGAACTCGTGAAATGATTGAAGAAATAACCGCAACAATTTTAGATAATCAAGCAATCTTAAATATTATGAATTTATATGCCTAGAAAGGGAGGGTGAAAAAATGGGAAAAACCATTATTGATAAACTTTGGGATCAACATATCGTCCATCGCGAAGAGGGGAAACCGGACCTTCTCTACATTGATTTACATTTAGTCCATGAAGTAACCTCACCCCAGGCTTTTTCAGGTTTGAGAATGAAAAATCGAAAAGTTAGAAGGCCTGATCGGACATTTGCAACAGTGGATCATAATGTACCAACTGTTAACCGATTCAACATTACCGACCCTGTTGCGAATAACCAAATGGAAACATTGAGACAAAACTGTAAGGAGTTCGGCATTACGTTAGCCGATATTAACAGTCCTGAACAGGGAATCGTCCATGTCATTGGACCAGAACTTGGGTTAACTCAACCAGGTATGACGATTGTTTGTGGAGACAGTCATACGTCTACACATGGTGCATTTGGTTCTATAGCGTTTGGGATCGGAACGAGTGAGGTTGAACATACACTTGCGACCCAAACACTTTGGCAATCCAAGCCAAAGACTTTGAAGGTTCAAGTTGACGGCAAGCTTGGAACGGGTGTACTGGCGAAAGATGTCATTCTATATGTGCTATCCAAGCATGGTGTGAATTTTGGAACAGGTCATATTATTGAATATTGTGGTGAAGTGATTCGCGATATGACCATGGAAGAACGGATGACGGTGTGTAATATGTCAATTGAAGGCGGGGCGCGTGCAGGTCTTGTGTCTCCAGATGAAACAACAATTGAATATTTACGCGGTCGTAAGTATGTTCCAAGTGGTCAAGAGTTTGAGGAAACTGCTGAAAAATGGCTAGCGCTTGCTTCTGATGAAGATGCGACTTATGACAAAGAAATTTATATTGATGCAAGTGAAATTGCTCCAATGGTCAGCTGGGGAACCAATCCTTCCCAAACGGCTCCTGTTACAGGTAGAGTTCCTTTCTTAAACGAATGTGCAAATGAGAATGAAAGACGTTCAGTTGAAAGTGCTTTGGCTTACATGGACTTTAAAGAAGGACAGCAAATTAGTGATATCAAAATTCAAAAGGTCTTCATTGGCTCCTGTACAAACTCTCGTCTAGAGGATTTGCGCATGGCAGCGGAAATCGCAAAAGGACGAAAAGTTGCTCCAGGCGTACAAGCGATTGTCGTTCCTGGATCACAGAATGTTAAAGTTTTAGCTGAAGCTGAAGGACTTGATAAAATTTTCCTTGAAGCAGGTTTTGAATGGCGTGAATCCGGCTGTAGTATGTGTCTAAGTATGAATGCGGACATTGTCCCAGCAGGAGAGCATTGTGCTTCTACATCGAACCGTAACTTCGAAGGGCGTCAAGGTGCTGGATCAAGAACGCATCTCGTTAGCCCAGCGATGGCTGCAGCTGCAGCTGTAAATGGCTATTTTGTAGATGTACGAAAAATGGAGAGTGCTGAAGCCGTTCACTAATAAGCGAACAGCATAGGGAAAGGAGAAATGAGATGGCAGGGCTAACAACATTACGTGGAAAAGTAGCTGGAATGAATCGGGTAAATGTTGATACTGATCAAATTATTCCAAAGCAATTTTTAAAGCGAACAGAAAAGACTGGGTTTGGTCAATATCTCTTTTACGACTGGCGTTTTTTAGCGGACGGAACACCAAATCCTGAATTTGAATTGAACCGCCCAGAAAACCAAGGAGCAAGTATTTTGGTTGCAAATGATAACTTCGGCTGTGGTTCATCACGAGAACATGCACCGTGGGCATTACAAGATTACGGAATCCAAGTAGTGATTGCTCCTTCGTTTGCAGATATTTTTCACCAAAACTGCTTGAAAAATGGAATGCTTCCAGTTGTGCTTAAAGAGGAAGAAGTTCACTATTTACTTGAAAAAGCGAAGAGTGCTTCTTATGAATTAACCGTTTCTGTAGAAGACAAAACCATTAAAGACGCTGAAGGCTTCCAAGCAGAGTTCCCGCTTTCTGCTTATTGGCAAAAAATGCTTATTAACGGCTGGGACGAAATTGAGTTAACTTTACAGATGGATGATCAGATTAAAAGATACGAAGATTCACTTATTTAAAACAAGATTCACGGCTATAATGGCTGTGAATCTTTTGTTTTCCAGCTCATCCATGCTAAACTAACCACTATAGGAAAAGCGGAGGCGACTGTTCAGCCCCGACAAGCGCTGGAGGGCTGGCAGATGAAGTCGTTCTTTGACTTCAACTGACAGACCGAAGCGACTCGAGGGGCAAGGTGACGAAGCTGGAGCTTTTGGTTAAAATTTTATTTTTTATTAAGGCGGTAAAGGCATGAAGAAACCAGATTCTAAAAAGGATAATATCGTGTTGTTTCCGGGCCTTGAGAGACGCTTGCTAGAAAAAGGACTTATGTACCTTCAAGAAAAAAAGTATCGCCAAGCCATTGAACATCTTGAACAAGCACGGAGTTTAGAAGAGCAGAATAGTGAGGTTTACACCGGCCTTGTCCTAGCCTACTTTGAATCAGGTCATCCCCTAGAGGCAAAGAAATTGGCTGCAGAGATGTTAAAGGAAGGAATTGGCGATTATTTTCAGGTAATGGACCTCTATATTATGATGATGATACAAATGAATGAATACGACCAAGTCATCACGACCATTGAGGCATTGTTTGAGGAGCGAGAAGTGCCTAAAGAGAAGTTCGAACATTTGTCGAAGATGCTGCACCTTAGCCGTAAAATGGCAGACAGCAAGACAGACCCCGAAGACACTGAGGACTTTGAAGCTGAAGTAAATTCTAGGGAGCGGTTAGATTTATTTTCTTATCTAGACCCAAACGATCAAATGCTTATTGCGAACAGACTTGCAAAGGAAAATATTCGCCCATACATACATGAAATTAAACTGTATTTACAGTCTGAGGAAGGCCATCCTTTTCAAAAGTCGATGCTGCTGAATATTCTCAGAGAGCAAGAATACGACAAGGAAGTCGAAGTAGAAAAGCTCGGAATGAAAGCTAGCTTTATTCCGGAAACATTACCGGAGTTATACGAAATCGAAATGTTGCGAGAAATCCTTATCTTCATTGAGGTTGAGCTTGAACATGATGACCCTGTATTGTATGAAAATATTCGCAGCTTAATTGAACGTAATTTCTTTCTGCTTTATCCGTTTGATCCTAAACCTGATGATGCGAAAGCATTGGCAGCGGCCTATCATTATCTAGCAAGAAATTATATGGGTGTGGATGAAGAAATAGCGGTTTATGTCGAAAAATACGATACGTCTGTTGAGAAAACTGTCGAAGCAGTTGATTTTATCAAAAAGATAGAAGAAATTTCTTCGCCTATCATTTAGTAGGCTGTTGAAACGAAAGAATCCTGTGTTATAATGTAGTGGTTGTATTATGTAAAAATTAATCTATTTTACATTTAAACTGGAATATTTGCTTGTATGTTCAAGAGATATTCATCGCCGTAATGGTCATGATAATAGATTTGTTGGAGGGAAATGTATGTCAGCAAAATGGGAAAAACAAGAAGGGAACCAAGGGGTTCTAACATTCGAAGTTGATGCAGACAAGTTTAACGAAGGTTTAGACGCTGCATTTAAAAAAGTTGTTAAAACAATCAGTGTACCTGGTTTCCGTAAAGGAAAAATGCCTCGCCAAATGTTTGAAAAGCGTTTTGGTGTAGAATCACTTTATCAAGATGCTATTGATATTCTTCTTCCAGAAGCATACTCAAACGCAATTGATGAAACTGGAATCGAGCCAGTTGATCGTCCTGAAATCGATGTTGAACAAATCGAAAAAGGTAAGAGCCTAGTCTTCAAGGCAACTGTAACAGTTAAGCCTGAAGTGAAGCTTGGCGAGTACAAAGGCCTTGAAGTAGAAGCGTTTGATACTGAAGTTACAGACGAAGAAGTAGAAGCAGAATTAAAAACTCTTCAAGAGCGTCATGCTGAACTAGTTGTAAAAGAAGACACTGCAGCAGAAAATGGTGATACAGTTGTGATCGACTTTGAAGGTTTCGTTGATGGCGTAGCTTTCGAAGGTGGACAAGCTGAAAACCACTCTCTAGAACTAGGTTCTGGAAGCTTCATCCCAGGTTTTGAAGAAAAACTTGTAGGTGTAAAAGCTGGAGAAGAAAAAGACGTTGAAGTAACATTCCCTGAAGAATACCATGCAGCTGAACTTGCTGGTAAGCCTGCAGTATTCAAAGTGAAAGTTCATGAAGTAAAAGGCAAAGAACTTCCTGAGCTTGACGATGAGTTCGCAAAAGACGTTGACGAAGAAGTTGAAACTCTTGAAGCGTTGAAAGAAAAAACAAAAAATCGTTTGAAGCATGATAAAGAACATCAAAAAGAGCACCATGTACAAGACACTCTTGTTGAAAAAGCAGCAGAAAACGCTGAAATCGATATCCCTGAAGTAATGGTTGAAAGCGAAGTTGACCGTATGGTTAGCGAGTTCGAACAACGTCTTCAAATGCAAGGGATGAACCTTGAGCTTTACTTCCAGTTCTCTGGACAAGATGAAGCTGCTCTTCGTGCGCAAATGCAAGAAGATGCTGGGAAGCGTGTACGTGTGAACTTAACTCTAGAAGCAATTGCTCAAGCTGAAAACATCGAAGTAACAGAAGAAGATGTAAATGCAGAACTAGAAAACATGTCTTCTGCATATAATATGACTGTAGATCAAATTAAAGCTGCTCTTGGTGGAAACCTTGATGCAATTAAAGGTGATCTAAAAGTAAAAAAAGCAGTCGAATTCCTTGTGGAAAACAGTAAAACTGTTGCATAATAGAAATAACTAGAATAGAAACAAGGCGCGAAATATTCGTGCCTTGTTTTGTACCATCATGAGGGATTTTACATAGCCATAGCCATGGAGGACTAGCGGAGGTCTGATTCTGAAATTTCATGGTAATTAGCGAACAGCTGGTTGAATCGGCTCAATTTTGGTTAAGCTTAGTTGAGTACATATTATTTTTGCGGATCAGTTTTTTCACAATCTTTCCACGCTAAGTATTATTATTTCCTGTATTTTGGAAAAGTGTGATACAATGCAGTACATAATCGTAATAAATCGTTTTTATTAATGGCCAAATTGCACGTTCGCTTATGATCCGCTACTTGATATATGGTTCAGAAGTTTCTAAGGGGTGAAAAATTTTGTTCAAATTTAATGATGAAAAAGGGCAGTTGAAATGTTCTTTCTGCGGCAAGACTCAGGATCAAGTCCGTAAACTCGTTGCAGGACCAGGTGTATATATATGTGATGAGTGTATCGAGCTATGTACTGAAATCGTCGAAGAAGAATTAGGCACTGAAGAAGAAGTTGAGTTTAAAGATGTACCAAAGCCACGTGAAATTCGTGAAATTTTAGACGAATATGTAATCGGGCAAGACCAAGCAAAGAAAAATCTTTCTGTTGCGGTCTATAACCATTACAAGCGAATCAATTCGAACAGTAAAATTGATGATGTCGAACTAGCTAAAAGTAATATCGTCATGATTGGGCCAACTGGTAGTGGGAAAACGCTTCTTGCTCAAACGTTAGCGCGAATCTTGAATGTTCCATTTGCGATTGCTGATGCAACGTCGTTAACAGAAGCAGGATACGTAGGGGAAGATGTTGAAAACATTCTTCTTAAATTAATCCAAGCCGCTGATTACGATGTAGAAAAAGCAGAAAAAGGGATTATCTACATTGATGAAATCGACAAAATTGCTAGAAAGTCCGAGAATCCATCGATTACTCGTGATGTTTCCGGTGAAGGTGTTCAGCAAGCATTGTTGAAGATTCTTGAAGGTACAGTAGCAAGCGTTCCTCCACAAGGTGGTCGTAAGCACCCTCATCAAGAATTTATCCAAATCGATACCGGCAATATCTTGTTTATCTGCGGTGGTGCGTTTGATGGAATCGAACAGATTATCAAGCGCCGTCTAGGTCAAAAAGTCATTGGCTTTGGCTCCGATCAGAAGAAAGAAGATATCGAGGATAAAGACCTTCTTGTTAAGGTTCTTCCTGAAGACTTATTACGTTTTGGACTAATCCCAGAATTTATCGGTCGTCTACCTGTTACTGCGAGCTTAAATCAGTTAGATGAAGATGCACTGGTAGAAATTTTAACGAAGCCAAAGAATGCGCTAGTGAAGCAATATCAGAAGATGCTTGAGCTCGATGATGTTGAGCTTGAATTTGAAGATGACGCTCTTGTTGAAATTGCCAAATTAGCGATTGAGCGTAAAACAGGTGCTCGTGGACTTCGTTCCATTATTGAAGGCATTATGTTAGATGTAATGTTCGATCTTCCTTCAAGAGAAGACATTGTTAAGTGTATTATTACAAAGGATACAGTCCTACAAGTGAGCCCACCACAACTTGTGCTAGAAGATGGATCTGTTGATAATGGAGAACGCAATTCAGCATAATGAACAAGAAACCTGACATTTTAGATGTCAGGTTTTTTGCTTTTTATGAAAATTTTTTTGACTAGATATTTTCTGAGGGGATGTTATTTTTGACATGAATTCTTGTTTATTCCAACTCATTGCAGGAGATACTAAGGGAAAGCATTAGCATTAAGTCAGGAGGGAATCTGTTTTGAGTTGGACGGGGATTGCAATATTCGTACAGCTTTTCTTTGGAATCATCATAGGGCTGTATTTCTGGAACTTACTAAAAAACCAACGAACACAAAAAGTGTCAATAGATCGTGAATCGAAAAAGGAAATGGAACAATTGCGAAAGATGCGATCCATCTCTCTTAGTGAACCACTAGCTGAAAAGGTAAGACCGACTAGTTTTGAAGATATTGTGGGGCAAGAAGACGGGATTAAAGCCTTAAAGGCGGCACTTTGTGGTCCAAATCCGCAGCATGTGATTATTTACGGTCCTCCGGGAGTAGGGAAAACAGCCGCAGCACGGCTTGTCCTAGAAGAAGCGAAAAAGAATCAGAAATCCCCATTTAAATCTTCTTCTGTTTTTGTTGAGCTGGATGCCACGACAGCTCGCTTTGATGAACGGGGAATCGCAGACCCATTGATTGGTTCAGTCCATGACCCGATTTATCAAGGTGCTGGAGCAATGGGCCAAGCGGGGATTCCACAGCCAAAACAGGGGGCGGTTACAAATGCTCATGGTGGCGTTCTTTTTATTGATGAAATTGGTGAGCTTCATCATATCCAAATGAACAAATTGTTAAAAGTTCTCGAGGATCGAAAAGTATTTCTTGAAAGTGCTTATTATAATGAAGAAAACACTCAAATCCCTACGCATATCCATGATATTTTTAAAAATGGTTTGCCAGCGGATTTCCGTTTGGTCGGGGCAACTACAAGAACCCCGAGTGAAATACCGCCTGCGATTCGCTCGCGTTGTATGGAGGTTTTCTTTAGAGAGTTAACACAAGAAGAAATTTCGGAAGTGGCAAGAAATGCGGCTGAGAAGGTGAATTTAAACATCAGCGATGAAGCTATACAGGTATTGGCTTCCTATTGTCGAAACGGTCGTGAAGCAGTGAATATGGTTCAAATTGCCGCTGGTTTAGCCATCACAGAAGACCGTGATTATATCAAGGAAGAAGAAGTTGAGTGGGTAGTGCATTCCAGTCAGCTGACTCCAAGAATGGAACGGAAAATTAATGAAAAGGCTACGGTGGGTCTAGTGAATGGACTAGCCGTTCATGGGCCGAATACAGGAGCATTGCTGGAAATTGAAGTTACCGTTATTAAGGCAAAAGAAAAAGGTAGCATCAATATAACTGGCATCGTCGAGGAAGAAAGCATCGGTGGTCAAGGGAAATCCATCAGACGGAAAAGTATGGCAAGGGGATCGATTGAAAACGTCATTACGGTGCTGCGTTCAATGGGTGTCCCAGCTGATGAGTATGACATTCATGTTAACTTCCCAGGTGGCGTACCGATTGACGGACCGTCTGCCGGAATTGCAATGGCGACTGGTATTTACTCAGCCATCTATGAAATTCCAACCGATCATACTGTCGCAATGACTGGTGAAATTAGTATTCACGGCAATGTAAAACCAATCGGTGGCGTTTATCCAAAGGTCGAAGCTGCGAAAAAAGCTGGCGCTAAACGTGTCATCATTCCAAAAGACAATGTCCAATCTATTCTAAACGAAATCAAGGATATTGAGATTATCCCAGTTTCGCATCTATCTGAAGTCTTCGATTTAGCACTCGTTCGAGAGCCTTCCAATAAAGAGGAAATCCTAGCCTCTGCAGAATTAGAACATCGAAATAAAATGTTATCGGCAGCGTCTGAATTAGAAGATAAAAAAGAAAGTGTTTAATAAGGTTTCTAAGTTCCGACTCGTTGATTGAGGTCGGAACTTTTTTATGTGTGTGTTGCTAGGATTAGGGGATAGAAGATTGGGGAAGGGGTAGTCAAGGAGCGCGGGATGATGGATGGAAGAAGAAAAAGTGTAGTATGAAGGGTTCATGGAACGCGGGATGATGGATGGAAGAGGAAAAAGTGCCGCATGAAGGGTTCATGGAGCGCGAAAAGAGTATGGAAGAGGAAAAGGTGTCGCATGAAAATTTCATGGAACGCGAAAAGAGTGATGGAAGAGGAAAAAGTGTCGCATGAAGGGTTCATGGAGCGCGGGATGATGGATGGAAGAAGAAAAAGTGTCGCATGAAAATTTCATGGAGCACCCAAAAGCGTTGGCTAGTAGAAAAGGTGTTACATGAAAGTTTCGCGGAGAACAAATAAACGTTGGTTTGCGACAAAGGGTGTTTTTAGGGTTCGTGGGGCATGAAAAGTGTGTTGGTAGGAAACGAAAAAAAGCGTGAGCTAGCATCCCAAAATACGAGGAGGACAGGAAAAAAGGTAACGCAAGAGGTATCTTATCTAGCTTTCCAAAAACAGAGGAGAGCAAAGTGCCCAGCAGAAAAGACATCATATAAAGGATCCCCCTCTCGAAGCAAAAAGAATGTCTTAATCACAAATTGGTGATAAAATCATACTCCCTCTGATTTATTGAAGATTACCATCCGGTCTTTTAAACAATAAGAAGTCAAAACGGCTGAGATAAAAGACGAAACTCTGACATATTTTTAACAGGGATATCGGATACTAGTAAAGGACAATAAACATTGGGAAAAGTCTTCAAACTCTTGTCATTAGACACTCGAAGGCAAATAAGATAAAATTGAACAAAGAATCCATGTACTAAGGATACATGTGGAGGTGCTTAACATGGGGGAAAGTATTACCGTCCCATTACTACCGCTTCGGGGCCTTTTGGTTTATCCGACAATGGTCTTACATCTCGATGTTGGTCGTGATAAATCTGTTCAGGCTTTAGAAAAAGCGATGGTAGAAGATCATTTGATTTTTCTGACCACGCAGAAAGATGTCTCGATTGACGAACCGACGGAAGAAGACCTATATAAAATGGGAACTCTGACAAAGGTCAAGCAAATGTTGAAACTTCCAAATGGAACAATTCGTGTTCTTGTGGAAGGTTTAAAACGTGCAGAAATCATTGAGTTCATTGATGAGGAAGATTCCTTTTCTGCTACATTGAAAACATACGAGGATCGCGATACAAAAGATGTTGAAGATGAAGCATTAATGAGAACGATGCTCGAGTATTTTGAACAGTACATAAAAATGTCTAAGAAAATTTCAGCTGAAACCTATTCATCTGTAACGGATATTGAAGAACCAGGGAGAATGGCTGACATTATCTCTTCACACTTGCCTCTGAAACTCAAGGAGAAGCAGGAGATCTTGGAAATCCTAGATGAAAAAGAGCGTATGAACCGTGTGATCGAAATTATTCATAACGAGAAAGAAGTACTAAATCTCGAAAAGAAAATCGGTCAACGCGTAAAACGTTCCATGGAAAGAACGCAGAAAGAATATTATCTTCGCGAACAAATGAAAGCCATTCAAAAAGAACTTGGTGACAAAGAAGGCAAAACAGGAGAAATAGCGGAGTTAACTGAGAAAATTGAAAAAGCTGGCATGCCGGATCATGTAAAAGAAACAGCGATGAAAGAGCTTGATCGCTATGAGAAAGTACCAGCAACTTCAGCAGAAAGCGCCGTTATCCGCAACTACATTGATTGGCTCGTTGCTTTACCGTGGTCTAACGCGACAGATGATGATTTAAATATTAAAAAAGCAGAAGATATTTTAAACGAGGAACATTACGGCTTAGAAAAAGTAAAAGAACGTGTCCTAGAATATTTAGCGGTTCAAAAGCTAACGAATTCTCTAAGAGGACCAATCCTATGCTTAGCAGGACCTCCAGGGGTGGGGAAAACGAGTTTGGCGAAAAGCATTGCCAAATCGTTAAACCGCAACTTTGTCCGTATTTCTCTTGGTGGGGTACGGGATGAATCTGAAATTCGCGGTCATCGTCGGACATATGTAGGGGCAATGCCTGGTCGAATTATTCAAGGTATGAAAAAAGCAGGAACAGTCAACCCTGTCTTTCTTTTAGATGAAATCGATAAAATGTCCAGCGATTTCCGAGGTGATCCTTCTTCGGCAATGCTTGAGGTATTGGATCCTGAACAAAATCACAATTTTAGCGATCATTATATTGAAGAAACCTATGATTTATCGAATGTAATGTTCATCGCAACGGCTAATAATCTAGGTACGGTTCCTGGTCCATTGCTTGACCGAATGGAAATCATTACGATTGCTGGTTATACCGAGATTGAGAAAGTGCATATTGCCAAAGATCATTTATTGCCAAGACAGGCGAAAGATCATGGTTTATCAAAAGCACAATTGCAGATCCGTGAAGAGGCTTTAATGGAAATCATTCGTCGTTATACGCGTGAAGCGGGAGTCCGTTCCTTAGAACGGCAACTTGCTACGATTTGCCGTAAAACGGCGCGCATCATTGTTTCTGAAGAGAAAAAGCGGGTTGTAATTAGTGAAAAGAATGTCGTGGATTTCCTTGGAAAGCCTCGATTCCGCTATGGAGAAGCAGAGCTAGAAGACCAGGTAGGGGTAGCGACTGGTCTCGCCTATACAACGGTCGGAGGCGACACGTTGCAAATCGAGGTTTCGCTTTCTCCAGGGAAAGGGAAATTGGTGCTTACCGGAAAATTAGGCGATGTCATGAAAGAATCGGCGCAAGCTGCGTTTAGTTATGTTCGTTCAAAAACGAAAGAACTTGGCATTGATGAAGATTTCCATGAAAAGTTGGATATTCATATTCATGTTCCTGAAGGAGCAACGCCTAAGGATGGTCCATCCGCAGGGATTACGATTGCAACAGCGCTCGTTTCAGCTCTATCTGGCAGACCGATTCGTCGTGAAGTAGGGATGACAGGAGAAATCACGTTGCGTGGTCGGGTCCTTCCAATCGGCGGTTTAAAAGAAAAAACATTAAGTGCGCATAGAGCAGGTTTAACGAAAATAATTCTACCGAAAGACAATGAGAAGGATATTGATGATATTCCTGAAAGTGTTCGGGACCAGCTGGAATTTGTGCTTGTCTCACATGTGGATGAAGTTCTGAAACATGCTCTTGCCGAAGGAGTTCGTCAATGAAAGTAACATCAGCAGAAATTATTATTAGTGCAGTTCGACCAGAGCAATATCCTGAAGGAGACTTACCAGAGTTTGCACTTGCCGGCCGTTCCAACGTCGGCAAGTCTTCTTTCATCAATAAAATGCTCAATCGCAAAGCGTTAGCGAGAACCTCTTCGAAACCAGGGAAAACACAAACATTGAATTTCTTTTTAATTAACGAAATGGTCTATTTTGTCGATGTTCCTGGTTATGGTTATGCGAAGGTTTCGAAAAAAGAGCGTGAAGCATGGGGAAAGATGATTGAAACGTACATCACATCTAGGGAACAATTGAAAGCTGTGATTCAGCTTGTTGATTTACGTCATCCACCATCAGCGGATGATAAAATGATGTATGATTTTCTGAAGTATTACGAAATTCCGGTCATAATCGTTGCGACCAAAGCGGATAAAATTCCAAAATCGAAATGGCAAAAACATATTAAAATCGCAAAAGAAACGCTTGAGTTTGATCCAGAAGATGAATTAATTCTATTCTCATCTGAAACAGGTGAAGGAAAAGATAAAGCATGGAACATCCTTCAGGCTTATATGAACAGATAACAAGATAGTTTTTGTAGATTTTAACGTGTTTCAAGCTATTTCATAGGTTGGACGTTTTTCTAATAATGTTGGATCTATAGCTTCAAATTACTTTATATATAACAAAAAACCTGATGCTAACGTGCATCAGGTTTTTTGTTTGTTTTAGAAGTCTTTATAATTCTATTTCCTTTTAAAAAACAATAAATAAATTCCGATGAGCACGAGAGCAATTGGCCAGAAATTCCATAGGGCAGCTACGCCGCTTTCCGTTGTTTCTAGAAAAAGGGTAATTTGGTCATAAAATAACAAGAGTGCGGCAAGGATAAGAAAGAGGATGCCGTGAAACAATCCTGCTCCTGTTTTTTGGTAACGGAGAAGAAACGCGAGAGCTATAATTAAAATAAAGGCTCCTAAGTGGTCAGGCCAGACCTCAAGATGGTTCACAATATGTAGATGTACACCAAAACCAAAAAGAATGACACCGGGTAGGATGGAGTCAAAAACTTTCCCACGATAACCATGAACCAAAAAGGCAATTCCAACAATGGCCATTAAGGTCGGCCATGAAAAAAACTGCTCAAAAAGTACAAGGTCGATTTGTTGAAAATAATAATATATTCCAAAACCAATTAAAATGATTCCTGGAATGATGTTTTGATTTTTCATAATTCACCGCCTTCGGTTTGCCTTACTTGAATTTATGTCGAAATTTTGATACGGTACATATGGACTAGAACTTTTTGTAACGTGTTCATCTTATTATTTAACCAGAATCATCATTATTCTGGCAATGCTTTTCAGTGAATTAAGCTGGTAGGATTTGCTAGACAGTTTTCAAAGGATGTTCACATTTATTAAAAGTTTATTAATTACTTAGATGTTATAATGAAATTTAGATGAAAAAATAAAGGTGTCATTTTTTGTTTGGGGGTGTCGAGTTACAATGCATATCATGGTCGTTGGCCTAAACTATCGTACAGCACCTGTTGAAATTAGGGAAAGGTTAACGTTTGATGAGAATAATTTAAAGGATGCCATGCAGACGCTTCAAAACAAGAAGAGCATTCTAGAAAATATCATCATATCAACCTGTAACCGTACAGAAATCTATGCTGTAGTCGATCAGCTTCACACAGGTCGTTATTATATAAAAGAGTTTTTAGCTGAATGGTTTGGGATTGAGCAAGCGGAGTTCTCTCCATACTTATTTGCTTATGAACAAGACGGAGCAGTGGAACATTTATTTAAAGTCGCATGTGGATTGGATTCCATGGTCCTTGGGGAGACTCAAATCCTTGGGCAAGTGCGTTCAAGCTTTTTTATCGGACAAGAAGAAAAGACCACAGGGACAGTATTTAATCATCTGTTTAAACAAGCTATTACGATTGCGAAACGTGGTCATTCTGAAACAGACATCGGAGCGAATGCGGTGTCCATTAGTTATGCAGCCGTAGAATTGGCAAAGAAAATTTTTGGTTCGTTAGACAACAAACATGTTCTTATTCTTGGAGCAGGGAAAATGGGTGAACTTGCGATCCAAAACCTTCATGCCAACGGTGCAGAAAAGGTCACAGTGATTAACCGTACGTATCAGAAGGCTGAGGATTTAGCGAATCGCTTTGCTGGTGAAGCAAAGACATTGAAAGAACTTCAATGTGCGCTCGTGGAAGCGGATATTTTGATTAGTTCTACTGGTGCGAAGGACTTTGTTGTCACTAAAGATATGATGTCAACGGTAAATAGCTTGCGAAAAGGAAAGCCACTATTTATGGTTGATATTGCCGTGCCTCGTGACTTGGATCCTGCCATTGCAGATCTTGAAAATACATTCCTATATGATATTGATGACCTTGAAGGAATTGTAGAGGCGAACCTTCAAGAGCGGAAAAAAGCTGCTGAGAAAATTATGTTAGACATTGAAGAGGAAATTGTTTTATTTAAACAATGGCTGAATACCCTTGGCGTTGTTCCTGTAATCTCTGCACTTCGTGATAAAGCACTTGTCATCCAAAAAGAAACGATGAGCAGTATTGAACGTAAGCTGCCGCATCTTTCTGAGCGTGATATCAAGGTGTTAAATAAGCATACTAAG
The DNA here is from genome assembly GCF_023715205.1 of Mesobacillus maritimus. Taxonomy (GTDB): domain Bacteria; phylum Bacillota; class Bacilli; order Bacillales; family Cytobacillaceae; genus Mesobacillus_B; species Mesobacillus_B maritimus_C. Next base: position 61,507 of record NZ_JAMBNR010000013.1, read on the forward strand.
AGCATCATTAATCAGTTTCTAAAAGATCCGATTCTACTTGCGAAGGAAATTCCTTCAATGAAGGATTCAGAAGAAGCGCTTGATCTCTTTGTGAAAATCTTTAATATCGAGAATCAGGTGGCGGAACAAAAGGGTTTGAAAACAGTCGATGAGAAGCAGACGGTTGTGCAGAAGGTTCCTCGAGCTTCTTTTCAATCGTAAGTGAGGTTTTGCCATGTCTGAGCTTTTTATCACCCGCTTGCATGAGTTAACCATTGTCATTTATGCAGCAAGTGTCTTTTTATATTTTATTGACTTCCTTAACCGTAACCGGAAGGCAAACCAAATTGCCTTCTGGTTACTTGCATTTGTATGGCTTTTGCAAACGCTTTTCCTAATTGGTTATATGTATGAAACGGGGCGTTTCCCTGTCTTATCCTTATTTGAGGGGCTCTATTTTTATACATGGGTTCTAATCAGTTTGTCACTGATTATAAATAGGTTGATGAAGGTCGATTTTATCGTATTCTTTACGAATATGCTTGGGTTTATCATCATGGCGATACATACATTCGCTCCGCCACACAATGAGTCCAATGTTATTTCGGACCAGCTAGTTTCGGAGTTGCTGCTAATTCATATCGTGATGGCGATTTTATCATATGGGGCTTTCTCTATTTCTTTTGTATTTTCATTGCTCTATATCTTGCAATATGAGCTATTGAAGCGAAAGAAATGGGGGAAGTTATTGTGGAGAATTACGGATTTAACGAGACTAGAGAAAATGTCGTATGTTTTAAATGTCATTGGAGTCCCACTTCTTTTATTAAGTCTGATTTTAGGTTTACAGTGGGCTTGGATTAAAATTCACGATTTTGTCTGGTTTGATTCAAAGGTAATCGGTTCATTCATCGTATTAGCAGGATTTAGCACCTATTTATATATGCGCGTCGGCCTCGGAAAACAAGGCAAGGCGCTCGCACTTTGGAATATTGGTTCGTTTTTAATCGTATTAATAAACTTTTTTTTATTTGGTCAATTATCATCTTTCCATTTCTGGTATGAGTAATAAGGAGGCTCTTCATGAGAACAATCATAGTAGGATCAAGACGTAGTAAGCTAGCATTAACGCAAACCAACTGGGTTATCAACCAGTTAAAAGCACTAGGAGCACCATTTGAATTTCGTGTCGAAGAGATTGTGACCAAAGGCGACAAAATCCTCGATGTTACCCTCTCAAAGGTTGGTGGGAAAGGCTTGTTTGTTAAAGAAATTGAACAAGCAATGTACGACAAGCGGATTGATATAGCGGTTCACAGCATGAAGGATATGCCTGCCGTTCTTCCAGAAGGTCTTATGATTGGTTCAATTCCGGAACGAGAAGACGCACGTGATGTACTGATTTCAAAGGGAAACCTTTCACTATCCGAGTTGCCTAGTGGTGCAGTGGTTGGAACAAGCAGTTTGCGTCGAAGTGCACAGATTCTTTCCGAACGTCCCGATTTAGAAATTAAATGGATTCGCGGCAACATTGATACACGGATGGAGAAGCTTAAATCTGGTGAATATGATGCGATTATTCTTGCTGCATCAGGGTTAAAGCGCATGGGTTGGGCTCAGGAAACGGTTTCTGAATTTATTGACCCAGATCTTTGTGTTCCAGCAGTTGGCCAAGGTGCGTTAGCCATCGAATGTCGTGAAGATGACAAAGAACTTTTAGAATGGCTGGAAAAGTTCACTTGTCAACAAACGGCATCAACTGTTTATGCGGAACGAGCTTTCCTTGCTAAAATGGAAGGTGGTTGCCAGGTACCGATTGCAGGCTATGCAACGATGAATAGTAAAAATGAAATCGAATTAACGGCACTTGTTGGTTCACCAGACGGAAAAGTCATTTACAAAGAAATGACAACAGGTTCGGACCCAATCGAAGTGGGTGAGCGTGCGGCCGCTGAATTAACAAAACAAGGTGCGAAAAAATTAATTGATGAAGTGAAACAGGAGTTGGACTCAGAATGATTTCGGCTCCTCCGCTACAAAATAAGCATGTATTAATAGCTAGAGGAGCAAAACAGGCAAAATCTTTTTCAGAATTAGTTAAAAAGCTTGGAGGGATTCCGGTTGAGATCCCTCTGATTGCTTTTCGCCCTGTTCCTGAATCTGCGGAGTTAGATGCTGTATTAAAAGAGTTACATACCTATGATTGGATTGTGTTTACAAGTAATGTCACGGTTGAAACGTTTCTAGCGCGCTATCAAGCGGGAGGAGATTTCCCGAGGATTGCTGTCATTGGGGAGAAAACGCGAGAAACGCTGGAACAGCAAAACTTTCACGTTCGTTTTACCCCTCAAGAGTATGTAGCGGAAGGGTTTGTAAAAGAGTTTCTTCCACATGTCTCAAAAGGAATGCGAGTGTTAATCCCAAAAGGGAATTTAGCACGAGACTATATTGCTTCTGCGTTAAAAAAGCAAGGTGTAATCGTGGATGAAATCATCATCTATGAAACATATATGCCAGAAAATAGTCGCAGCATGCTTGCGCAAATGTTAGCTGAAGATAAGCTTGAAATTCTCACGTTTACAAGTCCTTCGACGATTGATCATTTCATGAACATAGTCAAAGACTATCAGTTAGAATCGAAACTAGAAGATTGTACTATTGCTTGTATTGGCCCAATCTCGCAAAAGAAAGCCGAAGAATATGGACTACCTGTACATGCATGTCCATCAACTTATACGGTTGAGGAAATGATGAAGAGTGTCGTTCACTATTTAAACCACGTAAAAGAATAGGAGAGTTTGAATATGAGTCAATTGGAGTTCTCACGTCACCGTCGTTTACGTACTAGTGCTTCTTTACGTTCATTAGTACGCGAAAACTTTTTGCGTCTTGAAGATTTAATTTATCCGCTGTTTATCCTTGAAGGAGAAAACAAGCGTGAAGAAGTTCGTTCAATGCCTGGAGTATTCCGGGTTTCGATGGATAATTTAAAGACGGAAATGGATGAAATCGTTAGTCTTGGAATTAAATCTGTATTGCTGTTTGGAATTCCAGATGAAAAAGATGCCTGTGGAACAGAAGCGTATCATGATCACGGGATTGTCCAAGTGGCTACACGCTACATAAAAGAGCATTACCCTGAAATGATTGTGGTTGCGGATACTTGTCTTTGTGAATACACAGACCATGGTCATTGTGGCTTAATTGAAAATGGCGATGTTGACAATGATTCTTCGCTAGAATTATTGGTTAAAACCGCTGTGAGTCAAGCTGAGGCTGGCGCAGACATTATCGCTCCATCTAATATGATGGACGGTTTTGTGGCAGCGATCCGCGCTGGATTGGATGAAGCAGGTTTTGAAAACATCCCTGTGATGTCTTATGCAGTTAAATATGCTTCAGCCTTTTACGGACCGTTCCGTGATGCCGCTGATAGCACACCGCAATTTGGTGACCGGAAAACGTATCAAATGGACCCAGCCAATCGCCTAGAAGCGATGCGCGAGGCAGAGTCTGATGTGAAGGAAGGAGCAGACTTCCTGATTGTGAAACCAGGAATGCCTTACCTTGATATCGTTCGTGATGTGAAAAACAATTATAACCTTCCAGTAGTGATTTACAATGTGAGCGGTGAATATTCCATGGTGAAAGCTGCGGCACAAAACGATTGGATTGATGAAAAAGCAGTGGTTATGGAAATGCTAACAGGAATGAAGCGTGCCGGTGCAGATTTAATCATCACTTACCATGCAAAAGATGCAGCTCGTTGGCTGAAAAAACAATAAAACCTGAAAAGAGGGAGTACTTGATGCGATCATATGAAAAATCCATTGCAGCATTTGAACAAGCAAAAAACTTAATGCCTGGCGGCGTTAACAGCCCTGTTCGTGCGTTTAAATCGGTCAATATGGACCCGATTTTTATGGAAAGAGGAAAAGGCTCAAAAATCTATGATATCGATGGCAATGAATATATCGACTATGTCCTTTCATGGGGACCGCTAATTCTTGGTCATTCTAACGACCGTGTGGTTGAGGCGCTTAAAAAAGTTGCTGAAAATGGCACAAGCTTTGGTGCACCAACTGAAATGGAAACAAAAATGGCTGAGCTCGTAATTGAACGTGTGCCTTCCATCGAAGTTGTACGCATGGTTTCTTCTGGTACAGAAGCAACGATGAGTGCACTTCGTTTAGCACGTGGCTATACAAGCCGTAATAAAATCCTTAAATTTGAAGGTTGTTATCATGGTCATGGAGATTCCTTGCTGATTAAAGCCGGTTCTGGGGTCGCTACGTTAGGTTTACCGGATAGCCCGGGAGTTCCTGAGAGTATTGCTAAAAATACAATTACGGTACCATACAACGATCTTGAGAGCGTGCGTTACGCGTTCGAACAATACGGCGACGATATTGCTGCTGTCATTGTAGAGCCGGTAGCAGGGAATATGGGCGTAGTTCCACCGCTTCCAGGTTTCTTAGAAGGTTTGCGTGAGGTTACAAGCGAACATGGTTCTTTATTGATTTTTGATGAAGTCATGACAGGCTTCCGCGTAGGTTATAACTGTGCGCAAGGTCATTTCGGTGTGACACCGGATATAACTTGCCTAGGAAAAGTAATCGGTGGCGGCCTTCCAGTTGGTGCATTTGGTGGAAAGCGTGAAATCATGGAACAAATCGCTCCAAGTGGGTCAATTTATCAAGCAGGAACATTGTCTGGGAACCCACTAGCAATGACGGCTGGATACGAGACATTGACACAATTGACACCTGAAACATATGAGCAGTTCAAGACGAAAGGTGACATGCTTGAAGCGGGCATTAAAGCTGCAGCTGAAAAATACGACATCCCAGTATCGTTCAACCGTGCAGGCTCAATGATCGGCTTCTTTTTCACAAACGAAGATGTCATCAATTATGAAAAAGCAAAAACCTCAAACCTTGACTATTTTGCGAACTATTATCGCGAAATGGCAAATGAAGGGGTATTCTTGCCACCATCTCAATTCGAAGGCTTGTTCTTGTCCACTGAACATAGTGACGAAGACATCCAAAAAACCATTAGTGCTGTTGAAAAAGCATTTTCAAGGCTTAAAGGATAAGCAATTGATAGAAAACCCACATTTTCGAAAGGAGGTGTGGGTTTTTTGTGTGGGATGGGGTTGCTGTTGTTGGTAATTTGTGATTTGGGGGACTTACGGGTCGGTTACTCTACTCTACGTTTTTTGGATTTGCTCTACGTTTTGGCCCAGTTGCTCTATGAAACTAATTGTTTTCTCTACAAAAACGATGATTTACTCTATAAACTGGAAAATATGTAAACCGCCACCGCCACCATCCCAGCCAGACTCCCACACCATATAGAACCCTCATCGAATATCCACGCTGGCTAAAGTTTCCTTTAGATAGGATTTTAATCATAAACCCTTTTTTTCATTCATAAAGTGTAAGTGACATAGTGATTTTATGCGTCTGAAATGAAAGGAGGAGTCGCTTTGTCCACGGAAAATCAATCATGCCTGCGTTTTTCCCTTGAAGAATCCGTTTGGTTTCAAAGAGGACAGGAAGTCGCAGAGCTTATCTCCATTTCGCTCGATCCAGATATAACCATCCAAGAAAACGATCAATATGTGACGATTAAAGGTTCGCTAGAGTTAACTGGCGAATATAAATGCCCAGAACAAGATGAGGAAGAGATAGGTTCTTCACCATTGAATGGACGTCAAGTACACTCTATTCAGGAACGGGAAGAAGAGGGAATCCTCGAATTCCGGCACCAGTTCCCAGTGGACATTACTATTCCGCAAAACCGGATTCAAAGCATCTATGAAATCGACATCACTGTTGAGTCCTTTGATTATGATTTTCCTGAACGAAACAGCATGAAACTAACTGCTGAGCTTGCCATTACAGGCCTGTATGGAGAGCAACAACATGGAAGTGACGTAGAGGTAGAGGAAGAAGAAAGTGCCTCACCAGTTGAAATTCCTGATCTTGAGCCGCTCTATCGTCAAACTGCTACAGCAGAAGTTGAAACTGAAACGCAAGCCGAAATTGAAACACCTGCTCAAGCATCACATGAGCCTGTCGAGGTTGTGTCTCAAGAAACAGAACATGCGGAAGATCCGCCATATAAGGAAATTTCTTTTGTTTCACAGTCTGAGGAACAAGAAGAAACGAAAAATCAGGAATCAGCTGGACTCTATGAGCCTTTTAGAGCAGAGGCGAGAAAGGAGCCGCAACCAGTGGAAGAAAATAAGTCTGAACCAGTACTTAGTCGGCAGGCACAGGAAGAAGAGGAACAGCAGGAGCCAGTTGCTTCTACACAGCAGGCGGAGGGTGTAGAAGAACGTGAAGCAGTAGCTCAGCACAACAATGTAACTGAGTTACCGGTTTCTGCAGTTGAATCAGAATTAGCGCTAGAAGAACGAGCTGAGGCAGAAGTAGATGAGGTGGTGCAACAGGGGCCAATCATTAATGAAAAAGCAAAAGTGGAAGAAACTGAGCTAGAGGAAAGCTCAAGTTCATCCTCATCAGATGAAAAGCCAAAGAGTAAAAAGTTTTCGAAAAAGAAAGGCCTTTCGATTGCGGAGTTTTTGGCTAGAAAAGAAGAAACAGAGGTAGCGAAGCTAAGAGTATGTATTGTCCAGCATGATGATACGCTCCAACAAATTGCCGACCGTTATGAAGTATCTGTCCAGCAACTAGTGAATTTAAATAATCTTGGTCTGGATGCAAACGTCTCGGAAGGTCAGGTGTTATATGTGCCTGCTGAGTATGTTGCCGGAAAGTAATGTCTAGTTATCTTGAGTGGGAGAGCAGGTTTATGTAAACCTGCTCACCTGTTTTTTGGGCTATAACGACAGCAGCCTAACAGAATTTTATTCCGGCTGTTCATCGTTAGCATATAAAGCCGATTTATCTTTTGGAAAATGGTAAACTCGTTACACTGAAAACCCTATAGCTCATTTTAAAAGTGAGGGAAGGATTTTACCGAATGGCTGCTCTGAAAGCGAGTGAAAAAGATGAATAACGATCATGCACTGGCAGAAACAGCATATATCCTGAAAAACTATGACATTAGGCCTTATTATATCGAGGAGTTTGGGAGAATAAAAAAGGTTTATGCCAATTCGGGTACGTATGCGTTAAAAACAATTGATCCCCATTATGGAATTGACTTTATCCGCCAGGTCCAATTTTTATATCAAAAAGGCTATAACCGAATTGTCCCAATTTATCCGACTCAAGATGGACGATACGCGGTTTATGAACGAAATAATCTGTATTATTTGATGCCTTGGTTACCGAATGATGAAAAAGAAGACCGTGCGGAGCGCCCTGTGCAAATGTTTCGCGAACTGGCGCGGATGCACACGATTTCTTCACGTGAACTTGAAATCAGTCAAGAAGCACGGGAAGAACATTATGAAAAAACGATACGGCAATGGGAAAAAGATGAAGAATTTTTAGAAGGATTTATTGAAACTTGCGAGAATGAGTGGTATATGTCGCCGTTTCAGTTGCTGTTTTGTTTGTATTACAACAACATCCGGCAGGCGATGGGGTTTGCCAAACAAAAGCTGGAAGACTGGCGGGAGAAGACGAAGGATCAAAAGAAAGCGCGTATGGTTCAACTGCATGGAAATCTATCAACGGAGCATTTTCTTTATGATGACAAAGGATATGGCCATTTTATTAATTTTGAAAAAGCTAGAACCGGTTCGCCGATTCATGACATCTTGCCCTATTTATCTCGTTATTTAAAATCAAGACCGAAACAATCAGATGAAGCGGTCGAATGGGTGAGTACGTATTTTCGATATTTTCCGTTGAAGGAGGATGAACGCCTGCTGTTTCTAAGCTACCTAGCTTATCCAGCTGGATTGCTACGAACAGCGGAGGCCTATCATATGCAAAAGACGAAATTAGATGAACGAAAACAAGTACAAAAGCTTCAACGCAATTATTGGCACTTAAAGAATACAGAATATGTGGCAATGAGATTAGAAGAAATTGAGCGCCAAAGAAAAGCGGCACTCGAGGAAGCCAAACAAAAAGCAGAACAAGAAGGAGCCCAAAGTTGAGTAATCACTTGGGCTCCTTTTAGATAATTTGCAGGTGAATCGCGACGGCTAAAAAAATAATCAGCGCAAACAATAAAACATCAAATCCAGTTGGAAAAATCAACGTTCGAATACCTTGAAACACGCTAATTGGAACCATAAACTGAGCACATACAGCCCTTATGCTTTTCAACCATTTCGGATAAGAGTAGGGATTATAACGTTTCTTCATGACAGGTATCCTCCCTTGGGATGCTTTTTTTTATGGTATGAAAAGAGAAGGAAATTGGTGCCTAGAGGGCTTATATATACTTATATTCTTCCAAAATTAGGTTGAACTGATTGTGGAGGGATGTCATAATAAAAAAGTCATAGGTATATTGTCACTGAAGCGGTCTTTTTTTAACTTGTGCAGAATGCAAAAGGAGTTTTTTCGATGTTTTGGTTTTTATTGTTATTCCCGCTGTTAATCTATCCTTGGGGATTTAACCCATACTATACTCTGCCCAAAACGGCATATTTACAAATCTTTGTTTTAGCAGCATGGCTTTTCATTCTATTAAAACAGAAATATCGACCTAGTAATCTATCACATCGTAATTTTAAGCTGGAAGCGCTAATTGCGGGGTTTATCGGATTAGCCGTACTTTCAACCATCTTCTCTGTAAATCCCCAATTATCGCTGTATGGGGCTGAAAAACGGTACGAAGGGTTATTAACAATCTTTTGTTATGCTAGTTTATTTTTATTTTCATACCGATTTTTGAATGAAGAGAAAATAAAACGAATACTAAATGGTATGGTGAGTATTTCCATAGTTGTTTCTGTTTACGGAATTCTTCAGCACTTTTTAATAGATTTTTTACCTAGAAACAGTGGAAAACTAAATTACGACCGGAGCTATGCGTTTTTTGATAATCCTAATTTCTTTGGCTCTTATCGGGTCTTAATGATTATGCTTACGACTACCTTTTATTTAACCGTAAACTCTAAAAAATTCTTAGTTTTTAATTGGACCGCAGCCTCACTCGCTTTTATTGCTTTGCTTTATTCTGGTACGAGAAGTGGCTGGGTCGGAGTCTTTTGTGGAATTCTGTTTCTGTCTTTCTTTGTTGTCTTAAGGAGAAAGGCCCTTTGGAAAAAATGGATTACTTTATTAGCCTCGTTCGCACTTATTGTGGTTGTTGTGAATACTACTGAAAATGGAAGTTATGAACAGAGAGTAAGTGCATTTATTTCGGACTCCTATCAAGTGATCTCTAATCAGAGCACAGGCCATGAAGGCTCTTCACGATTGTTCATTTGGCAAAAATCGCTTACGCTCATTCCTGACGATGTTTGGTTAGGAACAGGACCGGATACTCTGGGTGAAGTTTTCCCAGCATCCGAGGAAGAAAAGCAACTCTATCTAGGAAATCCTAAAATGATAGTAGACAAAGTACATAACGAATATTTACATATAGCGGTAACAATGGGAATTCCAGCTTTAATTCTATACCTAAGTATCTTATTTATTGTGGTGCGCAGGGCATTTCAAGCAGCAAAAAAAGCAGAAAATGAACACCGGATTTTTCTCTTTGGCTTACTATCTGCAATATTTGGCTATCTTGCTCAAGCATTTTTTAATATCAGTGTTGTCACTGTGGCGCCATTCTTTTGGTCACTCCTTGGAATGACCTTAGCGCATTCGATTTATCTTCTTGGTAAAAATAAAGAAAAACAAGAGGATGAAAATGAGGTTTTAACCAAAACAGCTTGATTTCCTTGTTTTAAAATTCAGTAAATAGGTTTAAAGGTAAAAATTTTGGTTATCATGATTGACGTCTAGAACCTTTTTTGGGTACTATATCTAATATATTGTAAATAAATTATTTAAAGCATAGACAGGGAAGAGTATAATGAAGCCAGCTTCAAGAGAGGAAAGCCAGTTGCTGTGAGGTTTTCTAAGCGTGGTCCATTAGAAGGTCGCCCTCGAGCTTCTCCTAGGAACAGACGTGTGTCTTAGTAATAGGAGACGGGAAAACCGTTATCTTGTTGAGAGCCAGTAGGGAAGTGTCCTTTCATACTGGAAAAAAGGTGGTACCGCGAATCGCACTCCATTCGTCCTTTTATTAGGCGAATGGAGTTTTTTATTTGCCGAAAAACGGATAGCCCCAATTTTTACTTATAAAGCAAAACCTTGATCAGGAGGAACGAACATGGAAGAAAATTTAACGATGCCAACGAAATATGACCCGGCATCCATTGAAAAAGGTCGTTATGACTGGTGGATCAACGGCAAGTTCTTTGAAGCAAAGAGCGACGCTGAAAAACAACCATACACAATCGTAATCCCACCACCAAACGTAACCGGAAAGCTGCACTTAGGTCATGCCTGGGATACAACGTTACAAGATATTTTAACAAGAATGAAGCGGATGCAAGGTTACGACGTTCTTTGGTTACCAGGAATGGACCATGCCGGAATTGCGACACAAGCGAAGGTAGAAGCTAAGCTTCGTGAAGAAGGTAAGAGCCGTTATGATCTTGGCCGTGAAGCATTCGTTGAAGAAACATGGAAGTGGAAAGAAGAATATGCTGGGCATATTCGCCAACAATGGTCAAAACTAGGCTTAGGACTTGACTATAGCCGCGAACGTTTCACCCTTGATGAAGGCCTTTCAAAAGCAGTTCGTGAAGTGTTTGTGAACCTATATAACAAAGGGCTCATCTATCGTGGTGAATACATCATCAACTGGGATCCGTCAACAAAAACTGCTTTATCCGACATCGAAGTTATTTACAAAGATGTTCAAGGCGCGTTTTACCATATGAAATATCCATTAGCAGATGGATCTGGTCATATCGAAGTGGCAACAACTCGTCCGGAAACCATGCTTGGCGATACAGCGGTTGCGGTACATCCAGAAGATGAACGCTATAAGCATTTGATTGGGAAAACCGTTCTTCTACCAATCGTTGGCCGCGAAATTCCAATCGTTGGCGATGATTATGTAGATATGGAATTTGGTTCAGGTGCCGTTAAAATCACACCAGCACATGACCCGAATGACTTTGAAATTGGAAACCGTCACAATCTTGAGCGTATCCTAGTAATGAACGAAGATGGCACAATGAATGCTAGAGCAGGTATGTACCAAGGTATGGATCGTTTCGAGTGCCGCAAGCAAATTGTAAAAGATCTTCAAGAAGAAGGGATTCTGTTTAAAATAGAAGATCATATGCATTCAGTTGGTCACTCTGAGCGTAGTGGCGCCGTTGTTGAACCGTATCTATCTACACAATGGTTTGTAAAAATGCAGCCACTTGCTGACGAAGCGGTTGCGCTTCAGCAAAAAGAAGACAAAGTAAACTTTGTTCCTGAACGTTTTGAAAAAACATACCTTCATTGGATGGAAAACATTCGTGACTGGTGTATTTCTCGTCAGCTTTGGTGGGGACATCGAATTCCAGCTTGGTATCATAAAGAAACAGGCGAAGTGTATGTAAACCAAGAACCACCAGCAGATATCGAAAACTGGGAGCAAGATAATGACGTATTGGATACATGGTTCAGCTCCGCGTTATGGCCATTCTCCACAATGGGCTGGCCGGATACAGAGTCAGAAGATTACAAGCGTTATTATCCAACTGCAGCACTTGTAACAGGTTACGATATTATCTTCTTCTGGGTATCACGGATGATTTTCCAAGGCCTTGAATTTACTGGCGAGCGTCCATTCAAAGATGTTTTGATTCACGGTCTCGTACGTGATGCAGAAGGACGCAAAATGAGTAAATCTCTTGGAAACGGCGTCGATCCAATGGAAGTGATTGAAAAATACGGTGCCGATTCTCTAAGATATTTCTTATCAACTGGAAGTTCACCAGGTCAAGATTTACGTTTCTCTTATGAGAAAGTGGAATCCACTTGGAATTTTGCCAATAAAATTTGGAACGCTTCACGTTTCGCATTGATGAACATGAACGGTCTCAAATACGAAGAAATTGATTTATCAGGTGAAAAGTCTGTTGCAGATAAGTGGATTTTAACAAGATTAAATGAAACAATCGAAACGGTAACAAGACTTTCTGATCGCTATGAGTTCGGCGAAGTTGGCCGGGTACTATACAACTTCATCTGGGATGATTTCTGTGACTGGTATATCGAAATGGCGAAGCTTCCGTTATACGGAGAAGACGAAGCAGCGAAGAAAACAACTCGCTCGATTCTTGCTTATGTACTAGATAACACAATGCGTCTATTACATCCATTCATGCCATTCATCACCGAAGAAATCTGGCAGAACCTACCGCACTCCGGTGAATCCATCACCGTTGCGAAATGGCCAGAGGTTGATGCTAGCTTAACGGATGAAGCAGCGGCAGCAGAAATGAAGCTTCTTGTAGAAATCATTCGCTCTGTACGTAATATCCGTGCCGAGGTGAATACACCATTAAGCAAGAAAATTAACATGGTTCTTAAAGCGAAAGATGATCAAGTCCTTTCAGTGATTCAAAAGAACTCAGCATACATTGAGCGCTTCTGTAACCCAGAAACATTGGAAATGGGTACGGATGTTGAAGGACCAGAAAAAGCCATGACAGCTGTAGTTACTGGGCTTGAAATCATCCTTCCACTTGAAGGCTTAATCAACATCGACGAAGAAATTGCACGCTTAAACAAAGAACGTGAAAAACTGATTAAAGAAGTAGAACGCGTTCAGAAGAAATTAAGCAACGAAGGCTTCGTGAAAAAAGCGCCTGAAAAGGTCATTGCTGAAGAACGTGCAAAAGAGAAGGATTATAGCGAAAAACTTGCAGCTGTTGAAGCAAGAATTCAAGAGCTAAGAGGATAATGAATCAAAGCGAAGGCGAACCACAATTTGGTTCGTCTTCCGTTCTATCAAGGGGGAACAGCTATGTTTACTACATATGAACAAGCAGTAGATTGGATTCATGCAAGACTCCGATTAGGAATTAAGCCAGGTTTATCCCGAATGGAGTGGATGCTTGAAAAGCTAGATCATCCAGAACGTCATATAAAAACCATTCATATCGGTGGGACGAATGGAAAGGGCTCGACAGTAACTTTCTTAACGTCAGTTTTACAGAGCGCAGGGTACCAAATCGGAACTTTTACCTCGCCATATTTTGAACAATTTAATGAACGGATAAGTATAAATGGAAAGCCAGTAAAAGACGAAGAAATTGTTGAGATGGTGAATGTCATTAAACCACTTGCGGATGAGCTCGAACAAACAGACCTTGGAGGTCCTACTGAATTTGAAGTCATTACCGCGATGTCCTTGTATTACTTTGCTAAAATGAACCCCGTTGATGTGGTTCTTTATGAAGTTGGGCTAGGTGGACGGTTTGATTCAACGAATGTGATCCACCCACTATTATCAATCATTACGAGTATTGGTCTTGACCACACAGCCATTCTTGGAGATACACTGGAGCAGATTGCGTTTGAGAAAGCAGGTATTATTAAAAACGGAGTAAATGTGATTACAGGCGTAAAGCAACCAGAGGCAATTAAAGTCATCGAAGAGCGAGCATCCAATGTAAAAGCTACACTGCATCAATTAGGAAAGAAATTTTCTATTTCGCAAGTGAAGGCACTTTCTAAAGGAACGCAATTCGACTTTTCAAGCACGTTCGGTGAATTCAAAGACCTCGAAATCAGCATGATTGGCGAACATCAAGCAAGCAATGCTTCATTAGCCGTAATGGCGACTCAATTATTGAGAAATTACTATGCCTTCTTAATCGAGGAAGAACATATTCGCCAAGGGTTGAAAGACGCCTATTGGCCAGGTAGATTTGAAATTGTTTCAGAAGAACCATATATTGTCTTGGACGGGGCTCACAACAATGAGGGGATACAAGCTTTAGTGGCCGTTTTGAAAGAAAGATACTCTGATAAAAAGATTACCATTTTATTTACGGCACTTGCGGATAAAAGTGTTGATGAGATGATACGCAAATTAGATGAAGTCGCAGATCGAATCGTGTTTACGGAGTTTGATTATCCAAGGGCTGCAACTGCAGAAATGCTTTTTAGTTTTAGTAGTTCAGATAATAAATCTTTAGAAAAGAACTGGTTTGATTATTTGAAGAATAAAATTCCTAGTATACAAGATGATGAAATTCTAGTCATTACAGGCTCTTTGTACTTTCTTTCTGAAGTAAAGTCCAGTTTGATAACTATATATAAAGGGTAGAGGGATTTTTTTCCCTCTACCCTTTATTCGTAATGTACTGTATCTATCTTTGTTTCGATGTTTTGTCCCCAGTTTATGGAAAGATTGATGGAAGTTGGACTTCCACATTGTTTTTCAAACTCATCTTCGCCAACAATTTGTTTAACAATTAATTTACTAGTAGGATCAATATACTTTTGATTATCAGGTAATGTTAGAGTACCCTGTACACACATAGTTGAGTTGTTCGTAATATTTAATTTTTCAATTGCAGCATTCCCACCTATAAACGCGAATGAATTGTTATCGAGATCAAGGTGCTTTCCATTAATTAAGTTACCGCCTATTAAGATTCTAGAAGAATCAACTTTTAAATGACGGTTAAAGGTAGCGTTCTTTTTCGTTTCCATTGTCAATTTGGTTGCACTATTCATATTGCTTGTGATGTCAAAACTATCCTCAGCGTGAACTTTTAAGTTATAAGAATTGTTTGCATTTCCATTTATAACAAGTGATCCTGTTGAGTATACGATTTTATCGGATAATCCATTATTGTTTCCGTTATTATCTGTTTTACCTGGGAGTGGTTGGGATCCATCTACCAATAGTTCATTGCAACCATTAGAAAAAGAGATACACCCAGGTTGTGGTTTAGGTACTTCATTAAACGCAGGAAGTACAAAATTAATTAAATCTTCATTAATGATTATTGAGCTCAGGTCAATTTCCATATCCGCTTTCAGTGAAGTGCTTTTTTCCTCTTCGGTCCCTATAATAGTATATTTAATTTCAACTTTTTCTGAATCTGTATTCCCAATGGTTTGAATATTATCGATTGAAAAAAAAGCGTTTGGTCGGCCTTCGATTGTGACTGGAGACTGCTCAAGTAACAAATTATTTTTAATGATTTCAGCAGTTGCATTCACTGTTACGGCTTTAGCCTCTTCTGAATCAAAATCTTCACCGGGGAGCGGATTTAAGATTCGATTCACTTCTTGATTTACCTTAGCACGATTACGTTCAAAAATATCTTGAGTTGCCACTTTGAAGTAATTTACTCCCATTTCTGCTACTGCAACGGATTGAGAGGAGTCCTCCAAGACTTTGTTTTGCTTTACACTACTAAAAGCCTGACCCATAAATGAAAGAAAGATAACCATGAAGATAGTAATCAATAATAATACAGTTACTAATGCATATCCTTTCTCGTTTTGGAAGTTTTGCATGCTAGTAATTCCCACCTTTCATTCGAAAAAGTCTAGACTCAATAGTGACTTTATTATTTGGGTTATGACGTTCAGAGGCAGTTAACATTAGTGAGACATCCTCTAAATAGGGCTCTACTGTGCCAGGTATAATTTCATTGGGATTAAAAGAAAAACAAATATTAGGGTGTGTAAAAACTTGTGATTGACCATTATAAGTAGCTGTTATCCCACAATTTGAATCGCTATTACTCAATTCGTATTGATCTACTTTTTGATGGATTTTTAATAAACTTGTATTAATGATATTTGCTTCTTGCAACATTAAATTCTTCGATATTGCCTTTTGTGAGTATTGATACCCTTGAAAAAATACTTGCCAAATAATAACTCCCACAATTGAAAGCAGGGAGATGGTTGCAAGTACTTCAACTAAGGATATACCCCTTTCATTACGTATCAATGAAGCCATCCCCCTATATTAAGATGTATCCGTAAGTTTCACTTACAATCTTATTTTTGTCATTTAGTAGTTGCACGATAATAAGATGTGCATTGGATAACTCTGACGTTTTACTAGGTTCTTGTTGTATTTTAATGTTTCCAGTAAACTCACCATGAGTTGTTTCAAAAATATAAAACCCATCCTCTAGTTGCGGAGGAACTAGAGATAGTAATATTGTTGTATCTGGATTAGAAATATAAGTTTTAACTTCATTATTGTTCTGCCATTCTAAAAGTAGTTCCTTCGCAGAGCTAATTCCCTGGGCTTTATCCTCATTTACCGTATTCATCATCCCCATTTGAGGAAATATATTCATTACTGATACTAAAATAATAGAAAGAATGGCCATTGCTGCCAGCACTTCAACCAATGTAACTCCGCGTTCATTATTTACTGCCTTCATATCGTTCGTCCCTTCCGGGTATTTTCTACTATATCAAATTTATAATATCATTTATTGAACAAATAATAACCTACTAAATTAGGTAATAAGTTCGTAATATTTTGCTGTAGGTGTACAAATTTACCATTACTTTAGTATTAAATTATCTTTAAAATTATATTTCAATATTATAGAATAGGAGAAGAATGTCTAAATTTGTTGAAAATATTAGAATTATATTCAATATATTACAGATTTGTTAGGGGTGTAGGAGTGGAAAATTTACTGTTTGCAGGCATTTCGTTGGTTATACTTATCCCGAGTTTGTATTTTCTCCCGTTTGGGTTTTCCTTGAAGGGAAAAGTAACGATTCTATTAGCATCTACATTGATTGCCCTCCTAGGTTTATCTGCAACAGCCATCATGCCATTCTGGCAAACAGCGCTCATTGTTCTGCTCCTAGTTGGAATAGGAAGTTACTTTCTAACGAAAAAAATGGATGAATTAGTTGAAACGAATGCTGAGAATGTTGAAGAAATGGTAGTAGAACCGTTAACAACGGACGCAGAACAATTGAATGATACTTTTCGTTTTATTGCGAGTTCCGAGAAAGAACATGAGGAACCAGAAGTTGAAGAAGATACGAGCTTGTTAGGAAAAGCGATGAGGCAAGCCGGTGACCCTAAGACTTCTGTCTTAATAGGGCAAGATAAATACCAACTCGAAGACCATGACGATGAAGTTTTACTATCTATTAAGGAAATAGCAGCTTCTGAAAAACACGACACTTCGGATGAAGAAGAGGAACAAGAAACTGAAGTAGTTTATCTTGGAGAAATGGAAGATTTATTTGATGCTGAAGAAATAATCGAGATAGATGAACCATTAGACGTAAACTTAGATGAAGACATAGATGAAATTAAAATTAATGACCCAGTTGAAACTGCCCAAGAAGAACAGACTGAATCCTTACTTTTAGAAGATGATTTAGATGAGTTGCCAGAGCTGTTTTTTGATGACGAAGATAAACTACAACAGGATAAAGAATCAAACAAAGAAAGAGAATCAGAGTTAGATAGTGATTTTTGGGATCAATTACTCGAAGACGATGAGCTAGAAGTCATTGAAGAAAAGAAAGAGTTAATAACTGCAAAATAAACAGAAAGACATCGCTAAATCCTTTTTACCGATGTCTTTTCAAGGTTAATAGAAAAAGGAAACGCATGTATAGGAGGAACCCATTGTGAAGAATCAACAAGGTATCAAATTGTTTGTCGTACTCTTAGTAAGTACGTTATTTATCTATAGCTTCTCTCATTTTGGGGCTTTAACCTATCATGCGATGACAAATGAGGACAACCTATTTTCGATAGGAACAACGATAGCTTCTGTTGATGTGACGGGACAGACAACAGCTGATGCATTAATTGCACTTACTGAACAACGAACAATCTGGCAAAATGGAACAACGATTTCGTTGAAATACAAAGAAAAGTCAGTTCCAGTCAATCTCGAAATCTACCATTTCGACTTGCAAGGTTCGATTGACAGTGCAATTAGTGGACAAAGCAATCCTGTGATTACGACAATAAATGATCAGGATGTAGCAACCTTGATGGATCAACTTACAACCAGCGTGGAATGGGATGACGAAGCTGTAAGTAAAATAAAAGCGGAGTTGTTGACTTACGGTACTAATTTCACTGCCGGGGAAAATGAAGTGGTTGTTGAAAAAGTACTAGAAGCTAAGAGTGATAACAAAGTCATTAGCGAAACGGTATTGGAACTAAAGGATGTTAGTGTGGCAATGATGGATTGGGTCAGCGGGTTGTCACCGATTGTTCTTCCTAGTAAAACCCATGTGTCAATGCTTACGTCGATTGAAGAAAAGAAATTAACTTCAATGCCTGAAAACGTAAAAAGCATGATTGCAACAGCTATTTATCAAACAGTATTACCAACCAATTTTGAAATCATTGAGCGAAATATTAGTCAACAACTTCCAGCTTATACGGAGCTCGGTTTCGAAGCAAAAGTGAGTGCTAAGCATAATCTGGATTTGGTGATTGGTAATCCAAATGAAACAGAATACAAACTTGAGTTTAAATGGAATTACCCAACTCTTACGGTACAGTTAAAAGGGAATCCATTGTTGTATAACTATGAAATCCTGCCTTCGAATATAGAAGAATACAAACAAAAAACGATTGTTCAATATAGTCCAAATTTACAGCCAGGGAATAAAACGGTAAAAGAAGCTGGCAAATCAGGCTTCCAAATCAACATTGTTCGAAAGGTATATGGAGAAAACGGCGAGTTTTTATATGAGGAAGTCATTTCTGAGGACTTTTATTCTCCTATTGAACGAGTAGAGGTACACGGTTTGGCAGCTGGAGAATCAACTGAAAAGACTCAAGTAACCGAAAAAACAACTAAGACAACAGAAGAAAATTCTCAGAGTGAAACAGTAGATCGTACAAATAAAAGTGAACCTGAATCTGAAACAGAGGTTACAGACGATTTAGATACTGAAAAGATCAAACCGAAGCCTGCGGAAGAAATATGGGGCAATCCAAAAGAAAAGACAAAATAACATGCGGGGTGGTGAGTTTGAATGAAACAAACAAGAAAGCGTCTTGGCGATTTGATTGTCGATGCCGGATTAATCACGGAAGAACAACTTCAAGAAGTTCTTAGTGACAAGCTAAATAACGTGAAAATTGGGGAAACTTTGCTGCAAAAGGGCTTTATTACCGAACAGCAATTGATTGAAGTTCTTGAAGTTCAATTAGGAATTCCGCATATTAGCTTGTATGGGTACCCTTTTGAAACGAATCTATTTTCGTTAATTTCGAAAGAAACAGCCTCTCGCAATTTAGTCGTTCCCTTAAGAAAAGAAGGAGACAAGCTGCTAGTTGCAATGGCAGATCCAATGGACTTTTTTGCGATTGACGATTTGCGGTTATCAACTGGGTTCCAAATTGAAAAGGTCATTGCGACGCGAGACGATATTATTCGCGCGATCAATAAGTACTATGACATGGATGAAGATTTTGAAGAACTTGTTGATAGTAACGATGCTGATAACAGTCAAGAAGAAAGCTTAACCGATGAAACGTCTCCGATTGTTAAACTAGTGAATCAAATCCTTCTAAGTGCAGTGATGCAAAAAGCGAGTGATATTCATATCGATCCGCAAGAAACGAAAGTGGTTGTACGGTATCGTGTGGACGGCATTTTACGCATCGAACGAACATTACCTAAAAATATGCAAAATGTGCTAATTGCACGGATGAAGATTCTCGCTAATCTTGATATTACTGAGCACCGAGTTCCGCAGGATGGAAGAATTAAAATAAATGTTGAGTACTATCCAATTGATTTACGTGTTTCGACATTGCCGACGGTTTATGGCGAAAAAATCGTTATGCGGATCCTTGACCTTTCGAGTACATTAACAGACTTAGATAAACTTAGTTTTAACAAAGTGAATCTAAACCGTTTTAAAAGTTTAATAGAGAAGCCGAATGGGATTGTGTTGATTACGGGACCTACAGGTTCAGGTAAATCCTCAACGCTATATGCGGCGCTCAATCGGTTAAATAGTGAGAGTGTCAATATTATTACGGTTGAAGATCCAGTCGAATACCGCTTGGAAGGAATCAGTCAAATTCAAGTGAATGCAAATGTTGGGATGACGTTTGCTGCTGGATTAAGGGCGATATTACGTCAAGACCCTGATATTGTCATGGTTGGAGAAATTCGTGACCGCGAGACGGCCGAAACAGCGGTTCGTGCCTCACTGACTGGTCACTTAGTGTTAAGTACCTTGCATACAAATGATGCGATTAGCTCAATTAACCGCTTAGTGGATATGGGGGTTGAACCATTCCTTGTTGCAACAGCTCTTACAGGTGTTGTAGCCCAACGACTTGTGCGAAAGGTTTGTCGGGACTGTGGTGAAGCACATGAGCCAACCACACGGGAAGTTGAAATGTTTGCAAAGCGTGGCTTGAAAATTGAAAAAATCATGCGCGGCAAAGGTTGTGCTTCTTGCAATATGACGGGCTACAAAGGCCGTGTTGCGATTCAAGAAGTTGTCGTCGTTGACGATGAAATGAGACGGTTGATTATGAATGGCGAATCGGTTGCCAAACTAAGACAGTTGGCAATCCAAAATAAAACGATTTTTCTTGTTGACGATGGTTTGTTAAAAGTAAAGCAGGGTTTGACAACGACAGAAGAAGTATTGCGTGTAGCAATTCCTGAGTAGAGGTGTAAATGGATGAAAGAAAGAGTAGATCGAATTTTAAGAGCGGCACATGAGTTGAAAGCATCCGATATCCATTTAACCGTTGGCGTTCCACCAATGTTCCGAATCCATGGTGAATTAAAACGGTATGGAAAAGAGGTATTGCAATTAGAAGATACAGAAGGAATGGCAAGGGCGATCGTTCCTGAAGACAAATGGGATGAATTTAAGGAAATGGGCGAAATTGACCTTAGTTACGCCGTTCCTAGTATATCGCGTTTCCGGGTAAATGCGTTTACACAGCGTGGGGCTGTAGCCATTGCGATTCGTGTGATTTCTACTAGCATACCTTCAATTGATGATTTAAAAATGCCAGCTGTGTTAAAGCATATCACTGAAAAGCCTCAAGGATTAGTACTGGTGACGGGTCCTACCGGTAGTGGGAAATCTACAACTTTGGCTTCAATGATTAATTATATGAACCAAAATATGCGCAAACATATCATTACGCTTGAAGATCCAATCGAGTATTTGCATAAGCATGGCAATTGTATTATTGATCAACGAGAAATTGGGGCAGATACGAAGAGCTTTGCAAATGCTCTGAGAGCTGCTTTGCGTCAAGACCCAGATGCAATCCTCGTTGGGGAAATGCGTGACTTGGAAACGATCCAAACGGCAATTACGGCAGCGGAAACCGGTCACTTAGTGTTTGGTACTTTGCATACCCAAAGTGCACCAGCATCGGTAGAACGGATTATCGACGTGTTTGATCCTGGTCAGCAGCCGCAAATTCGCACGCAGCTTGCGGGTGTACTGTTAGCGATTATTTCACAACGTTTGTTCAAAACGGCCGATAATAATGGCCGCCGTGCCGCAACAGAAATTATGATGAACAACGCGGCAATTGCCAACTTAATTCGTAATGATAAAATTCATCAAATTGAAACCGTCATTCAAACTTCAAGAGCAGCGGGGATGATGACACTGGATACAAGCATCAAAGAATTGATGCAATCAGGAGTTATCACGAAAGAAGCGGCTCAGCCTTTCTTAAAAGAGTCGGTGAACTAAAATGGCCAGGTTCAAATACACAGGTCGAGACCGAAAAGGGAAAAAGTCTGGAACGATTAGTGCTGCCTCGAAACGAGAAGCGATTCTTCAACTTCGTGGCGATGGAATACGGGTGGCTGAAATAAATGAACTACCTGAGACACTGATGACAAAAGATATCTCTATCGGGAATCCAGTTAAGCTCCAGGATATTGTCATTTATTTGCGGCAGTTTGCGACATTAATTAAGGCTGGAGTGACGATTGTCGATGCGACCAATATCCTTGCGTTACAAACAGATAGTAAAAAACTATCAGCGGCATTAAAAGAGATTGAAAATGATCTTCGTCAAGGACAACCTTTTTCGGATTCTGCTGAAAAGCATAATAAGATTTTTGAACCAATGTTTATCAATATGGTCCGCGCTGGTGAAGCAGGCGGAAATATGGAAGAAACGTTAGAAAGACTAGCGGAGCATTTTGAAAAGCAACATAAAACGAGACAGAAGATTAAATCAGCGATGGCTTATCCTGTTGTGGTAGGAATTATTGCTGTGGCGGTTGTTATTTTTATGTTGGTTTCAGTTGTTCCTACGTTTGTCGGCATGTTTGATGATTTTGGTGCTGAATTACCGGCAATTACTCAATTTGTGTTGAACGCTAGTGAATTCATGCAAGCTTATTGGTGGTTCGTGTTATTGTTAGCGATAGCTTTCTCAGTCACTCTTAATCTATTAAATAGCGGCAGTAAAACTAAATATTATATGGACCTAATCAAACTACGAATGCCGATCTTTGGGAAAATGCTCCAAAAAGCAGCGTTAGCAAGAATGACGAGAACATTGAGTTCGTTATTTTCTTCGGGTGTGCCTATATTAAACGCGTTAGGTATTGTTGAAAAGGTTGTTGATAATGAAGTAATCTCTAGGGTGATTAGGGCATCAAGGGAAGAGTTAGCACGAGGGCGCTCACTAACAGGACCAATGGCAGAACACTGGGCCTTTCCACCCTTGACAACACAGATGATCTCCATAGGTGAAGAAACCGGGTCTTTAGATGCGATGCTATCAAAAGTGGCAGAATTCTACGAAGAAGAAGTCGAGAATACAACCGATAAACTGAAGTCAATGATTGAACCGATGATGATTGTATTCCTAGCTGGTATTGTTGGGACTATCGTTTTGGCCATTATGGTACCAATGTTCGATATGTTCAATCATATTCAGTAGGAATTTGTTGGATTTTGTAAAAAATGCTTTTTTATTGGTATATTGTCATAGTATAATAGAACTAAGTTTAATATATTGAACTAAAAACAAATATATTTTTTAAAGGGAGAGAGAAAAAATGTTACAAATGGTCAAAAATCGTTTGAAAGATCAGAAAGGTTTGACTCTGATCGAGCTTTTAGCTGTTATTGTTATTTTAGGAATAGTTTCAGCTATTGCAGTTCCAAGTATATTGGGGATAATAGAAAATTCTAAGGTCGATGCAATTAAATCGGAAGCCATTCAAGTGATAAATGCTGGAAAGATGTACGTTGCTTCCGAAGGTGTACCAACAACGACTTCTAATGGTACAACTACATCTGGTGGTGATATTAGTGGGGCCCAAATTGAACCTTATCTTGAGGATACACAATTAACAGGAATCACTCTGCATGTTACTGCAGATAACGTAATTTCAATTTCTGCAACTGGTAATACTGGTAAAAATACAATCACATTTACAAAAGCAGCATTAACTGATATTCAAGGTTCTGGTAAACCAGAAAATGGTACACTTACTATTACTGGACCATAAAAGAAGTAAATGGGTATGATTTTATTAAGCTTATATGGATTATTCCTCGGCTCCTTCTACAACGTAGTAGGCCTACGAGTCCCAGCAGGAAAATCCATTGTCTACCCTGGATCTTCCTGCCCAACTTGTGGTCACAAATTAAGAGCCTGGGAACTGATTCCAGTTCTATCCTATTTCATACAAAGAGGGAAATGCCGCGGCTGTCAGTCGCGGATTTCCCCTCTTTATCCGAGTATTGAGTTTCTGACAGGTGTTCTGTTTGCGACAGCGCCACTTGTTATTGGCTGGAGTCTTGAACTTGTTGTTGCATTAACACTCATTTCATTGTTTATTATTATTTTTGTATCTGATTTAGCTTATATGATTATCCCTGATAAAGTGTTGTTGTTTTTTGCAGGGCTTTTTTTATTGGAACGAATTTTTATTCCGTTGACGCCTTGGTGGGATTCGTTACTAGGAGCAGCAGTAGGATTTTTGCTCTTGCTCGTGATTGCACTTGTTAGCAAAGGCGGCATGGGTGGCGGAGACATTAAACTGTTTGCGGTCATCGGTTTTGTCGTCGGAACTAAGACTCTATTATTATCGTTTTTCTTTTCTACGCTTTTTGGTGCCTTAATTGGTATCATCGGAATGGCCTTTGGTTTTGTTAAAAAAGGCAAGCCTATTCCATTCGGGCCGTTTATTGCTGCTGGTACGCTAGTAGCTTATTATTTTGGCGATAACCTAATAAATATGTACTTACAACTATTCTTCAGATAATGAAGGGGGTAAACACATGGCATCAGCCCTCTTTTCGTTCAAAACCCGTCCGGTCGAGATTGTGATCAACGACCATTCGATTCGGTACATCGAATTGAAAACTGCATCGGAACCAATTCCATATAAGTGGGGCGAGCGGTATTTGCCCCCTGGAATTGTCAAGGAAGGGAAAATCATTGATCGAGAATCGCTAGCCATCATTCTTGAGGAATGTATTGATGTTTGGAAAATCAAGCGACGCAAGGTTCGCTTTTTAGTGCCGGATCCGTTTGTTACGATTCGGAAACTACCGATCCCGAACGACCTGCACATAGATGAAATTGAAGGATACTTATACATGGAAATAGGAGAAACAATCCATCTACCGTTTGAGGACCCTGTCTTCGATTATATTGTTCTCCCTGAACAAGAAGAGAAACGTGAAATTCTTTTGTTTGCGGCTCATCGTGAACATGTCGAAACCTACTCTGGGCTTTTTACCAGTGTGAAACTGCATCCGATTGCAGCTGATTTATCGTCGCTCGCTTTGTATAGGCTTTACTATCAGTTAGCTGAAAAGCCTGGAAACGAGAACTTACTTTTTATTCAATTTGATCTTGATCATGTGAACATGAGTATTTTTGAAAATGAAATTCCGTTTTTCACGCGTCATCTTGATGTGAGTTTTGACCATAAACAATGGGAAGTCACGATTGCCCGTAGCGGTTTTCAACAGCTTACTTATAAAGGGGACCCGCAAGAGCTGACCAATCAATTTGATGAAGTGACGAAAGAAATCAATATGATGATGGACTTCTACCAGTTTTCACTAAATCAAGGAAAAAATGAACTTACCAAAATTCTCTTAACCGGGGACCATCCATTGTTAGACACAGTTCAAAAAGAATTGCAGAAAAGATTTGATGTCCCAGTAGAGTTGCTAGATTCAAGTAAAATTGAAACAGAAAAAAATAAACCATTGCCTGCCTCACACAATCTTGCTTTGGGACTCGCGCTAAAAGAGGTGTAAACGATGCTTGTAGATATAAACTTGTTGCCGAAAAAAGAATCAAAAAATATCAAACTCATCGTGATCTTCTCTGCGGCTCTTTTGCTTGTGTTAGTCGTAGGTTTTTGGCTGTTTTGGCAAGGAAACGAATATAAAAACGAGATTGCCTCTCTAGACCAGCAAATCGCTACTACCCAGCAAATTGTTCAAATTGAACAAGAAAAAGTGGTGGACGGTCTGGCTTCTGATTCGGTCTCAAAGCTAGAAACAGCGGTAACTTGGGCAAGTGAAGATCCTCTAAAAACCGTTCCTATCATTAAACATGTAACAAGTTTGTTACCAGAACGTGGTTTCATTCAGAACATCTCGTATGCTGAATCAGGAAACATTAATTTATCTGTTCAATTCGATACAAGCAAAGAAGCAGCGTATTATTTAAAACACTTGCTAGATTCTGAATGGTTTTCTGAAGTCGTCTTGAGTGCGGTTTCAGCTAATGCACCTGAATCGGAAGCAGCTTCTGATGAGGCTGAACAAGATACCACTGAAAAAGCTGATGGTGAAGCCTCTGATGATGAAAGTGAGACTGCAACTGAAGAGAAAAAGGACTCAAAGGAACAGAAAAAGAAGAACGACGAAATTGTCCCAAGATATGTTGGTCAGTTCCAACTAACGCTTAGCCGTGATTATATCAAATCTCAGGAACAGAAACAGGCTGCAACTGAAGGAGGGAAAGAATCATGAACCTCCGATTATCTAAAAAGGAATTAATCATTCTCCTATCATCTGTTTTGATTGTCATCCTCGTATTCTTTGCTGGGCAGCAGTTATACCTGGGGCCAAAGAAACAAGAGGTTGAAAATAAACAAACCCAACTAGATACGGAACAGCAATTACTTGAAACCATTCAAACAAAAGTGGCTGGTCAAAGCGCGCCTTCTGCGGAGAGTGTTGCGGAGCTCCAAAAGAAAGTTCCTGTTAAAAAGCAGCTTGAGCAATTAATTCTTGCGTTAAATAAGGCCGAAGTCACTTCCAGTAGCTTTATCTCAAATATGTCCTTTTCCGAAGGAGATGTAGCGGCAAGGGCATCGGATGCTACTGAAACTGTTGAAGGTGAGCAAACTGGTGAACAAGGAACAGAGCAAACCGAAACGTCTGAAGCTACTGAAGCTACTGAAGCTACTGAGGCTACAACGACAGAAGACGAACCCGTATACCAACCTGCTCCACTGCCGGAGGGCATAAAAAAATTAAATGTCAATTTAGCGGTTACTTCGCCAAACTATAAAAGTTTAATGAAGTTTCTCGGTGAATTGGAGAAACTCAAACGTCGAGTTGTAATCGAATCTGTCGCATTTTCGGGAGCGACAGAGTTAACTAGTGTTGAACAGGAAAAACAAGAGTTTTCGTATTCGATTACGCTCTCAGCTTTTTATATGCCAGAATTAGAAGATTTGCAGGATCAACTTCCACAACTTGAGGTTCCGGAACCTGGGAACAAAACAAATCCTTTTGCCGTTTCACCTAATTTATCCAAAGAAGAGACGGAAAAAGAGTAGCTTGTAAAAAATTTGACGAAATCCTTCAAGAACAAGACGACAAAAGTCTTGTTCTTTTTTATTGCGCATATGATAGGATAAAAGCAATTTTATGCGGGAATCGGGAGGGGCTGACAATTGGACAAGCAGAATACAATCAATATTAAAATAAACGGCAAGGATCGACCCTTAAATGAGGACAAACCAAAACAAGACTCAAAGTCACAAGAGCAGACAGAGACAAATTCAAAGCCAAAAATAAAGGCGTGGGATGAAACGGCTGCGGCTAAAGATTCAACGGAAGATTCGTTTGATTGGGTACTACCGGAAAACATCGGCGAAACGAAACCTGGTACAAAGGCGAAAAAGGAAGTTCAACGTGGGATGCGTTTACCAGGATTGCCGAAGAATATGAAAACGTTAAAGAAAAGTAGACAAAATGTTCCTATGGTTCAAGGTGTGGTTTTAAATATTTTGTTAGCAGTTGTAATTGGTCTTGGTTTTGGCACGATTATTTTAAAAACCGTCCAATCAACTCCTTCAGATCAGGTGGCAACTGAAGTAGTCGCACCGGCGCCACAAAAAGAGACAGGAGCTGGGACAGCTGCCGGGGCGGAATCAGTCGAAGTGAGTGCGATCTCGACTTTTGTTGTCCAAGGGGGGGCTTTCTCACAACAAGAATCTGCTAATAATGTCGCGACAGAACTAAAAGGAAAAGGAATCGAAGCAGCACCTGTTGAAGTGAACGGTCAGTTTTTATTGCTTTTAGGGACGGCAAGTTCTATAGAAGAAGCAAAAGCGTTAGGAGAGGAATATGCAAGTAAAGGAGCCGACGTTTTTGCGAAGCAACTCGATTTAGCTAGTTTTAGCGTCAGCAATCTATCAAAAGAGGAACGTGAAGTGCTGACGATTGCCCCTGAACTATTTGCTAGTCTTTCAAGTGGGGATCAATCACAAGCAAAAAGTGTTGAGGAGCAGGTAGCCAAATTGAAAGCGATTGATAGCAAGAAACTTAAAAATGAACAGGTTGTCGCTGCGAAAAAACATCTGGAACAAGGAGCAAGTGCACTTCTAGCAAAGAATAACACAGAACTACAAAAAGAGAACATTGCTTTTCTGTCTAGTTGGCAGTCGTTAGGGAAATAGTGACAATTTCATACAGCATTCTAGTTTAACCTAGGTATATTTTCCGGGAAATACAACAAAATAACAGGGGCTGTCTTCCTAATCGACAGGCCCTTCATTTTTTGTCTAGTTTTAGATGTTAAAGATTGTGAGAAGTTGGGAGATTTGATACGATAAAGGTGTATCTCCCCTAAAAGCAAATGAAATGAAAGGTGATTGTATGCAGCGATTAATTTTAGCCTCATCCTCTCCACGACGAAAAGAACTTCTTGAAAATCTCCACTTACAATTTGAAATTTCCAGCAGTAATGTCGATGAGAGTTTTGCTCCAGAGTTAACTCCAGCGGAAGCCGTCGTGCAACTAGCCTCAAGAAAGGCAAGTTTTATTGCGGAAAAAGAACGTGATGCGTTTGTCATTGGTTCCGATACGGTTGTGGTTTTTGACGGAGAAATCCTTGGGAAACCACAAGATGCTGAAGAAGCTTTGTCGATGTTAAAAAAGCTTTCTGGAAACACTCATTCTGTTTTCACTGGTGTGAGTATAATTACTCCTGATAGAGAAATTCAGTTTTATGAAAAAACAGACGTGGTATTCTGGGAATTGTCTCAGGAAGAAATGGACGCCTACATTAAAAGTGGCGAACCGTTTGATAAAGCAGGTGGTTATGGGATCCAAGGATTCGGAAGTTTCCTTGTCCGCGAAATCAAAGGAGATTATTTCGCTGTTGTTGGCTTACCTGTTTCAAGGACTGTTCGTGAACTTCGCAACGCTGGGTTTGTCCTTCCGTACTAGCAAAATTTCTTACATCCTTCTTCTCAAAACTGTTCCCTGTCACCATGATAGGGAGGAACTACATTGCCAACCCAAACCATTATGATAAAGGATTACCCACAAAATGAGCGACCGCGTGAACGTTTTATTCTTAACGGTCCACAAAGTTTAACCAACCATGAGTTGATTGCAATAATTTTAGGCACAGGTACAAAAGAAGAATCAGTGCTACAACTTGCTAACAGATTGCTAGCAGAGTTTGAAGGCTTTCGATTTTTAAAGGATGCAACTCTTGAAGAATTAACAGCGATCAAGGGAATTGGTCGTGCGAAAGCGATCCATTTACTCGCAGCGGTTGAAATCGGCCGCCGGTTATCAAGTCATACGCATGAGAACCGATATGTGATTCGTTCACCAGAGGATGGAGCGAATTATTTAATGCATGATATGAAATATCTATCCCAAGAACATTTTGTGTGCCTTTATTTAAATACAAAAAATCAAGTAATTCATCGTCAAACCATTTTTATTGGGAGCTTAAATGCTAGCATCGTGCACCCACGCGAGGTGTTTAAAGAAGCGGTTAGAAGGTCAGCTGCTTCGATTATTTGTGCCCATAATCATCCTTCGGGGGATTGCTCACCAAGTCGTGAGGATATTGAAGTGACGAAGCGCTTAGTTGAATGTGGAAAAATGCTTGGAATTGATTTGCTTGACCACTTAATTATTGGTGATAATAAATATGTTAGCTTGAAGGAAAAAGGATATGTTTGATACTAGGATTTTGATAATCGATAGGCTATAATATATCTTATGGTTTTTACAGGAGGATGAAGGAAGTTACTTGATTATTACTATTACGACATCGCTGTAATCATAGATAGGGATTTTTTAATGCATTTTGCAATGAAAGGGAGATACAAACTATGTTTGGAATTGGGACAAGAGACCTGGGAATTGATTTAGGTACTGCGAACACATTGATTTATGTAAAAGGAAAAGGTGTCGTTCTTCGTGAGCCATCGGTAGTTGCTTTTCAAACCGATACGAAATCCATCGTTGCAGTGGGAAATGACGCAAAAAACATGATTGGCCGTACGCCTGGGAATGTCGTAGCACTTCGTCCAATGAAGGACGGGGTTATTGCTGATTATGAAACAACCGAAACGATGATGAAACATTACATTAAACAAGCGACGAAAAATAAAGGCTGGTTTGCTGGTAAGCCTTATGTCATGGTTTGTGTACCATCTGGGATTACAGCGGTAGAAGAACGCGCTGTAATTGATGCAACACGCCAAGCAGGTGCGCGCGATGCTTTCACAATTGAAGAACCATTTGCTGCGGCAATTGGCGCGAACCTACCTGTTTGGGAACCAACGGGAAGCATGGTTGTCGACATCGGTGGCGGAACAACCGAAGTGGCAATTATTTCTCTTGGTGGAATTGTTACAAGTCAATCCATCCGGGTTGCTGGGGACGAAATGGACGACGCAATTATCAATTATATCCGTAAGAGCTATAACTTGATGATTGGGGAGCGTACTGCTGAAGCGATTAAAATGGAAATTGGTTCTGCAGGAGACGCGGAAGGGATCGAAAACATGGAAATCCGTGGTCGCGATCTGTTGACAGGATTACCAAAGACAATCGAAATTACAGCAGAAGAGATTTCTAGTGCCCTTCATGATACCGTGTATTCGATTGTTGATGCGGTTAAATTAACGCTTGAAAATACCCCACCAGAACTAGCGGCAGATATTATGGACCGCGGCATTGTTCTAACTGGTGGCGGAGCCTTGCTTCGTAATTTGGACAAAGTAATTGCTGAAGAAACAAAAATGCCTGTTCTGATTGCAGAAGACCCATTAGATTGCGTGGCAATTGGGACTGGAAAAGCATTAGACAACATTGCATTATTTAAAACCAGAGCGAAAGAATCGAAGTAAAACATGGATCCGGAAGTGTCTTGTCTCTCTATGGAGGACAAGACATTTCCGTGAGCATTTAATTATTTATTTTTAAAAGAAATTTGAGGTGTAACGGATGCCACAGTTTTTTCTAAATAAACGCCTGATCATCTTGCTTGTGAGCATTATTATCCTCGTGGCATTGATTGGATTTTCGTTAAGAGACCGAGATCAATTAAGCTGGCCGGAGAAATTTGTGAAAGATACGGCCGGGTGGGTACAGTCGATTGTTGCGACGCCAACGCAGTATGTGGTTGGGATTGTTGAAAATATTAAAGACTTGCAAAATACATATGAAGAAAACAAAGAATTGAAGACTCATCTCGAAGATATGGCACGCCTTGAAGCCAAGGTATATTCTCTTGAACAAGAGAATGCTGAATTGACCGAGATCTTAGAAATAGAAGGTTCGATTGGGGATTATGAACCAATGCAGGCGACCGTGATTTCACGGAGTCCTGATCGCTTATGGCATGAAATGATTATTGTAAACAAAGGTTCTTCGCATGGAGTGCAGAAAAACATGGCTGTGATGACTGCGCGTGGGTTGATTGGAAAAGTTAAAAGCACAACTCCGTTCACTTCGACGGTTCAATTATTAAGTGCGATGGACCCGACAAACCGAATTTCTGCAGCTCTTCAAGGAGATAAAAAGCTTTTCGGAACGATTGAAGGTTACGATAAAGAGAACGAATGGTTGTTGCTTAAAGGACTTCCTATAGATGCTGAAATTAAAAAAGATCAGATGGTGGTTACTTCTGGATTGGGCGGAATTTTCCCGGGAGATGTCCCAATTGGAAAAGTGATTGAAGTTGTTCCAGACCAGTTTGGATTAAACCAAACAGCCTATCTCAAACCAGAGGCTGATTTTTACAATATTAGTCATGTTATGATTTTAACTCGAGGCATGGAAATTCCGGAAGAAATCAAAGTTGAAGGTGAAGAAGATGAGGGGGAAGATCTGTGAAGCGATTCCTAGTTCCTCTACTTCTTACTTTGTTATTTGTGATTGAGGGCTTGTTTGCTCAGCTTCTTCCTGCAAATCTCTTCAATGGAGACTATATTTTAGTTCCGAGATTACTAATCATGGCAATCTTCTTTTTAACGATTTATGGCAGTGTAAAACATGGAATCATCTACGGATTTGTTTATGGTTTGTTGTTTGATATGGTGTATACTGAAATCATTGGTGTTTATTTGTTTTTATTTCCGTTAACTACCTACTTTTTTTTGATGATTATGAAGGTTGTGCAAACCCATATACTTGTCGTCTCATTCGTCAGTTTGATTAGTATTGCGGCATTAGAAGCGGCAGTCTATGGAATGAATTTGTTGATTCATATCGCGGATATAGATTTTACAAGCTTTACTGAAATTCGCCTTGTTCCAACTTTGGCTTTAAATCTTATTTTTGTAATATTGTTCGCATATCCGTTCAAAAAACAATTTGAGAAATTTGCTGATCGATTGCGGAATGATTAAAGGGCTTAAATAAAGTCCTTTGTTTCTTAAGGCCTATGTAAATAGGCGGAAGAAAAATCATTCCGCTGTTATTCTAAAAAAAGGGTTTCACGCACAAATGTCGAATTTCTCTTATCATTGAGGTGAACATCTTGTATGAAGAAGACACAAAATGTGACTATTAAAGGAACAAAAGACGGATTAACACTCCATCTCGATGATACATGCTCGTATACGGAGTTGAAAAATGAGTTAGACCGGAAGCTTTCTAACTCAAGTAGAGTTCAGGAGGAAGCGAAGCTTTTATCCGTTAAAGTAAAGGTCGGCAATCGCTATTTATCTGAAGAACAAAAAGAAGAATTAAGAGATTTAATTCGCCAAAAGCGAAACCTAATCGTCGAGGAAATTGAGACAAACGTACTGACGAAAGAAGAGGCAGAGCGTCTAAAGCAGGAAGGCGAAATTGTCTCGATTGCTCGTATTATTCGTTCTGGTCAGGTTGTTGAAGTGACCGGAGATTTGCTGCTAATTGGCGATGTAAATCCTGGCGGAACGGTGAAGGCGAGCGGGAATATTTTTATTATGGGGAGTTTAAAAGGAATTGCTCATGCTGGTTGCACTGGCAACGATCAAGCGGTGATTGCTGCATCGGTGATGAAACCTTCCCAGCTGCGCATTAGTGAATGCATTAATCGCGCCCCAGACCAAGGAACTGAAGAGGACGATAAGGTGATGGAGTGTGCGTATATATCCGAAGATCGCCAAATTCTTGTTGATAGATTACAAGTGTTAATCAAAAAAAGACCTAATTTAACTAGATTCGAAGGAGGCCGCTAGAGTGGGAGAAGCAATCGTTATTACATCCGGAAAAGGCGGGGTAGGGAAAACTACAACTTCAGCCAATATTGGGACAGCTTTGGCCCTTCAAGGTAAAAGAGTCTGTCTTGTTGACACAGATATCGGTTTACGGAACCTAGACGTGGTTATGGGACTTGAAAACCGAATCATTTATGATTTGGTCGACGTTATTCAAGGTCGATGCAAAATTCACCAAGCGCTAGTAAAAGATAAACGTTTTGAGGACAAGCTCTATCTTTTACCAGCTGCACAAACGACTGATAAAACGGCAGTAGAGCCTGAACAAATGAAAGAATTAATCAACAATTTGAAGCAAGACTATGATTATATTATTATCGATTGTCCAGCCGGCATTGAGCAAGGCTATAAAAACGCGATTGCCGGTGCAGATAAAGCGATTGTCGTCACGACGCCGGAAGTATCGGCTGTGCGTGATGCGGACCGGATCATTGGTCTTCTTGAAAAAGAAGAAGGCATTGAGCCACCAAAGCTTGTCATCAATCGAATTCGTAGTCATATGATGAACTCAGGCGATATGTTAGATGTCGATGAAGTTACGACGCATCTTTCAATTGATTTGATTGGTATTGTGGCAGACGATGATGAAGTCATCAAAGCATCTAATCACGGCGAACCAATCGCCTTGAATCCAAACAGCAAAGCTTCTATTGCTTACCGCAACATTGCCCGACGGATCCTCGGTGAATCAGTGCCATTGCAACAGTTGGACAAAGAGGACAAAGGTGTGTTCTCAAGAATTAAGCGTTTGTTTGGTGTGAAATAATTTGGTTTTTACCCTCTAGAGTGAATGGGCTCTAGGGGGTTTTTGTTTTGTTGTGAGGATGTGTGAGGGATTATTGGGCATTGATTGGTTGTGTTGGTGCCCAAAGGGATGCGTAGAAACGATGGAGAGGTAATCAATAGAGGTTGTTTGTGTGATAAAGAGAGTCGCGGAAAAGGTAGCACTCAAAAGTGAATCCTGCTTTTCCAATAACTCATCCCCATATATTTATTTAGGAATACTTGTCCTCTTGAGCTCATATATTGTACAAACTGTCCAACAAAGGAATGGTGGGGTAAGATGGGGTCAAGAGCTGATGATATCCGGAGAAGAATGGAAAAACGTAAGCGAGAAAGAGAGAGGTTAGAGCGCAAGTCTAAACCTCCGCAGCGGAACTTGCCTGAGACGGAAGAGCTATATGGCTTTGATAAGCTACCATCGTACGATGCTGGTCCAGGTGAAGGCAATCATCCTTTATTTAAAAAGGAAGTATTTTTACTGAAAATCCTAACGTCCGCGTGTCTCGTATTAGTAGTGGCGATTCTTTTTCGCAGTGAAACCGAGAGGGCTGAGCCGATTAAGGGATTTGTGAAAACCAATTTGGAATCGGAGTTTCAATTTGCAGCAGTTTCAGATTGGTATCAAGATCAATTTGGGAAGCCGCTCGCCCTTCTTCCAGTTAATGAGCAACAGAAGGAGGAGGTACCAGAGAGCACGAACAACACTCATTATGCACTACCGGCTTCAGGTAAAATTCTTGAGGATTTTGGTGATAATGGCCAAAAGATAACGATTGAAACTGGGAAGGATGCCCCGGTGGAAGCGATGAGTGAGGGGCTTGTCCGGTTTGTAGGGACCAAAGAAGGGTTTGGGAAGACGGTCATCATCCAGCACGCAGATAAAAGTGAATCGTGGTATGGAAACTTAGCTGATTTTGATGTGAACGTTTATGAATATATCAGTAAAGGTGCCTCAGTAGGAACAGCTTCAGCAGCGAACGATGATGAGAAAGGCTCCTTCTATTTTGCGATTAAAAAAGGCGATGATTTTGTAGATCCCATTGGGGTGATCAAATTTGAATAAAGCCATCAGCCTTTTTCGAAAAATCCATATCCACCCGCTGCTATGGGTTGTCGTTGCATTAGCAATTGTCACAGCCCATTTTATCGAGCTGTCATTATTGCTGCTAATCATTTTTATTCATGAGATGGGACATGCGGCGGCAGCTTCTTTTTTTTCGTGGAGAATTAAAAGAATTTCGCTGTTGCCGTTTGGTGGCGTAGCTGAAATGGATGAGCACGGGAATCGCTCTCTCTACGAAGAGACCGTGGTTGTGGCTGCAGGTCCGCTCCAACATCTTTGGATGGCAGGGCTGGCTTATGTTCTTTTCGTAACAGGCATTTTTCCTGAATATTGGTATGACCGCTTCGTTGAATTTAATTTAATGGTGCTGTTATTTAATTTACTGCCGATTTGGCCGTTAGATGGCGGTAAATTGGTCTTTTTACTGCTAAGCTTTCGCAAAGCTTTTCCGCAAGCGCATATCCAAACAATCTTTTTCTCAGCCGCGGTGCTAGGAATCTTTGCATTGTCCGTGTTCCTGCTTGGTCCGTTTACGTTAAATGTACTTATCATTGTTGGGTTTTTGGCATTTTCCTTGTTTTATGAATGGAAGCAACGTCGCTTCGTTTTTATTCGATTTTTAATGGAACGATATTATGGAAACCAGAATGAAATTCGCTCGTTAACGCCAATAGAAGTCAGCGAAGAGGCAGAAATCGGTGCAGTGCTTGAACAATTTCAGCGTGGATGTAAGCACCGTGTGATTGTAAAAAGAAAGAATGGAACCGAGGCAGCACTCGATGAAAACGAACTGCTCCACACTTATTTTGCCGAGAAAAACCTCCAGGCAAAAATGGGAGATTTGGTTTATACCTATTAGACTTGCTAAGTTGCATTCTTTTAATTGAAAAGCGCATAATGATAGGCAGGGATTCTGTCCCTGTCTTATTTTATTTGATGAAAATAAACTCTCAGTGCCGGTGAGGCAGGAAAAAAGAGAGTGACCGTAACTGAGGAGTTGTCTCAGTGCCCGTGTGGCGAGAAAAAAGAGAGTGACGGTAACCGAGGAGTTGTCTCAGTGCCCGTGTGGCGGGAAAAAAGAGAGTGACGGTAACTGATGAGTCGTCTCAGTGCCCGTGTGGCGAGAAAAAAGAGAGTGACGGTAACCGAGGAGTTGTCTCAGTGCCCGTGTGGCGAGAAAAAAGAGAGTGTCGGTAACCGATGAGTCGTCTCAGTGCCTGTGTGGCGGGAAAAAAGAGAGTGACGGTAACTGATGAGTCGTCTCAGTGCCTGTGTGGCGGGAAAAAAGAGAGTGACGGTAACTGATGAGTCGTCTCAGTGCCCGTCTGGCGAGAAAAAAGAGAGTGACGGTAACTGATGAGTTGTCTCAATGCCCGTGTGGCGGGAAAAAAGAGAGTGACGGTAACTGATGAGTCGTCTCAGTGCCTGTGTGGCAGGGAAAAAACGAGTAGCGGTAACATAGCGTGGTTCCACGTGCCCGCCGGCAAGAGGAAAAGTGAATATCGGTAACATAGAGTCGTTCTACGTAACCGACGACACGAGAAAAAACAAAAACCGGTAACATAAAACCGTTCTATATGCCCGCTGGAAAAAACAAAACCGAAAACCGGTAACATAAAGGTGGACAACGCACCAAAACTAAAAGCAACAACAATTACCTATACCAAACAAGATCCTTAAAAAGAGTGGAGAAGTTAAAGTGGAACGATTGATTATTAACGCGAGTACTAGAGAAAAGCGATTTGCATTGCTCAATAATGACAAACTTGAACGTTTATACATAGAACAACCTTCACAACAATCATTGGTTGGGAATATTTATTTAGGCATTGTGGAAAAAGTGATTCCGGGGATGAATGCGGCATTTGTGAACTTTGGGGAGGAAAAAAGTGGGTTTCTTTCCCGTGATAAGGTGCCCATGTATTTGCTAGATTCCCGCTCCAAAGAGGAAAAAGCAAATCAGGGTATTTCTAAGTACCTGCATCAAGGAGAAAAGCTTTTGGTTCAAGTGGAAAAAGATGCAGCTGGGACAAAGGGTGCTCGATTAACCGCAATCATTGAAATCCAAGGGCAGCATCTTATCTATTTGCCATCTGGAAAATATACAGCTGTTTCGAAAAAGATTCCTGATGCTGAAATCCGAAAAAGGTGCCGAAAGCTTGGGACAGAACTAAAAACGGATGAAGAAGGTTTGATTTTTCGAACTTCGGCTACCGACCAAACCCAAGACGGTATCCAACAAGAATTAGAACAACTAAGACAACAATCACAAGAGTTACACCAAGAAGCGAAAACGAGGAAAAAGCCTGGACTCGTACTAGCAAAAGAGTTCTTTTATGAAGAATTAATTTCAATGATGAGTAAAATGAGCAGTGGTGAAGTGATTGTCGACGATCAGTCACTTAAAAAGAAGCTTGAGGATAGCGGTGCGCAGCTTGAATTTCGTTATCATCAACAAAAGGAAAATGTGTTTTCTGTTTATGGAGTCGAGAAGGAAATAGAAAAAGCTTTAAAAAAGATTGTATGGCTGGATAATGGAGCTTATTTAATTTTTGATGAAGCCGAAGCGTTAACAATTATTGACGTAAATACCGGGCGCTATTCTGGGAAACATGATTTGCGTGATACTGTAGTGGCTACAAATAAACTCGCTGCAGCTGAAATTGCGCGCCAAATCATGCTCCGGGATATCGGTGGTATGATTTTAATTGATTTCATCGATATGAAGGATCCAAAGGACCGGCAGATGGTTGCCAAGGTTCTTGAACAAGCACTTAAAGGTGATGGGCGTCAAACGAAACTGATTGGTTTTACAGAACTAGGCATATTGCAGTTGACGAGAAAGAAAACAAAAATGACATTGTCAGAAGCATTGACGACAACTTGTGGTGTTTGCAATGGAGTTGGGCAAGTGCTCAGTGCGGAAACAATGGCTTTTCGTCTTGAACGGGAACTATGGGAACATCGACATTCTGATTATGATGCGGTTTTGGTAGCCGCAACTCGAGAAGTTATTGAGGTGTTTTCAGGCGAAAACAATCAACATAAGCAGAGAGTGGAGTCAGCGGTAGGCTTAAAAATCCTTTTTACTGAATTAGATTCGATAAAACCAGACTATAAAATTCTCCAGTTAGGTACGTTAGATGAGGTTTCGAATAAACTAGAAAAATAACAGCAATTGGGTGTTCCCACTAAGGTGATTTTATGCTAAAGTTAGTAACGGATGAACGTAGAAATACGAAATAGGATTGACATAGATAGTGTCCTATGATAGTATTTTTATGTTATGTTTGTAGCGCACCCGTGCTACAACCGCACAGACCAGGTTATTAAAGCTTTGCTTTTAGCAAACGCCTGCGGATGGCGAGTCTGAGTCTAAGAGGAGGTGCAGTGGAATGTACGCAATTATCGAAACTGGTGGTAAGCAAATCCGTGTAGAGGAAGGACAAGCAATCTACATCGAAAAGCTTAACGCTGAAGCTGGTGAAACAGTTACTTTTGACAAAGTTCTTTTTGTTGGTGGCGATAACGTGAAGGTTGGAAGCCCAGTAGTTGAGGGCGCTTCTGTCTCTGCTAAAGTTGAAAAACAAGGCCGTCAGAAGAAAATCATCGTTTTCAAATACAAAGCGAAAAAGAACTACCGTAAAAAGCAAGGTCATCGTCAGCCATACACAAAAGTTGTGATTGAAAAAATCAACGCTTAAGGTTGGTTGAATATGATTGACGCTGTGATTTATCGTACACAATCCGGTGCCATTCAATCCTTTGCTATTAGCGGCCATGCATTTTTTGCTGAACGAGGTCAAGATATCGTCTGTGCAGGCGTATCTGCAGTATCCGTTGGTGCAATCAATGCCGTGCATGCCTTAACAGGCGTCACTCCTGAGATTAATCATGATGAAGACGGCTTTCTCCGCTGTACTTTACCGGAAGATCTTCCTGATAGTACAAATGAGAAAGTACAACTTCTTCTCGAAGGAATGGTTGTCTCATTGCAGACGATTGAGGAAAATTATCGAGAACACATAAAAATTACCTTCAAAAAGTAGGAGGTGGAATACATGTTATTGAAATTGGATCTTCAATTGTTCGCTTCCAAAAAGGGAGTAGGTTCTACAAAGAACGGACGTGACTCTGAATCTAAGCGCCTAGGTGCTAAGCGTGCAGACGGTCAATTCGTTTCTGGTGGATCTATCCTTTACCGTCAACGCGGAACTAAAATCTACCCAGGTGTAAACGTAGGTAGAGGTGGCGACGATACACTATTCGCGAAGGTTGATGGCGTTGTTAAGTTCGAACGCCTTGGCCGTGACAAGAAACAAGTAAGTGTTTACCCAGTAGCTCAAGAAGCTTAATAGGGAACACTGAAAACCCTAGCCTTTTAGGTTAGGGTTTTCTCTTTTTAATGAGTTAAAATTTCTTCATCTCACAACTTCAATTACATACATCATTTCCTCCGTTCCAATTACAGATGATTTCCCGTCAGGTAAATTTCAAGTCAGGTAAAATGTTTGGGAAGCCTTGGGCATTTGTTTAACTAACATTCAGTGGGGATGGAGAATACCCCACTGAATGAAGTTTCGCTTTATTTTTGCTTACCTTTTCAAGCTTTTTTGATATACTTACAAAAGACAGTTTTCTACGATTAGGAGTATTAGTATGAAAAAAGAGTGGAATACCATTGAGGTATTAAAGCATTCGCGTCATGATTGGCTGAATCGAATCCAATTGATTCAAGGGAATTTATCTCTAAACAAAGTGGATCGAGTGAAGGAAATTATCACTGAGATTATCCATGAGACTAGGCAGGAATCGATGCTTACGAATTTACATCTTCCGGAGTTTGCAGCTTCCCTTTTAACATGTAATTGGAATCAGCATCATTTTCAGCTTGATTATGAAGTGCGTAATGCGCTCAACATCCACCATCTTGATGACCAACTATTGGCAAGTTGGATTAATGAGTTATTTGAGAAACTCGATGCGACGATTGAACCTTTTCAGGAGAATTATTTATCGGTAAGCATTCAGGCTGGTGAGGAAGAGAGCATTTTCTATTTTGATTTCAGCGGAATACTAACTGATAAGGAATCTCTTCTGGCATTTTTGGAAAGTACGGTAGGTTCAACGATGTCGATTCATGTGACGGCGGTATCTGATGAAGAAGTCTCGTTTGAGATTTTTATGATTCCTTCGCATCGGGTAAGATAATACTAAATTCAATAAAATTAACTCAAGACAGGTGGTTATTTAATAATATGTTTGTCGATCAGGTGAAAATTTACGTAAAAGGCGGAGACGGTGGTAACGGAATGGTCGCCTTCCGCAGAGAAAAATATGTACCAAATGGTGGACCAGCTGGTGGCGATGGTGGTCGTGGCGCCAACGTGGTGTTTGAAGTCGAAGAAGGCTTGCGCACGTTAATGGATTTCCGTTATAAGCGCCATTTTAAGGCACCCCGCGGAGAGCATGGGATGTCGAAAAACCAACATGGTCGCGGTGCTCAAGACATGGTGGTTAAAGTTCCACCGGGAACAGTCGTATCGGATGCTGAAACAGGTGAAGTAATTGCCGACCTTACCGAACACGGACAACGCGCAATTATTGCCAAAGGTGGCCGTGGCGGACGTGGAAATACTCGTTTTGCAACTCCGGCCAACCCAGCTCCAGAGCTATCTGAAAATGGGGAACCAGGACAAGAACGCGATGTCGTTCTAGAATTAAAATTACTTGCGGATGTTGGCCTTGTTGGCTTCCCAAGTGTAGGAAAATCAACTTTATTATCGGTCGTATCAGCAGCCCGTCCGAAAATCGCTGAATATCATTTTACTACCCTTGTTCCAAATCTTGGTATGGTGGAAACCGAAGATAACAGAAGTTTTGTTATGGCCGATCTCCCAGGTCTGATTGAAGGAGCGCATTCTGGTGTCGGCTTAGGACATCAATTCCTACGACATATTGAACGGACACGTGTCATTGTTCATGTTATTGATATGGCAGCAGTCGAAGGGCGCGATCCTTATGAAGATTACCTAGTCATTAATAAGGAACTTGAAGAGTATAATTTGCGTTTGACAGAGCGTCCACAAATCATTGTTGCCAATAAAATGGAC
This sequence comes from Mesobacillus maritimus, assembly GCF_023715205.1. GTDB lineage: Bacteria > Bacillota > Bacilli > Bacillales > Cytobacillaceae > Mesobacillus_B > Mesobacillus_B maritimus_C. Next base: position 102,383 of record NZ_JAMBNR010000013.1, read on the forward strand.
ATGCCGGAGGCAGCTGAAAATTTAGCTGCTTTTAAAGAAAAATTAACCGAGGATCACCCAGTGTTCCCAATTTCTGCTTTTACAAGAGAAGGTCTTCGTGATTTACTCTTTGCAATTGCCGATACAATTGAAAAAACACCGGAATTCCCATTAGTGGATGAGGCTGAAAAAGATAATGGTGAAAATCGTGTCGTTTACCGTCATGAAGAAGACCATGACAAGTTTACGATTACGAGAGAACCAGATGGAACATTTGTGATTGCTGGTGAAACCATTGAAAAGCTCTTTAAGATGACGAACTTTGCTAGCGAAGAATCAACCCGTAAATTTGCTCGTCAAATGCGTGGCATGGGAATTGATGATGCCTTACGTGAACGTGGAGCGAAGGATGGCGATACTGTGCGCATCCTGAAATATGAATTCGAATTTGTCGAATAACCTAACCACGGGGTGGAGAAATGAAGCTTAACCAGACTGATATGAAATTTTATCTAGTTCGCGAAGATGTGCTTCCGGAGGCTATGAAAAAGACATTAGAAGCCAAAGAGATGATTGAACGGGGAAAAGCCGATTCTGTGTGGGATGCGGTTCAGCGAGTGGATTTGAGTAGAAGTGCTTATTACAAATATCGTGACACCGTCTATCCTTTCCATACGGTTGTAAAAGAACGAATAATCTCTTTGTTTTTCCATCTTGAAGATCGTTCAGGAACATTATCAGAACTTTTAAGTTTGGTGGCTCAGTCTGGTTGTAACGTCTTGACGATACACCAGACGATTCCTCTCCAGGGTCGAGCAAATGTCACACTAAGCTTAAATATTGGTGAAATGTCCGTGGAGATGGATCAACTGCTAGCCAAGCTCCGCCAATTAGAATTTGTAGAGAAAGTGGAAGTCCTTGGTTCAGGAGCTTAAAATTCTAGGAGCAATCCAAGATTTTAAGTTTTACATAAAAACAATGGTGTATTGGTGCGGTGGGATTTTAGTTCCCCTGCACCCTTTTCTATAATAGGGAGTGAGAGAGAGAAAATGAAAATTGGTTATTTAGGGCCAGTGGCCACTTTTACAGATTTAGCTGTTCGTAGTTTATTTCCACAGGAAGAATCAATTCCATATGTGACCATTCCTGAATGCATTGATTCGGTGGCCGACGGGGTAAGCGATATAGCGGTTGTGCCGATTGAAAATGCGTTGGAGGGATCTGTGAATATCACATTGGATTATTTAATTCACGAAGTACCTTTAAGGATTGTTGGCGAAGCGACAGCACCGATTCAACAACACTTAATGGTGCATCCAGAAAATCAAAATCGGTGGAAAGAAGCAGAATTGATTTTGAGTCACTCGCATGCTTTGGCCCAATGTCACAAGTTCCTTCACCGTGAAATGAAAGGTGTGGCAAGTGAAAGAGTAACAAGTACTGCGGCTGCTGCACAATTTGTGATGGAACATCCTGAACGCAATATTGCAGCAATTGCGAACGGACTTGCAGCAGAGGAATATGGCTTGTCGATTGTTCAAGCGAATATTCATGATTATGATCATAATCATACTAGGTTTGTTGTTTTATCAAAGGAAGAGCGAGTTCTGCCTCATATCGAATTATCAAAAAAAGGCGAAAAAACAACAATTGTAGTTACATTGCCTTCCGATCGCACTGGTGCACTTCATCAAGTGTTATCTGCATTCTCTTGGCGTAATCTGAATTTATCGAAAATTGAGTCTAGACCGACAAAAACCGGGCTTGGAAATTACTTCTTTATCATTGATATTGAACAGCAAATGGATGAAGTGTTGATCCCGGGGGCAATGGCTGAACTAGAAGCACTCGGCTGTTCCGTAAAAGTATTGGGAAGCTATCCGTCGTTTAAGTTGTAGCAGTAATTGTAAAAGAGGGCAGTCCTCGATGCCCGAAGCGTGTGAAAACTTGGGGTGTCGGTAATCGAGAGGCAGTGTCGATGCCCGGAGCGTGTGAAAAAATGGTGTGCCGGTAACCGAGAGGGAGTCTCGATGCCCGAAGCGTGTGAAAAAATGGTGTGTCGGTAATCGAGAGGCAGTGTCGATGCCCGGAGCGTGTGAAAACTTGGTGTGCCGGTAATCGAGATGGAGTGTCGGTGCCCGGAGCGTGTGAAAAAATGGCGTAACGGTAACCGAGAGGGAGTGTCGGTGCCCGAAGCGGAGAAAAAATGGGTGTACCGGTAACCGAGATGGAGTGTCGGTGCCCGGAGCGTGTGAAAAAAAGGGGTACCGGTAACCGAGAGGGAGTGTCGGTGCCCGAAGCGTGTGAAAAAATGGTGTACCGGTAATCGAGAGGGAGTGTCGGTGCCCGAAGCGGAGAAAAAATGGGTGTACCGGTAATCGAGAGGGAGTGTCGATGCCCGGAGCGTGTGAAAAAATGGCGTAACGGTAACCGAGAGGGAGTGTCGGTGCCCGAAGTGGTGAAAAAATGGGTGTACCGGTAATCGAGAGAGTGTGTCGGTGCCAGCGGCAGTGTAAACACCGGTATGACGGTAATCGAGAGGCCTCTCCTTGATAAAAACTAAGACGGCAAAAGAATCCGCTCAAACATTCAAAACAATAGAAAAGACTACCGGTACAAGACCTACTTGTAAAGGTAGTCTTTTTTAATTTTTCACCAGATGTCATCACGAAAACCGTTAAATTACAAAAGCTAAGAGTAAGGCACCTAGGGCTTATCCCTTAAAAGCAATCTCAATCCCTCACTCTGATATATCAATCAAAAACCCAGCACTTCGCATCGCTTTTTCTGCTTCATCTAGTGCACGTTCCGTTGGGGCGACGATGGTATGGAGGTGGATGCCTTCGGTTAATTCGGAAAGGTAGCCGGCATTGGTGTTGTGGATTTTCTCCATAAATTGTTTCACTTCGCGGCGGTTGGACACCATAATCGAAGCGGTTAAATCCCCATATACAGGGTGCTCGATGCGAACATCCTTTACCGTCACCCCTTGGTCGACGAGAATATTTAATTCCTCTTCAGTATTTTCAGGAGTATGGTTGCATGCGATTGTCCGTTCGACTTGTACGTTTTGGGAAGCGGCCTGCATATAAAGATACCCTTGGCTTGTGGCAATTATGGGTTCATTTTTTGCTTTTAACAGGGTGATGTCACCGACAATTATTTGGCGACTTACATTGGTTTTTGCTGCTAGCTCAGCACCAGTAATGGGTTGATAGCTGTTTTTTAACATATCTAATAAAAGAGTTCTTCTCTCATCAGCTAACATTTTCTTCATGATCGACTCTCCTTATTTCATGTCCGCTAAAATTGTACCATACCTTAGAGCGGAAGTTCAGTGACGACTTCTTGTTGAGCTAGTTTTGCTAAAAGCAGCGCAAGTTCGCGTACATCTTTCTCTGTCGTTTGCTTCCCGAAAGAAATGCGGAAAAATTCTTTTGCGGATTTTTCTTTTACACCGATTGCTGTCATTGTTTTAGAAGGTTCAAGCATACCGGTATGGCAAGCTGTCCCCGTGGAAATGGCATAACCATGCCGGTTGCATTCTAGCATAACCCACTGACCTTCAATCCCATGGATTCTCATCCCAATCATGCCGGGAAGCTGGCCGAGATAAACGGTAATCTGCGCTATTACCTCTTCAAGTTCTTCTAAAAAGGTTTTTCTTAAAAACGTGAACCGGTCCATTTCCTCATACAGTGAGGATGCCACTTTTTGAGCAGCCAAAGTCATCGCTAAAATTCCTGGAACATTGACGGTGCCTGGGCGAAATCCTTTTTCATGTGTGGTGCCTTCAAGGAATGGTTTCCAGGCTACTCTTGGATTTACATAAGCTACTCCTGTCCCTTTTGGCCCGTAAAATTTATGACCTGAAATGGAGAGAGCATCTACTGCTTGTGCAACCTCTTGAATAGGGGTTTTTCCAAATGACTGTACGCAATCCGAGTGAAGAAGAACTTGCTGTTGATGACAAAGTGCAGCAAGTTCGAGAATCGGCTGTAACGTTCCGATTTCAGGATTGGCATGTTGAATGGAGACCAGGATCGTATCATCGCGCAAAACTTGCTTAAAAACAGCAACTTCCACTTGCCCTTGGGTATTTAGTGGAAGATAAGTCACCTCATAACCTTCTGTTTCAAGCATCTTCATCACATGAAGAATCGAAGCATGCTCAGCCATGCATGTGACGATGTGCTTTCCTTTCTTTAATGGAGCGGATAATAAAGCTCGAATTCCTAATAAATTACTTTCGGATCCTCCCGAGGTAAAAAATATCCCATCGGTTTCTACATTTAATAACTTGCTAAACTCTTTCCGACAGTTCTCTAAAAAAGTGTTAGCGACATGGCCGACGTCATGAAGGCTTTGGCTATTTCCGTAATAGTCGGTGGCTGCTTTTACATACAATTCTGCTGCTTCTGTATCAAGTGGACAACTTGCTGCATAATCAAAATATTTCATTCTCTCTCTCCTAAAATAGAAAAATATCTTGTCAATAGTTTAAATCTATGTAAATATAGGTGTCAAGACACCTGTAAAACAGGAGGGTAACTCAATGACGAAAGCAAATGTGCTAATTGTTGGAAGTGGTATCGCTGCTTTGCAGTTAGCTGTGACGTTACGAACTGATTTAAATGTGATGGTTCTCACAAAATCATCTCTCATAAAAAGCAATTCACATATGGCACAAGGTGGAGTGGCCGCGTCTCTAGGCACAGATGACAGCCCAACTCTTCATTATCAAGATACGGTTGAAGCGGGGAGATATTTTAATGACCCGGCCGCAGTTCAAGATTTGACTCGGGAAGGGCCAGAAATCATAGAGGAACTAATTAAAGGAGGCTGCCCTTTTGATCGATGTGAAACGGGAGAAATAAAGCTTGGGATGGAAGGAGCACACTCTGCTAAACGAATTGTACATAGCGGTGGGGACGCGACCGGAAGAATTCTCATTGAGCATCTAGTTTCACAGCTTGGTCGTAATATTTCGGTTCAAGAAAATATGTTTGTTTATGAATTACTGAGGAGTAAAGCTGGACGATGCATCGGTGTAAAAGCCAAACGAACAGATGGAAAAAGTGAAGTTTTTTATGCAGATCATGTAGTGCTCGCAACAGGCGGCTGCGGTCAGCTTTATACATATACCTCCAATGCCGAAAGTGTAACTGGAGATGGAGTCGCACTAGCCTATTTAGCGGGAGCAGAGTTGGTTGATATGGAGTTTATCCAGTTTCACCCAACGCTTTTGTATGGGGGCGGAAAAACAAGAGGTCTGATTTCTGAAGCTGTTCGCGGAGAAGGAGCAAAGTTAGTGACCGCTGAAGGAAAAAGAATTATGGAGGGCGTACATCCTCTAAAAGATTTGGCTCCCCGCCATGTGGTTTCACAAAAAATCTATGAATATTTGAAAATGGGGAAACAAGTTTATCTTGATATCACATGTATTACTAATTTTACAGAGCGGTTCCCGACTGTGTCCGCTCTTTGCCGGCAAGCGGGTGTTGACCTAGAAATAGGCAAACTACCTGTTGCGCCGGGAAGTCATTTTTTAATGGGCGGAGTAAAAACCAATTCTATCGGTCAAACAAATATACCCGGATTATATGCGATCGGAGAAGTCGCTTGTACCGGAGTTCACGGGGCCAATCGTTTAGCCAGCAATTCCTTACTTGAGGGAATGGTATATGGAAAAAGATTAGGTGCTTGGTTGAACGAACAACCTGTAGAATCACAGATTCCTAGTCCTGTAGGTAGGGACTACGATCAATCAAAGCTATTCCTTTTACCTGATAAAACAGTGCTTCAACAAACGATGATGGACCGAGCGGGAATTGTTCGGCATCATGCTTCATTAATGATGCAAAAAAGCTGGCTTGAATCGTTTCAGGTTGAAGCTTGGCTCGATCGGTCATTGGATGATTGTTCTCCTGAAGAATTAACCAAGGTGTTTATGTTGATTACGGCATGGGTAGTCACGAATGCTGCTTTATCCCGTACAGAAAGCCGAGGGGGACATTTTCGGTCAGATTATCCGGTCGAAGATGAAAATTGGCAGAATAAACGGATTGCTCATAAAAGAAAAACGATAAAGGATGGTCGTCGTGAACAAATTAAAACTGCGCTTACAACTTGAACAGTTTTTTCTAGAAGATATAGGAGAACGCGATGTTTCAAGTGACTTGATTTTTGGAAAAGCCGGAACAGGAGAGATTGTTTTTATCGCAAAAGCGGATGGAGTGTTTTGTGGAGAAGAAGTAATCAAAACCGGTTTTCCACTTTTAGATGAAAAAGCCGAGATTGAAATGATGATTTCTGATGGTGATTCTGTGGAAAGAGGCCAAAAGCTTGCGATTGTAAAGGGGAATATTTCTGACCTTTTAAAAGGGGAACGAGTGGTTTTAAATCTTGTTCAGCGAATGTCTGGAATCGCAACGAAAACGAAGGAAGCCGTAAGTCTGTTGGGTGGAGCACATACGAGAATTTGTGATACGCGGAAAACCACACCAGGGCTGCGAATGCTCGAGAAATATGCTGTTACTTGTGGTGGTGGTTACAATCATCGCTACGGTCTATATGATGCAGTCATGATTAAAGACAATCATATTAGTTTTGCCGGCAGTATCACAAAAGCGGTGGAAGAAGTCCGCAGCCAGATTGGTCATATGGTTAAAATTGAAGTCGAAACCGAGACGAGAGAGCAAGTTTTAGAAGCAGTAGCAGCTGGGGTTGACTGTATTATGTTTGATAATCGAACGCCTGAAGAGATGATTGAATTCATTAAACTTGTACCAAAAAACATCACAACGGAAGCTTCTGGTGGCATTACAATCGAGACGCTGCCAAATTATCGTCATACAGGCGTGGATTATATTTCGCTAGGATTTTTAACTCATACCGTGAAGGCATTAGATATTAGTGTAAAAGTGAACGTTCAATAAGGGGGAGAAAAAATGGATTTACTAAAAATGCTTGATACTCGTCCGCTAGAATTGCCGGAACAATACCGCAAAATGTCAATCGAGGAATTAGAAGCAAGAGTACGAGAAATCAAAGCTGAACTAGGGGACCAATTATTTATCCCTGGTCACCATTATCAAAAAGATGAGGTCATTCAATTTGCTGATGCAACAGGTGATTCCTTAAAACTCGCCCAATTGTCTGCGGAGAATCAACTAGCTGAGCATATCGTGTTCTGTGGTGTCCACTTTATGGCGGAGACGGCGGATATTTTAACGAAGGATTATCAAAAAGTGTATTTACCGGATATGCGGGCCGGCTGTTCGATGGCCGATATGGCTGATATTTACCAAACGGAACGTGCTTGGACAAAGCTAATGGATTTGTTTGGAGATACGATTCTCCCATTAACGTATGTCAATTCAACAGCAGCAATTAAATCCTTTGTTGGTGAACATGGTGGAGCAACTGTCACCTCTTCAAATGCGGAAAAAATGGTTCGCTGGGCATTTGAGCAGAAAGAGCGTTTGTTATTTTTACCAGATCAGCATTTAGGGCGAAATACAGCATTTAACATTGGCATTGGTTTAGAGGAAATGGCGATATGGAACCCGATCAAAGATGAGTTAGAGTTTGAGGGACCATTAGAAAATGTGAAGGTTATTTTATGGAAAGGACATTGTTCAGTCCATGAGAACTTTACCGTCGTAAATGTTCACGAGGTGCGTGAAAAATACCCGGATATGAAAATTATTGTTCATCCCGAGTGTCGTCGTGAAGTTGTAGCGTTAGCGGATTTGGCTGGTTCAACGAATTATATAATAGAAGCTATATATGCATCTCCTGCTGGTTCAGCTTGGGCGATTGGAACTGAACAAAATTTAGTAAAAAGAATTATCAAAGAGCATCCAGATAAACACATTATTTCTTTGAATCCACATATGTGTCCATGCTTAACCATGAACCGAATTGATTTGCCGCATCTTGTTTGGTGCTTAGATAGCATCGTACAAGGTGAGCCACATAATGTGATTGAAGTTGATGCAATCGTTGCTGAAAATGCAAAGAAAGCGTTGAACCGTATGCTTGCACAGTCATGATTGATGAAATACCCAAAAGGGAGTTCCCCCTTTTGGGTATTTTTGTGCGTGAAGATTAGTTTTTGAAAAGGGAACACCTCATTAATGGTGGTTGGGGTGGATTGGTGCTCGAAGTAAGGTTAGCAGGAGAGGGAAAGGTCATCAATAGGTAATCTAGGTTCCCTGAGTGAATTTTACATCTTGCCTATTCCGTCTATCGTCCCATTCCCAATTTGGGCTTATACAATTTTTTGTGGAAAAGCTTTAAATTTGGGTTGGGTACATATACATGGTGTGAGAAGCATAAGTTTTTTCGAAGATTAATGGCAAAAAGCCTACACAAACATACACTATATGGACTTATGCCATAGTAGGAGGGAAATCATGAAGATCCATATCGTACAGAAAGGGGATACTCTTTGGAAGATCGCCAAGAAGTACGGCGTGAACTTTGAAGAGCTGAAACAGCTGAATTCCCAGCTCAGTAACCCTGATATGATTATGCCCGGTATGAAAATTAAAGTGCCAACAACAGGTGGGTCAATAAAAAAAGAAGCGCCTATCTCTAATGGAAATAAAGAGGCAAAAATCAATTGGGGAAGCAAGAAGGAAATGCCGAAAAAGGAACAGCCGATTGTGAAAGAGAAACCGGTAAAGGAAGCACCAAAACCATTACCAGTTGAATCACCAGAGTCTCCGGAATCACCAGAGTTGCCTAAGATGGAAGCTCCAAAGCCAATGCCAAAACCAGCTCCAAAGCCAATGCCGAAACCAGCACCGAAACCAATTATGGAAGCTCCAAAACTTAAACCAGCACCGAAACCAAAACCAATGCCAAAACCCTTACCAAAGCAAGAAGCGGTAAAAGAAACACCAAAACAGCCATTTGTACCAAAAATGCCTCAAACGATGATGCCGGAAACAGATATTAGCGAATTTTATAAGCAGAATATGGCCAATATGGCACCACCACCGAATCAACAAATGCCATTGTCGCCAACTAAGTCACCACAGCTGCCACCTAAACCGAGTAATATTTTTCCGGGAATTAAACAGCCAATGGCGCCAATTAAACAAACAAAAGGACTGGGAGATGAGTCGTCCTCATTTATTCCAATTAATCAAGGGGGTTTCCAAGATTCTATGATTCCTTACCCACATCAATTTCCAATGTCACCAGGCATGCCTGGACCAGGATTCCAAGGTCAACAACCGATGCCGTATCCTCAAGTGCAAGGGGCACAAATGTCTGGTTATCCAATGCCTGGTGTAGAAAGTCCTGAATCATCAGCTTTTGGATCAATGCCGAATATGCCTCACCAAGCGGTTGCTGGGGCGGAAAACATGCCAGCGCCACAAATGATGCCTCAACAAGTGGCACCAATGGGTTATCCTTGCCCACAACCAATGCCTATTTCACCAGTGTTGCCTGGATCAGGGTTATGTGAGCCATATGGTTATTATCATCCTGGAATGCAACCACAAGTGCAAGGTGCAATGGATCCGAATATGCCACATGGCATGATGCCGCAAGTACAAGGCGCAATGGATCCGAATATGCCACATGGCATGATGCCGCAAGTACAAGGCGCAATGGATCCGAATATGCCACATGGCATGATGCCGCAAGTACAAGGCGCAATGGATCCGAATATGCCAAATAACATGATGCCACAAGTACAGGGCGTAGAAGATTATGAATCACCAGATATGTACGCTAATATGCCAAAGATGCCAAAAATGCCTGCACATGACTGTGGATGCGGTGGTACACATCAAGGATTTGGGGCACAACCAGGGTATGGAATGCAACCAGGGTATGGAATGCAACCAGGGTATGGAATGCAACCAGGGTATGGAATGCAACCAGGGTATGGAATGCAACCAGGGTATGGAATGCAACCAGGGCATGGAATGCAACCAGGGTATGGAATGCAACCAGGATTCGGAGCGCAACCAGGATTCGGAGGGCAGCCAGGATATGGAGCGCAACCAGGTTTTGGAGCACAGCCAGGATTCGGAACACAACCACAAATGGGCTATGGTCCAATGGGAGGATATGAGCCGGGAATGGATATGCCGGGAGATCCTTATGGAATGCCACGTGAAGAAGATGACGAAAGCAATGAATATTAATTTTCACCCTGGAAGGGACGATTTTGTTGATCGTCTCTTCTCGTTTTTATCAAAAAATCTCCCGGTAGAAGTGATAAATCTTAAAAGAATAAGAGAGCATGTCTTTTTTGTTGAGGCTAAACCACGGCCCTTTATATTAAAAGGATATAACAATTTATCTAAACTTGTTTTACAACAAGAGTTTACGAATGAATTGAAAAAGGCAGGATTCAACCACACCTATGAATATTATCGTTTTACTGAGGTTCCATTGTATTTCGAAAATAACTATTATGGCTGTATCAGTTATTTAGACCCACATCAGTATCCATTTTCTTTTAAGACGCAAGCAGAGCGGGAAGAAGGGTTAGAGAAATTAATCGATTATCATGCAGTAACAAAGAAGCTTGTTTCTAGTTATGATTCCTTGTTACCTACACAGAACTTAATCAAAAAATGGAGTAATCGTTTGCGACAATTCAAGAACAATCAGGCGATAGTAAATTATTATGTTCCTAAAAATATTACCTACGAGCTCAATAATTGGGCTAACTTGGCTTTAAGAGGGATGAGGAAACATCAACTTCTTTTTGAATCCTCAAATCCAGTCATTTTACATGGAGATGTTGCGCATCATAATTTTTTTCGAGTCCAAACCGGCGAGTTGTTTTTAATTGATTTTGATTTGATTTCCAAGGGACCAGCGAGTTTTGATTTGCTACAATATGCGAATCGTATTCTTCCATTTATGAATTGGTCTCTCGAATCCTTAGTAGAAATGGAAGGTTTGTCAGATTATATAAATGACAAATCCTTTGTTTACGGTTTAATCTATCCTTCTGACGTTTTTCGTGAATGGAACCGAGTTGTAAAATTAAAAAGTTACTATGACCCATCGCGGGTTGCTCCGTTAATGGAAATAACGGTGAATCAATATAATCAGCGAAAGAATTTTATTGAAAAGTTATTAAAGCTAGTCTAGTTGTAGGGAACTAATTTGGGAACGCAGAATGTAAATCGTTCCCAAAGGTTGAGGGACAAGCTGTATCAATAGGCTGTAATAACGTCGGGGAGTATTAGTTCCCTGAAAGAAGAGAAGTCTGTGCGAAGAAGGGCTAGCGTTCCCAAAAGAAGAGAAATCGGTAGAAAAGGTAACGCGAAGGACAAAACTCAATTTTAAAGATTCAATCCTTGCTTTCTAAATCCTATTTTAATAAATATGAATATAGTGGTCATACTATTAATGAACTTAAAAGAGTGAGGTGACCGGCAATGGGAGTCAAGTCTGTTGTCAAGACGCTTAGCGTACTAGTTGCATGTAGTGCCTTTATGTGCTCACTTAATAGTGGGATGGTAGTTGCAGCACAGCCAAATAATCAAACTAAGGATGAGGCAGTCCCATTGAATGTAACGGTCATTCTGGAGAGGGCCTATCTAGATGGGGAGATTAGTGAAGAACAAATTAGTGAAACCGTTTCTTCTATGGAGGATTTATGGCAACGGTATGATGGCTGGCAATTGGTACGGATAGATGAAGACATTGTTGTCTTTAAGCAAGATGTTGACGACATTTCTCCACTTTTAAAAGCAAATGGCTATTTTGGTTTAACGGAAAATGGTGTGCTCACGATTTTTAACGGTCGTCCAGATCAATCCAACATTATTCAATCTTTCTTTCAAATTGATGTTGGCAAACTTGAAAGTCGCAAGCGTCAGCAATTGCAAAAAGGGATCCCAATCAAAACAAAGGACCAATATGAAAAGGTGATAGAAGCGTTCAGACCCTATACGAGGGATAATAAACAATAAATATATTGATGGGCCGGATTTCTTACCGGTCCTTCTTTGTGTTGTGAATGAACCTTTGAGCCAATTTCTTAAGAGGAAATTCTCCTTAGCTAGAATAAAGAAATAGACAAGAAGTAGATAGTATGTTCGCTTTTTTTAGCTTCAAAGACAAATTTTCTTCGTTCCTTGTGGATAGTGTGTTAAAATGGGGTACAGCTAAATAGAGGAGCGAATTGAAGTGTTTGAATATATAAAAGGGAAATTGGAATACATTAGCCCTGAGTACATAGTGGTCGACAATGGTGGTGTAGGATATCAAATCCGTACGCCTAATTCTTTTGCCTTTTCAAGTAAAATGGGGGCTGAAATTCAAGTTTTTACATTCCATTATGTACGTGAAGACATCATGGCATTATACGGTTTTAAATCCCGTGAAGAGAAAGCTTTGTTTATCCGTCTTTTAAATGTAACCGGCATTGGACCGAAGGGGGCTTTGGCTGTCTTAGCTTCGGGTGAGCCTGAGCAAGTGGTTCAGGCAATCGAAAATGAGGACGAAGCATTCCTCGTAAAATTCCCTGGGGTAGGGAAAAAGACGGCTCGACAAATGATACTTGATTTAAAAGGGAAATTGCAGGATATTGTTCCTGACTTCTTTCCGAATTTATTTAACGAAGAAAGCACGATGGTTGAGGATCATACAAATGAATTTGAGGAAGCCTTGCTTGCGTTAAAAGCTCTCGGATATTCTGAAAAGGAACTCAAGAAAATCACTCCAGAGCTTAAGAAGGAAAAACTTACAACAGACCAATATATTAAAACAGCTTTAAAGAAGTTATTAAGATAGTTGTTTAAAGTTACTTTTTTTACGGAAACTAGATTTAAAGGATGATGAATAAATGGACGATCGGATCATCTCCACAGAAGCTGGTGAGCAAGAGCTATCATTTGAACAGAGCTTGCGGCCGCAAACGTTAAACCAGTATATTGGGCAAGACAAGGTAAAGGAGAACCTTGAGGTTTTTATTAAAGCGGCAAGATTTCGCCAAGAAACCTTGGATCATGTGTTGTTATATGGACCGCCTGGACTTGGGAAAACGACATTGGCTGCGATTATTGCCAATGAAATGGGAGTTAACCTCCGTACGACATCAGGTCCAGCGATTGAACGCCCCGGTGATTTGGCGGCAATCCTAACGGCGCTAGAGCCTGGGGATGTGCTATTTATCGATGAAATCCATCGCCTACCTCGTTCGATTGAAGAAGTTTTGTATCCAGCGATGGAGGACTTTTGTTTGGACATCGTCATTGGAAAAGGACCATCTGCGCGGTCTGTTCGCTTGGATTTGCCACCTTTTACGCTCGTTGGAGCAACAACTCGGGCAGGTTCTTTGTCGGCTCCGTTGAGAGATCGCTTTGGTGTCTTAAGCCGTTTAGAGTATTATAAGGAAGCGGATTTAAGAGAGATTGTTTTACGAACAGCTGAAGTACTTGATACGGAAATTGAGGACAGCGCGGCAATTGAAATTGCGCGCAGATCTCGAGGAACCCCAAGAATTGCCAATCGTCTTCTTAGAAGGGTTAGAGATTTTGCGCAAGTTCGTAGCGATGGTTCAATTGATTATGAGCTAGCAAATGAAGCGCTTGAGCTGATGCAAGTAGACCGTTTAGGTCTTGATCATATTGACCATAAATTATTAAAAGGAATTATTGAAAAATTCCGCGGTGGTCCAGTCGGGTTAGAAACGATTGCAGCAACGATTGGTGAGGAAGCTAATACCATTGAAGATGTTTATGAACCATATTTATTACAGATTGGTTTTCTACAGCGAACGCCAAGAGGTAGGGTGGTTACGCATGCTGTGTATCACCATTTTCAAATGGAGGTGCCATCTGAATGACAGGGATGGGAAAACTGCTGATGATTCTTGGAGCCGTGATTTTCATAGCTGGTTTTCTAGTGCACTTTTTTAATCTAGGGAAACTTCCAGGGGATATTGTCATAAAAAAAGGTGGGACAACGTTTTATTTTCCAATTGTAACCTCAATCGTTGTAAGTATTCTCTTGTCGTTAATTTTCTATTTTATTGGTCGTTTTCGTTAAGCTTGTGGTGAAAATCCTCTCCAATTTTAACGTCAGAGAAATTATTTTATTAGATCAACTAGTATACTCTTTTCTCTTTTTCGTTGTTGGTAAAAATGAAAGAAAGTCACTTACTCGAATACATGAGAAAAGAGCCTCAATAATACATAAAAGAATATAGGTGACAGAACAACATGAAGGTAGATTTATTTGATTTTCATTTGCCCGAAGAATTAATTGCACAAGTTCCATTGGAAAACCGGTCTGAAAGTAGACTGATGGTTTTGGACAAGAATAAGGGCGATTTAGAGCATACTATTTTTAAAAACATTACCGATTATCTTCAGCCTGGAGACTGTTTAGTCCTCAATGATACTCGTGTTCTTCCAGCTCGACTATTTGGGCTGAAAGAAGACACTGGTGCAAAGATTGAAGTGCTTTTGTTAAAACAACAAGAAGGGGACAAGTGGGAAACCCTTGTGAAACCAGCAAAGCGGGTCAAAGTTGGTACGAAAATTACATTTGGTGATGGGCTGTTAACGGCTGTTTGTACAGGGGAATCGGATCATGGTGGTCGGATTCTTGAGTTTTCCTATGAAGGGATCTTTTACGAAGTCCTCGATGAATTAGGAGAAATGCCCTTACCTCCTTATATCAAGGAGCAATTGGATGACCAAGACCGTTATCAAACCGTTTATGCGAAGGAACGCGGTTCAGCGGCTGCTCCAACGGCTGGACTTCACTTTACAGAGGCTTTGCTTGATGAAATTCGAGCGAAGGGCGTTCACATTACGTTTATCACGTTGCATGTTGGATTAGGAACTTTTCGGCCTGTTAGTGCAGAAAGCATTGAAGAGCATGAGATGCATGCCGAATTTTATATCATGTCGGAAGGAACAGCGCGTTTATTGAACGATGTTCGTGCACAAGGTGGAAGAATTATTTCGGTGGGTACCACTTCAACTCGAACTCTAGAAACGATTGCGCGTGACCACGACGGGGAGTTCGTCCCATCAAGTGGTTGGACAGATATTTTTATTTTCCCTGGTTTTGAATTTAAAGCGATTGACGGAATGATTACAAATTTCCATCTTCCAAAATCAACTTTAATCATGTTGGTTAGTGCCCTTGCTGGTCGTGAAAATGTTCTACATGCTTACAATACAGCGGTCAAAGAACACTATCGCTTTTTCAGCTTTGGGGATGCAATGTTTATTAAATAAGTGGGGGAAGCTCACTAATAAAGAATGGATTGGGGTGGAGGTGGACAGCCGCCTCCGCTTTTCATTGTCTAGCTGCGGCTCCTAGCCCCTCGAGTCGCTTCGGTCTGTCAGTTGAAGTCAAAGAACGACTTCATCTGCCAGCCCTCCAGCGCTTGTCGGGGCTGTACAGTCGCTTCCGCTTTTCATTGTCTAGCTGCAGCGCCTAGGGGCTCGGGACATAAGCCAATCCGGCTAGAAGGTTAAAGAACAACCTTCTTTCCGGCTCGTCTTATGCCTGTCGCCCCTGGGCAAGGCGCTTTCGCTTTTCACTGTCTAGCTGCGGCGGCTAACTCCTCGGGACATAAGCCACCCCTGAAATGAAGGCAAAGAAGCCTTCTATTCAGGTTTGTCTTATGCCTGTCGGAGTTGAACGAGCCGCCTCCGCTTTTCGATTTCATCATGGAAGGAGCAACACAAATTGTCTGCAATTCGTTATGAATTAATTAAAACATGTAAGCAAACCGGTGCAAGACTTGGGCGAGTTCACACACCACACGGTTCTTTTGATACTCCTGTTTTTATGCCCGTTGGCACGCTCGCAACTATTAAAACAATGGCCCCAGAGGAACTGAAGGATATGGGTGCCGGAATTATTTTAAGTAATACATACCATTTATGGCTTCGCCCTGGGCATGAAATTGTCAAAGAAGCTGGTGGTCTACACAAGTTCATGAACTGGGATCGGGCGATTTTAACCGATTCAGGTGGATTCCAAGTTTTCAGTTTGAGTGAGTTTCGTAAAATTGAAGAAGAAGGCGTTCATTTCCGTAATCACTTAAATGGAGACAAGCTTTTCCTATCTCCTGAAAAAGCGATGGAAATTCAAAATGCTCTTGGTTCGGATATTATGATGGCCTTTGATGAATGTCCGCCATATCCAGCGACATATGAGTATATGAAAAAATCTGTAGAGCGAACATCTAGATGGGCCGAGCGCTGCTTGAAAGCTCATAAACGACCTGAGGATCAAGGCTTGTTTGGAATCGTCCAAGGAGGCGAATATGAGGAACTCCGTAAGCAAAGCGCTAAGGACCTTGTTTCACTTGATTTTCCTGGTTATGCCGTAGGCGGGTTATCTGTTGGTGAGCCGAAAGATGTCATGAATCGGGCGCTAGAATTTACAACGCCGTTATTGCCAACAAACAAGCCGAGATATTTAATGGGGGTAGGTTCGCCAGATAGTTTAATTGATGGAGCAATCCGAGGTATTGATATGTTTGACTGTGTATTGCCAACGAGAATTGCCCGCAATGGAACATTAATGACAAGTCAAGGGCGCCTTGTAGTGAAAAATGCTGCCTATGCCCGTGATTTTGGACCAATTGATCCAGAATGTGATTGCTACACTTGTAGAAATTATTCACGAGCGTATATTCGTCATTTGATTAAATGTGATGAAACATTCGGAATAAGGCTTACTTCTTATCATAACCTTTATTTTCTGGTAAAATTAATGGAGCAAGTCAGACAAGCAATTATGGAAGACCGTTTAGGCGATTTCAGAGAAGAATTTTTTGAGCGTTATGGCTTTAATAAGCCGAATGCAAAGAACTTTTAATAGCAGCTGGCTTGAAAAAGCGAAAGGAGGAGAATAAATGGAAGGTTTATTAGGAACAGTTTTTCCACTGATTTTAATGTTTGTGCTATTCTATTTCTTGTTGATCCGTCCTCAACAAAAGAGGCAAAAAGCGGTTCAGCAAATGCAGAGTGACCTTAAAAAAGGCGACAAGGTTGTCACTATTGGTGGTCTTCATGGTTTTGTAGACGCACTAGACGAAGGTACTGTCGTGATTAAGTGTGGAGACGGAAGTCGACTGACATATGACCGTAACGCCATTCGTGAAGTCGTTAGTGAATAAGAAAAAAAGCAGATGCATCATGCATCTGCTTTTTTTGTCGTAAATCATTTACTTTAGTAGTGAGTAGTGTGTTTCAAACTTTCACTCAGTTTCTATACGGTTATCGTGTTAATTTCGCGAATTGGACGAGCCGGTGTTCACACCGAGAATGGCACCCATCATCGCGGTTAGGATATAACATGTATGGTAGATGATTTGTTCTGAAGAAAAAAGAGAATCATGTCCGAGATATTGGAATAGAAAAATAATGATGCTGTAAATTAGCCCGGTGACACCACCAATCAACCAACCTTTTTGTTTTCCGTTTCGCCCCGTAATAAATCCCCCAATAAACAATGAGATAAAAGAAACGGTAGTGACGATATACTGCATGGATGATTCACGAAGAGATGTAAAGGTTAACAATAAGGAAAAGATTAAACTGCTTATAATCGCTAACACAAAAATTGCAATCACACCGTAGAGAACTGAAAGACCCAAACTCCTTGACTCCATAATTTTCTCCCCTTCCTACACTGGTTGACCCCAATGTTGTCTATATTCGCTTAGTACAAGCATATTCTGAAGTCCTAAAAATAGAATTAAAATTTCATCAATTTTGAAGTGACCTTTTCTTTTCTTTTCGTAATATTTTTATCGGGAATGTGAATCCTAAATCTTAATGTCATGAAACGGAGGAGATACGGTACATGGAAGAGTATGCATCGATTATTATTAGAACCTTGGTTCTTTATGCGGCGATCTTAACCATCTTCCGGGTAATGGGCAAAAGAGAAATCGGTGAATTGAGCCTGTTAGATTTAGTGGTTTTTATGATGCTTGCTGAAATGGCGGCAATCGGCATTGAGAACACCGATGAACCAATGATTAAATCGTTGGTCCCGATGTTTTTGCTCGTTGTTGTGCAGTTTCTACTCGCGTTCATCTCCTTAAAAAGCAAACGCTTTAGGCTTCTTGTGGATGGCACCCCAAGCGTGATTATTCGCGAAGGAAAAATTGATGAGCATGAAATGAGAAAGCAACGGTATAATTTCGATGATTTGCTTTTGCAATTAAGGGAGTATGGAATTTCTGACATCGAGGATGTTAGTTACGCAATCCTGGAAACATCCGGTAAGCTGTCTGTTTTTAAGAAAAGCAGTAAGTCAAAGCTTGCGTTAACAGTCGTATTAGATGGCGAAGTGGATAAAGGCAATTTAAGCGAATTAGGAAAAGATCAGGAATGGTTAGAAACGGAATTGAAGAAATTGGGTTATGATAATTTAAAAGATATATCCTATTGTAATTACAGCAAAGATGATGAAAAGTTTTTTGTAGATTTGAAAGATGAGATAAAGTAACGCACCATAGCCAAGGTGCGTTACATTTATTTTTTTGAACTAAATGCGAAACGTGAGAGTGGTTTTCCAATCACCGGTATTCGGATCAGTTCTTCTTTTTTAATTAAACCTGTTAGCAAGACAGCGAGACCATAAAGAATCGAGATGAAAATGGTTGCCACTAGCACTCTTAGCGATAAAGCCATTTCGCTGCCAAGTCTGTCCCATATTTCCAACCCAATCCAGATGGAACCTGCGATGGTAATGAATGTTTTCACATACTCACGAACATGGAAGGTAAATGAAATCGATTTAATCACAGTAGCAAAATGGAGTGTAGTGGTTAAAACAAACCCCATCGTAATTCCGAGTGCAGCTCCCATGATCCCGAAAGAAGGTTGGCTCGCCAAAAGAAAAATAACGGCTATTTTTGCCACGTTCCCAATTAAGCTGTTAATCATCGCGGCTCTTGCAAGATCCAAAGCTTGAAGCGTAGCTTGAAGAGGTGCTTGAAAATAGTAAAATAGAAAAAATGGTGCCATCAATACAATGAATTGAGTACCACTATTGGAACCGTACATAACCCTCATAAGTGGCTCTGCTAAGACATAGAGAATGATGATTGACAATCCTCCTGTTAAAAAAGAAAAACGCATCGCTTGCTGAAGTCGATGTTCAATCATTTTATAATCGTTCTTAGAATGTGCTTCACTTATAGCAGGAACCAATGATGTTGATAATGAATTCATTACAAATGACGGAAGCATTAGCAAGGGTAAAGCGAAACCGGTTAATGCTCCGTACTGTTTCGTGGCAGCTGATGCTGCGACACCAGCCAAGGCAAGGCTATGAGCAACAACGATTGGCTCGAAAAACCAAGAAATAGATCCAATCATCCGGCTTCCGGTTGTTGGAATGGCGATGCTCATTAATTCTTTGAATGTTGATTTCCCAGAATGAACGAATTGAAAAAAGTTTCTGCGAACACGGAACTTTTTCTTGATTTTAAAAGCTGTTACTAAATAAATGAGTGAAGCGAGTTCACCGATCACGGCTGAAACCATGGCCGCAGCTGCTGCGTATTCAATTCCATAGGGTAAGAAGGTTTTGGTGAGAACCGCAATTAACGCAATTCGTATAACTTGTTCGATTACTTGAGATATAGCACCAGGCTTCATATTTTGTCGGCCTTGGAAGTATCCTCTAAGAACTGCCGAAATCGCCACGATTGGAATAATTGGTGTAATCGCTAATAAAGGGAGCAATGTTCGTTCATCAGTAAACAAAATCTGCGATACTTTGGGTGCTAAGAAAAATAATGCTGGAGTGAAAATCGCAGATAAGCTAATAGTAGTAGCCAAGGATACAACTAGGATTTTTTTAATCTTACGAAAATCCCCTTTTGCTTCTGCCTCTGCAACATGTTTTGAAATTGCGACAGGAAGTCCAAGTTGAGTGATGGTGACAACTAAAATGAAGGTCGGAAAGGCCATCATGTATAGTCCGACTCCTTCTTCACCTATAAATCTTGCAAGTACAATTCTGTTTATGAATCCGAGAACCCTTGTGATGAGTCCTGCTATGAGTAAGATCATTGTTCCTTTTAAAAACTTCGACATCCTGCTCCCGCCTTCTCAAAAATGCTAAATTCGATTACAATAATCTATATGCAAAAGAGTGGACAAAGCATGACAGCTAAAAAGATTTTTAAAAAATCAATGTTCAGCCAGGGAGGCGGAGTGCATGGAGCACGTGCATAAATATGAGGCTTTTCGGGATGATGTTCGTCCGGCAATGAAAAGCAAACTTGAAGAATTTGAAATGTTCGGCTATGGGTCGATAACGGAAAAAGAGTTGTGGGGATTTTTAGTCAATAAAAAGTGGAAGAAGCCAAAAGAAGATGCCCGCGTTTATGAAATTGTGGCCGATATTTTAGCTGTTCAACCTGGGGAATATATGAATTATGCAACTGTTGAAGCATTTAAGCTTGGCAGTATGAACCTTTCGGATGAAGAGGAACGTAATGAGCTCTTAAAATAAGGCTGGACTTGTAAAGAGTTATAACCCTAAACTCGGACTTGATTCCGGGAGAAGGAAGTTTTTGAATTGGTAGGCTCTTTTTTCTTATAAAGCTTAGCTGTTTTTACAGCTCGGTTCACTCTAAAAAGAACTCTTAAATAAACAGTGAATATTTTTCAAACAACTGAGGGATAAATTGACAGGAAACTTTTGCAAGTTCATAATAAACTTGTGTTTTTATAAGTTTCTAGCATTACATACATGTTATTTTTTGGAGATAGTTAAGGAGGACTTATACTTAATGGTAAAACGCAGCAGGATCCTGGCATTTTTCTTAATTGTAATTTTAATTGGAAGTGCCATGGGATTAACAACTCAAAACATTTTAGGCAATATTAAGCTGGGCTTGGACTTACAAGGTGGATTTGAGGTCCTTTATGAAGTAAAGCCAGCAAAAGAAGGCCAAGTCATTGATCGGGAAACTCTGGTAAGCACTGCAGAAGCACTTGACAGACGTGTCAATGTTTTAGGGGTTAGCGAGCCAGTCATTCAAATTGAAGGTGAGGACCGGATTCGGGTTCAGCTTGCAGGCGTAACGGACCAAGCAAAAGCGCGTGAAATCCTTTCGACTGAAGCGAATCTAAGTTTCCGTGATGCAAATGACAATTTAATGATGGATGGTGGAGATCTTGCTGAAAACGGAGCTTCTCAGAGCTTCGATGAAAACAATGCTCCTAGTGTTTCTTTGACCCTAAAGAGTGGCGAACAATTCGGGAAAATCACACAAGAAGTTTTAGCAATGGCGCCAGATAATCAACTTGTTATTTGGTTGGATTATGAGGAAGGCGTGGATTCTTATAAAGAAGAAAGAATGAAACCAACTCCAAAATTTCTTTCTGCTCCAAATGTTACACAAGTATTACCAACCGATACCGTGCAGATTACGGGTAATTTTACAGTTGAAGAGGCAAAGGAACTTGCAAGTTTATTAAATGCAGGAGCACTACCTGTTGAGCTAGAAGAACAATATTCAACTTCTGTTGGGGCCAAATTTGGGGAGCAAGCGCTTGATGAAACAATCTTGGCTGGAATCATTGGGATTATTGCCATTTTTGTATTTATGCTTGCTTACTACCGATTCCCAGGCTTCATTGCAGTTGTCACCCTTTCAATTTATATTTATTTGATTCTCTTGGTATTTGATTGGATGAACGGGGTCTTAACGCTCCCAGGTATTGCTGCGTTAATTCTAGGAGTTGGGATGGCTGTAGATGCCAATATCATTACTTATGAACGAATAAAGGAAGAATTAAAAGTTGGTAGAAATGTAAAGGCGGCGTTTGCGGCAGGAAGTAAAAACTCATTATCGACGATTTTAGATGCGAACATTACGACGCTAATTGCCGCATTTGTATTATTTGTTTATGGGACAAGCTCGGTTAAAGGGTTTGCTACCATGTTAATTTTAAGTATCTTGATGAGCTTCTTTACAGCTGTATTTGGTTCTAGGGTCTTCCTCGGTTTATGGGTGAATAGTGGACTTCTAGATGGAAAAACTGGTTGGTTCGGTGTGAAGAAATCAGAAATCCATAATATTGCCGAGAATGTTGATACACTAGATTTGAAAACGAAATTCGATCGCTTGGATTTTGTAAAAGGACGCAAAAAGTTCTTTATTCTATCGAGTGTAATTATTGCAGCAGGACTTATTATTCTTGCGGTCTTCCGTTTAAATCTAGGAATCGACTTTTCGAGCGGAACGCGAATTGAAGTCCTCTCGACTGAAGCAGTTTCAACTGAAACGCTGCAAACAGATTTTGCCAAACATGGTATTGAAACCGATGATATCGTCATTTCAGGTAACAATAATGAAATTGGTGTTGCAAGGTACAAAGGTGTGCTTTCCAAGGATGAAATTGCTGCATTAAAAGCGGACTTTAAGGAGAAATACGGTTCTGAACCAAATGTAAGTACTGTGTCACCAACGATTGGGAAGGAGCTTGCTAAAAATGCGTTTATTGCTCTCGTTCTAGCCTCAATCGGAATTGTGTTATATGTAACGATTCGCTTTGAATTCCGAATGGCTGCACCGGCAATTATTGCGCTGTTACATGATGCCTTTTTAATTATTGCGGTATTTAGTTTATTGCGTTTAGAAGTAGACTTAACGTTTATCGCAGCTATATTAACCATTATCGGTTATTCAATTAACGATACAATCGTTACGTTTGACCGCATCCGTGAAAATCTAAGAAGAAAACGTAAGCTAAAAACGGCAGAAGAAATTGCTGATATCGTTAACCAAAGTTTACGACAAACAATGGGACGTTCTGTTAATACCGTGTTAACCGTCGTTGTTACTGTTGTTGCGTTATTGATCTTTGGTAGTCAGTCCATTTGGAACTTCTCGTTAGCACTACTCGTTGGATTATTAGCGGGAACTTATTCTTCACTCCTCATCGCTGCACAACTTTATTATGTGTTAAAAGTGAGAGAGTTGAAGAAAAAAGGGACAATCATTACGTATAAAGAAAAACCTAAAATCTCTGATGAACCACAAGTATAAAGATAGGTTGAAAATCCGTAGGCTCGTACCTACGGATTTTTTTTATTTCTGAAATAGGGTCATGGGGTTTAGCTGTTTTCTACGCATGTATGTGGTAAAAGTGATGTTATTTTAATAATAAGTGGGCTTTGTAAATAAAAAGAGGAGAGGATGTAATTACCAGGCTATTTTCAGTAAAACAACCAGGTTGATTATCCATAGAAGTTGCTATCCTGGTATACAAAATCACGGGGGTTATCCTATACTCTACGAAAACACTTATTTCCTCTACAAAAATGAGAATTGCTCTACAGAACCAACGCTTTCTCTGCAAAATAAGCATTTGCTCGATAAAAAAGCTGATTCACTCTACAAACACCAGTCTATGGGAATCTAGCCGATTGAAACGACGCCCCTTACAAAACCGAATTAAAATAAATACCGCCCAAAAACGGTCACTAATCCACCCCCTTAATCCATCACAATCACCTTAATTTAGAAACAACCAATCACCAAATTAATCATTCAAAACGCCCACCCAACACGGATATCCATATTTTCACCATTTGAAACGATATCCCCGCTTCTGTATAATAGAAAGGCTGAGGGGTGATCGAATGTTAAAATCCAGAACGAGGTGGGTTGTGAAAGAGACCGACCGCGTAAAAGCGCAAGAACTTGCAGTTGCCTTAAATATCGCTCCTTTGACAGCTGCTTTGCTTGTCAATCGCGGATTTGATACCGTGGAAACTGCCCGGTATTTTTTATTTGAAGAAAATCAATCCTTTCATGATCCGTTTTTATTAAAAGATATGGATAAACTCGTAAATAGGGTAAAAGAGGCGATTGACTCTCAAGAACCTATTTTAATTTTTGGGGATTATGATGCCGACGGTGTTAGTTCAACGACGGTAATGATGAGAGTATTATTAGATTTAGGTGCAAACGTAGATTATTATATTCCGAATCGTTTTACAGAAGGTTATGGACCGAATGAACCTGCTTTTCGCCAAGCGGCTGAAAATGGCGTAGGTTTAATTATTACAGTGGATACAGGAATTTCTGCACTTCATGAGGCGGATGTCGCAAAGGAAATCGGCATCGATTTAATTATTACGGACCACCATGAACCAGGGCCTGTTCTTCCAGATGCTTATGCCATTGTACATCCAAAACTTGAAGATAGCGTCTATCCATTTAAAGAGTTAGCGGGTGTGGGCGTCGCTTTTAAAGTGGCTCACGCTTTATATGGATTTGTTCCAGAAGAGTTACTCGAAATTGCGTGTATTGGGACGATTGCAGACCTTGTTTCGTTAACAGATGAGAATCGCTTGATTGCGAAAAAAGGGATTCAGCAGATGAAAAAGACGGAAAACTTTGGCCTTCGCGCCTTGCTATCCTTAACGAAAACCGAATTGCCGGCGATTAGTGAAGAAACGATCGGCTTTTCCATCGGGCCGCGTATCAATGCAGCTGGTCGCCTAGGCAGTGCTGACCCAGCGGTGCAGCTCTTGTTAACAAATGACCGAGAAGAAGCTATGATGTTAGCTGAAGAAATTGATGGTTTGAATAAAGAGAGACAAGCTTTAGTCAGCTCAATTGCGGATGAAGCCATTGCGGAGGTAGAAGCAAATTATCCTATTAGTGAAAATCACGTCCTTGTGATTGGCAAGGAAGGTTGGAATTCAGGGGTAATTGGTATTGTAGCATCTCGCCTTGTTGAAAAATTTTATCGACCAACAATCGTTTTCAGTTATGATAAGGAAAAAGGGCTGGCAAAAGGCTCAGCTCGAAGCATTCAAGGATTTGATTTATTTAAAAATCTATCGACTTGCCGTGATATTCTTCCTCATTTTGGTGGACATCCAATGGCGGCAGGAATGACATTGAAGATAGAAGATGTGGATACATTAAGAGCAAGGTTAAATACATTGGCGAGAGAACAGTTAACGGAGAAAGACTTAGTACCAATCACTCAGATTGATTTAGAAGTTAATCTAAATGAAGTTTCTGTTCAATCGATTTCAGAAATGGGTAAACTTGCTCCATATGGTATTGATAATCCAAAACCAAAAGTGCTTATAAAAGATGCGCAAATTTCAACCATGCGGAAAATCGGGGCCAATCAAAATCATTTGAAGCTTACCCTCGCTAATGAAGATGGGTCACTAGATGGAATCGGGTTTAATCTCGGGTCATTGCATGAGGAGATTTCACCGATTTCATCCTTGTCTGTCATTGGAGAGCTGTCGATTAATGAGTGGAATAACATGAGGAAACCACAAATTTTTCTTCAAGACCTAGCTGTTAAGTCTTGGCAATTATTTGATATTCGTGGTTTAAGGC
This sequence comes from Mesobacillus maritimus, assembly GCF_023715205.1. Lineage (GTDB taxonomy): Bacteria > Bacillota > Bacilli > Bacillales > Cytobacillaceae > Mesobacillus_B > Mesobacillus_B maritimus_C. Next base: position 127,731 of record NZ_JAMBNR010000013.1, read on the forward strand.
GTCACGAAAAACTTCCGGAAATGGTTCCAGCTGAGGAAACGAAATGGATTTTATTTGGATCAACTTATGAGGAAAATTTCCGACCGTATGGCCAAGATCAGGTAATCAAGGTTGAAACGGAAGAAGAAGCAAACATGATTGAACTTGATGGGCAAAATATTGTCCTTTTAAACTTACCACCATCCATGAATCTGCTTAAAACCTTATTTTCAGGGAAAAAGCCGGCTCGGGTATATGTTCACTTTTACAAAGAGAACAGTGATTTCTTTAGTACAATGCCAACAAGAGAGCATTTTAAATGGTTCTATGCCTTCCTTGCTAAAAAGGGTCCGTTTGACTTAAATCGATACGGTGAAGAGCTTGCAAAATATCGTGGTTGGACAAAAGAAACGATAGAATTCATGTCACAGGTGTTTTTTGACTTAGAGTTTGTTAAAATAAACAATGGATTTATTTCCTTAGAAAAGAATGTTCCTAAACGGGACTTATCTGAATCTAAAACCTATCAGAATAAACAAGCAACATTTACTCTTGAAAATGAACTGCTTTATTCATCTTATGAGCAGTTGAAGAGCTGGTTCGACCAATTCATTCAAGGGTCGGTGCAAAATGAGGAGGCAATTTCAACATGGATTTAAAACAATACGTAGCCATTGTACCCGATTGGCCAAAGCCGGGGGTTCAATTTAAGGATATTACCCCTTTAATGGCGAATGGAGAAGCGTATAAGTATGCAACCGATCAGATTGTTGCATATGCACGCAATCGAGAAATCGACATTATTGTAGGTCCAGAAGCTCGTGGGTTTATTATTGGCTGCCCAGTTGCTTATTCACTTGGAGTGGGCTTTGCTCCGGTACGTAAGGAAGGAAAGCTACCTCGTGATGTCATTAAAGTCGATTATGGTCTCGAATATGGCAAAGATGTGTTAACAATCCATAAAGATGCAATCCAACCTGGTCAGCGAGTATTAATCACTGACGACTTACTGGCAACAGGTGGAACGATTGAAGCAACCATTAAATTAGTTGAGGAGCTAGGTGGAGTTGTCGCTGGAATTGCATTCCTGATCGAATTAACGTATTTAAACGGCCGCGAAAAGCTCGAAAACTACGATGTATTATCATTATTAGAATATTAGGATACAGGCACTTCACTCTGAGGTGCCTTTTCCATATCATGATAAACAGCTTTTTCGACAAAAATTTTAAAATTCTTTGCTGAATTTGGATTCTTTGCTTTACATATTGTAATTTTTCTTTGATAATAATAACAATCCTTAGATTCTGTAAGCAAAGCATTGGCAAAGAAAAAGAAAAATTTATTCATTATTGAAAAATTCTAGCTGGAGATAAGTATATCTTCAGATTTTTATGATAAAAGGTGATTTCATGGCGAATGATGAAGTGTTAACCGCCGAACAAGTAATTAAAATGACAAGTGAATATTTGAATGAAGAGCATGTTGAAATGGTTGGGAAAGCGTACGAATTCGCTAAAGCTGCTCATCATGACCAGTTTCGAAAATCCGGTGAACCTTACATCATTCATCCAATTCAAGTTGCAGGGATACTAGCTGACCTTGAGATGGATCCTGCGACAGTGGCGGCTGGGTTTCTTCATGATGTTGTCGAGGATACCCCAATAACGCTTGAGGATATTGAGGAAGCTTTTACTCCTGAGGTGGCTATGCTTGTAGATGGTGTCACAAAGCTTGGGAAGATCAAGTATAAGTCTCAAGAAGAGCAGCAAGCAGAAAACCATCGTAAAATGTTTGTCGCGATGGCACAGGATATCAGGGTCATTTTAATAAAATTAGCGGACCGACTGCACAACATGAGAACGCTCAAGCATCTTCCTTCAGAAAAACAGCGTAGAATTTCGAACGAAACTCTTGAAATTTTTGCTCCACTTGCCCATCGACTCGGAATCTCGAAGATTAAATGGGAACTAGAGGATACGGCTCTAAGGTACCTCAATCCACAACAATATTACCGGATTGTAAACTTGATGAAGAAAAAACGTGCCGAACGGGAGCAATATTTAGAAGAAGTTATCGAAGAAGTTCGCAATCAGATGAAGGATGTAAACATCAAGGCTGAATTGAACGGTAGACCGAAACATATCTACAGTATTTATCGGAAGATGGCATTGCAGAACAAGCAGTTTAATGAAATTTACGATTTATTAGCTGTACGGATTATCGTGAATAGCATTAAGGACTGCTATGCTGTACTCGGTATTATCCATACCTGTTGGAAGCCGATGCCTGGACGCTTTAAAGATTATATTGCGATGCCTAAGCCGAACATGTACCAATCCTTGCATACGACGGTAATTGGTCCGAAAGGGGATCCACTTGAAGTGCAGATTCGGACAACTGAAATGCACCGTATTGCTGAGTTCGGGGTTGCAGCTCACTGGGCTTATAAAGAGGGTAAGCGTGTTGAAGAGGGCTTATCGTTTGATAAGAAGCTTACTTGGTTCCGGGAAATTCTTGAATTCCAAAACGAAACAGCAGATGCTGAGGAGTTTATGGAGAGCTTGAAGATTGATTTGTTTTCGGACATGGTGTTTGTGTTTACTCCGAAGGCCGATGTCATTGAGTTGCCATCAGGTTCGGTTCCAATTGACTTTGCATACCGAATCCATTCCGAAATCGGAAACAAGACGATTGGCGCCAAAGTGAATGGAAAAATGGTGACGCTCGATTATAAGTTAAAAACCGGCGATATCATCGAAATTCTAACGTCGAAGCATTCGTACGGTCCAAGCCAAGATTGGTTAAAGCTTGCACAAACATCTCAAGCTAAAAATAAAATCCGGCAATTCTTCAAAAAGCAGCGAAAAGATGAGAATGTTGATAAAGGTCGAGAACTTGTTGAAAAAGAAATCAAAGCAATGGATTTTGATTTAAAAGAGATCCTCACAGCTGAGAACTTGAAGCAAGTGGCCGATAAATTCAATTTTTCAAACGAAGAAGATATGTTTGCTGCTGTTGGATATAATGGGGTTACTGCTCTCCAGGTAGCCAATCGCTTAACAGAAAAATGGCGCAAAAAACGTGACATGGAACAAGAGAAAGATCTTGCAAAAGCTGTGTCAGAATTAAAGTCACTTCCATCTGTGAAAAAGCGGGAATCCGGAGTAAGAGTTGCAGGAATTGATAATTTATTAATTCGATTATCGCGTTGTTGTAATCCAATTCCAGGTGATGATATTGTTGGCTTCATTACCAAAGGAAGAGGTGTTTCGGTCCATCGATCGGATTGTACGAACATCCATACAGATGATGCCCAGGCCCGGTTAATACCTGTTGAATGGGAAACGGCGCTAAACGACCGGAAAGAATACAATGTGGATATTGAAATCACAGGTTATGATCGTAGAGGCCTACTTAATGAGGTGCTCCAAGCTGTTAATGAAACGAAAACAAATATTTCAGCGGTATCTGGTAAATCGGATCGTAATAAAGTGGCGACAATTAATATGTCGATAAGCATTACCAATGTGAACCACTTGCATAAGGTGGTCGATCGGATTAAGCAGATTTCCGAAATTTACTCTGTTCGAAGGGTACTCAATTAAAATAATTCTGACCCCCAGTACTTCTTGTGCTAGGGGTCAAACTGTTTAAGGAGTTTGTTAGGATGCGAGTTGTAGTTCAACGAAGTAAGGAAGCTCAAGTTACTGTGGAAGGAAAAGTGACTGGCGCTATAAAAAGTGGTTTTGTCGTTCTAGTCGGAGTTACACATGAAGATGAGCAGAAGGATGCTGCTTTTTTAGCCGAAAAGATTGCAAATCTAAGAGTATTTGAGGATGAAAACGGAAAAATGAATTTGTCATTACTTGATGTTGGCGGTGAAATTTTATCTGTTTCTCAATTTACCTTATATGGTGATTGCCGCAAAGGAAGAAGACCAAATTTTATGGAAGCGGCTCGACCAGAGCAGGCCAATGTCCTTTATGAAGCTTTTAATTCACAACTACGTACAAAAGGAATTAAAGTGGAAACAGGCGTATTTGGAGCGATGATGGATGTACAGCTTACTAATGATGGCCCAGTCACATTAATTATTGATAGTCCTTAAAGAAGGCTCTTTTCTCAAACTTTGGTGCTTTTCGGGATAAAATGAAGAGAAATCACTTTATATAGGTTAGGAGAAAAGGGCCAGCAAACTTAGTACGAACTAACAAAATGGCTGATTCTGCGTTAAAATCGGCTTTAAGATTTTAACAACAATCGTTACGAAAACAGCCTTAAAGAAAAAACGGGATCCCTCAATCTGTGGGGTCCCGTTTTTCTGTATATTGGGCTTGTCTTATGCCTGTTCGAGGGCAATTGCGCTTTTCTTATTCCATCTTAAAGAATCTTGCGAGTCCTTCGTAAATTCCTTCAGCAACTGCTTGTTGATAGTAGTCAGAGTTTACGAGTGTTTCTTCTGCAGGATTACTTAAATATCCTAATTCAATCAGGGCCGCTTTTTGTTGATTTTCCCGTATTACATGGTAGTTCCCATAGCGGACGCCGCGGTCATTCATCTTCGTTTGATTAATAGCGCCCTTATGGACTGCGCTGGCAAGATCTTTGCCATAGTAATAATAGGTTGTCATTCCACGTACACTTCGGTCATCGATACTGTCATAGTGAAGGGAAATAAACGCATCTGCATTATGATAGTGAGAGGTAGTCGTCCTTGAATCTAGCGAAACATATGTATCGGTGTTTCTTGTCATGATGACTTCTGCGCCAGCTGCTCTTAATTTGTTCGCTAGAAGTCTAGCTGTTTTAATTGTAAGGTCTTTTTCGTACGTACCTCTAGCACCTATTGTTCCGCTATCATTTCCTCCGTGGCCTGGGTCGATGACAATGGTTTTCTTTTTTGTGTAAGCACTAGGACCAGGTTTCTCAATTTGAGTTCCAGAGCCATTTAAGGATACAATCCAACCAGCAACATAACCTGTTTGATTTCTCCCTAGTTTAATTTGATACCAATCTCCTTGGACACCCACCACTTCAAAAGTTTCTCCTTTATCAGCTCGGTGCACGACAGAACCATGAGTACCACTGTCACTCCGAATATTCGTCCCGTCGCTTAATATAGTAAGGGTTTGATTGTTCACTTCTGCGGATGTCACACTGGCAGTTGTTTCAGCTTGGTCAAAGAACCAACTGGCTGCCCAACCTGTTTTGCCAGGCTGATATTCAACTTTTATCCAATTATTCTTTTCTTCTAAAATGTTAAAGCTTTGGCCATTGAAGACTTGGCCTACAACGTTCCCGTTTAGGTTCCCTTCGTCCCGGACATATAGGGAAGTAGCGGATACCGTCGCTTTTGCAGTGTTGGTTGTACTTCTACTCGCTTGAGTAGGCTTATTGTTGTCTAAATATTGGCTACTCACCCAAGAGCTTGTCCCATTATAGAGCACTTCGGACCATCCTGCAGATTCAGAAAGTACAGTTACCATTGTACCTTGATCAAGGTTGCCTACTATTGAGCTTGATAAAGATGGTTGGCTGCGAACATTTAGACCTGATGTTGTCACATAAGTATTTTTGCCTGTTTGGCGAATCGATTCTTGGCTTTGACTAGTTTGTAGAAATTCATTAGCTACCCAACCTTCGAGTGAAGAGGCCTGAATTTTAACCCAAGTTCCATTCATTTCTTGGATGGTTACTTTCTGCCCTTGTGATAAGGAACCTGCTAACGGATAGCTCGTCCCAGGTCCAGTCCGAACTCTTAGACTATCGGCTCTTACTGTACCAGTTGTTCCGTTGACAGCTCCGTTTTGAGCATTAACATCTTTTGAAGTAAACCATTCTGCTACCCAACCTTTTTTCCCACCTGTTAGACCTATTTGGATCCAATCACCTTGTTGATCTAAGATGGGATACTTTTCCCCATTGTCAACCTTGCTGACGACTGAATAACTCAGTCCAGGACCGCCTCTAACATTTAAATTTGATGCTGTAATGGTAACAAATCCATTATTTGCTTCTGCTGGTCCAGCCTTCTCGATGCTGCCTGTGATGATTAATAATAGGCATAAAAACAAGAGGGCCATTTTTTTATTCAGCAATGGTTCTCATCCCCCCCTGGTAAATTTTTCTCTGTTTCCATTTTAACGGATTGTATAACCAAAATCACGAATTTTACAAGGATGTAATCTTTTAGTTAGGTAAGGAAGGATTCATTTGCACAAAGTTCTCTTTTCTTAACCTATCAGTGCCACCTACTTAAAGCTCTCAATCACAGAGATTTCTAAAAAAAAGTCATGATGAGAAATGAAATATTTTTGTTCTCATGGGAACAATAGGGAACATAACGATTGGGAAGGTGATATGAGAAATGAGGCACAGTGCAAATGGGAATATGGCTCATCTTGGTGAAAACCAAATATTAAGTGTAGATTTGCATGATTTTATTCAGAAAGAGCAAAGTTCAAACATGGTTGAGTTAGCATCAGAATTCGGACTTTCGCTGCGCGATGTGAAAAAACTGAAAAAACAACTAGAACGTTCTTGACAATAAGATTTTTCGTACGTATTATAAAAAAATATAATGTCATATCGAAATACTGCCGTTGATGGGGAATAGTAGTGAAGATCCACATGAAAAGAGAGGAAAAGTCTTAGGCTGAAAACTTTTCTACATGATGACTTGATGAATGAACACCCCGTAGGCTCCTTTCTGAAAATTATTTTGATTAGTAGGAAAAGACGTTGCAGGCGTTAACTGTAAAAGTGGAAGGCATTACTTTGCCTTCAATTAGGGTGGCACCACGGGATTCAAAGCTCTCGTCCCTTGTTTTATGACAAGGAGACGGGGGCTTTTTTTATATTTACATAAAAAAGTAGAACAGAAATGAAGGAGGTAATCCGCATGGCGAAACAAATACAAATTCCGCGCGGAACACAAGATATCCTGCCAGGGGAAACGGAAAAGTGGCAGTATATTGAAAATATCGCTAGAGAGATTTGCGAGAAATATCAATACAAAGAGATTCGTACCCCAATTTTTGAACAAACAGAATTATTTCTTCGTGGCGTCGGTGATACAACCGATATTGTTCAAAAAGAAATGTACTCATTCACTGACAGAGGTGGCCGTGAACTGACATTAAGACCAGAAGGGACTGCTTCAACTGTTCGTTCATTTGTGGAAAATAAAATGTTTGGACAAGCGAATCAACCTGTCAAACTTTATTATATGGGACCAATGTTCCGCTATGAGCGCCCACAAGCTGGCCGATATCGTCAATTCGTACAATTTGGCGTAGAAGCACTTGGAAGTAACGACCCAGCAATCGATGCTGAAGTCATCTCACTTGCAATGGCAATTTATCAAAAACTTGGCTTAACAAAACTGAAACTTGTCATAAATAGTTTGGGTGATAAAGAAAGTCGTAAAGCACACCGCGATGCACTAATCTCTCACTTTGAACCGCGTATTGGTGAGTTTTGTAAAGATTGTCAAAGTAGACTTGAAAAAAATCCAATGCGAATTTTAGATTGTAAAGCTGACCGTGATCATGAGCTTATGAAAACCGCGCCTTCCATTTTGGATTATTTAAATGAAGCTTCAACAGAGTACTTTGATAAAGTAAAGCAGTATTTAACAAGCGTTGGAATTGAATATGAAGTAGATCCGAACCTTGTTCGTGGTTTAGATTATTATAATCACACTGCTTTCGAAATCATGAGTGATGCTGAAGGCTTTGGAGCTATTACAACTCTATGTGGTGGCGGTCGCTATAACGGGTTGGTAGAAGAAATTGGTGGACCTGAAACTCCGGGAATTGGATTCGCGCTAAGCATTGAACGCTTACTAGCTGCTTTAGATGCAGAAGGAATTGAACTTCCGCTGACTGCAAAAATTGATTGTTATCTTGTTTCTCTCGGCGAAAATGCCAAAGATTATACTGTTGGACTGCTTCACCAGTTAAGAAATGCAGGTTTCTCCGCTGAACGAGATTACTTAGATCGCAAAATTAAAGCCCAGTTCAAAGCGGCTGACCGCTACCAAGCGAAATATGTTGCTGTATTAGGGGATGACGAACTAGCAGCAAATAAAATTACCGTTAAAACAATGGAAGATGGCGGTCAAACAGAATTACCGTTAGATTCCTTCTTAGAAAAATTTAAAGAGTTATGCAAATAAAGGGGGAAGCACCATGTTTGGTAGATCGTATTTTTGTGGAGAAGTAACGGAGAAAGCAATTGGAGAGTCCGTTACATTAAAGGGATGGGTACAAAAACGCCGTGATCTTGGTGGATTAATTTTTATTGACTTAAGAGACCGCACTGGCCTCGTTCAGATCGTCTTTAACCCTGATGTTTCAAAAGAAGCATTGGAGATTGCTGAAAAAGTTCGTAGTGAATTTGTTTTAAGTGTTAAAGGAAAAGTCTTGGCAAGAGCTGAGGGCACAGTCAACGAAAATTTAAGTACAGGTAAAATCGAAGTGGCTGCTGAGGAAGTAACGATTATTAATGAAGCAAAAACTCCGCCGTTTACGATTACCGATAAAACAGACGTTTCCGAAGATCTTCGTTTAAAATATCGGTACCTTGATATGCGTCGTCCGGTGATGTTTGAAACGTTAAAAATGAGACATCAAACGACGAAAGCGATTCGCGATTACCTCGACAGCGAAGGGTTCTTAGATGTTGAAACGCCTATTTTAACGAAAAGCACTCCTGAAGGAGCAAGAGATTATCTTGTACCGAGCCGCGTTCATCCAGGTGAATTTTATGCATTGCCGCAATCGCCACAAATCTTCAAACAATTGCTTATGGTTGGTGGAGTGGAGCGTTATTATCAAATCGCTCGCTGTTTCCGAGATGAGGACCTTCGTGCAGATCGTCAGCCGGAATTTACTCAAATTGATATTGAAACAAGTTTCATGAGTCAAGAAGAGATTTTATCATTGGCTGAAAACATGATGAAAAAAGTAATGAACGATGTAAAAGGCGTTGAAATTGAGCTTCCTTTCAAGAGAATGTCTTATGATGAAGCGATGGGGCGTTACGGTTCTGATAAACCAGATACTCGTTTTGGACTTGAACTAGTCGATTTATCAGAAGCTGTTAAAGAATCTGGATTCAAAGTATTTTCAGCAGCGGTAGAAAATGGTGGCCAAGTAAAAGCAATAAATGTGAAAGGCACAGCGGCTAATTATTCTCGTAAAGATATCGACGGCTTAACCGAGTTTGTTTCAATCTATGGAGCAAAAGGTCTAGCTTGGTTGAAAGTGGAAGAAGAAGGCTTGAAAGGGCCAATTGCTAAATTCCTAGATGAAGAAGTTCAAGCAGCGATCCAGTCACTATTACAAGCTGAAACCGGTGATTTACTTCTGTTTGTAGCTGATAAAACTAAGGTTGTTGCGGATGCTCTTGGGGCTTTAAGATTAAAGCTTGGAAAAGATTTAGATTTAATCGATCAATCCAAATTCAATTTCCTTTGGATTACTGATTGGCCACTTCTTGAGTATGATGAAGAAGAGGGACGTTATTACGCGGCGCATCATCCGTTTACGATGCCTGTTCGTGAAGATTTGGCTCTCCTTGAAACAGACCCTGCAAGCGTTCGAGCTCAAGCATATGACTTAGTTTTAAATGGGTATGAACTTGGCGGAGGTTCCTTAAGAATCTTTGAACGTGAAATTCAAGAGAAAATGTTCGCTGTCCTTGGATTCACAAAAGAGCAAGCTAACGAGCAATTTGGTTTCTTAATGGAAGCATTTGAATATGGAACACCGCCACACGGTGGAATTGCCCTCGGTCTTGACCGCATGGTGATGTTATTAGCTGGAAGAACGAATCTTCGTGATACCATTGCTTTCCCTAAAACAGCAAGCGCTAGTGACTTGTTAACAGAGGCGCCTGGTGTTGTTAGTCTTGAACAGTTAAATGAGCTGAATTTGTCATTAAATATTCAAAAGAAAGACGAATAGGTAGGTGAGGGGAACTTGAAACTCCCCTTCCTCTATGCTATATTTTTATTAAATAGAAGAGTTCCTGAGATGTTCGTTGTACACCCAAAAGTTTTGACCGAACATTTTTTACCTTCGGGAGCCCGGAGTTCACTGAACAAAGCAAACGCCTCTTGACTAAGAGGACTTGCAACTGTTCAGGACAGGGTACCCACCTGCCAAGAGCGGGATCAAAACGAAGGATTAAAAGCAACGGCATAATCGGGGCTCTTCGATACATACGAAAAAACTCCATGCGAACATGCATGGAGTTTTTTATCCTTCTAATGATAATATTCCAGTTCATTATCCCTATATATTTACTTACTTTTGAAAAAAAGTATGATATATTGTTTACCGGGAATAAGAATATTAATTGAAATTAATCCGGTTTGGAGTGAGAACATATATGCTTCATCAATTTTCACGCAATGAGTTAGCCATCGGTATCGAAGGCTTAGAAATAATGAAAAACAGTACGGTTGCCGTTCTAGGAATCGGTGGCGTAGGGTCGTTTGCGGCCGAAGCACTAGCTCGTTCTGGTGTTGGACGACTAATCTTGGTTGATAAAGATGACGTGGATATCACAAATGTGAACCGACAGTTGATTGCTTTGTTATCAACAGTGGGTAGACCAAAAGTTGAACTGATGGAAGAACGAATTCGCGATATTAATCCTGATTGTGAAGTTATTGCTTTAAAAATGTTTTATACCGAGGAAACGTACGAACAATTTTTCAGTTATGGAATTGATTTTGTCGTTGATGCGTCCGATACAATCGCTTATAAAATTCACTTAGCAAAAGAATGTATGAAACGCGAAATCCCGATTATCGCTAGTATGGGGGCAGCGAATAAAATGGATCCAACTCGGTTCAAAATTGCCGATATCTCGAAGACACATACCGATCCGCTAGCAAAAGTGATCCGTACCCGTTTACGTAAGGAAGGCATTCATAAAGGGTACACGGTTGTCTTCTCCGATGAGAGCCCAATTGTTCCTTTAGAAGAAGTGAACAAGGTCGTTGGGAAAGAAAATGCTCCAATTCGTAAAGCACAAATGCCACCATCCTCAAATGCGTTCGTGCCATCAGCTTGTGGGTTGATTATGGCCAGCTATGTTGTGAAGGAATTGTTAAAAGATATCAAGATTCATCGCGTAAATGATTAAGGATAAAATGCCCATCCACTAGTTTGGATGGGTTTATTTTTTACAGGAATTTCCGTTTGTAAAGTAAAGTGTGTTTTTGTATAGGAAAACGTGGTATTCGTAGAGCAAATCGTTTAGAGAAAGGGACTGATTCTGTAGAGCAGACGTACAAAACCGTAGAGCAAATCCGGAAAACCTTACACCAACCTCTTTGAACCTATTCCAGACCCGCAAAACAGCATAAAAAAGGAGCAAAGCCTCGGGCTTTACTCCTGATCCAAACGGACTTAAAAAACCAGCCAGCTTATTTCCTCATGCCCATAATTTTTTCATAAACTACGGCCATTGCTTGTTCAAACTTTCCGGTTTTCTTTGGTTTAAAATAGATTTTTCCTTTTAATTTATTAGGAAGATATTGTTGTTTCACCCAGCCACCTTCGTAATCATGCGGATATTTATAACCAATGCCGCGTCCCAATTCTTTTGCGCTTTTATAATGGGCATCACGCAGATGGTCAGGAACTTCGCCGCTAAGGCCGGCGCGGATATCAGCGAGTGCCGCATCGATCGCCGTGATTGCTGAGTTTGATTTTGGTGATAAACAAAGTTCAATAACAGCGTTAGCAAGTGGAATTCTTGCTTCTGGAAACCCAACCCGTTCAGCTACTTCGATTGCAGCGAGTGTTCGTGAGCCGGCTTGAGGATTGGCTAGTCCGATATCTTCATAAGCGATCACTAATAATCTTCTGCTAATACTGACTAGGTCACCGGCTTCGATTAAGCGGCCTAAATAATGAAGTGCAGCGTTGACATCACTGCCGCGAATGGACTTTTGAAAGCCCGATAAAACATCATAATGTGCATCGCCGTCTTTGTCATGTGCGAGGCTTTTCTTCTGCATACACTCCTCGGCGGTGTCTAATTCAATAACAATCTCGTCGTTTCCATTTGGGTCTGAGGATAACACGGCAAGCTCTAAGGAATTGAGCGAGCTGCGGACATCCCCATTTGAAGCAGTTGCGAAATGTGTTAAGGCCTCTTCGGTTAACCGAACTTTATATTTACCTAATCCTCGTTCTTCGTCTTCTAATGCTCGAAGTAATGCAATTTTAATGTCTTCAGGCTCTAGTGGCTTTAACTCGAAAATTTGGCATCGGCTTCGAATTGCAGGATTGATGGCATGATAGGGATTGCTCGTTGTTGCGCCGATTAACGTAATCATTCCATTTTCTAGGTAGGGAAGCAAAAAGTCTTGCTTTGCTTTATCGAGGCGGTGGACCTCATCAAGAAGCAAAATCACTTTTCCTGACATTTTGGCTTCAGCGGCGACAACTTCCATATCCTTTTTATTATTGGTTACTGCATTCAAGGTTCGAAATGCATATTGTGTACTTCCCGCAATGGCTGAGGCGATTGATGTCTTCCCAATCCCTGGGGGACCATATAAAATCATTGAACTCAACTGGCGAGCTTTTACCATCCGATAGATCATCTTTCCTTTACCAACTAAATGTGTTTGACCAATTACTTCATCAATTGTCCTAGGTCTCATTCTGAATGCAAGTGGTTTAACGCTCATGATTTTTCACTCCAACACCAAAAGTATGTTCTTACTCTACCATACCTCAAAAACAAGGCAAATGTATATGGCTTTAAAGATATGTTATAATGGCTAATGCCTATTAAAATGAATCGTTCCAAGTAATTGGGGAGCGTTGTTTTTGCAATTTGCTTCCGTTTATCATCGTTAACCGATTTTTAGTTAGGATTAAAAAAACTTTAAATAGGTTATTAGTGCCTGTTCTAGCAGGATAAAAATAATTAAGAATGCTGGTGACTTTATGTTAAAGAAAAAAGGTCAAGTGTTTCCGCGCATTTTGGTCTATTTAGTAGGTCTGCTTGTGATGGCACTGGGGATTGTCTTACTGTTAAAAAGTGATTTAGGAGTAGCACCATGGGATGTTCTTCATGTAGGCTTATACTATCAATTCGGCCTCACGATTGGAACTTGGTCGGTGTTAGCAGGGTTTTTCATCCTTACGCTTTCAGCATTGATTGCAAAGGAATTTCCTCAAATCGGTGCGTTTGTAAATATGCTATTGGTCGGGACATTTATAGATCTCTATTTACTCCTTCCATTTCTAGTCACACCAGAATCCCTTATCGGCAGAGCAATATTATTTTCTGTGGGGATTTTGTTATTAAGCTATGGAATGGGGATTTACATTTCAGCACAGTTTGGGGCAGGCCCTCGTGATAGCTTAATGATTGCTTTAGCCGAACGGACAGGCTGGAAAATCAGGACCGTTCGAAGCATCATTGAAATTGTGGCTTTGTTTATTGGATGGAGATTAGGCGGTCCAGTTTTTTGGGGGACAATCGTCTACAGTATAACGATTGGACAGATATCCGGTTTTGCCTTGCCACAATGTCAGAGGGTAACTGATTTTTACCTTGCTAAATTGGAACAAAAACAAAAAAGTAAACATATAGGAGATAAAACGAATAGGAGTGCTGTTTTATGAAGATATCAACTAAAGGTCGCTACGGAATGACAATTATGATCGAGTTAGCAAAAAATCATGGAGAAGGTCCTGTATCGCTTAAATCGATTGCACAAACACATAATTTGTCTGAGCATTATTTAGAGCAACTAGTTGCGCCACTTAGAAATGCAGGCTTAGTACGAAGCATTAGAGGAGCTTATGGTGGATATGTTTTAACCAACGAGCCTTCGAAAATTACCGCAGGCGATATTATTCGCGTTTTAGAAGGGCCAATTGTCCTCGTCGAGGGGATTGAAGATGAAGCCCCTGCACAAAGAGAACTATGGATTCGAATTCGCAATTCGATCAAATCTGTACTAGATAATACAACGATTGAAGACCTGGCGAATCATACGAATGACCAAGGCGTTTCGGATGCCTATATGTTCTATATTTAATCAAGATTTAACAAACACTATACTCGTAAAAGAATAATAAACCTACAAAGGTTTTAACGTATACGAACATTAAAATTAGTGATATAAGCTCTTTTCTCAGTGTTGAGAAAAGAGCCTGATCAGAAGAAGGTGTCAGATTTGGAAAGGATTTATTTAGATCATGCAGCTACATCCCCTCTTCATCCTGAGGTGATTAGTAGGATGATAGCCGTCATGGAAACGCAGTTTGGTAATCCGTCTAGTATACATTCCTTCGGGCGTGAAACAAGACATATTCTTGATGAGACTAGACAGGTTTTAGCAGACAGTATCCATGCTAAACCAACAAACATTATTTTAACGAGTGGTGGAACAGAAGCTGATAATCTAGCTGTCATTGGTTACGCAGAGAAAAATCAACATTTAGGGAAACATATCATTACAACCCAGATCGAACATCACGCTATTCTTCATAGCTGTCAGGAACTAGAGAGGCAGGGATATGAAGTAACGTATTTACCTGTTGATGAAACAGGGGTTATTTCGGTTGCTGAATTTCAGAACGCGTTACGAGATGATACGATCCTAGCGACCATTATGTATGGAAACAACGAAGTTGGTAGCATTCAGCCTATTAAAGAAATCGGTGAACTATTAAAAGAACATCAAGCGATTTTACATACTGATGCGGTCCAAGCCTATGGTGTTGAAAAGTTGGATGTGAACGAGTTACAAGTTGATATGTTATCCGTTTCTGCGCATAAAATTAACGGACCTAAAGGAATCGGTTTTCTTTATGTAGCCGACGGAATTTCACTGTCTCCAAGGGCTTTTGGTGGTGAACAGGAACGAAAACGCAGGGCTGGGACAGAAAATGTACCAGCGGTTGCTGGGTTTCAAGTAGCAGTAAAAATTGCAATGAAGGAACAAGAAGCGAAGCAAAACCTATACCGTGAATTCAAAACACTCTTTATTGATTGTTTAAAAAGTGAAGATGTCACATTTGAAGCGAACGGTTTACTTGATAAAAGTTTGCCACATGTTTTAAACTTAAGCTTTCCGGGAACGAATGTCGAAGCCATGCTTGTAAATCTAGATTTAGCTGGAGTGGCTGTTTCGAGTGGTTCCGCATGTACAGCAGGTTCGATTGATCCGTCACATGTCTTGGTAGCGATGTTTGGAAAAGATTCAGAACGCATAACCAATTCTATTCGATTTAGTTTTGGATTAAACAATACAAAAGAACAGATTGAAACTGCTGCTAAGGAAACAGCAAAAGTAGTGAAGCGGCTCGTAAAATAGAAATCGGAAAAAGTATGAGAACAAGCGAGGTGAGTCATAATCATGGAAAAATCACCTAAAGATACTAGAGTGGTTGTAGGAATGTCTGGAGGAGTGGATTCATCTGTAGCTGCTTTGCTGTTAAAACAGCAAGGGTATGACGTTATCGGAATCTTTATGAAAAACTGGGATGATACGGATGAAAATGGCGTTTGTACGGCAACAGAAGACTACGAAGATGTCATTCGTGTTTGCAACCAAATTGGGATTCCATATTATGCAGTGAATTTTGAAAAGCAATATTGGGATAAGGTTTTTACTTATTTCCTTGATGAATATAAAGCAGGGCGTACGCCAAACCCTGATGTAATGTGTAATAAAGAGATTAAATTTAAGGCCTTTTTAGAGCATGCATTAAATCTCGGTGCGGATTATTTGGCAACCGGTCATTACGCTCAAGTGGAGTATCGTGATGGAGAATATAAAATGCTTCGTGGGCTGGATCAGAATAAAGATCAAACTTATTTCTTGAACCAACTAACACAAGATCAGTTGAAGCGTGTGATGTTCCCAATCGGAAATATGGAAAAGTCACAAGTACGTGAAATTGCCAAAGAAGCAAACTTAGCAACCGCAACGAAAAAGGACAGTACTGGAATTTGCTTTATTGGCGAGCGTGATTTCAAAGAGTTTCTAAGCAACTATCTACCAGCACAACCTGGAACTATGGAAACATTAGACGGGGAAGTGAAGGGGAAACATGATGGCTTAATGTACTATACGATTGGCCAAAGACATGGTCTAGGCATCGGTGGTTCAGGTGAACCATGGTTTGTTGTCGGCAAAGATTTGAAGCGGAATGTTCTCTATGTTGGACAAGGTTTCCATAATGAAAAATTGTATTCGGATTCGATTTTTGCTGTGGATGTCAGTTGGGTATCAGCTGAGCCGAAGCTGAAAGAATTTGAATGCACCGCTAAATTCCGTTATCGTCAAGCAGATAGCCCAGTCACAGTTCAAATACTCGAAGATGGAAACGTTAAAGTGGTCTTTAAAGAGCCGATTCGGGCCGTAACACCTGGACAAGCCGTTGTCTTTTATGACGGTGATGAATGTCTTGGCGGCGGTACAATTGACGAGGTTTTCAAAGACGGAAATAAATTAACCTATGTAGGTTAATTGAGGGGCTTTTTAGATTGTTGTTAAGGAATTTTATAGGTGAAGCTCAAATTTTAAGCTTTTTTCATAAATGTTGCTGTTAGCTAGGAAAACCATAGTAAGCAACAAAGTCTAAGACAAGTCCTGATCAAATAAATCCCTGGTCCCTTTGTGGTGACTAGGGATTTTTCAGGTGGAAAGAAAAAATATGGTATACTTTTTTCGTAAAGATTGGAGTGATTATAGATGGATAAAAACCAAAAAGGTATTGAATATATGCAACAAGGAAAATGGGAGGAAGCGGCAAAGGTGTTCGTGGAAGCCATTGAAGAGGATCCTAATAATGCCGTCGCACATATTAATTTTGGAAATGTCCTAACGGCTGTTGGGGAAACCGAAAAGGCGATGAAGTTTTTTGATCGCGCTCTTGAGCTCGATGAGAATGCTGTAGCTGCATATTATAGCAAAGGAAATTTATTTTATGAGATGGAGCGTTTTTCTGAGGCAAAAGAGAACTTCGAGCTGGCGATGAAAAAAGGACTTCAAACAGGGGACAATTATTTTATGTTAGGCATGAGCTTAATTCAACTTGAGCAAGGCCGATTAGCATTGCCGTTTCTCCAAAGAAGTACAGAATTACTTGAAACCGATGCGGAAGCATTTTTTCAATATGGCTTGTGCCTAGCGCAAACGGAGTATATTGATGAAGCAATCTCACAATTGGAAAAAAGTGTTGAATTAGACCCTACCCACGCGGACGCATTTTATAATCTCGGAGTAGCCTTTGGTTTTAAGGAAAAGGCAGAAAAAGCATTGGAAATGTTTGAGCGAGCACTTGAAATTCAGCCAGACCATTTACTTGCAGGTCATGGTAAGAAATTAATTGAACAGGCTATTGAAGAGAATCAGTAATACAGAAATGAGCGAGATTGGGGGGGGATAACGAATGGATAAGCAGGATGCTCTCGATTTATTTTCGGAACAAGGTAAATATCTAAAAGGCAGGCCAATTGTCACCATCTTTCATAATGACCAGAATTTGTATACGGTAATGAGGATTCGAGTGGAAGAAACAAATGATGAATATGATGATAAGGAAGCGGTGGTCACAGGTTATTTTCCTGCGATTCATGAGCAGGAAACGTATGTTTTCTTTGGAGAGTTTACCGAGCATCCAAAGTTTGGCCCCCAGTTTCAAGCCACTCACTTCCGTAAAGATTTGCCGCAATCAAAACAGGGGATCATTACATATTTGTCTAGTGACCTTTTTAAAGGGATTGGAAAAAAGATTGCCGAGAGTATTGTCGATACACTAGGAGAAAACGCCATTACAAAAATCATGGAAAACCCTTCGGTCCTAGACGGGGTGCCAAAGTTAAGCCCTGAGAAAGCGAAGACGCTTTACGACACCATCTATGAACATCAAGGTCTCGAGCAAGTTTTAGTTGGATTGAATCAATATGGTTTTGGTCCGCAATTATCAATGAAAATTTATCAAGCTTATCGTGAACAAGCTCTTGAAATCATTGAGAAAAACCCATTTCAACTGGTTGAGGATATTGAGGGCATCGGATTTGGTCGCGCTGATGAACTTGGCCGTCAATTGGGGATGAAGGGAAGTCATCCAGACCGAATCAAAGCGGCTTGTCTTTATGTATTGGAATCCTCTAGTGTTCAAGGTGGGCATGTGTACCTTGAAGCAGAGAATTTATTGCCTGAAGTGAAAAGCTTATTAGAGCAAAATGAACCACAAGAAATTCAGTTTAGTGAGATTTCGAATGAAATTATCAAGCTAGGTGAAGAAGGGAAAATTATTGTCGAGGACCAAAAGATTTATCTTCCATCGCTTTACTTCTCTGAAAAAGGGCTCGTAAATAATATTGGACGGATTCTCAAACAGACAGAATATGAAAACCAATTTCCTGAATCGGAATTTCTTCTTGCATTGGGAAACCTTGAGGAGCGTTTAGGTGTTCAATACGGTCCTACACAAAAGGAAGCAATTCAAACCGCATTAATGTCACCAATGATGATCTTGACTGGTGGCCCCGGGACAGGAAAAACGACCGTTATCAAAGGAATTGTTGAACTTTATGCAGAGCTCCATGGGTGTTCACTCGATGTTAATGATTATAAAAAAGATGAACCTTTCCCATTTATCCTATGTGCACCAACGGGCCGGGCTGCAAAGCGAATGACTGAATCGACAGGCATGCCGGCAGTCACTATCCACCGATTGTTACGTTGGAACGGGGCCGATGGATTTGATCATGATGAAGACCGACAGCTAGAAGGGAAAATTTTAATTGTCGACGAGTCCTCAATGGTTGATATTTGGCTTGCCCATCAATTGTTTAAAGCATTGCCAGATCACCTTCAAGTAATTCTGGTTGGCGATGAAGATCAGCTTCCGTCTGTAGGGCCTGGACAAGTACTTAAAGACTTATTAGATTCTAATCGTATTCCAACTGTGCGACTAACTGATATCTATCGACAAGCTGAGGGGTCTTCTATCATTGAACTTGCACACCAAATCAAAAAAGGGACCTTGCCAACAGATCTTGTTGCCCAGCAAGCAGACCGTTCCTTCATTCGCTGTGCCTCAGGGCAGATTGCCCAAGTGGTGGAAAAAGTAGTGTTAAACGCAAAGAAGAAAGGATTTACGTCAAAAGACATCCAGGTGCTAGCCCCAATGTATCGTGGTCCGGCTGGGATTGATCGTTTAAATTTACTAATGCAGGAAATTTTCAACCCCAACAAGGATGGTAGTAGGAAGGAAATTGCGTTTGGAGATGTCAAATACCGTGTTGGAGATAAAGTCTTACAGTTAGTGAATCAACCAGAAGCAAATGTCTTTAATGGTGATATGGGAGAAGTTGTTGCCATTTTTTACGCGAAAGAAAATACCGAAAAGCAAGATCAAGTTGTGGTCTCGTACGAAGGCAATGAAGTCACTTATACACGTCCAGACTTGTCGCAAATTACTCATGCTTATTGTTGTTCGGTCCATAAATCTCAAGGTAGTGAGTTTCCGATTGTAATTTTGCCTGTCGTAAAAAGTTATTTCCGCATGCTTCGTCGTAACTTACTTTATACCGCAATCACAAGGAGTCAACAGTTTTTAATTCTGTGTGGCGAAGAAGAAGCCTTTCGATTAGGCATTGATCGCGTGGATGACACAAGGCGAAATACGACGCTTGCTGAAAAATTAAGCGAAACTTTATCACCAATAAGAAATAATGAAACAAAAGATCAAGATACAGTTCAAAACGCTGAAATACAATCACCATCTGGAAAGAAGGAGGATTTTGATTCAGTTGAGCAACTCATGACCGTTGATCCGATGATTGGAATGGAAAACCTTACCCCTTATGATTTTATGGAGGAAAGCGGAAACTAAAAATGTTCGGAAAGGTGGGCTCGCTTTGCGGACATTTTCTCTATTAAAGGGTCTTCCGGTAATCGACTTCAAAAGTGGAACCAAGCTTGGTGAAGTCTCTGACGTGAGTGTATCGCATGAGGGAAAAGTGGAAGGTTTGCTTTTAAAAAAAGGCAAACTCTTTAAAAAGACCTACCTGATAAAGGTAGAGAATATCCATTCTTATCAAGCGGATGAGGTTTTGATTGACTCTCAGGACGTTATTGAGCCTATAACGACTCCACCTGATTTCACTTTCGAACATCGTGAACCATTGAATGGGAGGATGATGTATTCTCAAGATGGGGAAGAATTGGGGCTTTTACAAGATGTATATTTTCTGGAAGAATTGGGCACGATTGTAGGGTACGAATTAACGGATGGCTTTTTTTCCGATATTACAGAAGGAAAGCGTGTGGTTCAACCCGTTGCACCTCCTGCAATCAGAAATGATGCCATCATAGTTAACGTAGAGAATCAAGTTAACGAGGTGAGCATTGATGTTAACATGCCCCAACTGCCAGAGTAAAGATATCGGTAAAATTGGTATCAATCAATACTATTGTTGGAATTGCTTCATTGAACTAACCCTGTCTAAGGGAATCATTCATACTCATCAGGTGGAAGAAGACGGCTCCTTAAGCTCCCTTGACGATTTATTTGACGAGGATGAGCGTATGTTTGGTGTTTGATGCTGGTAGCCATTGGAAATAAAAACAAGAGGTGAAGCGATATGAATAGAATGTTAACCTCAGCATTGGTCTTTGGTGCCGGAATGGCGGCATATGGTTATATGCAGAAAAACGATATGATGGACAAACGCCAAATGAAAAAACTTCAAAAAAGGATTACGAAAGCCATTCTCTAATCTGTGGGTCCCCTGTTTCTAACAGGGGACTTTTGAAATACAAGGAATTCATGGGACCTTATACCAACTCTCACTAAAAGTAACTGTAGCTAACGAATTCTTCCGTTTTCTTATGAATAATCTCTACCTAACGTTTAAAAATAAACATAAGGTGGTGAAAGAATGGATATCCGGATGAGTTGGTTTTACCGTTTAGGCTTTTTGCTACTATTATTCATTGTTATTTATGTTTTTCTTAAACTACAACAGGTCTGGGCGCCATTCTTAGAAATATTCATGACACTATTTATTCCGTTTGCGGTCGGTGCGTTCATCACCTATCTTTTACATCCTGTGATTGAGAACCTTCATAACCGGGGGCTTCATAGAGGGATAGCGGTGTTTATTATCTATTCTTTGTTTTTTGGCGGCGTAGGCTTCGGCATTTATAAAGGGATGCCGGCCTTTGTGAATCAGCTTCATGATCTTGCGGAAAATACACCAGTTTTTGCAGCTTATTATCAAGAATGGGTAGATGGGATCCAGGATGAAACCTCGCGCTGGCCACCTGCGGTTAAGAATCGAATCGATGATTCCATAATAGCGGTTGAGTCGTATTTAGAGGGAGTCTTATCTGGTATTTTAAACTTTTTAAAAGGATTCCTAAATTCGGTTGTTACGCTTGCCATCATACCGTTTATTGCTTTTTATATGCTAAAAGACTTTAATGTCATGAAAAGGGCTGTATGGTATATTACTCCATCACGTTGGCGTGAACAAGGAAAGTTATTTTTGCGCGATATCGACCGTTCGTTAGGAAATTACATCCGTGGCCAATTGCTTGTTTGTCTCGTTATTGGCGTTTTATCTACTTTGTTGTTTTTCCTTGCGGGGATGCCGTATTCACTGCTATTGGGCATCATTGTTGGAATCACCAATGTCATCCCTTATTTTGGACCGATTATTGGGGCCATTCCGGCAGTTATCATCGCTGCTACGATCTCGGGGAAGATGGTGGTTATTTGTATAATCATTGTTTTCTCACTTCAATTTCTTGAAGGAAATATTCTTTCTCCAATTATTGTTGGGAGAAGTTTACGCATGCATCCTCTTGTGATCATGTTTGCCTTACTTGCGGGCGGAGAGATTGGTGGTGTTATCGGCTTAGTTCTAGCCGTACCTGTACTTGTCGTAATAAAAACGGCGATTCTTCATGCCAAAGAGCATCTTATACGGATGAGAAGAAAGCCCGCGCAATAATTCGGATTTGACAAAAGGATTCGTGCTTATATATAATTCGGCTATAGCTTGAAATTGAAGAAAATGTTGAAAGATCGAGTATGTTACAGACCACTGATAAGAGAGGAATTTCCATGGCTGAAAGAAATTCTCTGTGAAGGGTAGCAGAAGGCTAATCTGGAGTGCAGCTAAACACTGCCGTCATGCCGCGTTAAGGCATTATGAGAGATGAATGTTCTTCTGACGCATTCATAATCAGGGTGGTACCGCGAGTTAGCTCTCGTCCCTGTCCAGGGATGGGGGCTTTTTTGTGTTTTTAGGAATCCTATGTTTTGGACAACCTGCTTACTGTACTCGATTCTACGTTAGCGTCTAGTAAAGCTTAAATATTTTCTCAAAACTTTATTTCTTTTATTAAAAGGAGGAGGCACTTGATGAAACAACAAACTGGTTCAGAAATCCGTAGATTGTTTTTAGAGTTTTTCAAAGAGAAGGGACATGCTGTGGAGCCTAGTGCACCGCTCGTTCCGCATGATGATCCGTCATTGCTTTGGATAAATAGCGGCGTGGCAACCTTAAAAAAATATTTTGATGGCCGCGTTATTCCAGAGAACCCTCGCATTACCAATGCACAAAAATCGATTCGGACCAACGATATTGAGAATGTTGGAAAAACGGCACGTCACCATACGTTTTTTGAAATGCTTGGTAACTTTTCAATTGGAGATTACTTTAAAGTAGAAGCAATTGATTGGGCTTGGGAGTTTTTAACAGATGAAAAATGGATGGGCTTTGACAAAGAAAAACTTTCTGTGACAATTCATCCAGAAGATGAAGAAGCATATGAAATTTGGAGTAAAAAGATTGGGGTTCCGGAAGAAAGAATTATTCGTTTAGAAGGAAACTTCTGGGATATCGGAGAAGGACCAAGTGGTCCAAATACAGAGATTTTCTACGACCGAGGACCTGAGTACGGAGATAATCCGGAAGATCCAGAGCTATACCCTGGTGGAGAAAATGATCGTTATCTAGAAGTATGGAACCTTGTTTTCTCTGAATTTAACCATAACCCTGACGGTACATATACGCCGCTTCCTAAGAAAAACATTGATACTGGAATGGGCTTAGAACGAATGGCTTCCGTTGTTCAAGAAGTGCCAACAAACTTTGATACTGATTTGTTTATGCCGATTATTAAAGCAACAGAAGAAATTTCTGGTGAAAAATATCGTGTGACAAATGAGAAGGATACCGCGTTTAAAGTGGTAGCTGATCATATTCGTACGGTTGCTTTCGCTGTGGGTGACGGTGCGCTGCCATCCAATGAAGGCCGTGGATATGTTCTTAGAAGATTGCTTCGTCGAGCTGTTCGCTATGCGAAGAAAATAAATATTCATCGTCCGTTCATGTTTGAATTAGTTCCTGTAGTAGGAGAAATCATGCATGACTTTTACCCACAAGTGAAAGATAATGCTGAGTTTATCGCCAAAGTGATTAAAAATGAAGAAGATCGTTTCCACGAAACGCTTAACGAAGGTTTAGCCATCTTATCTGAGTTAATTAAGGAACAAAAACAAAAGGGCAGTGACACCATTCAAGGTGCCGATGTATTCCGCCTATACGATACTTATGGATTCCCTGTTGAATTAACAGAAGAATACGCAGAAGACGAAGGAATGAAAGTGGACCATGATGGCTTTGAAGCTGAAATGGAGCTACAACGTGAACGAGCTCGATCTGCTCGACAAGATGTCGGCTCGATGCAAGTACAGGGTGGAGTCCTAGGTGACATTACTGTTGACAGCCAATTCGTAGGTTATGATAACTTGGAAACAGAAGCAAAGGTCGTTGCGATTGTGAAAGACGGCGAAGTGGTTGAGGCTGTTTCTTCAGGGGACGAATTCCATTTCATCCTTGATGTGACTCCATTCTATGCTGAGAGTGGTGGACAAATTGCAGACCAAGGAATTCTTTTTGCAGAAGGCGTGAAAGTCTCTGTTAAGGATGTTCAAAAAGCGCCAAATGGACAGAACCTCCATCATGCAGTCGTGGAAGAGGGAACGCTCAAGAACGAATCGAAAGTTCAAGCAAAAGTGGACTATAAAAAACGGTCCCAAATTGTTAAGAATCATACAGCGACCCACTTACTTCACCAAGCGTTAAAAGATGTTCTTGGAACACACGTTAATCAGGCAGGTTCCTTAGTAGAACCTGATCGTCTACGTTTTGATTTCTCACACTTCGGCCAGATTACTCAGGAGGAACTGGAGAAAATCGAGGCGATTGTAAACGAAAAAATCTGGAACAGTATTTCAGTTGAAACCGACTTTAAACCAATTGCAGAGGCAAAAGCAATGGGTGCAATGGCTCTCTTCGGTGAAAAATATGGCGATATCGTTCGCGTTGTTCAAGTTGGAAATTATAGTCTTGAACTTTGCGGAGGTTGCCATGTTCCAAATACTTCAGTAATTGGCTTATTCAAAATTGCTTCTGAGAGTGGAATTGGCGCTGGTACACGAAGAATTGAAGCTCTTACAGGGGAGGCTGCATACAAAGCACTAAATGATCAACTTGCGATTTTGAAAACTGCTGCTGCTAAGTTGAAAACAGCACCTAAGGAAGTTGCCTCTCGTGTTGATGTACTTTTAGCTGAAAACAAACAGTTACAACGTGAAAATGAATCATTAGCTGCTAAATTGGGTAATATTGAAGCAGGAAGCCTAGCTTCGCAGGTGAAAGATGTGGACGGCGTACCAGTTCTTGCTGCCAAGGTACAAGCAGCGGATATGAACAGTTTGAGAAATATGGCAGATGACTTGAAACAAAAACTTGGCACCGTTGTGATTTTGCTTGGTAGTGCGGATAACGGCAAAGTAAACTTAATCGCTGGGGTAACAAAAGATTTAATTGATAAAGGATATCATGCAGGGAATTTAGTAAAAGAAGCTGCTAGCATCTGTGGAGGTGGTGGCGGAGGCCGCCCAGATATGGCCCAAGCTGGTGGGAAAGATCCGTCAAAACTCGACAATGCTCTGCAATTTGTTGAAGAATGGGTAAAATCAATTTGATATAAAGGGAAAGTAGTGTAGAATAAAGGTGAATTAAAGAAAAATTTCCCTTTAAAGAAAAAGTGAGGTGCATTCGATGAGCTCTTTCGACAAAACGATGAAATTTAATTTCCCTGAAGAGCCGTTTGAGCATAATGTGAATGACGTGCTTTTCGAGGTATACGAAGCACTTCAGGAAAAAGGCTACAACCCGATTAACCAGATTGTTGGGTATCTTCTTTCTGGAGATCCAGCGTACATTCCTCGTCATCGTGATGCCCGAAACATTATCAGAAAGTTAGAACGGGATGAAATCATTGAAGAATTAGTGAAATCATATTTGAAACGTTCACGTGAGGGTCAATAATGCGCATAATGGGATTAGATGTCGGCTCGAAGACGGTCGGCATTGCACTAAGTGATGAACTTGGTTGGACAGCGCAAGGTTTAGAGACACTAAAGATTAATGAAGCGGAAAATGAGTATGGTTTTGAGCGGTTAGGGAATCTCATAAAAGAGTATAATGTAGATAAAGTCGTTATTGGGCTCCCGAAAAACATGAACGGTACGATTGGCCCGCGTGGCGAAGCCTCTCAGAGATATGCAGAGGAAGTCGAAAAACTTTTTGGTGTATCTGCTGTCCTTTGGGACGAGCGCTTAACAACGATGGCCGCGGAAAGAGTTTTACTTGAAGCGGATGTCAGTCGAAAAAAACGAAAGAAAGTGATTGATAAGATGGCCGCTGTTATGATTTTACAAGGTTATCTTAATAGTTTAATGAGGTGAATAGAATGGATCACGGTGAAAACAATATTACAGTAGTAGATGAAAACGGAAACGAACAGCTTTGCGAAGTACTTTTTACATTTGACTCTGAAGAGTTTGGCAAGTCTTATGTACTGTATTATCCAATAGGTGCAGAAGAGGATGACGAAGAAGAGATTGAGATTCACGCTTCTTCTTTCACTCCAACAGAAGATGGACAAGATGGAGAGTTAATGCCAATTGAATCCGACGAAGAGTGGGATATGATTGAAGAAATGCTAGAAACTTTCCTTGCTGAGCAAGACGAAGAATAAAATATTAAAACAAACATAAAATGAACCAAAAAAACCAGGAGGAAAATCCTGGTTTTTTTTGTTCAGGAAACAAAAGAAGGCAAACCGCTGACTAGTTTCTAATCGTTTAGCTTTATTGTATGTAAAATTTAGCCTCAGTAGGAGAGCTCCAGGCCATACGTCGCTGGAAAGCCGCTTCCGCTTTTCGGGAGAATTTTGACGAAATTTGAGATTTATTGCGACTTGATTATGGAAATATAGTATAATGATTCGAGAAATTACATTAATTTAAGGTTGTTTTCGTAGTGACTATTGCTATTTTTTGTTTTCGAAACTGCTTGGAGTCTAGTCTAACCTTTAAGTTTTGGCTGTGTTAAAATTTAATGTGGATTTGTTGCAGGTTGATTGAAGTGAAGTGCCTGGAGCATAATTCGACAGCAGCGTTTAACAGAGCAAAAGGTTTTAAACAGCAATCTTTACGAAAATAACCTAAATAAAGAAACTAGCTGATGGAGATTTAATTTAGTTCGAGAGAGTGAAAGATCTTTGATCTTCTTTTTCCTATTAGCTAAAGTCAGCCAGGGGGGAAACGATGGCGAAGGAGAAAAAGAACAAGAACAACAGCAAAAAGTTGGAGATTGGTGAAAAAAAACAATATATCGCTGAAAAGATGACCGAACAACAAAACGAGGCGAAGGTAGTGCGTAAAATAGTTTCGGTTTTAGCCATTGCTTTGGTGTTGTTGGTAGCTATTATTGTGGTAGGTGGTTACTTTTACATAAGCAATGCCTTAAAGCCAGTTGACGAAGAGAATAAGGAAGAATTAGTTGTCGAGATTCCAATTGGTTCTACCTCAACGGGGATTGGACAAATTCTTGAGGAGAATGGAATAATTCGTGATGCTACCGTGTTTAAATATTATGTGAAGTTTAGAAACGAATCAGGGTTTATGGCAGGGGAATATACTTTAAGTCCTTCAATGAATTTAAAAACTGTAATTGAAACAATAAAAACGGGTAGCATGATGCAAGAAGTCGTAATGAAAATTACGATTCCAGAAGGAAAGCAACTAACACAAATTGCCGAGATTATCTCCGAGAAGTCAAATAAAGACTATAAAGATGTTTTCGCACAATTAAACGATGAAGATTTTATACAGGAACTGATGAAGAAGTATCCGGAAATCTTGACGGATAAAATCTTGGATAGTCAAATTAAATACCCACTTGAAGGGTATCTATTCCCGGCAACCTATCCGTTCTATGAGGAGAATCCGCCACTAGAAGAGATTGTTACCGCCATGCTTGATAAAACTAAATCAGTGGTTATGGATTATTTACCTTTGGCTGAGGAAAAGGGCTTAAGTGTGCATGAATTAATGACCATGTCTTCGTTAATCGAAGAAGAAGCGACAGCAAAAGTAGATCGCGATAAAATCTCGAGTGTATTCTATAATCGGATGGAAACCGGAATGAAGCTACAAACAGACCCAACAGTGTTGTATGCCCATGGAGAACATAAGGACCGCGTCTATTATAAGGACTTAGAGATTGATTCCCCTTATAATACGTATCAACATTATGGCCTTCCTCCCGGACCAATTGCCAATGCAGGGATCATGTCGATTGAGGCAGCAGTTGCTCCAGCAGATATTGACGACCTCTATTTCCTTGCAACACCTGAGGGGGAAGTATTGTTCTCGAAAACTCTTGAAGAACATAATCGTCGAAAAGCAGAACATATAACAAACCAATAATTAACAAGGAAAGGAGAGATGCATAGGAATAGCATTTCTCCTTCTTTTGTGTTAAAATAGTCCAAGTGTTTTTTATAGATGTAGGGATAGCGTATTTTACAGTGCTGAAGAACCTTGCCAGAGCAATGAATTGCAAATGAGTTCTTCCTCCATCTGTTAACGCTATTTTTTCTTGTAATAAAGCTCATTCACTTAACCAACATACTATCCGTTTTCTAATCAGAAAACTGAGCCCAGATAAACTATTACTCAGGAGATGGGCTCCATTTCTGGAGAACCTGAACGGGTGCTTACCTGCTTATTCTCTCAATCGAATAGGACAAGAATGTCATCAGTGAGGAGTTGCGTTCCAACTGGTGATTCGTCATGCCGACGGTGTTACCGGTTAAGTAATAATCCCGTTTTAGAATGCCCTATGAATAGAGGTGAGTTGCAGCGTGAAAGAAGACAAGCTGCAAAAATATATTGAATCACTGATTCCTCCCCGCCAAGGAATCCTTGCGGAAATGGAGACATATGCCGATGAGCATCGTGTCCCAATTATGGAGGCAACAGGGATTGAAACGATGTTGCAAATATTAAGAATGAAACAAGCTGAGACAATCCTAGAGGTTGGGACAGCGATTGGCTATTCCGCTTTGAGAATGGCTTTTGCTCTTCCGAAGTCGAAAATTGTCACAATTGAGCGGGACAAAGAACGCTTTTCAAAAGCGAAAGAGTATATTCAAAGAGCAGAAAAAGAAGATCAAATTACGACCGTCTTTGGAGATGCGCTAGAAGTGGTCGACCAAGCTGGCTCTTTAGGGCCTTTCGACGTTTTATTTATTGATGCCGCAAAAGGTCAATATCAGCGGTTCTTTGAACTATATTCCGCTTTTTTAAAGCCTGGTGGAATTGTCGTCACAGACAATGTACTATTTAAAGGCCTTGTAGCGACTCAGGATAGCCCGACAAAACGAATTCAAAATTTGGTAAAAAAAATTGATCATTTCAACCATTGGCTTACGAACCATCCCGATTATGACACGGTCATATTACCTGTAGGAGATGGTGTAGCAATTAGTGTAAAACGAGGTGAAGAAAATGAATAAACCAGAATTGTTAGTAACACCAACGAATGTGGATGATATTTTACCATTAATAGAAGCTGGTGCTGATGCATTTGTTATTGGCGAGCAAAAATTCGGACTTAGATTGGCCGGAGAGTTTAAAAGAGAAGATGTAAAGAGAGCAATAGACTTAGCTCATTCAAAAGGGAAAAAAGTTTATGTTGCTATGAACGCCATTTTTCATAACGAAAAAATTGAACTATTGAGTGATTATATTCAATTTCTTAAAGAAGTTGATGCTGACGCTATCCTTTTCGGGGACCCGGCAGTATTGATGGCTGCTCGTGAAACAGCGCCTGAGATGAAGTTGCATTGGAATACGGAAACAACCGCTACCAACTGGTATACCTGCAACTACTGGGGAAGAAAAGGCGCAAAGCGTGCTGTACTTGCTCGTGAAATCAGTATGGACGCAGTTGTCGAGATAAAAGAGCATGCAGAAGTAGAAATTGAGGTACAAGTCCATGGAATGCTCTGTATGTTCCAATCAAAACGGTCATTGCTAGGGAATTACTTTGAATATCAAGGAAAAGCAATGGAAATTGAAAATCGTAAACAACAGAAAAATATGTTTTTACATGATAAAGATCGTGGCAACAAATACCCAATTTTTGAAGATGAGAACGGTACGCACATCATGAGCCCAAATGATTTATGCATCATTGATGAGCTACAAGAAATGGTCGAAGCTGGTGTAGATTCTTTCAAAATTGACGGTATTTTAAAAGATACTGATTATTTAGTCGCGGTTACAGCGTTATATCGCCAAGCAATTGATTTAGCTGTTGAAGATGCTGACAAGTACGAAGAAATCAAAGATGAGCTTCTTGAAAAAGCAGAAGAAATCCAACCAGAGCATCGTTCATTAGACACTGGATTCTTCTTTAAAGAAACTGTCTATTAAGGAAAAGTAGATGTTATTAATTTAGGCTAATTTCTCAAAGTTTGTTGCTTTTCACCAAATTTATAGAGCAATTAAATTTGTACGCAGCAACAGAGATTGAGAATGGAATGCTTATTAAAAGGAGGAAAACGGGATGACAGTCGTGAAAGAACCGATTTCACAGATCGTGAATGGAAAACGTGTGATTGTAAAAAAACCGGAGTTGTTAGCGCCAGCTGGAAATCTTGAAAAACTTAAGATTGCTGTTCGTTACGGTGCAGATGCCGTTTTCATTGGCGGTCAAGAATATGGCTTACGCTCAAATGCAGATAATTTTACGTTTGAAGAAATGAAAGAAGGCGTTGAATTCGCTGCTAAATACGGGGCGAAAATTTATGTTACAACCAATATATTTGCTCATAATGAAAATATCGATGGTTTAGAAGACTATCTATTGGGTCTAAAAGAAGCGGGAGTTCACGGCATTATTGTTGCGGACCCATTGATTATTGAAACATGCCGTAGGGTTGCACCAGAGATTGAAGTTCATTTAAGTACGCAACAATCCCTCTCAAACTGGAAGGCTGTACAATTCTGGAAAGAAGAAGGTTTAGAGCGTGTCGTTCTTGCTCGTGAAACAAGTGCTGAAGAAATTAAGGAAATGAAAGAAAAAGTAGATATTGAAATTGAGACATTTGTCCATGGTGCTATGTGTATTGCTTATTCTGGTCGCTGTACATTAAGTAACCATATGACAGCCCGAGATTCGAACCGTGGTGGCTGCTGTCAGTCTTGTCGCTGGGATTATGACTTATTTGAACTTGAGGGTGGGGCAGAGAATCCACTAACAGGGGAACAAGATGCTCCGTTTGCGATGAGTCCAAAAGACTTAAAGTTAATTGAATCCATTCCAAGAATGATTGAGATTGGGATTGATAGCTTGAAAGTTGAAGGACGAATGAAGTCCATTCACTATATTGCGACCGTTATAAGTGTCTATCGAAAGGTTATTGATGCGTATTGTGCGGATCCTGACAACTTTAAAATTAAGCAAGAATGGCTTGATGAACTAGACAAATGTGCAAATCGTGATACTGCTCCTGCATTCTTTGAAGGAGTTCCAGGGTATAAAGAGCAAATGTTTGGAAACCATAGCAAAAAGACAACTTATGATTTCGTTGGAATGGTGCTTGATTATGATGCAGAGAATCAAATCGTCACACTTCAACAGCGCAACTATTTTAAACCAGGCGACGAAATAGAATTTTTTGGCCCAGAGATTGAAAACTTCTCATATGTCATTGAGAAAATTTGGGATGAAGAAGGAAATGAACTGGATGCGGCTCGTCATCCATTGCAAATCGTCAAATTTAAAATGGATAAGCCTGTGTACCCTTACAACATGATGCGAAAGGAGAACTAGAAAATAATGACACGCAAACCTGTTGTAATCGGGGTGGCCGGGGGATCGGGTTCTGGAAAAACGAGTGTAACAAAATCAATTTATGATACGTTTAAAGGGCACTCAATTCTAATGCTAGAACAAGATTATTATTATAAAGACCAGAGCCATCTACCGCTAGAGGAACGGTTAAAAACAAATTATGACCATCCACTTGCCTTTGATAATGATTTATTAATTGAACACTTAAATAAGCTCCTACGCTCAGAAGCAATTGAAAAACCAGTATATGATTATTCAATCCATACACGTTCTAGTGAAACCATCCATGTGGAACCTAAGGATGTAATCATCCTTGAAGGGATACTCGTACTTGAGGATGAGAGGCTTCGAGAGTTAATGGATATCAAACTTTTTGTCGACACGGATGCGGATTTGCGAATTATTCGTAGGTTGCTGCGTGATATTAAAGAGCGGGGACGTTCAATGGACTCCGTGATTGAACAGTATGTTAACGTGGTTCGGCCAATGCATAATCAGTTTATTGAACCAACAAAGCGTTATGCAGACATCATTATCCCTGAGGGTGGGCATAATTACGTAGCGATTGATTTAATGGTTACAAAAATCCAAACAATTCTTGAACAAAAATCATTTTTGTGACACAATAGCATAAAGTGAAAAGAGCATGCATGAGGGGTACTTTTCCTTATCGTAGTGTTCACACTACTCAGGATGATGCTTAGGACATCATTCTACTTTTTCTATCAGACATTTACGAGTGGCTCATAACCAATAATTGTTAAAGATTTGTCACGATTTAGTCGGTTTTCCACTCAAGAATGTGGGATAAATAAAAGATAATATATTTGTTACTAGTGCGCGCCCTTTTCAAAAGGACGCGCTACTGTATATTTTAAAAAGTACCCTACATAATAAATCAAACGATTGGGGAATTTGTGAAGATTAGAAGGAGGAAGCATGATGGCAGCAGAGAAAGAATATCCAATGACACTTGCCGGTAAACAAAAACTAGAACAAGAATTAGAACATTTGAAAACGGTTAAGCGTAAAGAAGTAGTTGAAAGAATTAAAATCGCTCGTAGTTTCGGAGACCTCTCCGAAAACTCTGAATACGATTCAGCTAAAGAAGAACAGGCCTTCGTTGAGGGGCGTATCACAACGATTGAGAATATGATTCGCAATGCGAAAATCATCAATGAAGATGAGACAAGTATTGACGAGGTATCTCTTGGTCGTACAGTCACATTTATTGAATTACCAGATGGTGAAGAAGAGTCTTATAGCATTGTTGGGAGTGCAGAAGCAGATCCTTTTGAAGGGAAAATCTCGAATGATTCACCTATCGCCAAAAGTCTTCTTGGCCGAAAGGTTGGCGAAGAAGTAGTCGTTCAAACTCCTGGCGGCGAAATGGTAGTTAAAATTACATCTATTAAGTAATTATCCATTCTCATTGTTTGAAATAGCACATCCTCGTCAACACTTTTGACGAGGTGTTTTTTTATGCACAGGCGAAGAATTAAGATTTGGTTAGCAATAGCCATTATAGGCATGGTTATTTTAGTAGGAAGGTTAGCGCAAATTCAGCTGATTTCTACGGAATCTTTCTCGAAATATGGAGTCAACTTGCTAGAAAAAAGCGTTGCTCAGCGAACACAGGAAATGGTGATTGATAACGGAAGAGGGAATTTTCTTGATCAATCAGGTGAACCACTTATTTACAAAAAAGTTCCTGTCCTTATTTTATTCCCTTTTTTAAATCACCTAGATTGGCCTGTTGAAGAGGTTGCAGCTGCAATTGGTGTAAGAGATGAAGCGTTACTTCGGTCATTAAATAAGGCGAAAAACCCAATCGCATTTGGGAGCCCAAAACCATTTAGGCTCTCTGAAAGCCAAATGGAAGCTATTAACAAACTTAAAATACCGGGTGTGTTTGCAGTCGAAAAGAAATATCCTCTATCCGATATCAATGCAGAGCAATTAATTGGAATTACGGGTGAAAATTCTACTCTTCTTAAAGATAGGTATGGGGAGAAGGAATTTGCACCACGAACTCTTGTCGGATTGTCAGGGCTTGAAAAAAGCTTTGATGAATTTTTAGTAGGAGAAGGGAAGTCGAAGCTTGTTTATCATGTAGATGGTGTTGGCTCCCCCTTATTTGGGATTAATGTAAAATACACCGAACCTGCTAATCCTTTTTATCCGCTAAATGTTAAAACTACACTTGATAAGGATCTACAGGAGAAGGCGGAAAAACTTGTGGATCAGCATCAAATTAAAAACGGTGGATTAGTACTGTTAGATATTGAAACGAATACCGTACTTGCAATGGTTTCTCGACCGCATTTGAATCGTTCCCAACCTTTTGGAGATAAAGGCGTCCAAAATCAAATGTTGAAACAGCAGATTCCTGGTTCCGTTTTTAAAACAGTGGTAGCTGCAGCAGCCATTGATTACGGATTACAGCCTCCTTCGAGAACATTTGATTGTAATCAAAACATCTATGGCAAAGAAGATCCGAATTATCAGCACGGGATCCTCGATTTTACGGAAAGTTTCGCTAGAAGTTGCAATCGTACTTTTGCGGATTTAGCAAAAGAACTTAAGGACAAGGATGAGGGAATTATCGAAGCATATGCAGAAAAGCTTTCGTTAACAGGTAAAGTGGGATGGACAGGTTCCGTTTTTCATACGGAAGATTTTGAGCAAATGGCAGATGAAGATTCCGGTCGTGTCTTCCATAATGAGGAAGCTAAAAAAGATGATAACTATGTGGCCCTTTCAGCAATTGGTCAGCATGAAGTAAGAGTCACTCCCCTTGCTGTTGCCAATATGATGGCGACGATTGCCCGAGGGGGGGACAAGCAAATGGTACGTGTTGTGGAGTCAGTAGAGTATCAGAATGGATCAAAGGTCTTTGGGTTTAACGAGAAAAAGTTGACTGGGGAAACGGTTTCTCCTTTTACAGCTCAGAAACTTCAAAAGTTATTGCGAGAGGTTATTGTGAATGAAGAAGGAACTGGAAGGTGGTTCCAAGAGCTTCCTTATGCTGTTGCTGGAAAGTCCGGGACAGCTGAAACCGGTATTATGAAAGAAGGAGAGCAGACTTATAATAAATGGTTTGCAGGTTATTTCCCTTACGAGAATCCGAAATATGCGCTTGTCACTGTTAATTTAGGGGTTCACGGGGATGAAGGTGGAGTTAATCCCTTATTCGCGGACATGGTTAAGGAAGTATCCGCTCATGATAAAACCGAAGAAAAAACGGATTAACCCTTTGTTCCACCTCACATCTAGATAAAATCCTTCATGTTTCCAAAAAGTCATGGTAGAATGTTGTCAGTCTTATCATGAGGCTCACCTCAATCGAGGGTAAACGATGTTATTTTGAGGAGTGATAATAAATGGGTCATGAAGTTGACAACGATGCTTCTAGAGCACAAAAGCTTGCCAAAAGAAGAAAAACAAACCTCATCTTAAATGGTTTAATTACGATTGTTTTAGTATTAATTGTCTTTGTTACGGTAAGGATTTTTTTTAGTGATAGCCAAAGTGATCAGAATGAATCAGAAACAGCTGCTACAGTCGCCGAAAATACGGATGAACAAAAGGAATCAACCGCTGGAACAAACAAAGAAAACGAGGGAAAACAAGAACAAAAAGAGGAAAATTCAAGTTCAGATGAAGAAGAAGCTGAACCTGAACCTGAACAGGAAGAAGATGGCGAGCTGATTGTAACAGAAGGTGGAGACAGTCCAGATGTGAAGCAAACGATTGTTGATCCGAACTGGAAACCAGTTGGAACAACACAAACGGGTGAGCATGCTGCTGTATATGATGATTCATCAGTTGATTGGCAAGAAATGCTAAAAGCCATTTCTTATGCAACCAATATTGATGTTAATAACATGACTGTATGGCGTTTAGGGAACAACGGTAGTCCACAGCATGCAATTGGAACTGTTTCTGAAAAAGGAGGTTCGACAACCTATCGTGTTGCAATTGAATGGGTTGACGGCGAAGGTTGGAAGCCTGTTAAAATGGAAGAGTTAGCAAATTAAAAGGCTGCAAACAATAGATGATGTCTTCAAAAGAAAGGATTTTAACATGAGAATCGCAATTATTGGTGCAATGGACGAAGAAGTAACTTTACTAAGAGAGAAAATTGACAATAAAGAGCAAGAAACGATTGCAGGTTTCGAATTTACATCGGGGACACTTGAAGGTGCAGATGTTGTTCTTCTACGTTCTGGAATTGGGAAAGTAAATGCGGCAATGTCGACTGCTATCCTTTTAGACCGTTTTAAACCTGACTATGTGATTAATACCGGGTCAGCAGGCGGTTTAAATCCTGAATTGAATGTAGGCGATGTAGTTATTTCGACAGAAGTCCGACATCATGATGTTGATGTAACGGCTTTTGGTTATGAGTATGGACAGGTACCGCAGTTACCTGCTGCTTTAGAGGCTGAGGCAAGCCTTGTTGAAGTGGCAGAAACATGTGCGAAAGAAATTAACGGGATTCAGGTAGTTAAAGGACTAATCACTACTGGGGATTCCTTTATTAGTAAACCAGAGCAGGCAGAGTTCATTCTCTCCAAGTTTAACGATCTACAAGCGGTTGAGATGGAAGCTGCTGCTATCGCACAGGTTGCCTTCCAATTTGGTATACCGTTTGTGATTATTCGCTCTCTTTCAGATATTGCTGGAAAAGAATCCAATATCTCATTTGACCAATTTCTAGAAACAGCAGCGGTAAACTCTGCAACGATGGTTATGAAAATAATAGCTAAATTAGATAAGAATTAAAGCATTGTTTTGTCTTAGAATTTGGATTGAGTTGAAACACACGAAGAAATTTCGTGTGTTTTTTTTCTATCCGATAAAGAATGATGCCGACGACAACTTACATTTCCTTATTCACCACAATTTACATGAAGAAGAGGCTAGGATAGTATGATACATTTATTATTGTAGAAAAATAGTTTGTGAGTTAGTAGGGGTGATTAACTTGATTATAAAAAAGATCTACGAGAATATGATCGATTATCGTCAGTTTGGAATGGTTTTACTAGCTGTTGGTGCGTTCTTCTTTATTGGTAGCATTATCCCTAATGATGGACAAATCATAATAAATCAGAATATAGCAGTTATCACTTCTTTTGTATTTTTAATTATGTCTATGGTGTTTTTAGGTCTTTCTAAAAACTGTCGTAAGAAGCTAATCGAGACAGAAGAAGGTCAGGAATATTTAATAAAAAAAAAGCGTCCCTAATCGTATAAGTTCCGATACCTGATATAAAACATAAAAATGCAATTGTAATATTAAAAGGGGCTGTCCAAAAAGTCAGTGAAAGCTGGTTTTTTTGGAGCCCCTTTTTGTATTTTTTCGAAAAAAAATACAAAAAAAAATCGTCCTTTTTAGTAAAATGAAGTTACCACACCACACTTACA
>NZ_JAMBNR010000140.1 GCF_023715205.1 Mesobacillus maritimus
TTCCGTGTTCGGCATGGGAACGGGTGTGACCTTCTCGCCATCGTCACCAGACTATTTAATTAAAGAGAGATCTTTTGCTTTCGCAAAAATCTTTGTTCCCTCAAAACTAGATAATGTTCGTAAGAAGTAAAGTAAATTGAGTATCGTTGTCTAGCTACGGCTCCTAACTTCTCGGCCGTTTCAATCCGTCCAAACAAATCCAAAATCGGGATTTGCATGGCCGGCTCTCCAACGTCTGTCGAAGTT
>NZ_JAMBNR010000141.1 GCF_023715205.1 Mesobacillus maritimus
TTTTTTGACTTCAAGTGATGGACCGAAGCGACCTCGAGGGTCTAGACGCTGTAGCTAGACAGCATTTTGAGAGAATATTGCACTCTCAAAACTAAACAAACAAGCAGTCAATAGTGCAATTTTTTTTGCAAATTGCTTAGTGCAAATTTTTAAATTTGCTTTGTACGAATCGTAAGATTCGCATTCCGAATGTCCTTAAGACATTATCCTTAGAAAGGAGGTGATCCAGCCGCACCTTCCGATACG
>NZ_JAMBNR010000142.1 GCF_023715205.1 Mesobacillus maritimus
CGTATCGGAAGGTGCGGCTGGATCACCTCCTTTCTAAGGATAATGTCTTAAGGACATTCGGAATGCGAATCTTACGATTCGTACAAAGCAAATTTAAAAATTTGCACTAAGCAATTTGCAAAAAAAAATTGCACTATTGACTGCTTGTTTGTTTAGTTTTGAGAGTGCAATATTCTCTCAAAATGCTGTCTAGCTACAGCGTCTAGACCCTCGAGGTCGCTTCGGTCCATCACTTGAAGTCAAAAA
>NZ_JAMBNR010000143.1 GCF_023715205.1 Mesobacillus maritimus
TTGCCCCTGGGGCCAGCCGCCTAAGGTGGGACAGATGATTGGGGTGAAGTCGTAACAAGGTAGCCGTATCGGAAGGTGCGGCTGGATCACCTCCTTTCTAAGGATAATGTCGTAAGGACATTCGGAACTCAGACCTTATGGTCTGTGATATGCAAATCTTTAGATTTGCACTGTTGATTGCTTGTTTGTTTAGTTTTGAAGGAGCAATCCTTCGAAACATTGTTCCTTGAAAACTAGATAATCGT
>NZ_JAMBNR010000144.1 GCF_023715205.1 Mesobacillus maritimus
TCAAGTGATGGACCGAAGCGACCTCGAGGGTCTAGACGCTGTAGCTAGACAGCATTTTGAGAGAATATTGCACTCTCAAAACTAAACAAACAAGCAGTCAATAGTGCAATTTTTTTAAAAATTGCTTAGTGCAAATTTTTAAATTTGCTTTGTACGAATCGTAAGATTCGCATTCCGAATGTCCTTACGACATTATCCTTAGAAAGGAGGTGATCCAGCCGCACCTTCCGATACGGCTACCTTG
>NZ_JAMBNR010000145.1 GCF_023715205.1 Mesobacillus maritimus
AAGTAAAGTAAATTGAGTATCGTTGTCTAGCTACGGCTCCTAACTTCTCGGCCGTTTCAATCCGTCCAAACAAATCCAAAATCGGGATTTGCATGGCCGGCTCTCCAACGTCTGTCGAAGTTGAACAGTTGCCTTCGCTTTTCAAATTTGGTTAAGTCCTCGATCGATTAGTATCAGTCAGCTCCACACGTCACCGCGCTTCCACCTCTGACCTATCAACCTGATCATCTTTCAGGGA
>NZ_JAMBNR010000146.1 GCF_023715205.1 Mesobacillus maritimus
GCCTGCATGAAGCCGGAATCGCTAGTAATCGCGGATCAGCATGCCGCGGTGAATACGTTCCCGGGCCTTGTACACACCGCCCGTCACACCACGAGAGTTTGTAACACCCGAAGTCGGTGGGGTAACCTTTTAGGGGCCAGCCGCCTAAGGTGGGACAGATGATTGGGGTGAAGTCGTAACAAGGTAGCCGTATCGGAAGGTGCGGCTGGATCACCTCCTTTCTAAGGATAATGTC
>NZ_JAMBNR010000147.1 GCF_023715205.1 Mesobacillus maritimus
GCGGATCAGCATGCCGCGGTGAATACGTTCCCGGGCCTTGTACACACCGCCCGTCACACCACGAGAGTTTGTAACACCCGAAGTCGGTGGGGTAACTAAGAGTTTACGAAGTAAACTTACTTCGTAAGCATAGAGCCAGCCGCCTAAGGTGGGACAGATGATTGGGGTGAAGTCGTAACAAGGTAGCCGTATCGGAAGGTGCGGCTGGATCACCTCCTTTCTAAGGATAATG
>NZ_JAMBNR010000148.1 GCF_023715205.1 Mesobacillus maritimus
AAATCTTCCTGTACCGCCTCTTTATCGTTTGAGCAATGGGGGGACGCAGGAGGATAGGGTAAGCGCACTGCTGGATATGTGCGTCTAAGCAGTTAGGCTGGTAACGAGGCAAATCCCGTTACCGTGTATGCTGAGCTGTGATAGCGAGGGAAATTTAGTACCGAAGTTCCTGATTCCACACTGCCAAGAAAAGCCTCTAGCGATGATATTTGGTGCCCGTACCGCAAACCGA
>NZ_JAMBNR010000149.1 GCF_023715205.1 Mesobacillus maritimus
GAGTATCGCCATTTTAGTTTTTCTCTCTTTTATTAAAAAGAGAAACCTGACAATTTGATTGTCATATAGGTTAAGTTAGAAAGGGCGCACGGTGGATGCCTTGGCACTAGGAGCCGATGAAGGACGGGACTAACACCGATATGCTTCGGGGAGCTGTAAGTAAGCTTTGATCCGGAGATTTCCGAATGGGGAAACCCACTGTTCGTAATGGAACAGTATCTTTACCTGAAT
>NZ_JAMBNR010000014.1 GCF_023715205.1 Mesobacillus maritimus
ATGTGCGGACGGGATAAGTGCTGAAAGCATCTAAGCATGAAGCCCCCCTCAAGATGAGATTTCCTTTTAGCATTAGCTAAGTAAGATCCCTGAAAGATGATCAGGTTGATAGGTCAGAGGTGGAAGCGCGGTGACGTGTGGAGCTGACTGATACTAATCGATCGAGGACTTAACCAAATTAGTTATTTTCGCTAACGCGAAAAAACTTAGATACTCAGTATTTACTTTTCTTCTTACAAACATTATCTAGTTTTGAGGGAACAAAGATTTTTGCGCAAGCAAAATATCCTCCTTAATATTAAATAGTCTGGTGACGATGGCGAGAAGGTCACACCCGTTCCCATGCCGAACACGGAAGTTAAGCTTCTCAGCGCCGATGGTAGTTGGGGGTTTCCCCCTGTGAGAGTAGGACGTCGCTGGGCAAAATAAGAGCACAGACAACATGTCTGTGCTCTTATTTTGGCATTTAATTGGACTTAAAAGCGAAGTAGCCCTCTCAACAGGTTTCCTTCGCTTTTTTCTTTCCTCCAGGTATTGATAAATGAGATTTCTCTTTTTGATGATTAATCATTCACTTGCAAGCGTCATTGATTCGCTTCAATGAGGGGACTCCTAGTTACCAATAGTCTTTTTTACAGTGCTAAACAGATGTAAAGAGTGTAAAGGATGTCACGTTCTGTGCGAAGAATGGATAATTCCAGAAATGTTGCAGAATCGAATCCCCTAGGACAAGGTACTTTATACCCATCTCTTCTGTAAGTAAATGTGAAGGGGATGATGATAATGGTTACTTTATTAATCGTTGAAAACGGGACTATAATTATTATAAATTTTTAGAATTTTTAGAAAGGTAGGTTGTATTCAAATAAAATACCGATTTTATGCCTAATAGCTAAACTTGTTACAGAATATGAAGATGGGAGGACGTTATGAATCACTCTTTTCAACTCAATTTAAAAACGTTTTTAGAGCGAAGCACTTTGTATTTCCCTAATAAAGAGATTGTTTCACGGGAGCCAGATGACAGTCTTTTCCGCTATACATACGCTGAGTTTTATTCTCGCACCAAAAGACTAGCAAATGTCTTAAAAAAGTTTGGAATCCAAAAAGGAGACCGGATTGCCTCGCTAGCTTGGAATACGCATCGTCATCTGGAATTATATTTAGGTGGTCCATGTTATGGCGCTGTCCTACATACAGTCAATCTCCGGTATGGGGAACCTGAAATTATTTATACCATTAACCATGCCGAAGACAAGATTTTATTTTTTGATGAAGATCAGTTGTCAATTGTGGAAGCCATTGCAGACCAATTGCATCATATTCAAGCATATGTCGTACTAGGGAAGGATATTCCTCAGACCACGCTTTCTCCGATCTATAGTTATGAACAACTTCTAGGGCTGGTGGATGATCAATTTTCATTTGAAATGCTTGACGAGTATTCTCCAGCGACGATTTGCTATACATCCGCAACGACGGGACTTCCAAAAGGTGTAACGTATACTCATAGAAGTCTTTACTTATATACATCTGCACTAATGTATAAAGATGTGACAGCTATTTCCGAAACAGACAGCATTATGCCTATGGTGCCAATGTTTCATGTAAATGCATGGGGGTTGCCATATGCGGCGATTGCTACGGGTGCTAAATTGGTGTTGCCAGGCTATCGGCCAAATGTTCATCATCTATTAACCTTAATCGAATCAGAAGAAGTAACCTTAACCGCTGCCGCTGTAACGATCGGCGTCGAAATGGTCAATCTATTAGAAAAACATGAATATAAGGTATCTAGTTTAAGAGGACTATGGCTAGGTGGTCAGGC
The DNA here is from genome assembly GCF_023715205.1 of Mesobacillus maritimus. Taxonomy (GTDB): domain Bacteria; phylum Bacillota; class Bacilli; order Bacillales; family Cytobacillaceae; genus Mesobacillus_B; species Mesobacillus_B maritimus_C. The sequence continues at coordinate 1,829 of NZ_JAMBNR010000014.1, forward strand.
CATTCCTAAGGCCATTATCGACAAACTCTATTATAAATATGATGTTCCCGTTGTCCAAGGATATGGTGCAACCGAGACCTCTCCACTGATTACGTTTCTACATGTTCGAAAAGATCAACAGCAAATCGATGAAAATGAAAACATCAATCTCCGGACAAGGCAAGGAACTTTAATTCCTGGGATCGAAATGAAAATCATCGATGAAACAGGAAAGGAAATTGCTTGGGATGATCAACAAATGGGAGAGATTCACGCTCGGGGTCCATGGGCAGCAGATGAGTATCTAAATGATGAACGATCGGCTACCTCATTCGTTGATGGTTGGTGGAAAAGCGGGGATATTGCCACCATTGACAAACAGGGATCGATTCGAATCGTTGATCGGAATAAAGACATGATCAAAAGTGGTGGAGAATGGATTTCTTCAGTTCAACTTGAAAATGAACTGATTGCTCACCCAGATGTACAAGAAGCGTGTGTGGTCGCAATCCCTGATGAAAAATGGCTTGAACGTCCATTAGCATGTATCGTCCTGAAACATCCTATGAATGAAACAGAAATGGAAGCTGAATTAATCCAGTGGTTAACACCAAAGTTTCCAAAGTGGTGGTTACCAAGTCAGTTTGAATTTTTAAACGAGATCCCGAAAAATGCCACAGGAAAATTCAATAAAAAGTTATTGCGGGAAATGCTAGCCAAAGAGAAAAGGGAAGTATGAATTTCAACCTAAAAATAAAAGCGTTTACCCGCTTAAATCAACGCTACAGATTGTGTAGATAAATAGAACAGAATCTACCAATATTCATAGGATGGGGGAATACAAATGAAAATCGATGAAAAAGTTCGCAAAAAACAAATGAGAAAGGTAGCAATGGCTAGTATCATTGGCACATCAATCGAATGGTATGATTTCTTTCTTTATGGAACGATGGCGGCGTTGGTTTTCCCTCAGCTCTTCTTCCCAGAGTCTAGCTCTTTCATGGGAGTTCTACAGGCCTTTATCACGCTATTTATCGGCTTTTTAGCTCGTCCAATTGGAGCCATCATCTTTAGTTCGTACGGAGATAAAATTGGCAGAAAAGCTGCTTTGGTCACATCATTGTTATTAATGGGGATAAGCAGTACACTCATGGGATTGCTGCCTACTTTTGACACCATTGGCATATTGGCACCGATTCTGTTGGTTGTGCTCCGTTTTGTCCAGGGAATTGGCGTGGGCGGAGAATGGGGCGGTTCCGTGACACTTTCTGTTGAATGGAGTTCGGAAAAGTCTCGTGGGTTAATGGGAAGTATGACGCAATTGGGTGTCCCGATTGGAATGTTATTCTCAACGGCTGTCGTTTCCTTGTGTATCTTCTTAACTGGCGATAGTTTTGCGGTATGGGGATGGAGAGTTCCGTTTTTAATCAGCATTGTCCTTGTCTTTGTTGGATTGGCCATTCGTTTAGGAATTGAAGAATCTCCTGAGTTTGAGAAGATGAAAGAAGAGAACCGAACAGCAAAATCTCCAGTCATTGAATCGATAAAAGAACATCCGAAAGAGATTGTCTTTGCAGCTCTTACTCGTCTTGCAGACAACGTCCCTTTCTATATTTATACGACCTTTCTAATCTATTACGCAACACAACATCTACAAATCGATCGGCAATTTATCACGAATGCTGTGTTACTTGTTTCCGTTACCTTCTTATTCGTTGTTCCGTTATCCGCTTCTCTATCAGACAAGTATGGAAGAAGGAACATTACTTTGGCAGGGATGCTTCTTACTCTAGTTTTTTCCTATCCGTATTTCGCACTGGTCAATACGGGAGAAACGGGCTTTATCATTACAGCGATTATTATTTCAAGTATCGGTCCAGCAGTGGTTTATGGTCCACAAGCCGCGTTAATCGCCGAAATTTTCCCGGTTCATTTGCGATTTAGTGGTGCTTCGATTGCTTATCAGTTTGCATCGATCATTGCCGGAGGTCTTGCACCTACCATCTCGTTAGCTTTACTGGAAAAGTTCGGTAGCACGTCATCGATTAGTCTTTATGTGGTCATTTGCTGTACCATCTCGATTATCGCCTTATTTCTTCTTAAACCAGCAGAACCGCATAAGATCGCAGAAAACCAACCTAAAGTCATTTAGCATAATCGACGTTTAAAAACACTCTAGTAATGGATTTGGCCAAATGGCTTATCTTTTACTGTGAGTGTTTTTCTTTGGATTTTAGGTGTTTTTCACTAGATAGTTTTCTAAGGTGTCCGATGTACATTTGATAAATTCCTTTTCTAAGATGGAAGTATATTTATTTTTCGCTTGGATGCAGATGAGATAATAGGTAGGCATTTGTATCGGATCATGGTATGGGATTAAACAAATATCGCCACGGGTCACTAAGGGGTCGTGTTTCATTAAATCGGTAAAAAAGCCAATGGCTAAATTATTGGCAATCACATTTTTGGTGACATCATCAATGTTTGTATAAAATAAAATCTGGCCAGGGCCATAGTTTGCAAAAATGTCATTCCACGTTTTTCGAGAAGCCCGTTCATTGCGGATCACTAAAGGGTATTTCAACATGTCCTTAGGTGTCACAACATCCATTTTCGCTAACGGGGAATGTTTGCTTACGGTGACCATCAAATTTATTTTATATAAGATCTGAGTATGGACGAAACCAGTTATTTCTTTTAAAGTTTCCTCAGATCCAAGAATAAAGCCAATATCCTTTTCGGAATTTTTGACTTTCTCAATGATGGAATCCGTGATATTGGCATCAATTTCAATTTGAATATCTGGATTCTTTTTTCTAAAAGTATGTAACGCTTCAGGTAAAAACGTAGAAAAGAATAAAGGCGAACCTGTTATGGATAGACTCCTTTGTACCTCTGCGGCACGTTTCCCAAGTTCTCTTAACTCCGTTACTTTATTCATAATTTCATAGGATAATTGTAAAACCTTTTCTCCTTGTTCTGTACACTTTGTTCCAGAACGAGACCGAATGAAGATCGGAATCCCCAGTTCCGCTTCTAGATTCGAGATTGCCTGACTAACCCCGGAATGCGAAACATGTAAACTCTCTGCCGCTTTCGTGATATTTCCTCTTTTCGCTACTTCAATCACATACTCCAGTTGTTCAATATTCATCGCTAAAACCACCTATACGTTCACTTTCCTATTAAAGTTATTATAAAGGTACATAATTTTTTGACTATTTACAAGGTATAAATGATTTAAAAAGTAGGATAATCATTAGGTGAAAATTAAGAATAGTGCTTATGACGAATGAATAGTGAGGGTGAGTAAGGGGAGTGAAATGGTCGTACAGGGGGATATAGAAAGAGAGGAAATAACCAATAAACAGCATGGTTTGTTGAATGTCGTTCGCTCCTATTGACAAAATGCTATTATCATTATTGTAAAAGGGGTTCATTTAAAAAGAATACAGATAGGTATACTAAAAGAAAAAAGTTAGGTGAGATTTATATGGGTTTCTTCGGTAATCGAAGAGAAAAACGACGAGAGAAAAAGATTCAAAGGGGAATATGTCCCGACTGCTCAGGAAGGGGATTTTTTTCTTCAGGATTGGAATCTGTTCATGTCCATGATTGTGATTCTTGTAACGGAACAGGAAAAGCGAAGTAGTGCAAAGAAGATAGAGCGAGTATTAGAATCATGAGTTGATAAGCTAAAGGGTGTAAGAGTTGAAGATAGGAGCTGTCATTTATGGCGGCTTTTTATTATTATGCTAATGGTGCAGAATACTTTAAGAAGGATGGTAGGATGCTTGAAGTACGGCGGCGATGAGATGAAGTAGATAGGAGTGAGGAGGAGTTGTGGGGTGATTAAAGTGGAGATACGCAGACCAAGAATGGAGGATATAAAAGAGTTATATTCCCTTTTCAGAATTGTGATTAAGGATACTTTCATTGAAGAGGGGATAGGCGAGAAGTTATTAGACTTGAATAATGAAATTGAGGGTAAGGAAAGGTACTTAGAAAGTGATCTTGAAAGTGATGGAGAGAAACGCTATTTCTTGATTGCTTTATATGGCAATAAAATGATTGGTTCAATTGAATATGGTCCAGCTAGTAATCTCATATGTAAGATGACAAATAACAATATTAAAGAGCTAGTCGAGGTAGGTACAGTATTTGTTCATCCGGACTATCAGAGAATGGGAGTAGGGAATTTGCTGCTAAATAAGATGTATTCTACTTTAAAGAGTAAAGGTATAGAAGAGTTTTGTTTAGCTAGTGGCTATAAAATGGCACAAAAAATCTGGAAAAAGAAATTTGGAGAGCCAGATTATTTGTTAGAGGACTAATGGGACAAAGGAAACGATCATTTGATTTGGAGGGTCAGGGTCATCGATTTGGTAGTAGGCTGAGAAGAAAATTTAGAGTATTTCCTGAAAAAAGCTCATTACTTAAGCAATGCGGTAATGCTGTTTTGGGAGAGAATGGAATGATATAACGGGTATCTTGAATTGAAGAAAGGTTGCTGAGGTAGCCTTTTTCTTATTGAGCTAACGAAGCAGGATAGTGAGAGAAGAAAATGTATAGTGTATAGTTTTTTTCAATATGATATAAAATCAGAGAAAGAAGCAGTGAGTTAGTTCATCAATAATATTACGAATTTGAGGCTTAAAAAAACGCACTTAATAAATAAGCCCTTTCCATAGATACTTTTTCTATTTTAGGGGATACTATCCTCAATTGATTATATAGGGGGGGGGTTGGATATGGAAAATAATCATGTACCTATTAAATTAACTACTGCTGAAATCGCAACTCTGTGGAGATCATATATTCAAAACACAGCTGTAAGATGTTTTTACAAATATTTTGTTCAATACCTTCAAGATGAGGAGATAAAGCCAATTATTAAAGAAGCTGAGGTTTTGGTTGAAACAATTATTGGGAAAATCGAAACAATTTTTGAAAAAGAAAACTTCCCAATACCAAAGGGATTTTCGGATAAAGATATTGACTTATCAGCCCCTGCCCTTTATACAGACTTATTTGCATTAAGTTTTCTATATCGTGGAGGACAAGTAATTATTCCTCAGTATGCTAATACTCTTTCTAGAGTGACTCGAATCGATATTTATAATTTTTTTACGGAGTGTCTAAACAGTGAGACGGAATTACATAAGAAAGCATTAAACCTTATGCTTTCAAAAGGATTAAATGATCGACCTCCAAAGATGGAGTATCCAAAAAATGTTGAGTTTATTAAAGATCAACCCTCATTAATAAATACCTTGTTAGGTGAGAAAAGACCTCTAAATACTTTAGAAATAACAGAACTTTTTATGGAAATCGAAAGAAATGCAATTGGTCTAATCCTTTTGATGGGATTAATACAGGTAACAAAAGACAAGGAAATAAAGAACTATTTATTAAAGGGAAAAAAACTGGCTGAAAAGCAAGTGGATATATTTGATAAGTTATTAAAAGAAAATGATCATTTTATCGGATTCCCAATGACTATGAGGTAACAAATTCAACAATTTCTCCATTTTCTGAAAGATTAATACTGTTTATTATAGCTACTTCAAACCAAATAGCTATTTCTGCACTTGCAGATGCATTGTCTGTCTCAATGAGAAGAGATTTAGCGTCCCATTATTTCCTTGTTATAGGAGAGGTAATGAAGTACGGTGACGAAGGGCTTAAACTTTTGATTGAACGAGGCTGGATGGAGCAACCGCCACAACCCATTGATAGAAACAAATTTTATAAAAAATAACATTTCTATGAAAAGATCCAAATCATAAGGGGGTTGGGATCATGTGAAAAATGCAATTGAAAAATTATTGTGGAGCATGCCCTTCCTGGGTTTGGTCAGTTTCTAAACGGAAAAGTAATTAAAGGGATTGTTTTGATAATATTAGAGTTTCTTATAAATGTTCAAGCGAATTTCAACGTTGTGATTATTGCAAGTTTTCAAGGAGATATTCAAAATGCGATTGGACAGGCAGATTATCAGTGGTTAATGTTTTATCCATGTTTATATTTTTATGCAATGTGGGATGCCTATAAGGATGCTGGAGGAGCGAAAGAAAGGTACTCTTTTCTTCCCTTTGTGTTTTCTGCCTACTTTGTTACAGTGGGATGTATTTATTCCTCAAATTTTTTATTATTTGGGGTTTTACTCGGACCTGTTTGGCTCCCAATGTTGTGTGTAATTCCTGGATTAGTTGTAGGAATCATAATAAAGAAAAGTCTAAACAAGAAATGTATATTTTAAAATTCACAATAATTAGAACCTTTTTAAATAAACTTGTTAAGCTAATGGGTGGCAAGAGTAAAAAGGCAGCGGAATTGTCCGATGCCTTTTGCCATTTATCACTAAAAATATTTTCTATAAAATTCTCTTCTAAGGCTGCCACTTAACTGAGCATAAATCCTAGTGGTTTCGCTTTTTTCGTGCCCTAGTAAACTTTGAATAACATCGATAGGAGCTCCGTTGTTCAATAGGTGGGTGGCATATCTGTGGCGTAGTTGGTGTGGATGTATTTCTTTGTTGATCCCTGGACGGCTTGATATTCGCTTTATGATGTACCTCATCTGACCAATGCTCATTCGGTGCGGATTTCGTTCCGTAACAAAAATAGCTGGGTCATTATCTTGGCGAAGATCTAAATATCGCTTAAGCCAGATTTCACACCGTATATTAAAGTAAACCTCCCTTTCCTTATCACCCTTTCCAAGTACAATTGCAGAGCGATTTGACCAATTAATACTATTTTTATTAAGAGAAACAATTTCTCCTATTCTACAACCTGTTGAAAACATAAATTCAAATAATGCTTTTTCCATTGGAGAAAAACACGCTTCCCTCAAATGTTCAATTTCTCTCTCCGTTAAAAATTTCGGAATCCGTTTTCCTTGTTTAGGTTCTTTAATTTTTGCAGCTGGATTTTTTTGAATATGCCCTTCCTCGTGTGACCAACGAAATAGTGATTTAATAAATCGAATCCGATGAGCTAAACTTGATGGTTTTAAGTGTACACTGGATTTTGCTAGGTATCCTTTCAACTGATCGGTTGTTACTGATCCAATACTTACATCATTAAAGTGATGGATGAGTAACTTAGATTGGAGTCTATACGCTTTTAATGTCTGTGGAGAGAATCCTTCAATCCTCTTATCCGATTCATAAAGTTCCCAGGCATTTGTTAATTGCAAAATCAATTCCTCCTTAAGGATTGTGTTAGAGGAATTATTGCCTTGAATATAGAAATAAACACGTTGATATTGAAGTAACGGGCAGGTTAGTTCAAATTCTGTTTTATATAAATAAAAGACGGTGAAAAAAGCACCGTCTATAATTAGCTATTTATTTTGTGTTAATTCTTTGTAATAAAGGTAATCGACTTTATGCTTGGTAGCCATTAACTGCGAAGCCAAAACCGCCGTATAAACAGTGGTTAGTACAATTGCTCCAACACCAAGACCTGAAAGGTTTATCTTATTAGATGTACTCATTCCATTATTACTTGTGCTCATTTCATTATTACTTGTGGGTGTTTCTTCCATTATATTAACCCCCTAATTTGTTATAGGGGTATTATTAGTAACAGCATTTAAACTTATACTCCAAAAAATAATTGAGAGAAAGAAAACAGGCAGATCCTAAAAACTTTAAGTTTGTGAACAAATGTATTTAAACTAAAGGGTGCTTAACTTTAACAAGAATACAAAATAAAGGAGCAGGATTTTTAATATCCAGCTCATTCTTTATTGTTAAATGATGCAATTTTGTTTGCTAATTCGTATGTGAAACGCGTTGTTATTTGCTTTGCCTTTTTCTATTTTGCACTTCAAAAGAGAACCCGTTAGTATCGTACAGGGGTCGTCTTTTTTTACTTCATTGATACCAGAAGTAAGGTTATGGTTGATGGCACCTTTCACTTCTTGGTTAGAATCTTTTAATACTTCACACCATTTTATATCAGTTAAGTCGTAGAATGACAACACAACCCCTTTCTAGGGGGTGTTGTCCCAGCGGTATCCCCTTCAGGACATGCTTACATATACGTCTGCAATTGTTTTTCCCTATTTTGACTATCCGGGAATGATAGGATGACAACAGCAGCAACGATAAAAAATCCGCCTAATAGTTGAGTAGCACCAAACCCCACATTTAACCAAACGATAGACACAATTGCAGCAACTAGAGGTTCGATACTGGATAATAAACTTGTTTCAGTGGCGCTTAAATAATTCAGACTGCCAATATAGAGTATAAAAGAAACCGTGCCGCAGATAATTACCAGAAGCATCATCGAAAATGTATGAAGTGTTAAGGTTTGGGCCAATTGTACAACGCTAAAATCATGCTTGAAAATTAACAGCACAATGCCGCCAATTAACATACCCCAGCCAATGATGACCGAGGTTCCCCACTCCTTGATCAATGAGACAGGATGGAGTGTATAGAAAGTAAAACCAAGTGTAGTTAGCAGACCAAGAATAATGGCCCTTTTCGAAAGCATGACATTTTCCATTGAGCCATTTGTAATCAGGAGAACGGTTCCGGCTAAGGCTGCAATCACAGCTAGAAATTGCATCATTGTTGGTAGTTTTTTTGTCTGCCATGCTAAATAAATGGTAATGAAAACGGGACCGAGAAATTGGAATAGTACTGCTGTCACTGCATTACTTACACGGATGGTTTCTATAAAAACGTACTGGGCTCCAAGCATACCCAACACACCAAAAATCATGAGTTGAATCCAAGAACGACGATCCTTCCAGATTCCAAAAATGTTTTTTTGAGTGAAATGCAACAGTCCCAGAGTGAAGATTCCAGCCATAATTAATCGTACAACAAGGAAATTATTCAAAGATAATTCGCTATTTTGAAAAAGCCACTGGATCATCGGTCCGGAGAGACCCCATAATGCTGCTCCACTAATTATCATCAAAAGTCCGCCATATCGGGTTGTTTTCATAATGATTGCCTCCCTGCTGATAGTTTTTTAATAGTAATTATTAGGAATGTTTCCATAGATGCATTATAATAAGAGGCTGGCATGGTTTGTAGGGCCAGTTTTTATTATCGGAAGGGTGTCAGATGGATGTATGAATTAACACCAAAACTTGATTCGTATAGTAAAGAACCTCAATATGTACAGTTATATAACTATATCAAGCAAGAGATTGATAAAGGGATGCTTAGGCCAAATACTAAGCTTCCTTCCAAACGAAAACTTTCTCGGTATTTAAACGTGAGCCAAAACACTGTAGAGGCATCGTACGACCAGCTTGTTGCCGAAGGATATATTGAGGGAATCCCACGAAAAGGGTATTTTGTCTGCGAAATTCAGCCAACATTTTCCGATGCTGAAAAAAATTCCGATTATATCAAGGAAAAAATCTTTAAAAGCGACGTCACTTTCGATTTCACTCAAACAGGAGTTGATCATCATTCATTTCCTTTTGCTGTTTTTCGAAAAATAGCAAATGATGTTTTGAAGAGTGAGAGTAAACATTTGTTGACGATTGGGCATCCTCAGGGAGAATATGAGCTGCGTGAAGAAATTGCCTCCTATCTGTACGAATCCCGTGGCGTCCGGACAGCGCCGAGCCAGATAATCATTGGGTCAGGAACACCAACACTAATACAACTTTTGTTTAAGTTATTAAAGGGAAGCTTGTATGCCGTTGAAGACCCCGGGTACCATAAAAGACTTGTAACCTTCGAAAAAGGACCTGAAAATGTGAAGGGAATTCCGCTTGATAATGAAGGGATCAGCATAACCAGCTTAAAGGAAAGTGGCGCTAATATTGCTTTTGTTACTCCGTCACACCAATTTCCTTGTGGAATGATAATGTCGATATCAAGGCGTAAGCAGTTGCTGAGCTGGGCTAAGGAAAAAAAGGGAAGATACATCGTCGAGGATGATTATGACAGTGAATTTCGTTATTCAGGCAAACCCATCCCTGCATTACAAAGTCTGGATTCCGATGAAAAAGTAATCTATATGGGTACATTTTCAAAAGCGTTGCTACCGTCCCTGCGCATGGCTTATATCGTTCTTCCCAAACTGTTAATGGAAAAGTACCATGAACATTACTTTCACTTCGTTCAGTCTGTGTCTCGGCTTGACCAGGAGATCATCAAAAGATTCATGCAGGAAGGCAGCTGGAAAAAACATATTAACAAAATGCGGATTGTTTACAAAAAAAAGAGAGATGCACTCATCACAGCGCTTTCGACTCATTTCCCAAATTCAATTGAAATCATTGGCCAGGATTCTGGATTGCATCTTTTAGTCCGCATGAATAACGGTATGGTGGAAAAAGAGCTTATTGAACAGGCTGCTAAATATGATATCAAAGTTTATCCTGTATCAGATTACGGTTTAAGTGACAATCGAACCATTCTATTGGGTTTTGCAGTATTATCTGAGGAAGAGATATTTTCAGGAGTTCACTCGTTGGCAAAAGCATGGGGAGGGTAGCACCCCTAAAAAGAAGTTTGTGAAGAAATGGACTTAAATTAATGGGTAGCGTTGATCTAGGAAGGATTAAGGCACCTTTTTGCTGAAATTCTCATTAAACAAACGGGGTAGCATTCCTGTAATAAAACTAATTTTGTGAAGAATTGTACTTAAACTATCGGGGGCGTTGATCCAAGATGGATTAATGCCTTTTTTTGTTGAAGTTATTGAACAAACGGGCAGGATAGTTTAATATCAGACAGGTTGAAACCCCACCAACATTGGTGGGGTTTTTTGCTTGTGAACATCCATGAATAAAAGTGAATTTTATTTCTTATATATGCGATTTCATGAATTTAATTTAATTATAATATTGTTTCTCAAATAAAAATTCACTATAATATCAATTAGGCGAAATTAAATTTTAAATGGAGGTCTTAAAAATGACTCTTGATGATAATGATAAGGCAATATTAAGAGAATTGCAGGAAGATGCATCGATATCAAATCTAAATTTATCAAAGAAAATTGGGCTTTCACCATCGGCTTGCCTTACAAGAACAAAAAACCTTGTAGAAACAGGCATTATTAAAAAGTTTACTACCATTGTCGATGAGAAAAAATTAGGAATTGAAGTCACAGCAATAGCTCTCATAAACTTATCACCTCTTAATAGGGAAACAATTCATTCATTTTTAGAGGATATAAACAAATATCCGCAAGTTCAAGAGTGTTACACACTTACAGGAAGCCATGACTATATGCTTAAGATTGTAGCAAAGGACATGGAGAGTTATCGGAATTTTATCATTGATTCGTTAATGCAGAATCCAGCAGTCAGCGGAGTTGACACTAGCATGGTTATGAGTACAGAAAAAAGAACTGTCAGTGTACCAATTGACGAAGTTTAGGAGGTTAAGGAGATGAATGACACCAAAGAATCTTTCCATACAAATCCTCTTAGGATTTACAATCATATGAATAAAAGAAATCAAATATGGGTAGCATTTCGTGCTGCTTTTCCATACACGGTCCCGATTCTTGCAGGATTTGTCTTTTTGGGAATTGCATATGGAATTTTTATGAATTCATTGGGATTTAGTGCAATTTACCCGATTTTGATGAGTTTATTCATATTTGCAGGGTCAATGGAGTTTGTGGCAGCAACTTTATTGCTTATTACTTTCGGTCCAATTAACGCCCTTGTCCTAACATTGATGGTAAATGCACGACATTTGTTTTACGGCATTTCTATGCTGGATAAATACAGGGGTATTGGAAAGAAAAAACTCTACATGATCTATGGGCTTTGTGATGAATCTTTTGCGATTAATAGTACCGTTAATATTCCAAATTTCGTTGACAAGGGCTGGTTTATGTTCTTTGTAACTTTGTTAAATCACTTCTATTGGGTTATAGGTTCAGCAATTGGAGGTATTTTTGGGTCTTACGTTAAATTTAATACTGAAGGACTTGAGTTTGTTATGACATCACTTTTTGTCGTCATTTTTATTGAACAATGGATGAAAGAGAAAAAGCACCACAGTGCTGTTTTAGGTCTTGGACTTTCAACTATAAGTCTTCTAATTTTTGGTGGAACCCATTTTATTATTCCAGCTATGATTGCAATCTTAGGGGTACTCATCTTACTTAGAAAACAATTGGAAAAGGTTGAGGTGAGCGCAACATGACAATGAGTTTAACGCAGCAGATTATTACAATTGCTATGGTGGTTTTAGGTACAATGCTTACAAGATTTCTTCCATTTATCGTTTTCCCATCGGGTAAACCCACACCGAAATATGTTCAGTATCTCGGAAAAGTCTTACCATCGGCGGTAATAGGTCTTTTAGTTATTTATTGTTTTAAGGATGTGAGCTTATTATCCGCAAGTCGTGGTATCCCTGAATTTTTAGGAGTGGTGGTAGTTGCATTTCTTCATTATTGGAGGAAAAATATGCTTATCTCAATAGCAGGAGGAACGATTGTCTACATGATATTGGTGCAAGTTGTTTTCTTATAAATTTGTTATATATAGATACTAAATCATATAAGTTAAGGGAGAGGTAAAATGAAGAAGAAAATTGATGAACAACAAATTCACATAAAACATTACGATGAAATTTATGAAAAAGTAAAAAATGACCCATATGCTCAATCACTCGGCATTCAATTAACGAAATTTAAGGCTGGTTTTGCAGAAGCATATTTAGAAGTACAGGACCATATGGTTAATGCATATGGGACGGTTCATGGGGCAATTATTTATGCATTAGCAGATCATGCATTTTCGGTAGCCTGTAATGCATTTGGAAAAACATCAATGGGACTTTCGACAACTATTCAATTTATGGAATCAGCTAAACCAGGGGACAAGATAGTAGCATGTGCAACCGAAGTAAGACGAAACTTTCGTACTGGATTTTATCGAATTGAGGTTTTTCACGAGCAAAATTTAATCGCAACAATGGAGGCAATTTCTTATCGTAAGGACCATTATTTTATTGAACTAGATGAACAAAAATAAGTTTTATTTATTTTTTATGAACAGAGTTGTTAAAGACAGTTCTTTTCCTATTCAACTAAAGGGTGCGATTGTTCAATACGAGCAGTCGCTTTTTACTAATGGATCAGGTTAGTGAATAAGTAATATTAAATGACTGGTAATAGATAAGTAACCATATAGAAAAGGGAGGGAGGATTGCCAACTACATTTGGAGTTGAAAGGAGTTACTTTTAAAATATCGACATATGCTTAAATATATAATAATTGAAGGGAGTTGTACCCTCATGCAACGGATAAAACTTATGATTAAAGTGTTTCTAAATGAACCTTTGTGGTTCAAAATACTAATTTCTATAACTTTCCTTACTTCAATCACGGGACAAAGGGACAGGCACACCCTTTCCCATGGGGACAAGTTATCATGAATGAAACGAGCTCCTTACTCGTAAACCCGTAGGTTAATTTGGTTAGACTGTTAACATCATTAAAAAGAAAACCAAATCAGAGCTATATTACGAAAGAGCTAAATATAAAATACATAGGTCTAGACGTTGCAAAGGAAAAACTTGCTGTTTCAATCGTGAGGCAGGAAATGCAGCAGCAAGATATTATGGAATGATTCCAAACATTAGAGGCTATTAGAAAAAATAGTTGAGAATGCATACGTAAAAGAAAGGATCGCTATGGCTATGGCGGTCTTTTTTCTCGTTGTGACTGGAAAGGAGAGATTTAGTAAGCCTCAAGACCTAGCTCAAACTATTTCTCGGGTCCATTACTCGGAATTCGTTCGCACGATAAGATGGAGTTGGAAAAGAAAGAAGGCCATAGGAAGAAGGGGATCATATTGAAATCGAAAAAGAAATTTAGATTTTGGATTGTTACAAGAAATAGTTTATTAGCAATAGTAGGAGCACTTGTGATTTTGTTCATTTTCAGTCACTTTCTGACTGCCTATGAACAAAAAAAATACCCGGCAATAGGGGAAATGGTTGAGGTTGATGGTAAGAATATGCACATTTATACAAAAGGTGAGGGCGATCATACCATCGTTTTATTAAGTGGTCTTGGAACTTCAGCACCAGCACTCGATTTTGAACCTTTGATAAATGAAATGGCAAAGAATAATAAGGTAGTAGTGGTAGAGCCGTTTGGGTACGGATGGAGCGATCGAACCAACAAGGAACGAACAGTAGAAAACATAGTAGAGGAAATAAGGATGGCTCTTAAAAAATCTAATATAGGAGGCCCATACATATTGATGCCTCATTCTATTTCTGGAATCTATAGTATGTATTTTGCCCATACCTATCCTGAAGAAGTTAAAGCCATCATCGGGATCGACCCTACGCTCCCACAGGCATTGGAGTATTTTGGTGAAACTTCACCTACTATGCCTAAATATTTGCGGTATGTGGCACCAACTGGAATGGCAAGATTGGCATTATATATAGGTCCTGAAGGTTTTTTACCTATTGCTGATGAGGGGACCTATTCTGAAGAAAATTTAACCATGACTAAGGCGATTTCAGCTTGGAACGGGTATAACAAAAACGTTGTTAAAGAAGCCAATGAAATAAAAAGGAATATTGACAAAACAGTTGATATGAATTTCCCTACTCATTTGCCTGTTTTATTCTTCACTACGAAAGAACAGAAGCTTAACGAGGGAGGTAAAAACAATGTGACTTTTTATGAAACCCAGTTAACTACCTCCCCTGCTAGTAAAATTGTTCCTTTACAGGGGCATCATTATCTTCATTGGACTCGTTATAAGGAAATGAGCAATGAAGTTACTAAATTCATAGAATCATATACTCGCACAGGGGATATCGGTTATTTAGCTCCTATTGATTTGTCACAACAAAACGGGCTTTAATTTGACAATAGGAGGGGAGTGTTAAGGCGCAGCTATTTTGTTGTATCTGATGAGGATGTCTTCTCGGTGAACAGATATAATCATCGCAGCTCAGAAAAGTGAGCTGCGACTGTTCAGGTTATTTAGTTTTAGTTTCTGTAAAAGAATTTATTAGTAAAGGAGGGAATCATGAGGATTCCCCCTGATTTTTTATGAGACAAAAGGGGACAAGTCTCTGTCCCTTAAAATTTCCATGTCATAAAACGTGACAACTCCAAAGACAGTAGAGCGGCTTTGTTATAGATTGAGCTTATTAACGGTGAAGCAAAACTAGTCACAAAATCTTTGGAGGAGGTTTGAATGTGAATAAGAAGGATCAAAAATCGATATTAATCCTTTCCACGCTTTCGATGATCATTGCTTTTTCTGTATGGTCGATTCTCTCACCGGTGGCTGGAAAGATTCAAGAAATGTATGGGTTAACTGGATTGCAAAAAAGCATCTTAATCGCTGTCCCCGTTCTGTTAGGTTCCGTCATGCGGATTCCGATTGGAATTCTTGCTGATCGTTTGGGAGGAAGAAGGGTTTATGTTTTAACCATGCTTTTTTTAACTCTCCCTTTAATCGGGGCCAGTTTCACTACTTCTTATGTAGGTCTCCTATTGTGTGCGTTTTTCATTGGCATGGCAGGGACGACGTTTGCCGTCTCGATTGCTTACGTTTCAGGGTGTTATCCTTCTGAAAAACAAGGACTGATCCTCGGGATTGCTGGGATGGGGAATTTGGGGACGGCCGTAGCCAGTTT
Source organism: Mesobacillus maritimus (assembly GCF_023715205.1). Lineage (GTDB taxonomy): Bacteria > Bacillota > Bacilli > Bacillales > Cytobacillaceae > Mesobacillus_B > Mesobacillus_B maritimus_C. The sequence continues at coordinate 17,437 of NZ_JAMBNR010000014.1, forward strand.
CCTTGCCCCACAGATCGTGAACTTATGGGGGCTACCTTGGATGTTCCGGATTTTCGCTTTAGCCATCCTCATCATGTCGATCATTTTTTGGTTTGGAACGACGGAGCTTCAGAGAACCAAGGATCGAAAGAAGCTCAGACACTCGTTGGCTATCATGAAGAACAAAGAAACTTGGGTCTTATCCGGATATTATTTTTTAACTTTTGGAGGATTTGTCACCTTTAGCCTTTATTTACCGACCCTTTTCCAAGATCTTCATCATTTAAATGCAGTCCAAGCGGGGATTTTGACAGGGATTTTTGTCATTGGGGCCACGTTTATTCGACCTGTAGGGGGATACCTTTCTGATAAGTTTGGGGCGGTCAAAGTATTAAATATTGTGTTTTTTTCTATTTTGCTTACTTCCGTTTTGATTGTTTTCTGGCAAGGAAATCTTCTCCTGTTCATGGTGGAATGCCTGTTGATGGCAATCATGCTGGGAACGGGAAACGGGGCTGTATTTAAACGAGTGGCGGAAGTTTCCCAAGGGAATATGGGAGCCGTTACAGGGGTCGTTGGTGCTGCCGGTGGCTTAGGCGGTTTTTTTCCTCCAATCCTATTAGGGATTTTTAAAGATTATCTCGGTGAATACACACTCGGCTTTATCTTATTATCTCTGTTCGCTCTTGTCTGCTTAGCTTATAACAGTTCTAGGATTCGAACCATTTTTACTACTAGTAGGAAACAGAATGCATCTAGTCTATCTTAAAGAATGGTCTTTTATGGCTGGACTCATGAATGAAGATAGATGTTATGGAAGTCAATTGATGGCATCCCCTACATTGAGGAACTGTCTGTGAATAAAAGGAAAGCATCATCCTGTGTATCTAGTGATGGATAAGAGAACATATGATTACGAATTTAAAGGAGAGGGAACAATGTCTGACTTTTTACAAGGGTTTCGAGAACGGGAATATCAGCAAAATCGGGAATCTCTCTATGAGACACAATGCCCATTTTGTAGCATGCAATGTAAAATGAATCTCCATGAAGATCGGTCTACACAGAAATCTCGTTTAAAAGTCACGCCGCTCAAGAGCGATCCGGTATCAGAAGGCAGGCTTTGTCCCAAAGGAATCTTTTCTTATAAACATGCGATAGGTTCAGGTCGTTTACGAACCCCATTGTTAAAAGTTGAGCATTCATTTGTACCAGTCTCTTGGGAACAGGCATATCACTGGCTATATCAAAAAATCGCTTCAGTCCAAAAGAAATATGGTAAGAATGCTTTGAGCGTATATGGGAGTGGGGCTTTGACGAATGAAAAGGCCTATTTGCTAGGAAAGTTTTCAAGAGTCGCATTAGAAACGAAGTATATTGATTACAATGGACGCTTCTGTATGTCTTCGGCTGCGAGTGCATCCAACCAAGCCTTTGGCGTAGACCGGGGATTGACCAATCCTTTAAGTGAAATCGAGGACGCAGAATGCATCATCTTGGCTGGGACGAATGTGGCGGAATGCCAACCAACCATGATGCCCTATTTCCGCAGGGCGAAAGCAAATGGTAGCAAAATCATTGTGATTGATCCTCGAGAAACGCTCACTTCGAAATTTGCGGACCTTCACTTAAAGATTAAGCCAGGGTTGGATTCGGCGCTCGTAAATGGCATGCTCAAAGTGATGGTTGATGAGGATTATGTCAATCATTCGTTTGTACAGGAATCGGTCGAAGGAGGGGCGGAACTCCTTGCTTTTGCCCGTTCCATTGATATGAACGAGGTGGAAAGGGTCACTGGAGTGGCAAAAAATCAAATCATAGAGGCAGCGCGTTTATATGGGAGGGCCTCCACAGGGATGGTGTTTACGGCAAGAGGGGTTGAACAGCATGCAGGGGGTGTGAACACCGTCCGTAATTTCATCAATTTGGTGTTGATGACAGGGAAAATTGGGAAACAAGGATGTGGGTATGGAACGATTACCGGGCAAGGCAATGGGCAAGGGGGACGCGAGCACGGACAAAAAGCGGATCAATTAGCGGGATACCGGTTGATTGAGAATGTGGAGCATCGAAATCATATGGCGAAGGTCTGGGGGATTCAAGAGGATAAGATTCCTGGAAAAGGCGTGTCCGCTTATGAACTGTTTGAGAAGATGCTCGAACAAGAAATCCATGGGATGATTGTGCTTGGTTCCAATCCAGTGGTTTCCAACCCTAATACGAATCTCGTAAAATCTGCCCTGGGAAAGCTCGATTTTCTCGTAGTGATTGATACATTAATGTCCGAAACAGTGGAGCTCGCTGACCTAATCCTCCCGGGTTCCACTTACTTAGAAGAAGAAGGAACGATGACGAACCTAGAAGGAAGAGTGATCTTGCGCAAGGCAGCGAAAAAGCTTCCAGGAGAAGCTCGGTTAGATTGGAAGATTTTATGCGAGATTTCTGAGTTGCTTGGAAAGGGAAAGTATTTCCCTTATCAAACTAGTGAAGACATTTTTGAAGAACTACGAAAAGCAACAAAAGGGGGTATTGCTGATTATGCTGGGATTACCTATAACCGGATTGAGGAGGAGAAAGGGGTATTCTGGCCATGTCCGAGTGAGTCCCATCCTGGAACACCGCGAATGTTTGTGGGTGGCCAATTCCATCATGAAAATGGCAAAGCCCGTGTGACCCCGATTGCGAACCAATTCCCGAAAGAGAGAACAGATGAAGAATTCCCGCTTACGTTGACCACTGGACGGATTCTCCATCATTATCAAACGGGAGTACAGACTAGAATTACCTCGGAATTAAACAAAACATCCGAACCATTTTTAGAGATTCACCCTACGACCGCAAAGAAACTCGGTTTAGTAGATAAAGAGAAAGCACGCATTTGCTCCCGGAGAGGAGAGATGATTCTTAAAGCCAAATTTTCACCAGGCATTCGTGAAGATTGTGTCTTTGTTCCCTTCCATTGGGGAGGAAAACAGAGCATAAACCAATTAACGTTGCCAGAACTCGACCCACAGTCAAAAATGCCAGAGTTTAAAGCTTGTGCAGTTAGAGTGACCGCATTAGAGGCGGAAAGGGATGTTTCGATGGATGGGGTATTAGAGAAAAATATCGAAAGGTCTTTGCTTACGTAAATATCTGATCTTTTTAGTGCCAAAAACATTAAATACAGTTCTTTAACGTTGCAACAGAATAAAAATGGCAGGTGTGAATTTATCAGAACTTTTTACTCCATCATTTTTTATTATTTTCTAGTATACTATTTATTGTTTGGTTAGTGGTTTATATCTATCAACGAAGACAATTGAAAGTCATTTGCGAAGTAAAATAGGATTAAATGGTGATTCACTGAGCAAACATCTAATGCCGAGAAGTATTAGAAGTGGTGATATGTATTTACTTTTATCAATAATTTTAGGTGCTATTTTAGGATGCATTTTATTGATGATGGGACCACTTGTTGGTGGTATAATTGCTTTTGGAATTGTAGTGGGTTGTATTTTTAGAGGATTGTTCTTACTAAACGACATTCATAAAAAGATATCAAATAAATTACTCAAGGAGGATAAAGTTCAAAAAGCATATAAAGAGTATTTACAAGAAACAAGGTAAGTAGCTTTTTGAATTAATGGGTGCGACTTATGTAGAAAGTCGCTCTTTTTTATTGAAGTATGGGAGGATTGTAATATAGAAATAAATCTATTTGGAGGTGTAATCTTATGCCATTAGAACAGGAAGTAATGGTTTTATTAATTGGCGGTTTTTCAATTGTTATGGGAATTGTAATGTTAGTTGTTGTGTTCCTTTGGATGATAAATAAAAATAATAATTTGGGATACATCTGGATATTACTTCATTTGCTTTTAGTTTCTGTTGCAATGTATTTTGCATTAAAGTCTATTACATTTGACTATAAACATCCGATGGCTTCAGAAGAGATTTCACTACAATTAGGTGTTTCTGGAGTTGTTTGGGCATTGAGTATGATTTGTTTAACAATAGCATTATTTAGCTTTTCGAAAATGAGAAAGCATAGTGCTTCTTAAACAAACGGGTAGCTTTAATTGAATAAAAATAATTAGGCTGTCATTTTATGGCAGCCTAATTTTATTGTAATAAATCAACATTAAAGACTAGCACAGAGCTAAAAAAAGGCCAAACAGAGATTTTTTATCTGTTTGGCCTTTTCATCCTAATGTAACTTAATCGAAATTTAATAATAGACTAGAAAGATCATTCATTCTGCTATGTCTAAATTGATAAAGGAAGTAATCTTCTCGAGAAGGAATTATTTTCAATAATCCTGCTGACCGAAGATTCAATAAATGGTGATGAATGTTCCCTTTGGACATACCCATCAATTTTACAAGATCAGTAAAGGTTTTAGGTTCAGTTTTCATGGAACTTAGTATTTTTAATCTCTTCTCTTCAGCAAGGGCTTTTGTAATCAAAAGGGCCTCGTCATTATTACTGAGCAAACATGGATAGGTCAGTATTATTTTATGATTGAAAATATCGATTAATGATAATGGTCGAAAATGCCATGTTGGAGCTAAAACAACTTCAGTGGGTTCTAGATTTTCAATTGAAAATCCTTTAGTAATCTTTTCAATTTGATTAAAACCATTAACATTTAGTTCCTCTTGATTAATGTTCATAATATTTTCTTTTAATGCAGAGCTAACTTCTTCTTCGATCTCTTTGAAATATTCTTCGTACCATTTCTTTAATAACAGTATGTGTGTGTCCCTCCGGTTTTCTAAATCAGCAGGCATCAACCTTTTATCGTTTAAAAATGGAGATAACATCTCATATATTTCCCCCAGTGAAAGCCTAGATAGCCAAGAGGTATAGCCTTCGAAGGACTTATATGGACAGAACTCAATCAGATGTACGGATAGATCTTCAAAGTGTAAATCTACAAGTTCCTCGATTTGCGTATGTAATTCATTCGAAATTTTTTTCCGAGTGCTTTCATACCAGTCCTTTGAAATAGACAAGTATTTAAGATGTGTTTGTCTTTTGTAAAGAGAAAGACTAAGTAAAACCTCATAACTAATAGAATCTAGAATTTTTATTTTCATTGTTTCCTCCATAAAAATATGCTTGAAAATAGTTTAACATATATTGATTAGTATTTATAGTTCAATTATCATTGAACTATAAATGAGGAGGGATATTATGGAAAGATACCAAACTGAGGAACTGATTGATCTTGTTTATGGAGAAACAGCAGAGAGAGAATTGAAACTGGATATAATTAAGCCTATCTCTGATACAGAAAAATTTCCTGCAATTATCTATGTACATGGTGGGGGATGGATGTCTGGTGATAAACGTAAAGTAGGTGGAGAGTGGAATGCATCTTTAGCTGAACATGGTTTTGTTTGCATTAATATAAATTTTAGATTGAGTGGTGAGGCTATTTTCCCGGCACCGTTACTTGATGTGAAACAAGCGATTCGTTGGGTAAAAATGAACGCCTCAAACTATAATATTGATGAAAATAAAATAGGGATATGGGGACATTCTTCTGGAGGCCATCTAGCAACTTTAGCAGCTTTAAGTGCAAATCATCCAGATTTTATAACTGAGGATCATCGGGTTTCAGATACAGTCGATGCTGTTGTAACACTAGCTGGACCAGTAGATCTTTTGTTAATGGGTGATTGGCATAATAACCCGAAGTCACCAGAATCGAAGTTTCTTGGAGGAAGTGTACAAACTAAAACAATACAGGCAAATAAAGCAAACCCAATAAATTATATTAATGATAACACTCCACCTTTTTTAATTATTCAAGGAGATCATGATGAAATTTGCCCTGTTCAACAAAGTCAACTCTTACATAGCAAACTTTCAAACTCGGCATATTTAGAAATTAAGGGTGCAGATCATGATTTTATCGGTGGAGTGTTAACAATGGATGAAATACTAGGTTTAGTAAGATCTTTTTTTACTAGAAATTTAAAAACGGGATTAATTAGTAAAGGAGAACTAGAGAAACATCGTGAAGAAGTAGAGAAGGTTATGAATTGGTTTAAAGAGAACAGTAAATAAATTGCAATTATAGAGGTGCCAGGCACTCTCCAATCGATTCAAAATGCGGCAAAATAATAATCAACTGTAATTAAAAGGGGCTCATTTTCCAGAGTCTCTTTTTTTTCTGAGATAGTTCATTTTAATCAAAAAGAAGCCTATCAAAAAAAGCTACCCAGTGTTTCAATCTTATGCTGTAATAAAGGTATTATTTTTTGTTTAAATGTTAAAACATTGTATTTTTCGGTGTAATCGATTACAATATTGTAAAAGAAACACTGAAAGGGAAAGAAATTCATGGTTAGAATTGCGGATGTTGCAAAACTGGCAAATGTTTCAACAGCCACAGTATCCCGAGTGATAAGTAATTCTGGAACTGTAAAAAAAGAAACAGCTGAAAAGGTCATGGAGGCTGTAAAGAAACTAAATTACCAGCCAAATGTGCTGGCAAGACAATTGAGAAGGTCAGAAACAAAAACGATTCTAGTTGTTGTTCCTGACATAACCAATACTTTTTTTTCCGAGGTGCTGCGGGGGATCGAATCGGTTGCCATCCAAATCGGATATCAGGTGCTTCTTGGAGATGCGAGAAACAATGCGGAAAGCGAAGCCAGTTATTTGACTATTTTAGGCCAGAAAAAAGCAGATGGTTTGATTTTATTAACAGCAAGGTCCAATCAAAAGATGTTAGAAGAAATCTCACAGGATTACCCTGTAGTATTGGCGTGTGAATACTATGAAGGCTCCCGGCTGCCTACGGTTTCCATTGATAATGTCAGCAGTGCAAGAAAGGCTACCGAATATTTAATTAGCTTAAACCATAAGAGGATTGGACATATATCTGGTCCCCTAAACGTTGTTGTCGGCCGGGACCGATGCAAGGGATTTCATCAAGCGATGGCACAGCATGGACTTTCCGTTGATCCAAGTTTGGTACAGGAAGGAGAATTCTCCTTTGAAAGCGGATTTAATCTAATGATGAAATTTTTGGCATTGGAGGACTTTCCTACAGCCATTTTTGCCGGAAATGATGAAATGGCAATGGGAGCAGTTAAAGCCATTAAATCAAAAGGTTTTAAAGTTCCCGAAGATTTTTCTGTTATTGGCTTCGATGATATTAAATTTGCATCTATTTTCGAACCTGCCCTTACAACCGTTGCTCAGCCAACGTTCGATATGGGCCAAAAAGCAATGCAGTTATTGCTTAAAATCATTAACGGGGAAGAACTAGAAAAAAGTCAATTTATTCTGCCGGATAAGCTGATTGTCCGTGACTCTTGCAAAGAACTTACCATAAATGGGTAGTTCTTTATTTTTTTGATAAAATTTTGTAAGAACAAGGCAGGAGGAATTCTTAGATAGGGATTACGCATGCTTGTTCATGGTGGGAACCGTTTTAAACCTTTTCGGAACTAGGTTTTATGGGTTTGCTTAAAAAATAATAGGAAAGTGAAAAAAATAATTGAAATCTCTTCTGTAATCGATTACAATGAAGTTGTCGAAAAAAGAGTAAACGTTTTCGAACAGAATGAATAATAATTCTATAAAAATGATTAGAATAACGAAAAAAATAGGAATTTTTTTCAACAAAAATGTAATCCATTACATTTTTAAATTTTTAAAGATTGGTGAGACTACATGATTTAATAGCTTTTTATTCTAACAGATTTCCCTATTTTTATCGTCATGTATGTAATCGATTACAGTTTGGAGGATGAACTGACATGGAAAAAATAAAAGTTGGTATTATCGGGACAGGATTTATTGGTCCCACACATATTGAAGCAATCAGAAGACTAGGATTTGTCGAAATAGCTGGAGTAGCAGAAACAAGTCAAGAAACTGCTGAAAAGAAAGCAGCTGAGCTTGGCATTCCGAAAGCATTCGGCAACTACCGGGATATGCTGAGTGATCCGGAAATTCAGGTGATTCACAATTGCACGCCAAACCATCTGCATTTTGCGATCAATAAAGAGATCATTTTAGCAGGCAAGCATGTGGTATCTGAAAAACCATTGGCAATGAACAGCAAAGAATCGGCTGAATTGTTGGCGTTAGCAAAAAAACAAGGTGTCGTTCATGGTGTGAACTTCAACTACAGACAGCATGCTAGTGTGCAAAACCTAAAGGTGAAAATCACCAATGGCGACTTTGGGAAAGTGAATCTGGTACACGGCAGCTACTTGCAGGATTGGTTACTATATGAAACAGATTATAACTGGCGTTTAGCACCGGAAGTCGGCGGTAAATCACGAGCTGTAGCAGATATCGGTTCTCACTGGTGCGATACCGTTCAATTTGTAACAGGTAAAAAGATTGTGGAAGTATTTGCTGATTTAGCCACTGTAATCCCGATGAGAAAGAAACCAACGTCAAACGTTGCTACTTTTGGGGGACAAAGCGGACAAGAAACAGAATATGAAGATGTTCCAATCAATACAGAGGACTATGCATCCGTACTTGTTCGATTTGAAGATGGCTCACGAGGCGTATTTACCGTTTCTCAAGTAAGTGCTGGACGTAAAAACCGCTTAAGTTTTGAAATTAACGGCAGCAAGAGCTCTGCTTACTGGAATCAAGAAGAACCCGAAAAATTATGGATGGGGCATAGGGATAAGCCAAATGAAATCCTTCTTGCAGATCCAGCTCTGTTTTCGCCAGAATCCAGAACGGCCATTCATCATCCAGGCGGACACAATGAAGGCTGGCCGGATGCATTAAAAAATATGATGCTAAATTTTTACACGTTTATTCGTGAAGGCAAAAATCCTTTGGAGGATAAAGCCAATTTTGCCACATTTGAGGACGGACATATTTCCATGGCGATTACTGATGCAATTTTGGAAAGTCATGAACAGCAAAAATGGGTAAAAGTTCAGGCGAACCAGGAGGTATTGGTATGAAATTAGGGGTATTTACGGTTCTTTATCAAAATCTTCCTTTTGAGGCCATGCTTGATAAATTATCAGAAATGGGAGTAGAGGCAGTCGAGTTAGGGACAGGCAATTTCCCTGGGAACAGTCATTGTAACCCAGATGATTTATTAGAAAACCCTGAAAAAATGAAGTCGTTCAAGCGGGCCGTGGAAAGCAGGGGTTTAACCATCAGTGGACTAAGCTGCCATGGCAACCCTCTTCATCCTAATGTAAAGATCGCGAAAGAGGCCCATGATGTTTGGAGAAAAACGGTCAGGTTGGCGGAACAGTTGGAGGTACCGGTCATTAATGGGTTTTCTGGCTGTCCGGGGGACCATCTAAGTGCTAAGCATCCGAACTGGGTGACCTGCTCCTGGCCGCCTGAATATGCAGAAGTCCTTGACTGGCAGTGGAACGAAGTGGTGATTCCGTATTGGAAAGAAGAAGCGAAATTCGCAGAAATGCATGGGATTCAACAAATTGCTTTTGAAATGCACCCGGGGTTTGTTGTTTATAACCCGGAAACATTGCTAAAACTACGAGACCATGCAGGGCCAAACATCGGGGCTAATTTCGATCCAAGTCATCTTGTATGGCAAGGGATTGATCCCATTGAAGCGATCAAGAAGTTAGGCCGGGAAAAAGCAATTTACCACTTCCATGCTAAAGATACGTATTTAGATCAAGCGAATATTAAGGTGAACGGTGTTCTCGATACAAAGCATTACAGCAAAGTATTGGATCGTTCCTGGACATTCCGCTCTGTCGGCTATGGTCATGATGAAAAAATGTGGAAGGACATTGTAAGCGCTCTTCGTGCTGTTGGGTATGATTACGTTCTTTCTATTGAACATGAGGATATGCTTGCGTCCATCGATGAAGGCTTAATGAAAGCGATCACGTTGCTGAAGGGGACGTTGTTTAAAGAGGAAGTAACGGAAATGTGGTGGGCTTAATTTTCTTCGAAAAGGGTTGGGAGGGAATCCTCCTGACTGCCCTATGAAATCATACAGTGAGAGGTGTTAAATATGAAACCGGTTTTAGGTCAGGAACGTACCATTGGCGGTCTTCCTAACAGGGTGCTATGGGGATTTGTTGCCACTTTAATTTTTATGGCAGGGGACGGTCTTGAACACGCATGGTTGTCACCATATCTTATTGAAAAGGGATTAACCGTTCAACAGTCTGCCACTATTTTTGCCGTGTATGGAGCCGTGTTAGCCATTGCAGCCTACTTTTCTGGTGTACTTACCGAAATGTGGGGACCAAGGAAGGTCATGCTGATCGGATTGGTTACTTGGTTAATCGGTCAGGTTTTATTTATAGAATGTTTAAAGCATAACAATTATGCATTGATGATTCCAACTTATGGAATTAGAGGCTTGGGTTATCCTTTATTTTGTTACTCTTTCTTAGTGTGGGTTACTTATCGCAGTCCGGAGCGCATTTTGGCGACAGCTGTAGGTCTGTTTTGGGCAGCTTGGAGCGGCGGGCTTTACGTTGTAGGAAGTTATTTTCCAGCTTACATGCTGCCAAAGATCGGTTATATCGGGTTGTTATGGAGTGCAGTCGTCTGGGTATTGATCGGCGGAATCATGGGTCTACTAGTGGTGAAAGACGATATGGTTAAAAAACAAACAGGAAATCCAAAGGAAAAGCTAAAAAGCTTGATGAGTGGATTTACGATTTGTATCGAACAGCCAAAGGTTGCAATCGGTGGCGTGGTCCGGATTATCAATTCAACAGGAATCGGTGCACTGCCAATCTTTTTCCCACTGTATTTAACGGCTGAATATGGATTCACCACACAACAGTTTCTGCAAATGTGGGGAACCATGTGGTTAGCAAATATCGTATTCAACCTAATCATTCCTTACATTAGTGATAAATGGTTAGGCTGGCGCAACACGATTCAATGGCTTGGCAGCTTTGGAATGGGTGTCATGATGCTGGTTATGCTTTACACACCGGAAGTTTTCGGCAGCAGTTTCTTGGCGTTGAATATTGTCGGTATTATTATGGGGATCGTTCTTTGTGGTTTCGTCCCGCTTTCAGCCCTTGTAACAGCCATGACGCCGGATAAAAAAGGCTCTGCGATGGCGATTGTAAGCTTCGGTGCTGGAATGTCCTACTTTATAGCACCGGCAATCGTGGGATTATTTATCGGAATTATTGGTGCTGAAGGGGTTATTTGGATTTTCGCAGGAACGTATTTCCTTGGAGCTTATTTAATGAAGTTTATGAAACTTCCGCATGAAGAGAATCAAAACGAAAAAGATCTTTTATTGGAGAAACACTTAGTTTAATTCATGTGAAGGAGGAGGAACAATGATTATCCTTCATGCCGACATTAAGGTGAAATCGGAATATCGCGAGACATTTCTAGAAGAGGCAAGACTTGTAACAAAACTTTCTCAAGCTGAGTCTGGTAATATTAGTTATCATTTCTATGAAGATCCGGAAAACGCGAATAGCTTTGTTTTTGTTGAGAAATGGAAGGATGAACACGCGATTCAACAGCATGAGGAAACCTCTCACTTTAAGAAATTTGTCCAGACAATTGAAACGTTGCTATCTGAACCAATCCACGCAGAGTTATTTGAGGCATCACCAAAAAATAAATAATGGAAGGGATTAACTCAGCTATGATTGGTTGTGTTGATCCTTCTAAAACATACCTAGTGAACAATCTGTGACAATTATATTTCATAGTTGCAACGTTGAGTGTAATCGATTACAATTAGCTTTGTAAGGAACACAAAATCTTTATTCTTTTCAGAGAAAATAATCGAACTCATGTAAAGAGAGTAACTTTATCTACAAGGAAAAAATGTAATGGATTACATTGTAAATGTTTGCTAGATGTGCTTCAAAAACTACAAATTAGTAAGACTTACAAGTGTGTGGAAAAAATCTATTGAATAAAATGTAATCGATTACTATTAATGGAGTTTAGTATCATTCATTCGCATTTTCTTTTGATGAATGATGAAATACTAAATTCCAACAAATATGGAGGTAATATCATGAAGTTAGGTTATCAAACAAATACTTGGGGCGGCGTTGTCGGCCACCCTGCAGGAGTCACATCTGTTAAAGATCTTTACTACCTAGCGAATGGTTCAACGGAAGAAGCCTTAAAGGATATTGCTGAAGCTGGATATGCGGGATTTGAAATCTTTGATGGAAACTTGATGCAATACAAGGATAAAAAAGAAGAATTACTAAAATTAATGAATCATCATTCTTTAAAATTGATTGGCGTATACACAGGCGGGAATTTTATTTTTCCGGATATTTTAGAAGAAGAATTATTGAAAATTGAAAGCGTAGCGGCCTTCGCATCAGAAGCAGGTGCCGAGCACCTGGTTGTAGGCGGCGGAGCTGTCCGTACAAATGGCATTCTTGAAAGCGATTATGAAGCTCTTGGCCAGGCACTTGATAAAGTAGTGGAAATTGCGGAAAAATATAATCTTATTGCAAGTTATCATCCGCATTTGGGAACCAATGTCCAAGCTCCTGAACAGCTAGATAAATTAATGCCGTTAACAAAAATTAATCTTTGCCCAGACACAGCTCATATTGAAGCTGGCGGAGGTGATCCGGTCGCGGTAATCAGAAAATATATTGATCGCATTAAATATGTTCACTTCAAAGATTATGCGAATGGAGAGTTTTTACCTTTAGGGGAAGGGCATCAAAAGTTTGATGAAATGGTCAAAGCCTTAGAAGCGGTAAACTATGATGGCTGGATTACAGTAGAGCTAGACAACTATCCAGATCCTAAACAAGGGGCTAAAATCAGCCGCAGCTATCTAACTCAATTCGAAAAGTAATTAAGCGTAATGCCCATGATAAGAATGATGGTATAAATACAAAATAATAAATTGGCTGAAAAATAATCAACGAAAGAAAATAAGGGAGGAACTTTAAAATGAAAAAATTAAACATAGGTATGATTGGCGGAGGCTTCATGGGGAAAGCGCATTCACTTGCATATGCAGGAATGCCAATGTTTTTCTGGCCGGCACCGGCGATCCCTCATCGCCATACAGTAGTGGATGTTAATGAACAATTGGCTAAGGATGCTGCAGCAAGATTGGGATTTGACAATTACTCTACCGATTGGAGAGAAGTTGTTAACAATCCGGAAATCGATATCATCGATATTGTAACTCCAAACAACACACATGCTGAAATTGCGATTGCTGCTGCAAAGGCTGGTAAACATATTATCTGTGAAAAGCCGTTAGCATTAGGCGCGGAACAAGCGAAGGAAATGCTTGAAGCAGTAAAGGCTTCTGGTGTTAAACACGCGGTTGCTTTCAACTACAGAAGAACACCAGCGGTCGCTCTTGCGAAAAAATATATTGAAGAAGGTAGAATTGGAAAAATCTTAAGTTTCCGTGGGACCTATCTACAAGACTGGTCTGCTGATCCTAATTCACCATTATCATGGCGTTTCCAAAAGAAAATCGCTGGTTCAGGTGCACTAGGAGATATCGGTACACACGTAGTAGATTTCGCTCGCTATCTGGTTGGGGAAATCACAGATGTCAATGCGATGACAAAAACATGGATTCCAGAAAGACCAGTTCAAACTGGCGGTATTGACAAGCTGGGAACTGTGAAAAGCGGCGGGGAGGATGTACCAAAAGCTGACGTTGATGTAGACGATGAAGTGATTACGATGGTTAAGTTTGAAAATGGAGCGATCGGTACGATTGAAGCAACTCGTAATGCATGGGGCCGCAACAACTTCCTGACCTTTGAAATTCATGGTGAAAAAGGGTCTTTAGCCTTTAACTATGAGCGCCGCGATGAGCTGCAAGTTTGCTTTGCGGATGATCCTAGTGATGCAAAAGGTTTCAGAACGGTTTATACAGGACCTGCTACTCCTTACGGTGAAGGATTATGGCCAATTCCAGCTCTGGGTATCGGCTATGGTGAAACAAAAATCATTGAAACTTATGATCTATTTAAAGCGATTGTGGAAGATACTGAGTTTTCGCCAAACTTCGAGGATGGTTACGTAATCGAAAAAATTGCAGATGCCATCCTCGAATCATCCGAGAAAGGTCAGTGGGTCAACCTAGAAAAAGCTACTGTAGATGTAAAGTAAAACAGGGAGCTCCCGCTTCCCTTATGGCTGACGAGAAATAATTGGCCTTACTTTTTACATCCCCAATCAGCCTGAAATTGAATGTGAAGATTGAACTGTTATAGACTAAAAATCATATATAAGTTTGATAATAGGAATAGGGAAGGCAGCCGCAGCAGTGGCTATCTTCCCTTTTATGTTTTGAAGGGACAGAGGTTGCTTTTGCCCTAGGAAAATGACCATGCACCAGAAATGAGTCTTCACCATATATAGGTGATATCCCGTTTGAACTTGGTAAGGAGGATATCATGAACTCTATGTTGCCTATGGAAAAATATTTCGGAAAGTTAGAACTCGTTCATGCATTTTATGGTGCAATGCCTACCGGTGTTACTGTTTCAGAAACAGGTCGTATTTTCATTTGCTTTCCGAAATGGGGGGACGATGTTAAATTTACGGTGGCAGAAATTGTGAATGGGAAATTGACACCTTATCCTAGCCTAGAAACCAATTTAGTAAGCTCCAATGATCTTACAAGGTCGTTTATAAGTGTCCAAAGTGTGGTTGCTGATGGCAGGGGGACACTTTGGGTATTAGATACGGCGGCACCGAATTTTTCAGAACCTATTATAGGGGGGGCTAAATTAGTCGCAGTTGATTTAGATACCAATAAAATTAGAAAAGTATATACCTTTTCAGAGGAGGTTGTCCTGCCAACCACTTATTTGAATGATGTCCGGTTTGATTTTCGTGTTGGAAAAGCAGGGTATGCCTATATTACGGACTCTTCATCCAGGGGACCAGGAGCGATTATTGTCGTCGATTTAGAGAATGGAAACGCGTTTAGACGGTTAAATGGGGCAAATTCAACCTCACCCGACCCCTATTTTATCCCAAAGGTAGAAGGCAGAATTTTGATGAATAGAAACAAAGATGGATCAACTTCCCCATTTCGATTGGCGTCTGATGGAATAGCGATTTCTCCCGATGGCAAGGTTTTATTTTTTTGTCCACTAACCAGCCGTCATCTTTTCTCGATTTCAACAGAATTCCTAAGAGACCGAACGATACCGGATAAAGATTTAACTTACCGTGTGGAGTATTGGGGAGAAAAAGGTGCATCTGATGGAATGATCACCGACGCAAAAGGAAATGTTTATGCTGGGGATTATGAAAATAACAGTATTCGAAAAATATTGCCGAATGGAACAATGGAAACAATAGCGCATGATCCAAGAATATTATGGCCGGATACTTTTTCAATTGGCCCGGATCAATACTTATATGTGATTGTAAACCAATTGCATCGGCAGGCCAGATTTCATTATGGAAAAGATTTACGAGAAAAACCTTATAGTTTACTTCGTATGAAAATTGGTGAATTACCTGCTCCTTCATTTTAAAAGTAAAATAATCGTTGATTAGCAGGTTATCGGGAGAACTTGTTATCATTCCCACTGTTGATTCTACCCGCACATTTTATCGGCTTTCGGTCAGTGAATTACTTATTTGGGTTTCAATAAAATCAAACACCATATTCAGTCGCCTCATTATCAGGAATACAGGAACAATATTGCAGACCTTTTAACAACTAGAGAAGTGTATAAGCTGAAAATAATGGAATAAGTTCAAAGATGCAGTGGCGGAACCGTCAAAAAACCTGTTATATGATATGCAGGTTTTTTAGTGGTCTTTTTTAAGATGGGAGCTTTTCGCCGTATCTCCTTCGAAACAAATCATTTGATTTGGACGGACCAGATGGTTAATATATAAATATCGCGAATTACCGATTTGGCGTGATGCTTTCAGATCATCTATCCAGCTTCCATTGGGATAGTGATAATCGATATAGAAAGAGGCAAATGACATTGAAGCAGGAATTGGAACGCTTAAATGATGAACAAGCCGTTGAAATTTTCAAGGCATTGTCGAACCAGACGAGGGTGAGCATTCTTCAAATGTTAAAAGATCCCGACAGACATTTTTCACCGCAAGCCCATATTATTGCTGATGAAGGATTTGTAGGCGGGGTTTGCGTAGGGGATATCCGAAGCAAGGCCGGGATTTCGCAATCCACTACTTCACAGTATTTATCGATTCTGCTGCAAAGCGGACTGGTTGAAATGAAGCGAATCGGACAATGGACGTATTATCGCCGTAATGAGGAGACGATTAAAAAGTTCGAGAAATACATTGGTACAAAAATTTAAGGAGAATTGAAGTGAGTTTATTACAGCATCGAGCATTTAACAGGTTGTACCAAAAGGATAAAATGACGCTTGGTTTCGCGATTCCGACGGCAAGGATGTCCAAATATCCGATTATGGAAAATCAGCTGTCGCTTGCCCGCAAAATTGAAGACCATGGTTTCGCGGCATTGTGGCTTCGGGACGTTACAATTCAGAATTTGAATATTGATGATAATGGTCAAATGTATGATGTATGGATATATTTGACCTATCTTGCGGCCCATACCAAGGATATTGCACTTGGGACGGCGAGTGTTGTCCTCCCGCTGCGCCATCCTGTCCGAATGGCAAAGGAAGCATCATCTATTGACCGGTTGTTTCCCGAACGCCTGATCATGGGAGTGGCTTCAGGAGACCGGGATAAAGATTTCACAGCCTTGGGAATATCCAAGCTCGAAAGTGGAGGGCTGTTTAAAAAGAATTATGCATTCCTTGAACGGCTGTTAAAGGAGGACAGTCCGACAATCAACAGCGATTTAGGCGTCATTGATGGAACGGATATGAGAATGATTCCCAAACCTTTTTCTTCGATTCCGACCATGGTGACAGGATTCAGCAATCAATCGATTGAATGGATTGCTCAGCATGGGGACGGCTGGGTCCAGTATCCGAGGATTATCCCACAACAAACTCAATTGATTAACGCGTACCGCGAGTTGTCGGAAATTCACGACCCAGGAGTGTTTAAACCTTTCACTCAAACTTTATTTATCGATTTATCGGAAAATCCCGATGCATATCCGGTTCCGATTCCGTTAGGATTTCGTGTAGGGCGCAAACAGTTATTAGAAATTCTATATCAATTTCAATCCATTGGTGTCAATCACCTGGCATTTGTGTTGTATTTTTCAAAGCGCCCTCCCGAGGAAGTCATACAGGAGCTTGGAGAGTTTGTGCTGCCTTACTTTCCGACTCATGAAATTCCAGTAAGAGATTAGTTTTTAAAAAAATTAGATAAGGGAAGAAGATGAGCTTATGTCTAAACATGCAAATAAATTGAACCAAATTCCATTCTCGGTGCTTGATCTTTCACCGATAACAGCCGGAAGTACTCCAGCCGACTCTTTCCGCAATACATTGGAACTCGCACAGCTTGCTGAAAAACATGGTTACAACCGTTATTGGCTCGCAGAACATCATAATATGCCGTTTATCGCCAGTTCCGCCACTTCTGTGGTAATGTCCCATGTGGCAGCCGGTACATCAAAAATCAGGATTGGTTCTGGAGGAATCATGCTGCCGAATCACGCACCGCTCGTCATCGCTGAGCAGTTTGGCACTCTTGAATCCTTATATCCTGGGCGAATTGACCTTGGTCTAGGGAGGGCACCCGGTACAGATCAGAGGACCGCTCGTGCATTGAGACGCGACCTGGGAAGTACCGGAGATGACTTTCCTGAGCAATTAGCGGAACTCCGAGGTTACTTTGATCCATCCCTTGCACAAGGGAACCCTATAAAAGCGATTCCAGGTGAAGGTTTGAATATTCCAATCTGGCTGCTAGGTTCAAGCGGCTTCAGTGCGCAGCTGGCCGGAGAACTGGGTTTGCCATTCGCGTTTGCCGCCCATTTCTCGCCACTTAACACTCTGGGTGCTCTGCAGATCTATCGCAAGGCGTTTAAGCCTTCGAATGTTCTCGATAAGCCGTATGCGATGGTGGCATTGAATATCATTGCAGCAGAAACCGATAAAGAGGCAAAGCGCCTTTTTACAACAATACAGCAGCAATTTTTGAATTTAATGAGCGGCAACCTTACACCGCTTCAACCACCGGTAGATGACATATCCGAAGTGGCCAGCAGCTACCAAATAAATGCTCTTGAGCAGCAATTAGGCTCATCGATTTTTGGTAGCCAGCAGACGGTGAAGGAAAAGCTGAAGACATTTGTGGAGGAGAGCCAGGCTGATGAAATCATGGCCATTGCCCAAGTTTTCGACCATAAAGCTCGCCTCCGTTCGTATGAAATTCTGGCAGAGATTACAAAAAGCGAAAGTTAAAAAGGAAGCAAGGGAAGTCCTTTTGTGAATTCCTTAAAACGTTGACAACATGACCTGAAGCCGCTAGATTTTACAGGATTATTTTTAATAAAGGGGCTTTATTAGATTATAGTGTATTTTAAAAATATAAAAATGATTAGAATAGGAGACATAAATTATATGCAATGCAAAATTAACCGAAATGCTGCTAAAGTGCTGAAACAGATGTTGGAAAGTGAAGAGGCTGAAGGGAAAATGGTTCGTGTCTACGTTACATTGGACCATGGGGACCATGCCCATTATGATATAAAGCTTGATACTCCTACAGAACACGATGAAATTGTGAAAACAGACAAAGACATTGATGTTTTACTTGATAAAAGAGAACCGTTTTTAGATGATGTCTGGATTAAGTATTTCTATGTGCCGCAAGCAGGATTTGACATCACGAATTCTTCCAAAGGGCATCACCATCATTAAACACGTCACAGATTTTTGCTGGCTAGTAGACTAGAGGCTCTCTATTTAAGATATATATAGCAGTAACATATACTAAACAGTAGATTACTTGTATTTATTGTGTTGAATGGGAATAATACCAACGTTGCTTTTACAATTTTAAGGGGGCTTATCATAATGAGTAAAAAAATTGCTACTCTAATAACAGACTTATTTGAAGATGTAGAATTCACAGAACCAGCACAAGCATTTAAAGATGCTGGTCATCAAGTGATCACAATCGACATACAGGGTGGAAAAGATATTACTGGTAAAAAAGGTGAAACAGTAAAAATAGATAAAGGAATTGGGGAAGTTAATTCTCAAAACTTTGATGCTTTATTCATCCCTGGCGGCTTCTCTCCTGATTTATTACGTGAAGACGACCGTTTTGGTGAATTCGCAAAAGCATTTATACAAGAAGGTAAACCTGTTTTTGCCATTTGCCATGGCCCACAAGTATTAATTGATACAGATCTATTAAAAGGCGTCGACATAACAGGTTTCAAATCAATAAGGAACGATCTCAAAAATGCAGGTGCTAACTACAAAGATGAAGAAGTTGTGGTAAGCAATAATATTGTAACAAGCCGTTTTCCGGATGACATTCCTGCTTTTAATCGTGAATCCTTAAAATTATTAGCTGAATAATAGCGCAAGTACAGAATAGTATCGTTTTAGAAATGAATATTTCACAATGAATTTCAATACAAAAAAGGTTTTAAGAAGGAAGGGTTTTTAATATGTCATTAAATGGTAAACGAGTAGTTGTATTAGGGGGTACTTCTGGTATTGGTTTAGCAACTGCCAAAGCGTTTCTCGATCAATCTGCTAAAGTGATCATTGCCAGCCGTTCTGTTTCCAAATTAAATGAAGCAAAACAAGTTCTTGGGGGCAATGTAGAAGCAATTGAAATCGATTTTCGAAGCGAAGAAAAAGTAGCAGAATTTTTCAGCAAGGTTGGAAAATTTGACCACCTTGTGGTTACAGCAGGAGAAGGCACAATGGGGCACTTTAGCGAATTGCCTGTGGCAAGTGCTAAAGAGGCGTTTGATAGTAAGTTCTGGGGGCAATATATTACCGTCCGTTCAGCACTTCCATATTTAAGCAATGAGAGCTCAATCACTTTAACCTCTGGTGTATATGGCGTTCGTCCTCCTCAAGGCGCTACTACGTTAGCGGCAATCAATTCAGCCATTGAAGGATTGGTTCGAGGACTTTCCGTGGACCTAGCCCCTATTAGGGTAAACGTGGTTTCACCTGGAATTGTAGACACTCCAATCTATGCTGGAATGCCAGATGATCAGAGGCAAGCACTGTTCAACGGCATTGCACAACAGCTCCCTGTTGGACGGATTGCAAAGCCGGAAGACATAGCTGAAACCTATGTATACCTTGCTAAAAATGGTTTTACTACTGGGACCTCTGTTCTTATTGATGGTGGAGCTCACTTAGTATAATGGCCTAAATGGATGTTGAACTGCCAAGCAGCAGTTCTAACAAAAATAGAAATAAGGTAAGAGTTAAGTAATTTACTGGTGGCAATACTGCAAAAGAGTATTGCCGCCTTTTTTGTAATTAGGTACATAAAAAGATACAAAAGGAAGTGTTGATTTTTAATGAGTGTACAGGACGAAAATAAATTAACAAAAATAAAAAATTCCCTTGAAAGTCGTGTAGTTACATTGCCTGATGGAACTTCTCTGCCAAGAATAGGACAAGGAACTTGGTACATGGGAGAAAATCCTCAAATGAGAGAAAGGGAAGTCAAAGCTTTACAACTCGGAATAGACCTAGGCATGAAACTAATAGATACGGCGGAAATGTATGGTGATGGCGAATCTGAACGCTTAGTAGGTGAAGCAATTAAAGGACGTAGAGAGGACGTCTTTTTAGTATCAAAGGTGTATCCTCATCATGCAGGATTAGATATGATTGCCAAAGCGTGTGAAAACAGTTTAAAAAGGCTGGGAACCGATCATCTTGATTTGTACCTTTTACACTGGCGAGGACGTGTACCATTAGGAGAAACTATTGAAGGAATGGAAAAGCTACGCAAGGAAGGAAAAATAGTAAGGTGGGGAGTCTCCAATTTTGATACCGATGATATGAAAGAGTTATGGAACACCACTAACGGAAAAAATTGTATGACGAATCAAGTGTTATATCATCTTGGTTCAAGGGGTATAGATTATGATCTCTTACCATGGCAGCAAGAACATAACATGCCTATTATGGCATATAGCCCGCTAGCTCAAGGAGGCACTTTAAGAAGACAACTGTTAACGGATCCAACCATTAAAGAGATTGCAGAAAAATACGCTGTCCAACCCTTACAAATCACTCTCGCTTGGACAATCCGTTCTAACAATTGTCTAGCTATTCCAAAAGCTGTCCAAGAAGAACATGTACTAGCAAATGCGGAAGCTGCTAGTATTGAATTATCAAAAGAGGATTTAAATAGACTTGATGAGGTATTTCCGCAACCGACTAGAAAAATGCCTTTGGACATTATATAGAAATTACACTATAAGAGAGTTTATTTTATTATCTTTCGATCTTTTTGTCCTTGTATCATTGATACATATTTGTACCTACAAAAAAAAGCAGATCCAAACGGATCTGCTTCGTTTTATGATGGATTTGTTGACCATAATCCAGCTGTTTTAACAAAAACTCTTGGATTAAATTTTAAACTAGCCACGACTAATTCTGCAAGGTCTTCTGGGTGCATCACGTTTTTTTCATTGCCTTTAACAAGATTTGTATCAATGGCTAAATCTGTAACGACCGTACTTGGTGTTAAAGCAGTAACACGGACATTATGTTTTCTTACTTCTAGCATAAGTGATTCTGTTAGCCCTAATACAGCAAATTTAGAAGCGCTGTAAGCACTTGTAACAGGAGCACCTTTTTGGCCGGCAGATGAAGAGATATTGATGATATCTCCTGATTTTCTTTCGATCATTCCTGGTAATACTGCTCTTGTTACATTATACACACCCATTAAATTGACTTGGATGATTTTTTCCCATTCTTCTGGTGTTAAATCAAGGAATCCACCAAATTTAGCAACACCTGCATTGTTGATTAGGATATCAATTGGACCTAAGTCTGATTTGATATGTTCAACAGCCTGAGTAACCGATTCAAGATCCGTAACATCTGCTGTTGCTGCAGATACCGTTACTTCAAATTGTGCTAGTTCAGCGGCTACCTTTTCTAGATTAGACATATTTAAGCCAATTAGACCTAAATGAACGCCTTCTTTTGCTAAGGCGATAGCAGTAGCACGTCCAATGCCTCTTCCTGCGCCAGTAACTATTGCAGTTTTTCCATTTAAAGAAATCATTTTATCACTCCTGAAATTTTTACAATTGAAGTAGTTAATTCAAACAAAGACCGCAATCTTGCATGGAAACAGCTTGCGGTCTTTCTTATTTAGAACTCGAGGAATAATATATTTATTCTAAGTTGGCGTGTCTACCGTACATCTTATTGGTATCCAAACCTTTTTTCTCCATGAACCGAAGAATCACGGCGTCGTAAAATAGTAAAAGTGTTTGCTCAAACAATGAGCCCATTGGTTGAATGGTCTTAAAATCACTCTCCGACTGATCTTTAGGTGAGCCCGGCAACTTAATTGAGATATCCGCTAATTGTCCAATAGTGGACTCAGGGAAAATGGTTACAGCTGCAATAGTCCCACCGATGCTCTTTGCTTTCTCAGCCATGGAAACTAAACCTTTCGTTTCTCCTGAACCTGATCCAATGATTAAGATGTCATCTTTTTCAAAGTTAGGGGTTACTGTTTCGCCAATCACATAGGCATCTATCCCCATGTGCATCATCCGCATGGCGAATGATTTGGCCATAAATCCAGATCTACCTGCGCCTGCAACAAAGATTTTTTTTGATTCAAGAATCCCATTAACTAATTTTTCAGCTTCATCATTCGAAATTAAATCTACAGAGCGATTTAACTCTTTTATGATTTCAGCCAGGTATTGAGTTGTATTCATGATTTGAATTACCCTTGATTAATCATTTGTTGCATTTTGGCAGCAGCAGCTTTTTTATCAGCTTGACCAGTAATCCCGCCACCTACAATGACAAGGTCTGGTTGTACTTTGATGACTTCTGGAAGTGTGTCTAATTTAATCCCGCCTGCGATTGCAGTTTTAGCATTTTTTACAACACCTTTGATGGTTTGTAAATCTTCAAAAGAGTTCTTTCCAACTGCTTGAAGATCGTAGCCAGTATGAACACAAATATAATCAACGCCCATAGCGTCCACTTCTCTTGCACGTCCAGCAAGGTCTTTTACAGCAATCATATCAACAAGGATTTTTTTGCCTTGTTTTTTTGCTTCTTCTACAGCACCTTTGATTGACATATCTTCAGCAGTTCCAAGAATAGTGATAATATCAGCGCCTGCTTCAGAAGCTTTCATCACTTCATAACCAGCAGCATCCATGATTTTAAGGTCAGCTAGTACCTGTAAATTAGGGAATGCTTCTTTTACTGCTTTTACAGCATGAAGACCTTCATTGATTACAACCGGTGTTCCGATTTCAACGATATCAATGTGCTCCTCCACTTCTTTAACTAACTCAATTGCTTCTGGGATATTTACTAAATCTAATGCTAATTGTAATTCCATCTATATTCACTCCTATTTTTTTATTGGTGTACAGTGATAATGTCTCCAAAGTGTAATAATACTTTTACAGTAAAATTATCCTTACAGTGCTTATCTGTACCTGCCAGCAATAAGGAATATCATGTCCTCTCGCTGAACAATTGCAAGTATACTACGTATGATTCAACATTAAAAGTACGCACTTTTATTTTACATAGTGTTAAAAAGTATACTATAAGACTAACCACTTATATAGTCTCACTATTAACTTTAATAGAAACAATGCACCATTATGCATGGCCTATTTCTGAATAAATTGCTTGATTATTTGCCATATTGTCGTTATATCACATATATTTTTGTGGCCAGGGTGAGCATGCTCACCCTGGCTTTTTAAATTATTTAACGTAAAAACAAATGAGTTTATTACCCTTAGTATATATTTTGATACTATGTTACTTTTTTATCATTATTTAAATAAAAAGTGCGTACTTCCGTTTTAAAAATGTAGGTATTATACTTACATCTTGTTGCAACATTGGATTCACGAAATACCCTGGTTATTGATCAGTTATCTTATCTTCCGCATGCAGTTTATTACATTGAAAGGGTGAATAATATGTTCGGGTTACATGCAAAGCATCACAAAGTTTGTTCAAGATGCCTAACCTTCACATCGAATAATGATTATTGTCCAAAATGTGGTCATTCACATTTTAGGGACATCATTATTACGATCCAAGCAGGTTCAAATAAAAATATGGCTAAGCCAGGGGTTAACTAGCATGGGTTAAAGTAGTTTTTATGAAAGGCATAAGTGAAATTTTTGATTATGGAGGTATGTAAAATGGAGGCAATGACATTTGTCTTATTTGGGGCGACAGGGGACTTAGCAAAAAGAAAAATCTTCCCGGCTCTATATAATTTATTTTTGGATCAAAAATTACCTCTGCCCATCTCAATTATTGGGGTGGGAAGAGGCGATTTGTCAGATACTGAATTTCAATACCATGTGGAAGATTCCTTAAAAACATTTTCTAGACGATCACTAAATAACGATTCAAACCTTAAAGTATTTATCCGTGCCTTTCGGTATAGCCGTGTAAATGCAACCAAGGCTGAAGGATATAAGGGATTACTTGAACTCGTTAAACAACGTGAAGAAGAATTGAATATTCCAGAAAATCGTATGTTCTACCTATCTGTTGCTCCAGAGTTTTTTGATGTGATTGCTTTCAACATTAAAGAGAGTGGTCTAGGTTCTCCTAAAGGCTGGAAACGTCTAATTATCGAAAAACCGTTTGGACATGACTTAAAATCAGCTCATGAATTAAACGATAAATTAAGTAAAGCTTTTGATGAAGAAGAAATTTTTCGCATCGACCACTATCTTGGAAAGCCGATGGTACAAAACCTGGAAACGTTGGGATTTGCAAATCCAGTGCTTCAAGCATTATGGAACAACCAATACATTGCAAATGTGCAAATTACTGCAAGCGAAACAATTGGGGTTGAAGAGAGAGCTGGTTATTATGATCAAGCGGGAGCAATTCGCGATATGTTTCAAAATCATATGCTGCAAATGTTGATGATGACAGCAATGCAGCTGCCAAAACAAATTAGTGCAGAAGAGATCCGCAATGAAAAGAGAAAAGTAATAGAATCACTTCGTCCATTAAAGAAAGAGGATGTGGTGAATCATGTGATTCGCGGTCAATATGGTCCTGGTGAGATCCAAGGTAAACCAGTTGTTGGGTATGCAGGGGAACCTGAAGTTGCTCCTTCTTCTTTAAATGACACATTTGTGGCTGCCCGTCTTTGGGTGGATGATGATTTTTGGAGAGGGGTTCCTTTCTATATCCGTACAGGAAAAAGAATGACAGAGAAATCCACCCGAATTGTGATTGAATTCAAAAATACTTTAAAGGATTTGTATAGGACTCAAGGAGGAGAAACTGCGCCAAATCTTTTAGTGATTGAAATCAATCCAAACGAAAGTGTTTCATTACAATTAAATAGTAAAAACCCATTAAACAATGGAAAAATCGAACCAGTCAATGTTGATTTTTCTGCTAAGCAAGCAGATGTTCCTGAAGCGTATGAGCTTTTAATTTACGATGCAATGCGTGGCGACTCAACATTCTTTGCACACTGGAAAGAAGTGGAGTTGTCTTGGAAATGGGTACAGCCTATTTTAGAGGCTTTTGAGGAAAATACAATTCCCCTTCAATTATATCCTTCCGGGTCTATGGGACCAGATGCTTCCCATCAATTATTGGCAGAGGAAGGATATAAATGGTGGTAGTAATAAAAGATAAAGAATATTTTTAGATTATTAAGGAGGAAATGAACATGAAGGTTGGATTAATTGGTTTAGGAAAAATGGGATTAAACTTAGGTCGAAATTTAATTGATAACAAGCACGAAGTAGTAGCATTCGATGTAAATGGAAGTGCCGTTGAAGAAATGAAGAAATACGGTGCTCAAGGTATATCTGATTTAAAAGAACTTGTTCAATCATTAGAAAAACCAAGAGTTGTATGGATTATGGTTCCGCATGCTGTGGTAGATTCAGTAATTGATGAAATGACACCATTATTAGGCACTGGAGATATTATAATTGAAGCTGGAAATTCTCACTATAAGGAATCCATTCGCCGATATAACCAGTTAAAGGAAGTAGGAATTCACTTTATGGATGCCGGTACTTCTGGCGGAATGGAAGGTGCTCGTAATGGAGCATGTTATATGATTGGTGGAGACCCTGAAGCCTGGGGAATCGTGGAACCTATTTTCAAGGATACAGCTGTCGAAAACGGATTTATCTATGCTGGTAAAGCAGGGAGCGGTCATTTCTTAAAAATGGTTCACAATGGAATTGAATACGGTATGATGGCAGCGATTGGTGAAGGATTCGAGGTATTAGAAAAAAGCGAGTTCGATTTTGACTACGAAAAAGTGGCTAGAGTGTGGAATAACGGCTCAGTTATTCGTTCATGGCTCATGGAGTTGACTGAACGTGCATTTTCAAAAGATGCAAAGCTAGATGAAATTAAAGGGATTATGCACTCTTCTGGTGAAGGGAAATGGACAGTTGAAACAGCTTTAGATTTACAAGCAGCCACTCCTGTTATCGCAATGTCTCTTTTGATGCGTTACCGTTCATTAGACAGCGATACTTTTACAGGTAAAGTGGTAGCAGCCCTTCGTAATGAATTTGGCGGACATGCTGTGGAAAAATCATAAAGTCATCTCCTGATATATGTCTTTCAAATTATCGGAAAGATAATCTGCAAGTGTCTCCGCTTGGTGCCATATTTTTTCTATAAATAAAACAAAAAAGCGGTCCCCTAATTATGAGGATCGCTTTTTTGTAGGTTATTTAATAAGGGTTGGTGCAGCTCTATGCTTTGTAGCCTGCTCGTAGGCATAAGCCATCGCAATAAGTTCCGCCGCAACCTGAACGGTGCGAGCGTGCGGGCCTAGAACATCCCTGGTGCTGCCGGCAAGAGGGGTTACCCCAGTCGACGGAATCAAGCCAAACGAGGGCTTAATACCAACCAGTGCCTGAGCGGCAGCAGGAACCTGAATAGAACCGGCCGTTTCTTCTGCCAACCCAAGCACATCGAAGTTGCCGGATACAGCCATTGCGGTACCGATAAGCTGCTATTTTCCAATTTTATTGCTCCTCTCTGTTATGGTTTTATCAAGCTATTTCCAGCTTATCTTGGATAACCTCTGTGATAAAGGAAGTTGGCAGGTAACCTGACAGGGAAAATAGGAAGAGGGGAGTCAAATCCTGGGCAGGGCGGTAGCTCTAGGCAGCAAACATTGTGCCTTTTTCTTTGTTCGTGTACTAACTTTCTGAATCGATGGCAACTCTAAAGTCATCTAATTGCTAAGGAGGTGGATTTCCATTCATGAAGGTTCTATCAATGATTCAGCCTTGGGCAAGTTTATTTGTACTTCGCGAGTCCCAGTATGAAACAAGGACCTGGAAAACAAACTACCGGGGAGACCTAGCCATTCATACGAGTAAAAAAATAGATAAACAAGTCTGCAGTTACAGAATCATCCAGGATCTGCTTGGAAAGCATGGTTATTCAGCAGACAACTTGCCGACTGGAGTAATCATCGGCGTCTGTAAGCTGCGAAACTGTCTGAAGGTAGTGGAAAACCACGGAACATGGGCGGTGCTGGAAGATGGGCGAAAAGTTTCGGGGAATGACTTTTTGCTGGGGGATTTTGATGTAGGAGGCTATGTATGGGAAGTTGAGGACATGCGGCTCCTTGAAAAATATATTCCTGCAAAAGGGCAGCTTGGCCTGTGGGAGTATGGTGGAGAAATATAGATGTAAACGGGACTGGTTTGTATATGCCCGGATACAAAATACAGAGGAGGTCGCTTATTACAGGGGCCTTCTCTTTGTTTTTGTGCAGACATATGTTTTATATCCCCATTTAAAAATACAAACTAACATCTTGTTTAATTCCGGATGCTGCCAGTATAATGAATGTATATACCGAAATTCGGAACTATGCTAAAGGAGGAGGGTAGCTTGTGCAGGTCAAAAATAAGACGGTCGTAAGGTCAATGGATATACTCAATCTGTTTATTGACCATTCATCGCTGAGTTTCAATGAAATCGTCGAGCTCTCGGGAATTCCAAAAACGTCTGTGTATCGAATGGTGTTATCACTTGAAGAGATGGGGTTTCTTGATAAAGAAACGGATGGGAAATACTCCCTTGGTCTGTTGTTTCTTCAGTTTGGCCATTTAGTGGCAGAACGTCTAGATATCCGGAAAGTGGCTTTGCCAATTATGCAAAGGCTTCATCATGAGGTCGGGGAAGCTGTAAACCTTATCGTGCAAGATGGTAAAGAGGCCCTCTATGTCGAAAAACTGGACACAAAGCAACCGGTAAGGCTCTTTACTGCGATAGGCCGCAGATCTCCACTTTATGCGGGAGCATGCTCTCGTATAATTCTTTCTTTTTTGCCTGAAGATGAGCGAGAGCAGTATTTAGGTGAGATAGAATTGAAACCGATTGCTTCCGGAACGATTACCGATAAAGAAGAACTTCTCCTTGTTCTCGAGGAGTCCCAAAAAATGAGGTATACCGTCAGTTACTCGGAGCTGCAGGATTATTCTGCTGCGGTAGCTGCGCCTATTTTTAATCATAATGGACGAATTATAGCCGGCATCAGTATTGCAGGCCTGGACGTGAATTACCAGCAGGAGAGGCTGCCGTATCTGGTTGAAAAGGTCAAAGGTGCAGCACAGGAGATTTCTCGGAAGTTTGGATATATCAGCTAATAATATTATTACAGTAAAAAGGGACATGGATGCGGTTCATCTATGTCCTTCTTTGCGGGAATCGGGGAAAAAGCTGCTGAAAAATCAGCAGCCTGTCATTTTACTTATAAGACCCCTAACGTTTCATCACGCAGGTCGGTAATAAACATATGTCCGGGTGCATGCGTGATCATCAATGCGGGCTTTGTTTCCATTGCAACAGCTTGAGGAGTGACACCGCATGCCCAGAATACAGGAACTTCACCTTCTTTAATTGTGACGGCGTCGCCGAAGTCAGGTCGGCTGATATCTGTAACGCCAATTGCTGCCGGGTTCCCGATATGGATTGGCGCTCCGTGGACAGCAGGGAAACGGGATGTCACCTGCACTGCCCGCACAACATCTTCCTGAGGGATTGGCCGCATGCTTGCCACGGTCATTCCGTGGAACTTGCCCGCTTTGGTGCATTCCAGGTTAGTAATATACATCGGCACATTGCAGCCCTCTTCAATATGTCGGATTGGAATGCCATTATTAAGGAGGGCGTGTTCAAAGGTGAAGCTGCAGCCGATGAGAAAACCGACCATGTCACCTTCCCAATATCTGGTAATGTCCGTCACTTCGTCCCTCAGTTCGCCATGCCGATAAATACGATACTTCGGAATATCGGTGCGGATATCAGCCGTCGGGGCCGCCCTTTGCGGAACAGGAGATCCAGGCTCCAGCACATCAATAATTGGGCAGGATTTTGGGTTCCGCTGGGCAAACAGGAGGAAGTCAAAAGCATCCTTTCTTTAAAATCGCCAAATTTGCTTGTGTATAGCCGCTTGCCATCCCGGCTGTCGGTCTTACAAGCTCGTTTCGGCGAATCATTTTTCTGACCTGCGAAGGTGTCATTTCTGCAAGGCTATTCATGAATCATTCCTCCTATGATTATTTAATAAGCATTGGCATTTGATTAATTAATGTATAGATTCCCATCACTGCCATGACTATGACCACAAACGCACCTGATATGGTAAGCCATAATGGATGTTTATAGTCGCCGACGATGTCCTTTCGATAGGCGGCAACCAGCAAGGCGCCAAGGGCAATCGGCAAAATGAGGCCGTTCAGTGCACCAACAAAAATCAATACATTTACAGGCCTTCCGATCAGAACAAATGCCAGTGTAGAAATCACAATAAAGCCAATAATGATCGTTTTGTAGTTCTTATCCAGACGCGGACTAAATGTCCTGATAAAAGATACAGAGGTATATGCTGCTCCAACAACTGACGTAATAGCAGCAGTAAACATGACAATGCCGAATATTTTATAGCCGATATTGCCAGCGGCAAGCTGGAAAACAGAGGATGGGGGATTATTAGGATCAATCTGCATTCCTTTTGAAACGACCCCAAGCACGGCTAAAAAGAGAGCAATCCTCATGACTGATGTGATCAAAATCCCGACAATCGAGCTCCGGGTCACTTCTGGCAAGGCATCGATTCCTTTTACGCCGGCATCCAGGAGGCGGTGCCCGCCGGCAAACGTAATATATCCGCCTACTGTACCGCCCACGAGTGTGACGATTGCCAGGATATCAATGGTGTCCGGCGCCACACTCTTTACAATCGCCTCTCCAACAGGCGGCGCTGTCGAGAAGGCAACGTACAGCATTAAACCAATCATGACAAACCCTGCAATTTGCGTAAACCGATCCATTGCTTTCCCGGCTTCTTTAACAAGGAAAATAAAGATGGCAATCACGGCAGCAATGACCGCACCTGTTTCGGGATTTATACCAGCCAGGGCATTCAATCCCAGTCCGGCACCGGCGATATTTCCGATATTAAAAGCAAGTCCGCCCATTACGATCAGGAAGGATAGGAGATACCCCAATCCAGGAAAGACCATATTGGCGATATCCTGTCCCCTTTTTTCGGATACCGCAATGATACGCCATACATTCGTTTGGGCAAAGATATCTATATAATCGAAACTAAAATGACAAAGCCAAAACTGGCGGCCAAGGTTTGCGTGAATACGGTTGTTTGTGTCAGTAAACCAGGCCCAACGGCAGAAGTAGCCTCAGGAAAGCTGCCCCCATTAGCAATGTCCAAATTAACTTGGGCGCAGGTGGTGATTTATCACCCTTTTGTGGTGAAACTTTGAGTGGTTCCATGTTGGTCCCCCTTGTTCTTCCTTTTTCTTATCCTCCAATTGCTTTCACAGTAATTTCCGAAGCTTCAAGAACTCCCCTTATTTTGCGGGCGAATGCAAGTGCCTTTAGGCCGTCTCCATGAATGCAGACCGTATTGACCTTCACAGTTACATCCGTGCCTTGGCTGGAAAGAACCTTGTTTTCTTTCACCATGCGGACAACCTGCGAGACGGCCTGCTCATCATCATGTATAAGTGCGTCCGGCTGGCTGCGCGGTGTAAGTGAGCCGTCGTGTTGATAGGTTCGGTCGGCAAATACTTCTTGTGCGGTTTGCAAGCCGGCTTTTTCCCCGGCATGTACCAGTTCACTGCCGGCAAGACCAAACAGGATCAGCTGCGGGTCCACCTTATAGACGGCTTCTGCGATTGCTTCAGCCAATGCTTCGTCGTTTGCGGCCATATTGTACAGGGCGCCATGTGGTTTCACATGCTGCATTCTTTCGCCCTCAGCCTTCAAAAACCCATAAAGAGCACCAATTTGATAAATTACCATATCATAGGCTTCCTGCGGTGAAATGCTTAGGTTGCGCCGACCAAAGCCGATCAAGTCAGGAAGTCCCGGATGGGCGCCGACCCTGACGCCGTTTTTAAGAGCAATCCTTACGGTTTTCCGCATGACGGACGGGTCTCCCGCATGAAAGCCGCAGGCGATGTTGGCCGATGTAATAGACTGAAGAATTTCTTCATCAATTCCCAATTGGTAAACTCCAAAACTCTCTCCCAAGTCACAGTTCAAATCAATCTGATACAAAAAATGCCCCCCTAACGATGAATGTGATAATTCCGAATTTAGGAACTATTGTTTCGAATATCGTACCATAAAACCCTCTTAATGCATACTATATAAGTTTGAATAAATCTGTCAGGAAACAAAAAGGAAATTTTAATAAAAAATGTTTTCCCCCAGGTTCCAATGGTTTTGAGTTTTTTTCATCCTGGTAAGTGTTTATACAAAAGAAATGAGGAGGTAACGGTTGTAATTTTTATTTCTGAAAATTATAATAGTGATATAATCCGAAAATAAGAATTTAAATTCCTAAAAACGGAATAAGGGGGATGGGAAATGCTTCAACCAATCTCTGGAGGAAGAGCGAAGAGTCAGATGAAGCCGCTCGGGGACTCAGCCATCCTTGTCCAGTTTGGCGCAGAAATTAATGAGGATGTTCACTTAAGGGTAAAAGCATTCACCGATTACCTTGAAACACATCCCTTTGCAGGATTTTTGGATTGTATCCCGGCATTTACGAGTGTAACGGTTTTTTATAATCCTTTAGTTGTTCGTCGGCAGGGGGATTCTGGTTCCTTCTCCGGGAAAGAACGCTCGCCATATAAAATAGTTCATTCCATCCTGGAAGAAATGGTAACAGGACTTGAAGAAACGAACACAGACAAGTGGAGAGTAGTGGAAATTCCTGTCTGCTACGGAGGGGAATTTGGCCCGGATTTAGAAGCTGTTGCCAGACATAACCATTTGTTGCCGAGTGAAGTGATTACAATTCATTCAGAAGCGGACTACCTCGTCTACATGATTGGGTTCGCTCCAGGTTTTCCTTATTTGGGTGGAATGTCCGAGAAGATCGCGACACCTCGCCATACTTCACCGCGTTTATCAATACCGGCAGGATCGGTGGGAATCGCTTGCTCGCAGACAGGAGTTTACCCGATTTCAACACCCGGCGGCTGGCAAATCATCGGCCGTACACCGGCAGATTTATTTCTTCCGGATGAAAATCCGCCTAGCCTGCTCCAATCAGGAGATGTGATACGTTTCAAGCCGATTCCTCCTGAAGAATATAAGATATATAAGGTGAGAATTTATGAGCATAAAAGTTGAACGTCCCGGGCTCCTTACTAGTCTGCAAGATTTGGGAAGATACGGGTTTCAGAAATACGGTGTGATCGTCAGCGGAGCGATGGACGCTGTCTCTCTTCGAATTGCCAATTTATTGGTGGGCAATCAGGAGGGGGAGGCTGCATTGGAAATCACATTGGTGGGACCTTCCTTAACGGTGAAGGAAGACTTATTCATCGCGATTACGGGCGGAGACCTGTCTCCGCAAATTGATGGAGAGCCTGTTCCGTTATGGCGGCCTGTCTATGTGAGAAAAGGAAGCATCCTTAGCTTCGGTGCATGCCGTACAGGCAGCCGCGCCTATGTAGCTGTGTCCGGCGGCTTTGCCGTGGAAGAAGTAATGAACAGCAAAAGCACCTATTTGCGCGGGGGGATCGGCGGGTTTAAAGGGCGTGCACTAAAGGCAGGAGATATAATCCAGTGCAACAAAATGCCGAAAAAATCTGAAGACCTTTTCATAAAGCTAAAGAACAAAGGCGGTTTCCATCCGTTTGCTGCGGCGGACTGGTATGTCAATCCAGCATCTGTAGTGAACATCAAAAATAAAACGGAGATCCGTGTCATAAGAGGGGGAGAATTCGACCATTTTACCCCAGCCAGTCAAAAGCAGTTTTTTGAGCAGGAATTTAAAATCACTCCAAACTCTGATCGGATGGGGTACCGCATAGAGGGTCGGGCTTTAAAGGCTGAAGAGTCGTTTGAGCTTATATCGGAGGCCGTGTCCCACGGGACAATCCAGGTGCCGAAAGATGGAAATCCGATTATCCTGCTTGCCGACCGGCAGACGACAGGCGGATACCCGAAAATTGCCCAAGTTATAACCGCGGATCTGCCACTCATTGCCCAGTTGAAGCCGGGCGAAAAAACCCGTTTCAAGGAAATCACGCTCGAAGAGGCCGAGCAGCTTTACCTGGAACAAGAACAAAAAATGCAACAGCTGAAAATGGGCCTTCAGTTAAAAAAGCATAAAGAATGAAAAGGGAGATGTAAAATGCTGACTCTCAATCAGATGAAAGATTTAATCAAAACAGTTGATCAATCTTCCGTTGACCGGTTTAAGTTTGAAGCCGAAGGAATGAAGGTGCTCGTGGAAAAGATAGCGGCAAGCGGGCAGTCCTCCGAACGGATTCAAGTGGGAGAAACGCCTGAAAATCAGGAATCTATATCAGCAGCAGCTGCTGTGCAAAAAGAGAAAGTAGATAAAGAAGCTTCCAGCAGCACCGACAAGGAGCAACATCGGGTTCTCGCTCCAATGGTTGGCACCTACTATTC
This sequence comes from Mesobacillus maritimus, assembly GCF_023715205.1. Taxonomy (GTDB): domain Bacteria; phylum Bacillota; class Bacilli; order Bacillales; family Cytobacillaceae; genus Mesobacillus_B; species Mesobacillus_B maritimus_C. The sequence continues at coordinate 51,459 of NZ_JAMBNR010000014.1, forward strand.
CCGTTCCAATCCGGATGCCGAGCCATTTGTGCAAGTCGGTACAAAGGTTGAGGAGAATCAGGTCCTTTGTGTCCTGGAGGCAATGAAGCTGTTCAATGAAATTCACTCAGAAGTGAGCGGCGAAATTGTCGAAATTCTGGCAGAGGACGGGCAGCTGATTGAATACGGTCAGCCTATATTCGTTATAAAAAATGTTGATTAAGAGGAAAGGAGGGAGAGCTGCATGTTCAAGAAAGTGCTGATTGCGAATTGCGGTGAAATTGCCGTCCGCGTTATCAGGGCGTGCAAAGAACTGAGGATACATACCGTTGCAGTGTATTCAGAAGCTGATCGTGAAGCCATGCATGTTAAGCTGGCGGACGAAGTATTGCATCGGCAATACGGCTTCCAGGGACAGCTATTTAAATATATCCAATATTATAACTGTAGCCACAGCAGCAAAAGCGGAGGCCATCCATCCCGGCTACGGTTTTTTGGCCGAAAATACCGAGTTTGCGGAAATATGTGCAAAATGGGATATCGTGTTTATCGGGCCTGACCCGGAAGCGATCAGGAAGATGGGTGAAAAGGCGGTCGCAAGAGACACGATGAAACAAGCAGGCGTTCCAACCGTTCCCGGTACAGATGGATTGATTGAGGATCCGGACGAGGCGCTGATCGTGGCTAGAGAAATCGGGTTTCCGGTGATTGTCAAAGCAACGGCAGGCGGGGGCGGCAAGGGCATGAGAGTAGCGTCTGATGAGGAAGAACTGAAAAAAGCCATCCGACAGGCCCAAAAGGAAGCCGAAACCGCTTTTGGCAATCCGGGTGTGTATCTTGAGAAATATTTGGAAGAGCCGCGCCATGTTGAAATTCAGATTATCGGCGACCGATACGGGAATATCGTCCATCTCGGTGAACGGGACTGTTCCATCCAGCGTCGCCATCAAAAATTGCTGGAAGAAGCGCCGTCCCCGGCTCTTGATAGTGAGCTTCGAAATAAAATGGGAGAAGCGGCCGTTATGGCAGCCAAATCCGTTTGCTATCATGGGGCTGGTACTGTCGAGTTTCTGTTGGACAAGCATGGCCAATTTTATTTCATGGAAATGAATACGCGTATTCAGGTAGAGCACCCGGTTACAGAGCTCGTCACCGGCGTAGACTTGATTAAGGAGCAGCTGGCAGTGGCGGCGGGGCATCAGCTTTCCTTCGCCCAAAGCGACGTCCAAATCAGCGGCTGGGCAACCGAGTGCCGGATTAATGCCGAAAACCCAAGGGAAAATTTCATGCCTTCCCCTGGCCAAGTGGGGATGTATCTTCCTCCGGGCGGTTTTGGTGTAAGAATCGACATCGCCGTTTATCCCGGTTACACCGTATCACCATTTTATGATTCAATGGTGGCAAAGCTGATTGTCTGGGGCAAGGACCGGGATGAAGCGATTCAGAAAATGAAGCGCGCCCTGGAGGAGTTTGTTGTCACGGGTATTGAAACAACGATTCCCTTCCATCTTAAATTGCTTGAACATGAGGCCTTTGTGAATGGGGATTTTAATACAAAGTTTTTAGAAACATATCAGTTAACGATTGAGGAATAGTTTAGGAGGATATTTTATGTGGGTAATCACTGTTTATTCCAATGACAACAACACAACCATGTTTGAATTTGAGACTGAAAAAGAAGCAAAAGATGCCTTCATGAACATCAAAGGGCGCAAATTCCTTGCCGAAGTGATTTACTTCAATGATGCCTGTTTTGTTCAGGATATTGCTTAAAGCACTTTTAAGTTATGATGCCAATGTTAGTTTTTGTTCTAATAAGAGGTTGTACCGCGCAGCTACTGGTACAACCTCTTATTTGTTTCGTGGAACTATGGGGAATACCTGACCAGTCAAGGCGGCTTATATAATAGTTGGTGATAATAGGGGCCGTTCTTTAACTATAGAAATATTTATTAAAGTGTTTGCAATCTTATTAGATAAAAGGTACACTTTTTCATAATAACTAACAACATTACATAATCGGGAGCCTGTGGAATCAGGCTGAGAGTACGGCTGATCTGCCGTAGACCGTTTGAACCTGTTGGGTAATGCCAGCGTAGGGAGAGTGATAAAAGGCTTTTTTATGCACTTTGCTTAGGCGAAGTGCATTTTATTTTGTCCAGAAAAGGGTTCAGCCCCGGCATAAAGAACTTCATATGAACGAAAATTTCACTTTATTCAGAAAGGATTTGAAGCAGATGAATCAGCAGCTGAGGATCATCGATGAACTTTCACATTTTATAAAACAGGATTCCCCGTCCGAAGAAGCTTTTAATGACCTGGCTTTGAGAATCTTTATCTATCAATATCACAACAATCTGCCATACCAGGCATTTTGCAGGCAAAAAGGAAAAACGCCGAGACTGGTGAAATCTTGGAGGGATATCCCTTTTGTCCCGATTAATGCTTTTAAAGAGGTTCCTTTGAGCAGTGCAGACCCGGAATCGGCGGAAGCGGTGTTTATGACCAGCGGCACGACAAGAGGGATAAAAGGAAAGCATTATCATCCGACCCTCCAAATCTATGACCTTTCGATGATCGCAAACTATAAACAAAGATTTATGAAAGACAGGGAGAAAATCCGGATGGGAGTGCTTTTTCCGACAGAAAAGGAACTGCAAAATTCATCCTTGGCCCACTACCTCGCTCTTGCCGTCGGGGAGTTTGGAACCGAAGAAAGCCAATACCTGTTAAATGGGAACGGCCTGGACATGGACGGAGTGTTGAGGGAACTTAGCCGGGCGGAAGAAACGGGCGAGCCTTATGCTTTGGTCGGTGCAAGCTATAGCTTTGTGCATCTTTTTGAGGGATTGGAACGCGCTGGGAAGACGTTCTCACTGCCAAAGGGAAGCCGGATCCTGGATACAGGCGGCTACAAAAACCAGTCAAAGGAGCTGGAATTGGATGAATTCTATTATTTGCTGTCCACTTATTTGGGCGTGGACAGAAGCCGCTGCATCAATATGTACGGAGTGACGGAGCTAAGCACGCAATTTTATGACAATGGAAATGAAGTCGTCCCGTCGGTCAAGTCAGGGCCTCACTGGATTAAAACGAGAGTCGTCAATCCGTTGACAGGAGAAGAGGTGCCAAAGGGCGAGCGCGGGGTTCTAGTTCATTGTGATCTGGCGAATTTCAATTCGGTTACGACAATCCTGACCGAAGACCTTGGAGTGGAAGTCGACGGCGGATTTCTTCTATTAGGAAGAGTCCAGGGAGCCGAAGCAAGAGGGTGCTCGATGGCAGTCGAGGAGTTTATACAATTAGCAAAGGGACCGGCGAAATGAGGGAACGGGCAGGTTATATCCCTAATATCGGAGAAGAGGACTTCGAGCTGAATATCCTGAAGTTCAAGGATCTGGAAGTGGAGGTGCCGCTGCTGACAGACGAGCAGATGAACAAGGTCATTGAAACGGTCAAAAAGGGCAGTGCCGAAGTGTTAAAATCACTCAGCGTTTCAGAAATGGTGAACATCATCGATAAGGTAACCGAACAGATGCTTGACCGCCGTTCACCCTTCCGCCAAAAAGCGGAAGAGCTGCTGCCGCATGTGACAGGCTTTGATGAAGAGATCATCCGGCTTGGGCTTACTTCTTATTTAAAATCATTTCGCAAGCATGAGCTGCAGCGTTTTCTTGCCGAAGATTTGGGAAACCCATTATTGCTCGATGACTTTCAGCCGCGGGTAAAAGGAGGGTTTTCAAAAGCGGTGGGGCCTGAGCTGACTACCCATGTCTGGTCAGGGAATGTCCCAGCGCTGCCGCTGTGGAGTTTTGTGTGCGGTCTGTTGGTAAAGGGGGGGAACCTCGGGAAAGTTTCAAGTGCCGAGCCGCTGTTTGCCGGCTGGTTTGCGCGCCTGTTAGTCGAGGTGGAACCAATGCTTGCGAATTGCTTTGCGGTTGTGTGGTGGAAAGGCGGAGATGAACAGCGCGAAAAATTGGTATTTCAACAATCGGACCTCGTTATCGGGTATGGAGGCAATCAGGCGCTGGAGTCACTTAAAAGCCGGATTCCAATTACCACCCGCTTTCTCCCATTTGGCCATAAAGTGAGCTTTGGAATTGTCTCCAATGCGGCCCTTGACTCACAAAAGGCATGGAAAACCGCCCATCAGGCTGCCATGGATGTGGTTCGCTATGACCAGCAGGGCTGTTATTCACCCCATCTTTTTTATGTTCAAACCGGCGGCAAAGTGTCCCCAGGCGAGTTTGCCCGTTATATCGCAGCCGAGCTGGACAACCTTGGCAAACGGTACCCGCGGCGAAGGCTGACCATGGAAGAATCCTCTTCCCTCGGCTCCTGGCGGCAGAAAGAAGAAATGAGCCTTTTTTCCACTAGAGGCAAGGCGGTGCTTGGACATTCGGCCAATGAGTGGGCTGTTGTCTGCGAGGAGCAGGATGCCGACTTTACGCCAAGCCCTTTGAACCGGATGATTCGAGTCATTTCGTTTGATAAGGTGGAAGACCTGCTTCCTTTGATCCAGCCTTACCGTTCTTATCTTCAGACGGTTGGAATGGCAGCAAGCCCAAAGGAACTTTTCAAGTGGGCAGAGTTATTGGGAGGAATTGGAGTGACGCGGATTTCCGCTTTAGGAAGGATGACCTCGCCTGAAGCGGGCTGGCATCATGACGGCCGCTTCAATCTGCTGGATTTAATCAGCATGGTTGATATTGAAGGTTCGGCCGAAGAGGATAGTGAACGTTTTGCTCCTTATGTAGATTAGGAGGTTTTGGAATGAGTTTTTTGACAATCGAAGATGTGACCTATAGTTATCGCGGGAAAAATCCTGTGCTTCATAATGTTAACTGGGGAATGAACAAAGGGGAGTTTCATTGTTTAATTGGTAAAAGCGGCTGCGGAAAAACCACCTTGTTAAAGCTTGCCGCCGGTTTGCTGCAAACCGATAAAGGCAGGATTCATCTTGAAGGGAGCGAAGTGGTAAAGCCTTCCCCGGATTGCGGATTCGTGTTTCAATCTCCCACATTATTGGAATGGAAAACAGTAATGGATAATGTGCTGCTCCCGATTTCGCTGAAACGAAAACTCACGGAAGAAGACCGGACGCAGGCTTTGGAGCTATTGGAGCTAGTTGGGCTGGCCTCGTTTTCGGATCGATACCCGCTGCAGTTATCAGGCGGGCAGCAGAGCCGAGCCGCCATTGTGAGAGCGCTTGTTCAAAGGCCTTCTTTATTGTTTATGGATGAACCCTTCGCCGCCCTTGATGCTATTACAAGAGATGAGCTGCAGGACGATCTTTTGCGGATGTGCAGGAGATACAATATGACGGTTCTCTTTATTACCCATGATATTTCAGAAGCTGTCTATTTAGCCGATGCGGTCGGTGTCATGGCAGAAGGAGAAATGGTCTATCAGTCAAAGGTTGAGCTTGAACGGCCACGCAGGATGGAAATGAGGTATGATTCTTATTTCAATGAACTATGTTACAGATTACGGCAAGTAATGGGCGGAAACCAGTCATGAATAAAATGCCGCTGTTTTCGTTTTTATTGCTGGTTTTATTGCTAGGGATCTGGGAAATGGCGGCTGGAACAATGTCAGAGCTTGTGCTGCCGGCACCTTCTGTTATCGGGTCTGCCCTTTGGGAAGGAATGGTGAGCGGCTATTTTACGCCGCATATCATCCGGACAGCTTCAGAGGTGCTGCTTGGGCTGCTTTTTGGGGGAGGTTTGGGATTTGTCATTGGCATCCTCATGGGAGAGGTCACATTTTTACGGAAGCTTCTGTCCCCTTATATCATTGCAAGCCAGGCTGTTCCAAAGCTGGCCCTCGCTCCGCTGTTCATCCTTTGGTTTGGGTTTGGCATGACGTCAAAAGTTGTCATCACTGCTTTGGTATGTTTTTTCCCGCTGCTCGAAAATACCATTACCGCCATCCGGTCCAGCGACAAGCAAAAGCAGGAATTGTTCCGGATGCTGGGGGCTTCACGGCTGCAGACACTTGTTCATTTGAAAATTCCTGCCGGCTTGCCGGGAATTTTAGCCGGGCTGAGAGTGTCCGTCGTGTTGGCTGTAGTGGGAGCGGTCGTCGGAGAGTTCATTGGAGGCAGCCAGGGATTGGGAACGCTGATCATTGCTTCCCAGGGGATGATGGATACACCGCTCATGTTTGCCGCCATCATTCTGTTAACGGGAATGGGAATCATTCTATATTTAGTCATTTCTTTGTTTGAGAAAAGATGGACAATACCATATAAAAAGGAGAATTAAAACATGAAGTTAAAAGGTTTATTCATCGCCGCTATCCTTCTTATGATTGTTGTGGCATGCGGGGCGAAAGAAGAGGGAAGCTCCGCACCAGAAAAAGAAGAATTAATACCAATTACGGTCGCCAACTGGAGCCAGCTTATTACTGAACAAACGAATATGCTCGTAGATGAACAAAAAGGTTTTTTTAAAGAGAAAGGGATTGATGTGGAAGTGATACCCGGAGCCGGCGGCGGGGATGCCATCAAAAACATTCTTTCCGGACAAGCCGACATCGCCTTTACCGATCCAGGCTCCATTTACTTTGCCTTGGACCAGGGGGCAAAGCTAAAAGTGATTTACAATATTTATCCGCAAAATGTTTTTAACGTTGTATCGCTGAAAGAAAGCAATATTACCAAGCCGGAAGACCTAAAAGGAAAAACGATTGGCGTTTACAGCCTGTCAAGCGGAACCCGCCAAAATTTATTGGTCCTTCTGCATAATGCAGGGCTTTCTGAAAAAGATGTCAGGATCGTTGAAACCGGCCTCCTGAACTTTGCGCCGCTCATGCAGGGCCAGGTAGATGCAACAGCGGCTACCGATACAGGTTTATTTCTTGGCAAACAAAAAGGACTGGGCGAAGTGAATGTCATGGAGATAAAAGATTACTTGAATGTGCCAAGCGATGTATTTGTTGTCACCGAGGAAACTTACGAAGAAAAAAGAGCCGAGCTCAAGGCATTTTTGTCCGCTTATCGTGACAGTGCACAATGGATGCTTGAAAATCCCGAAGAAGCAGCTGCGCTTGCGAAAAAATATGCGATTGACGGCAAAGACGAAAAACAGAATCTGGAAATCATCAAACTGCGCAATGCTTCCAGTGTTTCACCTGATACAGATAAACGGGGATTAGGTACACTTGATCCAGCCATCTTGCAGGAAGGGGCCGACACATACCAGCAGCTGGGCCTCGTAAAGAATAAGCTTGATCTGGAGAATGTTGTCACGGAAGAGCTGTTGGAGGAAATAAAAAAGTGAAAAAATTTGAAGGAAAAGTGGTTCTGGTAACTGGAGCGAGCCGCGGGATTGGAGCGGCCATTGCTCGAGCTTTTGCCAAAGAGGGCGCCCTTGTCATCGTCAATTACCTCCAAAATGGAGAAAAGGCAAAACAAGTGGCTTCAGAATGCATTGCGCTTGGCGGCGACGGCTGGGCCGTCCAGGGAGATGTGACTTCAGAAGCAGCAGTAAATGAAATGGTGGAACAGGTAGTGCTGGAAACAGGGAAAATAGATGTAGTTGTCAATAACGCCTTTCGCCCTTTTCACTTTGATCCCGAGCAGCGCAAGCTGGCTTCGGAATTAAAGTGGGACGACTACCAGGCGCAAATTGACGGCGCTGTCCGTTCGGCTCATTATATGTGCCAGGCCGTTCTGCCGCTCATGAAAAAGCAAAGCCAGGGAAGCATCGTAAATGTGATCAGCAACCTGGTCGAAAGGCCGATCGTTCCGTATCATGAATACAATACGGCCAAAACTGCTCTTATGGGCTATAGCAGGAATCTGGCTGCAGAAACAGGATCTTTTGGAATAAGGGTCAATTGTGTGGCACCCGGTCTTGTCTATCCTACAGACGCCAGCAGAACGACAAAGGAAGAACTTAAGGAAATGATCATCGCCCAAACCCCTTTGAGAAGAATTGCCAGCCCTGAAGATATCGCTGGACCAGTACTATTTCTTGCCTCCGATTGGAGCCAGTTTATGACAGGGCAGACTTTGTATGTCGATGGAGGGTTTGTGATGTGAGCTGGATAATCAGCGAAGAAGCGACAGGACGGTTTTTATATCGGACATTCGGAAGTTTTGTAAGAAAAAAGGCATAACGAGCTTTAATCAAGCTCGTTGTGCCTTTTTATATTTCTTGGGTTTCCACCCAAACCCGCTAAATTTTTGATTGCCAGAGAAGAAAGAAGTCGCGGTTTTAGCCTATGGGGTTTCAATTTTCCAGTTTTCAATTTGTAAAAAACAGGGGAACGGTCTTCACAACTTCCTTTGGAAACAGAAAAATCTCCTCATGCTTCTTGTTTTATTCAGAAAAATATGTTAATTTTATAAAAAATGAATTTTAAACTTCATAATTGATAAAAATACAGCACAAACTTCATTTTTGTAGGTGAAACCAGATGATTTTAAAAGAAACGATAGAAAAAGAGTTTAATAAGCTCTCTAAAGGCCAGCAGAAGGTAGCTATGTATCTGCTGGATCATTCAAAAGATTTTGCGGTGAAGTCGGCGGGGGAGATTGGGAAGATAATCGGTGTCAGTGAGACAACGGTGATCCGCTTTTGCTATTCGATTCATCTTTCCGGGTTTTCCCAGCTGCAAAAGGTGGTTCGTGAGCAGCTTCTGCAAGGCAATAGCACGCTTGGCCAGTATTTCACAAGCAAGGTGGAACTTGCGGAGAAGCCAAAATTCTTTGCAAGTGTGATGGAGAAGGATTACATCCATATTCAAGAAACCATCCAGAATATCCATGAGGAAGATTTTGAAGCTTTTGTGGATCGTCTGATCGAGACAGATAAAATGTATGTGTCTGGTTTACGGTCGTCTTTTTCGGCAGCAAGCTGGCTCGCGTTTACATTGGGAGTTGTCCGGGGGGATACAAAGCTGATCCGCCCGGATACGGATGATTTGCTGTTAACCATTAATGAAATGGATGAAGGATCGACGTTTATTGCGATTTCATTTGACCGCTATGTGAAGGACACAATCAAGCTTGCGGAATTGGCGAGAAAGCAGGGAGCTTTTGTGATCGGGATAACGGACTCCAGCATTGCGCCGATCAAGGAGCATGCAGACTTGCTTTTTCATATCCATTCATCAGAGAAATCGACAATTGATGCGGCACCAGCACTGTTCTCATTTTTGAATGCGGTCATCGCTGGTGTATCCGTCAAGGATCAGGACCGATTCCAAAAAAGGAAGGAACAATATGAAAGACTGGATAGCAACCACTTTTTTATCAAGCCGGGAGGGAAGATGGATTGAAACACTACATCGAAGAGTTAAAACAGACCATTGACGAAGTCTATAACCATCTGCATGAAAATCCGGAGATCAGCTGGCAGGAATATAAGACGACAGATTATTTACAGGCATTCCTGGAAGGCAGGGGATTTAATGTCCAGCTGTTTGGCGAGTGTCCGGGTCTTGTTGCCGAAATTGGGAAAGGCAGCCCCTGTGTGGCGGTGAGAACAGATATGGATGCACTTTGGCAGGAGGTGGAAGGCAAGTTCCAGGCCAATCATTCCTGCGGGCATGATGCCCATATGAGCATGGTGCTAGGAGCGATACTACTTCTTCAAAAAGCAGGCTTTCCTTCGAAAGGGAAAGTGAAATTCATTTTTCAGCCGGCTGAGGAAAAGGGGACAGGCGCACTGCGGCTGGTTGAGCTTGGCGTTGTGGATGACGTCGATTATCTATACGGTGTTCATCTCAGGCCTATTCAGGAGATGCGGCATGGGGAGGCATCGGCCGCCATATACCACGGAGCCGCCACATTCCTGGCCGGTGAAATCATCGGGGAAGATGCCCATGGAGCTCGTCCGCATCTTGGACAGAATGCGATCGAGATTGGAGCATCGTTTATCCATGAAATGAAGAACATCCATCTGGATCCGATGGTCCCATACACAGCGAAAATGACAAAATTCCATGCAGGCAGTGACTCAGGCAACATCATACCTGGCAAAGCCTCGTTCAGCCTCGATCTGCGGGCTCAAACCAATGAAGTGATCGCTGCACTGACCGAAAAAATCGAGGAGATTGCGGAATACTTGTCAAAATTGCATGGAGTAAAGATTTCGCTGGAGATGAAAGCGCATGTTGCCGCTGCAGAGGTAGACGAGGAAGCACGGCGCTTTATGGAAAACGCCATTATCGATGGTCTTGGTGAAAATCAGCTGAAGGACCCGATCGTTACCTCAGGCGGAGAAGATTTCCATTTTTACACGCTGAAGAAACCGAACATAAAAGCAACGATGCTTGGATTAGGCTGCGATTTGCAGCCAGGGCTTCATCATCCGAACATGACATTCAACCGCGAAGCAATTTACTCGGGAATCGAAATCTTAGCCCGGACGGTAATGTATACACTGGACGGAGAGGAGGCGGAGTGGTGACAAGTGTCATTGAGGTAAGGGTTCTCAAGACAGCTTCAGATCTGAAGTTTATCCAAAAATTGGAGCGGGAAATTTGGAATATGCCTCCGCTTCCCATTCATCAAACCATAACAGCAGCCCAGAACGGCGGCCTGCTGCTGGGGGCTTTTTATGACAATGAACTGATGATTGGCTTCAATTACGGGTTTGCCGGTTTTGACAAAGGCAAAAGCTATCTTTGCTCCCATATGCTTGGCATTCATCCGGACCACAGGGATAAAGGATTGGGCGCACTGCTTAAACAGAAGCAGAAAGAGAGCGCTTCAGAAATGGGCTACGACTTGATCACATGGACATTTGATCCGCTTGAAAGCCGTAATGCCTACTTGAATCTTTCCAAGCTGCACGCCATTTGCTCTACCTATGTCGAAAATTGCTATGGAGATATGGAGGACAGCTTGAACCATGGACTCCCAACAGACCGGTTAAAGGTAGAATGGTGGATTAATAGTTTTCATGTGAAGGAATCATTGCAGGTTGAAGCGGAGTCTGCGCTAAATCCGTTTAAATGGGGCGTGTCGGATGACAGCTTTCCAGTTCTCCTAAGTACAGGTTGGGAGGGAGCAAGTGACCCGGTGCTTGTCCCGATTCCGGCAAACTTCCAAACTATTAAGAGCCAAAATTATGAATTGGCCAGGGACTGGCGCTATAAAACAAGAGAGATCCTCCAGACATTATTTTCCCAAGGCTATGCACTGGTTGATTTTATAAAAGGAAAAGAAGGACTCGTGCATTATTATGTATTGGTTCAAAGACACGAACTTCAACTCAAGCAGAAAAGGTGGGAACAGATTTGAAAGTCACAGAAGTGGTATTGCGCCATATGAAAATGAGAATGAAATCTCCTTTTACAACAAGCTTCGGAACGTTCCAGGATAAGGAGTTTCTCTTATTGGAAGCGAAGGATGAAAATGGAGTGAGCGGGTGGGGCGAATCCGTTGCCTTCCATTCACCCTGGTACAATGAAGAAACATTGAAAACGAACTGGCATATGCTTGAGGATTTCATCATTCCGAATCTATTAAACAAGGAAATGAGCCATCCCGATGAAGTGTCAGAAACACTATCCTACATACGGAAAAATAATATGGCAAAAGCAGCCTTTGAAAGTGCTGTATGGGATTTATATGCCAGGCAAAAGGGCATCCCGCTGGCTGCAGCTTTAGGAGGTACGGGCAGCGAGATTGAGGTGGGAATCAGCATCGGCATCCAGAATACGGTCGTTGATTTGCTCAACCTCATTGATGAGTATGTGACTGAAGGCTATAAGCGAATGAAAGTGAAAATCAAACCAGGCTGGGATGTGGACGTTATAAGGAAAGTCCGAAAGCATTTCCCGGAAGTTCCGCTTATGGCTGATGCCAACTCCGCCTACCGGCTGAAAGATATTGATTTATTAAAGCAGCTGGATCAATTCAACTTGATGATGATTGAACAGCCACTTGCATCAGACGATATTATCGACCATGCCGTGCTACAAAAAGAAATTAAAACCCCAGTTTGTCTGGATGAAAGCATTCATTCCTATGAGGATGCGAGAAAGGCGATCGAGCTGGGAGCCTGCAAGATTATTAATATCAAAATTGGCCGTGTTGGCGGGCTGACAGAGTCGAGGCGAATTCACGACCTTTGTCAGGAGCGCGGTATTCCTGTATGGTGCGGCGGCATGCTTGAATCCGGAATTGGCCGGGCCCACAATATTGCCTTAACGACCTTGTCCAACTTTGTGATGCCAGGCGATACAGCAGCGTCGTCCCGTTATTGGGACAGAGATCTAATTCAACCCGAAGTCACCGTTGACAATGGAATGATTAAAGTTCCAGAGAAACCGGGACTAGGATATGAGCCGAATATGGAAGCAATCAAGCAATTTACGGTTTCGGAAAAAAGCTATTCTTAATGAGAAGAGAGGATTCTCTTTTTCTCTTTTAGGGTGAATTTTTTAAAAATTTTGTATTGACTGAATCCAGCTCGATAGTAGATATGAAAATATTAGGCATCGATTCCATCTAGCCAGAATGAAAGAATTTACTAAATATACATAAGAGGTGAGTGAACAGAATGAAGATTATCGTAGGCCAAGTCACACATGAGACAAATACCTTTGCTTCTGATGAAACAACGAAAGAGACATTCCAGCTATGGGAGTGGTGCAGTGGAGATGAAATCCTCCAAAAGCACCGGAAAGTCAGGGACTATCTGGGAGGCATAATTGACCGGGCTGAAGAACTCGAAATCGGCGTCGTTCCCAGTTTTTCTGCGATGGCCTATCCTTCTGGCCTCATTAACCGCAAAACGTATGAAGAACTAAAGGACGAGCTTTTTAAGCGGATAGAGGGAGAACAAGCTGATGCGATTTGCTTAAGTCTTCATGGTGCAGGCGTTGTCGATGGAAGCGATGATATGGAAGGCGATCTTTTACATGAATTGCGAAAGGTAGTCGGCTATTCCATCCCAATCATTTGTACATTGGACCTGCATGCCAATCTGACTGAAAAGATGGTCAAGGAAGCGGATGTATTATTAGGGGTTAACTACTATCCTCATACTGATTCCTATGAACGCGGAAAGGAAGCTATTGATGTTGCTGTCAGGGTGGTCCAGAAAGAAATTCAGCCTGTTATGAGTCTTGCTAAATTGCCGCTTATCATTCCTACCTCAACCACGAATCTGTCTCCAGCCAAAGATATAAATGAATTATGCTGGCAATGGGAGAAAGATCCGAATGTCATTGACTGTACCTTCTTTCATGGGTTTCCATACACCGATACCGCAGATGTCGGCGTGGGGATTTTAACAATCACCAATAATGACACTGAGCTTGCCGAAAACATTTCTAATAGCATTGCGGAAACGATTATGGAAAGAAAAGAGCAGTTTTTTCCGCCAGCACTCGCTCCAAAAGAAGGCATCGAAAAGGCATTAAGGGTAAACGGAAACCCAATCGTGATCAACGAGACCTCCGATAATCCCGGCGGCGGAACTCCTGGCGATGGGACATACCTGCTAAGAACGATGCTCGAGATGAACTTGGAGAACGCCTGCTTTGGCTACATATATGATAAGGAAGTTGTCCAGATTGCTCATGAAGCTGGAGTGGGTTCAATGATCAAAGTTGAGCTCGGAGGAAAAACCGACTCCTTGCATGGCAAGCCGATTGCAATCACTGCCTATGTGAAAAGTTTGACAGATGGTCAATTTATCCAGTCTTCTCCAATGTGGGGCGGATTACGCGTAAACCTTGGAAAAACGGTAAGGCTGCAAGTCGGCGGAGTGGATATCATTGTCTGTTCCGTAAAATCACAGGTATTGGATGAACAGGTATTTTTGCTTCATGGAATCGATATCTCCAAATATAAAATTGTTGCACTTAAGTCAAGCCAGCACTTCAGAGCAGCCTTTGAGCCTTTAAGCAAGGAGATTATCACAGTAGATTCTCCTGGACTTACGACAATGGACTTTACCACATTCGATTTCAAAAAGCTTCAACGGCCCATTTATCCATTGGATGCCGTTGTGAAAATCTAAAAAAGATTTCAACATGATAATCTGAGGAGGAAGGGTATGTTTACAGCTGCTATATTAATTTATTTAGTGTGTATTGTGGGGATCGGGATCTATTTCAAACGCTATGTCAGTGGGGTGGAAGACTTTGCACTGGCGGGCCGAAGTCTTAGTCTGCCGGTATTAGTCGGTACGTTATTTGCAACTTTCATCGGCGGTGCGACCGTTGTCGGCTGGACGGGAAGTTTTTATCTCATGGGGATTGATTGGTGGTTTAGCGGGATCGGTGCACTATTAGGGATTATGGCAGCAGGTTTAGTGCTGGCAGAAAAATTCCGGAAAGCGGAGCAGTTTACGGTCCCTGATATGCTGGCGATGCGTTACGACCAGCGGTCCCGATATGTAAGTGGATTTATGATCATCATTGGGGATATTGCTGTTATCACGGTGCAAATACTTGCGATGACCGGAATCTTGGTGACGTTCATCGGATTGGACCGGCTGCCTGCGATGCTCATTAGTGTTGTATCCTTTACATTGATTTCCTATTTTGGAGGCAGGAAAGGAGTCGCCATCACGGATAGTCTGCAGGCATTCCTTATCTTTGGCGGCTTGATGACGGGAGTCGGAGTCCTCTATTATACGGGAGGCGGCGTCAGTATGGTTTTTCAATCTCTTCCGGATGACTATTTTCAGGTAATGGCGAAAACAGACGGTTTGGGTGTTTTTAATATGGCGATTGCCACTTTCGGGACATGCGCGGTATCACAATCGATGATATTTTCCAGCATCTTTTCTGCTAAAGACAGCAAGACGGCAAAAAAGGGACTATTTTGGGTCATGCCCCTGGCGTTTTTCGGCTACTTGTGTGCAGCTGGCTTAGGTTACGGGGGAAGAGGAATCCTGGGTCCCGATGTAGTTCCCGATCAAGTGTTTGCTATGATTGTAACATCCGTACTGCCGCCTTTCGTTGGCGGACTGTTGCTGGCTGTTGTCTTAGCTGCAATCGTAACATCTACCAATTCCATCCTGCTAAGTGCCAGTATCAATTTTACCCGGGACTTTTATCAGCAATTGATGAAACGGGAGGTTTCGAGTATAGAGCTTCGCAGGGCAGGCCAAATCGCTGTTGCTGTATTTGCGGCTCTTAGTTTCCTGCTTGCCTTCCTGATGCCAAGTATTGTTACAGCCATTGTGTTTGCCTATACTATGTACACAGCAGGCCTGCTCATTCCAATGTATGTAGGATTCATGTGGAAAGGGGCAACAGCAACAGCCGGATTTTTAAGTATCTTGGGAGGGGGAGGAACTGCCCTTATATGGTATATTTTAAACCAGCCTTTTGGACTACCTCCAATGGTTCCGTCGCTGATAGTCTCATTATTAACGATTACACTAGTCAGTGCTTTCACGAGAAAACCATCAGTGGAACAGTTGCGAGTGTTTGATGCATAAGGGGACGGTTCCCGTTGCTTCCAGAATAAGCTGAAATAAAAAAACCTCCTTTGGTTAGTGCCAAAGGGGGTCTTTTAGTGTATCTTAAGCTTGTACTGGATATGCGTGAATTTTTTAACATCAAATAAGCCCATGTCTGTTAATTTTAGGTCAGGAATAACAGGAAGTGCCAAGAAAGAAAGGGTCAGGAAAGGGTTGAATTCTTTTGATGCCTCTATAAATTTTAATCCTTTTTTCAGTTTGAGTAACTCGCTGTATACCTTTTCGGCTGGCTCACCAGATATTAAGCCTGCAATTGGCAAGGCTAAAGAGGCGATTACTTTTTCACTTTCGACAATTACTAATCCTCCGCCCATCTTTTTTATCGTTTCTATTGCAAATAACATATCCTTGTCATTCGTTCCAGCTGTAATAATATTATGCGAGTCATGAGCAATGGTAGTTGCGAGTGCACCCTTTTGCATACCTAATCCCTTTACGATTCCTAAGCCTATATGTCCGGTCCTGTGATGCCTCTCGATAACGGCGAGCTTCAGCTGGTCCCGCTCGATTGAAGGCTGGAAGCACTTATTTATAACTTCAACCTTTTCTACCAGGTGTTTCGTGACTAAACTATTTGGGATGATTTCAATAACATGAGCCGAGTTACTTTCCTCCAGCTGGATTTGCAGCTGTTCTGAAGTAACCTCCTCCATTTTAATACTGCTCAGTAACGATTGGCCTGGCTTTACTTCATAACCATCCTGATCTAGGTATTTACCGTTTTGGGCAATTATTTTTCCAGCTGAATAGACTTCCTCGATTTCAACCTGAGTTAAATCTGTTAACAGTAAAAAATCTGCATCATACCCTGGAGCAATTGCCCCCTTGTTCTGCAATCCATAACATTCTGCAGCACTAAATGAAGCCATTTGGATCGCGGTAATGGGATCCACTCCATGTTGAATAGCCATTTTTACATTGTGGTTTATACTTCCTTCGTACAGTAAGTCATCTAAATGTTTATCATCTGTTCCAAATAAACAGCGCCGGGCATTTTTATCCGTAACTACATCAATCAATTGTAAGCAAGTCTTTAGCTACTGATCCTTGTCTAATGATCAGGTACATTCCTCTTTGCAGACGGTCCTTGGCTTCACTAACAGATATAGCTTCATGATCCGTTTTGATTCCTGCGGTCGTATAGACATTAATGGCATCTTGATCTAATCCTGCAGCATGACCATCTATTTTAACTCCTCGTGCCCTGGCAGCTTCTAGTTTTTTTAACATACTTTCCTCTGCATGGGAGACAGAAGGAAAATCCATAACCTCACCCAGGCCTAAAACTCTTGGATGGTTATAAAATGGAGCTAAATCTTCTGCAGTTAAAACTGCAACAGCATGTTCAAAAGGTGTTGCTGGTACACATGAAGGTACCATGATGTATAGATTTAGGGGGAGATTTTCCGAACTATCCAACATATATTGAATCCCCTCAGCCCCTGCAACATTCGCGATTTCATGAGGATCGGCGATAATCGTTGTCACACCGTGAGGCAACACGGCCTTAGCAAATTCCTTTGGTGTAACCATGGAGGATTCGATATGTACGTGGCTATCGATAAATGAAGGACAAATATATTTTCCTTTTGCATCAATAATTTGTTCGCCGTCATATTCACCAATGCCTACAAAGACACCGTCTTGGATAGCAATGTCAGCTTCAATTATACCCTGATTGAATACATCGATAATTTTACCGTTCTTAATGACTAATTCTGCTTTTCTTCTTTTGGCTGCAGCTTCTATCCTGCTCTTTAAACGTTCCTTCGATTCCTTCTGAATATATTGGTTTTCATCCATTGAAAAATGTTCCTTTTTATGTGTTATCAAAAAACACTCAGTTATTTCTTCTTTCTTTTAAGTCATAGGATAGTCCAATAAGCTTTTTGACATCTAACGTTGAGTCTAACTAATTTTATTGTCTTAACTTATAGTTCATTTAATCATTATTCATTTAGTAATACAAAAAATAGTATAAAGACAGCTGTTTTAGTTGTCCCCGAGCCTTTTAAGAAAACAATCTTGTTCACTATCCAACGTGTTGATGGATGTGGTGCCGGTCAAGCTGGGAAGCGAAACTTTGAACAAGATTTGCCAGTTGAATGTAACATAAAGGAAAGCTCACGCAATAAGTGAGCTTTCCTTTTTATTTGCCAATATTACTGTCAGATTCAGATAATTTATCACCATTGAACGCTTATGTGCCCCATGCTAAAGGCCTCCATTAAAAGTATAATCATCCAGTAGCATAGGAAACCTATAGAGGGATTGCTCCTGACAATGCTGGTTTCCTCCCCTTTAAGGGATTTGTCTTTTCCAACGCATAGGCCACATTCAATACATTTTCCTCCTTGAAAGCCGGCCCCATGATTTGCAGTCCTACAGGCAGTCCATCCTGGATCCCGCAAGGAATGCTTATAGCCGGAAGCCCGGTCAGATTTCCAGGGCCGGTGAACCGGATAACCTCGTCAAGGAAACTCAATTGTTTGCCATTGATGCTTACCGTACTCTCGCCAATATTATTAGGAAGGAATGGGAGTGTCGGTGTGATCAGCACATCAATGCCCTCAAAAACTTTGGCGAAATCATTGTCCAATTGGCGGCGGATTTGCTGGGCCTTCAGGTAATCTACCGATGAGATCAGCTCGCCGAACTCCAATAGGAAGCGGACATCATCCCCGAAGTTCGCTGGCTGTTTGACCAGGTTGTCATGGTGGATTGCGCTGGCTTCTGAAGTGATCGTGACCAGTTCGGCAAATTCAGAGAATTGCAGAGCCGGAAGTTTGACTGTTTCAATCCTGGCACCTAATCTTTCAAGTACATGTATGGCTCCTCGTACTGTATCCTCGACTTTTTTATCAACGTTTTTGAAGAAATATTCTTCATTGATGCCAATCACGGTGCCGTTTAGGTTTTCGGATAATAAGGATGTAAAGTTCTTTGATGGAGTATTGACTGAAGTCGGGTCTTGAGGGTCATAACCTGAAAGAGTTTCAAGAAGCAAGGCAGCATCGTAAACGGTTTTTGTCATTGGACCAATATGGTCTAGAGACCATGATAAAGGGAAGCAGCCATATTTGCTTATTCTTCCATGAGTCGGCTTCAGGCCGATGATCCCACATGCTGAAGCAGGGATTCGAATGGAGCCTCCCGTGTCTGTTCCAAGGGAAGCGATGGTCATGTCGGCAGCAACTGCAGCACCCGAACCGCCGCTCGAACCGCCTGGAATCTTGGTGAGGTCCCAAGGGTTATGGCAGGCGCCAAAATGGGGATTCGTTGTGGTTGCACCCCAAGCGTATTCATGCATGTTCAGTTTGCCGGTGAAAACAACGCCTTCTTGTTTCAATTTGGATACAACAGTTGCATCATAGTCAGGAACGAAGTCTTGATGGATTTTCGACCCGAGAGTCACTCTCTCTCCCTTGAAGTACAGGATGTCCTTTAAGGCCATTGGGATGCCGTGAAGAGGGCCTCGATAATCGCCATTCATAATCTCGCTTTCTGCCCTAGCGGCTTCCTGGATCGCTTTTTCCCGATCGATTTCAATATACGCGTTGACCTGTTCATTATTTGATTCTGCCTTGGTCAAGACAGCATTGGCAAGTTCGACTGGTGATATCTGCTTATCGCGCAATAAGGGAGATAATTCCTGAATCGATTTTGCTGGCAATTCCTGATTCATGATTGGTCACCTCCGGGTACATGTTTTAGGCCAATGTCATAAGCAGCGCCATTGGCTTGATCCAAATTCTTTTTCATTTGCTGGAAGGCTTCCCACTGTGCTGTTAAAAGGCCAATGTGGTGTTCAGGTACGGTTAAGCCTTTGTCTTTCAAGGTTTTCAGGATATGCTCCGTCATATAAGTGCCTCCTTTGAATTTTATTGTATGCCCACATTCCTTCAATCGGTCTCAGTCCAAAGTAGGTCCCTGCGAAGCTCTTTAGGACCATGTAACACTTTTAATTGTTTTGTGCTTCAAAGCACGATCATTCCTTCTTGCATAATGGATTAGCCTTACGATTTATGTAACAATCTTGCAGCTTTGTATAAGGCTTCAATGTAGTGAATGATTGCCATCGTCACTCAGTGCGTACAGTTTTTTGGACGAAAATTCCCAAAGCGTTAGTTTCAATCAAATGTTGTGAAAAATTTCCACACATTCTTTTGAGTCTGCTCCATGTTTCAGCTATCCCCCCCTTTGATTCCTTCAATTTATCCAAGTTGTAAAAAATAATATGTTTCCATCATGTATTATTTTAACTGAAAATTCTGATTTTTGAAATGATTAGTTCGTTAATATAAAAAAACATTTCTTCGTTCTTAAGAAATTACCGAATGCACTTTGTACTGCTATATACTAAGCGACCGCCTGACTTTCAGTTGATATTATATGCCCACGAATAATAATACTTATTTTGATGGGAAACAAATAGTAAAAGGCCTAACAGCTCCTTTTTTCCGCCAAAGACGAAAAGAGCTACTGTGAATAGGAACTATTTGCTAAGTAAACACTTTGTTAGGGGTTGGAAAATCTGTATTGATAGTAATGTGTCGTTTATATTTATTAATCTTACTAGTAGTAGGAGAAATCGTCTCTTTTATTTAATAAAATCACCCAATAAACTTCCCAATCAGCTCAATCAGCCTCAGCAACTCTCTTCTAAACGTTTAGTAATCATTGTTGTTGACTCAATTATGGATGAAGCGTTACAGTCTATTCTTCAGCAAAATAAGGTACCTGCCTTAAACCTTCTGATACAACTCCACCACCGGTTTTAGGATCATATAAGTTTCTAGTCATAAAATTATCCTCCTAAGATCAAAATACGCCGTTCTGATCACAAATTTGGATTCTAAAAAGTTGAAGAACGCTTGGGGATTCCCCCAAACGGGTTTGGGATTATCTAAACTATCTATTTGAGATTTATATTCGCTCCTTATCGAATGTTTATGGCTAAGGGGCTGTCATTCGACATTTGCAAATGTTTCCTTTTGAAAAGCTATTTACTCACTAGCACGTTAGTTAGTATACTGAGTATATTCCGAAATAAAAAGTACGCACTTGTATCCTATATAGTGCTAAAAAGTATACTATTGGATAAAATAAGAGGGGAGGTGAAGTGAATGCCGAATTTAGGAGAGAAAACTTTCAACTGTGAAAAAGAATTAACACTTTCAGTGATTGGTGGTAAATGGAAATTGTTGATTTTATGGCATCTAGGCAAAGAAGGAACAAAACGATTTGGTGAATTAAAATCCCTTATGCCGGGTATTACCCAAAGAATGCTTGTTAATCAATTACGCGAACTTGAAGATCATTTAATAGTACATCGTGAAGTTTACCCTGTAGTTCCGCCGAAAGTTGAATATTCACTGACTGAGCATGGAAAAAGACTTTTACCGATTATAGAGGCTATGTATGAATGGGGAAAAGATTATATTGAGAATGTATTGGAAAAGGAATCTGAGGATCGATCAGCTGTTAAGTAGAAAAAAGTTTCTTTTCATCCTGTACGACAATCATAACTTGGGTGTGAAAAGGAAACAGTGACAGCCGGCTTTTCTTCTTCAACTGAAGGGCAGGTTGAAAATCTTCCTGTGTAATATATTGAAGTGAAAAATCAGCTGTTTAATTGCAGTTGATTTTTTATTGCATTAAACATACGATACAACCACTGTTGATTCTCTCCTATGAGGCGTTCAAATGTATCAGTGACAAACAAAAACCCAGCCATTAACTTTAAAGTACTTGAACTGGGTATTTGTTTTATTATGGTTTTAACACAACTTTAATACAGTCTTCCATTTTTGTATCAAAAACTTCATAACCATGCTTGGCCTGATCTAATGGAAGAACATGGGTGACAACGTCACTAGGGTCGACTTTGCCAGAAGAAAATAAATCGTATAGGAAAGGCATATAAGGAATAACTGGGGCCTGACCTGATTTAATGTCGACATTTCGCTGGAATATATCACCTAATGGGAAACCGTTATAGCGGCCGCCGTATACGCCGGTAATTTGAATGGTACCGCCTTTCCGGACTGCCTGACTGGCGATTACAATGGCTCCCATTGCTCCGCCATGAAGCTTTAGGCCGCTTGCCAGAAACTCCATGGGTGTCCACTTGCCATCCATTCCTACTGCATCAATAACAATATCGGCTCCGCCTTTGGTGATTTCTTTCAGGTATTGACCCGTGTTTTCATGCTGTTCAAAATTGACAATTTCAACCTTGTTTGTGCGTTTCGCATGCTGTAAACGGTAATCAATATAATCAACAGCAATAACCCGCTTAGCGCCTTTATACCAGGCAAATTTTTGTGCCAGTAAGCCCACTGGGCCACAGCCTAGTATAATGACAGTATCACCCTCCTTCACCCCCGCATGGTCAACAGACCAGTAGGCGGTTGAAGCAGCATCAGCCATTAGTACAAGTTTCTCATCTTCTACTTCACAGTTTTCCGGAATCTTAAATGGGGTGAAATTCCCGTAAGGGACCCTCATATATTCGGCCTGTCCGCCAGCATAACCACCTGTGGTTTCTGAATATCCAAAAAACCCACCCATGTCGCCATGAGGATTGGAGTTGTCGCATTGGCTTGTCAGCTCATGCTGACAATACCAGCAGGAGCCACAGCTCACATTAAAAGGAATGATTACGCGATCCCCTTTTTTCAGGTTTCTTACATCTGGTCCAACTTCCTCCACTACTCCCATCGGCTCGTGTCCAATAACGAAGTCTGTTGGCATATTGGGAATCATTCCGTGAATTAAATGCAGGTCAGAACCGCAAATAGCAGAGGATGTAATTTTTACGATAATATCATCAGAGTTCTTAATTGAAGGATCCTTTACCTCTCTTACTTCTACATTTTTTATCCCTTGGTAAGTAACAGCTTTCATCTCATATCCCTCCTTTTATTGATTTGGTGTTGCAAACATTCCGCCCCGGTCCGTATCGTTAGGGAAGAGAGTCATCTGCCCAATTTGAACTGCTGTCTCTGCCCCTTTTAGGTCAATAGGGACCTGATCTTTAAAGTTATATGGATGAAGCCATTTATTTTTTATCATGAGCTCGGAAATCTCTCCATGCAAGTCGATGGCGGCTTCCAGTTGTTTCGTTAATACTCTTCTTAGTTCAGGACTTGCTGTTTCTGTAATAGCAAATCCGTAATTGCGTATCCCATTTTTTACAGATAATAAAAAATCCATAGCAAATGTTGAATCTGCTAAATTTGGCATGCCCTCTGAATTTCTTGGATCAAGGTAATCCTGCATTTATTTCACCTCCACTTAATGTATTACATCGCTTTGCTTATAAAAAGGCAGCAGTTCATTGATATCTTGAATGTTTTGCTTCACATCTTTTTCCATAAGCTGTTTAAGCTCATTATTGAAGCAAATTCCCGTCATCAATTTCGATCTAAGCAAACAAACGGTTTTAAAGTTCAGGATTTCATGTGTTTCCAATGTTTCATGCAGCGCTAACTTTTCCTGGTCCACATACTCACCTCCATTAACTTGACAAATGTATTATGGCGAAAACCTCTTTCATCTATGCAATGTTTTAACTATCCATGAATCCAAGAAAAGTGATGAATATAGAGCCAACCTATTTGAAAACATAAGAGGGTAAAATACCAAAATAAATGGAGTGACGAAAATGGTAAAGTATTTAGGATTGCACGAGACTCTTGACGTACATGAATTATTGACCTTTAAAAACATATGCTTGACCAAATCATCTACGATGAGCGCATTGGCACAGGACGAGGAATTGAAAACCATACTTGCAACTGATGTTACGGCTGGACAAACCCATATTGCGCAATTGCAAACATTTATAACGAATCGGGAGGCAGAATAATGAACCAATTTGTTCAAAATATGGTGGGGATGGGCGGAATGACCGATCAGGTGATCGCAACGGACTTTTTAATGTCGACAAAGGCTGGAGTCAGAAACTATACCATTGCTATCACAGAATCGGCTACTCCAGAATTGCGTACAGCGTTAAGAGAACAATTGCGCGCTGCCATTCAAACTCACGAAAACATCACTAATTATATGATTGCAAAAGGATATTACCATCCACATGAATTGAAGGAACAGCTGCAGGTTGATTTAACTGCTTCCAACACCGCCCTTAACATCGCACAACAATCAAACAGTTAAATAAGAATTAAGGGGTTAGGCTAACAAAAGCTAGGAGTTAACAGTAAAAAAGGCAATCCCCAACTTAAATATGGGGTTTGCCTTCATTATAAGACATTCTTTTTTCATGAAATTTTTCATATCATCTGGCATTCAAAAAGGGGAGCAGGTCATATTTATTGAGAATGAAAAAATTTTTTCTAAGCTATTAAAGAGTTTTCTAAGATCCTCACAAAAAATAATTGGCTACGTCCAATTCATCAATAATTTTGATTATTACTTCAGCGGTGGTCGATAGAATTTTACAATGAAAAAGACATTCTGTTTTAAAGAATGCCTTTGTTATAATTGATTTATTTCCAATTTCTCTTTTCCGGCAATATCCTGCACGATATCCTTAATGCTTACATTTCCTAATACCTTTTCCATAGCCAATTGAGCTGCTGACAATACAGGGGCGATGGAATCCTGAATATTCCTTCCCACAGGGCAATCTGGGTGCGGATTTTCATGCACGCTGAATAATTCTTTTTCCTGGACAACGTCGACGGCCCTATAAACATCAAGCAATGTTATATGTGAGGGGTCCTTTGCCAGTTTTGCCCCTGCAATGCCAGGCTGGACTTGAAGCAATCCTGCCTTTTTTAGCATCCCCATTATTTTCCTTATTAAGGTAGGGTTGGTGTTTACGCTTCCTGCTAAAAATTCCGAAGAGCTTACCCCATCCTTATTTAAATCAATCAGAGCTAATATATGAACACCAACGGTAAATCGGCTGCTAATAGATATTTCAATCACCTGCCTTATTTTTGATAACAAGATATATCATCCAAGCTGTATTATTTAATTTGGTTACCAGGTATTATACAGCAAAATACGTAGAAAATAAAAAAGGTTTATCAAATTTGTTGACAAAACTACATCAAGTATCTATGATGAATACAGGTATTCAAAATTAATACAAGTTAGGAATGGAATTTTTTTAAATATAATTTGGAGGAACAACCAATGAAAATTTTAGTTACGGGAGCAACAGGAAAGCTTGGAACAAAAGTGGTGGAAGCATTACTGAAAACTGTCCCATCTGAACAATTAGCTGTCAGTGTTCGTAACCCAGAGAAGGCAGAAGCTATGAAGGATCGTGGAGTAGAAGTCCGTCAAGGAGATTTTGATCGTCCGGAAACATTGGAGGCGGCTTTTGCAGGAATTGACCGACTTTTAATTATTTCAGCAGACGGTGATAATGAAACAAGAATTCGCCAGCATAGCAATGCAGTGGCTGCCGCAGAACGTGCGGGAGTGAAATATATTGCCTATACCAGCATCGCAAACGCACAGGAAAGCAATAACTTCCTGGCGCCGACACATAAGGCAACAGAAGAAGCAATCCTTAATACAGGCATACCTTATTCCTTCCTCCGCAACAACTGGTACTTGGAGAATGAAATCCCAAGTATTCAGGGGGTAATGGCAGGAGCACCGTGGGTGACTTCTGCAGGAGGCGGAAAAGTTGGCTGGGCTCTGCAGCAGGATTATGCAGATGCTGCTGCGGCAGTTCTATCCAGCAGCGGGCATGAAAACACAATCTACGAGCTCTCCGGCAAGCTGTTGACCCAGGAGGAATTTGCATCCGCTCTTGGAAATGTATTGGGCAAAGAAGTGCAAGTACAACAAGTCAACGACGCTGCCTACGCTAAAATTATGAAAGATGCCGGCCTGCCGGAATTCCTCATTCCTATGCTTGTCTCCATCCAAAAAGACATTCGTGAAGGTACACTGGAAATCGAAAACAGTGATTTCGAGAAACTTCTTGGCCGTCCAGCGACATCAATTAGTGAGGGATTGGCTCAAATCGTAAAAACTATTTCTTAAAACAGTTCATTTTAATAAAACCGGCTTTCTTTCATAGGAAGGCCGGTATTATTAGGAAGCAGAACATTCGCCCTCTGATTTTATGTTGTTAGCGGTTCAAGCTCTATACTGCAGTCTACTTTGATTTTTGCACTCTTCCAGAATGTTAGCCACTCTTCCGCTGACATGGACTTTGAAGCCGGTGTCAACGTCTGCCGCCCAATTTCAAGGGGGTCCACTCCTAACTCCTGAAATGTATTCAGCAAACTAACTGTGCCCTCTTCCAAATAATCTTTTATCTCGTCTGTCAACTCGTAAAAATCGGCCTGCGAGTTCAGGTCTTTGGATCCCCGGTATTCATCAATTCTTCCCTGATACTGAATTTTTAAAACAACAGTATGATCCTTCAAATTTACGTGTTTCTTCACTAAGAGAAGGAAAGGAGCTTAACGGGTGGACGAACCTGCAGCTTTGGTCCGGTGCGCTCACTTATTTGCTCATTCCATCGCTCCTCCTTGCTGCGGTGTGCCGTAAAAGAACAGGCATGCCATATTCAGATCCCTATATGCCGTTATTTAATATAGAAAATAATAGCTTCAGCTATGAGGGAACTGGATTTTTCAGGAACGGAAAGCTAGAAGGGCAGACGGAAAAGAACAAGATCAATTTTTCCTGCTTCTAAGCAAGTCCAAATTTCTTAAAAACGTCGTTATTGAACCATTGGATGTATCCCTGGGGGAGGTTCATGCAATGGCAAAAGGCGAAAAGCCCGTTAAAAAACAAAGGCAGCGGTTTGGGCAGCTCCGGATGCTGTTTATTGATGAACAGATTGCAAAAACTGGAATTATAAACTTGTTGGACACGCTCCTAACCGATCCGGAAGTTTCCCCACGGCTTTTTCTCGTATTGTTCAAGGGGGATTTCGAGGCGTACGCCAAAAATCAGATGCAAAAGCAAAAAGACCTGGATTACTATCTTTACAGGATGTTTAAACATTACGAAAAAGAGAACCAAGGAGAGATTACGGTCACTAATATTCATGAGTTTATTGAAAAAACGTATACTTATTTCCCTGTAATATTTCAAATTAAATTGCCTTCATTGAGATATTTATCCACTGCAAATGGTATTTCGGTTTTCTTGTATATTGTATTATTT
This sequence comes from Mesobacillus maritimus, assembly GCF_023715205.1. Taxonomy (GTDB): domain Bacteria; phylum Bacillota; class Bacilli; order Bacillales; family Cytobacillaceae; genus Mesobacillus_B; species Mesobacillus_B maritimus_C. The sequence continues at coordinate 78,068 of NZ_JAMBNR010000014.1, forward strand.
ATTACTTGGGAAAAATCAGTTTTCCGGTTCTCAATATGATCCGATACCCTCAGACACCTGTCTTTGAAAGAATAGAAATTGTGATGATATCCATGCAAATGTTCCAATATGTTTTCCTGGCATCCTTTTTGCTGCTCAGCTTATATGGCGCCATTCGGATTTCTGCACGCTCAGTACATAAAGAGACATCCCGGAAGGACAAAAAAGCTTACTCCATATAAACCTTTGTCTTCTGTCTGGGATTAATCCATGGCAATGCGAGAATTATATACTCCGGCCCTGATAAAGATGACCAGATCATTAACATCCCTTTCCAGGCGGGCTCTTCCCGACCAGCAGCAGGAATAAGCGGATATAAATCACGCACATCAGCTTCTGGAGGAATGAAATATGGAATGTACAGCAAGATCATTCAAAACGTACAAAAAAATGCGATAATACCGAAACGCAGAGTTTTTTCCATCCCCTGACTGGCTATATAAGTGCATATAAGCATTATGAACAGAAACAGCCATGAGGGCTGCATGGATGGAAAAATAAATTGATGGACGATTTCAGCGTATCCAAGAACAATAAAGCAGAGTTTGATTAAAATGACGGCAATTCCCGCAAAGGCGATGATGCGAAGATTACGATGTCCAAACAGCTTGGCGAACCCATTGTAGCCTTGCTTTGAATCCATATAAGACAAGCTCTTTGATAAAATAAGCAAATTAAGTTGGGAAAGGATGCCTACTGCCAATATTCCAAATAATAAATACGACTGCTGCAACATCTTGGGCAGGAACAAGACAAAATAGAGCAGCTGGGATTGATGTACAAAAGCGATGATAAAGCCGTTTCCGAGCTCAGCTGTCTTGTCAAACAATTTATAATCCCCCATTTACCCGTCTCCCCGGTTATATCTCGATTTAAAGAGAGCATCTGCCTGTTTTGGACGCTTTTTCATCCATGAAATTGGCGCCCGGAAAAAAAAATCCATCCAATCTCTCCAGTAGAGCGGTGCAATCGGAGCAAAATATGGCTGCTTCAGGCTTGTGAGGCCGTTAAGGTGGGCCAGCATGTGGATTAAGCCTAACACAATTCCTGGTATGCCAAGCAAGGAAGCTAAAATCAAATAGGCAAATTGAATGAGAGTGTTTGTTTTGCTTAATAAATAGTTGGGAACTAAAAAAGATGCAACGGCAGCTACCCCTACTAACACAATTAATATCTTGCTGACAAAACCAGCTTCGACGGCTGCCTGGCCAATCACAATACCAGCAATCGTCCCCAGGGTAGTGCTCGTTTTATTAGGCATCCTTAAACTCGCTTCCTTAATGATCTCCAATACAACCAGCATTAACAGCCCCTCCCAGAAAGGACTAAAGGGCAGTTTGCTCCTGGATTCCAATAAAACAAATAAAATCTGAAGTGGAATGATGTGATAATGATAGGTGGTTAAAGCCACATAGAGAGGAATCAACAAAATTGAAACCATGTAGCTGACATACCGGAGGCTGCGAAGGAAACTCGCAACAATCCATCGATGGATATAGTCTTCCGGTGATTGAAATAGATGGAAAAATGTGATTGGAGCAATTAATGCAAACGGTGTATTCGCTACAAGAATGACAATTTTGCCGAGTCCGAGAGAATATGCACATTGATCCGGGCGGTCTGTCTGCTGAAACTGCGGAAAAACGGAATGAATATGATCCTCCATGAATGCGGCCAAATTGGACTGTTCAATAATCATGTCGAAATTGATTTTAGATATTTTTTTACGGGCAATATCCACAATATCCGGATTGGCTATTCCCTCTACATACAGCATGACAACCTTCGTTTTAGTAAGGTACCCTGCAGAAAATTTTTCCGTCTTAAGTTCTGTCAGCGGAAGCCTCCTCCTAAGCAAGGTTATGTTTTGGTCGATCTGTTCCGTAAAGCTGTCCTTGGGACCATACAAAATGGTCTCCGATTGAGATTCTTCAACGCTTCTCGCTAAAGGATTTTCCAGCGGAACAGCCCATAGGTGCCCCTTATCGTCATAAATAAGAACATGTCCCTGCATCATCAACTTCTGGGCATTATCAAGCGTGGTAACGGCGACAGTCTTTTCAGAGGAAAGGCAGGTATGGATCATTTATTCCGAACAATTTTTCACTGGCTGAATAATGGATTCATTTAATCTTTCCGGGTTGATCAACGTTTTGATGTAAACAATCGTGATTTTTCGGTTTCTGCTGATACTGTGTTCGATTAATTCTCCATCGTCCATATTTGAAATGATTACCTTAAGTGATTCAATCGATAAATCCTCATTTTTTTGAGAAAGCTCGTTGCCGTCTTTTTTTTCGTAGCGGATTTTTTTAATCCTCTTATTCCAAAACATATTCCTCAAAACGCCTCATCCTTTTTACTCTTATTGTTGGTTAAAAGCCTCCATCTAGGAAAAATCGTATTTATTATTGAAGAGACGTCTTATAATAGACATTGAAAACCTGACCAATAAAAAGGAAAAAGAAAGCGAATAAAAAGTGGTTTTCCAATTCCACCCCTTTTTATATTTAACAAGCTGTGTATTTTTTTCTAGCCATAACTCAGTAATAGTCATCGGCACACTGAAATATAGAACTTTTAAAAGGCACTGAAGGATGCGGGAATCCTTAGTCAGTTGATTATAAAAGACACATGTAATTGGGAAAAGTATATAATCAAACAACACGCTTGTATTAACTTGTTTTGGAAATTTTGTGGGATATTGAACATAACCTTTATTTACAACCAGTTTATCGACCAATGATGCATAATAACCTTTTATAAAGAAAACAAGGAGCCAGTCCTTTGCAAGTGGTTTTTTAATTAAGTAAATAAAGGAACTAATACCAAAGAAATAAAGCAATTTTATAATGTTTTTTTCAAATTTTCGACCCATGTTTAACGCCTCCATAAGATAGGATATCTCTGATGCAGGTGGTTATACTTAGGAAATTTGAAAAATAGATAAGTAAACAGATAACCAGGCCTTAATACCTGGAGGTTATCTAACACATACCTTTCTGTTCTAGATATTTTAAGCCTTAATCGTCTATCACAGCTTTTCCTTGTTCACGCAACTTTTTCAGGGATGCACACATATGATTTATTTCATCATCGGAATGTCTTTCCCATGAACTTAATTCTGCGACTATTTTCAATGGAGACATAGACCTGTAAGAACGTGTTGGGTTTCCAGGGAATCTTTTGTCAGTTAAGTTCGGATCATTTTCAAAATCACGTAATGGTTCTACAATGAAGATTCTTTCTTTTGACGTTGATGCAGCTAATTCAGCACCCCATTTAGCTGCATCCAATGTGGCAGTAAAGCTCTGCCTTCGTACCGTGAAAAAAAGGACCTTTATCCAAGACATTTTTTTTGTCATTCATACTTGGTACACTCCTTAAATTGTTGATTTTTGTATTACAGTATAGTATGGGATTGGCTAAAAGAGTAGTCTATAAATGAATTACAAATCGTTGTATAATATAAGTAGAGGGAAGGATCGATCGAGAATCCGTATTTTACGACATAGTAAAGAATCCATTTTGATAAGGCTAATCAAAATGGATTCTTTTTTCTCATTTAAGTTATTTTTTGTTTAATCGTGTGCTAAGCAGTTGTCCATATTAGGGAGCAACAATACACCGCGCAGGTAGTACATAATCAATATTAATTGAAATGGAGGGAAAAACATGTCAGAGATAATGAGGCCACGAAGAATTCTTTTAGATTTAGCCGCTACTTTGGACGGATTTATAGAAGGGAAGAATGGAGAAATTGACTGGTGCATATGGACTCCGAGATGGACTTTATCCATTTTCTAAATCGAATCGATACGATATTATACGGAAGAAAAAGCTATGATTTATAGGGCCAATATGCTGCGGAAAACGATGATGTGGATGACATGTGGAACATCATCCACCAAAAAGAAAAGTATGTGTTTTCCCGAACCCAACAGGGAAGTGGATAGGGAGCACACTTCGTTAATGGAAACGTGGTTGAAGAAGTTATTAAATTAAAGAATCAGCCTGGTATAGATATTTGGCTCTACGGCGGAGCGAGCCTTATAACAACTTTTATCAAGTACAATCTTGTCGATGAATTTAGATTATTGTTCACCCTGTTATTTTAGGAGAAGGAAAACCATTGTTTATTGATGTAAAACAGAGGGTGAATTTAGAACATGTTGACACAAGAACGTTTTCCTCTGGAATTGTTCAATTATGCTACAGGCTGAAAAATTGATGATTACAAAACTAGTTTAAAATTTAACGTCAAAGGCACGCCCCGAATTTTCTCGTTTCACAAAATATGTTCCAAAAGAATAGGGAGGAGCTCTCTTATTCAAATGTGGAATCACCCTACATTATTTTGAACAGTACATTCCACTGCTCTGCCAAAAAGAACCAATCACGATGACAGTTTTCATCGTTTAACTTGATGCCAATTTAGTCAAGGAATTCGTACCGAAGATGACCATACAGGAAGTATGTCTCATTGTGTTTGGTATTCTATTCCGCGGGGATTCAGTGGTTAGCAAAAGCGATACCGCTCACCTGTTAATCGACTGAGGACATCGAATGGTTGCAGCTGATCTTGTCTCGTTAAAAAGGCTAAGAGCCACGGAGATGTGACGAAAAACTAAAGAATTCTTGGCTCTTGACAGCTTGGTTTGTTGAATATCGTTCACTCCTATGGGCAAAAACTTTTCTCATTATTGTAAAAGGGATTCATTTAAAAAGAATACAGATAGGTATACTAAAAGAAAAAAGTTAGGAGGGATATATATGGGTTTATTCGGTAATCGAAGAGAAAAAAGACGAGAGAAAAAGATTCAAAGGGGAATATGTCCTGACTGCTCAGGAAGGGGATTTTTTTCTTCAGGATTGGAATCCGTTCATGTCCATGATTGTGATTCTTGTAAAGGAACAGGAAAAGCCAAGTAGTGCAAGGAAGATAGAGCGAGTGTTAGACTCATATGAGTTGTTAAGCTAAATGCTGCAAGAGTTGAAGTAAGGAGCTGTCATTTATGGCAGCTTTTCTTATTGTGCAAACGAAGCAGAATTGTTGTCTAAAATTTTGGAAAGGTTTTTCCTATCAGAATTAGCTTTATCCTTATACAAAAAGTAAAAATTTTTTAAGCTTTAGGATGGAAGACTTAATTTATGAAAAATTTACAGAAACTATCTCGCGAACTAATATTCTCCTATGTAATTTAATCGTAAGAACAATGGAAATATGCTTCTACTATTATTTTGATGAATGCACTGCATTTAGTACCTGAGTATAGTAAACAAGAGATGATTTTTATGACACTGAAGTTGATTCCGTATTTAGTAATGAATGGGAACGCCAGGGAAAAGACTAAATATAAATATATGAAGGCAATCTTGAAAAAACGTTGACGAATGCTCAGGAAGCAAAGGGACGACCATTTGCTTCTTTTAATAAGTGTAGGTTAACGGACTGTTCGATCTTATTGGGAAAACGTAAGCATAGGATACGTCCCCACGCTTCTCATGTTTGAAGCCAACATGTCATTATCTTGGCCATAATCACACACATTTTTTTCAGTCATTCATTTTATCTTAAGGAGTATCCTATTTAGGTTTGTGTGGAGTGGTTATAACTGTGCTCTCATTCAACATTTTTTGTATTTGGTTATTCAATTTTTTCTCGGGCATTGGACAGGAAAGACATGATGCAGAATTTTCTTCTTTCACATAGGATTATAAAAACCGCTTTCTTTTAGCTTTAAATAAACTCTTGTTTGGTGGAAATCGATGAATATTGAGGACATGGTTGCAGATGAATTGCAGTGTATGTTTTTAGAAGAGAAGCTATGTGGAGTAAAGGAAGAGGAGTTAAATAGGATAACCAGAAAAATAAGAAGGCGAGAAATAACGATAAGTGAATTAATAAGACAACATCCTATGATGAAAGAAAAGGTCAAAGATGCCATGCTTCGAATAGCTGCCTATGCTCCACTTCATTTAAGCTGAAAGTTTAAAAATGGATTTTTGTTAACAATATGAATTAGTTTAAGCAAAAATCCTATAGAATGGTACGATTTTATATGTGATAAGTTAAAGCTAACCGACGTATAGGTTAGCTTTAACTCTAAAAATGGGATTGAAAATTTCATGTATATCATTATTAACGCCCTATATCCATCCAGTAGAAGTCCCGAATAGCATTATAAAGAAGATTAACCTATACAAACATCTGAAAGGTTCAAGTGATTGATTAATGACAGGCAATGACAATAATTTTTCTGCTAAAAAACCATGGATATTTATAAGTTCCAAAGGTCTTTATTTAAAGGGACATATACTTTTTCCCCTTGGATTTCTCTATGGATAATCAAATTTTGGTTGTGGTCATTTCCTGTTTTCAATTCTCTTGGCCGTGCTCTAAAGCTAATCCCTAGAATTTCCTCTATTTGTTTTTTTCCAATAGATATAACACATTCCCCCAATAGATTTTGATATCAATATTATGGCTTTTGTCTCTTTTTTAATGTATGTAAAATCAAAAGGGACTACTCCTGCTTAAAAGGTGTTTTAATGAGTGAATATCCATAAGTAAAAAGCTAACGCAAATGAGGTTAGAGTTTTACAGTAAGTTCAATTCATGACTTTTTTATAGTCAATTAAAAATTTTATATGGATTTTTTTAAAAGTTATACATTTTAGGCTCTATTAGGGAAAAATGAATGGTAAAAGGTGGGAATCCTATGAAAATCCATCGTAATATTTTGTTTTTACTTGTTAATCTTAGCGAGATGTTGAGCCAGCTTGTCCTGTTAATCCAGTTAATTGCTGTTGAGCTGTAGCAACAAGGCGCTTCGTGATCTCTCCACCTACTGAACCATTTGCACGAGCCGTTTGGTCAGCACCCAGTTGTACACCAAATTCAGAAGCGATTTCATATTTTAACTGCTGAAGTGCTTGATCTGCACCTGGCACTAATAGACGGTTACGTCCACCACTACGGTTTGACATATGTTTTCACCTCCTTGTGTATATAATCTGTTTTTATTAAAAAATGATTCATCACAAATTTTGGAAACATAATGTATCGGAAACGCCCTTAATAAGTTTTGTTGAGAGTGGCAAACAAGTTCTCACAGCAACTCCTGGTAAAAAATTATTTGTTTAGCGGGTTTGACATCCAGTCAAGTCCTTTTTTTCATTAGGTAAAATACCTTTAAAAAGCCGCCCTGTATTTAGTTCACGCGCAAATTCAGTTTTAACCTGCATGGCCGCAATAACCGACCACATTCATGCCCGCACACTGCGTCCATGCTACTTCAAACTCCATGTATGGATTCAATCCCTTTTTTATTTATGCGCCCAGGCAAGCATTGATTACTAATTGGTGAAAGTTCAATCTGAGTAACAGTAGCTGACAGGCAGCTGGTAGAGAAATCATAAGGTTGAAGTCCTGTGCCAGTAACCTTGTGGGGGCAAGCAAAAGGAAGGCAGCTTCCACCCGAGCCCGGTCCGAAGGGTCCGCATCCCGAAATCAGACCGCTTGGCAACCCGACCATCAAAGACCGTGTTGCCCAAATGGCAGTCAAAATGGTCAATGAGCCTCTTTTTGAGATTTCCAACTGTTCCTACGGATTCAAACCAAAAAGGAATGGACATTAGCCAATGACATAATAAGGAAAGCCAGCAGGAAGTCAAACGGGGTGCTTGATGTGGACATCAAAAGTTTAATCAACTAAATGGCGCTATTCTGTAAAAAGAAGAATAAAGCGCTTATTTTTCATTTTAAAACTAGGGAGGGTAGGCGTTCCTATAGATTTACAATGATAACAAAGAAAAAGTATTCATCATAGATTCTACGGGTATAGTTTGCGCGTGTTTTTGCCTACATGGATATCATTGGGATTTAGAGAGGATACGGATAACGGAGGCTTTCCTATGGCCAGGTTACTTGAATAAATTTGTCCCTTAAATGAAATGGGTATCTACCATGCTGAAAAGGAAAAGATAAATTAAAGTAAAAGAACGGTAAATAGCTACCTAAAAAAGAAAAATCACTTTAACACCAGTGACTTTTCTTTTTCTTTTTTATACCATATTTCATTATTATTCCTTGTATTCTCAAAACATAATTCATGCTCCACATAAAAAACCAAGGATATAACAGCAACACATCTTTCATAGATTCCTTCCCACTTTTTCTCTTAGCATCTGAAATCCGTACAAAAGCAAAGACTTTACAAAGAATAAAAGCGATAATTGATATTTCTTCAAACGTACTAACGAGGCTATTCCAAGTCCAAGGTCTTTCAGCATATCCACAAATTTATAGGTGAAAACTGTATCAACAACAAGGTTCAACAGCAAATACAACATGAATTTACCGTAAGTAAACCGCAAAATCCATATGGAGCCGATTAAAAATGGTCCCCAAGTTAAAGGAAAACGGCCTGATAACTTAGGCTGGATTTTAACATAATACCACCACCATTTTCGCTTTTTAGCTAATTCACCTTCAAACCAAACTACAATTGCCATCAAAAAACTTGCAGGCAAAAAACGTTTAATGGCTTTTTTTTTCAAGCAAGGGAATCGTAAACCAGGATAACACCATCATCGCCGGCAATAATGCTTTCGCAACGTTGAGCTTTCTCATATGCAACCTCCAAACCCAAACGATCAGGAATATTTTCTCCAAAATAGGTGATTTTATTTATAGCAATAAAAATATCCTTCTTAAAAATTTCCTTTTATCATTCCATTCAATGGTTTTATATAATCAAAATTGTTGGGGGAATGCTCCTGACTTTTAATGTTTGTAAAGCAATTTTTTCCGTTATCCATTTCAACTCTTGTTATGCCCTATATCATAATCCAAGTATGCTTTGGTTTCTTTGTCAGATCATTTATTGCAGAAAATACTCATCAAACCGATTTGAACTTTTCAGACAAATTCATAGATTTACCAATAGAGCGATGCTAAGAAAGTATCGCCTTTTTTAGGGTTAAGTAACAAAAAAGAATACAGTAATTTACTAAGCGAAAGGGTCAAAAGATGAAATAGGAGTTGTCATTTATGGTGGCTTTTCTTATTGCGCTAACGAAGCAGGTTATTTTAATCAGAACAGTAGCTTAATTCTCAAGAACAAAGAAAAAATCTACCCCGGATTTGGAAAGGATAGATTTTTTCCTGCTTATTCAAATTTTTGCTAATGCTGCGCAACATCAAACTTAATTTGTACAATAATGACGTTAATTATGCGATTATTTTTTAATTATTGGACTGTCAGGCTAGCATTAAAAAACTGTTCCTTGCTAAAAGGGACACCAAATAGTGGGATATCTTTATACAAGGTATAATAGTAGTGTTTACCAACTATAGATTTATACGCGTAACAATTCACAATTTATGCCTTTTTCTGTGGAACATACTATTTTTATGAAAAAAGGGTGCTCTTTCGTTGCAATATCATTACAATACATACCAAAAGGAGCTTGAAGATCCAGCTCCTTTTATTGTGTCTCCTCTTGATAAAACCCTTATAAGGATCTTGTTTAAATAGTATTTAGGTTTTTTATTTACATCATTTGTATTTGAAATGACCAATTCATATGGTAGCCTGAATTGGCAAAATTCAATGTTAGCGTTATATGGAGGTGAATAAAATTCTATCGAGAAAAATTATTTCGGCATCTATTTCAGGTTCTTTGTTTGCTATTTTGTTAGGTTTAATCGTGCCAAATCCATTTGGTGAAGCTATTACATCAATATCAGATTATTTATTTGCTGTTGTATTAACCACACCTCTTTATTTGATGTATAGTTTTCCAGCTATTTTAATTTATGGAGTGTTAACTTCTATCATTAGTGATAAAGTCAGCCAAATGATTTCAACAAAAATAGGGAATGAAAAGTCTGAAATCATTATTTCAGCTATTTTGCACGGTGTTTTTGGTCTTATCCTATTATTGTATAGTTTAGGTGCTTCGATGTTGTTCTTTATTACCGATCGACTTCTACAAAAGAAAAACAACAATTATAAATGGTTCCTAGCCATTAAGAGTTTGGCCATTCCATTGGCGGTTTGGCTCATTTTTATGGGGATTGTCTATTTAGAGCATATTGTAGTAGGCGGATAAAATCGATTGGGGAACCATCATTAAAGGAACGAGGCAGTTTAGTTTAATAATTGTCATTACCTTATTTTCAACAACCGGGCCAGATTGTGGAGTAACTCATGTATTAGGTAGTAGACACAAACTATGTAATGAGATTCACTATTTTTTGAGAAGGGATGTACTTAAGTTAACCGTAGTAAAATTTAATCGAAACACTGGATTTTAATAGTAAAATGTAAAGGACAGTAGAGAAAAAAGTGAGTTTTAAAGATAATTAGTTGATAAAGAAGTGTTATCTATATAATTTAAAATGCTAAGGAAAGCATCACTATAGGTAGATTGATGTTAAAGATGATTAGTGCAATTAATGACTTTGAATGTGAAAATATGCTTACGAGACAATGTTAAGGCATTGCAGTAGCTAAAGCAGAAGGGAAGTATAAAGGAAGAAAAGAAGTAACAATCCCAGAGACTTCGACAAGCAGCGGTAGATGAAACGAGAAGTGTCCAAGACTAAGCTAGCAAAGGAACTAGGATTATCAAGACCAACACTAGATAAACTAATAAAAGAGCATATAGCAGTTGGTTGATAAGGGATCCCTCAAGGGGTCTCTTTTTTAGTTCGAGGGGTATGGGGCGTAATTCCCACATTCTAATGTGGGTCATTAGCGGTGATTACCCTATGTCGCTTCAGCAACACATCACTAAAAAATTGAGACTTAACGGGATTCCCCCCTTAGGTATAAAGAAGTTAAATTACGAAAAAAATTCAGTTTTCATTCTAAGAATGTCGAATTACTTTATGTACTTATTAGGTATTTATATTAAATATAAGCATTTGTATTTGTTTGTCGAAACTTAAGGAACTAAATTCCTGATTATGATATAATTGGAATAGTTGGAATATTGGGTTTTTGTGGAGGGAATTGAATGGCTAGGCTGAGTATTACAAGTTATTTAATCAAAGAAGAATACTATGATTTTAGAGATGTAGTAAGAGAAGACATAGAAGTAGAATATTATCAATTAAATGAAGAATTTAACCTAGATGGTTTAATTGTTGTAGGATACACTTCAAAAAATTCCCCTCAATGGTTACAGTTATTGCAAAGTGGTTCAAATAGTGATTTGCCTGAGTTACTTAATAGCTCGTCAAGAGCAATATTATTTGTTAGAAGTAATAATCGTATTTTTGCATTTCCTTTTGGATTTGGAAGATACCTATTAAAAGATGAAGCAATTGTTAAGGATTTTGGAATAAAAGTTGTATTGAACAGCGTTGATCCTCAAAAATTGAGAAGTATTGATACAGCGACTATAAGTGAAATGACAATACACTCAAGAACACAAACCAGCAGAACTACAAATGTTAATACATTTGGAATCGATGTTGTCAAAGACTTTCTGAAATCGGTTACTGGTGAGCCAACCAATGAAGACTTTGGAACAGTAATTACTGGTAGAGAATCCGTCCAGTTCAGCTATGACTTTGAAGATAACTTCAGGAAATTTGGAGTAATATGTACCATTTTAGAAGAAAAGTATAACAGTAATAGTTATAGAGAGAATTTTAGCTGGGTTGATAATTTACAAATAGTAAATGATAGCGTTTTGAAGGGACAACTTGATCAGAAGTTGATTAATAATATTAATGGTCGAGAAGAGAACAAATTGCATCTAGCACCACCAGAAATTATTGACTGGAACGATATTGGAGGTTTTTCATTTACTGAACATGGTAATAAAATAAATGACTTGAGTATTGAAGAATATTTCAATTACATCACTAAATTTGACGAATTTGATTTAGAAAAGTTAAAGCGTCACTCTGTCTATACTTGGGATAACATTAATGAAAATAGAGTAGCAAAATGGAAGCTATATGACTGTGTAGTATTTGAAACAGTTTATGAAGATGAAACATATGTCCTTACTGTAGGAAATTGGTTCAAGATAAATCATGACTTTGCAAATTCAGTAGACGAATATGTTAGGAATATACCAACTTCTTCAATTGACTTACCTCCTTGTAAACAAGAGGAAAAAGAAGGGGAATATAATCTTAGAGTTGGACAAGAAGTCACAAATATGATTACCCTCGATACAAAGAATGTTATGTATCAAGGAAGTAAAATTGAAATCTGTGATTTAATGAGTAAAGAAAAGCATCTCATTCATGTAAAACCTTGGAAAAGCTCTTCAACATTAAGTCATTTGTTTTCTCAAGGTAAGGTATCTAGTGAGAGTTTGTTTCAAGACGTTGATTTTAGAAAAGCAAGCAGAGAAAAAATATCAGAAATTAATGAGGACTATGTTGAATACATTAGTGAGGATCAATATGATCCTTCTGAGATTGAAGTTGTTTATGCAATTATTGATTCTAGTGATAGAGAACTTCATGAAAGGTTACCATTTTTCTCTAAATTAAATATGATACAATCTGTAAAGCACTTGCGCAATATAAGATACAAAGTAACTCAATTAAAAATCAGAAGAGAAATAGAAGATAGTGTTGATACAAACAATGAAGAAGTTGTCGTTGGATAGTAAAATCCCTTTAACAAAAACGTTTGTATACACCAGATTCTCCACCCAATGTGATTTTTCTAGAACTTTCATTTCTACTTTTAGTATTGACTTGTCAACTGAATGTACTGTTGAACACGCATCTAACCAAGTTATGATTAGATGCTTTTTTTATGGGGAAAGTTGAACCCTGCATATTTAATGAAATATCGATATTATTACCTTTTTTTAATATGAATTACTAATTAGCGACAATGTCATTCGAGATGATTAATTCATTCCAGTGAATAACGCCGTCGCCATTGCCATCCGCCATCTGCAGAGTATTAGGATGGCTGCAACTAAGCTTGCACAGTCGCCAGCTTTCGTTTAATCCCACATCTGGGTAAACGGAAAAATTCCGGCTAAATTGGGAAATATCCATATTTCCTTAAAAATAAGAGGAGTTTTTCCGGTTATATGATCCAAATCCTTGGATTTTTATATGATTTAGTGCAGTTAATCGGAATATTTCCGCCTATCTCCTCTTATTAAGCATCCCCTAAATACAATAGCAGGAAATTCACCGCCTATGAATTCTCATAGGGGGAGCAGTTTGCAATCTGAAGAGAGCAAATAGCAAGGGATCACCCCACGGGGCGTTGGTCTAGGCAGGATTCACCGCCTTTTTTGTAGAAGTCTTTATTGAACGAACAGGCAGGTTAGCGGATATAGAACTTGTAAAATTAAAAACGTGTGACTTATAGAAAAAAAGAGATATTAGGAGGTTGGTAATGACTCTACTTATCATGGCAAGTAGGTTTATTTGCGAAATCTTAGCTCTCATCATTTTTGGTATCTGGGGCTTTCAGCAAGGGAAAATGATTGGAGCTATTGGAGTACCCTTAGTGGTAGCAGTTATTTGGTCTATGTTGGGTTCCCCCAATGCACCTTATAAACTGCAAGGTTTTTATGGTTCTATTTTAGAGTTAGTCCTTTTTTCAGCAGCAAGTTTTCTCCTATATAGTCTGGGACATACATACTTAGCTTTCATCTACTTCATCATTGCATTTGGAGTATCGATGCTTATTCATTTTATGGATATATAGTATAAAAGGGCCTTTATCCACGATAGGGGGATCACTTCTGTATTAATGGATGTACATCAACTTTTTTTGTTTTTATAAAAGAAAGCATTGATTAAAGAAAGATTTATGCCTATTAATGTTGAATTTCTTATGGAATAAACGGGGCAGTATAGGGAGCGAATCTAGGAAGATATTTTATAAAAGCTAAATACATGTCATCGAATTTATTACAAGATAACAAGAAAATAACAAAAAAAGCAGTAAACAAAAATGAGGAGGTATTGTAGTGAACCAACCCCAAATCCTAATTACTCAGTATAATCCAAAGTACGCTGAACAAACAGTGAAAATGTGGCGAAATAGTAAGGAACGGGCAATTGGTCAGAAAGAAATTCATAGTTTTGCAATCACGTTCATTTTTTAAATAAAATATTACCTGAACAGTTTCAAATAACTTTAGCGTTAATTGACGATAGAGTAGTTGGAATGATTGCTTCTAATGAAACGGAAATAAGCCAACTTTATATATATAGATTATCAAGGAATGGATATAGGTCAAACAACTAGATAAAGTAAAAGCAAAATCAAGTGGGAGATTAACATTATATACATTTGAAGTAAATGAGAATGCACAACGATTTTATGAAAAGAATGGATTTAAAATCATTGGTAGAGGCCACGAAAATGAAGAAAATTTACCTGATATTCACTATGAATGGATATCAAAATAAACAATCCTAACGGAGACTACAGGTATTAAAAAGCTATAGGAAAAGCAATGACTTAACGAATGAATGTCGGTTCTTTTTGGTGTTGGTTGAAACACTAGCCCAAATTGTGGAGTGATGTACTTAAACGAACGGGTACAAGAGTTGAAGAATGGAGCTGGCTGTCATATTGGCGGCTTTTTTATTGTGGTAACGGGCAGGATTGTTTAATCTAACAATTATATATAATTTTCGGATAAACGAGAGGAGGTGAATAAAAGAGATAAAATGGATATTAGGAAACTTAATAAAACTGATAAAGTTCCAATAGAAATTGTTGTTAGTGGCGGATCCCTCAAGAGCGATTGTTGAGGAATATGTTAATAGCAGCGAATGTTTTGTAGCTGAAAATTGGACAGCAAATTATTGGAGTTAATGTATTACTTCCAACAAGACCAGAGACAGTGGAACTTGTGAATATTGCAGTGGTAGAAGAGCAGCATCAGACAGGAGTTAGGTATTTTGATATCGTCTAAAAGATGACCATAGGGCCAGCCTAATAATGAATAATTTGAATAATCAGAAATTATGTGTATTTTACGATCTTGTTGGTTATAATAAAACTTGGAGTACTTACTCCAACGAAATCAGAGGAGCTGATAAAACGCAATTTATTCCTTATTTACAGTTGAACGGAAATACAAGAGAAGCCATTGGATTTTATGAAAAGGTATTCCATGCAGAAACTTTAGGAGTTATTACATTTGGAGAAATGCCTACTTCCCCAGATTTTCCTTTACCTGAGGATGCAAAAGACCTTGTTGCACACGCTACGATTAAGGTTGGAGAGTCAGTCATTATGTTTTCAGATACATTCCCTGGTCAACCAGCTCAAGAGGGAAACCTGGTAACCATTTGCATTACGTTTGACAATACAGACAAAGCTCGACAAGTGTTTGATGCATTACAAGATGGCGGACAAGTTGAAATGCCACTTTCAGAAACAAGTTTTAATCCTGCTTACGGGGTCATTAAAGATAAATTCGGTGTAACATTTCAATTTTACAATGAAGGATCTCAAGGTTAGTACATACGATGATAGTAAAAAAAACGGCTTTGTACGGATGACAAAGTCGTTTTTTAATGGTTCCCTTACTCACAAAACTGACCGTAAAAGTTTGGGAGTATAACAGGGAGCAATAGGTATCCTTTACTATCTGCTAATGTTCATGAAGGAGTTTCATTTCTAAAAGAGAATAAAGTACCTTATCATTTTTATTAGAGGAGATTTGATGGATGTTAGAAACGCTACAATAAACGATGTTCCTATATTGGTTCCTTTGATGGAGCAACTTGGTTATCCAACCTCTGTTGAAAAGTTTGCAATTAAGCAGAAAGTTAACAAGGTGCCATTTCAATTGTTTGAATAGCGGAAATCGGTCAGAGAGAAAAGATGCCCACCAATTCTATTCAAGTATGGGCTATAAAGCTAAAAGTATCGGATTCGATGTAATTCAGGCTATGTTTTCAGTAAAACAGTTCAGTCTCGGATTTACTAAACATATCTAGATGAGAATATTAGTAATCATAACACTTTAGTCCAAGCCGAAATGCAAAAAATCAAATAAGCCTGAATAAATTTGAAAAGGCCAAAAGAATTTGGTGATCATTCAGTTACCTAGTTAACTACCATGAAAATAAACTTCTGTAACTAAAGGAAAAAGGCAATACTTAAGAAGACGCAGCTCATTCATTTTTTTAAAAAGGGGAGAGCGCCTGATTTATTGATCTATTGTAGGAATACGGACTGGATTATGATGCTTCAGGTTCTTGTAATGTTACTGAGTATCCCAAACTTTCAAGTCTGCGTAGGGAATGCCGAACAATTGACTGTTGTCTCTGTTTATCAAAGTAGTCTTCGCCTAAGTCTACATATATTTTTTTACGCGTTAAGAGATAATAAGCAATTCTCAACATGGCATGAGCCACTACTATTCCTGCACGTTTCTTTCCCTTTCGTGATGCTGTACGCCGATACAGTGCTCCGAGATAGTTTTTAGATCCTCTGACAGAATGAGCTGCTTCTGTTAATGCTGACCTCAAATATTTGTTTCCTTTTTTAGTTTTAGATGATTTTCTTTTTCCCGCACTTTCGTTATGTCCAGGAACCAATCCTGCCCAAGAACACATATGAGCTGCACTTGGAAATTGATTTTTAACATCTGTTCCGATTTCGGATAAAATTTGCTCAGCCATTCTGGTAGCTATGCCCGGGATAGAGTCTAAGCGTTCAACGTCTTCTTGATGGGAGCTAACTCTTCCTGCTACTTCGTGATCGAGCATCTCGATTTGTTCAGTTAAAAAATCAATATGCTTCAAAATTGTTTTCAACATTAGTCGTTGATGTGAATTGATATAACCTTTAAGGGCAAGCATTAGTTCATCTTTTTTCTTTTTCATTGTACGTCGAGCGAAGTTTGCTAGTTTTTCAGGGTCCTCTTCTCC
Source organism: Mesobacillus maritimus (assembly GCF_023715205.1). Lineage (GTDB taxonomy): Bacteria > Bacillota > Bacilli > Bacillales > Cytobacillaceae > Mesobacillus_B > Mesobacillus_B maritimus_C. The sequence continues at coordinate 95,010 of NZ_JAMBNR010000014.1, forward strand.
TTCGGCAATAGCGTTAAGCATATCCCGAGCTGAAACGCCCATAACGTCTGAAACCACAGAGCCTAGCTTAATATTTGCACCCTCTAATACCTTTTGAATGCGATTATGTTGCCTAGCTCGTTCTTCAATAATACTCCTGCGATATCGAACCAGTTCACGTAATTCTCGTTGATTACGATCAGGGATATAACTAGCTTTTAAGAGTCCATGACGAAGAAGTTTGGCAATCCATTCTGCATCTTTGACATCAGTTTTACGTCCTGGGACTGCCTTCATATGTTGGGCATTCACAACAAGAAACTCAATATCTTCCGCTTCTAGTAAATTAACAATAGGCTTCCAGTAAACACTTGTACTTTCCATTGCAACATGGGTACAATTATGCTCTTTAATCCAGTCAACCAACTGTATTAGAAATACAGTTTTAGTTGAAAAAGTTTGAATCTCCTTTCCTTCTGGTGTCATAATACAAGCAGTAATATTGTCCTTATGAACATCCATACCGCATGCTCTTTCAATGACTACATCCATTGAAAACATCCTTCCTACGGCTCTGAATATAATTGGAGGCTGGTGCAGCAACCAGAATGGGATTAATCTACCATGTGTGCTTCCCGTAAGGGAGCGACAGTCAGTGGTGCACCGTGGTCGTTGGAGTCAGACTAACGGATGGGCTCTAACGCACCATAGTTAAGCGACCTTCCTCTCCCAGCCGTAGAATCAGTATTGACGGTTCTTAACCATTTTCATTCTCTGTGGTGAAGCGCTGATTTTTGCGCTTCATGGATGGCTAACGGGTGCAAGAGTTAAAGTTTCAGCTGCCATTAACTGGGCAGCTTTTTCTTGTTGGGCCAATGAAGCTTGTAGTTTAGAGCGAAAAATGCCGTATGCGGTACACTCTTCAAAAAGGGATTAATAATGGATGAAAGTTCAAGGTGTTTTAAGAATATCGATGTATTATATTTGTTCTGTCGTTGCAATGGAAAGTAACTGTATAATATATTAGTGAATAATTTAGTTCCTTTTTTAGGTACTGACGAAAGGAGATCACCATTGAGTTTTATATACAATACTAAGGATATTCTAGAACGAGTATCCGATGGATTTTATTCGTTAAATAATGAATTAAAATTTGAATATATAAATAATGTTACAGAAAAACTTTTACAAATAAAACGAGAAAATGCGATTGGACAATATATTTGTGATGTATTACCACACAGTGACTTGCATAAATTTGTATTACACTATAAAAGGGCATTGTCCGAACAAGTACCTGTAGAATTTGAAGAGTTTTTTAATAATAGATGGTATGAAATAAGGGCATTTCCTTCGAAGGAAGGCTTGTCTGTACTTTTTAGAGATATTACAGAAAAAAAGAAAGAGTTTCAAGACATTAATTTTCTAGCTAATTACGATGTTATAACAGAAATACCGAACCGTATTTACTTTTATAAATACTTAAAACGCAGGTTACAATCACAATCTATTGTTGGTTCATTTGCTGTTTTATTTATAGATATAAATAATTTTAAAAATGTAAATGATACATATGGTCATGGAGTAGGCGATTTGGTATTAAAACAAATCTCAAGGCAAATTGAGAAAAAAATAAATCAATTTGGTTGCATAGCTCGATACTCTGGAGATGAATTTCTTCTAACGTTGGAAAACCTTGACGATAATGAAATTTCATCTGTGATTAAACGAATAATTGATTCATTTTCAAGTCCATTTTGTATAAATGGGTTTGACATAAGAATTTCAATCTCTGTTGGGGTTAGCCAGTTTCCTAAAGATGGACAAAGTGAAGAGTTATTAATAAAACATTCAGAAAACGCAATGTATCAGGCGAAAAAAGAGGGGAGAAATAAATATAAGTTCTACGCCTTTGAAGAAAATGAAGGAAGAGTAGATGCTTTAAAATTAGAGTTAGAGCTCCACAAGGCGATAGAAAATAATCAGTTATTACTTCACTATCAACCTAAAATCAATTTAACTACTGGGAAAATTGTGGGTGTTGAGGCATTACTTCGTTGGGACCATCCAGAATGGGGAATGGTATCGCCAGAAACATTTATACCTATTGCTGAAGAGACAGGTTTAATTTTACCTATTGGAGAATGGGTTTTGAATGCTGCCTGTAAACAAAATAAAACTTGGCAGCAACAAGGGTTTTCAACAGTTGTTTCCGTCAATTTATCAGCTATACAATTTAATCAGACAAATATTATTAATACCATTGAATCCATTCTTCAAAAAACAGGAGTAGAACCACACTTTTTAGAAATTGAGATTACTGAAAGTATGACAGTGGATATTGACCGTACAATATTATTATTACAACAGCTTAAAAAGATTGGAGTCCATGTTAGTATCGATGATTTTGGTACAGGTTTCAGTTCATTAAGTTACTTAAAAAATTTTCCTGTTGATACCTTAAAAATCGACCAGTCTTTTGTTAAAGAACTTCGAAACAACCCAAATGGTGAAACCATAGTTAAAACCATTATCTCAATGGCTCATAATTTGAATTTGATTGTAGTGGCAGAAGGAATAGAAACAAAAGAACAACTAGTTTTTCTACAACAACATTTATGTGATGAAGGACAGGGATATTTTTTAAGTAAGCCTTTAACAGCATTCCAATTACAAGAAAAACGGTTTGAAATAGAAAAAATAGTTGAAAAACATGGAATCCCTAAAGATATTAATGAACAATTGTTAATGAAAGAATTATTGGAATCAGCCCAAAGAGAGTTACACGATACGATTCGTTTGCAGCAAGGGATGATATTTAAGTATAAGAATATTAATGAACGATTTATTCATACACAATGTGACGGGGAATTATTATACCGACTTGGAATGATTCCTTCTCAAGTTATAGGAAAAGAATTAGCTGATTTTCTTCCTTATAGAACTGCCCTCGATAAAACTGCCTACTATAAGATGGCATGGGAAGGAGAGGAATTTGTTACATATGAGGAAGAGTTAAATGGAATTAATTATCTTACAACTTTGCGTCCTATTAAAAAAGCTGGAGAAGTAGTACAAGTCATAGGTTCATGTATAGATATAACGAAACGTAAAAAAGCGGAGAAAGCATTACAAGAAAGCGAGGCTAAATATCGGCTGATTTCGGAAAACATGACGGACATAATCATGTTATTGGATATATTTGGAACGATACAGTATGCATCACCTTCCCTTGGAAAAGTAATGGGTAACCCATTAGAATCCTATATAGGTAAAAGTTCGTTTGATTTAATACATCCTGATGACAAGCAAAGCGTAATAATGGGATTTAAAAAAGTACTAAACACTATGAATCCATTAAGGCTGGAAGCTCGTTTTGTGAACATTGTTGGGAAATCGTTATTATTTGAAGGACTAGGTACCCCAGTCCTTGGAGAAAATGGCGATCCTGAACATTTTATAGTAGTGGGGAGAGACATTACTGAAAAAAGGGAAATGGAAGAACAACTCTCAAAATCAGAGAAATTATCAGTTGTGGGTCAACTTGCTGCAGGTGTTGCACATGAAATCAGAAACCCTATAACTTCCATAAAAGGATTTATTAAGCTTTTAGAGGAAGGAATCATGAAGAAAGAATTTTTCGAAGTAATTTCCAAAGATTTTAAACAAGTTGAGGAAATTCTTGAAGAATTTATTAATCTTGCCAAACCAAAAGAAATTCAATTAAAAAAGGTTAATATTAAAAATATACTTAAAGAAGTTGTGACATTAATAAAACCAGAAGCAAATTTGAAAAGCGTAGAAATTTTCCAAGAGTATAAACAAAATCTTCCTCAGATTATGTGTGATTCAAACCAAATAAAACAAGTTTTCCTAAATATAATAAAAAATAGCATTGAAGCCATTCCTAAAAATGGGTTTGTAGAAATCCAAGGGAGTATAGAAGGAAAAAATGTCCTGATAAAAATAATCGATAATGGAATAGGGATAAGTGAGGAGCGAGTTCAGAAATTAGGTGAGCCCTTCTATAGTAATAAAGAAAAAGGTACAGGTTTAGGTTTAATGATATGTTTTAGAATTGTTCGGGAACATAACGGGTCAATAAAAGTAAATAGTAAAGAAAATGAAGGTACCACGGTTGAAATTCGGTTACCAATAAAAACTTGTTAAAAGGAAGAAACCTGATGAATTAAACCATATTATAGCTAGATAGGAAAAGAATATGCAAGAAGGTAATGCAACGCCATTAAAAACAAACAGAAAAACTCCCAATGTGCTTATTCGTTTGTTATGAAATTAATTTGCCCTTTTAACAGTTATCTAAACTCAATCCCCATCTTACATACAGGTGGGGATTATTTGCCGTTTACCATCAAACAGTTAAATAAAAAGCCTTTTTCAGAAAATGCGGATTCTATCCACATTTTTAGCTGAACAAAATCAAACCAGTATAATTCATCTCACTTCTGGAAAACTATACCACGAGAGGAGATGACTGGTCATGAAATTACTTCTAAACTTAAGAAAAAGAAAAAAATTTAAGCTATCAGAAATGCTTGATTCTTTTTCTAATGAAGAACCAGATAAATTAATTAGTTCAGACCTTTCAGCCAATGAACGATTTTTGCGAGACATTTTTCATCAATGTTCTGATGTTGTGTTTCGTGTTGTACCTATAAACGATAAAACAAGATTACTTTTTGTCTATATTGATGGTTTATGTGACACAAAACCTCTCGATGAGATGGTGTTATGTCCTGTTAGGGCATCTGAAAAAAAATGTGAAGTATTTATATTTGAAGAATTTGTTGCAAATCAGCTTCGAGCGGTTGCTCAGATAAAATCAACCAAGAATGTAAATGAATTAATTAATGGGATATTAACGGCAAATGTCGCCGTTCTTGTCGAGGGAGAAACAACTGCTTTACTTGCAGATTTAAAAGGTTTTGAAAAACGGTCAATTGAAGAGCCTTCCTCCGAAACCGTCATACGTGGTCCAAGAGACGGGTTTACAGAAACATTACGTGTGAATACAAGCTTAATCCGTAGACGAATTAGGAGCTCTAGATTGAAGATAGAGTCATTTACAATTGGTAAACTTTCAAAAACAGATGTAGCAATTATATATATTGAAAACATTGCAAGTGATTCTGTTATTGAGAAAGTACGTAAGAGACTTGAGTCAATTGAAATTGATGGAGTTATCGAGACTGGTTTTATTGAAGAGTTTGTTGAAGATTTTCCTTTTTCTCCATTTCCGCAAGTTCAAAACACCGAACGCCCTGATATTGTTTGCGGCAGTTTACTGGAAGGGAAAGTATCCATATTGGTGGACAATACTCCATTTGTTCTAATTGTTCCCATGACCTTTTGGTCGGGGTTGCAGGCCGCTGAAGACTACTATGAACGGTTTATTTATGTAACCTTTATTCGCTGGATTCGCTATACTTTATTCAATATTTCATTACTGCTTCCCTCTATATACGTTGCAGTAACAACTTTTCACCCACAGTTAATTCCAACAAATTTGTTAATAAGTATAGCATCTGCACGAGAGGACGTCCCATTTCCAGTGCTGTTTGAAGCTTTTATGATGGAGCTGATGTTCGAAGCTTTACGTGAAGCGGGGATACGGCTTCCAAAGTCAATTGGTTCAGCTGTTAGTATTGTAGGAGCCCTTGTTATTGGGGAAGCTGCTGTACAGGCTGGTATTATCTCTGCTCCCATGGTTATTGTGGTAGCAGCTACAGGAATAGCATCATTCGCGATACCGCGCTATAATTTCGGCACTGCATACAGGATCCTTCGCTTTCCTATACTTATCCTAGCAGGACTATTTGGTCTCTATGGAGTTATTCTGGGAATGATTGCCATCCTCATTCACCTTGTTCATCTTCAATCCTTTGGGGTTCCCTATTTAAGTCCCATTGCCCCGCAAAATCCAAAATATCTTAAGGATGTTTTGGTCCGAGCACCTAGATGGAGCATGCATCGTCGACCTATAAGAGTAGCTGGTCAAGATAAAACTCGTATTCCTAAAGGGCGATGGAGGAAAAACTGAAGGAAGGAATGAATGATGAGATGATCAAAAGACTAAAAATATGTCTTATTCTACTAGTTTGTATGTTTTTAACTACCGGATGCTGGGATGAAAGAGAAATAAATGATCGGGCCATCATATTGGGGTGGGGTTTCGACCAAAATGAAGAAGGAGATTATATTGGCAGTGCTCAGATTGTTGTTCCAGGGGAAGTTGGTGAGAGAAGTAGTGGTCAAGGCAAAGGATATATAGTTGAAACTGCTACAGGGAAAAGTCTTTTGGATGTAACTCAGAATTTGCAAAGAAAGCTCTCAAGGGAAGTTTTTCTAAGTCATCAGAAGGTCATAGTAATAGGGGAACGCTTAGCCAGAAATGGGATATCGAACATCCTTGATGTATACAGTCGAGAACCTGAACTTCCCATACGAACGAACTTTTTTGTTTTAAAAAACGGTGAAGCATTTGATTTTCTGGAGGTACCTTATAAGATGGAAGACATGCCTTCAACTGCTGCACTGAAAATGTTCCAAAGTACAGCAGGACCAGAAAGCACTACGTTTAAGGATTTTTTGGAAGGTGCGAGTTCAGAGGGAATTAGTCCTACAGTACCGATTCTTGAAATTATTAATTCTAAAAAGGAGAAAGAAAAGGATACCGAGACCTTCCGGCTTGGGGGGAGAGCTATTTTCAATCAGGATCTTGAGTTGGTTGGATTTTTATCCTATCGAGAGTCAGTTGATAGATTGTGGATTATTAACAAGTTAAATACTCATAAATTAACCACAAATTTATTAGGGGAAGAAGGAAATGTAGGTATAATGGGTATGAATTTTAAAAGTAAAATCCAACCCATTATACAAAATGATCAAGTGGAATTTCATATAACGCTTTCCGGAACAGGGGTGGTTCGTGAAAATAATACAGCATTAGATCTAAAGCAGCCAAAGAACCTTCAAATAATAGAACGTACATTTAATAAGAATTTACAAGATCATATGATAAGTACCATTACAAAAGTTCAAAAAGAATATAAAACAGATATTTTGGGTTTTGGACAATCCATTCATAAGAAATACCCTCGAAAATGGAAAATTTGGAAAAAGGATTGGAGTAAGAAATTCTCGGATGCAGATATTACAGTTAAAGTGGATATAAATATTGAGCGAACTGGGGTAACTGGTTCTCCATTACATTTGAAAGAAAGTGAGATCCAGAAATGAAAATTTCCAAGTACCAAATATTTTGGATCATTGCATCTCTAGAAATTGGAATGGTTTTGTTACTGACACAATCCCCTGCTATCGAGGAAGCAAAGCAGGACGCTTGGATCTCATTTGTTATTGCTGGGTTTGCAGGAATAGGAATCACCTTTGCTGCAGGAAAACTAAGTCTTCTCTATCCTAACAAAACATTCATTCAGTATAGTCAAAGCATATTAGGGAAATGGTTAGGGAGAATAATAGTGATTCCATATTTTATCCATTGGCTTTCTGTGATTGGAGTTATTTTTCGTCAATCATCAGAAATAATCCAAATGACTTTATTTACACAAACCCCAATATTTATTTTAATTGTACTTTTATTACTTTTAGTCATTTATGTGAATTATATAGGGGGGATTGAAAGCATTGGGCGGTGTAGTGAAATCATGGGCCCGTTGATATTATTAATGGTTATTATTACTTTGGTCCTTAATTTTAATAATTTAGAATGGGATAAGATTCTGCCCGTTTATACTGACTCAGGATTAAAATCTATTTTAAAAGGAGGTTTAACGCCTGTATCGTTTTATGGTGAGTCGGTTTTAATAATGATGCTACTCTCTTTTACAGAAGAACCGAAAAAAGGAGTAACTTGTGCTATATGGGGTGTAGGAGTTGTTGCTCTTTTAGTGACTATTTCAACTCTAGAAATTCTAATGGTATTTGGAGCAAATTTGTCTTCAAGACTATGGTACCCATTTTTTGAGATGGCGAGATACATATCGCTTATGCGGTTTATACAAAATTTGGAAATAATTGTGACTGTTATATGGATCTTCAGTATATTTATAAAATTGTCCATTTATCTATTCGTATCTAGTTATGGGATAGCTCAATGGTTAAATATAAAGAATTGGCGAAAAGTTATTTGGTTTGTAGCAATAGCTTCAATAGTACTTTCTTTGATTTATCCTAATAATAACGTAGCGTCTGTTTCTTATCTTGAACAATATTGGCTTCCATTTGTTCTCCCTGTAAATATGATACTGATTCCCTTGCTCCTTTGGGGGATTGGGGTTATTCGTAAAAATTCAAAACAGATTGATAAGTAATCATACAGCAAGTGTAAAATAGGCTCCATCTTATAAAGAGATGGGACCTATTTTATCCTTACTTATAAATCCACGGCCAGGAGACTCTTTAAGACCTTAACTTTTAAACTAAGGCTTTCTTCTCTTTTTCTCCCTCATAATGAAAAGCCAATGCTCTTCTGTCCTTATCCGCTACCCAAGCTAACTTTTCTTTAATTTTGTGAAGAAACTAAAATAAAATTCCATGGTTGCTAAAACCCTAATGAGGGTACATGATGAGCAGCATTTAGTATTTTATGTATTGTATTTTCTGGGGTAGGACAAAAAACTCCGAATGTCTTTTCTATGAAAAATAACCTAATATCCTTCTTATTCTTCCTTAGAAATCATATTTTCTCTTTCTTGTAAAAAATTAAAATGTTATTGTTAATTCATATATTAACAATAAAAACTATTGCTATCCGTCTCTTAATCAAATGTTTTTATTTTTTTATTGCTCCTTTTATTTTACTTAAAACTCATGTATACTAAAATCAAACTAAATAGAAATAACTAGGGGAGTCCAATAAGTTGGGCTGAGAGAGAAACACGTTAAAGTTTCTTGACCCTTTGGACCTGATCTAGATCATACTAGCGTGGGGAAGTTAGAAAATTTGAATAAACTTCTACATACTAAGCCGGTCCATGCTTTTTGGATTCGGCTTTTTTATTTAATTCATTTCTATAAGTCCTCTTATATTGTCTAGAACTCGTCCTTTAATTTAAAAAAAGGGAGAGATTTACTCTATGTCAACAACTTCATTAAACGAAAAAAACATTTCCATCATGTCTAGTTTTTCAGGTAGTAAAAAAGTTTATGTTGAAGGCTCAAGACCCGATATCAAGGTCCCAATGCGTGAAATTGAACTAAGTCCAACAACGGGTACCTTCGGTGAAGAAGAAAATCCACCAGTACGTGTCTATGATACAAGCGGACCTTATACGGATACTAATTATGCAGTTGATATAACAAAAGGTCTTCCTCGTCTTCGAAGCACATGGATTCTTGAACGAGGAGATGTTGAGGAATATGAAGGAAGAGAAGTTAAGGCTGAAGACAATGGATACAAGAATGAGAATGACCCTCGTGCGAATCAGAATGTGTTCCCGGGTTTAAAGCGTAAACCATTACGTGCAAAGAAAGGTGGAAATGTCACACAGCTTCATTATGCAAAGAAGGGCATCGTCACTCCTGAGATGGAATTTATCGCAATAAGGGAAAATATGAAACCTGAATTTGTGCGCGAAGAAGTTGCAAGAGGTCGAGCAATTATCCCTTCTAATATCAATCATCCAGAGGGAGAGCCTATGATTATAGGACGTAATTTCCATGTTAAAATTAACGCAAATATTGGGAATTCTGCTGTTTCATCCTCCATCGAAGAAGAGGTCGAAAAAATGACATGGGCCACACGTTGGGGTGCTGATAGTATTATGGACCTATCAACGGGTAAAAACATTCATTCAACAAGGGAATGGATTATTCGCAATTCAGCTGTTCCTATAGGAACCGTTCCTATCTACCAAGCTCTTGAAAAAGTAAATGGTGTTGCCGAAGATCTTACATGGGAGGTTTACCGAGATACTTTGATTGAACAAGCCGAGCAAGGCGTGGATTACTTCACCATTCATGCTGGTGTTCTATTGCGATATGTTCCGTTAACAGCAAAACGTTTAACAGGTATTGTATCCCGGGGTGGATCTATTATGGCTCAATGGTGTCTTCACCACCACAAAGAAAACTTTTTATATACTCATTTTGAAGAAATCTGTGAGATTATGAAAACTTATGATGTCGCATTCTCTTTAGGAGATGGTCTACGTCCAGGTTCAATTGCTGATGCTAATGATGAAGCACAATTTGCGGAATTAGAAACTCTTGGAGAACTAACAAAAATTGCTTGGCAGCATGATGTACAGGTAATGGTTGAAGGTCCAGGTCACGTACCTATGCATCTTATTAAAGAAAACATGGACAAACAACTTGAGGTTTGTAAGGAAGCGCCTTTCTATACTCTAGGTCCACTTACAACTGACATAGCTCCTGGTTATGATCATATTACATCTGCGATAGGTGCAGCCTTGATTGGTTGGTACGGTACGGCTATGCTATGTTATGTTACACCAAAAGAACATTTAGGTTTACCAAACCGAGATGATGTCCGTGAAGGTGTTATAACTTATAAAATAGCTGCACATGCTGCTGATCTAGCAAAAGGGCATCCAGGCGCACAAAAAAGAGATGATGCCTTATCAAAAGCTCGTTTCGAATTCCGATGGAGAGATCAGTTTAATTTATCATTGGATCCTGAACGCGCTTTAGAATATCATGATGAAACGTTACCCGCAGAAGGTGCAAAAACAGCACATTTCTGCTCAATGTGTGGACCAAAGTTTTGTAGCATGAGGATCTCTCAAGATATTCGTAATTACGCGAAAGAAAACAGGCTTGATACAAAAGAAGCAATAGAAAAAGGAATGAAGGAAAAAGCAGAAGAGTTTAAGGAATCTGGTGGTAAATTATATCAATAACCTGCTGTAGGAGGTTTACGTTGGTGTTTCAAATAATTGTATAGAAATGTTATTTTATATAAATTCCATTAAAGGACTAGTTTAATTGAAGATAAAGAAACCTTGCCTCTTTAAAAGAGATAGTATTAGGGGTAAGGTTTTTTTTAGCTTTATTAGATTTCTACTGCTAATAGAATAAAACATTTACTTTATTCACTTGATACATGTTCATAATATTGATTTCCTTGATCCCTCTAAATAGTAACTTATGCCCTTCATGATAGAAATCATGTTGCTGTAATAGTTCGCACTTCAGAGAAGATAAAAATAAATAGTGAAAATTAAAAATTATTCAAGGGAATGTTTTAATAAAAATGATTAGTGCGTGCAATGAGTGGGATTGTTGTAGTTAAGTGCACTAAATACTGATGGTACAACCTCTTTAACAGAAAGTATGCCACTTATTATCGAAGCGCTGGGTAACGAAGATATGAAACGAATAATAACAATAGGAACTGCGGGTATTCTGCAAAGTAGAATCACGCCAAAATTTTTCGTTATCAATCAGTAATCAAAGCAGAAGTCAACCCGTCCAGCGAAAGGACATCATAAGGTTTATGATCTGCTTAAACAATCAACCTGAATGGACCATTATATGTCCAACGTATTTAACTGATGGACAAAGGTAAGGTAAATACCACGTAGAAAGTGATCTTTTGTCAGTAGATGGAGTTAAAATAAATGTATCAGATTTAGGACAATTTACTTTTAAACAGATAAAATCAAGTATTATATAAAACCACGAGTAGGTATCGCCTACTAATAATATTCTCTTGCATTATTACTTGCTGTCAAAAGGTTAAATTTATAGTTTGTGAAAAATTGTACTGTGCGAAACGTTTCCTTATAAGTGCCGAAGCACGAAATAGGAGGATTGCCGAAAGGCAACTACAACTGATTTACTGAAATTCGGAATGAAAGCCGTCATGTTGAGCTGAAACGAATTGTCTGATACTCCTGCATGCACAGAACGGTAGTAGCCCGACGTGTATGAAGCCAGGTGAAGTCGGCTGAAATGTGCCTAAGTTCTTAAACGGGATATGGTGCCTGATAGGTCGGGATGCTACAAAATATCTATGGTGAGAATGTCCAACTGGACTGACGAACTTGCGAATGTACGGGTCTAGAAATTAATACGCTCGAAAGACGTATGCTGTAAATGCAGTGTCAAACACCGAAAAGTACGATTAGTACATAGGAACCTCGGAATATCTAACTAATGAGGATATAGAATTGACAGGCTTAAAGTAAGCACCTACGGATATATGTTAAAGCTAGGTTAATCTGAACGTTGTAAGTAAGAAACATCCACTAACGACTACTATCGGGATGGTGTCTATAAGATATGTAAATATCGAAGTGGCTTTATTCTTATGAAAGTAGGGACGTAGTACCGTTGAAGCGAGTAATGATCGTGGAGGGATGGTCCCAAGTCTTTTTCTTTGAAACTAAGTCACTTAAATGAAACTCACAGGGTCGAGTAAGATGATGGGACTTTCCTCAAGGAAGGAGAAACAATCCATCGGTGAGTACAGCTTTACGACATGCAGAATATTATGGCATGCAAGACATATTTGATGACCTTTATGAGCGAAGTAAAAACAATGCCACAAAAGGTTCAAGGCTATATGAACATATCATATAGACAATATCTTATTAGCCTTTCGGAATATTAAAGCGAACACAGGCTCAAAAACAGCTGGAACTGATGGAATCACGATTGGCCAATACAAGATTGAAAACGCTGATGAATTTATTGAAGAAATTCGAAAAACCTTAAGGAATTACAAACCTCAAACGGTACGAAGGGTTGAGATACCCAAAACAAATGGAAAGAAACGTCCGTTAGGCATCCCAACTATGAGAGATAGACTAATTCAACAGATGTTCAAACAAGTATTAGAGCCAATTTGTGAAGCTAAATTTTACAAACATTCATACGGGTTTAGACCAAACAGGTCAACTCATCATGTAATGGCGAGATGTCAGTTCTTAGTCAATAATGTGAAGTTGCATCATGTAGTAGACATTGATATACAAGGTTTCTTTGACAACGTGAGCCATTCAAGGTTAATTAAACAAATGTACAGTATAGGCATACGGGACAAGAGAGTCTTAACGATTGTCTCGAAAATGCTAAAAGCACCAATAAAAGGCATAGGTGTTCCAACCATAGGAACTCCGCAAGGAGGAATCCTATCACCTCTTTTATCAAACATTGTTTTAAATGATTTAGACTGGTGGATAGCCAATCAATGGGAATGCTTAAAAACAAAGCATACTTATGCAACCAATAGTAGGACTAGAGCGTTAAGGAAAACGAACCTGAAACAAATGTATATCGTTAGATATGCCGACGACTTTAAAATCTTCACAAATTCTCATGAATCAGCCAGTAAAATATTTCATGCCACCAAAGAATACCTGAAAAATCAACTCAACCTTGATATATCTTCCGAGAAATCAACGATTACCAATCTAAGAAAGAGAAAATCCGATTTTCTAGGCTTTTCTCTCAAAGCAGTATCCAAGCGTAATAAATATGTTGCCAATACGCACATTATGGATAAGAAGAAGATTAATATATTTGAAAAACTTAGAAATTTAATCGGTGAAATTCAAAATAAACCAACCCCAAAAACGGTCTTGGATTATAACGCTTATATTCTTGGAATTAAAAATTACTTTAAGGTCGCTACTCATGTCAATATAGACCTTGGAAAAATAGCCTATCATCTTACGAAAATCATGTACAATCGTCTTAAATCAATTGGGAAGTATGGAAAACCGATTAATCCATCCGAATCATACAAGAGACTTCATAAGAATAATTTTAAAACATATAAAATTGCTGGTTTGTATTTATTTCCCTTAGGAGATATTCAAACAAGCAACGCTATGAACTTCAGTCAGGATATATGTGACTATACAAAAGAGGGAAGGTTTAAACTTCATCAAAATCTTAGGGCTGACATTGCCATAGAAATAAACAGGATGTTACAAATACCTTACGGTAAAGACAAACTGGATTTTGTAGATAACAAAATATCAAGGTACTCTATGCAACTGGGCAAATGTGCAGTAACAGGGGTATTTTTGACATCCGATAAGCTGCACTGTCACCATAAGTTACCCCGACATATGGGCGGAACCGATGAATTTAGCAATCTTGTAATTGTGCACGAAGGTGTACATAGGTTAATCCATGCCACTAATGAAAAGACGATTGAACGATATAGGAACATTCTTCAATTAGATGGAAAACAATTGAAGAAGCTAAACCAATACCGTAAGGTTTGTAATTTAATTGCTTTAGTCTAAAAGAATAAGATGGAACGCCTAATGCGGTGAAAATCGCACGTTGGGTGTGGAGCAGGGGAAAAGAAGGCGATTACATCAAGTTCTTACCTATTGCTATTAAACTAAAGGGGCAAGAGTTGAAGAATGGAGCTGTCATTTTGGCAGCTTTTCTTATTGTACGAACGTGCAGGTTTGTTCAATAAGAAATCACAAAAGGAAGAGCATTTACGATAAAATAAGATTTGGCGTATTCATGTCTAATAAAAAAGTAATGCCAAAAATTGAGAAGATGTACACGACAAAAATACTAATAGTTGGAGGTTAGGAATGTTTATCCTATTTGGTGTTATTGCAATAGTAGCAACTTTTATAAATCTATATATGTATAAAGCAGGAAAGGATTATAAGCTTGCTATGGCAATAGGACTATCATTTACAGCGTTAACACTATGTTCAGAATATAGTCTTGTTTCTCGGTGGGTAAAAGTGGGAGATTGGTCAGCTTTAATGGATGTAGTCCCTGGTATGGAAAGGGCATTATGGTTTTTGACCATTGTTTCTATCTTACTAAATATCGCACCTATACTTTTAGAACGAAAAGGGAAGATTAATTCGTTTTTTTAGAAAAGCTATGTTAAATAATATTGTTGTTACATGCAAACAGATAAGGGAACCATAGAAAGGTTCCCTGTAGTAAAGACATTACGATATAGTTTAATAACCAAGTTCTTTTTCTTCGTATTCTTTCTTCATTTTTTTAATACAACGTGTAAGAGTGTATATGAATGCAAAAATAATTATGATAGATGAAAAAAGTTTCCAATCAATATCGGGTAGAATAAAAAACGCCCTAAATATAACACTACTTCCAAATATCATTAAAAACAAAGTTAGAAAATAATAAATGCGCACATAACTACTATATTTTAGTAGACTTATGTTCCACCATTTTCTTCTTTTTTCCATAGAGAGATCACCTTCAAAAAATTTTTTATTATCTATTAAACTCATTTAGTAAATTCTGACAGTGTCATTTTATCATATGTTACATTTATAGAACATAAGCTACTTTCATTTTTCTAATTAGTAAAAATCTCTTACAAACGGTATTGCTCTGTTGTACTTAGTTTGCTAATTACATCTATGATTTCCTTATGTTTACCTATATTAAAGAACGTAATTTCGCACATATTAAATACCAACAGAGTTCTTTAACATAGCTTTTAGTAAAAATAGAGGTGGTGTGTCCAAAATATAGGGAATATATTCATAATTTTTAATATTTTGGAAACCAAATCCAATCGTAATCGTATTATTTAAATTAAGGCTATTTTCGTAAAGATTGTTGTTAAAATCCTAAATCTGATTTTAACGCAGGATAAGCCATTTTGTGCGTTTATAATAAGTTTACTGGCTCTTTTCTCCTGATTTAAAGTTGATGTCCAGTGAAAACAAAGCTAATTTTTTTCTCTTTATATCTAAAAGCAACAAAGTTTGAGAAAAGAGCCAAATATAAAGAAAAATAAAGGAGGGGAAGTTCCTATTGGTGAAAAAGATATTGGCAATTGTTCTTACATTATTCATATTAATAGGTTTAAGTTTCGGATTATCCCATTATCTTCAATCGAATTTCTTTGATTATTCATTTTTTGTAGGTTTAATTGTTACCGTAGTTATTTGGTTTTTCAGTTCAAAGGGAGGGGTTACCTCTCGGAATCTTGATATGAGAGTTCAAAGTACAATGGGGATGAAAACCTCACAAGAAAAATTTGAATTTTCACCAAACCTTGCTTTCGTCACTTCGTTGTTATATACCATTTTTACCTTTGCTGCAACTCTCTTTCAATACAAAGACTACTTCTAAAACAGGAATAGATATTAACAGAGCTTGGGAATCTAAACTCTTTTCTTGTTAAACGACCGGGCAGAATAGTGGTAGAAGCAACCGCGTTTTTACTAGAACGATATAAAATAAGATATAAAATAAATAGATGTAAATTTGTATTTATGTAATTTGTAACTTTTGATAAAATATTGATATATTTAATGAAAAATGGTGGTTTACTTGAATCTGAAAATCCAGTCCCTAGACATAGACTTTCACCAACTAATTGAAAACTCTCTTAATGCTATTTTGATTCTTGGAAAAGAAGGAGAAATTCTCTACTGTAATAAAGCTTGTTTGAAATTGCTCAAGGTAGCTTCTCCTGATGATATTTTATATAAAAATTTGTGCGTTTTTCTCCCTCTTGACTTCCATCCAATTTGTAAAGAACGGTTAAGAAAGGTAATGAAAGAACAGGAAATCTTAAAAAGTATAGAAGCAAAAATGATTAAAAGTGATGCGGAGATTATTGATGTTGAAGTAAAGACTGCACCTTATCTTCTGAAGGGGAAAGTCTATGCTCAAGTCATTATCCAAGACATTTCAGATCGCAAATTAACAGAAAAGCTTTTGTATGATAGGGAAAAATTAGCTTCACTCGGTCAAATAGCAGCTAGTATCGTTCATGAAGTAAAAAACCCTCTTACAGCCGTGAAAGGATATTTACAATTATTAAAGGAATCCCAATCACATAACTATTTAGATACGATGGAAACTGAATTGGAAAAAGCACTAGAGACTTTACAAAATTTATTACAGGTTTCCAAGCCTGATTTACATGATGAACCGTTTGTTTCCGTTGATTTATGTAAGGAATTAGAATCTCTATTGTTCTTATTTCAAGAAAAACTATATAAGGTGAAAGTAGAATTGGACTTAAAAGATCCAGAAAGAAAAGTAGTTGGCAAAAGAAATTTATTACTTAAAGCTTTTTTTAACTTGATAAAGAACTCAATTGAAGCCATTCCTGACAAGGGGAAAATAAGAATTGAACATTATTATGATAACGGGTCGATTCATATAAAAGTGAGTGATACTGGGGTAGGAATATCTGAAGACAAAGTAAAAATGCTGGGAACACCGTTCTTTTCTACGAAGAGTGATGGAACGGGTTTGGGTCTAACTCAAGTGTTTACGACAATACATGAACATGGTGGCGATGTCTCTATTCAAAGCTCAATTGGAGAAGGTACTGTATTTCATGTCCGACTACCTACTAAATAAAAATTGTTGATAGATGTAATAACTTTTCTTATCCTAGCATAGAAAGTGTTTTTTAATATTTGTCTCTTTTCTCAAACATTGAAGAGAAATCACTCTATTTTCACTTGAAGAGACTTTTTAGATTAGGAGAATAGTGCCAGCAAATTTATACGAACACATAAAAATGGCTTATTCTGGGTTAAAATCGGCTAAAGGATTTTAACAACAATTGTTACGAAAACAGCCTAATATTTAAATCTTCCACAATCGGGCACTTTTCTTTAGTAAGAAGGCGCCTTTTTATATGTTTCTAAACAAAATTTTGTGAGTATGATCACTTAAACTATAGAGTGCATTAATCCAAGAAGGATTAATGCACTTTTTGTTGAACACCTTATTGTACAAACGGGCATACTTTTTTGAACAAATACCGTGGTAATGATAATTCTTTTGTTTAATACAAATTCAAGAGAGCACGTTGCAGAAGCTCGATAAGCCGTCGGGAAGCGTGATGGAGAACCTTTTAGACTTCTGGGAGATGCTGGAGTCCGCCCCTTAAATATGCCCTGAACTGATAACAATAATTCCATCCATACGTTAAACGATGTCCTTATCAAACATTAAAAAGGCTTCACTGCGTATAAATAAACGGAAAAATTCCGGTTAAATTGGGAAATACCCATATTTCCTATAAAATAAGAGGAGTTTTTCCGGTTATATGATCCAAATCTATGGATTTTTGATTATTTAGAGCAGTTTAATCGGAATATTTCCGCTTATATCCTCTTTTAAAGCTGGCCCTATATACAATAGCAGGAAATTCTCCGCTTATAACTTCTCATACTGATACAGAGGAATCGAAATGAAGAGAGCAATTAAAAGCAAAATAGCAAGGGATTAACAAACAGTGTTGGTCCGGGTAGGATTCACCACTTTTTTGTTGAAGTCTTATTTTAACAACGAAGCAGGTTATCGAATTAAAACTTGATTAATTAGATACGTGTCTTGAGTTTGTCCAACTAATTGCTAAAAATATGGATGATACATCAAAGGAAACGGAGCAGTAGAGTTTAAAAAAGAACTGGTTTTATATCGCAAAACAGTTTAGTGGGAGGAAGTTTGTTGTGAAGAAATTGTTCTTGTTATTTCTTTTAGCTTGTTGTAGTTTTATCTTCATTGCTTGTCAATCCCAGATGGATAAGATGACATTATTAGATACTGTATCTGATTTTTCAATTTCCAAATCTAAAGGTTATGGGGGATTAAATGAAGATTATTTCGTTTCCATTCACCAAGCAGAAGATCTATCGACTTTTGAGGGGATTTTAAAAAATGCAAAAGGAGTAAAGAGTGACGTTGATGTGAATAACGAGAAACCTGACTACGATCTATTCGTACGTTATAAAAATGGGGAAACTCACGGATTACATCTCGTGCTTGGAAACGAAGGGGAAGAAAGCATATTTATGTATATTGGACACGAGAAGAATGGATATACTATTTCTTCAGAAGAGACAAAACTGCTAAAAAGCATCATTGATGTTCAATAAACTCTATTAAGCGGGGCTTTTGATCAGGATGATGATCGCTGCGGTGGTTATTTTTCTTTTTGAACGAACGGAGCAGGTTAATTTAACATATGCATATAAGCTCAGTGATTTTAATCACCGAGCTTTTCGTCTGTAATGATTTTATATAAAGTTTTTGAATCTTTTTCAGATAGAAAAGTGTTCTTATCTAAACGTTCAATTCTCACTTTAATTCGATTATCGGGCGAAAGTATCCAAATTGCATATTTATCGTTGATTCTAAAGTCAGGATATGTGCTCTTATCACTAGTTCCTTCCCATCTTGCATTCTTGAAAATCCTATATACAATATCAACTTTTTCTTTGTCTGTTATCTCGTTCGTTTGTTCATATTGACCTTCTGTTCCAGTATCTTTTTGAACGATTAATTTATTTTCCGATTTATTATTAACGTGTTCCCCTTCCCAATAACTACATCCAACAATAGAAACGAATGCAAGAAATAGGTTAAATAATAGTCTTTTTTTCATTAGAACATCTTCCCCTTAATAGCTTTTCTGTGTTTGACAATAATTCTTTATGAAAGTCACAAATTCCTTTAGCGTATAACCAAAACTCATATAAACATTGTGAACAAATGTATACTAACTAACTGGGTGCTATAGTCAAAGTAGTATTATTGCTAAATTTTGTTGAACAAATTGAACTAGCGGTGCAAAAGGTCTGATTTGTTTGAATTAAATTTTTTCCAATGGTAATCATAAGGGAAAGTGTGGAAAAGGAGATTGGTTATGACCACTGATAAAGATTTAAATCCTATGAATGTGATGAATCCACTAAATATCAATCCCAAACTATTAGATGAGAGCAAACCTTTTACGACTTTTGAAATGGGTAAACTTTGGGCTACCTATATGGGAAACAGTATGTCTATCCAAATCTTAAGTTATTTTCTTCAGCATTGCGAAGATGAGAATATTAAGACGCTATTGAAAAATGGATTAGCGCTATCAAAGGATTTCACTCAAAGGATAGAAGGATTTTTAAAACGTGAAAATTTTCCTATCCCCATTGGATTTACAAAAGATGATGTAAATCTGGGTGCCCCCCGTTTATACGCAGATGAATTTTATGTTCACTATTTAAAATATGCTGCGAAGGCAGGTATGAGCCTTTACGCAGTGGCAGTTCCATTGGTTATGCGTGAGGATATAAGGGAGTTTTTTATTTATTGTAATCAATGTACGACCGTCTTTTTAGGACAAATTAATAATATACTAACGGAACAAAAATACATTTTAGAACCTCCTATCATTCCAACACCAGATAGCATTGAAAAAGTTGAGAAACAAAGTTACTTAAATGGTTTTTTGGGAGATGTCCGACCATTACAGGCAATGGAAATCATACATCTTTGGGATAACATCGAGAATAACGTAACAAGTATGGCATTATTATTGGGATTTCATCAGAGCGTTCAGGATCAAAAGATAAAGGCACTGTTCAAGCGTGGTTTAGATATGACTGATAAAGCAGTAAAGCAGTATAAAGAAAAACTGCATGTTGAACATATTCAATCACCGGTGTATCTTGACCACTTGGTTAAACCTTCTACATATTCTCCTTTTTCCGATAAGATTATGTTGTTCCATAAAGTGGACATGTTTGCAATGAAGATTCGATCATTCGGAAACTCAATGGCTGTAACGGCTAGAAGAGATATAAACTTTTTGTATAGCAGAACTCTTTTGAGCATTGGATTATTTGTTGACGACGGCATGAATATTTTAATTGATAAAGGTTGGGTGGAATCACCACCAAAAGCGTATTACAGAGGTTGAAGTTTCCAATATTATGTGTAAGCCCAGGGGTTGTTGAGGAAATTTGTTGTGAAGAAATTTTTGTTGTTCTTTCCTTTAGCTTTTTGTAGTTTTGCCTTCATTGCTTGTCAATCTCAGATGGATGAGATGACATTATTAGATGGGGGTTCGGATATTTCAATTTCTAAATCTAAAGGTTATGGAGGATTAAATGAAGATTATTTCGTTACCATTCACCGAGCAGAAGTCTATTGACTATTGAGTGGTTTTTAAAAAATGCTAAAAAGCATAATGGATGTTCAATAAACCCTATACAACAAAAAGGGGCTTTTGTTCAGGATGATGGTCGTTGTGGTGGTCATTTTTTCTTGTTGACTTAACGGGCAGGTTTGTTGAAGAAAATTTGGTATATTTTCCATTAAATTAATGAAAGATAAATGGAAGGGGTCACTTAATAAGGAATTCTTCTTTAAAATAATATCAATAAGGTGATTTAATGGAATTTATGAAGTATGAAGGTGAATGGTATGTATGGACGTTAGTAACGATATCGATATTATTTGTATTATTTATGCCTAAAAAAAATTTAACATGGGTAGGCATATTTATTACTTTTGTTTTTTCCGCTGGAATGACTTGGACTTTTGATACGATTTCAATGTCCACATTTAATCTATTTGACCTAGCAAAAAAAATATCCATTGAGTTAAGTGATTCTATTTTAATTGGCTTTGTCCCTGCAAGCATTGCCACTATCTTTGTAAATTTTTATAATCCTAAAAAGACATGGATGTTTGCGTTTGTTTTTACTTTCTTGTGTTTTGTCTTAGAATTAGGTTTAGTCCATTTCGGATATATGAAGAATAACAGTTGGAATACATGGTATGGAATACCAGTGTATTTTATTATTTTTAAATTCTTTTTTCCTTGGTATTATGAACTTACTTTCAAACCACTTAATAAAAATTCCTTAAATTGAAGAGGAGTTCATCTAACCAAGAGTCGTTTGCTGCGGCTCTTTTTTCCTGTTCCACTTAAGCTTTGTGGATAGATGAACTTTAGCGAACGGGTGCTTTTGCTTAGGATGATGGCCGCTGCGGTGGTCATTTTTTGTTGAGTTAGCGAGGAAAGTTGTTTCTATGCTAAAACCTATAGGGGAAAAACCTTGTGAATCTAGTTTGTGAAACAGATAAAATAAATGATTATTCACATGAATAAACCGAAGTTAATTATTCCTTTTTTACATTCTGTTGTTGCTAGTGATAGCCACCAGTGCTTTTCTCATCACCACAGTGATTTGGGCACTTCATCATCTCCTCTTAGCCCACTCCTGTTTTTTTAATCTCTTATATGATCAAGTTTCCATCCAAAAGGTAATGCCAATGGTTGTGGTATAGAAATAATGGTAGGGAATTATTGTGAAATAAAGGGAATCTGAATGTACCTCCCTATTTTTATGGAAATAAAATTACCTTGTGAGTGCTAGAAATATGACAATAAAAATGGTAAGAGATTTGTATTGATTTTTATGGTCAGTATTTTACAAT
This sequence comes from Mesobacillus maritimus, assembly GCF_023715205.1. Lineage (GTDB taxonomy): Bacteria > Bacillota > Bacilli > Bacillales > Cytobacillaceae > Mesobacillus_B > Mesobacillus_B maritimus_C. The sequence goes on from NZ_JAMBNR010000014.1 coordinate 117,216, forward strand.
ATTAATTGTTCATCAGGAAGGTGGTCATAATGGCTAGTATATTGGCAACAGGATTGTTGTGTGGTTTGTGGACTTTCATTTCTACGCCTCTTGGGTTATTGGGCTGGGCAGGCTTTGCTGGGTGCACCACGTATTTTGCCCTCGGAGCAGGCGGCAGCAAAGATATGGGAAAAGCTATGCTTTGTAATATCGCGGGAGTAGCTTGTGGTATTTTGATTATCATTCTAACGAATATAACGGGAATTCCTAATGGTGCTGCTATTTTCAGCGGACTTGTTACTTGCCTTATGTGTGTATTGGGTGCAAAAGTATTGCCAATTAATTACACGCCGGGAATCTTTATGGGGTGTTTTTCGACGTTTGCTGCTAATGGGGACTGGGTCATTCTTTTGCTTTCTCTGTTATGTGGGGCTGTACTCGGATTCTCTTGTTCGAAACTTGGAGAAATTTTTTCAATTTGGGCCCAGAAGATTTTACCAAAGCATGACCAAATGGTAACGAATAAGTTGAAGCATTAAAGAAAGTATGGTTTAGCTAATAAATTGGTTAGTTGTAAAAGCTTCACGTATGTCATGAACTTATGTGAAGCTTTTTTATTAGGCTCTGTTCGTAAAGATTGTTGCTAACAATATTAAAGAGACAGTTTTTTTGCTGTCTCCGCTACTCAACTAACGCCCCATAAGCAACTATAAAGAATGTCTAAAAGCATCCTATTCGATTCTTAATTACTTGGTTTTAAACTAATTGTATAGCTTACTTGGATTAGTAGTAGCAATACACCAATGCCAATAATGCTAACTAATTGTGAATCACCTGTAAAGGCAGAATAAAACATCAAGATAAATGCTAAAAGAACAAGCCCCCAAGTTACAAGTGAATATAGCTTATACAAACCTTTTAGCATTACATACTTTTCACCATCATCAAATTGATTAAAAAATTCTTGTTCATAGTTTTTTGATTGAGGATTAGGAAAATTAAAATTAGGATTTGTAATCCTAATCATTTTTTCACTTGGAAATAAACTTAAAAACGAAACCACCAATAATATAAGACTCCAGAGAACAATATCTGGTTGGGTATCTCTCAACAGTAAAAATCCTACGAGGGAGGCAGTAAAAGATAAAGAAAGGGCAACTTGAATAGAGGTTAAAGCAGTATAAGCCATTCTTTCTAATGAGACTTGATGAGTATCTTCTACTTTTATATCTACTTTTATTACGCTACTTTTTTCGGCTTTATGTACGTTAAAACGAGCGAACATTAAACAAATAATAACCACTAAATTAGAAATCATCAGTAGATTTGCTTGAAGTAATAGTTGTTCGGAACCAAAAAACAATTTATACAACCCATATACAAAAAAGATAAGATAGATCATTAATATTTTCAAGACAATTCCTCCTCACTAAAAATAAATACATTTTCAATTGGTTCTTGAAATACATTCGCAATTCTTAAAGCAATCAGTAAGGATGGCATATATTCATTTCTCTCAATTAAACTGACTGTTTGCCGAGAAATTCTTGCTCTTTTGGCTAACTCCGTTTGATTAAGACCGTCCCTTGCACGTAATTCCTTGAGCCGAGTTTTCATTTTATCACCTCAAAAATATAGTAAACCATCCTTTTCATTTTGACAACTATAATAGTCAAAAAATAAAAGAATTTTCGGATAAATAAACAGTAGATTTCATGTATCATCAGCCTTTATTTCAAGATTATGAAATCGATTCTTTTAGCTCCTTAATTCCTTGTTCAACTAACCTGTCCGTTACTAGCACACGACTTTATGATAAGTAAAAAAGCAGATGACTCGCATTAGGATGCTACTCCTGAAATAAATGGTCTACAAGCAATAGAGAAAGAATCAATGTTGTACGGGATAAAGGGGACTATTATAAAATTGAATTTATTGTGCTAGGCAGGTTAGTAAAATAAAAACGGTAGAAGTAAAGGGGAGATTACCATTGGGTATAATGGAAGAAGTAATAAATATTCTGAAAGAGAGTTGATTTTGTTATGGATACTCAAGTAACTACGAAAATTAAAATACATAAACCAACTAATGAGGTGTTTGAAGCGATAGTAGACCCTGTAAAAATCGGGAATTTTTGGTTCTCATCGAGTTCCAATAGATGGGAACAAGGCAAGTCCGTGATATTGAGATATGATGAATACGAAGCAGAAGGGGCTATAAATGTATTGGAAATCGAGGAAAATAAAAAAATTGTGTTTTCGTGGGGTGGAGAATCTGATGAAGAAACGGTTGTTACAATTACACTAAAAGAGTTGGATAATGCGAGTACAATTATTGAGGTGAACGAATCAGGTCTTAATGAAGACGACCCTGAAATAGTAAACAAAATGCTAGGACAAAAAGAAGGTTGGGTATATATGTTAACTTGTTTAAAGGGATTTTTGGAAAATGATGTTAGTGACTTGAGAGCATCATTAATCCATTAGTGTTATCGGGGGCAAGAGTTGAAGAGCGGAGCTGTCATTGTGGCAGCTTTTTATTGTGCTAACGGGGCAGGTTAATTAAAGAAGAGAACAAAACTTGGTTTGTTATTTTGTATCAGTTCCATATGCGAACGAAAAAACTCAACCATCGAACATTATTAGCTGAAGTTTTAAAAATTTAAGATATGTAAACAACGTCAATATCAAACCTCGCAACATCATTCTAAGCCAGATTCACAGGAAGATAGCCGATATTCTATACGCTTTAGAGAAACCATACACCTTAACAAATTCATTCAAACGAAAGATTAACGCAGCCTCACTTAATGAAAAAAAGCCATGTCAAGATAATAAAATAAGCTGCTAAGCCATTTCTAAGGAGTAGCAAAAGGCCCTAAATAAAAAATAGGGTGGAAATAAGTCCACTCATGCAGTCGACCATCCAACCTATTCCTCATCCCGCCGATGGATATTGATTTTTAATTTTTTTCATCGACATAAGCCAAGAGAATATCCTTGACCTTCACATCTTGGTTATCAAGGTGCTCCATCAGCCATTCTTTGGATTTGCCAAGCAATTTCAGATTGCGGTGCTGAATTCGCCCGTCGACAATCACGCTAATCGGTAGTCCTTCGTCTTTGATCGGAATCTTCAAATGCTGGACGGTGACAGGGGTATTTTCCGCCTTTGGAATCACGCTGACTTCGCCAATCGGCTCGAGCAGGGCATACTCAATATCCGAGAGCTTAGGGTAACCTTTGCTGCGGAGAATTGACAGCAGCTGGGCATAAGACAAACGGGATTTCTCCATATTGTCCTCCACAATTTCCCCGTGCTTAATTAAAATCGTCGGCTCACCGAGGAAGAAGCGGTTTCCCCATTGCCACAAGGTCGCCTTTGAAAACAAGATGTGGAAAATGATGAGAACAGCCAGCGTCGAAATCGTTGGATAAAACTCAGTGGAGATCAGCGGTTCTGCGGCCACCGTCCCAACAATAATGATCGCCACTAAATCATAGGGAGTCATCTGAATGATCGTCGACTTTCCCATTAACCTCATAATCACAATTGTCGCAAGATAGAGGACAAGAATTCTGAGGATGAAGGTCATTTCTGTCACCTCGGGGGAGTACTGTAATAAAGATAAATTTCCCTAAACTTGTGTGTTTATTCAAGTGGGTTTCTGTGGAAAGGTCGTAGGGCTAGACGATCCTCTTTTTTGTAAATGAATTTCTTAATTAAATGGAAATAAGGTATTTTGATCATTAAAGGGAATATAAAACAAATTCAAGTGATTTCACTTTACACACCTAACTTTGAGCATTCTGTCGAATACTTTTGGAGCAAGTGAATAGATTCTCTCTTACCAAACGGACGGTTCTGCAATGGTAAGTTTAGCGTTTGCTGATGGAAGTACTGAGTTTGTTTTAAACGATAGTTAAAACTTAAAAGAGCCTGATATTGAAGTATTAGTTGAAGATGTGAATGAATTCTATAAGTATTCCGCTGTAATGAGGAATGCTTTTTATTTTGTCTAAAATCAAAATGATAATCAACAAACAATAATATTTTAATCAAAATCAATAATATTTTATTGTAAAACGATAAAATATATGTTAAATTCAACTCACAATAAATATGTGAGGTGTTCTTTATGATGAAACGAAGATCAACATTCTTTTTAAAGGTAGCTGACAGAAGTAATGAAAGCATTAATTATGGAGGATAAAAGGTACGCTTCTCCCGCTTGCAAGAGGAAGCGCTTGAACCTTTGCTTTGTACAAATCATGAGACCTATAAAACAACTTATTCATTTTGGGTGGGTGCAGGTAATATCCTGTTTGTTCCCTGGCGTTATTTTTCTCTCTTTGGCTATGACTAAAATTTTGCCACTTCCCTTACTGCCACGGTATGACTGGCTACTCATCATCTTCCTTTTGATGCAGTGGTGGATGGTACATACTGGTCTTGAAACACGTGATGAACTTAAGGTAATCACCGTTTTCCACCTGATTGGACTTGCGCTTGAAATTTTCAAAACACATATGGGCTCATGGTCTTATCCAGAGGAGGGATATTTCAAACTATTTGGAGTGCCCTTGTATAGTGGATTCATGTATGCAAGTGTAGCAAGTTATCTTTGCCAGGCCTGGAGGAGGATGAAGGTTGAACTAGTTAAGTGGCCACCATTTATGGTCATTGTCCCTCTTGCAGCTGCAATCTATTTAAATTTTTTTACGCACCATTATTGGATGGACATTCGTTGGTGGTTATCTGGTCTGGTTATCATCGTCTTTTGGAAGTCATGGGTCATTTACGAAGTGAATGGTACTTTTTATCGAATGCCACTTGCATTATCTTTTGTACTCATTGGCTTTTTTATCTGGATTGCTGAAAATATCGCAACGTTTTTGGGGGCTTGGGAATATCCAAACCAAACGGATGCCTGGAATCTAGTTCATTTAGGAAAGGTGAGTTCATGGCTTTTATTAGTGATCGTTAGTTTTCTGATTGTAGCCACGTTAAAACAGGTTAAGAAGAAAAATTCCACTAAGATAAAAAATTTAAATGTGAATTAGTCATCTCTATTAAAATGGACTCTTTTAAATCTATTCATCATCTGAATCTATACTGTGACCGGATCCCCGATTACTTTCCTGAATTGGATAGGGAGGGAATGGAGGAAAATAACATGTTGGGAGGAGGAAAATTCAATGAACATCCCTTTTTTCACTAATAAACCATCGGAGGAATCCTTCCGTTATTTGGAGGGAAATAAACCAAATCATATCGCTATTATTATGGACGGTAATGGACGCTGGGCGCAAAAGCGGGGAAAGGCTAGAGTTACGGGCCATAAAGAAGGGATCTCTACCGTCGTGAAGATTGCTAAGGCGGCAGTCAAATGCAAGGTGAAGGTTTTGACCCTTTATACGTTTTCCACGGAAAACTGGAAACGTCCGAAGACCGAGGTCGATACGATCTTGAGACTTCCGAAGGAGTTTCTGCATCTATATTTACCAGATCTTATGGCTCATAACATACGCATTGAAACAATTGGTGAGACAGAACATCTTCCGGCCCATACACGTGAAGCCATACGATATGCAATGGAGCGCACCCGGGATAATGACGGTCTTCAGCTTAATTTTGCACTCAACTACGGAGGCAGACACGAGATTATAAATGCCATGAAAAAGATGCTCGCTGATCTAAACGGTGCGAATTTGTCGCTGGATGAACTAGATGACCAGCAGGTTTCAGAATACCTGTATACAGCCGGTATGCCAGACCCTGACTTGCTTATTCGCACTGGGGGTGAAAAGCGCTTAAGTAACTTTCTGCTTTGGCAGCTCGCATACACTGAGTTCTGGTTTACCGATGTCCTTTGGCCGGATTTCTCCGAGAAGGAGTTTCTTCAGGCGGTCGAAGAATATCAACAGCGGAAGAGACGTTTTGGCGGATTATGAGGTGGTGAAAGGGAAGGACCGGAACGGTCGCTCCTTGTGTTACCAAGCAGAATCATTTAGCGATAGTCAATAAACATAAAATCAATATACAGAACTCCGGTAAAGTGGTAATCCTTCAACAAAACGTAGCTTCTTCCTAGTGCGACTACCGAACTACTTGTGAAAAGGTCTTAAATGAACGGGTGCAAGAGTTGAAGAGAAGAGCTGTCATTTATGGCGGCTTTTCTTATTGTGCGAAGAAAAGCAGGATCGTGGAAGCAGGAAATAGAATTAAAATAGAAAGGGAGTAGCCATTGAGCTACTCCCTTTCTAATCGGTGCCATTGCCATGCTCGATTGTTATTTTAGAGAAGTAAAGTAGGATTCCCCTAGAATTTCCTTCACTTGGTATGAGTTTGGCGAAAGCTCTTTTTCAACAAAAGCGTGAATATCCGATTTTTCAACATCATACATTCCTTCAATTTCTTTAGCGAAAAGGAGTTTTTCTTCCTCAAGTAAAGTTGATAATGCAGGTTGTTGTTTCGGAATTGGGTCTTCACCTAGAGCTTGGGTTAAACCAGCGACATAATGATCGAAAGGACGACCACCTACGATTTTAACACCTTTATTTTCTTCATTTACCATGATAATAGTAGGGAACCCTCTAGCACCAAGATTTCTAGTTAGGATGAAGTCTTCATTTAATAACTCGTGACCAGTTTGTTCGTTCGCTTCTTTTACAATTCTTTCACCATCTAGTTCCATTGCATTCACGATTTCTAATAGGACAGGTGCCTCACCAATGTTTTTATTGAAAACAAACAGGTTTTCTCTTGCACGACGTAGGAATTCGAATGCTTTTTCCTCACCATGATGTTTTTGAATGATTTTATAAACACGTGATGGTGGAAAAGAGGACTGAACTGGATTGTCAATCATTAACGAACCATCAATCGGCATGCGAGAATGTTCGCCAACTTCTCTCCAGTGACCTGCAACATCAGCAGGTCCGTGAATGCCGTTAGCAGGATCTACAGGACCACCATGCCATTTTTCTAATAAGCCACCCATGACGGTTTTGAAGTTGAAATATTGTCCATACTGCTTCATAAACCGGCGAAGTGTTGGTTCTATTGCCCAGCAATGGGAACAAATTGGATCGGTTACATAATATAAATCGATCTTTTTACTTGTTTGGTTCAAATCAATGATCTCCATTTCATTGTCCCCTGCAACACCACATACACCTGTTTCTAAATCACAGATCAAATTATTGTTTGTCATAGTATCACTTCACTCTTTTCTGTACGGATTGTTTTTAAGGCTGTTGACCAAGAAACCACTTCATCAAGTAACTTTTCTAGCGTATCTTTATGGAATGGAGCTGGGTTAAATGTACTCATATTTTCAAAATCAGTGAATAGGCTCATCCCTACATGTGTTCCAACTGTTGCAACCTTTGGCACGGATAAGATTAAGCGTAAGTCGTTTGCTGCTGAAACGCCTAGTGTGGAACCGTAGCTAACAATACCAGCTGCTTTGTTATTCCATTCTTGATACAAATAATCGATGGCATCTTTCAGTCCAGATGTAATCCCTTTGTTGTATTCAGCTAGTACAAAAACAAATCCATCAAGGGAGTCAATTTTCTCAGACCAAGGTTTCGCTTCTGGTGTTTGATAGTCTTTTGTAAAAATCGCTGGAACGGATTCGTTATATCTTGGAAGGTGATACTCCTTAATATCGACTAGCTCAAATGTAGCATCTTCTCTCTGGTCCGCTATCGATTTTACCCATTCTGCAACCTGTGTGTTTACCCTAGAATCTCTTGTACTTCCAGTAATAATTCCGATTTTAACCATGTGAATTTCCTCCTAATTCTTTGTAAGATTGCTGCAAACCTGAAGTTTAATTTGTATTCTGGGGAGTTTCTGTTTGCTCTTAATGCTAGTTTAGGGGATTAGATAATGGAAGAACACCAATACATTCGTAGAAATGTTGGATATCCAACACATTTCAAAAATTGTTGGAAAAGTAGGAGGGTATTTTCAATGAGGAAACAAAAACAGATATCCGAATGAATGATTTATTAAGGCTGTTTTCGTAAAGTTGGTTGTTGAAATTCTAAAGCCGATTTTAACGCGAAAGAAGTTTTTAGCTACGTTTCCTACTTAGTTTGTAAGCTCTTTGTCTCATCTTATAAACGGTCTTTGGAATGGAATCATAGATCAATTAATCTTTATTGAAAGAAGCCTTTAATAAAAAGAATTTAAGGATATTCCGATCTAGGATCTAACCCTTACGGATCAGGCGGTCACCGTTTATGTAACACTATTACGTATTGTGAAGGCATGTACTTAAAGTAACAGGTGCAAGAGGTGAAGAACGAAGCTGTCATTTTTTCGGTATTTTAATTGTACTAACGAGCAGGTTTGTAAAAGAACGAATATAAACAGAATTGGTAGAATAAGTAAATTAGATATAAATCTTACCGTCTAAATAGGAAATAAGAGGAGAATGTTTACGGGAACGAAACGAAGTAAAAGTTTATACTAAATAAGCGCGAGGGGTAAAAAAAATGAAACAATTGGGGACGCTATACTTTTTGTGTGGGAAAATGGGAGCGGGGAAATCAACGAAAGCAAAACAATTGGCGATCGATAAACATGCGGTACTATTGTCTGAGGATGAATGGCTTTCGTCTCTTTATCCCAATCAGATTGAATCCTTTGAGGACTATCTAAAATTCTCAGCGCAGCTTAAGCTGTTGGTGAAAAAGCATGTTCAAAACATATTAAGTGTCGGTACAAACGTAGTAATGGATTTTCCTGCTAACACTCAAAAACTGCGAAAGTGGTTTTTGGACATGGCATCTGAAGTCAATGCAAGCCATCAACTAATTTTCCTTAATCTAACTAACGAGCAATGCTTACGTCAAATTGCACTAAGGCGCAACGAACAACCCGAAAGAGCAGCTTTTGACACGGAAGAGGTGTTCATTCATGTGACTAAATTTTTTGAAGCACCAGGGGCAGACGAGGGTTTAAATATTATCGAGGTTAGCGGGAAAAAATAACAAGGAGTTCAATGATTCGTATGTATAGAGTACTTTTGTTCTCGGAGGTGCTCTATATGATAGAAAATGAAAGGTGAGTTAGAAAATTTTCAATGTAAATTTGGTAAAATCGATGTAACTTTGTGAAGTGGTACCCTTAAACGAACGAGCAGGTTCGTATAATAAAAACAATAGAAGGTAAGGGAGATTCCCATAGAGACAAATCAAAGAAGGAATAAATATTCTGAGAGAGAGTTGATTTTGTTATGGATACTCAAGTAACTACAAAATTTAAAATACATAAGCCAACTAATGAGGTGTTTGAAGCGATAGTAGACCCTGAAAAAATCGGGAATTTTTGGTTCTCATCGAGTTCCGAAAGATGGGAACAAGGCAAGTCCGTTATATTGAGATATGATGAATACGAAGCTGAAGGTACTATACATGTATTAGAAGTCGAGGAAAATAAGAAAATCATGTTTTCATGGGGTGGAGAATCTGATGAAGAAACGGTTGTTACAATTACACTAAAAGAGTTGGGTAATGCGAGTACAATTATTGAGGTGAACGAATCAGGTTTTAATGAAGACGACCCTGAAATAGTAAACAAAATGCTAGGACAAAAAGAAGGTTGGGTATATATGTTAACTTGTTTAAAGGGATATTTGGAAAATGATGTTAGTAACTTGAGAGCATCATTAATTCATTAGTGTTAAATAACTTCATGTTAAAAAAGAGCTTCTAGCTCTTTTTTTTTAAGAAATTACCACGATTTTTAATAAGATCAATAGAATGGATGCTCCAAAAAGCCATGTCAAGATAATGAAAATAAGCTGCTAAGTCTTTTCTAAGGAGCAAAAATGGCCTTAAATATAAAATAGGGTGGAAAAAAGTCCACTCAAGCAGTCGACCCATCCAACCTATTCCACATCCCGCTGATGGATATTGATTTTTAATGTCTTTTCATCGACATATGCCAAGAGAATATCCTTGACCTTCACATCTTGATTAGCAAGGTGCTCCATCAGCCATTCTTTGGATTTACCTAGCAATTTCAGGTTACGGTGCTGAATACGTCCGTCGACAAGCACGGCAATCGGCAGTCCTTCGTCTTTAATCGGAATCTGCAGATGCTGGACGGTGACAGGAGTATTTTCCGCCTTTGGAATTACGCTGACTTCGCCAATCGGCTCGAGCAGGGCATACTCAATATCTGAGAGCTTAGGGTAGCCTTTGCTGCGGAGGATTGAAAGCAGCTGGGCATAGGACAACCGGGATTTCTCCATATTGTCCTCTACAATTTCCCCGTGCTTAATTAAAATCGTCGGCTCACCGAGGAAGAAGCGGTTTCCCCATTGCCACAGGGTCGCCTTTGAAAACAAGATGTGGAAAATGATGAGAACACCCAGCGTCGAAATCGATGGATAAAACTCAGTGGAGATTAGCGGTTCCGCGGCCACCGTCCCAACAATAATAATTGCCACCAAATCATAGGGAGTCATTTGAATGATTGTCGACTTTCCCATTAACCTCATAATCACAATCGTCGCAAGATAGAGGACAAGAATTTTGAGGATGAAGGTCATTTCTGTCACCTCGGGGTAGTACTGTAATAAAGATAAATTGCCCTAAACTTGTTTGTTTATTCAAGGGAGTTTCTGTAGAAAGGTCTTAGGGCGAGGCGATCCTCTTTTTTGTAAATGAATTTTTTATAGTGTTGTGCAGGCTTGAGAAGGGAATGCCTTTAGGTACAGCAGGCCAATACCAGTGACCGAAAGCTCCATTTTAGGTTTGCAGTGAAATAATAACAAAAAGAATAAGGGAGATTTATTCTATTTATAGAACTAACGGGGGCAAGAGTTAAAAAGCAGAGCGGTCATTTATGTGGCTTTTCTATTTGTGCGAACGTGGCAGAGTTTAAGATCAATGTTTAACTTGTGTTCAACAATCAGGCATATAATGGTATAAAACGATTTGAACTGTGCTTTCTTTGAATAGTGAATGATCAGTGCTATCTTTTGAAAGGGTGGAAACATGAATATTCGAAAAAACAAGGAAACAGAAGTAAATAGATTAGTAGATATATGGTACGAAGGATCCTTACTAGCACACGACTTTATTGATAAAGATTATTGGAAATCACAGCGAAAGGAGATGGAAGAAAAATATATCCCCATGTCTGAAACCTATGTTGTCAGTAATGGAGAAGAGGTTGTCGGCTTCCTATCCATGGTCGATCACTATTTGGCTGCATTTTTTATTGATGTGAAGCACCAAGGCAAAGGATATGGAAAAGCATTACTAAGTTTTATGAAAGAACATAGAGAAAATATCCAATTAAAAGTGTACAAGAAAAATGATCATGCTGTTCATTTTTATTTAGAAAATGAATTTGAGATAATAGAGAAATTACGAGATGAACAGACCCTTGAGGAAGAATTTTTAATGGGATGGAAAAAGAGCTAAAATCGATTTGTATGAGATGATGATGTTGTGAAACAAAATTACCTAGGGTGGCCTGGTAACTAATAATTTGAATTATCAGAAATTCGGTGTGATTTACGCTCTTGTTGGTTATAATAAATTTGGAGGACAATTCCAAATTTTATCAGAGGAGCTGAAAAAAATGCAATTTATTCCTTATTTGCAGTTGAACGGAAATACAAGAGAAGCAATTGGATTTTACGAAAAGGTATTTCATGCAGAAACTTTAGGAGTTATTACATTTGGTGAAATGCCTTCTTCCCCAGATTTTCCTTTACCTGAGGATGCAAAAGACCTTGTTGCACACGCTACAATCAGGGTTGGAGAGTCAGTCATTATGTTTTCAGATACCTTCCCTGGTCAACCAGCTCAAGAGGGAAACCTGGTAACCATTTGTATTACGTTTGACAATGCAGACAAAGCTCGCCAGGTGTTTGATGCATTACAAGATGGCGGACAAGTTGAAATGCCACTTTCAGAAACAAGTTTTAGTCCTGCTTACGGGGTCATTAAAGATAAATTTGGTGTAACCTTCCAATTTTACACTGAAGGATCTCAAGGTTAGTACATACGATTAAAGTAAAAAAAACGGCTTTGTACGAATGACAAAGTCGTTTTTAAATGGCTCCTTTTTCTCAAACTTTTTCATATGAAATCATTCCCTCATATAGTTTGAAAATGCTTATACTGGTATTCCTCATCAATGACTCGCTAAACGTTTTTCAAGATTCGCCTTAAACAGCAGAATGGCATCAATATTTACGGCAAAATCGTGGTCACTGATATTAAAATTCGTTATAAACATACCAGATTTCTCGCGAACCATAATGGTTGGTCGGATATTGTCTCCAATAGCGTCCTGAGTTACAGCACTTCCATAGAAGTACCAGTTCGTTTCTGTCGGTGCATTTCCTTTATTCGTAGATAAGTCTTTTTTTATGATTTCGCATAGTTGATCCATAAAGTCTTCAGTCAGCTTAATGGATTTTCCATACATACCCTCAACAGAAATATCAGCATATCCATACCAAATATTTCTGCTTTTTTGCTTTCCGTCATTTGAAGTAAATGTCTCATCAAACAAAATCTTCATTTTCATTCCCCCGTAAAAAAATTCTTCCTACCCATATTTTACCCCAATTAGAAAATGTAAAATAGCTTGCTGTAAGTATAACGAACTCGTTTCAGTTAAGCTGGGTTAAAACACGAAGGATTAACGCTTTTCGTATTGAAAGTTATTTAAGTTTAAAAACAGGGATGTTTAATAAGGTAATGATATTTTTATGAAGAATTCCTATGGCAGTCATTTATAAAGGGGAGGAAAATGATGAAGAAATCAATTAAACATCTTATTTTCGGGATTTTAGGGGTTTTTGTATTATTTAGGGTTTTAGGAGTCGTTTCTTTTTATTCTGTATCCAAGACCGAGACCAGCTGCCAATTGAGATGGTAGCTTTTAATCGATTAACGGATGAAGAAAGTGCTTTAATACCAGTAAGCCCAATATACGCCGGTAATGATGAAGGATTCAATAAATTTACAGTGTACTACGCATTTCAAATAACATCTATTTGAGTGAAAAAATGTACTTAAAGTAACTGGGTGCGTTTATACAAGAACAGCAAACGCATATTCCTTATTGAAGTAACAGGGCAGTTTAGTGTAATAAAATCAACTTTATGTCGCATTTTGAACTTAATTCCGCAGTAATGAGATTCGCTTTCTAAGCAGTTATTTTTTGGTACTCATATATATAAAAATCCAGCTCCTGACTAGTTTGCATAGTCCGATAATCATTAAACCCGTAAGTTAATCCCGTCTTAATAAGTTGTTTTCTCAAAAATTCAATATAACTTAAAAGCTCACGGGGTTTTAAAACTGTTTTTTGTATGGTAGTTTCCACAAAGACCTTCTCCTTGCTTTTTTTCAAGACAAAAACATTTTACCAAATTATTGGGATTGACTAAATGGAATTTTTGTCCAAAATGTGACAAAAATTCCTTTGAAAACGTCGAAGAGATGCTAATAAGTTCACCTAGTCTCTTTTTTGAGGTAATTTTTTCCTTGATAAACCCTATAAATTTTGAGGTGAAGAAGCTGGATTAATAGTAAAAATGGATAAATAATCGCAGATATCCAAAGGTTCCAACCGTTGTAATAAAAATATCCAGATACAATGGAGAGATACTCAAAAAACAGGGAAAAGATCGTCCACCCTAATAGATATATTATTTGATTTCTGATTGATTTTTTAAAAGGATAGTAGTTCATAAATAATACGCCTGAAGAAGGAAAAAGGAACATAATTGGCAAGAAACCAGCGAAATCTACTCCAGGGTAAAAATATCCGTAAAGATTGTATTTGAGGTCTAAAACGATATCAGTAACAAGACCAAACACAATAGAGAATAAAGCGATTGCGTACAACTCGTTTCTAGGTAGTTTCTTTGGGACGAATAACGCAACGAAAATAAAGACAATAACAGAGAAGATTAAGAACAACATACGTTTTATTCATTCCTCGTCTTTAAACTATTACTAAATAGTCTTACCTAACTACCATTTGCTAAACAGGTTAACAGATTATGACACAGTAGAACCTAAGTGTAAATTAAGTAGTAAAAAAGACCTCACAAATAGTGAAGTCAAAAGATGTATGCATTAAAAGAAAACGAGTAGTGGAATGGGATCCCTAATCCCATAATTTATCTTATGTAAAAGAGTGTGACAAGTTCTGAGTAATAAGTATGATTTTTACTATTTATTGTCTCATAACGAGGGAAATCTTCACCACAAACCCGTTAATTTAGGGGCATATTCGACAAATGGAGCATCAAGTCAAAGGTTATGGAAAAGTCTTACTAAATTTTATAAAAGAACAAAGGGAAAATATCCGATTAAAAATGTACAATAAAATTGAAAACGCTGTTCATTTTTATTTAGAAAATGAATTTGAAAAAAAGAGAGATTATTAAATGAGCAGACCCTTGAGGAAGAATATTTAATAAAATGGATTAAGAGCTAAATAATTTTTTTCTTAAATGTCAGGATCTTCTCGACCGTAATGAAATTCTTTATAAAGGAGAGCGTAAATCTATTTTTGAACCATCATGCCCTTACCGAAATTAAGTTTTTCGCGAAGTGAGCCGAAAAAAAAGTAATTGGATAATCCCGGAAATCAATATACCGATTAGCGTGTCTCTCAACCTATCTGTGGCATACTGTTTTGATTGATGTTCAAAAACATAAACAAACAGAATCGTAAGTGAAACTTGATGAAGAATTTTTTTATCCAATTTCAAAAATATGGAGATGTAACAACCTAAAAGAATTAATATTCCTAAGCCCCAACCACTAACGGTTAAATGTCTTGCTAACATAACGGTAACCAAAATCCCGATAACGGTGCCAATAAACCGTTTTATTGAAAGACTTACCGTTTTATCAATTGTTGATTGAATCGTTAGGATCACAGAAAGCGGAGCTAAATAAGGATGGTCGGAACCTAAAAGTTTGGCCACTTCCCAAGATAAAGCAGAGCCAATTGACAATTTCCAGGCTAGGATCGATAAACTTTTATTTGAAAACTTGTCATTTTGTAATTTCATACGAACCTCGTTTTTTTGTATATTTTCAATTAAGCAATAAACTCCTATTATTCAGATGGACAGAAAAACTTTGCCCGTCTGGGTTATTGCGCCTAGCTTTTAACAAATAGAATAACCTTTCTCATATGTTTATATGTAAAAAATCCATATCTAATTTCATTAAGAGGGTAGGGAATGTATATATGATTTTCTTTCCGTGCTCCTTTTCATATCTCTTATTCTGGAAACGAATAGAAACAAATAGGTGTTTTCTTTAAATTAGTTTTTCGACTAACGTGCAGGTGAGCATAGCAGGTGTTTTTACTCATAAAGAGTGAAAAGAAAAACTGTATTCGGGGAGTTGGTTACAGATGATTAAGGCTGTCATCTTTGATTTAGATGGGACTTTATTGGATAGGGACGAATCGGTAAAGAGATTTATTGAGAACCAATATGAAAGATTCAATAAGTGGGTGAACCATATAGCTAAAGAGCAATATATTACTCGATTTATAGAACTCGATCAACGTGGTTACGTTTGGAAAGATCAAGTATATCAACAACTAACGGAGGAATTAGCTATTACCGGGGTAACTTGGCAAGACTTCCTTCAAGATTATATAAACCAATTCAATAATAACTGCGTCCCTTTTCCGAATCTTTATCGAATGTTAGATGAGTTGAAAAATAATAACCTTATCTTAGGGATGATTACAAATGGACTGGGACAATTTCAAATGGAGAATATAAAGGCTTTAGGAATCGAAAAGTATTTTCAAACCATCCTAGTCTCTGAATGGGAAGGGATAAAAAAACCTGATCCCGAAATTTTTAATAGAGCCTTGGGAAGGCTTAATGTTTCCCCTTATGAAACTATATATGTTGGTGACCATCCTGAGAATGATGTGAAAGCAGCCCAAAATGTTGGGATGAAAGGAATTTGGAAGAGAGATCTTTATTGGAATCATGTCGATGCAGATTATATCCTTGATGATTTGGCGGAATTGCCTTCCATTCTTGCAAATCTAAACAAACAATTAACCTAAAATTCATCTGGTAAAGTAGTGTTCCGTCAACAATTCGTAGCTTCTTCATAGGTTGAAAAAAGTGTACTTAAAATTACCGGGTGCAATAGTAAAAAGCCAGCGTAATATCCGTTCCTTTTTTACTACATTTTTAAAAATACTTTCTTTTAAAGTCTGAAAAGAAAACTCCATTCTTTTGTTCAAATCCTATAATTTCCTAGCTTTTGAGAATAACAAAATAATTCCTCCTTGTTGGTTTTATTATAGGCGTTATTGCCTATTATAGAAAAGAAAACGTTAGAAATCGTAAACTAATGGAGGAAAAGATATGAAGCTTAAAGAACCGTTAAGTGCTTCTGAATTAGGAACACTTTGGATTACATACCAAGAAAAAACAATGATATTAAGAATTTTAGAATACTTCTTGAAAAAATCCGATGACCAAGAAGCAAAGAATATTATGGGCATGGCGTGGCAGGAACTTGATTATTATGTTGAGTTAATGAAAGAGGTTTTTAAAGGTGAAGGTGCAGTCATTCCAAAGGGATTTACGGAGGAAGATGTTCATTTAGATGCACCCAACTTATACGGCAATGGATTTGATGTACTGATGCTCCGTGTATTGAAAGAGATTAGTATGGGAATGTACTCAATCGATATGAATATGGCGTACCGTAAAGATGTGATGACCATTTATGAAGGTTTGGCTACGGTTACACATAAGGTGTATAAATTAGCAACCCTTTATTTGCTTAAAAGAGGGATTCTTACTCGACCGCCAATTATGACGATGCCTAAAACAACTGAATTTATTGAAAGTAAAAGGTACATGAGAGGGTTTAAACCATTTAGTGAGAAAAGGCCATTAAATGCTGTTGAGGTTGGGATCATCCATCTTGGAATTGAAGCAAACAATGTAGGAATGCAACTCATTACCGGATTTGCCCAATGTGCAAAGAATAAAGAGGCTAGAAAGTATTTTGAAAAGGGAAAAGAACTTTCCAAAAAGCATATAAAGACATTTCAAGAATTACTTTTAAAAAACGATATTCAATTTTCGGCAACTTCTGGAAGTACCGTTACAAATTCAACAGTCGCCCCATTTTCTGATAAATTGATGATGATGCTTATAAACTACCTAAATGGTTTTAGTATGGTTGGAAGTAGTTTTGGAACATTTTTCACGTTAAGAAATGATATAACCATGAAAACAGCCTTGCTTGCCAAAGATGTCTATTTTTACGCTCAAGAAGGACTTGAAATTATGTTTAAGAACGGATGGTATGAAGAACCACCGCAAACGGAGGATAGAAATGAATTAATCAATCGGCCAGAATAAAATTAGTGGTTCATTTAACTCTAAACTACATTCGATTCTGAAAAGATGGATGCTAAATTAAAAATTTTGTGAAGAAGGTTTCCTTAGCCTTAGAATGGAGTCTTTCTTAAGGGATCATCTAAACTCACTTGTTATAAGAGGAAGGTAAGCAATCTATGATGCTTGCCTTTTTTATATGAATGAATACGAAAGTGCAAATGAAATATATATTGTCAAAACTTACACTTAAATTAACGGGTGCTTTCCTTGCACAAATCATTCCAATACATACCAAAAGGAGCTTGAAGATCCAAGCTCCTTTTACTGTTATTTTCAATGTTCTTTCATAATGGTTTTAAATGCAGTATTCATTTCAAATGAATCAAAAATCGCACGTCTGGTTTGTCTAATTAGATTGTGCTTTTCTTAGAACTACTCCGTTTACAACGATTCCAATAAACCCAGTAATGGCGAAAACATAAGCTACAAACATAGGTGCTGAAGAAAGTGATTCTGTAAGTATTCTAAACATACCAAAAGCAAAAACAAGAAAACTACCTATCAGGGTAAGAATGATTCTAGTTTTATTTTTCACTTTTTTAACCTCCTATCAGCTAAACCTTACCATAAACGCTACATGATCCTACTTCCAATTCGCTTTTCAGTAAGGACCATCAATGCCGTATCGGATTCTTCATTTAGATGAAAGCTTACCTTTTTACCATCACAAATAAGATCATACTCACCAAGGAAACCTTCAAATGAGACGATTCCGTGGTCATCGGTGATCTGCGTTACATTTGTGAACCAGTTCCCTTTTATGAGTTTCTTCAATACGTCATAAGCTGGTTTTGGACTATTGTCTTTCCGAATGAATCCGGCAGGGGCACCTAGCCAAGCGCCGTCGTCACTGAAGGACCAGGATGTAATTCCTTTTACAAGTTTATGTTTAAATAGAATGGAATACATTTCTTCCACTTCTTTTGCCTGACGTGCTTCGAATTCTGGGGTAGAAGGCCAATCGATTGGCTGATAGTCATTCAGGTCGACGATTTCTGGTGGCATAAGGTGGCCAGACGTTAATGTGTTTTCCGTAAAGTGAATCGGTAGACCGAATTGTGAGAAACGCTCTAACACTTCTTCTAGTTTTTCACGCCCCCAATATCCTTGATGTTGATGGGACTGGATCCCAATTGCATCAATTGGAATGCCTGCTTGTAAACATCCATCAATTAAGATTTCATAGTTGATCGAAGTATTAAAGTCATTTAATAAAAGAGTTGCTTCTGGATTGAATTCACGTGTTTTTGCAAACATTTCTTTAATGATTCCAACCCGGCCGAGGTCATTGGAAATTCTTGTGATTCCATTGTCATATTTATCAAAGATCGGCATGATGACCACTTCATTGATCACATCCCACATATCGATTAAGCCTTTGAAGTCAGAAACATCCCGTTCAATTCTCGCAAATTGTGCTTTGAGAATTTCCTCATTGCTCATATCCAATAGCCATGGAGCCGTTAACGTGTGCCAGCAAAGGGGATGTCCTTTTACAACAATGTTTCGGTCTTTCAACCACTGGGCAGCTGCCTTTAATTCTCTTGTTCTTGGTTTCCCTTTTTCAGGCTCGAAATTTTCCCAATAGAATGGAAGAGTCGCAAAGTTAAAGATTTCTAAGAATTGGTCCACTCCTTGTTCTAAAAAGGCCAGTCTGTCTTCTGGCACATTTCTATTTGCTACCTCAACTGCTTCAAACAATCCACACCCAAATAAGAATTGATGGTTAGTCTGTTTAAAGATGACTTCCTTTCCTTTAACTGGAGTCCCTGATGCATCTACTAGTTTTATGGTTTTGCTCGCTCTACGGTGTGCCAACTCATTCATTTTCCCCATTTTTGTTTCCTCCCATTCTATTCAATATGTACAGCTAATTATAGAAAGCGCTTACTTTAATCTCTAATTACAATTTTATCAAAGTTTGTATGGTCAGTAAACAAAGTTTGAAAACAGAATTTGGAAAGGGTCTTTCATTCGCTGGGCTATATCTTTAAACGCTTAGGTTGGGAAAGATATTGAAGATATCGCGATGGTGTATTTCTTTCAAAAGCAAATATCTGGGTCTTATAACATATAAAGTAATATATCCAATTAGCATGAGCGCGGATATGAGGATATATATTCAACTAAAGCCTTATTCAAATCGTTAAAACCCCCTTTGGCTAAAATAATTGGCTGATATGGTGGATGTATCAATGACTGTTTTACAAACAAGACTTTTGAATAATTCCTTCAACTCAAGCACTCTGACACTGTAGCGCTTAGGGTAGCGTAACCCTTCAAGTCCAACTAGATAATCCTCGCTGTGGGCCTTTTAACGTATACAATCTTTCAATGCCTGTGCATATATCAACCATCATGTTCAATTATCCTTAAAGAGTCAAATTAATTATCTGAAAATTCACAAAATGTGTTGAACGGATCCAGATGGGATGGTATGATTTGTTTAGGCAAAAACTGTTATGTAACAGATTATAGTGAAATACTAATATGATTTAAACAGAAGAATACAAGGTGTCGACAGCCGACACAGTGGGAGGAGACTATGAATACGACTCCGATTGACAAACCCGTTCGATATTATGATCAGGTCTATTATTCACTACGGGAGAAGATTGTTCAGGGAGTGTTACAACCTGGTGATAGTGTTTATGAGGCAAGAATCGCGAGAGAATTAAATATCAGCCGCAGTCCAGTCAGAGAAGCAGTGCGTGCTTTGGAAAAAGAGGGGCTGTTGGTCATCGATGGGAAGTCGAAAATCACCGTCTATAAACCAACGATGAAAGACTTTGAGGATATTTACGAATGCCGGATTGCTTTAGAATCACTTGCTGCAAGATTAACAACAAGGTTAGCATCGGAAAAGGAACTTGAAGAAATCGAAAAGTCCGTTGTCAATCCTACGCCATTTCTAGAAGGCGAGGAAGGCAGAAAAGAATTAATCGATAAGAATGGTTATTTTCACGAGTTAATTATTCAATACACTCAAAATAGAAGGTTAATGAAGCAGTTACGAGACTTAAACTCCTTAAGTCTTTACTATCGGACTCTCAATTTCCAAGGGGAGAACCGGGAATGGACAGTCTATAACGAACATAAAGAAGTCATCGAACAAATGCTACGACGAGATGAAGATAAAGCTTCACTCATGATGAAAAAACATCTGGAAACAGACTTACATCATTTGCGGGAGATTTTTGCAAGGAAGTGATATTTTTTTATCATGGGAAGTTCTTTAAGCTCTCAATCTAATAAAAAATAATATGCCATTCTTAACCTGTCGACAGCCGACACCTATTAAAAGGAGGAAGGGAATTCGAATGAAAACAATCATCCAAAATGGAACCATTGTGACTGCTACTGATATCTATAAAGCCGATTTGAAGATTGAGCAAGGGGCCATTACAGCGATCTCGAATCATTTTATCCCTGAAAAGGATGATCATGTCATTGATGCGAGCGGCCAATATATTTTACCAGGTGGAATTGATGTACATACTCATCTTGCATGGCCTTTCCAAAGTACCGGAACAGCGGACGATTTCGTAACAGGTACACAAGCTGCGGCTGCTGGCGGAATCACTAGTATTATTAACTTTACCAACCCTAAAAAAGGGCAAACCTTGCTCGACAACTTACAAGAATGGAAGAAGAAAGGAGAATCTTCACTCATAGATTACGGTTTTCACTCCATAATTAGTGAGTATACTGACCATGTTCTTGAAGAGCTTCCAATTTTAGCAGAACGGGAAGGGGTCACTTCGATTAAACTATTTATGGCCTACAAGGGAGAATTAATGGTCAATGACCGTGAAATGTATAAAATCATGAAAAAAGCCGGAGAGGTCGGGATCATCACTAGTATTCACGCTGAAAATGGCGATCTTATCGATGAATTGGTAGAAGAATCGCTCGCGAAAGGAAATACAGATCCCATCTTTCATGCTTATACACGGCCAACCATCACAGAATCAGAAGCAACAGGCAGAGCGCTTGCAATTGCAGAAGCCGCAAATGCACATGTATACATTGTCCATGTAAGCTGTGCGGATGCATTAGAAAAGGTAGAGCGGGCGAAAAAGCGGGGAGTTCAGGCCTTTGCAGAGACCTGTCCACATTATTTGGTCCTGGATGAAAGCTATTTAGCTTTGCCTGATTTTGAAGGAGGGAAATATGTTTGTTCCCCGCCACTTCGAGAAAAATGGAATCAAGATCATCTATGGAGGGGGATTTCATCTGGTCTTGTTTCTACCATCGGTTCTGATCATTGTCCATTCCGATTTGAAGGGCAAAAAAC
This sequence comes from Mesobacillus maritimus, assembly GCF_023715205.1. Taxonomy (GTDB): domain Bacteria; phylum Bacillota; class Bacilli; order Bacillales; family Cytobacillaceae; genus Mesobacillus_B; species Mesobacillus_B maritimus_C. The sequence continues at coordinate 138,953 of NZ_JAMBNR010000014.1, forward strand.
GTTAGGCAGAGACAATTTTGCCAAGATTCCGAATGGCTGTCCAGGGATTGAAGATATGTTCTCGATTCTGTATCACTACGGAGTTCAGGAAGGCAGAATTTCTCTTCAGAAATTCGTTGAAGTCATGTCGACCGGTCCTGCAAAATTATTTGGGCTGTATCCAAAAAAGGGCTCGATTTCCGTTGGGTTTGATGCGGACCTCGTCTTATTTAATCCTAAAATCAGAAGAGAAATTACAAAGGTAAAACAATATCAAAATCTTGATTATAACCTGTATGAAGGAACGGTTGTTCAAGGTGCGATTACTCGTGTTCTTTCACGCGGGGAGGAAATTGTCAGAGATGGAATCGTTGTAGGTCAAAAGGGACGTGGACAGTATTTGTTTAGAAAGAAGGTTGCCAATATTGAAAAAACAGTTACCAGTTAACCTATAAAGCGGCATAGACTCTCGGGTGTATTCCTGTTCGGCACTTTTAAGGAGGTGATGAAAAGGGTTTCTTGGAAACGTTTTTGTTGCGAATACACCAAACCATTTTTTTTTAGGGGGGATATTATGCCAAAGGGTAACACAAGCCTTAATGTTCCAAAGTCGAATCTCGATTTGAATCCAAAACCAACAAATGTACGTTGGCGAGTCTTTATTATGCTCCTTCTCCTCGTAACAATTAACTATGTGGACCGTGCCGTTCTATCGATTGCCATGCCAGAGATTCAAAAAGATTTATCGTTAGACCCAGCGATTGTCGGGTTAATTCTTAGCTCGTTTTTCTGGGGTTATGCGCTCATGCAAGTTCCGTCAGGCTGGTTAGCAGACAGATATCGTCCAGATAAAGTCGTCTATGGTGCGGCTATTTCATGGGGGATTGTTCAGACACTGACAGGTTTCATTATGGGTGCGAAATCTCTGATGTTTCTCCGTGTATTACTCGGAATCACGGAAGCACCAGTCATGCCTGGAAGTTCAAAGCTACAATCGATTTGGCTTTCTTCTAAGGAAAGAGGACGTGGCGCTACCATCATCGATAGCGGTGCCCCATTAGGAACAGCTGTTGGCGGTCCAATCATCATTGCCTTCATGGCATGGTTTGGTGGATGGCGGGGTGCGTTGATTGGAGCAGGGATTCTAACAATTATCATAGCTTGGTTGGTTTGGCGAGTCATTAAGGGTGGACCTGAAGGGAATCCAAAGGTCAATGAAGCGGAGAGAGAATATATAAGGAAAGCGCTCGAAGAAGAATACGAGGAACATAAAAGGAATTCAACGGGTATTAAAATCGGTGCAAAGGATTATTTAAAAGCACGAAATTTTTGGTGCATGTGTCTGGGCTGGTTTTCCTTTAACACGGTTTTTTATGGGTTAATGACATGGGGACCTTCTTATCTAGCTGTTACCCAAGATTTGGATATCGCTGCGATAGGTGGATCGGTTCTCATTATTTTCGGCTGTGGATTTATTGGGGAGATCATTGGTGGATTGATTACGGATAAATGGCGAGACAAAGGTGGAAGCATCAACACGGTTATGCGGACCATGCTATCCATTGCAGGAATCATGACGGCGTTATCCATTTTCTTTTTAACCAAGACGACCTCCGTCACAATGGCAATCACGATGCTTTCAATTGCGTTATTCTTCCTTCGTTGGGGAGGGTTATACTGGGCTGTGCCAGCGGCGATTTCACAGCGGGAACATGTTGGGACAATCGGAGGATGTATGAACCTAGCAGGAAATCTTGCGGGTGTGTTAACCCCCATTTATATTGGGATTATCGTATCTGTAACTGGTTCCTATTTCTTAGCACTAATGGTGTTTGTTGCTGCAGGGATACTTTTGGCGATTGTTTCCAGTTTAATTCGATACAATAAGAAAATTGGTAGTGAAAAAATAACAGTTTAGGGGGATGAATGATGAATGAACCAAAGAAAATCGGGATGTTAACTCCATCTTCAAATACGGTACTAGAGCCAATCTGCTCGAGAATGTTACATGATGTACCTGAGGTAACATGCCACTATGCACGGTTTGAAGTGACGAAAATCTCACTCGAACAAGATGCACTAAGCCAATTTGATTTTGAGCCAATGCTTCAAGCCGCAGAATTATTAGCCCATGCTGAAGTCGATGTGATCGCATGGAATGGAACTTCCGGAGGATGGTTAGGGTTTGATGTGGACCGACAACTTTGTGACGCCATTACAAAAAGAACGGGAATTCCAGCGACAACCAGCATGTTATCGCAGGTGAAAGCGTTTAAAGAGCATAACATAAAATCCGTTCACTTAGTTACACCGTATATTCCAGAGATTAATAAGTTGATAGTAGAACAATATAAAAAGCATTGTAATGTGGATACGGTCAATGTTTCAGGATTGGCCCAAACCCATAATCGTTCATTCAGTCAAGTATCACAAGAAAGAATCGAAGAGCAAATTAAATCGGTAACCGTTATGCCTGCAGATGCTTTAAGTGTTGTTTGTACGAACTTTCCTGCGGTAGGGAAGGTAAAATACTATGAGGAAAAATACAAAATCCCAATGTATGATACTATCAATGTTTTATTATGGGAGTGTCTAAAAATGGTAGATATTGAACCTAGTGTAGTGAAAGGATGGGGAAAAGTTTTTTCAAAAGTAGGGATTAATCAATAAATTCGGTAGCCATTGATGAGCATTTAACCTGTGGGGGGTTCAATGCTCTTTTTCTTTTTAGGCAGGACATCTACGTTTTACGTCTTTCGGACGACTCCATACATTTTACAGGACAGAAGGTTGCTGTGCCCAACCCTAAATGTATGCTGTTGTGCATGCAGATATCTTCCTTATTGTATCATGAAAATAGTGATATTTTTAATTGTTTATATAATTCTCGAGTGTCTAATTGATTCTCCTAAGATAAAGGACATTATAGGAATTAAACTTAGTAAATCCATTTTTATATGGCGAGAAGGTCACATGCCGAACACGGAAGTTAAGCTTCTCAGCGCCGATGGTAGTTGGGGATCCCCCTCTGGAGAGTAGGACGTCGCTGGGCAACAAAAAACACAGCTCATAAGCTGTTTTTTTGTTGTTTTATGAAGAAAGAAATTTAAAAGCTTTGCGGTTTTAATGAGGATTTTTAATATATTTGGTGTCAAACGATGATTTTAAAATCTGAAAAGGTTAAGTAACCTAGTAGCTGAGTGCCTCAAACCCGAAACCAAATGTTTCAATATTGATACATTTGGAGTGGAAATTTACCCAATGTCATTCGTTGAACATTCAATAAAAAAATTTGAAACGTAACAGAATGGTGAAAATAATGGGTTTCATTGCCAAGTCCATTATTTTTGTTTCGTATTTTAAACTTTTGGCACAATCATTGCATTATAAAAGTTGTATATGAAATAGAATCGGAATTTATTTCTTCTAATATCGGAAAAGAAAAGGCATCTAAGAAGATGGTTCGTCATTAAAATACTGAATATTTAAACATATCAACCTATGTTGAAACTTTCTAACAAGCTCTTACTATTCCATTTCACAAAAGTGAATGCAGAATATAGTTTTTAACTAGTAGAAAATAAAGGAGGAAAAATACGAATGAGTAGACTAGAAAAAGACCAGCTATACAATGCAAAGGGAATCGGAATTGACGATTCTAAAAAGACTCAAGAGGCTTCTTTTAAGGAAGAAGTCGGCTACTGGAATTCAACGTTAAATTACCTGCTAGATGCAGACGAAGAGTTTTTCGAGATATACAAAAAACTCGTTTCGACTCCTTATAAAAATAACATTCTGGATGCAAAATCGAGAGAATTAATCAATATTGCCTTAAGTTCGGCACCCACAAATTTAAGCAAAGATACATTAGAAACTCATATCGAAAATGCTCTTAATCAAGGTGCTACAGAAAAAGAAATTCTAGAAGTTTTTAAACTGGTGAGTGTCTTAGGGATGCATACCTGTGCAGTTGGGGTTCCGATTCTCGTAGAAGAAACTGGTCAATATGAAGGGGTGCCATTAAATCGTCACCAAGAAGAGTTAAAGCAAAAGTTTGTTGAGAAAATGGGTTATTGGCATGATTTTCGGAACACGCTTCTCCTCAACGATGAACATTTCTTTGAAAGCTATTATGAATTTCTCACAAACCCTTGGGAAACGGACATTTTAAGTCCGAAATTAAAAGAATTTATTTACATCGCAATTGATAGCGCTACCACGCATTTGTTTGATGTCGGGATTCGCGTTCATATCCGAGGTGCCTTAAAACACGGAGCAACTTTTGAAGAAATTATGGAAGTGTTGAAACTAACAAGTGCACAAGGGGTAGATACTTTTTACGCAGGGATACCGGTCTTAGAGTCGGTGTTAGCGAAGCGCGGGAAATAATGAAAAGATTACTAGCTAGGAATTTTCATAAATCAAAATGAAAAAGCGATGGGGGGATTTTTTATGCGTAAAATAGGAATGTTGGTCACCATGATGGCTTTGCTTTTGTTAGCAGCATGTGGACAATCAGAATCTTCATCTTCAGATGGGAAAGTATTCGAATTAAATTATAACAATTTGGCTCCACCAACACATCCATATACAAAAAATGTGGCAGAACCTTGGGCTGAATTTGTCGAAGAAGAAACAGATGGGAAAGTCAAGGTTCATGTGTTCCCTAGTTCTTCGCTAGGTACCACGGAAACGGGCTATGATGACATCAGTGGTGGAGTTTTTGATGTTGGTCTTTTGTATGCAAGTGCGGATCAAAATGAAATCTTATTCCCATTGTCTATTGGAGACTTGCCGTTTGCGATTCCTAATCCAGAGGTTGCGGTCAATGTTATGAATAAGTTTTATGACAAATTCGTGAAAGACCAGTTTCAAGATGTTGTATGGCTAAGTGCTTCCTCAACCGATACAGCACAGCTTTATACCACAGACCCAGTTGAAACCATTGATGATATCAAAAAGCGAAAAGTCAGCAATAGTTTATATTCTCGAAACGAATTGATTAGTAAGTGGGGAGCCATCCCTGTTACCAATACAAATTCGGAATTATACGAATCTGTTGAACGAGGCATCGTGGATGACGTTATTTACAATACAACAGGCGCCATCGGGTTTAGTTTAAATGAAGTAGCTCCAAACATGACCAAGCTTGATTTAGGGGTTTCCTCCAACGCGTTATTCATAAATGGAAACGTATTCAATCAACTGCCTGAGGAGATCCAAACATTATTTAAGGAAAAATTAGGTCCTAAACATCAAGAATTGATGGCAGAGCTGTACATGACGGAAATGGAAAACTCGATTAAAGAGTTTGAGAATCGAGTGAAAGACAAAGGCGGAAAAGTCATCATCCCTAGTGAAGCAGAACTAACAAAATTCAAAGAACCTGCAGAGAAAATGTGGGATGACTGGGTGAAAGAAGCCAATAAAAAGGGCTACCCTGGGGATGAAATGATGGAGTTCTTTAAACAATCTTTAGCGGAAGAAGGAGTGAAGATTCCGTTCTAATCGAATGGTAGATCGTCACATCTTGAGCAAAATAGCTGACTAGGGATCACGATCCCTAGTCGACTCTTTTCCCATTCATTCAAAGAAGGATTCTTTATCCCATATCAACTGCCAGTAAAAGCCCGTTGGTGAAAGATCCATCAGGCTATGAGTGACTGATTAAGAAAACTCCACTAAATGAAGTTTCACTCTATCGAAAGGAAGGTGTTGAAATGAAACTTTTAATGAAAACGGTCGATGGAATTACAGCGATTAATAAATGGGCTGCGTATGGGATTGCCTATTTAATGGTCGCAATGGTTTTTATCTTTGCGGCTGCCAGAACGTTAGGGAGTCCAATTATTGGAGATGTTGAACTTGTCCAATTTACGATGGTGTTGATGATTGTCTTTTCTTTAGCATATACAGAAAAAACTGATTCGCATGTTGCGATTACCTTAATTTATGATAAATTACCAGCCAAGTTTCAATTGGTTTTACGTTTAGTAGCGAAAATCCTTACGCTTCTGTTCTGTTTCCTTGTGTGTTGGGTGTTTGTCTCGAAAATGAATTACTTATCCACATCTAGTTTGCTTGGAATTGTTTTTTATCCTTTTCGATTTTTGTTAATTATCGGTTTCTTCGCATGGGGACTGGAGGCCTTTCGACTGTTTATTGTTGAACTAGCGAAAGTGAAGGGCAAGGAAGGGGCATCCGTTCAAGTGAAGAACGAAAATCCTAATCATTTGACAGTGGGGAGTGAGTAAACTTGTCGATTTCTACCGTTGGTCTACTGGTCATCCTCTTTGTATTTCTGTTAATGTTCTTCCGAATTCCGATTGCCATTGCGATGGCCATCCCTGCTAGTATTGGTATCCTCTATTTAAGAGGATGGGAGACGTTATTTTCAGCGTTAGATACCATTGTTTGGACCCATAGCTATTCATATACCTTAACGACCATTCCATTGTTTGTTTTAATGGGACAGCTTATTTACTCTTCTGGGATTAGCAATGAGTTGTATACGACCTTTCGAAACTGGTTAAGTGGTTTTAGAGGTGGACTGGGAATGGCAACGATCGGGTCGTCCGCGATGTTTGCTGCTGCATCTGGTTCAAGTTTAGCGACAACCGGAACCATTGGGGTTATGGCATCGAAAGAAATGTTAGCTGCAGGATACAGCAAAAGCTTAACAGGTGGATCGATTGCGGCTGGTGGGACACTTGGCATTCTGATTCCACCAAGTACCATGTTTATTATTTATGGGATGATGACAGAGCAATCGATTGGTAAATTGCTTATGGCGGGGATTCTCCCGGGCATTCTCTTAACTCTCTTTTTCATGATCACGATTTATGTTAGTTCCATCATCAAACCGGATTTAATCGCAAAATCAACGGAAGAAAAAGTAACTTGGAAGGAACGTTTTACTTCACTGAAGTCAACGATTTGGATTTTTCTTCTTTTTATGATTGTAATTGGCGGAATGTACCTGGGGATTTTTACTGCTACGGAAGCAGCTGGTGCAGGTGCGTTGGGTGCCTTTTTAATTGGGTTAGTGCGCCGAAAGTTAACCCTCGCAAAAATCAACGAAGCGATTTTTGAAACAATTAAAACAACCGGATTTATTTTCGCCATTGTTATTGGTGCATTTGTGTTGAACTATGTATTAACGATTACCCGTGTTCCACACTTAATATCTGACTTTTTGTTTTCAACCAATCTATCTCCGACCATGCTTTTTCTCATCATTGTCCTGATGTATATCATTTTAGGTGCGGTCATGGATACTCTCTCAATGGTGGTTGTGACGATTCCGATTATTATGCCATTATTAGAAGCGGTTGGATTTGATTTAATCTGGTTTGGGGTCATTATTGTCTTAGTTGTTGAAATGGGCTTAATTACTCCGCCTGTGGGCATGAATTGCTTCGTCTTGAACGGAGTGGTCAAAGAATTAGAACTGACCCAAATTTTTAAAGGTAGCTTAATCTTTATGATTCCGATCCTCTCGCTTGTCATCTTGCTGTACATCTTCCCGGAAATTGCGTTGTATATTCCACAATCGGTACAATAGCTGAGGCAAAAACGTTTTTTATGGCGAAGGAGAGAGGGATTGGTGAATGAAAGAACACCACCCCATATAAAGATGAAAGAGGTATATAGGAAGGAGACTCCTACATGTAACGGGTTCGTTTTCCATCAAAGTTAAAATGAGTGCCAATTTGCATATGAAATTGACACTCATTTTTTTATTGCTTAAAAGCCATTTGTGTTAAAATACATAAAAATTTGTTAGTAAAATGCACCACAAATTGTAGGGGTACACTGGCTGTTGTACCCTTACAAATTCACCCACAATTTTATTTACAAAAGTCATACAAATTGTTATTAAGCACATTATACTTGGATATATCTGTTAAGGTGAATGAAAGATTGTGAAGAAATGTACTCACGCTTACGGGGCAGGTTAGTTAAAGAATAATTCATCGAATAAATACTGACAATATGGTTGGTATTGTTGTTTTTAAAAAACGAGGTGTTCCTCTTGGTGAAGCTATTTATAGTGACAGTTATATTAGTTCTTTTAGTTGCCCTTAAAATGCCCAGAAAAAAAACTAAGCACGAGTTACTAGCTACAATACAGTTTGCATTGTTGATGAATTTTGTAACTGATTTGTATCTTGATTTAAAGTACAAACTTTACTGGTATTTCGATAAAGAACAAATAGAATGGTTGTACCTATCTGTAGCCCTTGGTGAGGTTGCTGTTCTGCTTATTATTTTTAATTATTTTCCTCTGAATTCTAATGCCCTTAAGAAATTTATATATATCTTGGGATGGACCTTCATTCTTGTATTACTCGAACTGTATGCAGTTTATATTAGAGTTTTACATTATGGCGAATGGAAAACAATCTATTCGGCGGGGGTTTACTTTATTTCATTGTACATCCTTTATTTCGTATTGGACTACACGGCGGATAAAAGAGAACCTCAGTAATAAAGTCCCAATTTTTTCTTGAACTAGCGGGTGCGTTCATCAAGCTCCCAAAAATGGATATGATAAACGGAACAGCAAGTGAACCGAGCCGTTTTATTTTTTATTCGCAAAAAACAGTTACAAAAGGAAGTATGCATTAGGCTACATTTTCTATTAAATTATCTAATTTTGTGACAGGAAACGGAAACCGTTATCCTAAATGCTATTCTTTTTATTATCCCGCATTAACTGGCAGTAAGCCCCCTACATAAAGACTTGAGGAAGACCTAAAAAGGTTAAGTGGGGGATATAGAAACCCCCCCACTGAATGTTAGTTTCACTTTATTGTGCTGTCGAGCCGCCATCAATGATTAACTCTGAACCGGTTACATACCTTGACTCATCTGAGGCTAAGTAAAGGGCCCCATAGGCAATATCAATCGGTTTTCCTAATTCTGGCCAAGGGATTTTCTCTTTTAAAAAATGCTCTCCATCTTTGGCACCTGACATCGCCGTTTCAATGACACCGGGGTGAATCGAATTTACTCGGATGAAACTTTTTGCGAGTTCGATCGCTGCGGATTTGCTCATGATGCGAACCGCACCTTTTGATGCGTGGTAGGCCGTGCTCCCAGGACTTCCAACCAATCCAGATCCTGAAGACGTGTTGATAATCGACCCTTTCCCTGATGTTTTCTTAATCAGTTCGACTCCATACTTCATTCCAAGAAAAGTACCTACCGTATTAATGGCTTGGATTTTATTAAATTCATCCAATGAGGTTTCTGCTAATCCCTTTCGACTCAAGATGCCCGCATTGTTTACGAGTATATCTAATTGGCCGAATTCTGCTTCTGTTCTTGAGATGACTTTTTTCCAATCTTCTTCCTTCGAAACATCGTGTTTGATGCCGATGGCGATCCCGTCCATTTTTTTAATCTCATCAAGTGTACCAAGAAGACCTTCTTCATCAATATCGGTCACAACCACTTTGGCACCGTTTTCGGCAAAAAGAATCGCTTCTGCTTGCCCAATTCCATTCGCTGCGCCCGTAATAATCGCCACTTTGTTCTCTAATCGTTTTGTCATCACGTTTTTTTTCCTCCTAATGAAGTTCTTTTAAAGATAGTTTGATCGACAACTGACAAATTACTGAGCGGTAAAGCCACCGTCGATGACTAACTCTGAGCCCGTCACATAGCGGGATTCATCCGAAGCTAAATATAGAGCTCCATAAGCAATATCCTCTGGTTCTCCTAATTCAGGCCACGGGGTTTTGTCTTTCAGATGGTGGACTCCATTGATTGCACCTGTCATCGACAACTTGGTGACAATGACCCCAGGGTGAATCGAATTTACGCGAATCCGGTCTTTCGCCAACTCAATCGCCGCTGATTTGGTTATCAGTCGAACCGCTCCTTTCGAGGCATGATAGGCGGTACTACCTGGGCTGCCAATGATGCCATACATAGAGGAAACGTTGATAATCGAACCGCCACCAGCCTTTTTCATGACCTCGGCCGCGTATTTCATCCCTAAAAACACACCAGCGGAGTTCACGGCTTGGACGTTTTCAAATTGTTCGAGAGAGGTTTCAGCTAAGCCAGTTCTTTTTCCAATGCCTGCATTATTCATTAAAATATCTAGCCGACCGTATTCATCCTCCGTTCTCTGGATCACATTTTGCCAACCTTCTTCTTTGGATACATCCTGTTTCAGCGCGAGGACATGGCCATCGTTTTCCTTGATGATCTGGGTTGTTTCATGAAGACCGTCTTCGTTGACATCGGTGATCACTACCTTTGCGCCATGGCTCGCAAATAGAATGGCTGTACCTCTTCCAATCCCACTGCCAGCACCTGTAATGATGGCAACCTTATCTTGTAATCGTAATGACAAGTTCAATCATCCTTCCTCCTACTAATTTGGTTTTCTTCTATAAAGGTAATTTGCAAGAAATGTGCCAAGTCTTATAAAAATGGCTAGTAACCTAGGGGGTTGCCTTTTCAGTCATACCTGAACATTTTGTCTTGAAGAATCATTGTTGTGAAGTTGGATATGGTCCAATCATTTGAAGAAGGGCCTTTATTTATAGGGCTGTAAGGGTGTTAGCCGGGAAGGAATTCCACCGTTTAAGCGGAATTAGTATTTGAGTCTTGCTCACTCAGGAAGATGGAAGAGAAATAGGGTTCAATATATGAAACTTCATCGTAGTGAAACGACTGTGTCTCAATTTTGAAACGCTGTGTCTTAGTTTGGAGACCGAATACGTCCGGCACTTGGATTGAAGTGATATTAAATGCATTAGAAAAAACTTTTATTTAGCAGTAGAGAATCACAAGAAAGTAGTTTTCTTCAAGCTTGAAAGAACTTTTAAAAAGATAAATGACTGAATTTTCCTCATTTTTTTCATTTTGGTACGCTACTTGCATTATGAAAGGTATATTGTATTTTTTGAAAAAGGGTAAAACTCCAAAGCTAGCATATTTGGATTTTGCATTTCAAAAAGTATATCATCAATTTTATAAGTGAAAAGGAAATTAAATGAAAAAGGGAGCTGGTAGAAATGGCAGTATTAGGGAAAGATATGACGTTTGGATTATTCTTTTTAAATTCAGTTGCACCATGGAAGACGGATGCTGAAGAACTTCGCAATGGGTTGGATCAAATTAAATTGGCGGATGAATTGGGGTTTCATTCTGCATGGATTGCCGAACATAATGCACGTGCTTATGGTGTTGTGAGTTCTACATCGGTTTATTTATCAGCCGCTGCGGCCACGACCAAAAACATCAAACTAGGTTCAGCTGTTTCAAGGCTACCGCTGCACCATCCATTGCAATTGGCGGAGGATATGGCACTGGTTGATATTATCAGTGATGGCCGACTGTATTTGGGTGTTGGAAAAGGGTACGACAAGTTAGAATTTGATGCCTATAATATCGATTTTGACGAGCGCCATGAAAAATATCTAGAATCTCTTGATATACTGACTACCGCTTTACAAAATGGGAGAGTCAATTATTCTGGTAAGTTCTTTGATATTAAAGACATCCCGGTTTATCCACGACCAGTTCAAAGTCCACGGCCACCGATTTTTGTCATGGTTTCTGGAAATGATGCGTCGATGATCAATGCGGCGAAGCAAGGACATTCCTTTGTTTTAGGCGGGATTAAAAATGACGATACAAAACACAAAATTGCTTTGTACCGTGAACAAGCGTTAGCGTCCGGTTTATCTGAAGAATATGTCGAAGAAGCCGTTGCTCGCTCAGGGAAACTCTTATTCTGTTTCGTAGGGGAGACAACTGAACAAGCGCAAGAAGATTATCGCCAAGGCTTAGAATGGTATATGAGTGAACGAGATAATCGACCTACGTTTGGAGTCATTAGTCGAGAAAGAGACATCGATTATGATAGCTTCTTAAAATCAGAGAATACATTGGTTGGTTCGCCAGAGAAGGTGATCCAAGATATCGAACGATATAAAGAGGAAACAGGGTTGAACAACATCATTCTTTGGATGAATATTGGCGGACAGTATCACGACAAAGTGGTGAAATCCATGAAATTATTTTCTGAGAAAGTAATGCCACACTTTGAAGGTCAATCCCTTTCGGTCGCAAAGAAATAATCAAATTAACAGCGCTTACAAGGGCATAGGAGAGAGAGCGGTGTTCAACTACTATTTTAGAAGGAAGTGTCATTTTTGAGATCGCTTTCTCTCTTCCGCAACTTGTAAAATGATAGAAAAGAAAGGGGGAAGACAATGAGTACCATTCAAACCGTAACTGGAGAATTGGCGATTGAAGAATTGGGCGTCACCTTAATTCATGAGCATTTGCGAACGCGAGATGAACGTGTGGTGAAACAATTTCCTCATTTATATGATAGTGAAGAAGAAGTGAGATTGGCCGTCGCACAAGTTCAGGGTGCGAAAGAACGAGGGGTGAAAACTATTTTTGATCCATCTGTTTTGGGATTAGATCGAGATGTCCGTTTTATGCAGCGTGTGGCGAATGTAACGGGCATGAACATTGTTGCTGCGACAGGAATTTTTACGTTTCATTATTTACCGACTCGTTTTGCATCAAATGATATAGAATTTATGGCTACCCAATTTATACGCGATATCGAGGTGGGTGTCCAAGATTCCACGATTCGTGCGGGTTTCTTGAAATGTGCAACCGATTATCAAGGTGTGACTCCACATGTGGAAAAAGTGGTTCGGGCTGTGGCTCAAGCGCATCATAGGACGGGTGTTCCAATCATGACCCATTCCCACCCAGCTTCAGGAACAGGTCTTCAGCAACTAGCTATTTTTAAGGAAGAAGGGGTCCCTTTAAATAAGGTCTTAATAGGCCATTGTGGAGATAGTGACGACTTAGACTATATTGAGAGAGTCCTAGAAACAGGGGCGTTTATTGGGATGGACCGCTATGGGTTAACGCATACGCTTTCGACGGAACAACGAAATGAGACCGTGATTTCTTTAGTGAAAAAAGGATATGCGAATAAGATGTTTTTATCTCAAGATTATTGTTGTACAACGGATGCTTATAAACCTGAAGCAGCTAAAAGGGCCGCTTATCCTGATTGGTCAATGACTTTTTTGATGGACAAAGTCCTCCCAACGCTAAAAGAGCAGGGAGTAACAGATGAACAAATTCATATGATGATGGTTGAGAATGTAAAATCCTGGATTTCCTAAAGGGTTTGTTTCAACTAAGTTAAAAATCTCGCATTTTTGCGGGATTTTTTATTCTAGTGAATATTCTATATTTTCCCACTATTATTCGATATAATCAGAAGAGTGAATGATTCTAAGGATCGGGAATAAAGGAGGATTCATTGTGCTTAAATTACTTGTTACAGGATCAGCTCCCTTAGATGATTATGTAAAGCGTGAAATCGATAAACGCAAAGGAACGATCAAGGATTTGGTTGTCCAAACACTTGAATCGATCTATATCTTAAACAATCCAACTTATATTACGGATGATGATGTGTTGATTTGTGGGGCGATGTTATTTGAAGATTTTAAAGAAATTGGAGTGCGTGGAAACCTGATTCCCCTACGAGTTCAGACGAATGATTTTTATAAGGCATTAGTGAAGGCTCGGAAAATTTGCAATGAAGTCAATGTGGTGAACTATCAGAAAGAGTATATCCAGCCTTTACCTGAAAATATCCCGAATATGAGAGAAGATCTCGATTCGATTTTTAAAATAAAACTGAATCAGTATACCTATGTGACCATTGAAGATGCGAGCAATCTTGTCAAGAAATTGAAGGAGGATGGCCAGAAGGTCGTGATCGGATCTGGACTGATTGTAAAATTAGCCAGAGATTTAGGGATGGAAGGCATCCTTTGGTACGGAAAAGAAAGTGTCGGGTTAGCGGTGGATATTGCCTTTAATGTGTTAACAGCTAAACTTGCAGAGCAAAGTTATCAAAAGAGGCAAAGCTATATTTTGGAAAATTTCAATGAAGGAGTCATTAATCTCAATGTAACAGGCAGATTGCTCAGTATTAATCACCATGCAGTTGAACTGCTTGGGCTTGAAGATCAAGCAGACCTCACGGCACAGTTGATTAGTGATATCTTGCCTCAAAGTGAAATTTTAGATGTGTTATCAACCAGTAAGGTCGTTAAAGATTTGGTTGTTCAATATAAAAAACGTACGTTGCTATTGAATACGACGCCCATTAATGTAAACGGTACGTTTAATGGAATTGTAGCGTTCTTATCAGATGCCGAGACTTTACAGCGACAGGAAAATAAAATTAGACGGAAAATGAACATTAAAGCCGATAAAGCCACCTATTCTTTTGATGATATTATTGGTCAAAGTAACCAAACGCTTCGAGCGATTCAGAAGGCGAGGAAATTTGCACGTTCTGATTCCAATGTTCTGATTCTTGGTGAATCCGGGACAGGGAAGGAGCTCTTTGCGCAAAGTATACATAATGAAAGCTCACGCTATAACCAGCCGTTTATCGCTGTAAACTGTGCGGCCATTCCTGAAAACTTATTAGAAAGTGAATTCTTTGGATATAACGATGGGGCGTTCACTGGAGCGAAAAAAGGAGGAAATCCCGGGTTATTTGAATTGGCGCATAATGGAACGGTGTTTTTAGATGAAATTGGCGAAATTCCGTTAAGTATGCAGGCAAAGCTTCTCAGAGTTTTACAGGAAAATGTTGTCAGACGTTTAGGAAGTCCCACGGCCATCCCCATTAATGTTCGCGTTATCTCTGCCACCAATGTTAATTTGATTGAGGATGTGAAGGAAGGCAAATTTAGAATGGACCTTTATTATCGGATTGCCGTTTTAAATCTGTTTCTTCCTAAATTAAGTAATCGGAAAGGCGATCTTGGTCTTCTTGTAAAATCCTTTACGAGAAAAAAATATCCTGCGTTTTCATCTGTTATCGAAGATGCATTACCGGAAATGCTGCCGTTCTTAGAGGCCCATGAATGGCATGGGAATATTCGTGAATTTGAAAATACAATGGAACGATTGTTTGCTTATATGGAAACCCCGCATCACTGTTCAAGAAGTGAACTGTTAACGTATCTACAAGAAGCGATTGAAGAAAACAACTTGCTCTTAAATCAAGTGAATTTTGAAAACGCTTCATACCAGGAAGTCATCAAAGATATTGAGGTAAGCAAAATCAAAGAAGTGTTGGAAAAAACAAATGGAAACAAGAAAGAAGCCGCGAAAATCTTAGGAATCAGTCGAAGTACACTATGGAGAAAGTTGAACGATCAAGTTGGAGCGAAATAAGGATAAAATTGAAGGTTGTCGTGTGGAATGAAACAAGCGCCAGTGTTGGTAGCTTGTTTTTTTATGCTCTAATCCAGTAGTGCAGTTATTCGTGGAATCGTGTTTCATTCTTAAAACATGAAATTCTTTCGTGAAACGTTGATTTGGATAAACAAGAAAATAGATGGATGTTTTAGACCGTTTTGAATGCTCTCTCGTTTTTCTATTAAAAAATTCCGCAGTGTGTATTGAGCGATGAAAGGCGATAGAAGTGCTGTTTTTCAACACATTCAGACCAATTCAGCTTTTCGTAAGAAAGCTAATTTTTTTATAAGGAAACAAAAATAAATGAATGACGGAAGAAGTTGGCACGGAAGTTGCAATAAAGAAAGTATAGAAGAAATTAAGTTAGGAGTGAGATTGGTTGGAGCAGGCTCATCTAAACGCACTATTTGATCCAAAGAGCATTGCGATTATCGGTGCTTCACCAGATAACCAAAAAATTGGCGGTAGACCCCTTAGCTATCTCCAAAAGTATGGCTATGAGGGAGTGATTTATCCGATTAATCCCAAATACGAAGAAATGAATGGGTTAACGTGTTATCCAGATATCAAGGCGGTGAAGGCGCAAATTGATTTAGCGATTATTGCGGTCCCTAAATCCGTTGTTCTCGAAACCATGAAAAAATGTGTTGAGCAAAAAGTCCGCTCGGTCATCATTTTTAGCGCTGGCTTTGCCGAAGTCGATGAAGAAGGGGAACAACTTCAGAATGAGATCTCTCGGTTAGCGAAACAGAACAATGTAAGAGTTTTAGGACCGAATTGCCTAGGGATGTTTAATGTCAGCAAAGGAGTATACGGGACCTTCTCGACAATCATTGAAGATGAAAAACCGTTAAAAAGCAATATTGGCTTTGTCAGTCAAAGCGGAGCCTTTGGTTCGCATGTTTTTACCTTAGCAAGACAACACAGAATTGGTTTTAGTTATTTTGTGGCGACTGGAAATGAATGTGATGTCGATGTTGCCGATTGCATTGAGTTTCTCGCAAATGATCCAGATACAGATGTGATTGCTTGTTATATCGAAGGAACGAAAGATGGAGACAAACTCATTCACGCATTGAAGTTAGCAAGAAAGAATGGGAAACCCGTCATCGCGCTTAAGGTAGGAAGAACAAGTGTCGGAATGAAGGCGGCGCTCTCTCATACAGGTTCTCTAGTAGGAGCGGATGAAGTTTTTGATACCGTCTTCAAGCAATATGGAGTATACCGCGCGGAAACAATTGAAGAATTTTTAGATGTGACCTATGCAGCCTCTACATTGCCTTTTCCTAAAGGAAATAGGGTAGCGGTGTTTACGGTATCAGGTGGAGTCGGCATTTTGTTAGCTGATCAATTGTCCGCAAACGGTTTAACTCTACCAGAAACTCCGAAACTAGTAAAAGAAAAATTAAGAGAGATTCTTCCGATTGCCGGCGTTCAAAATCCAATCGATACGACCGCACAAATTTCATATATGCCGACCTTACTTGAAGACTTTATGGATTCCGTGCTTTCAAGCGGGGAATATGATTCGGCCGTTGTGTTTTTAGGATTTGCAGGCTTGAAACTAGATTCATTGGAGGACCGGATTACCACTTTAAAGGCAATGAAGGATCGCTTTAAGGATATTCCACAGATTGTGGTGACCATCAATAGTAATGAGTCGAGAAAGATGTTTAGTGATGCAGAACTTTGTGTCATTGAAGATCCATCAAGGGCGGTTACGGTGTCTAAGGCACTGCAGTTTTTTGCAAATAGAAAAGAGGTTGATGCTGAGGAAACAGTTCTAGCAGAACAAAAAGATGTTTTTGGTGCTTCGACTCTTTTAACAGAGTATGGAAGTAAAAAAATTCTGAAGCAATTTGGCGTGCCGATTACTGAAGAGAAATTAGCGAGAACCGCTGATGAGGCGATTCAATATGCGAATGAAATTGGCTACCCGATCGTTTTAAAAGGGATGTCGCCACAAATCCTTCATAAAACAGATAAAGGCTTGGTCGTTCTTCGGTTAAAAAATAACGAGGAAGTCAGATCCGCATTCGAAAGATTGAAAACCATCATTGAAGAAACAGAAGGTGCTGAGTTTGAAGGAGTCTTGGTCCAAGAGATGTTGAATCAGGATTCGATCGAAATGGTCGTAGGCTCCAAAAAGGATCCGATCTTTGGTCAGATTGTTTTAGTTGGGATGGGGGGGATCTACATCGAATTGTTAAAAGATGTGTCGATGAGAAAAGCACCTGTAAGCATCCGTGAAGCTGAAAAAATGATTCATGAATTACAAGCAAGTCCGATTTTACAAGCTTATCGTGGAAAACCACCGTATGATGTTGCCGAACTTAGTCGCTTAATCGCCCAGTTTAGTCAGTTTATTGTCACACACGAAGAGAAGCTGCTAGAGGTCGATCTTAACCCTGTCATGGTCTTCCCTGAAGGTCAAGGCATCAAAGTGGCAGATGGGTTAATGAAACTCGAGAAACAAGTGATACATTCGTAGGTTGCTATTAGACAAAAAAATTGTGTTAAAGAGCAAAGATGATTTTTACATGTTGATTGAAGTGGAAGGCACGTAGACTCCTGCGGGAGTGCAAGGCCAAGGAAGACCCAGCGGGAGCAAAGCGACGAGGAGGCTTCCGGACTGCCCGCGGAAAGCGAAGTGCCTGGAGCGGAAATCAACCACAAATTTTAACAGGCCCAAAAAAGGAGAGAAAGAGATGAACTTCAATATTCCAGAAGAAACAGCAGAAATTATAAAAGGCATTATCCAATTTATTAATAAAGTCGTGATTCCTTTAGAGGAAGAGAACCGTGACTTGCTTTTCAACGAGCGAAATTATTATTTAGAAGACGGTCGCCGTTCACCGAAAGTGGAAGAATTGCGCCGAAGAGTTCGCAAAGAGTCATCCAAAGCAGGCTACTATACGATGTTTGGTGATCCTGAATTAGGGGGTGCAGGCTTCGGACCGATGACGTCCTTATTAGTGAATGAAGCGATCGGGAAACACTTTCCAAATTCGAAACTTATCGAGCATGTGGTCATTCCATCTCCATTTACAAATGGCTTAACACCAGTCTTGAAAGGATTGAGACAAGAACTTCAAGATAAATATCTCGAGGGCATTGGCTCTGGTGAAAAACAATTATGTTTCGGATTAACCGAACCTGATGCTGGGTCGGATGTGTGGGGAATCAAAACGAAAGCGGTAAAAGAAGGCAATGAATATGTGATCAATGGAACGAAACAATGGATTTCTCATGCTCATTATGCAGACTATTGCATGCTGTTTGCGGTCACCAACCCTGAATTGCAATCACAAAGAAAAGGGGGTATCACTTGTTTCTTCGTTGAAACCAATTCGCCAGGATTCCATGTGGATTCCGTAATTCCGGTCATGGGCTCACTCGGCGGGGATGCGACGATTATTAGTATTGATAATCTTCGCGTTCCGGAAGAAAACATTATTGGCGAGTTGGATCAAGGTTTCGGAAAAGCAATGAATGGAATCAATAACGGGCGTTTAGGCATGAGCGGAATTTGTATCGGCTCCTCACAATGGGCGTTAAGTAAGTCGGTTGAATATGCCAAAATCCGTCGAACATTTGGCAAAGCGCTAGAAGAGCATCAAACGATTCAAAACATGTTAGCGGAAATGGCGATGGACATCTATGCGGCAAGAAATATGGCGTTACACTGCGCATGGAAAATCGAAAATAGTAAGAAAACACCTACGAAAGAAATTTCGATGGTGAAAGCACATTGTACCGAAATGATGGGACGCGTTTACGACAAGGCCATTCAGATTCATGGAGGAATGGGGCTATCCAATGAACTTCAGTTAGAAGAAGGCTATCGCAGAGCACGATTGATGAGAATCCCAGATGGTACTTCGGAAATTCACCGACGTACAATTGCCAGAAGTCTATTAAAAGGGGACCTATCATTCTTATAAAATCGTAAAAAATACTATAAAAAAGGTTGGGTGTTTTATGTCTGAACAAACTGTTTTGACTGAGAAAGTTGGAAGAATTGCTTACGTGATTTTAAATCGGCCAGAAAAGTTGAATGCTTTGAATGCCGATTTATTCCGTGATTTGGATGCGGCGTTAGAGGATATTGAAAAAGATGACAGCATCAGTGTAGTGATTTTAAAAGGAAATGGGCGCGCGTTCAGTGTTGGCTATGATGTTGGCAAATATAAAGAACCGTCCGTTACAGACGACAGAGACAATCTAGAAGCCTTTACGAGAAGGTGGTTACGAGTTTGGGAGTATCCGAAACCAATTATTGCCCAAGTAGAAGGCTATGCATTAGCAGGAGGAACGCAACTTCTTGCGTGCTGTGACATTGTGATTACCGATGAAGAAGCGACTTTCGGTTTTCCTTCCTTACCTTTAGGTGGAGGGTTTGTCGGTATCTACTGGGGATGGCATGTTGGACCACAGCGTGCGAAAATGCTTGATTTAACGGCGGGAAGTCGAATTTCTGGGAAAGAAGCGACAGATTATGGCTTTGCTGCGAAGTGCTTTAAAAAGGAAGAACTCGAGGAAGAAACACTCAAAATCGCTCGTGGAATTGCAAAAACGCCATTAGATATTTTAAAGCTGAAGAAAAAAGCACATAACCGCATGATGGAATTGCAAGGATTTAGAACGGGCGTTATGTTCGGTCCGGAACAAGACGCGATCATTCATACCGCTGACGGAATTAAACTGGTTCACAAGAAAATCAAAGAGCTCGGACTTAAAGGAGCGATTGAGTGGTTTAACAGTCAAGAAGTCTAGTCGAATCTCAACAGGAAATGGAATGGAGGGGGAAGTTTGAAAATCTTAGGAATGAGCGGAACTTTAGTAGGTTCAAAGACCAGTATTGTAACGGAGTACCTGCTAAAACAAATCAAGAAACAGAACCCAGAAGTGGAAATCGAGTGGGTGGATTTGAAAGATTATAGTTTAGATTTCTGTGATGGTCGGCCAATTGAAAAATATAACGAAGATACCCAGAGAATCATCAGCAAGGTTGCAAGTGCGGATGGGTATGTTCTAGGAACGACCATCCTTCATGGCTCCATTCCAGGTGCGCTAAAAAATCTGTTTGATTTAATTCCTGGCCATGTTCTTGGAGGCAAACCAATCGCACTTGTGGCGAACGGTGGGAATCCGGAGCATCAACAAGCGATTGAGAAGCATTTAAAACCAATCTTATCGTATTTAAACATGAAGGTGCTTCCGAATGATGTTTTTGTGACATCAAGTGATTTTAATGAAAAGAACGAAATCAAGAATCCTGAAATACTCGAACAGCTGCTTTTGTTAGCAAGAGACTATGATGAGGTATGTACAAGGGTATGAATCGACCAGGTTTAAAAAATCTATGATTAAAGAGGGTAGCAGATGGAAAATAATCAAAATTGCCTTCATTTGACAGATTTTTCTTTCCAAAAAATGTGCGAAGAGGAATTTGGGATCAATCGTGGCGTTTACAACGAGATTGATAAGTGGTTCTACAACAAAGGGCTAATCGACATTATAAAGCGACGAAGAGCGATCCTAAATTTCATTCTATTTAATTTTAATGCAAATAATGGCCAGAATCGGGTTCGGTTCGGGAATGGCGGATTACGAAAAAAGTTAGTGGAGTATTATGACCAAGTTGCCATCTAAAAGAATGTTCTATGGTAAACCATTTAAAGGAGGAATGTAACAATGAAAGTAAAAAGCGATCCACAACAACTTTTTAAAGAAATTATGGGAAGCTATCCAACCGGCGTTACCGTCATTACAACCTTGGATGAAAACAATAAGCCAGTCGGATTAACGGTCAATTCCTTTGCTTCTGTTTCCATTGACCCGCTCATGGTACTATGGTGCATCGATAAAAACGCAGGAAGCTGCGGCGTATTTAAAAAGGCTGACAACTTTGCGGTGAATATTTTAGCTGGAAACCAACAGGAAGTTTGCTGGACATTTGCTAGTAAGTCAGAACCCGATCGTTTCGCGAAGCATCCTTGGGTTCTTTCGGAAAACAACCTACCAGTGATCAACAACGTCTTTGCCTCATTCGAATGCAAAAAGGTTCAAATGGTTGATGCAGGGGATCATTATATTTTGATTGGTGAAGTCATCGATTTGAATAAAAATGAGCAGGAACCAATGCTTTATTTTAGAAGGAAGGTAGGAAATGTCCCAGAGAATTGGGCGTAGAGGATGTAGATTTGCTTAGGAAAAAGAGAATTGCCTCTCTATTAGAAGATGGCATAGAAAAAAAGCTTTAGAAAAAGGAAGTGGCAGATTGAGTTTAATCGAAAGTTATGAGGCAATCCCTTATTGGAAATTGATTGGGATTAAAGTGGATTCAGTTGAAGAAAATTCCGCAAGAATCAAATTGAACATACATGAGGATTTGTTAAATGGCAACGATATCTTGCATGGTGGTGTTGTAACGAGCCTTTTGGATGCTGTCATGGGGATCAATCTCAAACTGAACATTGGCGAAGCCTCGTATGCAACCGTTTCTTTAACGTCACAATTTTTAAAAGCCGTGAAAGCAGATGAAACCATCTTTGCAACGGCTGTACCCGTTCAAAAGGGTAGAAGCATTGCTTGTATGGAAGCGCGGCTGTTTAACCAAAATGGAGACATCATCGGGATGGGGATTGGGACTTTTAAAATTCGTCAGCCTAAGTAGGTATCCATATTCCTATAATAATGTGAGAGAACCTTCATTATTTTATAAACCAGAAACCTGATATATATTATCCTATTAAAAAGAAATGACTAAAGGTATTTATGATTACGAAAACAGAACCTTCTATTTTATAGAGGGAAAGAGAAGCCTTCAATTTTGTGAAGGTTTTTTTTGTATTTTTCGTATCAGAAAATTTAGGGTAAAACTTAGCTTTCCTAGATTCCCAAATTTCTATTTGCTTTAAGGTTAACTTTCATAGCTTCTCGTTTCGGACTGAAGTCATTATTTTTTAAACGATGTATCTATTTGTTTAAGCTCAATAATGTAAAATATTACCGTTGATTTGATAGGAGGATGATGGTATTCTAATTTAGCTGCTTCGGTAGCACATCATTTTAAATCACTTCACAATTATTATTTTAAAAAAGTAATTGACGAAATGATTTAGATGTTATATATTAATATCCTGCTGTTAAAACAACGGCGTTTTACATGAATGATTCGTAAAATTTGGTATTGATTTTAAAGAATCGTTATGTTAAGATAATATTCCTGTCGTTGATACGGCAGTGAGTGATTGTTCTTTGAAAACTAAACAAACAAGCGTCAACAAACAATATTTATCATGTTCCTTCTATTAATATAGAAAAACATGAGCCAACGTTTTTATTATGAGCTTAACTCATACTCTTATTTGGAGAGTTTGATCCTGGCTCAGGACGAACGCTGGCGGCGTGCCTAATACATGCAAGTCGAGCGGACTGATGGGAGCTT
>NZ_JAMBNR010000150.1 GCF_023715205.1 Mesobacillus maritimus
ACTAACACCGATATGCTTCGGGGAGCTGTAAGTAAGCTTTGATCCGGAGATTTCCGAATGGGGAAACCCACTGTTCGTAATGGAACAGTATCTTTACCTGAATACATAGGGTATTGAAGGCAGACCCGGGGAACTGAAACATCTAAGTACCCGGAGGAAGAGAAAGCAAATGCGATTCCCTGAGTAGCGGCGAGCGAAACGGGATTAGCCCAAACCAGAAGGCTTGCCTTC
>NZ_JAMBNR010000151.1 GCF_023715205.1 Mesobacillus maritimus
CGCAAGGAGAGTCTAACGTTCCCAAAAACAGTGTTAGGAATAAAAAAGGGAACGCAAGGAGAGTCTAACGTTCCCAAAAACAGTGTTAGGAATAAAAAAGGGACCGCAAGGAGAGTCTAACGTTCCCAAAAACAGTGTTAGGAATAAAAAAGGGAACGCAAGGAGAGTCTAACGTTCCCAAAAACAGTGTTAGGAATAAAAAAGGGACCGCAAGGAGAGTCTAACGTTCCC
>NZ_JAMBNR010000152.1 GCF_023715205.1 Mesobacillus maritimus
TCTTTTAAAGAGTTTTACTTTTGCCTTCTTACTTACGATTATCTAGTTTTCAAGGAACAATTACCGAAAAGCGGAAGCGTCTCGCTCAGACCCGACAAGCGCTGGAGGTACAGCATTTGAAGTCGTTCTTTGACTTCAAGTGATGGACCGAAGCGACCTCGAGGGTCTAGACGCTGTAGCTAGACAGCATTTTGAGAGAATATTGCACTCTCAAAACTAAACAAACAAG
>NZ_JAMBNR010000153.1 GCF_023715205.1 Mesobacillus maritimus
GGCGTAGGCGATGGACAACAGGTTGATATTCCTGTACCACCTCTTTATCGTTTGAGCAATGGGGGGACGCAGGAGGATAGGGTAAGCGCACTGTTGGATATGTGCGTCTAAGCAGTTAGGCTGGTAACGAGGCAAATCCCGTTACCGTGAAGGCTGAGCTGTGATAGCGAGGGAAATTTAGTACCGAAGTTCCTGATTCCACACTGCCAAGAAAAGCCTCT
>NZ_JAMBNR010000154.1 GCF_023715205.1 Mesobacillus maritimus
ATGCAAATCCCGATTTTGGATTTGTTTGGACGGATTGAAACGGCCGAGAAGTTAGGAGCCGTAGCTAGACAACGATACTCAATTTACTTTACTTCTTACAAACATTATCTAGTTTTGAGGGAACAAAGATTTCTGCGAAAGCAAAATCACTTTCCTTAAATGAATAGTCTGGTGACGATGGCGAGAAGGTCACACCCGGTCCCATGCCGAACACGGAA
>NZ_JAMBNR010000155.1 GCF_023715205.1 Mesobacillus maritimus
AAGGCTAAATACTCCCTAGTGACCGATAGTGAACCAGTACCGTGAGGGAAAGGTGAAAAGCACCCCGGAAGGGGAGTGAAAGAGATCCTGAAACCGTGTGCCTACAAGTAGTTAGAGCCCTGTGCATATTTTCCTTTGGAAAAATGCCGGGTGATAGCGTGCCTTTTGTAGAATGAACCGGCGAGTTACGATCATATGCGAGGTTAAGTTGGA
>NZ_JAMBNR010000156.1 GCF_023715205.1 Mesobacillus maritimus
TCTTTTAAAGAGTTTTACTTTTGCCTTCTTACTTACGATTATCTAGTTTTCAAGGAACAATTACCGAAAAGCGGAAGCGTCTCGCTCAGACCCGACAAGCGCTGGAGGTACAGCATTTGAAGTCGTTTTTTGACTTCAAGTGATGGACCGAAGCGACCTCGAGGGTCTAGACGCTGTAGCTAGACAGCATTTTGAGAGAATATTGCACTCTC
>NZ_JAMBNR010000157.1 GCF_023715205.1 Mesobacillus maritimus
AGGTTTCTCTTTTTAATAAAAGAGAGAAAAACTAAAATGGCGATACTCGGTTTCTTTAAAAGAAGTTCTTTTAAAGAGTTTTACTTTTGCCTTCTTACTTACGATTATCTAGTTTTCAAGGAACAATAACCGAAAAGCGGAAGCGTCTCGTTCAGACCCGACAAGCGCTGGAGGTACAGCATTTGAAGTCGTTTTTTGACTTCA
>NZ_JAMBNR010000158.1 GCF_023715205.1 Mesobacillus maritimus
AGCTGTGATAGCGAGGGAAATTTAGTACCGAAGTTCCTGATTCCACACTGCCAAGAAAAGCCTCTAGCGAGATAAATGGTGCCCGTACCGCAAACCGACACAGGTAGGCGAGGAGAGAATCCTAAGGTGAGCGAGAGAACTCTCGTTAAGGAACTCGGCAAAATGACCCCGTAACTTCGGGAGAAGGGGTGCTTTTTAGGGTG
>NZ_JAMBNR010000159.1 GCF_023715205.1 Mesobacillus maritimus
TGATATTCCTGTACCACCTCTTTATCGTTTGAGCAATGGGGGGACGCAGGAGGATAGGGTAAGCGCACTGCTGGATATGTGCGTCTAAGCAGTTAGGCTGGTAACGAGGCAAATCCCGTTACCGCGTGAGCTGAGCTGTGATAGCGAGGGAAATTTAGTACCGAAGTTCCTGATTCCACACTGCCAAGAAAAGCCTCTAGCGA
>NZ_JAMBNR010000015.1 GCF_023715205.1 Mesobacillus maritimus
TCACCATCTGGGATTCTATTACATTTTCTTCTTTCAGTCGTTTCATCGAAATGACGTCTCTGTCCGAAAATGCAAGAAGAGTGTTGACTTCAGTCAACACTCAATGCGACTGCCCGTCGCACAAAAACAAGCTGACTCTTCAGCTTGTTAGATTGAGCTTATCCTTCTTCACGTGAGGTTTCCTCAAGCGAAGCATCAATTACTCCACTATTATAGGAATCCATAATCTGTTGGGTTACTTCAGATGTACCATTTTCAATATAAGAATACGTTTCGCGGTCATTTCGTTTTGGCTTTTCCATATCTTATCCTCCCTCCTGACTATCTTATTGTTCGCCAGTTTGTAACATTCATACAATAAAAACTACTGTATAATTAAGGTAAAGGAGGAGGATAGCAATGGGTTTAACATACAAGAATGTTTTAGTAGCGGTTGATGGTTCAAAAGAAGCGGCTTGGGCCTTTAAGAAGGCCATTGAAATTGCCAAAAGAAACAACGCTAAATTATTTTTGACGCATGTGATTGATTTACGAACATTTGCAACAGTCGAAGCTTATGATCGTACTATTTCAGAGCGTGCAAAGGAATTTGCTGAAGAACTCCTAGAAAATTATAAACAACAGGCACTTGAAGCGGGGGTGAAAGAAGTCACCTACGATATAGATTATGGCTCTCCAAAAGTAAAAATTGCTAAAGACATCGCAAAACGTTTTAATGTCGACCTAATCGTTTGTGGTGCTACAGGTATGAATGCAGTCGAACGCTTCTTTATCGGAAGCGTCTCTGAACACATCGTTCGCTATGCCCCTTGTGACGTCATGATTATCAGAACGGAAAAAGAAGAAGAACAATTAAGCTAGTCATTCTCCTAACGAAAAAGCACGCAACCTCTTGGTCGCGCGCTTTTATTATTCTATTGATTTACCTTCAAGGATTTGTTTCCCTTTGTGGATTTGAGCAGATACTTCAACAAAGCCTGTTCCCCCTGCAGAATTTCTCCGAGCAACTGCGTTGTAAGGATTCAAAGCTTCATATATATCCTCGTCAAATAATGAACTTGCTTCTTGCAATTCCTTAAGTGGAAGGTCCGCTAAGTAGCAGCCCTTTTGGATACAGTGAAGGACTAACTTACCGACCACTTCATGAGCCTCTCTAAACGGCATCCCTTTTGCAGCTAGATAGTCCGCAAGTTCTGTAGCATTTGAAAAATCATTTGTAACAGAAGTCTTCATGTTTTCTTCATTTACCTTCATTGTCTCAATCATGCCAGCAAAGATTTTCAGAGAACCTTTTACTGTTTTCACAGTATCGAACATTCCTTCTTTATCTTCCTGCATATCCTTATTATACGCAAGCGGCAGTCCTTTCAGGATGGTCAATAGGCTCATTAAGCCTCCATAAACGCGACCAGTTTTCCCTCTAATCAACTCAGCCATGTCTGGGTTTTTCTTCTGTGGCATTATGCTACTACCTGTTGCAAACGTATCATCTAATTCAATGAAGCGGAATTCTTGGCTTGACCATAAAATAATTTCTTCAGCAAATCGTGATAAATGCATCATCATGATACTACTAGCCGACATAAACTCCAGAATAAAGTCCCGATCACTTACTGCATCGAGACTATTCTGATAGATTCCATTAAAACCTAGCAATTCAGCACTATACTCGCGGTCAATCGGGAAGGTTGTCCCTGCTAAGGCTCCAGCTCCTAATGGACTAATATTAATACGTTCTAAGGCACTCGAAAAGCGCTGTTTATCACGCTCGAGCATCCAGAAATAGGCCATTAAATGATGTCCCAAAGAAATCGGCTGTGCTCTTTGCAGATGCGTATAACCTGGCATAATGGTTTCAACATGTTGCTCAGCCTTTTCGAGCAATACTGTCTGAAACTCTTGAATTAGACTTTCAATTTCCTTTACTTGTTCTCTTAAATATAAATGCATATCAGTCGCAACTTGATCGTTTCGACTTCTTGCTGTATGGAGCTTGCCGCCAACTGGTCCGACAAGCTCAGTAAGCAGATGTTCTAAGTTCAAATGAATATCCTCGTACTTAGTCGAGAATTCAAGTTCTTTTTTCTCTGCTTTTTCTTTTAATGTCTTTAATCCTGTTATGATTGTTTCTGCTTCCTCTGCCGTTAGAATATCGCACTTCGCCAACATCGTAGCATGTGCGATACTCCCTTGGATGTCTTCCATCACGAGTTCCTGGTCAAAGGAAATGGAGGCACCAAATTCATCGACCCATTCTTCAGCGGAAGCAGTAAATCTGCCGCCCCATAATTTCTTCACACGTTCACCTTCTTGCCTTGTACCATGCTACTCACTTTTGTAGGAAGCCCCCATAGGTTGATGAACCCTACAGCAGCACTATGGTCAAATTCATCTTCTTTTGTGTATGTTGCAAGTTTTTCATTGTATAGAGAATAAGGAGATTTTCGTCCTTCAACAATCGCATGACCTTTAAACAGTTTTACTCTTACTGTACCTGAAACAAATTTTTGTGTTTCCTTCAAGAATGCTTCAAGCGCATTACGTAATGGCGAAAACCATAGCCCCTCATAAATAAGTTCTGTCATTTTCTTTTCAATAACAGGTTTAAAGTGAGCCACTTCTTTTACTAGAGTAATATCTTCTAATTCTTTATGAGCTTTAATCAAAGTCATTGCCCCTGGTACTTCATATACTTCACGGGACTTAATTCCAACAAGGCGATTTTCAACATGGTCAACACGGCCTACTCCATGTTTCCCTGCAAGAATATTTAATTCAAGGATTAGCTGGGCAAGAGTAAAGCTTTTACCGTTTAAAGCAACAGGAACACCTTGTTCAAACTCAATTTCGACAATATCAGGTGTATCCGGAGTATCTTCCAGTTCATTCGTTAATTCATAAGCTTCTTTAGGTGGTGCAGCCCAAGGATCTTCTAAGATTCCACATTCATTACTGCGTCCCCATAAGTTTTGATCTATGGAGAATGGGCTATCAAGGTTAATTGGAATCGGGATATTGTTTTGTGCAGCATATTCAATTTCTTCTTCACGCGACCATTTCCACTCACGCACTGGAGCAAGAACCTCCAATTCTGGGTTCAGTGCTTTAATGGATACTTCAAATCGAACCTGGTCGTTTCCTTTTCCAGTACAACCATGTGCAACCGCTACAGCACCTTCTTTTTCAGCTACTTCCACAAGTTTCTTTGAAATCAATGGGCGTGATAAAGCCGACACTAGTGGGTATTTTCCTTCATATAATGCATGAGCTTGAAGTGCTATTAAAGCATATTCCTTAGCATATTCTTCTTTTACATCTAAAACATATGATTTTACGGCTCCAACATTTAGGGCCTTTTCTTTTACAAAGTTTAAATCCTTACCTTCTCCAACATCGAGACAACAAGCAATAACCTCATAACCTTGTTCTTGAAGCCATTTAATGGCCACCGATGTATCTAAACCTCCAGAATAAGCGAGTACAACTTTTTTAGTTTCAGTCATTTATGATTCTCTCCCCTTGAATATTTATACAAACAATTATATGTTTATTCATTATAATAAAACTTAACAGGTTTTGATTTATTTTTCAATCCTTATTTTCAAAAAAATCATAAATGAGCGGAATTTTCCTCAAAAAGCCTTTATTACGTAGAAGCATCGCCATTTATGTTGTAAAATAAAGGAAGCTATAGAATGGGGTGAACCAAAACATGAAGAACTATTTCAAATATAATCAGCGGCTTGGGATTTCGCTACCTTCCTTTGATAGGGATTGGGATACTTACTCTCATGAAACACAATATGAAATTCTTCTTTACTGGGAAAAAATTAGGGGGGCAATTCCTGACCGGATTGCTGATTTAGAAGCACTCATTAATTCAAAACAAGCGGAGTTAAATAACGAAGCAGATTTCAATCGCTCTTGCCAGTTAAATAGTGAAATTGCCGAGTTGGCTTCGATTATAAATGACCTATGGCTTTGGTACCGAACCCATCAAGAAATAACAGAAAAAACACATATGTAAACGAAAAGCGGAGGCGACTGCCCAGCGACGTATGGGCTGGAGCGCTTCGACTGAGATAAAGGAAACACGAAGAGCGTAAGCGATTCGATGTTGACTTATCGCAGGGAGAAGAGCGAAGTCCACTAGTCGTTAGGAGCCGCAGCTAGACAATGAGAAAAGCGGAAGCGCCCTGTTTAGCGGCGTATGGCCCGGAGCTCTCCAACTGAGATAAGACTTTTCTATTCGGTTAACTGTCGCAAAACCTGAAAATGCAATCAAAATGTATTTATACTGGCATTAATTGTTTTGCAATTAGGAATAAAATGGCTCAGTTCATTAAACTGAGCCGTTTTTTATATCCATTATTAGATGGCTGTTGAACTCTCTTAAAAATTCTGCTCCCTATCCAACCATAACCCTCACGACCCAATAAGCGGAGAAATTTCTCTTATATAGGAAATAGCACTAAAAATAGCTTAAATAGATGGAAGGATTCCGACTATTGATTCAAAAAACATAAAAATGGTAATTTTGCTTTGCTTAATCGGAAAAATTCCGCTTATATAGCTTAGCTGAATCGAGCCCTATTCTGCAGTTTAACCGGAATATCTCCGCTAAACTTTAAATTTTTGTAAGATAAAATTGCATACCAAAAAAGGTACGACAGCCTTTACCTATCAAAATGTCTCCATCCAAAGGGTTTTACATCAATAAAAAAAATGAGTGTCAATTCCCTATGAAAATTGGCACTCATTTTAATTTGCATTATTAAATGTTTATTCAAAGATCTTTTTTTAACTCTCTCACCACATGACCAATCTCAGACAAAATCAGCTTATTCATTGCCAATTTCACAGCCCCTGTGGATCCAGGAGTGGCAAAGACTGCTTTATCGTTTATTACCCCTGCAGTAGCTCTGGAAAGCAGCGCAGCCGAACCAATATCCTCCTGATAGCTTAACATGCGAAACAGCTCACCAAAACCAGTGATATCTTTATCGAACATGGATTGAACTGTTTCGATCGTAACATCGCGCTTGGCAATACCTGTTCCACCATTAGTTAATACAACATCAATTTGAGGATCACTGCACCCTTCAATGACCGCTTGATAAATAGCTTCTCTCTCGTCTTTCACAATGACATAATCAACAACAGTGTGCCCTTTGTCTTCAAGCAGTTCGATCATTAACTTGCCACTTTTATCGGTATCTTTATTTCTTGTATCACTTACGGTAATGACCTTACAATTTACAGAATTAGGAGCTGCTTGCTTATGTTCTTGCGTACTCATGAATCTTACACTCCTTTATGTACAAAATATCGCATTTGATAATATTTATGTGCAAAGTCCGTCACTTTTCTCGTCAGTTGGTAATTTGCTCCGGCACCGATTGCCATACTAATAATTGGGACTCCTTGTATTCTCCTTTTCCGAAACATGAGAATACATACTGCTTTCATAAGCTGTTTGATTGGTTGCTCAACCCAGGTTATGTCTGTCAGTTCTTCCTTGCCATGATAAAAGTACAAATCATCATCTTCTGTTTGCTTAAGTTCTTCCATTAATTCATTCCATCCACTTGCCTGCATTCTTTTCGGCATCATCGCTACATGGAACACTTTTAACGCGGTCATCATTTCAAATGGTGTATTCACTTCAAAGCCATAGGACATTGCTATTAATTGTACAGCTCTCAGATTAATCACTGCTAATGCTGGGATATCGGCTCCAAGTACAAGGTTTCCTCCACTCCCAGTCATCCCACCTTGAACAAATGAATACAGGCGGTGACGGGCAATTTGCTGTTCGGCGATATACTGAATTTGTTCAATCGAAAGGTACCTCATTTCTTCAATGGAATCCATCTCTGGATTGAATATCCGTCCTGCAGAGAGAATCCGGTCTTTAGCATCCGTCTGCAAGTGTGATCCTTGAATAAACGAGTGTAAATGAAATAGCCAATTGTCAAATTTAGAAAAGAACTGTTCTTGCACCTCTTCAGGTAACAGGGAAAACGTCCGTTCAATATATTTGTCATAAACAAGTTCTAAATCATTGGGTATATACTCAGAAAGAGAAATCTCCCATTCTTTTAATTCACCAAGTACTTTCTTGTCCCTTTCTGTTAATGACATTCGCGAACCCTCCAGCTTGATTTTATCTCTAGTATAGCATAACTAATAATCTAAAAGCTTCCTGCTAAGAGGATGCAAAAAGGCAAAAGCGTTTGCTTTTGCCTTCAAAAAAATTACTTTGTTAGACGCACAATATCACGTGCAATCATAACTTCCTCATCTGTAGGAATCACCATGATTTTCACTGGAGAATGTGGGTAGCTAATAAAAGATTCTTCCCCTTGAATTTGATTTAATGCTGGGTCCCAATATACACCCATAAATTCTAGTCCTTTAAGGATTCGGGCACGAATAGCTGAACTGTTCTCTCCGATACCAGCAGTGAAAATGATTGCATCGACCCCGCTCATACGTGCTGCATAAGATCCAATGTACTTATGAATACGGTTTGCAAATACTTGAAGCGTCAACTCTGCACGCTCATTTCCATTTAATGATTCTTGGTGGATATCACGTAAGTCACTAGAGAATCCAGATAAACCGAGCATTCCACTCTCTTTATTTAAAACATCTAGTACTTCATCCGCTGTTTTGTTTGTTTTCTCCATGATATATGGAATTAACGCCGGATCAATATTACCAGAACGCGTACCCATTGTTACACCAGCTAGCGGAGTAAAGCCCATGGATGTATCAATTGATTTTCCTGCTTCAATTGCAGCAATACTTGCACCGTTTCCTAGATGACAAGAAATTAAGCGAAGGTGTTCAATTGGTCTTCCAAGCATTTCTGCTGCACGCTCAGAAACGTATTTATGTGAAGTGCCATGGAAGCCATACTTACGAATACCGTACTTGGTATAGTAATCATAAGGTAAGCTGTATAAGAAAGAATCCTCAGGCATTGTTTGGTGGAAAGCTGTATCAAATACAACAACTGCTGGTACATTCGGCAAAGCTCGTTGGAATGCACGGATTCCTGTTAAGTTCGCTGGATTGTGAAGCGGAGCCAATTCCGCAAGCCTCTCAATTTTCTCAATTACTTCTTCTGTAACTACAGCAGAGTCACTGAATTCTTCACCACCATGTACGACGCGGTGGCCAACTCCTTCAATCTCGTCAATGGATTGAATAATACCAAGAGTTGTGAGTTTATCCAAAAGCATTTGGACAGCTACTTCATGATTTGGGATATCAAGTACATCTTTTTGTTTTTCACCATTTACAGATATTTGGAAGACCGAATCTTTTAGGCCGATTCGTTCAACAAGTCCTTTAGTAATTACTTCTTCATTAGGCATTTCAAAAAGCTGGAACTTTAATGATGAACTGCCCGCATTGATTGCAATCATTTTAGCCATATTTCTTTACGCTCCTTTAATTAACAACTTGTACAAGAATCATTTTTTATTCTGTGCAACAAGCCCTGTTTCTATCTCTCCATTCACAATTAAAGCACTGTCTATTTTGGTTTTCAAATGTGTTATCGCTTACATTAAAATATGTTTTAATTCAGATATCTAGAAAATTTCGTCAATACAACTTCAACCCTTTATCTGCCTCTGCAGTACAAGCCCACATTAGGTTTTTCTATTCCAACATTCCTTTAGAAATACTTATAGATGCTTCTTGCACTAAAATTGGCTTTAGATCTTCCAACAACAAACTCTTGTAAAATAACTCCATAAAAAAGCCCTTCATTGAAGAAATATGAAGGACATTTGTTGCATTATATTCTTTGTTTTTAACTATTTTTTATTCTCGGCGACCCAACCGTCAATTTGCTTGAGAATTCTACTCATCGCTTGACCATCAGATAGCTTAGGTAAGTCAACAAGTAATGCTTGTTTCGGAGGCTTTACCTGATCGGATTGTTTTTGTAAGATTAAGATGCTTTTGGCAGCTTGTTTATTTTTAAACATTGAAAGTGGCAACTGTATAACACCTTGAATATATAAATGATTTTTTATAAATTCGTGCAAATGTTTAGCTTGTTCACTTTCAAATAAACCATTAGGAATAAGAAAAAATAAATACCCTCCTTGTTTTGTATGCTTCGCGCTTTGTTCAATAAATAAATGATGTGCATAGGTATGGCCTGATTCAGCGTGAATTTCATAGTCTGAAGCGCGAAGGTCATTCGGATAATATCCAATTGGTAAATCACAGATAACAGCATCAACAGGATCGATAAACAAAGGCTCTAAGCTATCCTGGTTAAAAAACTCTACTTCATGCATTTGCAAGTTAGCATTCACATAAGCAAGTTTAAGGAGGACCTCATCAATTTCACTACCAAGAGATTGAACATTTTTATCAGTTTGATGATTCAATACCGCTGATAGTAAATTGCCAGTCCCAACAGCAGGGTCTAACAGTCGATAACTAGTCTGGTCGATAAATTTGCTTACTAAATAACCGATAAACATCCCTATTGAGTCAGGCGTCATTTGATGGTTAGGCTGAATATTTTGTTGCATGCCTTTTAAAATCGCTAACTGGAATGCCTTTCGAATTTCTTCTCTAGAATAATCCGCTAGCTTTAGTTCATTATAAATCTTCTTAATACGTTTTATGCTAAGTTCACTCAATTCATCTTGAAGAATGTCTCCATGAAACATATTCTCTCCAGTCTCTGCTAGAGCTTCAAGGTAAGTACAAGATAATTCTTCTGCTAATATATCTGCTGTTTCACTAAAAATAGTAAATAACTTTTCTACTGGTACAATACTCAATTCTTTTCCTCCCGAATACAATATTTCTTCATTTTACTCTTCAATATTAGTGGACACAAGCAATGAGTTTATTGGTGATTCTTAACAAAGAAAACTCGCCAAATAGCGAGCATGAAGGCGGAGAATGCATGCGTGGGTTCCTTAGGGCATAGTTAATTATGTATGCTATAAACACCTTCTTGCAGAGAGGGCAATCCTCCCGTTTAGCCAACAAAAACCGCAGATTACTCTGCGGCTCTGTATTAATGTGATAAAACTAAGCTTGTTTAGCGGCTTCAATCGCTGCATCGTAATTTGGATGGTCTGTTGCTTCACTTACATATTCAACATAAGTAACTTTATCATTTGCATCTACAACAAATACAGCACGAGCTAAAAGTCTTAACTCTTTGATTGCCACTCCATATGCTTCACCAAAAGATAATTCACGATGGTCAGATAAAGTTTGAACATTTTCGATTCCGTTCGCACCACACCAACGCTTTTGAGCGAATGGTAAATCAACACTCACCGTTAGTACTTTAACATTACCAAGATTCGCTGCTTCTTCGTTAAAACGACGAGTTTGAGCATCGCAAACACCCGTATCAATCGACGGTACTACACTAATTAATCTTACTGACCCTTTAGAATCCTGAAGAGATACTTCAGATAAATCGTTCGCTAAAACTTTAAAATCTGGTGCTTGATCTCCAACCTTCACTTCATTTCCAAGTAAAGTTACTGAATTCCCTTTAAACGTAATATTTGCCACTTACCTCATCTCCTTGTCCATTATATGTACAGTGTTAAATATATCTTTAATCGTAAATATTTTCAATTAATTGCATTTAAACATGCTTTTTCGGAGCCCGATTTTAATGTCCCTATGGGTGTATACAAAGCTCAAAAGGCCGCAAATAAAAAGTTAACTTTTCAACGAAAAGTTAACTCTTGCTGTTTCTTATATATCTAAATCCTGCTTTGGTCCTTTATATTCACTTGGGTTACTTGGCTGTAAGTCATCGTTTTTTTTGTCGTTGCCTTTATTTCCTTTATCACCTTTTGAGAGCATTTGTTGAATCTTCTCAACTGCTTGCGGCGCAACATCTAAAATCTTTTCAATGAGATGTGTATTCTCGTCCAAATGAAGCATTTTTACCCCTTGGGAACTGACAATTAAAAAGGCAATAGGTGTAATAGAAACCCCGCCTCCACTACCTCCACCAAAAGGTTGCTTTTTTGAATCTTCTCCATCAACCACAAACTCACTTCCGCCTGCAGCAAAACCAAAGCCAACCTTTGAAACTGTCATGATAACACTTCCATCCGGGGTCTCAACAGGGTCTCCAATGATTGTATTAACATCAATCATTTCCTTTAAATTTTCCATTGCGGTCGTCATAAGTCCTTGAATTGGATGATCAGACATAAAAAATCCTCCTTAGTTAAACTGAGTTTGTATTATCACTAGGAAGGACAGATAAAGGCTTTGTTTTAAAATCTGGTATTCCGCCCTTCCAATATTTAACCAGTTTGAGTCCTGTCCACATAGCATGCCCGACACGTAGTTGAAAAATACACTTTAGCTGTATTTGTGATGCGAATTGTTGAAAGTTAGGAGTGACTGTTAATACTGGATGGACAGTGAGCCTCATATAATTACTAATTAATCCAACTATTGCTCCTTTAAGGCCCCAAATAGCACCACAAAGGATCGCTGTTGAAGCCGCATCACCAATTCCTACCCCGGTATGCCATTCAAGCTTTTTTACCTTTACTTTGCGCATCAGT
The DNA here is from genome assembly GCF_023715205.1 of Mesobacillus maritimus. Taxonomy (GTDB): domain Bacteria; phylum Bacillota; class Bacilli; order Bacillales; family Cytobacillaceae; genus Mesobacillus_B; species Mesobacillus_B maritimus_C. Next base: position 10,593 of record NZ_JAMBNR010000015.1, read on the forward strand.
TTGCGCACAAGTGTATGTAAGCCGAGAACATGCTCTAAGATTGCTTTTGTATCATGAAGACTGTTAACAAGATCTTTTTCATTAAAACTATTTTCTTGTTCATGCGTTGTGTTCTCAGATGGACCAGTTTTCGTTTTTTCTTTTATCACAACAGCGGCATCATCTTCAGCTACTTTAATCATTGGGATTTCTTTTTTATAGGTTAAGAGTCCCCCCCATGCTTTTAAAGTAATTGTTAATTGATCATCATCTTTTCCATGATAAAAATCGATAAACACCTTTATCTTGGTCAACACAATGCTTATGAGGAGTAGGATTAAAATAAGTAGAATTAGTAACAGCCACTTCAAATTGCTCACTACCTTTCAGCCTTTCATTATGCTCAAAAGATAAAAAAATAAACCTATCTTTAGATAGGTTTATCGTTCATGAACAACGGAAGTGTCAGCAAAAAGATCGTGAAGCCCTTGTTTTTTCGGCAAAAAAGCAACGATGATATATGTAATAAGAATCGTAGATGAAATAAAACGACCAATCCATTCACGGAATAAAATCGTACCCCATGAAAGTGTTTCTCCTTTTAAATTTACAACTTTTATCCCAAATACCATTTTTCCAAGCGTTTGCCCTAAGAATTTTGTCATTAACACAAAATATAAATAAAATGTAAGGGCAGTTGCAATCGCAATCGGTGTGAACATGTTCTGTTCAACAATTGAAAGATCCAATGCTCGAAAAACTGGATAAATGATTAAACGATTAAAGCTTCCAATCACAAGAAGGTCAAGCAAATACGCCCAAAATCTCATCCAAAATCCCGCAAACCGGACTGATTCCATTCTTTGTTCAATCTCATTTATTTCTTCAATCTGAGTTTCTTCTATCAAATTTGTTTCGTTATTTTCTAGGTTAGATCCATCATAATGGTCGTTGCTCAAAACGGTCCCTCCTTATTCAGCATATAAGTACATTAACCTTGGGGAGTTTGGCTGTGATAAAAGCTGAATTAGACCCGTCTCTTCCCCCATAAGTTTTTGCGTTCCCACACTTAAGAGTGAGTTCCAACCCATGTTTTCTGTATATTGACTAACTTGAGCATTCTCTAAGTTTTCTTCTGCCTTAACCGTTTCAATGACATCTTCTAAATGACCTAAACCATCAATTAAATTGACCTCTAAAGCTTGACGCCCATCATAAATACGACCATCAGCAAGCTTCTTAACTTCTGCTTCAGACATATTTCTACCTTCCGATATCACTTTAACAAACCCTTCATAAGAGTTGTCGATCATTTCTTGAAGAATCTCTCTTTCCTCACCTGTCATTTCCCTTGAACCACTCATAATATCTTTATATGGGCCACTTTTAATGGTCACAAATTCAACACCATAATTCTCCGCTAACTTTGAATAATTCACTCCCTGCATGATGACCCCTAAAGAACCGGTTAACGTTTCAGGACTAGCGTAGATTTTTTTTGCCGGAGCCGAGATATAGTACCCACCAGATGCCGCCATTGACCCCATTGAAACATAAACCGGCTTTCCTGCTTCTTCTTGAATCTCGACAATCTTATCATGTATTTCAGCACTTTCAACAACCCCACCACCAGGACTATTCACACGAAGAACAATTGCTTTAACATCCGCATCATCTTTAGCGTAATTCAATTGCTTCATAAATTTATTATGATGATACCCGGTTGAATCTAAAAAGGAGGATGAGTCCCCAGTATCTTGGATTGTTCCATTTACTGTTAAGACAGCAATTTTATTATAGGCATCTCCTTCTTCAAGAACCTCTTCCATCACCTCTTGATCAGTTGCTAATAAATCCGTAAATGCGGTATCCACCTTTGAGAACGCAAAACTAGATAATAGGTTAACAAACACAGATACTCCAAATAATACTACAGCAATTCCAAGCGCTGCCCATCTTTTCCCGTTCATCAAATTCCTCCTTTTTTTATTATCTTCCTAATTTCCCCGGCACGGTCAGAATGAATCTCCCTTATTTTAGCAAAATATGTGAAGAAAGGGGTAATATAACAATATAAAGCAAATTTTTTGGAGGTGTCCTTTATGCCAGATCGTCGAAAGCTCTATTTTTATCATAAACCTGACCCTGAAACGAAAGAAATTGTTGCACCCCTTTACAATTTAGCCACGAGAAGTAAGTTTGACCTTGTGAAAGACTATCGGTCTGCAAATATTATCGTGAGCATTGGAGACGATGACACTTTTTTACAAGCAGTTCGAAATACAGGATTTCGAGATGATTGTTTGTATACGGGCGTTTCGTTTACAGACAAACGCAGCATGTATTGTGATTTTCAACTAAACAATCTTTCCTCTATTATTGATGCTATGACGAATGACAACCTTGAAGTTCGGCGCTATCCTACCATTGATGTCAAAATAGACGAAGAAACTAGTTTCCAGTGTTTAAATGAATTTAGTGTTCGTTCTTCTATCATTCGGACATTTGTAATGGACGTATTTATTGACCAACTTCACTTCGAAACATTTCGAGGAAACGGGATGATTGTTTCTACACCAACGGGGAGTACTGGTTATACTCGCTCCGTAAATGGATCCATTGTTGACCCACTAATCCCTTGTCTTCAGGTGAGTGAAGTAGCTTCCCTCAACACAAATGATTATCGATCACTTGGCTCATCCTTTATTTTAGCGGGAGGTCGCAAATTAACTTTAAAAGTTGTCCAGGACGGCAACGACTATCCAATCATGGGGATTGACAATGAAGCACTGAGTATTCAACATGTCGAGAAAATCGAGGTTCAGCTAAGTAATAAACAAGTAAAAACCTTGAAGTTAAAAGATAATTCCTTCTGGGAAAAAGTTAGACGGACTTTCCTTTAAAAGAAACAAATGCTCAGCTTCTCCTATAAGCAAAAAAGGCCATTCAAATGAAGGCCTTTTTTTGCTAGATATGAGTGCTTTTCTCTTTACGCATTTTCACTTCAAGCAATGAAGCTATTTTGGTTTTTGATAACGAAAAAATAGTTAACGCCGCCCAAATAAATGTAAAAGCTAATAAGTCTGTCTTTGTAAACGACTCATGATATATAAAGATTCCCAAAATTAGTGTGATGGTTGGAGCAATATACTGAAGGAACCCTAACATGGTTAACGGAATGCTTTGTGCACCTTTCGCAAAGAACAATAGCGGTACTGCTGTTGCAATTCCAGCCCCCATTAATAGAAGGCTCGTTAACCATCCATCAGAAATAAATGAGTTTTCTGTTCCCACAAAAAATATTAAGTAAATCCCTGCTATTGGAGTAACCACCATGGTTTCTAATGCTAAACCAACTGCAGAATCCATTTTTATGAGTTTCTTTGCCATTCCATACAAACCAAATGAAATAGCTAAAGTAAGGGCAATCCACGGGACCGATCCATAGGAAAATGTCATAATTAGAACCCCGATAATTGCAAACAAAAATGAAACAATTTGGGCAGGAGAAAGCTTTTCTTTAAAGAAAAGGATCCCTAATAAAACGGATACCAATGGATTAATATAATAGCCCATGCTCGCCTCAATCATTTGCTCACTATTGACAGCCCAAATATAGACAAACCAATTAATACTAATAAGCACGGAAGCTATGGTGAGTGCGACTAATTGCTTTTTATTCTTTGCAAACCCCTGGATAGTCGAGAGGAATAAAGACCATTTTTTTAATAAAAGTAATAATCCTATCATAAAAACAAACGACCAAATGACTCGATTCGCAAGGATTTCTTCTGCGCCAACATCCCCCAATAGCTTCCAATAGACTGGAAGTACTCCCCACAAAACATAAGCAACAGCCGCATAGAGAATTCCGATTTGTTGTTCTGTCCGGTTTGCCATCTAACGCACCTCATTTCTTTCTATACTCGAAATAAGATAATTATATCGAGTGTTCAACTAGGTGACAATTCTTTTTTTAGCTCCATTTCCAACATTAATTCCCCTTCATAAGAAAAGGCTGCTTCCTAAGGTTTTTTTCGTAAAGATTATTGTTAAAATTGGTTAGCACTCTTTTCTCTTAAAATGTAGTTATTTATATTGAATAACCTAGCTTTTTCAGACGTATTTTTTGTTCAAAAACAACAAAGTTTGAGAAAGGCCTAAATAAAAAAGGAAGGTGCAGGTTAAGCTTCTGCACCTTCCAATGATCACACCTCTAATTCTTTTTGACGAAGTTCGATCCGACGAATTTTTCCTGAAGTTGTTTTTGGCAATTCATCAATGAACTCAATCTTCCGAGGATATTTATATGGAGCTGTCAAAGTTTTTACATGTTCTTGCAGCTCTTTAATTAGTCCTGGTTTCTGTTGATCATCTTCATTTCTTAATACAACAAAAGCCTTTACAACATTGCCCCGCACCTCATCAGGAGAAGCTACTACTGCACATTCTTTTACAGCTGGATGTTTAACGAGGGCATCCTCAACTTCAAACGGCCCAATTGTATAGCCAGAACTAATAATAATATCATCACTACGACCTTCGAACCAAAAGTAACCTTCTTTATCTTTTTTCGCTCTATCGCCCGTAACATAATAGTCACCACGGTACTGCTTAGCTGTTCGTTCAGGATCTTTATAATAGGTTTTAAACAGAGCCGGAGTATCAATGTGAACAGCGATATCTCCGACGACACCAACTGGACAAGGATTGCCGTAATCGTCAATAATTTCAACACGATTTCCTGGAGTTGGTTTCCCCATTGCCCCTTCTCTCAGCTCTGTTCCTTTTGTTACACCTACAAGCAATGTGTTCTCTGTTTGTCCATAGCCATCGCGAACATCGATATTAAAATATTTTCTAAATATATCAATTACTTCACGATTTAGCGGCTCACCAGCAGATACTGCGCTTTTTAATGCAGGCAGTTGATAGTCTGCAATATTTTCTACTTTTGCCATTAAACGATACTCAGTTGGCGTACAACAAAGAACGTTAATGTCATATTCCCCCATAAGACTTAAATACTTCTTAGGCTCAAATCTCCCATTGAAAACAAAACCTGTAGCCCCCATTCCTAAAACAGAGAGGAATGGACTCCATATCCACTTTTGCCAACCTGGTGCAGCTGTAGCCCATACTTTATCGCCATTTTCAATTCCTAACCAATGTTCAGCAGCAGTATGCAGATGTGCATATGCCCAACCATGAGTATGAACAACTCCCTTTGGATTCCCAGTTGTTCCAGAAGTATAGGATAAAAAGGCCATGTCTTCTCGATCTGTACCTGTTAGTTCAAGAGTTGATGACGCACCCATTAGCTCATCATCTAAACAAATCCATCCTTGCTGCTTATTTCCTATCGTAAATTTTAATAGCTTCTCCATTGCTGGGATTTCAACAAATTGATCCACGTACGGATAATAACTAACAACCGCCTTCACATCTCCATGTGTAATTCGGTATTGTAAATCTTTCGTTCGCAACATTTCTGAACTCGGAATCACAACTAGTCCTAATTTTAACGCCGCAATATATACTTGATAAGCTTCTATTAGCCGCGGAATAACAACCAAGACAACATCTCCCTTGGTTAATCCACTAGCCTTGAAGACATTTCCAATTCTGTTCGCATTTATCATTAAATCATGATAAGTGATTTCCTTTTTATCTCCAGCTTCATTTTCCCATTGAAGTGCAAGCTTTCCTTCCACTTGTGCATGCCGTTCAAATTCAGAAATAAGATTATACTTTTGCGGTGCAATTAATTGTTCCCTTTTCATTATTGCCCCTCCTTAATTTAGTACCAAGTAATAATATCTAATAACATTATAAACAGAAAACATTGGAGTTGTGTACTATTTTTTATAAAAAAGAGGGAATAGTAAAGAGGGAATTTGTTGAATACATTGTCATATTATCCTATATCTGGTACTAATCTTAGGTACTATTTATATCTGTTTAAACTACAAGAAAACCGCGTCGATTGGCAACTGAATAAAGAATAAAGCTTATACAAAAATTCTTTATAAAACGCAAAAAAGGAACGGGAATTTCTTCCCGTTCCTGTAGCCATTTTATTTTTTTTATCGAGAAAATCCGCTCATTTGTTGTTGAGCCATAGAAACTAAACGCTTAGTGATTTCTCCACCAACAGATCCGTTAGCGCGAGAAGTAGTTTCAGCACCAAGGTTTACGCCAAATTCAGAGGCAATTTCATACTTCATTTGGTTAAGAGCTTCTTCAACCCCAGGTACTAAAAGGTTGTTTGAGTTGTTTGAGTTAGCCATGTGATGTTCACCTCCTTGTGAGTATAGAGTGTGTAGAATCACATGAACTAATACAAATCATTTGTTGGTAATTATTCACAATTTAAAGAAGCCGTATTTCTTAAAATAAATCCTCTTCCTCTTTTTGACTCATACCTGGTATTACAATGATTGTTTCTGTCTCACTTACTGCTTTTTCAATAAGTGGTTCAAAATCAAAATAACTTTCATAATGCTGAACCTTTTCAAGTTTTGGTTTTGTTTTAGGTGATGACGGAACAAACACCGTACAGCAATCCTCATATGGCAGGTTCGATATTTCAAGCGTATCAATCTTCGCTGCAATCTCCATAATGTCGGTTTTGTCAGTCGCTATAAGTGGTCTAATAATTGGTGTGCTTGTCACTTCATTAATCGCATACATGCTCTCCAATGTTTGACTGGCTACTTGCCCAAGGCTTTCTCCTGTAATAATTGCAAGACCACCATGCTGTTCACGAAGTCGGTCCGTAATTCGAAGCATCAGTCTCCGTGTTGTTGTCATCGTATAGTTTTCTGGTACTTGTTTTTGAATGGTTCGTTGAATCTCAGTAAATGGCACAATATGCAGAACCATTTTCCCACTCACGTCAGCTAATTTTTCCGTTAAATCGATTACCTTTTGCTTGGCACGTTCACTTGTAAATGGCGGGCTTGCAAAATGGACTCCTTCCACTTCCAAACCGCGTTTCATTGACAAATAACCTGCAACTGGGCTATCTATGCCACCTGAAAGCATAAGCATGGCCTTCCCACCTGAGCCAACTGGTAGACCTGCTGCGCCCCTAATATTTTCTGCTGATAGGTATGCTGCCTCTGCGCGAATCTCAATTTGCAAATTAATATCTGGATTACGAACGTCCACTTTTAACCCAGGTACATTTTTTAACAAATGACCACCAAATTCTTGGTTGATATCGTTTGTTGTTAATTCAAAGGTTTTGTCCGACCGTTTTCCAGTGATTTTAAACGTCTTACCTTCCTTGTATAAGTGCGTAAATAATTCTAATGCAGCGTCTTTCATTTTTTCGATATCTTTTTCTACTTTAATGGCAGGACTTAGCGATTGGATACCAAAAACTTTCTTTAACTTTTCCGCAACTTCAACACCATCTTCGCCATTTAACAAGACATACATTCTATCTCGCTCGGATTTGACCGTCGCTTTCGGAAAGTCTTGTATTGCACGCTTTACGCTCTTTCTCAGTTTATCAATAAATTTATTTCGATTCCGCCCTTTAGTCGATATTTCACCGTAGCGGATGACAATATGATCATATAACATTTTAATTCATTACCTCTCTTAATCGTTTTACACTTTCCGAAACGGCCTGAATCAATATTTCTGCTTCTTGCATCGTATTTTCATATGATAGACTTATTCGGATTGCCCGTTCTGCTTGTTCTACAGGAACTCCCATTGCTAGAAGCGTTTTGCTTGGAGCATTTCGTTTTGATGAACATGCACTTGTTGTGGACACGTATATCCCTTTTTCTTCAAGTGCGTGGACGAAAACTTCTGATTTAATTCCCTTTATTGAAAAATTAAGGATATGTGGTGCTGAATTTTCTTCAGGCGAATGGATACAGACATCCGGCAATTGCTTTAACCCGGATTTTATTGTACCCAAAATTTCTGTTAATTGTGCAAATTTTTGTTCACGCAAGTCTAGCGTCATTCTCAAAGCTTTAGCCATTGCCACCATACCGGCAACGTTCTCTGTCCCACTTCTTCTTTCAGTTTCCTGGCCACCTCCAGAAAGCAAGGAAGAAATTTTAATCCCGTCACGAATAAACAATGCTCCCGTACCTTTTAGCCCGTGAAACTTGTGCCCTGATATCGTGCATAAATCAATTCCACATTCATAAAAATTGAGTGGTAGCTTCCCCACTCCTTGAACATGGTCAACATGGAAATAAATCTTTGGATAGTCCTTAAGCAAGCGACCGATCTCTCTTATCGGTTGGATTGTTCCTACTTCGTTATTAATATGAATCACCGAAACAAGGATTGTATCAAAACGAATTGCCTGTTCGACATCTAAGGAGTTTACACGCCCCTCCGCATCTACAGGAATATAAGTTACATCAAATCCTAACTCTTCTAACTGCTTAAAAGAGTTTCGGACAGAGTCATGTTCAACCTCGGTTGTAATGATATGCTTTCCTCTTTTTCTATGCTCCATTGCAATTCCTTTAATTGCAAGGTTATTTCCTTCTGTACCTCCAGATGTAAAAACAATTTCATTTGTTTTCACTCCAAGTAATTTAGCTATTTGTGAATGTGCCTGAGACAAGAGCTTTTCTGCTTGTCCACCCATCTGATGCAAAGAGGAAGGATTTCCATAATAACTTGAAGCAACCTTCGTAAAAGAATCAATCACTTCTTTAAAAGGTTTCGTTGTTGCACTATTATCTAAATAAATCATTTATTCTACCCCCTCTCAAAAATACCGACATTGCTAACAAGAGATTTTATCACACTAGCCCATATTTGAAAATACAATCACCTTCCGTTTTATACTACCAATTTGCTCCAATACGAAAAGCGGAAACGGCTCGTTCAACTCCGACAACATGCAAAAAGGCCTCCAACACGGAGACCTTCTTTTATACTGTCGTTTCAACAAAGAGTTCTTGAATTTTCTTTATGGCACCTGGTTCAACTTCCTCAATCGCTGCAGCCGCTTCTTCTAATGCTTGGCTATAATCATATTTTCTAAATGCCTCTTCTGCTACTGCCAACCGTTTGGCAACAGAAGGATGGCTGCTGCGATAGCGATTTCCATATTGGATGACTCTTTCCGCCAATTTTACATGGTCAACAGTTTCTTCGGTCATCGTTACTAGTTTTTCCACTGTTATTTCAGCAATTTCAAGGTACTGCTGAACTGTTGGGATTTTAAGCGGTTTTTGTTCAAGCTTATCTGCAGCATTCTGGATACTTTCTTTAGCATCCTCTAATAGATACTTGTAATTCTGAGACAATCCTGGCAAATTACTTTTAGAAATAAGCTTAATCATCTCGGTAGTCTTTTGAGAAAGATTTCTCACTTTTTCCCTTGCAGCTATTTCATCTTTCCTAAAGGCATTCAACGTTTCTTTGAACTCTTCTTGTTCCTTAATACATTCTTCTAAGTCTTGCTTCAGCTCGGAGAGATCATCGCGTAAGAAGCTGTATGCTGTTTCTCCTTGATCGATTTTGGCAACAAGTAGTTCGTATCTTTTCACTAATTGTTCAAGCCTTCCTTCAGCAACAATATGAGCATCCATTTTCTGATCAGAAATCTCGTAGCTTTGCTGAATCGACTGGATTTCTTCCTGAATATTATCGTTTTCAACCATTGCATTTTGCATCAATTGAGTTAGGTTTTTCTCATTATGAATTACAAACTGCTTTGCTAATGCTTCATTCTCTAATTGGTCAAAAAGGTTTTCAAGCTTATCTTTAATTGCTTCTGTACCCTGTTGGATTTCAGCAACTTCTGTTTCTGAAATTAGTGATAAATATTCATTTAATTGATTCTCAACTTCTTCTAATTCCTTAATTGCTCCTAAATGATCGATAACATACCCTTGGGCCGCCATTTCACGACAACCTTCTTTTAATTCGTTCATTTGAGCAGGTATTCCTAACTGGCAATCATGAAGGAGCTGAGGAATTATTTCCATCTTAGTAGAAATCTCATCAAGTTTGGCCGCAATTGCTAGCACAACCTCTCTCGCCTCAAGGTAATTACCGCTTGACGTTTTTTCATCAAACAGCTCGAACTGAGTTAGAATTTCATTTAATTGGTTCTCAAGACTCTTCTCTGCTGTCCCAAAGCTATGTCGATGTGCAAGAAGATTTTTCCGGCAATCACGATACTGCTCTTTAAGCAAATCAATTTCACTGCGGTTCTTCTCTTCACTGCCAACTAACTCATTTAATTCCTGAAGGAGCTTCTCAATTTGCTGTTCAATATCAGCCAACTTTGTTTCAATCTTGGCAAACGACTCTTTTGCTTTCCTAAAACGAAGTTTGTCTGTGTAATCTTCCGCATCAAGAAGAAATTCCTCAATATCTGGTAGTTCGGAAGTAACAATTTCATCCCATTCTTTACGCCATCTCTCAAATAGCTCTTCTGTTTGACCTGTCATATTCAGCTTTTTCACTTTAGACATTTCATCTTGGACCGGTCGATTCATGATATCAATCTTCCAAGCTTCATAACGGTCCACTTCATTAAAATACTTACGTTTCATTAAATAAGTTATTAAAAATAGGCCTAGTGCTATGCCTATAGCAGCTATGATATACTCCATGCCAATCCCCCTGGGTTTCATACAAAAATCAGCTTCAATAGATTTATATAATATAAGAAAATATAAGAACTGTTTTTTTTATGTATTTATGATACCATGTAAACGACATTTTTTGACCAGTAATTTCAATTTTTTGTTTAATTTCTTATCGAACTATATCAAATCCTGTCACGAATAGCTTTGCGATTGGGGGCGAACGTAGAAAATGAGAGACGGTCATGTACATACTAGATTCTGTCCACATGGTACAAATGACTCTTTTGAAGCGTATATTGAGCGGGCTTTAGCACTCGGGTATACAGAAATCTCATTTACAGAGCATGCACCACTTCCCGATACATTTGTAGACCCTACACCACAATCGGACAGTGCAATGCAAAAAGAAAAGTTAGATGACTATTTTGAAGAGGTTTCAAAGTTAAAAGCGCAGTACGAAGGAAAAGTGAAAATCAACGCCGGTCTTGAAGTGGACTATATTGAAGGGTATGAAGCTGAAATCACTCAGTTTCTAAATGAAGTGGGGCCAAAACTAGATGATGCTATTCTTTCCGTTCACTTTTTGAAAAGCTCCTCTGGATACGATTGCTTAGATTATAGTCCAAATCATTTCGCAAATATGATCCAGGACTACGGTTCAGTTGAAAAAATTTATCGTCACTATTACCAAACCCTATTAAAATCAATCCATGCTGAATTAGGTTCCTACAAGCCAAAAAGAATTGGCCATATGACGCTTGTCCATAAATTCCAACGGAAATACCCTGTTCAGTCATCCTTTGACTCAGAGATTGACCTGATCTTAAACGCAGTCAAAGACCATGGTTACGAGTTGGACTATAATGGCGCTGGCACAGCAAAACCATTATGCCGCGAGCCTTACCCACCTGATGCCATCGTTCATAAGGCAAAAGAACGAGGTATTCCCCTTGTTTATGGATCGGATGCACACCAAGCGAAAGAACTCGGTCAAGGCTATGAGCGTATCAAGCGTTTAGCCAACCTATAGATTCATAACAAAAAACCGGTTGATGACCGGTTTTTTGTTATACAGAAACAATTCTTCGATTATCATATGGTTTCGGTTCACATAGAATGGCATCCAACCATTGGTAAATGTCTCGACTATATTTCTCAACAAAGTATGTCTCGTGAGGCAAAATGTGTAACACTTCATGAACATAATGGCTGTTTAAAAATGGCGTATTCAATAAACTTTTTATTTGGAGAATGAGGTAAGGAACAGAATGATTGCGAAACTCTTTTTTCCTCATCCCTCTTTCAAGGACTTTTTTAAAATAATATCGTTCTTTCACATGATAGGTTGACATTACTTCCCGAACCATCTGAGAATCCAGGGTCATCTCTCTTAAAATAAATCGTGTTAACTGAATATCTTGGCATTGATATTTCAGCAAATTCACAACGATTTGTTTTAATGCCACTTCTGCCCCTTCATCTAACAATGCATACCCTTTTTCAATTTCCTTCAAATAATTCTCAAAATAGGCTGTAAAACAGTACTCTAGTAGTCCTTTCTTATTTTGAAAATAATAGGCGATATTAGCTGGGTTTACCCCTGCTTTTGCAGCAATATCACGAATCGAAGTGCCACTGAAGCCTTGGGTATTAAATAAAAACACTGCCGCTTCAACGATTGACTCTTTCGAATTTTTTCGCATTCTCCTTACCCGCCCCTTATTCAAGATTTTCCCTAGACACCTGCAACCCATTCCTTCTCGTTCTTTATCTATTTCTTATTACTTCCTTCTAGACATCTCATATTCCTTTAAGAATCCATCGACAAATTCAAGCATTCTTCCTGCTTTTCTGATAAAATAAATCTTGCATTTTTAGAGGAAAGGGTGAAAAAACTTGTTTGAAGTCGAAACATATAATGGTAACCGTGAAGATCAGTATGATTTACTCATAAAACAACTTAAGAGCTTGCTTGAAGGCGAAAAAAATGTCATCGCCAACCTTAGCAATGCATCTGCTTTATTAAACCAATTCCTTGATCGGATTAATTGGGTAGGATTTTATTTAATGGAAGAAGGCGAGCTTGTCCTCGGACCTTTCCAAGGATTACCAGCATGTGTGAGAATCCCTGTAGGGAAAGGCGTGTGTGGAACAGCTGTAGTAAAATTAGAGACGGTTCGTGTTGAGGATGTCCACCTTTTCCCAGGACATATCGCTTGTGATGCTGCCTCTCAATCAGAAATTGTCATTCCAATGCTAGACAACGGAAAGCTAATTGGCGTTCTTGATATTGATTCACCTGAGAAAAATCGCTTTGATGAAATTGACCAGGCAAAGCTTGAGAAGTTTGTTTCTACTTTGATGGAAGTTTATAAAGGCTAAAAAGATAGAGCTGTGAGCCCTAGGGTTCACAGCTCTTTTTTACTCCCTGAATGGTTTTTATTTCTGTAACGCTTGCTCTAAATCCTCCCAAATATCTTCCGATGCTTCTAATCCCACCGATAGTCTGAGCATATTGTCGGGAATCCCCATTTCAATCCGCTTTTGAACCGGCACAACAGCATGGGTCATGGTAGCCGGATGTTGGATCAGTGTTTCCGCATCCCCTAAACTAACAGCTATTTTTATTAATTTTAATTTATTCATCAGTTCTTGGGCATCTTGCTTCGAGCCTTTAATGGTGAAAGAAATCAGTCCCCCAGGCTTTTTCATTTGTTTTTGAGCAATGTTAAAATCGGTTTGTTTGGGATTCCCGGGGTAATAGACTTGATCAATAGCAGGGTGGGTCATGAGCGCCGACGCTAGCTTTACTGCATTTTCACAATGACGGTCCATTCGAAGATGTAAGGTCTTTAACCCTCTTAGTAAGAGCCAAGCATCAAACGGTGCAATAATCCCACCTATATCTTTTTGGGTTGTCATGGAAATTTTATTCAGCCTTTCTTCATTCCCAGCTACGATTCCTGCAATTACATCTCCGTGTCCACAAATGTATTTTGTTGCACTGTGTATGACGATATCGCAACCTAGTTCTAGCGGCTTTTGTAAATACGGGGTACAAAATGTATTGTCGACAATTACAGGTATGCCTTTTTCCTTTGCTACTCTAGAGACCATCTCTAAGTCTACAAGTCTCATTGTTGGATTAATTGGAGTTTCAATATAAATACAAGCCGTATTTTCTGTGAGTGCGCTCCTCACCTCTTCCTCTGTCGTCATAAACGAAAAAGCATGAGAAACATCAAATTTTTCCCGCATTAATTGAAGGAGCCCGAAAGTGCAACCATACACACCCTGTGAACAAACAATATGGTCCCCTGTTTTGACAAAAGAGAATAGCACTGCCGACACAGCGGCCATCCCTGAACCAAAGGCCAATGCTTTTTCAGCTCCTTCTAGATTTGCAATTCTCTCTTCAAGAATTTTCACTGTTGGATTGCCTAAGCGTGAATAGATAAACCCTGCCTCTTCGCCTGCAAATCTTCGTTCTCCCTGTTGGGCATTTGCAAAAGTAAATGTACTGCTCTGAAAAATGGGTGGTACAAGACTATCTTGATATTCAGCGCTATCATAATTCCCATGAATCACTTCAGTTTCAAACTTTTTCTTCATCTTCATCCCCCTCGATTGATGACAATCAATCCTTCCTCTATAATTATGATATTGCACTACTTATAAAAATGTTTTTCAAACTTGCTCTTGACTTATGTCCATAAAAAATAATATAATACTCTTTGTGTAAAATATCGCAGCCTATGTGAACCCCTTTATGTGTATATTTTGTTCCTCAATGGTTATCTTTGATGGTGCATCGCGTAACCCGCTGCTGCTAGGGCGAAGGTGCATGAAAACAAAATGTCCATAATTGAAGTCTCACAAACTGTTTTTATTTTACAAAATAAAAACTAAGGAGGAGTCATTCATGGCTCGTTATACCGGCCCAAGCTGGAAATTATCACGCCGTCTTGGAATCTCTCTAAGCGGTACAGGTAAAGAATTAGAAAAACGCCCTTACGCACCTGGACAACATGGTCCTAACCAGCGTAAAAAGCTTTCCGAATACGGATTGCAATTACAAGAGAAGCAAAAGCTTCGTCATATGTATGGAGTAAACGAGCGTCAGTTCCGCACTCTATTCAACAGAGCTGGTAAAATGCAAGGTGTACACGGTGAAAACTTCATGGCTCTTTTAGAGTCTCGTTTGGACAACGTTGTTTACCGTCTTGGTTTAGCTCGTACTCGTCGTCAAGCTCGCCAATTGGTAAACCATGGTCACATTCTTGTTGACGGATCTCGCGTTGATATCCCATCATACCGCGTAGCTCCTGGTCAAACAATCGGCCTACGTGAAAAATCACGTAACCTAGACATCGTTAAAGAAGCAGTTGAAGTAAACAACTTCGTACCTGACTTCTTAACTTTCGATGCTGAAAAGCTAGAAGGAACTTTCACTCGTTTACCTGAGCGTTCTGAACTTCCGGCTGAAATCAACGAAGCTCTTATCGTCGAGTTCTACTCTCGTTAATAGTTTCAAAACAAGAACCCTCACCTTTTGGTGGGGTTTTTTGTTTATCATCATTGTCTTCGTTCTATCTGGGATTTTCCTATAATATTTTTTATGATTTTCACTTTCTATTTTCACTTTTCTTCATTCTATTTTCAGATTTGCTTTTTCTATTTTCAAATAAACACCACGTATTTTCACTTTTCCCCGTTCTATTTTCAGATTGACTTTCTATTTTCATTTTCCTTCATTCTATTTTCAGATCTGCTATTTCTATTTTCAAGAAACACCACCTATTTTCACTTTTCCCCGTTCTATTTTCATATCGATTTTCTATTTTCACTTCTCTTCATTCTATTTTCAGATCTGCTATTTCTATTTTCAAAAAATCACCACCTATTTTCACTTTTCCCTGTTCTATTTTCATATCGATTTTCTATTTTCACTTTTCTTCATTCTATTTTCAGATCTGCTATTTCTATTTTCAAAAAGTCACCACCTATTTTCACTTTTCCCTGTTCTATTTTCATATCGATTTTTTATTTTCACTTTCCTTCATTCTATTTTCAGATCTGCTATTTCTATTTTCAAAAAGTCACACCTATTTTCACTTTTCCCTGTTCTATTTTCATACACACCACACCACATAACTGTTCCTCACTCACTACTGAAATGAAAAACCTCCCGAAAGAATTCGAGAGGTAAAATATCTTAGTATTTAATTAAGAAATATTTTTTCTTTCCACGACGAACGATGGTAAACTGATCTTCAATTCGATCAGCAGTTGTTAAAACATAATTCGTATCGGTTACTTTTTCACCGTTAATCGAAACTGCTCCATTTGTGATGTCTTCACGCGCTTGACGTTTAGATGGGGATATCTTGGCAGCAACAATTAATTCCACCAACGATAACTCTTCTTCAGCAGGAGCTTCGTATGAAGGAACATCTTTGAAGCCTTGCTTAATTTCCGCAGCAGTTAAATTCTTAACGTCTCCACTAAATAGAGCAGCAGAAATTTTAATTGCTTGCTGTAACGCATCTTCTCCATGAATCATCCGGGTCATTTCTTCAGCTAGTGCTTTTTGGGCTTTACGTAGATGCGCCTCTTCTTGGATCGAAGCTTCTAACGCTTCGATTTCTTCTTTTCCGAGGAAAGTAAAGTATTTCAAGTATTTGATGACATCTGCATCTGCTGTGTTGATCCAGAACTGGTAGAACTCATACGGTGATGTTTTCTCAGGGTCAAGCCAGATTGCACCGCCTTCGGTTTTACCAAACTTTGTTCCATCAGCTTTAGTGACTAATGGAATCGTTAAACCAAATGCTTTCGAACCTTCTGAGGCCATTTTACGGATCAATTCAAGACCAGTTGTGATATTTCCCCACTGATCACTTCCACCGATTTGCAATTTACATTGATGGTTCTGGTATAAGTGTAGGAAATCCATCGCTTGTAAAATTGTGTAAGTAAATTCAGTAAAAGAAATTCCTGTTTCTAGTCGTGATGCGATTGTGTCTTTCGCTAACATATAGTTCACACCTACATGTTTTCCGAAGTCACGTAAGAAACTTACAACATCTAACTTACTTGTCCAATCATAGTTATTCACCATGATTGCACCGTTTTCTCCTTCAAAATCAAAGATGCGTTTCAATTGCCCTTGAATTCCTTGTACATTGCGTTCTACATCTTCTGTTGTCTGAAGTTTTCTCTCTTCGCTTTTTCCACTCGGGTCACCAATTAGCCCAGTTGCACCACCAACAAGAACAATCGGACGATGGCCTTGATTTTGGAAACGTCTTAACGTTAGGAATGGCAATAAATGACCAATATGCATACTATCTGCAGTTGGGTCAACACCGCAGTATAGTGAAATTTTTTCCTGGTTTAATAGATCAGTCAGACCTTCTTCATCTGTCTGTTGATAAACGACTCCACGCCATTTCAAATCTTCTAAAAGATTCATCTTTCTTCCTCCAAATCGTAAAAATAGCATATAAAAAAGCACCCCTGCACAATGCAGGGGCGCTATATGCGCGGTACCACCCAGCTTGAAAACATACGTTTTCCACTCAATTCGATAACGGTTCAACCGACCGTTGCTACTATATTTGTTCACAACGGTAGCTCAAGGAGGTAATTCATTTTTCTATTTGTACCGACTCCCATCAACCGCCGGCTTTCTGAAAACAGGGATAGAAAAACTACTGATTCCCATCATTGCTTAATATAAAGTTATTAAAGCATTTTTACCACAATAAAGCTATTATTGTCAAATATCTCATGAAATAAAAGGAAAATGCGGCAACCTAGCATTTCAAGACGGTTGTTTATGCTATAATGTATGTGATTTTAGGGGGAATGATAATGAACCATGAACAAAAAGGGTGGAAACACTTTCTTTCTTCGTTGCAGTCATTTTTTACAAATAAAAAGACCGTAAAAAGTGCTAGAATCACCTACAATGTTGTTTGGAACTTACTATTACTTTTTATCATTATTATGGTGATTGGTGCTGGCTTTGCTGGTGGAGCTGCAGCAGGGTACTTCGCTTCACTCGTTAAGGATGAGCCACTTCGATCCTACGAGCAAATGGAGAAGGATATCTATAATTATGAGGAAACATCTAATCTTTATTTTGATAATGATGTGTACCTTGGAAAACTCCGAACGGACCTTTATCGGGAAGAGGTTGAGCTTGAGGATATATCCCAATACCTTATTGACGCTGTCGTCGCAACTGAAGATGAATATTTCTATGAGCATGATGGAGTTGTCCCAAAAGCGATTTTTCGCGCTCTCTTCCAAGAGGTAACCAACTCAGCAACCCAATCAGGGGGAAGTACATTAACTCAACAGCTCATCAAAAACCAAATCTTGACGAATGAGGTTAGCTTCGAACGAAAGGCAAAAGAAATCTTGCTAGCACTTCGGTTAGAGAGATTCTTTGAAAAAGAGGAAATTCTTGAAGCTTACTTGAATGTAGCAACCTTAGGACGAGATGCATCAGGAAATAATATTGCTGGTGTAAAAGCAGCTGCACAAGGAATTTTTGGAGTTGAAGTAGATAAATTAACGTTGCCACAAGCTGCCTTTATCGCAGGACTTCCACAAAGTCCATTCGGGTATACGCCTTTTAGTAGCGATCAAGGAAAGCTTAAAGAAAACCTTGAACCAGGATTAACTAGAATGAAAACCGTCCTCTCAAGAATGCATACCGGCGGTTATATCACGTCAGAAGAATACAATAAAGCAATTGAGTATGATATTACGAAAGACTTTATCAAAAACGCGGATGATGGCCATACGATTGACGAATATCCTTGGCTAACATTTGAAATCGAAAAACGCGCCAAAAATGTTCTGGCTTATATTTTAGCTGAAAAGGACGGCTACGAAAAAGCCGATTTAGATGCAGATGAGGACCTAAAAGGAGAATACCTTACTCTAGCAGATCGAGACTTACGCCAAAATGGCTATAATGTCCATACAACAATCAACAAAGACATCTACGATAAGATGCAAAAGGTTGCCCAGAACTTTGAACTTTATGGCAACGATAAGCCTGAAGAAATAACCGATCCAGAAACTGGTGAAAAGGTAACAATCAAGGAGCCGGTTGAGCTTGGAGCCATTCTCATTGAAAACAAAACTGGGAAGATTATCAGTTTTGTAGGTGGCCGTGACTTTAAGCGAGAACAATTAAATCACGCAACAGATGCAAAAAGACAAAATGGTTCAACCATGAAGCCACTACTTGTATTTGCGCCAGCGATGGAACTTGGAACTCTCCAACCTGGATCTGTTTTGCCAAATGTTCAAGTGTATTTAAATGGCCCTGGTAAGCCATGGCCACATAACTACGACCGTAGCTATAGTGGGCTCACATCAGCAAGATATGCACTAACGAGATCCTATAATGTTCCAACTGTTATCGCCTATAAAAACATTGTTAATCAACGACCAACTACTTTCCTTGAAAAAATGGGCTTTACTTCATTATCCGAGGATGACCATGTGAATCTTTCAGCTTCAATTGGATCGATTTCGGGAGTTACCGTTGAAGAAAATGTCAATGCATATGCAACATTTGCGAATGGCGGTAAATTCGTCGATGCTTATTTGATTGATAAAATTGTTGATAAAGATGGAAATACCATCTTTGAACATAAGGCAGAAGAAGTCGATGTCTTCAGCCCTCAAACAGCGTATTTAACGATTGATATGATGAGAGACGTTATTAACCAAGGAACAGCGACATCAATGCATAATCGTCTGAAGTTCAGTTCAGATTGGGCTGGGAAAACTGGAACAGGACATAATTATTATGATTCTTGGTTTGTCGCGACGAACCCAAATGTGACGTTTGGTGTTTGGAACGGTTATGATACCCAGAAACCATTGGATCTGACTTATAAAGGTGTTAGTTATGGAGCAAGAAATATCTATTTATGGGCGGACTTAATGAACGCTGCTTACGATGTTGATTCAAAGCTTGTTGATCCAGAAGAGCGATTTGAAATGCCTGGTGGAATTGTTCGAAGATCTTATTGTGGTGCATCTGGTTTACTGCCTTCAAAAGCTTGTTCCGATGCAGGCCTTGTGCAGACAGATTACTATAATGCAAAATATGTTCCGACTAAGGTCGATGACACTGTTGCGTCTAGCAGATATGTTCGTGTTGGGGATAAGCGTTACTTTGCTTTAGATTCAACTCCGAATGAATTTGTTGAATCTGGCGGTGCAACAATTGACCCAAGTTATATGGAGAGCATTATTGGGCATAAGATCAGCAACCCGTCTCAGCTAATTCCTAATCGTGGAGCATGGTCAAACGTCCTTGTTGCAAATGCGAGACTGTCCGACAATGGCAACACCCCAGCGGCTCCATCAGTTGGTGGGTCTGGTAGTACAATCACTTGGAAAAAGCATCCTGAAAATGACGTGATTGGTTATCGCATCTACAATAATGGGAAAAAGGTAAAAACCGTGAAAGCCGGTGAAAATCTGTCATACAAAGGCGGTAACGGTTCATTCCATGTAACGGCTGTAGATATTGCAGGTAAAGAATCTGCACCTTCCAATGTTGTCAAAATTGGTGAGGAAAAGAAGAAGGAAAAAGAAGTCGAACAGAAAAAGCAAGAGAAACCTAAAGAGCCTGAGAAACCATCCGAGGATCCACAGGCCTCAGCAGAAACGAACTCAGAGTCTAACGAATAAACAGGAAAAAGGACCCGTACAAATGTGTATGGGTCCTTTTTGAAGGCTCTTTTCTTAAACTTTGTGCTTTTAGACATAAAGAGGAAAGAATTAGCTGTGTTATCACTGGACAGCAACTGAAAATCAGGAGAAAAGAGCAAGTAAACTTAATAAGAACGCACATAATGGATTATCCTGCGTTAAAATCGGCGTTAGGATTTTAACAACAATCTTTACAAAAATAGCCTTTTCGATAGATTACTTGAATTAGTCTTCCATTGTCGATAAATCGCCTGTTGGCAAGTCTAACTCCCAAGCCTTTAAGACGCGACGCATAATTTTTCCACTACGTGTTTTTGGAAGCTTTTCACGGAATTCAATCTCCCTTGGTGCTGCATGGGCAGCTAATCCTTGCTTAACAAATTGACGTATCTCTTCTTTTAGCCCATCTGTTGGTTCGTGACCATCAATAAGGGCAATAAACGCCTTGATGATTTCTCCTCTAACTGGGTCTGGCTTTCCGATTACGCCAGCCTCAGCAACGGCTGGATGCTCAAGTAGTTTACTCTCGACTTCAAAAGGACCGACTCGTTCTCCTGAAGTCATAATCACATCATCGATTCTTCCTTGGAACCAGAAGTAACCTTCATCATCCATGTATGCTGAATCACCTGAAACATACCAATCTCCTGGCATAAAATAGGATTCATATTTTTGTTCATTATTCCAGATGGTCGCCATCATCGAAGGCCATCCTTTTTTAATCGCCAAATTGCCCATTCGGAATGGTGGTAATTCTTCCCCACGATCATCTACAATCGCCGCTTTCACTCCAGGGATTGGTTTCCCCATTGAACCAGGTTTAATTTCCAGACAAGGATAGTTACAAATTAACTGAGCACCTGTTTCTGTCATCCACCAAGTATCATGAATACGAAGGCTAAACACCTTCATTCCCCAACGAACTACTTCTGGATTCAACGGCTCACCGACACTTAAAATGTGGCGAAGACTGCTAAGGTTAAAACGCTTAATCACTTCATCGCCTGCGCCCATTA
This sequence comes from Mesobacillus maritimus, assembly GCF_023715205.1. GTDB lineage: Bacteria > Bacillota > Bacilli > Bacillales > Cytobacillaceae > Mesobacillus_B > Mesobacillus_B maritimus_C. Next base: position 31,927 of record NZ_JAMBNR010000015.1, read on the forward strand.
ACATCCTAAATGCTGTCGGCGCACTGTACCAAACCGTTACCCCATATTCTTCAATCATCCCATACCATGCTTCCGGACTAAAACGTCCCCCAACAATAACATTAGATGTTCCAGTCAGCCAAGGTCCAAAAATCCCGTAAGATGTCCCAGTTACCCATCCTGGGTCCGCTGTGCACCAGTAGATATCCTCTTCTTTTAAGTCCAAAACCCACTTAGCTGTTTGGTATTGTTGAATCATCGCATTATGAACATGTAAAACTCCTTTTGGTTTTCCAGTGGAACCGGATGTATAATGAAGAATCAAACCATCTGTTCGATCTACCCATTCTACTTGTAGGGATTTACTGGCTTGGGACATTTTTTTCTTGAAGTCTTGGTATTTGCCAGTTTCCTCTACCTGATCTCCTACTAAGAAGATATGTTGTAGTGCCGGCAACTCATCAACCGGGACCCTTTTTAAGAGCTCTGGAGTCGTAACAAGTACTTTTGCTTCACTATCTTGAAGGCGGTCGCGGACTGCTCCTTCCATAAATGCTTCAAATAACGGACCTACAATTGCCCCCAATTTAATTGCTCCTAATACAGCAAAGTATAGCTCTGGGGATCGAGGCATAAAAATAAATACGCGATCTCCCTTTTCCACATCTCCATAATTCTTAAAAACATTCCCTGCCTGATTGGAGTACTCTTTCATTTCTTTGAATGTATATTTTTCTTTTCGCGTTCCATCTTGGTAATAGAGAGCAATCTTATTTTTCCGGGGCCCATCCGCATGCCGGTCAATTGCTTCATGTGCCATATTGACTTTCCCTGTATCATGCCAAGAAAAGTTCTTCTCTACATCCTGCCAGTTAAAATTGTTATAAGTATCCTGATAGTTTTGTAGATTGAATTGTCCTTGAAGGGCTGGTAGCGCTTCCACTTTCATCGAATCCTCTCCTTTTTCTCTTTATGGTTAAGGTCTATTATAGTATAAATACACCATTTTCACAATTTTAAAATTTTTTTAAATTGTTTTTTTGTTATTATTCTATAACTTTTCTATCGTGATAAGACTGAAAATTTTGTGAAAACGCTTTTACCTAAAAGATTTAAATGTATAATGAAGAAGACAATTTTAATCATTATGGTGGTGACTTAATGGAACATAAAAAAACATATAACGCAAAGGAATTAAAGACAATTCATGGAAGTTTAATTATAGAAGGACCTATTTCCCCTGAAAAACTTAAAAGCCTAGAGTTCCATCATGATTTAGTTGCTTTTCGACCTCCGGAACAACAACATAAAGCATTGGTTGAAATTGCCGGCCTACCAGAGGGGCGAATTATTATTGCACGGCACGGAGAAATGGTTGTTGGTTATGTCACCTACCTTTACCCAGATCCGCTTGAGCGTTGGTCTGAGGGAAAAATGGAAGATTTAGTTGAACTTGGGGCCATTGAAGTCATCCCGAAATTCCGTGGCTGTGCAGTAGGAAAAAACCTGCTTATTGTATCCATGATGGACGATGCAATGGAAGATTATATTATCATTACAACCGAATATTACTGGCATTGGGATCTTAAAAATACCGGATTAAATGTTTGGGACTATCGAAAAATGATGGAGAAAATGATGAACGCCGGGGGCCTCACTTGGTATGCAACAGATGATCCTGAAATTAGTTCCCACCCAGCAAATTGTTTGATGGCGAGAATCGGAGATCGAGTTAGCCTTGAATCCGTCGAAAAATTTGACCGTTTAAGATTTATGAATCGCTTCATGTATTAACTGTTCACCACTTTGAACAAGAGGGGGATTCAAATGATTGTAGAAGAAATAATGAAAACAGACCTTGCCACTCTAAAAAAGGACAACACAATTGAAGAAGCTTGTCATTTAATGGAGTCAAAGCGGATTAGGCATCTTCCTATTGTTGATGACGAGTTTGTTTTAGTAGGCTTAGTATCCGACCGAGACATCCGTGATGCCATGCCTTCTAGATTTCTTATTGAGCAAGATTCAGAAGTTCTAAATAAACCGATTGAAAGTTTGATGACGACAAGTTTAATTACCTGTCACCCTTTAGATTTTGTTGAGGAAATTGCTGCCTTATTTTATGAGCACAGCATTGGTTGCCTTCCAATTGTAAAAGACCAAAAACTGGTTGGAATTGTCACTGAAACAGATTTATTGCACAGCCTAGTTGCACTTACCGGAGCACATCAGCCTGGCTCTCAGATTGAAGTAAAGGTCCCGAATAAAGGTGGAATGCTCAATAGTGTTGCTTCCATAATTAGTGCACGAAAAGCCAATATCTCTAGCGTTTTGGTTTATCCCTATCAAAAGGATGAGCGCTACAAAATCCTAGTATTTAGAGTTCAAACCATGAATCCTACTCGCATTATTGAAGATTTAAAGAAAGCAGATTTTCATGTTCTATGGCCTAACCTGCCAGGTGTTTCATCATGAGTGGTCGTTCTGTTTTTGTTTACTCAGATGAGTTATTAAAATACAAATTTAGCAGTCATCATCCTTTTAACCAAGTTCGCTTAAAATTAACACTCGATTTATTAAAAAAGACGAACGCGATTACAGACGCAGACATCATTCCCCCGCGACCAGCTACTGAAGAAGAATTATTCCTTATTCATGATCCCAATTATGTGAATGCTGTTCGCCTCGCAGGATTGGGTAAATTGAGTGAAGAAACGGCAGAAGGATACGGGCTTGGGACGGAGGATACTCCTATCTTTCCAAACATGCACGAAGCCAGTTCCTTGCTTGTCGGTGGGACATTGACCGCTGTGGACCAAGTCATGACTGGAAAAGCCGACCATGCCCTACATCTAGGTGGAGGGTTACATCATGGATTTCGCGGCAAGGCATCAGGATTTTGCATTTATAACGATAGTTCTGTTGCGATTAAGTACTTGATTGAAAAGTATAATGTCCGTGTGCTTTATGTCGATACGGATGCTCATCATGGAGATGGTGTACAGTGGTCTTTTTATGATGACCCCAACGTTTGCACATTATCCATTCATGAAACAGGCAGATACTTGTTCCCTGGGACAGGGAATGTAAACGAACGGGGACAAGGAAAAGGATATGGTTACTCCTTTAATATCCCTGTTGATGCCTTTACTGAGGATGAATCTTGGTTATATGCGTATCAAAACGCTCTCAAAGAAGTCGCGGATTTTTTCAAACCTGATGTTATTTTCACCCAAAACGGAGCTGACTCCCATTATTATGATCCTTTAACACACTTATCTGCAACGATGCGGATTTATCGAGAAATCCCAAGACTTGCACATGAGATTGCACACCAATATTGTAATGGCAAATGGATTGCTGTTGGTGGAGGAGGTTATGATATCTGGCGAGTGGTCCCAAGAGCTTGGTCTTTAATTTGGATGGAAATGACCGAAAACTCAAACTGTTATGGAAGTTTACCTGATGATTGGGTATCTTACTGGCAGGAAAAAAGCAGTGTGGCACTTCCCATTGAATGGGATGATCCAGCAACCCTTTATCCAGCAATCCCACGAAAAGACGAAATAACCGAAAAGAATCGCCTTACTTTGGAAAAGGCCCTCTATCCAATTTTACAAAAGAAATCGAACGAGCGAATCGATACATAAGGATCGAGAAGAGAGGCCCTCTATCTGATTAACAGGCCCATAAAATAAAAAGGCTCTTTTCTCAAGTGATTATGGGGAATTAAGAGTTGTTGCACCCCAAATATCGTATTTTTATGAGAAAAGAGCTTGCAAACTGACTGTAACGTAAAAAATAGCTTATCTTGCGTTAAAATCGGCTTTAGGAATTTAAAAACACCCTTTACGAAAACAGCCAATAAGAATGACCGCTTTTTACAAAGCGGCCATTTTTATTAATTATTTTTTGTTGAGTCGCGCAACTCAATACGATGAGGAAGAAGAACAGTTTGGTCCTCTACTTCCTCTTTATTCATTAATTTTGTAAGTAGACGCATCGATACCGCTCCGATATCATATAATGGCTGGACAATGGTTGTTAATTGCGGACGGACCATCATTGCAAGCCTTGTATTGTCTGAGCTAATCACTTCAAAGTCCTCTGGAACCTTAAAGCCACGGTCTAGCGCCCCATGAACCACTCCCAATGCCATCTCATCGGAACCAACCACAATAGCAGTAGGCTTTGTTTCTAGCTCTACAAGCTTTTCAATAGCCTCAAGACCTGAATCATACGTATAATCTCCCTCAATGACTAGCTCTTCATTGAATTCATAAGAAGCCTCTTCTAATGCACGTTTATAACCCGCTAGCTTACGAACACTATTTATTGGCTCTTGTAGAGGACCCACAACAAAAGCAATTTGTTTATGGCCTTTTTCAATTAATAATTGCACCACGTCAAAAATCGCTTTTTCATAGTCAATATTAACCGAAGGAATCGTTTCTGTTTGTTCAATTGAACCAGCTAGGACAATTGGTACTGGAGACTTTTTAAATTCCTCTACATGTTCTTCGGTGATATTACCACCCATGAACACAATCCCATCAACCTGTTTTCCAAGCATAGTATTTAATAAATGTAGTTCTTTCTCTTTATTTTGGTCAGAACTACTAAGGATTATATTGTATTTATACATCGAAGCAATATCTTCAATTCCTCTTGCTAGTTCGGCAAAGAAGATGCTTGATATATCAGGGATAACCACCCCAACTGTTGTTGTCTTTTTACTCGCTAACCCCCGTGCAACCGCATTTGGACGATATCCTAAACGGTCAATAACCTCCATAACCTTTTTTCTAGTCACAGGTTTAACATTCGGGTTACCATTCACGACACGTGACACCGTTGCCATTGATACATTTGCTTCTCTTGCTACATCATATATTGTAATATTCATGCCTTTCACTCCTTTAATCCGTAACACAGCTTTCTTCTATTTTACTGCATAAGTGGCAAGTTTAATCATTGCTAAGTTTGTGATTTAATATACATATGAAAGAATTCATGTATTTACTATACGCTATCTAATTAAATCTCGCAATCTGAACGTTAGATAATCTTGCATAATTAATATGTAAACTTGGTTAACTTATTGGTTTTACTTAAAATAAAGCTCTTTTCTCAAAGATTGTTACTTTTTAAAGGAAATATAGAATGATTTAGCTATGATTCCATTCCAAAGTTCGTATACTAGATGAGAAAAGGAGTATACAAATTAAGTAATAACACAAGAACGGCCTATTTCGCGTTAAAATCAGCTATTAGATTTTAACATCGAACTATACAAAGACAGCCTAGAATAAAGACACTTTATTGTGGTTAGTATCTTAACCCGATATTCCGGAAAAATGCTATATTATAATTCTGGGCCAAAACCAAAAGGATCCAATCTAAAAACAAGTTTGAGAAAAGACCCCAATAAAAACTTTGAAAAGAAGTTTTCGCTATATTAAAAAGCCTTCCCATTGCTGGGAAGGCTTGGAATGCTTTTAGATTTGCACAAAAGCAGATGAACGAAGGGATTCAACAAACTCATCAAATTGTTTCAAATCCATTTGCTGAGCATTATCTGATAAAGCTACCGCTGGATCAGGATGAACTTCCGCCATTACACCGTCAGCACCAATAGCAAGGGCTGCTTTTGCTGTTGGAAGAAGCAAGTCTCTTCTACCTGTTGAGTGTGTCACATCCACCATTACTGGTAAGTGAGTTTCTTGTTTAAGAATTGGAACTGCAGAAATATCAAGTGTATTTCTTGTTGCTTTTTCGTACGTACGGATTCCTCGTTCACAAAGGATAATTTGGCCATTTCCTTGAGCCATAATATACTCTGCCGCGTTAATAAATTCTTCAATAGTTGCTGAAAGACCACGCTTTAGGAGGACTGGTTTATTAACAGCGCCTGCTGCTTTTAACAGCTCAAAGTTTTGCATATTTCTGGCACCAATTTGAATGACATCAATGTAATCAACGGCCACTTCAATGTCGTTTGGATGGACAATTTCACTGATTGTCGCTAAATCGTATTCGTCGCCAATTTGCTTAAGTATTTTCAAACCTTCTAAGCCAAGACCTTGGAAATCATATGGCGAAGTTCTAGGTTTAAAAGCTCCTCCTCTTAAGAACTTAAAGCCTTTTTCTTTAACAGAAGCAGCAACAGATGCTACTTGCTCATACGACTCAACGGAACATGGACCGAATACAAAACGCTGTGTTCCATCACCAATCTTGACACCCTTCACTTCTACAACTGTATTTTCAGGCTTTTTCTTTCTAGATACAAGCAGTGCCTTCCGATGATCATCTTCTTGAAGTTCAAGACCAGCTTTAAAAATTTGCTTGAAAATATGTTCAATCGTTGAATTTTCAAATGGACCATTGTTGTTCTCTTTAATTAAATCAAGCATATGTCGCTCCCGAACAGGGTCATAGCGATGGACACCTTGCGTTTCTTTTGCTTTTCCGATTTCTTGAACCAATAGTGCTCTTTCATTAATTAAAGTTAGTAATTGGAGATTTAATTCATCAACTCGATCGCGTAGCTGATCTAATTTGTTTGTCATCGTTTCCCGCCCCTTCATTTCTTTTATTCAGAATGTACTGCATTTTCTATAATTAGGGTTTATTATAAAGGATATCAATTCGTTTGTCACGAACTTTTCTTTATTAATTAAACGCTTTTAAGCACTAAAGAATATTTTTGGTCCGAAAAGAGAAAATGGAAAACATCCATGTGCGCATGGATGTTCTAGTTAATCTCTTCAAGTGCTGCTGTTAATGATTTTTGGGTGATTTTCCAATGAGAAGCATGCCAGCCGACATTTCCCTTTGTAAATAAGATTGCCTGAGGAGATTCGTGCTTAATATGGAAGTGTTCAGCAATGTGATTCGATAATGACCTTGCTTCTTGAACAGCCAAGTAATAGCAAGGAACACTGGTTTCATTAGCGAAAGTTTCGTACTCTTGAAATGCTTCTTGGCTTATCGGACATGTTAAACTGTGCTTTACCATGAAGAATGGGTCTTCCCCTTCAGCAAGCTGGTTAAATTGTTCAATCGAATTGATCTTTTTCATACTTCCACTCCTAAATTCTTTTTTCAGAATAAAAAATTAACGGTGAAGTAATCTTACCACTCCACCGTTTGATTGACAAATTTATTAATGATTTAATTTCTGCTCGGTTTCATCAAAAGCTCTTTGCGTTTCTTCTAATTTTCTTTGAATTTCATCACCAAAATTATTGTCTTCTTCTCGAACCGATCCCCTAACTTTCTGAATCAATTCATTCGATTGTTGTGTAACATTATGAGCAACCGTGTTCGCTTTTTCTTTAACAACTGATGCTAATCCATTGCTCTTATAAAGCGCCCTATCTTTCAACTGAGAAGTCTGACCATCAATGGTTGATCTTAAGTCTTTACCAGACTTAGGCGTTAATAATAGTGCCGCTGCTGCTCCAGCAAGAGCGCCTATAAAAGCACCAACAAAAAAATCACGCGAGTTTGATGTTTTTGCATCTTCTTTCCCATTCATTTCTCTGCTTGCCATATTTGTTCACCTCATTTTTATTGATTGGCCCGTTCACGTTGTCTCGCAAGTATTTGTTCAGCTTCAGCATGGTGTTCAGAGTGAAGTTTTTTTGCTTTCCATTTATCTTTTAACTCAAAGAAAACATTACTCCATTGGACAACTTGGGAAATTTTATCCTGGCTTTTTTCTACTTCTTCATCAACCTTAGAAGTTATCGTTTGTATGGATTTGTTAAAACGCTGAACAGAGTGGCCAACATCTTTTACTGCTAGTACAACTGAATTCAGATTTTCAGACTTTTCCTGGATATCTTCCGCAAGCTCATTGGTTTTATGTAGCAGCGTCGTTGTCTCACGTGTTACTCCATCAAGTTGTTTTTCCAATCCCGTCAACGTGTGTGCGACACTGTCGAGCGTGCCTTGAAGGGATTTTAACGTCTTCGCTAAATAGATCACGAGCACGAAAAAAGCAATAGCTGCTACAGCCGCACTTAAATAAAGAATGATTTCCACATTTGCACCTCCATTAGCCCTATACATGCTTTTCCCTAACTAAACGAGACAAAACCTAAATATCCTTATGTATACCGTATAAGGCTTTCCATTTCACAGTCTTCTAATCATTAGGATAACATTTACAAGCCATTTCGGGTACAATTATAATTGTTTTTTCACATTGATTAGGAGGGATTTACATGAAAGACCCACGTATTGAAAAACTAGCCAAAAATTTAATCAATTATTCCATTAAGCTCCAAAAAGGGGAAAGTGTTTTAATTGAAAATTTCGGCTTACAGCGTGAGCTTGTGACAGCTCTTGTAAGAGAAGCCTATGCAGCTGGTGGCTATCCATTCGTTTCCCTAAAGGACCAACAAGTTGACAGGGCCCTTTTACTCGGGGCCGAAGAAGAGCATTTTAATCGCATCGCTGAGTATGAAGCAAATGTAATGAAGAATATGGATGCTTATATCGGGCTTCGCTCAGGCGACAATATTAACGAACATGCAGATGTGCCAGATAACAAAATGAAAATTCATGGTCAAACGATTGGGAAGAAAGTACATAGAGAAATCCGTGTTCCAAAAACAAAGTGGGTTGTTCTTCGTTATCCTACTTCTTCAATGGCACAGCTAGCCAAAATGAGCACGGAGGCGTTTGAAGATTTCTATTTTGATGTATGCAATTTAGATTATAGCAAGATGGATCATGCAATGGATTCGCTTGTGGAATTGATGAACAATACTGATCAAGTTCGGTTATCAGGTCCTGGAACTGATCTAACATTTTCAATAAAAGATATTCCGGCTGTTAAATGTGCTGGAGAAGCCAATATTCCAGACGGAGAAGTTTATACCGCTCCTGTTCGCGATTCAGTTAACGGAACGATTACGTATAATACCCCTTCGCCATATCAGGGATTCACGTTCGAAAATGTCCAACTTACATTTAAAGATGGAAAAATCATTGAGGCTACGGCAAATGATACAGACAGAATCAATAAAATTTTTGATACAGATGAGGGAGCCCGCTTTATAGGGGAGTTCGCAATTGGGGTAAATCCATATATCCTTCATCCAATGCAAGATATCCTTTTTGATGAAAAGATTGATGGTAGCTTCCATTTTACTCCTGGTCAATGCTATGACACCGCTTATAATGGAAACCAATCAAATATTCACTGGGACTTAGTAAATATTCAACGCCCTGAGTATGGTGGTGGGGAAATTTATTTCGATGGAAAGTTAATCCGTAAAGATGGACGTTTTGTACTTCCAGAGTTAGAAGCACTAAATCCAGAAAACTTAAAATAAATATGACAGAACGAGAATGTTCTTCTAAAAAGAAGGCTGTTTTCGTAAAGATTATTGTTAAAATCCTAAATCCGATTTTAACGCAGGATAAGCCATTTTGTGCATTCATAATAAGTTTACTGGCTTTTTTTCTTGATTTAGAGTTGATGTCCAGTGAAAACAAAGCTAATTTTTTCTCTTTATATCTAAAAGCAACAAAGTTTGAGAAAAGAGCAAAAAAGAAAAAGGATGCGAGTTTTCGCATCCTTTTTTTTAAACCAATTGGTTTTCATAGGCAGCCTGGAATTTTTGAATATCCCCAGCTCCCATAAAAATAATGACACCGTTATCGTGCTTCTTGAGGAGCGAAGTATCTTCTTCTGTAATAATTTCTGCTCCATCGATTTTTTCTTGCAAATCCTCGATTGATAATTTTCCATGATTCTCTCGGGCTGACCCAAAGATTTCGCATAAATAAACCTTATCTGCTTGGTTCAGGCTATCAGCAAATTCTTGAAGAAAAGTTTGCGTTCGAGTAAACGTGTGTGGTTGGAATACAGCAACGATTTCACGATCTGGGTATTTTTGATTCGCTGCTTCAATCGTCGCTTTTATTTCCGTTGGATGATGAGCATAGTCATCGATGATCACTTGACCACCAATCGTTTTTTCCGAAAATCTTCGCTTAACACCCTGGAACGTGTTTAATTGTTCTTCAATGATCTTCGCTTCAATTCCCTCATAATTGCAAAGAGCAATAACCCCAAGTGCATTAAGAACATTATGATCTCCATAAGCAGGAATAGAGAAGGTATGATAATACGTATTGCGAACAAAAACATCAAAGGTAGTCCCATCAGTAGACTTTACTACATTTCTGGCTTGAAAGTCATTTTCTTCCGCGAAGCCATAAAATACAACTGGTACCTTTGCCTGTATCTTTTGCAGTTGTTCATCATCGCCACACGCAATGATTCCTTTTTTCACTTGTAAAGACATTTCCTGAAAAGCAGAAAATACGTCTTCAAGATTTGCAAAATAATCTGGGTGGTCAAAATCAATATTTGTCATAATCGCATAATCCGGAAAATAGGACAAAAAGTGGCGTCGATACTCACAAGCTTCAAAGACAAAATACTCTGCTGCCTTGTCTCCCTTACCAGTTCCATCTCCGATCAGAAATGAAGTCGGTTTAGCTCCTTTCATCACATGTGCAAGGAGACCTGTCGTAGAGGTCTTCCCATGTGCACCAGTCACCGCAACGCTTGTGAAATTTTGCATAAAATCACCTAAGAAACGATGATATCGAACAATTGGGAGCCCTAATTCCATAGCCCGCTGAATTTCTTCGTGAGTATCTGGGAAAGCATTCCCAGCAATAATTGTCATTCCAGGCAGTATATTATCCTTATTGAACGGAAGGATCTTTATTCCGGATTGTTCAAGGGCAATCTGGGTGAAGAAATGTTTTTCAACATCAGAGCCCTGCACTTGATAGTCCATATCATGGAGAATCTGAGCAAGAGCGCTCATTCCAGACCCCTTTATACCTACAAAATGGTAAATAGTCATATAAAGAACCTCCAACAACGTCTGTATGTAACACAGTATATGACGGTAATCGTTTTTTTGCTCATTATTAATGGCTGTACGAACTGTTCAGTCTGTGCAACCTTGAATATTGAAACATTATATCATTTTTTCTTTGTAAAAACTATGGCATTACTAATATTCATATTTTCAGGTAAAACCATTCTTCCAATTCACTCCGACAATCACACACTTATTAGCTATCATGGAAGGCTTCTAAATCGTCTAGGGAAATAAGCACATCCCTTGGTTTACTTCCCCGCCCTTCAGAAATAAAACCGTTCTGTTCCATCATATCAATCAATCTTGCAGCACGGTTATAACCTATTTTAAATCGGCGCTGGATACTTGACGTAGAGGCTCCTCCCTGCTCAATGACATATAAACAAGCGTCATAAAATAGCTCATCCTCTTCTTCGGTAATTTGTGATTTTTTGATTAACTCATCCTGTTCAAATAAATAGTCAGGTTCCCGTTGCTTACGAACAAAAGCGACAATTTCATCAATTTCTTCATCCGAAACAAAGGTGCCTTGCAATCGGAAAGGCTTGGAAGAGCCGCTTTCTAAAAAGAGCATATCGCCCCTGCCTAACAGTTTCTCTGCCCCACTTATATCGATAATCGTTCGTGAATCGACTTGTGAGGACACAGAAAATGCAATTCGCGTTGGAACATTCGCCTTAATCAACCCTGTGATTACATCAACGGAAGGTCGTTGAGTAGCAATAATTAGATGTATTCCACAAGCACGCGCCTTTTGGGCAATCCTGCTGATGGCCTCTTCAACATCGGCTGGAGACATCATCATTAAATCAGCAAGCTCATCAATCACAATCACAATATAGGGTAATTTTTCCGCATAGCGACCATGCCCAATTGCCAATTCATTAAATCGGCCAATATCCCTTACCCCTGTATGTGCGAATAATTCATAGCGTCTTTCCATTTCCTCCACTGCCCATTTCAATGATGCGGTTGCCGCTTTTACATCTGTAATAACGGGACTCACTAGATGTGGAATGTGATTATATGGAGCAAGTTCAACCATCTTAGGATCTATAAGCAATAATTTTACATCATCAGGATGTGCTTTGTATAAGAGACTTACGAGCATCGTATTAATGCAGACACTCTTTCCTGAACCAGTAGCTCCTGCAATCAAACCGTGTGGCATTTTCTTTAAGTCTGTTACTACAGGGGTTCCAGCAATATCAAGACCTAACGCCACTGAGAGGGGGGATTTATTTTCATTAAATCCTTCAATTGAAAGAATCTCACTGATTAGCACAGGCCGGCTTACTGCATTTGGTACCTCAATCCCAATGGTATGTTTTCCTGGAATCGGAGCCTCCATCCTGATGTCTTTTGCCGCTAGGCTTAATTTAATATCATCGGATAGATTCGTAATTTTGTTTACCTTTACTCCAGGTTCAGGTTGCACCTCAAAACGAGTAACAGCCGGACCTTGGGTAACATTTACCACTTTTGCGCCAACATTAAAGTTTATTAAGGTTTCATTCAAAATTTGCTGTTGTTTTTCTAACCATTCGTCATTTGTTTCATATCGAACCGGCGGCTGTAACAGTTCAAGTGGTGGAAATTGATATGCAGTAGCCTCTCCAGGTACACCCTTCGAATTTACCTCTGGTTTTGTGTCCTTCAAATCCATACCATGCTTTGCATCAAGCAGTATATTTTGTTCTTGAGATTCAGTTGTACTCTCTTTTTCAATAATTGAAATGACATTACTAGTCTCTTCGAGTGAATGATCTTTTGAATCTATTTGTCGACTAGGTTCCATTTCTATCTGATTTTCTTCATTTGCTTTATTTGAGTATTTGGTTTGAATAGAGTCCGCTGTGTTCAGTCTAGTTGTAGTCGCGGCTCCTATTTTCCTCCGCTCCTCCATTTTCCGCTTATCTTGTTTTAACATCAACACATTAAATGGAAGTTGCTTTCGTTTCGGCTTTTCAGCTTTTTCCATTGTAGCAGCAACAGGCACAGTCTCCATTGCCTCTTTTAGCGCTTCATTCTCATCGATCGCTTGTTCTTCATTTTCCGAAGGTATAGATGTTTCTATAACCTCATCGTGTTTTTCCGTAATCGATTGTGTACTTGTGTCAGAGTCTAAATCTAGCGCTGTGCTCGACTCTGTCTCAAAACTGACAATGTCACTCTCCACCACATCGGGAGTTTCGGATTCTCTCCTATTAGGCTCCACATGCTCCATTATCTCTTCGGCTTCAGATTTCAATTGCTCTGTGTTGCCAAAGTTTTGCCCCTTTATTGCGGAAACAAAGGTTTCTTGAGTATGTTCTTCCTGAACTTGTTCTTCTTGTGCTTGCACTTCTTGAGCTTGCTCTTCCTGAACTTGTTCTTCTTGTGCTTGCTCTTCTTGTGCTTGCTCTTCTTGAACTTGCTCTTCCTGAATATGTTCTTCTTGAGCTTGCTCTTCTTGAACTTGCTCTTCCTGAACTTGTTCTTCTTGTGCTTGCACTTCTTGAACATGCTCTTCCTGAACTTGTTCTTCTTGTGCTTGCACTTCTTGAACTTGCTCTTCCTGAACTTGTTCTTCTTGTGCTTGCACTTCTTGAACTTGCTCTTCCTGAACTTGTTCTTCTTGTGCTTGCACTTCTTGAACATGCTCTTCCTGAACTTGTTCTTCTTGTGCTTGCACTTCTTGAACATGCTCTTCCTGAATTTGTTCTTCTTGTGCTTCCTGAATTTGTTCTTCTAGAACATAATCCCCTTGGACTTCTTCTTCTTGGGCTTTGGAAAGGAATGGTTCTCTTTTGTTGTTCTCTCGGGAAACATTTTCATTCGTTTTTTGTTTATTGATGCGATTTAGAAAGTCCAATTCACTTCCCTTAATTCCAATTACATCGTTTTCCTTGGTTTTTTCTCCATCGGAATCACCCTTATTAAAACCTTTCAATTCATACTCAACCTCACCTGTTGGTTTTGGTCGATTATTAAACGCAAAGATGGGCGATGGCGTTTCCGTCGGCCGAAACGGCTGACGACTTCCCTTATGAGGAATACTAGAAACCTTTGCACTCGACATTGTGGGTTTCGGCTTAGATTTTTGAATGGGTTTTTCTATTGGTTTTTCTATTGGTCTTCTTTTTTGTTCTTCTGCTTGGAATTTTTGCTCCTCCATAATCGGAGCTTCTTCCCTTTTTCTTCGCGGTTCATTCCTCTTTTCATTTACAGGATCAGGGATGAGTGGAAATTTAAACTGACCTTTTGGGTATTTGTATAAAACCCGTGTTTCTACTTCTTTTTTATATTCTTTTGTGTCTGACTCCACTAACGGGCGCTGTTTGCTCCTGTTGGTATTTGACTGGTGGTCGTCTTGTTGGTTTGGTTCATTCTCTTCTTCTCCACTAAACATTTGCAAAAGCCTTTTAATCCAACTCACATTATCACTCTTTCTTAATCCATATATCATTCCTATTTTAACAGTTATTGATTAATTTTCGAGTGAAACTTACTAGAATAGGTCGTATTATTCAGTTTTAAAAATAACGCGAACAAACGAAAAAGCCCTCTGTACAGGGCTTTTTCGTTTATTCTTAATATAGAATATTATGTTTGTTTATTTTTACCCAATATGAAAATTGGTTCAAGTTCCCCATCTTCATAGAGGAAAGATAAAGCTGTAATTGGTACTCTGCCACTTGCAAAAAAGCTCATCGTCATTTGTGCAAGTACGTCATACCCTGTGTTATTTCGGATATCTGCAACAATCAAAACATCCTGATGTGGCACAGCTATTGCAAAATCACCTTCAATTTTCTCCTTCATCTCAGTCAATAATCGGTCATTTAAAATACGACTCGCATCATAACCATCATTAGAATTTAGAAAATAAAAGTAATTTCCAGCCACTGCATCCTTTTTAAATTCTGTGGACAAAGAACGCAGATTGAATAAGGCCGTCTCTCTGATTTGACTTTCTTCCCAGCCTTCTTTTTTTATTAAATTTTTATCAATAAGCCGGTAAGTTTTCCCCATATCCAATGCATAATAAATTCGAGTTTCTGCAGTATGGTCATCATAAAAGAATGGAACACCCTCCTCAGCCTCCGCTGGAAAAGAGGTTGAACGAATAACAGGAAAAATATTTTTTTCATGGCCAGATAATTGCGCTTGATCCTCCATCGCATTAAGACCTTCAACGACATAGTACACCGTTTCATCAATGGCCTTTTCCTTTTGTTCGTTCCATTTAGCAATGATTCCAGGCAAAGTAATCGTGATTCCACGACCAGTTTCCTTTTGCTCAATTCGGAGCGTGTCTTTCTCACGGTCGAAGGTAATTTTACGGTCTGGATGCTTGAGTTTTTCCTCAAGCAACTTTTTCATTTTCTTACTATCCATTTTCTAGGCCAGGCCTCCAATAAATTCCTCTATTTGTTCTTTTGTTTTTCGATCTTTGCTTACAAAGCGACCAAGTTCTTTCCCATCTTCAAAAGCAAGGAAACTAGGAATTCCGAATACATCCATACTTGCACATAAATCAATAAATTCATCACGATCAACATAAATAAATTCATAGTCTGCAAATTTTGCCTCAACCTCAGGCAAAATTGGGTCAATAAACCTACAATCAGGACACCAATCTGCAGAGAACATAAATATATGTTTACCGTTATTTTTCATTGAATCAAATTGTTCTACGGATTCTAACTTTTTCACCGTCTCGTCCTCCAATCAACAAATAGCAATTTGTCTCTATTTTAAACTCCCACAACAAAAAAAGAAAATAAGCTGACTGATAGAAAAGCGGAAGTGGCTCGTATAGGGGCGACAGGCATAAGACGAGCCGGCTAGAAGGTTGCTTTTTAACCTTCTTGACGGATTGGCTTATGTCCCGAGCCCCTAGCCACTGCAGCTGGACAATAAGAAAAGCGGAAGTGGCTCGTTCAGGGGCGACAGGCAAAAAAAAACGCCATCACTAAGATGACGTTCTCTATTTTACCTGAACAGAATTTGCAATTTCCATCATAGTAACCGCATCAGACTTTAGGCTATTGGACTCTGTTGTTAACTTAACGCCACCAACACCAGCAACAATCTGATAAACCTCTTTATCTTCATCTAGGATTTTGACTAACAGATACCCAAATTCCCCGTCTTTTTCAAATACTTCCTTTACATCCCATTCTTCATTCTGTTCGAGAGTCGATTCATAAACAACTTTACTATTGCGATCTTCATACTGATTATAAAATAAGATATACGTACGAGATCCATTTTTTAAGATAATGTTATTTTCGGTTTCCTCTTGCTTTTCAACCCCAAAAGGCAAACGGTACTCTATATCTTTATTGCTTTCATTTACTTCTTTAGTTTCTTGAACAAGTTCTGTCTCTACAGCCTCAGTTGTTTCAACCACCACTTCCTCAAAGGAGGCAGAACAAGCACCTAAAAAGAATATCGAACCAAAAATAAGTAATGCTTTTAAGGCAACTAACCGCATTTCGTGAACCTCCTTTATTCAGGACAGCAAATCCTTGATCCCACACATAACGAAGTCAGCCTCTCCCTTAAATTTCTGAGACAAAGAAGGTGTGGGTGAGGACAACTTCCTGTAAAGGTCTGAGAATAAATATGTTTCTTAGAGGGATGGGCTTTATAGAAAAGTCCGTCAGGCTCTGCTTTTAATTATACGCTTTACCATCAATGGCTTCTCCACTGATGGAGGCCTTTATATCATACCGCTACTTTAGAATTAGTGACAACCCCTTTTTGCAGAAATATGATGAATATTGTCGAATATTTAATAAAGCGCAAATTTTATTTACCATGATTGAGTTTATATTCAAATTGGCCTACTAATAGTTTCACCACATGAGTGAACATTTCATCACGATTCAAACGTCCATTTGTAAAAATCCCTATAGCGCCTTCTTTTTTACGGACATTTTGTTTTTTTGCGTATTCATCCATGACTGGGCCTAATTCTTCTCCAGCCATTAGGCGTTCAGCAATTTCATTTGGCAAAGGGATTCGAGCTCCACCAGCAATGATTGGATCCATGTCTTTTCCTTTAAGTGCTCCCCAATTACATAAAACCAAGCCATACTCAGTTTGCTGAACGCCTCCTTCCAGCCCAATCCCTATATCTGCTTTTGTTGCATGAGCAGCAGAAATTGCCCGATTGATCGCTCCTTTTATCGTCTCCTCGTCTGTAAGCGGTTGTGCTCTGACACCTGATTCTGTTTCAACAGCTTTGATTTCATATAGTTGGTCCTGGAAGACCGATTGAACCGCAGCGATTTTCGCCGGATTTTTTGATCCGATACTTACAATCATCATACTACCTCCCAAAATTCAGCAAAAAGAGGCAGATAGCCTGCCTCTCACCTCTTAACTATTTTGTTTAATGGTTTCCACAGTCGTTTTATCACACGCTTTTACAAGTTTGACTAATAGTTCTTTCGCAGCAGCATAATCGTCAACGTGTACAATGGAAGCATGTGTATGAATATAACGAGAGCAAATCCCTATGACGGCACTTGGCACACCCTGGTTAGAGATATGAACTCGGCCTGCATCTGTCCCACCTTGGGAAACAAAATATTGATATGGGATTTTGTGACTCTCCGCAGTATCTAGGATAAATTCCCTCATTCCTCGATGCGTTACCATAGAACGGTCAAGTATTCTTAAAAGAGCTCCTTGTCCTAATTGCCCAAACTCATTTTTATCACCTGTCATATCATTGGCTGGGCTTGCATCTAGGGCAAAGAAGAGATCAGGGTCGATTAAGTTTGAGGCTGTTTGAGCCCCTCTCAAACCAACCTCTTCCTGTACCGTCGCACCTGAATAGAGGATATTTGGTAACTTTTCATCTTTTAATTCTTTAAGTAATTCAATAGATAGACCGCATCCATAACGATTATCCCATGCCTTCGCAAGAATCTTTTTCTCATTCGCCATTGGTGTAAACGGGCAAATAGGGACGATTTGCTGTCCAGGCTTAATCCCAATTCGAAGGGCATCTTCTTTATCATCAGCACCAATGTCAATTAGCATATCTTTAATGTCCATTGGCTTATTGCGTTTCGCATCATCCAACAAGTGAGGTGGGATTGAACCTATAACTCCAGTAACTGGACCTTGATCCGTAATAATTTGGACACGCTGTGCAAGTAAAACCTGGCTCCACCAACCACCAAGTGTTTGGAAACGGATCATTCCATTTTTAGTAATAGATGTAACCATAAACCCCACTTCGTCCATATGGCCAGCAACCATGATTGTAGGACCTTTTTCATCGCCTTTTTTTATGCCAAAGATACTTCCTAAATTGTCTTGCACAATTTCATCACTATAAGGTGTTAGTTGTTCCCTCATAAATTTACGCAAAGAATGTTCAAAACCGGGTGCTCCAGGAAGCTCGGTTAAGGTTTTAAATAAAGCTAATGTCTGTTCATTCATATTTGCAGCTCCTCATAAATAGTTAGTCTCTCTAAAGAATTTATGTACATATTGTATTTTACATAAAGTTAAAATAGGATGCCAATATTATTCTCTCCTAAGTACTTGTCATTCAACTCAATATTTCTTTGAAGGCTATTTAAATTTTGATATGATTAAAACAATGGTAAGAAATGATAAAGGGGGTACGTAATGAACTGGAAATATTTTTTTCTAGGAGTTAGTACAGGAGTTGCTGGTGCTTATCTTGTAAAAGAGGCCACTGCCAGAAAAGAGAATGTTGCTCCTGAGCAAATTCTTGAAAAAGTTAAGAACGCATTTAAAAAAGAAGGCCCGATTACAGGTTCTTGGATTAATATGACAACTGAAACTTACTTTCGTTTTCCCATTGAACATCAAGTTTATAAAGGTGGGATTACGCGAAATCTTTCTGGCCAGTCTGAACAATATGAGTTTATAGCTGACGCCAAAACAGGGACCATTCTTGAAACGAGCGCCATTACATAAGACCTGCTAGAAGCAGGCCTTTTTCTTTGGTAACTATTCATATATGTTTCATACTATACCCAGCTGATTATTTTGTTGATAGCGTGTGCTTTTCCCGCTTAATACTTGAACAAATTTCACCCTGTTCATCGAGTTTAATGGCTCGATATACAGCATCATGATAAAACGTAAACCAAGCATTTTTTTCTTTGGCATATTGCATCCATTTTTGTTTTGCAGCGATTGAATCCATCGGATAGTCATCATAAGCCATAACCCATAGAACATTCTGGTGTGCATGTGTTCCCATAAGGTCAGCCATATGTACTACCGTTTCTTCCTCTGCTTCAATAATTAAAATGGAATGCCCATTACTATGTCCTCCTGTGTGCACCATTCGTAACGGACCTTGATTCCACTCTTCTTCAAAAGTTTCCACTTGTTCCTGAATAGGCTCCCAATTTTGGCGCCAATAAGTGGCTTTCGACCGGATGTTTGGATTTCTCATCTCATCCCATTCAATTTTGGACGTAACAATGGTAGCGTTTGGAAAAACGGAGATAAACTGACCACCTTTTTCTACAGTTAAACCATTTGCATGATCATAGTGCATATGTGTCATTAATACATAATCAATATCCTCTGGCAATAGGCCTAGAGTTTTTAACGATTCAGTTACACTTGATTCTTCCGTCACACCAAAATTCCTCTTTTGTTTATCCGTCAATTTTCCATTCCCCAGGCCTGATTCCACTAAATAATTTTTACCGCCTGTCTGAATTAAAATGGGATCAGCTCTCAGTTCAATTTGGTTATTTTCATTTACTTCATACTTTCTCGACCATAGTGGTTTTGGTACAACCCCAAACATGGCACCACCATCTAGACGGGAAACTCCTCCATTTAACCATGTCAAAGTAATATCGGCCAATTCTAGTTTCTCCATGCACATCCCCCTTTTTAGTTTTCAGTTTATTCTAACACTTTTGCAAGAGTCTTAAAAGAAGGATGGTTTGAATAACTGCAAACTCAGCGGATAGCCTAAATTTATCCCTGCTACTTGAAAAAAAAGCTATTTTCGTAAAGATTTTTGTAAAAAAGTCCCAAAAGCTATTTTAGCGTAGGTTAAGCCACTGGCCCTTTTCTCCTGATTTAAAGTTTCCGTCCAATGAAAACACAACTAATCCTCTTCTCTTTATATCTAAAAGCAACAAAGTTTGAAAAAAGAGCCTAAAAAAAACCTGCACAATTTGTGCAGGTCCCACAACTTAATTTTGGTATTGAACTTCACAACGATAAATTCGGTTCCCTTTAGAGGAAAATTTTTCCTCGTATTCCGTCATGATGTTCCCTTCAAAATCACTATTGTGTAAATCAAGACTTAGGAATTTTAAAAGCAGTCCGTACTGAGAAAAACTCATTAAAGAATATTCAAATAAACCTTGATTATCGGTTTTAAAATGAATTTCACCTTTTGGTACAAGAATTTTTTCATATACTGATAAGAAACTTTTAAACGTTAACCGACGTTTTTCATGTCTTGTTTTTGGCCATGGATCAGAAAAATTCAAATAAACGCGATTCACTTCTCCAGGAGCAAAATATTTTTCTAGTTCGTCCGCATTAACATTCATAAGCTTACAATTTGGAAGCTCAGCTTCAATTATCAAGTCAAGTGCTGATACAATAACACTTTGTTGCAGTTCAATACCGATGTAGTTAACATTAGGATTTGCTTTCGCCATTTCCGTGATAAAACGACCTTTTCCAGTCCCAATTTCGATATGAAGTGGTTGATCCACCTCAAATACTTCATGCCACTTCTCACGGTTTTGCTCTGGCTCATGGATTACATATTGTGGATATTCCGAGAGCTTGTCTTTCGCCCAAGGCTTATGTCTTAATCTCATTCATACACCTCTGAAAAATTCATATCGTTCAAAACATATCATGCTGGAATGGCTTTTTCAAGCTTAATCATATTTTGTAACCCGTAGTATCAGACCCTTTTCTCATCTTAGTTGTTCTTTATGGCCAAACTAGGGTTGATTTCCAAGATTTACTTCCGCTAAGACGAGCGGTGAGCAATGTCATCAAGGTTCTTTAATCTAAAACGGAGTGAATGGGCAATCTTAACCGTGAAAACAGTATTACCTTAAACATATAAAAGCTTCTTCGTAATAACGTTATTTACGGAAGTATAAAGAAAAAAGGAATCCACAAACTATTTATGTGGATTCCTTTTTCCATACCTAAAGTGAAAGGGTGATGAAGATGCCACTGAGTTACCAAGACCAAGTGAATCTCCTGACTGATATTCTAACCAATCAGCAAACAGATTGTTGCGGTTCTGTTGCAGAATGCGAGCAATTGGAGAGACTCGTTAAATCATTAATGGCAAATACAAACCTTGACAATAACGTAAAACCTATTTTACAGGAAGTTTACAATTACAGTCAGAATGGCAAGTATTCGGCAGACTTGGATCAGCATATCACAACGAATCAAGAGAATCTATCTAATTGGGTTGACGATATTGGGCAGTTTTCTTAAATGGAAACAGCATCTAAGAAATCAATCCAGTTATCCATTTCAACAAACCGATTTTGATTCTTATGCCATTGTATAAAGGTAATCGCTTGGGCAATCACGTACCACTTCATACGTAGTTCTAAGTTCTCAGTCAAAGTGACCCCATAAAGTTCAAGCCAGTCTTCCCAGCCTTCTTTAGGGATATAGGAGTAAAGCAATAGTCCTAAGTCAATGGCAGGATCGCCAATTATGGCACCATCCCAATCAATTAAGTACAACTGGTTGTTTTCTGTAAGCAACCAGTTGTTATGATTGACATCACAATGACAAACAACTGTTTCATTATACTCAATGTTCTCAACCTGATTTGTTAAGAAATTTAGTGCTGCCTCAACAATCGGAAGACCCGCAATCTCTCCGTCTAAGTCTTTTTTCAAAAGATTTAGGATGGTCTCAGGCTGAATTGGAGTTTTCCCAAGTCTTGTCAGCATGTTGAGAAGTGGTTTAGAGCTATGAATTTTTTTTAATAATTTGGCGACATTATTGTCACCCATATCATGGGACTTGAGCGCTCTCCCATTCATCCATTGTTGGGCTGTAATAACATCACCATTTTCTAACCGCTTTGTCCATACTAGCTTTGGGACGATACCTTCAGCAGATAAGACCGCAAGAAAAGGAGAAGAATTCCGTTTTAAAAACAAGCGCTGTTCCTCATGCTGGGCAAAATAAGCGGCCCCAGTGGCACCGCCTGCAGGAATAATCTCCCAATCTTGTCCTAATAAATCTTCCAAAGTTGTTCACCTTCAATTATGTCACAATCTCTTCAAGCCGAGATTTTAAATTTTGTTAAGTAATAATAAATTAAAAAAGACAGCTATTGGTATAAGATTGTACAATAGCTATCTTAGTAAATTTTAGCCCCCATTTGCTTGCTACGTCAAGTACCCCATACAGTTATTCTAAATTAAATCCATATAAGAAAAAAAACTTGATTCCGTTAGCGTACGATAATCATAAGTGAATATGGCTCTATATCAACGCTTTTGCCTTGAATTTCTGCAAATGGAATTGCAGATGTATACAGGTGGTTAGCTAAAATTTTCCACTCACCTTCTTCTGGTAATAGAAAATTTTCTTGTTCGACCGTAGGGTTGATTAATACATAAATGTCTTTCCACTTTCCATATTCTTGCACCTCTAGCAGACAATAGCCTAAAAGTGGTGCAGGAAGAGACAAATATGAAACATGTTTTCGAATGGAGACAGTATCAGGTAATCGAAAAGCTCGATGTGATTTTCGAATGGCAATCAGCCCTTTTATATAGTCAACATTACCAATAAATTGGTCCCGCCGTTCCCAATCCAGCCAATTGATTTCATCCGGTGATTTATAACTATTTCCGACGCCGTTCTTTGTCCGGAAAAACTCCTGCCCACTATGAATAAATGGAATCCCTTGGGCAAGGAGGACAAGTGATGTGGCCAAACGATGTTTTCGTTCCGGAAAATCCACCTCACAAGCCACGAGCTTATCCCATAAAGTATGGTTATCATGACATTCAACATAATTCACCGACTGTCTCGGTTCTGAGAATAAACCTACTTTACGATTGTCGATCCCAACACTGCCAGCCAAAACCTGCTTAGCCGCCTCTGTATACCGTTCATTGCCGAGCGCATACCCACGGTCAAATAGGTTGAATGTGCTTCCTTTTATTGAATCTCGAAACCAATCATTAAATTGACCAATACACGGAAGCATAGCTTGATTTCCAATGGTTGCTTTCTTGCCAGCTTCGATTGGTGTATTTAAATCCCAACCTTCACCAATGAGAATAACTGAAGGGTCTATTTCCTGAGCGACTCTTTTTACTTCTAACATGGTTTGAATATCTAAAATGCCCATGAGATCAAATCGGAAACCATCCACTTGATATTCTGTTAACCAATAACGAATGGAATCAAGGATAAATTTTCTAGCCATCAACTTCTCTGAAGCAAAATCATTCCCAACACCTGTGCCATTTGAAGGTAGACCATCTTGGCCATGCCGAAAATAGTAACCTGGCACTAATTTTTCAAAAGGAGAATTTTCTCGAACATAAACATGATTGTACACAGCATCCATGATCACTCTAAGCCCTTGTGCATGAACAGTCGCAATTAGCTCCTTTAATTCAATGATTCTTCGATAGGGATCTTCTGGATTGGAAGCATAACTCCCTTCCGGCACATTAAAATGCACTGGATTGTATCCCCAATTATAATCCTTATCGGGATATCGTTCATCGACTCCTTCAAAATCATGAAAAGGAAGAAATTCAATATGTGTAACACCTAAATCTTTTATATAAGATAATCCCGTTACCCTTCCTGAAGGGCTTGTTGTTCCAATTTCAGCTGCACCCAAGTACGTTCCTTTTCGGTTTACTCCACTAGCAGGATGAGCACTTAAATCACGAATATGCGTCTCATAAATTATCGCATCACAAGGATGGACAAACTCTGGCAATTGCGGCTTAGACATTTTGGTTTGTTCGAGATGGACCACCACTCCATATTGCCCATTTACCGTGACAGCTCTCGCATAAGGATCGACCGCTTCCCGCCATTCTTGGTTAATGCACGCTAGAAAACTGTAGGGATAAGAGTCTAAATTCTCTTCTAGCTCAATTCTCCATACTCCTTTCTCCTCGCGCATCATCGGATAGTACTTTGGATTCTCATACTGTCTATCGTAAACCACTAGCTTTACTTGTGACGCAGTTGGGGCCCAAACTTTAAACATCGTTCTATTATCGATTACCGTGACACCTAAGTCGCTGCCATCATAATAAAAGGACTCATCAAACTCCGATGTTCGAATCACCGCACCTATCTGGAGATCTGTTTTCCCACCGTATTGGTCAATAATGGAATAGGATTGACCAATTTTAGGCTGAAATGGACTATAACAAACATATTTGAGGAATGCATCAAGGTGAATCTTTTCTTGTATCTCTAGGGGCGTATTACCGTTTCCATCTGCTAAGTGAAAAGATGATGAATGACCATCATAATAAGAGTATGGAAGTAAGATTGTGATCAGCTGACTTTCATCCAAATATGCAAAAAACAATCGATTAATGGTCATTTTATTCTTTCAGCTCCTAGCCTAATCCTCAGATTTCCCTGCAAGAATATGAAGAGAATTCTCAACTACTTCAATATTGATTGGGGTCGTACCAATTACTTCCCCATCTGCATGGATAACCACTTGGTTTTCCGTTTGAATAGAGATCTTTTTCCCTTTATAAAAATGAACCTCTTTGAAATTTGTGTGCCCTCCCCAAAAAACCGAAGCAAACACCAATAATAACTTCCATCTTGATAAATTGTGGACAACGATGACATCGAGCTCTCCATCCATTGGGAGTGCATGAGGAGCAATTTTCATCCCCCCGCCAAAATAAACCTGATTTGCGATTGTGGCAAACCATACATTTGCAAACTCTCTTTTCTGTCCATCTATGAAAATCGTCATTTTTGTACATTTATAAGTAAATAACAGTTTTAATAAAATCAATACATAAACCAATCCACCTAGAGAAACAGAATTAAGTTTCGCTTTTAATTTCGATTGATTCGCACTTTTGCAAATGGCGGCGTCAAATCCAACTCCCATATTATTGACAAAATAGGCTTCTGACTCCTTAGTCCTAACCCTTCCAGTGTCAATGACTCTAAGCTCGTGCTTCTTTAATATCGTCTCAAGTGCCTCAATCGGGCTTCTTGGAATTTCAAAACCTCTTGAGAAGTCATTTCCAGAGCCACCCGGGATAAATCCAAGCGATACGTTAAGATGACCTGCTACCCCGTTAGCCACTTCATGCAGCGTCCCATCTCCCCCAACAACTACAATGAAAATGGATTGGTTGCTTGTCGCCGAGATAATGGTTGAAGCAATTTGAGTAGCCTGACCTGCATATTCTGTAAAATAGACCTTGTAAGCTATCCCCAGCTTTTGTAGATGTTTTTCTACCTCTCCCCATACCCTCAAGCATTGACCATTTTTTGCTTTTGGGTTCACAATAAAATATCTCTCTATCATCAAGATCCGCCTTTAATATTTCATTTGTTCTTTAAAATGTATGTCATAACTCTAAAAAGAATCAACCAAACTTGTAGACATGGTTCAACTCTTGTCTTGTAAGGGGAACTTTGCGACTGCCTCATATTTTGGTTCTTTCCCTAAATGAGTCTTGTACAAAACAATATTCTGAGCCTGAAAAACAATCTTTTCATTTTTGAAGATATTCTCTTTTTCTAATAAAGTTGGGTGAAAAGGCTGTTCATCGTTCCACTTTCTAGCCAGTGTAATATGAGGCTTGAATGGTCGCGTTTCCAGTTTAAACCCTGATTCAAGACAAGTGGAATACACCTTTTCTCGGACTTGATGTAAGACAGGTTGTGAAGCTGTTCCTGCCCAAAAAATTCTTGGTGCATCTGTCTTCCCGAATACACCTAAGTGATTAATTTCTAGCACAAAAGAAGGAAATTGACATGCTTGTTCTAGTTTTTTATTCGCAATAGCTAGTTGATCTTCTTCAGCAAATCCTAAGAACGCTAACGTAATATGTAGATCTTGATGATGAACCCAACGCGTAAAAGAAAATTTCTCTTGGAGATTAACTTTTATATCACGTAACTTTTCCTTTGCTTCCAAAGGAATTTCAAGTGCGTAAAAATAATGCTGCTGTGTCATCCTAGGACTCCTTCCTCTACGAGTAATTTCGCCTCCGTTTAGTATCAGGTTATTCAAATAAAGGGACTGCTTAAATAGCAATCCCCTTTAAAAAGCTGTTTATACAGCCCCGCATTGTTTCTCAATTTCAGCTTTAAACAAAGTTTGTAATCTTTGAGTGATTGTCCCTGGCCTCCCACCGGCAATCATTTTTGCTTCTAATTCAACAACCGGCATTACTTCTACTGTCGTACCCGTCAGAAAAATCTCATCCGCTTGAGCTAACGCTTCTAATGAAAACGGTTCTTCGACTACTTGAATGCCCTCACGGTTACAGATTTCCAACATCACTTGTCTTGAAATGCCATTCAAAATAAAATTATTAGCAGGATGCGTTTGAATGATTCCGTCCTTCACAATACTGATATTCGAGTGACTTCCTTCCGTCACTATGCCATCTCGATGTAATACGGCCTCATCACAACCAGCCTCAGCTGCTTTTTGATTCGCTAATAAATTCCCGAGAAGATTCAAGCTTTTAATATCGCAGCGTAACCAGCGAATATCTTCAGTGACCATCGCCTTCACACCGTTTTCCAGCTTAGCAGTTGGCCTCCCCACTTCCTTTGTATACGCCACAAAAGTAGGTGTCACATCATCCCCAGGGAATGGATGTTTTCGTGGGGAGATTCCGCGAGTAAACTGTAAATAGATTGTCCCTGTCAATAATCGGTTTTTTTCTACTAGCTCTATTAACTGTTGTTGCAATTCTTGTTTTGTATACGGAATGGTAATTCCAATACTAGCTGCACTCGACCATAGTCGATTGAGATGCTCATTTCCTGTAAAAAGCTTCCCGTTATACACCCGAATGACTTCATAAACGCCGTCCCCAAATTGATAGCCTCGATCTTCAATATCAATAGAAGCATTGTTGCGATCCAACAGTTCCCCGTTCAAATTAACGTATAGCATTTGGTTTCCTCCTGTTCTTATTTAGCTAGTTCATATATTGCTTGAGCATAAATGGCCGTAGCCTTGACCATATCATCAATGATGATATATTCATCTTTTTGGTGGGCAATATCAGGTCTTCCTGGGAAGAGCGGACCAAAAGCAACCCCAGATTTCAATGACCTTGCGTATGTACCGCCTCCAATTGAAATGAGCTCAGCAGCTTCACCCGTTTGCTGTTCGTAAACCTTTTTCAAGGTTTGCACAAGAAAATCATTTTCATCCACATGATGTGGTTTTGAGTCAGTGAAGTTTTCAATCGTAAATCCTTTTTCTTCTCCAACTTTAGATAACACTTTTTTTACTTTTTCTAAGTCGGTTGTTACTGGATATCTCATGTTCAAACCTAATTGGCCGCCCTTTTCCGCAGTATAACTAAGCTTTCCAACATTAATGGTTAGATCCCCTGTAATATCATCATGATACGCAATTCCAAGTTCTCGTCCACGCGACTCTGTTCCAAAATACTTATGTACAAATTTAAAATAGTTCTCGGCTTGTTGATCTAATTGAAATTCTGTCAAGAAATGCACCATATGCAGTCCGGCATTTTTCCCATTATCCGGTTCCATCCCATGAGCTGAAACTCCTTCAAGTGTTAGTACAAGTAAACCGTTATCAACATGGCAATTGCCATTGAGCTCATGCTGCGCTTTATATTCCTCATAGCGCTGGATAACGACGTTATGGTTCCCTTCCACTTCTAAACTGATTGTAGCAAAATCAGGAACCATGTTATATCTTCTACCAGATGAGAATTCAATCACTTTTACTTTATAGTTCTCTCCAGCAGTCTCCAGTTTCTTCTGAACGAAGTCAAAATCAGCGATCCCTTTTTCGGCATAGATAATCGGAAAGTCGGCATCAGGTGCAAATCCCATCGTCGGCATTTCCTCGTTTTCGAAATAATGGTCCACACAACGCCAATCACTTTCTTCATCCGTCCCAATAATCATTCGAACTCTACGATTCAATGGCAAACCTAATTCTTTTACAATCTTCATCGCATAAAAAGCAGCCATTGTTGGCCCTTTATCATCAATGGCACCACGCGCAAAGATTTTGCCATCTCGTATTTCGGCTGCGAACGGATCACTAGACCAGCCATCACCTTCTGGAACCACATCAACATGGCAAAGAATCCCAACAATTTCATCTCCCTCGCCAAATTCAAGATGTCCTGCTAAGTTACCCGTATTCTTTGGGGTAAACCCTTCCTTTTCACCGAGATTTAACATAAAATCTAATGCTTCCTTTACACCTGCCCCCAATGGAGCAGCTTCAGTCCCAT
Source organism: Mesobacillus maritimus (assembly GCF_023715205.1). Lineage (GTDB taxonomy): Bacteria > Bacillota > Bacilli > Bacillales > Cytobacillaceae > Mesobacillus_B > Mesobacillus_B maritimus_C. The sequence goes on from NZ_JAMBNR010000015.1 coordinate 60,323, forward strand.
TGTCCTCATCAAGGACACTCTTTATTTTCAGTAAATTTTGTGTATCCTTAACTAAATCGCTTTTTCGCTTTTCAACTTCTTTTTCCCATTGAATGGTATCCATAAAAAAACCTCCATTGTAACAAGAATCCTTCGTTATTTTATTACTTATATATTTTACCTTATCTTACAGTTTCCCAACTTATTTTCAAACTTATTTCTAATAAGCTTGTATTTTTCGTAATTTTCAATTTTTTATTCATAAATTGCCTATCCAAGACCATATGGTAGTATAACAATAGTGATGGAGGAGGGATTTTCCGAACATTAACTTCCAAGATATGATAAATTTTTTGTAAATTTCGTTAATTTAGTAGAAATTTAGCTTAATAAAGGGTAGAATAGTTTAAAAGAGGCCTGGTCATTCTTTAGGTCTTGAAAAGGAGATGGCTGAAAAGAAGAAAACTACATAAGTCGAGATTCATCTCAATGAACTGTCGGTTGTAGAAAATGTCAAGGGTTTAATTTAGGATAGGGAGTGGTTGTTTGAAACCTTCAACTAACCGGATGATAAACCGAATAAAGTCCATTTACATGTTCATTCACGAGAATGGAACTGTAACAACCCAGGACCTTGTAGAAGAATTTGGCATTACCCCGAGAACGATTCAGAGGGACTTAAACGTCCTCGCCTATAACGACTTAGTAGAAAGCCCGAGCCGTGGAAAATGGACAACAACTCAAAAAAAGGTCAAAATGACATCTTAGCAATATAGAACAAATAAAACGAGCTTGAAGAAGCTCGTTTTATTTGTTCATGTTTTTTTACACCTGATAACCCATTAATGCGTCAATCTCTTCTTCGGTTAACTCTCGATATTCTCCTAATTCGAGGGTCTCGTCAAGTGCAAGTGGCCCCATTGTAAGACGTTGTAAGTAAACCACACGCTTCCCCACAGCTTGAAACATTCGTTTGACTTGATGAAACTTCCCCTCTGTTATGGTTAGTTCAATATCTGAGCGAATCCCCGATTTAAGGATCACAAGTTCACCAGGCTTCGTTTCATAGCCATCGTCTAAAACGACTCCTCTTTTAAAAGCCTGAATATCTTCTTCTGTCACTTCTCCATCAATGACGGCAAAATACGTTTTAGGAACATGTTTCTTTGGTGAAAGCAATTTATGCGCCAACTGACCATCATTTGTAATGAGCAACAGTCCTTCGGTGTCCTTATCTAACCGACCAACAGGGAACGGTTCAAAGATACGATCTTCCAGTTCTAGTAAATCAATGACTGTTTGATCTCGGTCATCTTCGGTTGCAGAGATCACGCCCGGGGGCTTATTCATCATTAAATAGATAAATTCACGATACTGGATCTCTTCCCCGTGTACAGTCACAACGTCCTGATCCGTATCCACATGATATTTTGGATCCTTAACTAATTCTTCATTAACTTGTACAGCACCATCTTTTAATAATTTTTTCACTTCTTTTCGGCTGCCAAACCCAAGGTTTGACAACATTTTATCAATACGCATTATGTATCACTCCAATTTCTAATAGGCAACCGCCCACTCGCTTTTACTCTAACCACATAGACTATTATCATGCTTGATGTGTAATTTATAAAGGAGATGAGAATGATGATGGATTATCGACAACAAGGTCAAGGACAAGGACAATTTTTCCCTGGTTTTCCTGGTGGTGGGTTCCCTGGTGGTGGATTTCCAGGTGGCGGCGGAAACGTTGATCGTCGATTAGATCAACTTGAGCGACAAATGCGAAGAGTGGAAAACAGATTAGAATCACTTGAGCGCCGTACGGAACGGATTGAACGTCGCCTAGGAATGGGATCCGGCCGTCCTGAATACGACACTTATGGATACTATTATTAATTCAACGAAATGGTCCCCGCATAAGCAGGGACCATTTTGATTTCAGGTGTTCCCGTAATGATTTTCCTTGAAATCCTGTCCTGACCCATCGTGCATACGTTAAGAAAAATCCCTAAATTAGAGAGGCAGTCGTAATTTTTGTTTCACACGGTCGACTTTATCTCCAAATAAAAGATTGATTAATTTCGTACGGAATCCAAGATAAAAATAAATCGCAACTCCTATCAAGGCACAAATCACAATGATGAGAATGGAACTAAATTTCTCAGCTGGTGACAGCCATAAAGTCACACCCAGATAAGCCGCATAAGTCACACCAGCCATCAGCCCTGAAAAAATCATGATTAAAAAACCACGTCTAATGACCATCTTAAATTGGTACTGAGCAAATTTTTTAATCACAAACAAATTAATAAGCACAGCCGCTAAATACCCAAGGGCCGTAGCTAAAACGGCTCCTTCCGTTTCAAACATCTTTATCAAAGGGATATTTAAGCTTAGTTTGACCAAAAGACCCGTTAGCAAACTTAAAACGGTAAACCTTTGTTCATTGATCCCCTGCATAACCGCTGCGGTTACAGAAAATAATGCAAACAGAATCGCAACAGGGGCATATAACCTCAAAATGTCTGTGCCAAGTTCTTTGTGCTCATAAAAGATCGTAAACGCAGGCTCTGCAAGTAGAGCTAATCCAATTGTAGCTGGAACAGTTAAATATAATAACACTTGAAAGGTTTGATCAAGTTGTTGTTTTAAACTGTTGTAATTTTTTTCAACAAATGCTTTCGTAATGCTTGGTACGAGCGTTAATGAAAAAGCGGTTGCTAAGGAGACAGGAATGATGACCAGTTTGTGTGTTTGGAAGTTCAATATCGCAAAGGCTGCTGTTGCCTCTGCACCTTTTCCAATCGATGTCATTGCCCTCTCAAATGTTATCTGGTCAATGAACTGAAACAGTGGGTTGGCAATTCCGACAAAAACAAATGGAGCAGCATAAACCAAAATCTCTTTGTATATATTCTTTAAGGAGATATCAATGGTTCCTTTATCCTGTTTTAGTAATTCATCAAGATGAGGCTTTCGTTTAAACCAGTACCAACCTAAAACCACCAAGCTCCCAATCGCCCCAATAAACGCCGCGAAAGTTGCAACACTCACAGCTGAAACGATACTACCATTCATCACATTTAGTACGATGTAAGCCCCTGCAAGAACGAATACAATCCGGACTATTTGTTCAACCACTTGGGAAACCGCAGATGGTCCCATGGATTGGTGTCCTTGGAAAAATCCTCTTATGAGACTCATAAAGGGGACAACAATTAAAGCAAATGACACAGCACGGATGACTGTAGCAACATCGTCCTTGTTTAAATCTGGATTCTCCTCAGCTGAACTTAGGGAAAGATCCGCAAGCATGGGTGCCGAAAAATACATAACCAAGAAAGAAATGGTCCCAGTAGCTAACATAACAGCAATTCCTGATTTAAATAGCTTTCTGCCAACTGCATATTCGCCCATGGCATTGTATTTTGAAATAAACTTTGAAACTGCTAGAGGAACTCCCGCAGTTGCTATACTGATAAAAATTGTATAAGGAACGTAGGAAAATTGATATAAAGCAGTTCCTTGGTCTTTCACAATCGCATAAAACGGAATCACGTAAAACAAACCAAGAACCTTTGAAATAATTGTACCTAAGGTCAAAATAAAGGTTCCTCTTAATAGCTTTGATGACATAGAATCCCTTCCTACTTTTAAAAAGCGTAAATGCTATTTACGCCTCCTTAAGATATATACTGATTGAATTGTTTGGTCTCAACTTTTTATTCTATCATAACCCTGGTTTTCTTCGATGACTTTTTACAATTATTTAGTTTACCTTTATTTCCCTCTCTACGCCACTTTTACTTTTGATTCATTTACCTTCATAATGGAAATGTTTTATAATGAGAGAATCATTTTAGATAGGATGAATTTACGCATGAAACAAACAACGTATGACTGTATTGTGATTGGCGGTGGACCTTCAGGCTTAATGGCTGCAATTGCTGCTGGTGAAAAAGGAGCTCAAGTATTGCTCATTGATAAAGGAGACAAGCTTGGTCGTAAGCTTGCCATTTCTGGTGGCGGTCGCTGTAATGTGACCAACCGACTACCGGTTGATGAAATCATCAAGCACATCCCTGGGAATGGACGATTTCTATATAGTGCTTTTTCAATTTTCAACAATGAAGACATTATCTCTTTTTTTGAAGAATTAGGAATTGAATTAAAAGAAGAAGACCACGGACGAATGTTTCCGGTGAGCAATAAAGCTCAATCGGTAGTTGATGCATTATTAAACAAATTAGCTCAATTGAATGTTGAGATCAGAGTCAATTCTCCTGTACGCGATGTCCATTACAAAAATGGCAATGTGTCTTCAGTGGAATTGATGACTGGTGAATCGTTTGAAACGAAAAGTGTAGTGATTGCTGTTGGTGGAAAATCTGTTCCACACACAGGCTCAACCGGTGATGGTTATGCATGGGCTGAAAAAGCTGGACATACGATTACGGAATTGTTCCCAACCGAAGTGCCGCTTTTATCAGACGAACCTTTTATCAAAGAAAAAGCGTTACAAGGACTTTCCTTACGAAGTGTTGCTTTAAGTGTGCTCAATCCGAAAGGAAAACCATTGGTCACTCATCAAATGGATATGATCTTTACCCATTTTGGCGTCAGCGGTCCAGCCGTGCTTCGCTGTAGTCAGTTTGTTGTCAAGGCAATGAAAAAATGGAATCTTGAACGAGTCACCATGAACTTAGATGTTTGTCCCGACTCGAAGGAAGGTCCCCTCTTTCAAGAGATTAGTCAACAATTAAAAGCTGAACCGAAAAAAGCGATAAAAAATGTTTTAAAAGGATTCGCTCCTGAACGATACTTGTTATTTTTACTAGAAAGAAGCGAAATTGACCCTTCCGCTCAATGCGGTCAACTCTCTCAAGAGAAAATACGCAACTTTGTCCATCTTTGTAAAAACTTCCGCTTCACCGTCAATGCCACCCAGCCACTTGAAAAAGCCTTTGTCACCGGTGGAGGGATTTCCGTAAAAGAAATTGAACCGCAAACGATGGCTTCAAAATTCATGAATGGCTTATATTTTTGTGGAGAAATTCTTGATATTCACGGTTACACAGGTGGCTATAATATCACTTCCGCTTTAGTGACGGGAAGGTTAGCCGGGACCAATGCAGCGCAATTTGTTACATCTGGATAATGAAATCGGGCCTGACACTTTGACGTCAGGCCCGATAAATTACCATCGCACTAAAACAATATATTTGGTCATCCTCTTCTTCTTCTTCAACAAGTGCCGCTACGTTGTACTTTATATCCACTAACTGATCCTCATCCATTTGTTTGAGGAACCGATTCATCTCTTTTTCAAGATCTTTTTCATGCTCATGATCGAACACCTTTACTTGAATCACCCTTTTTCCTCTCCCTTGCCATTTTTTATCATTCTTGACAAAAAATTAAATTTTCAGACGTATTGTTCTGAATAATTTTCCTCGTAAAATAGGAATGAAAGGATGTGGATGTTTTGCTGATTAAACCGCGTGCTAAATCACAATTATTAATTGTAATGGAGGTGTTACATGGAAGAATGCAGCTTCCTGAACAAGAAAAACAGTATTATTTGGTTTTAAAGAAGGGTTATGAAGGCGAACGATTAAACGACCTCTGGATTGAAAAGTTGGTTGAAGAGCGACTCGTTTTACATAATCTGCTATACGAAGTAAATAACTCCCAGTTTCAAATTGATACGTGGATGCTCACCCAAGACACCCTCTACGTATTCGATGTTAAAAATTATGAAGGCGATTATTCTTATAAGGATAATGGATTCTATAACTCTTCTGGAAAAGAAGTGAAGAACCCCCTTCACCAAAGCAAACGTTGCGAAACATTGCTCCGTCAAATGCTCCAAACACTCGGATTCAACATCCCGATAGAAAGTTACCTCATTTTTATCAATCACGGATTTCATCTATATCATGCCCCTGCTAACAAATCCATTGTGTATCCAACACAGCTTAAACGTTTTTACCAAAACCTCAATACTAAATCATCCAAACTTCATGAACGTCATAAAAAACTAGCCCAAAAACTGCTATCCGAGAATATCCAAGAATCCCTTTATTCCAAATTACCAACCTATGAGTATGAACAACTTCAAAAAGGAGTTTCTTGTTGTTCGTGTCAATCTTTAAGAACCTCACTTGTGAAGAAACAAGTTCTCTGTCATGACTGTGGCTTTGCCGAAGCCTTCGAAGCGGCAGTGATGCGAAGCATAGGTGAGTTTAGAATGCTCTTTCCAGAAAGGCAAGTGACGACTAATCGTGTTTGGGAGTGGTGTGGGGGAATTGGGTCTAAAAAGGTGATAAGGGTCGTACTTAGGGGGAATTATAGATTCGTAGAAAAGGGGAAGTATAGCTATTATGAATAGTGTAGGGAAGCTTCAATGTTTACTTTTCTCGGACGCTAGACTCTTCTTGCGTTCCCTCTTTTATTCCTAACACTGTTTTTGGGAACGTTAGACTCTCCTTGCGTTCCCTTTTTTATTCCTAACACTGTTTTTGGGAACGTTAGACTCTCCTTGCGTTCCCTTTTTTATTCCTAACACTGTTTTTGGGAACGCTAGACTCTCCTTGCGTTCCCTTTTTTATTCCTAACACTGTTTTTGGGAACGTTAGACTCTCCTTGCGTTCCCTTTTTTATTCCTAACACTGTTTTTGGGAACGCTAGCTCTCTCTTGCGTTCCCTTTTTTATTCCTAACACTGTTTTTGGGAACGCTAGACTCTCCTTGCGTTCCCTTTTTTATTCCTAACATTGTTTTTGGGAACGCTAGCTCTCACCTTCGCTCCCTTTATGATTCCCCCACACTGTTTTTGGGAACGCTAACTCTTCTTCCCTGTTTCCTTCTCCACACTGATTTTGGGTACACTAGCTCTCTCTAGCATTCCCTTTTTACTAACCCAAAATTTGTATACGCAAATCCTATTTAACACTGACTACCAAATAAATGCCTATTTATAAACCCAAAAAAGCCGATACCTCCCCTCCTAGGTATCAGCTTCAATGGTTGCCCCATCCTTACTCGATTATACTAAAACCGGGTCCCCGATAGATTCGCGCTTAACTACTTTAAGGTCTTCTGCTACTTCATAGGACGCTGGTGTCATTTCTTTTAGTTGTTCCAAAGAGATCTCGTCCACCATTTCGACTAAGTACATGCGTCCTTCGCGGAACTTAAAGACTGCGTATTCGGTGACAATGGTATCCACTCTGTTTTTAGCAGTAAGTGGGTAGGTGCATTCTGGTAAAATCTTAGGCTCCCCTTTTGGTGATAAATGGGACATTGCGGCAATAACACGTTTGGCACCGATGACGAGGTCCATTGCGCCCCCAACGCCAAGAACATCCTTCCCAGGAACTGCCCAGCTTGCTAAGTCCCCTGTTTCAGACACCTGTAATGCTCCAATAACGGTTGCATCCAAATGGCCACCTCTCATAATCGTGAAGGATAGGGAACTATCAAAATAGGAGGCATGTGGTAAAGCTGTGATCGGCTGGACTCCTGAAGCATTTACAAGTTCGATGGATTCAGGATCAACAACGAATTCATTTGGATCTGGCTCTGGCCCTACACCTAGAATCCCATTCTCAGAGTGCAAAGTAACGAGACCCTTTGGTAAATAATCCGCTACTAATGTTGGAATGCCAATTCCTAAATTCACGACACCAGATTGTAATTCCTGGGCACAACGCCATGCAATATAATGCTTTACTGAACCACTCATTATACTTCCTCCCTTTTAACAACGATATCAACAAAGATAAATGGAGTCATGATTTCATCGGGATTCAATTCTCCAATTTCAACGATTTCGTCCACTTCAACAATCGTTAATTTCGCCGCTGTGGCCATTGCTGGATTGAAGTTTTGTGCGGTTTTTCGATAAACAAGATTCCCCGCTTTGTCCGCTTTATGTGCTCGAATGATTGCAACATCCGCCGTTAAGGAGTGTTCTAGTACATGCTCCCTGCCGTTGATGACACGAGTCTCTTTCCCTTTTGCCAAGTCCGTGCCTGCAGCTGTTGGAGTAAAGAATGCTGGGATTCCAGCTCCGCCTAAACGGATTGCTTCTGTTAAAGTTCCTTGAGGTAAAAGTTCGATTTCTACTTTTCCTTCACGGTATGCTTTCACTAAATCTTTGTTTGTCGAAAAGAAACTTCCGATCACTTTTTTAATACGATTCTGTTCAAACAAAGCATTTAGAGTTGAAACACTTCCTAGGCTGTTCATGATTAAGGTGAGTTCGTCAATGTCTGTCTGTTCCACCAACGCTCTCGATAAATGGCGAGGCATTCCTGGGAAGCCAAACCCTCCTACCATAATAGATGCTGCCTTAGGTATCTTTTTTACTGCTTCATCAGCACTTAAAAATTGAACCCCTGTCTGGATTTGATCAAGCGTAGCGCTCATCATCCATTCCCCCTCTATGATTTTTCTGATTTCTAGGTTTGATACTAACTGGTTGGTATGTAACTGCATAATAAAATAATAACCCTTCGAATAATTTTCTGTCAATTCTAATTCCAATATTTTCTACAATATTCACAAAATTCTCGAAATGTCCAAGGCCCTGCGGAGGATTTTTTTGAACTAAAAAGATTGATCTCCACCTACTGCCTGTTAATAGTAAACGCTTTCAAATTACTATTATTACTGACGTCAGCGGCCCTTAACAATTTTAACAATAGGTCCTCCTAACTTAATTTTTAAATCACAAAATTATTAGAAAATTCAGTTGACAAAATGTGGCAAGGTAGTACAATTAAGCATATATTCAACCAAAAGTGAAAAGTTTTACCAAGTTATTTTATTATCCTAGGATAACTTTCAAACGTAAAAGAGGGGATGAGATGAGAATGAAATTAGAGGATATTACAAGACAGATTAGCACTCCATTGGATGCGCCAGCATTTCCGCGCGGGCCATATCGATTTAATAACCGCGAATTCGTTAACATTTATTATCGAACAGATATTGAAGCCCTTAGAAAAATTGTTCCTGAACCACTTGAGATCGATGAGCCAATTGTAAAATTTGAAGTCATCAACATGCCAGATGTATCTGGACTAGGGTCTTATGTGGAATGTGGACAAGTCATTCCAGTTACATATAACGGGGAAAAAGGCGATTATATCCACTGCATGTATTTAGATAATTTTGGAGCAATTGCTTCAGGTCGTGAAATTGGCGCCTATCCAAAAAAGCTAGGGAAAGCGAATATGTTCGTAGATTCTGATACACTTGTCGGAACACTTGACTATGGTTCTTTACGGGTCGCAACAGCGACAATGGGGTATAAACATGTACCATTAGATGTTGAGGAGGCGCGCGAAGAAATCTGTAAGCCTTATTTTATGTTAAAACATTTACGTGGCCAGAATGGACAAGCACGTATTTGTGAATTAGTACGTGGAGAAATTAAAGATGTGACAATTAAAGGAGCATGGAAGTCCCCTGCTCGTTTGCAATTATTTGCCCATGTTCTAGCGCCATTGGCTGACTTACCAGTGCATGAGGTGGTTTATGCTTCGCATATTTTAACGGACTTAACTCTACCTCGTACACAAGTAGTCTATGACTACCTTGCAGCTGAAAACCAGCCTGAAAAAGATAAAGAACTTGTTACTCAAAAATAACAGAAATTTAGGGCCAGCAAAAAAAGAAGCATTTGTTGGTCCTACCAGCAAAACACCAGCCTAGAGCCGAAGGTACGAAAGAAGAGATACCTGGTATGAGTACTTTGTACAAGAACTAACAAATGGATTCTTCAAACTATCAAAAAAAGCCGATTCCCTCCATTTAAGAAATCAGCTTTTTCGTTATCATTTTAAAAAACTTTCTCACCGTTCCAATTCATCATGCCACCGACCATATTACGAACCTTGTATCCTTGTTCATGTAAGTAATGGCATACATGACCACTACGGTTTCCTGAGCGACAAATAAAAATATATTCTTTGTCTTTATCAAAGTGGTCTAGATGATCTGGAATCGTCCCCATACGGATATGTATAGCGCCGGGTATCATTCCCTCTGCTACCTCATCATCTTCTCTGACATCGATAAGATCCAACTGTTCGCCTGCTTCTAGTTTTGCTTGAAGTTCATCCGTTGTAATTTTTTCAATATGATCCACATTCTCAACCCCTTATTATCAATACAAACATTCCATTTCATTATACAAAATCTATTAGGATATGCAAAAAAGCCCGCTTATAAACACTTCTTATTTCACTATTTTCTAAAAAAGGTTCAACCTCAAATAGTTTACTGCAATTTCTACTAGATCTATTTTTATAAAAAACGTCTAGCATTCATTTCCAAGATGCTCTCTCTCAGCATTCAAAAAAAGATGGAGTCGCAAAAAGCAACTCCATCCTTCTCATTAAATTAATTCGCCACAATATTGACAAGCTTTCCTGGTACAGCTATCACTTTGCGAACAGTTTTTCCATCAATCTGTTCTTTTACAGAATCCGTACCCATCGCAATTTGTTCTAGCGTTTCTCTTGTCGCATCTGCTGGAACCTTCATTTTCGCCTTAATTTTACCGTTAATTTGAATCACGATTTCAATTTCATCATCGACTAATTTTGCTTCGTCATATGCTGGCCACGCTGCATAGCTGATTGTTTCTTTATGACCTAGCTTCTCCCATAGTTCTTCAGAGATATGCGGACAAATTGGCGCTAAAAGCTTTACAAAGCCTTCAACATAACTCTTAGGAAGAGCCTCTGCCTTATAGGCTTCATTTATAAATACCATCAGTTGAGAGATGGCTGTATTAAAACGAAGTCCTTCAAAGTCCTCAGTGACTTTTTTAACTGTTTGGTGATAAACCTTTTCTAAATCCCCAGCAGGGGCACCATCTTTAACTTTTGCACTAAGTTCTCCATTTTCTTCCACGAACAAACGCCAAATCCGGTCAAGGAAACGACGAGATCCATCTAACCCATTGGTTGACCAAGCAATGCTCGCATCAAGAGGTCCCATGAACATTTCATATAATCTTAACGTGTCTGCACCATGGCTATCCACAACGGAATCCGGGTTGACGACATTGCCTTTTGATTTACTCATTTTTTCGTTGTTTTCACCAAGTATCATTCCTTGGTTAAATAACTTTTGAAATGGTTCTTTTGTAGGAACAACACCAATATCGTAAAGGAATTTATGCCAGAAACGTGCGTATAGCAAGTGAAGCACGGCATGCTCAGCTCCACCGATATAAATATCAACTGGTAGCCACTCTTCTAGCTTTTTCGCATCAGCTAAGGCTTCTTCGTTTTTAGGGTCAATGTAGCGCAAGAAGTACCAGCAGCTACCCGCCCATTGTGGCATTGTGTTTGTTTCGCGACGACCTTTTTTCCCGGTTTCAGGGTCCACTACATTTACCCAGTCATCGATGTTCGCAAGTGGAGATTCACCAGTTCCCGACGGCTTGATTTCAGTAGTTTTCGGAAGGACAAGCGGCAGCTGATCTTCTGGAACAGCGGACATTGTACCATCTTCCCAATGAATAATTGGAATTGGCTCTCCCCAATAACGTTGGCGGCTAAATAGCCAATCGCGCAAACGGTACGTCACTTTCTTCGTTCCAATTTCTTTTTCTTCAAGCCAAGCAATCATTTTACTAATGGCTTCTTCTTTGTTCATTCCATTTAGGAACTCGGAGTTGACATGGTCTCCATCACCGGTATAAGCTTCTTCAGCAACGTTTCCACCAGCAACAACCTCTTTAATTTCCAAATCGAATTTTTTCGCAAACTCATAGTCACGCTCATCATGTGCTGGAACAGCCATGATGGCACCAGTTCCATAGCTCATTAATACATAATCCGCAATCCAGATTGGCATTTTAGCCCCATTAACTGGATTAATTGCGTAAGCACCTGTGAATACACCAGTTTTATCTTTCGCAAGATCCGTACGCTCTAAATCACTTTTGCTTTTAATTTGTTCTAGATAGCTTTCCACAGCTTCACGCTGATCAGCTGAAGTAATCTGGTCAACAAGCGGATGCTCTGGAGCTAGTACAGCATAAGTTGCTCCAAACAATGTATCAGGACGAGTTGTAAAGACCGTAAATGTACCGTCATGTCCTTCAATATCAAACGTTACTTCCGCTCCTTCTGAACGGCCAATCCAATGGCGTTGCATATCTTTAATGCTTTCAGGCCAATCCAGTTCTTCAAGATCCTCAAGCAAACGATCCGCATAGGCAGTGATTTTCAGCATCCACTGTCGCATTGGACGGCGTTCAACCGGATGGCCACCGCGCTCACTCTTTCCATCGATGACTTCTTCATTTGCCAATACGGTTCCCAAAGCTGGACACCAGTTCACCGCAACCTCATCAATATAAGCAAGCCCTTTTTCGTAAAGCTTTAAGAAAATCCATTGTGTCCACTTATAATAAGAAGGGTCGGTTGTGTTTACTTCCCGGTCCCAATCATATGAAAATCCTAATGCCTTAATTTGGCGACGGAAGTTATCAATATTATGCTTTGTAAACTCTGCAGGATCATTTCCTGTATCAAGTGCATATTGCTCCGCAGGAAGTCCGAAAGCGTCCCAACCCATGGGATGCAACACATTGTATCCTTGCATTCTTTTCATTCTAGAAAGAATATCAGTCGCTGTATATCCTTCTGGATGTCCTACATGTAGCCCTGCTCCAGATGGATATGGGAACATATCCAGCGCATAAAATTTTCTTTTCCCTTCGTCTTCCGTTGTTTTAAACGATTTATTTTCTTCCCAATACTTTTGCCACTTTTTTTCAATTTCATGATGTTCAAAGCTCATGTTTCTTACCTCCTGATTTACCGTTAAAATATCCAGCTATCTTTTATGTGAGCTTCTAAAATAAGGCTCAGCTAACCTAATTTGATTTATGCTACCTTTAATAACACGAAAATCAATTAGATTTTTTAGAGTTAAAAATAAAAAAACTCCCGTCCCTATAAAAAGGGACGAGAGGATATGTATAGATTCTCCCGCGGTACCACCCACATTAGTGACAAGTCACTCGCTTCATTCATCCTTAACGCGGAAAACGGCCAGCCTTACTATTAGTTCACACCAGCGACTAAAAGGCGAGTTCATGATGAGTCAGACTGACTTGCACCTACCGTCAGCTCTCTTCCTGTCAGACTTACACCACTACTACTCCTTCATTAACGTCCATCTTTATGAAAGTAAATCTATTGTAAACAATTTATGCATGAGATGCAAGCAGTAGTTCTATTGGCCTGCGTCCATTTCACTTTAATAATCTCCATTATTCTATGCAACCAAATAATAGCTGTGACTTTCCCATTATAACCAATTCACAGAAAAATAAAAATCTATTTTGAATTTATTTTTACCGATTTTATTATTTATTGAAAATTAGCCGATTTCACTTTCATTGTTTACATAGTTTATAGTAGTATTATTTTAATTAAATATTCTGAATAGACAATCGTAAATTGACTAATTTCACTTAAATCACGCTTTTTTTATCCTTTAATAACTAGGGAGAGATAAATAATGAAAGTAACTCTTTTTGCAACCTGCTTAGTGGATATGTTTCAAAGTGATGTCGGCAAAGCCACGGTTGAATTGCTAGAGCGCTTAGGTTGTGAGATAGATTTCCCACAAACACAAGTTTGTTGCGGACAACCAGCTTATAATAGCGGCTATGTCAAAGAATCGAAGGATGCAATGAAAAAAATGATCGGTACCTTTGAACATGCGGAGTATATCGTTTGTCCTTCAGGTTCATGCGCTTATATGTTTCATGAGTACCAACATGTGTTTAAAGGAGATCCAATATGGGAACCAAAAGCAAAAAAGCTTGCGGCCAAAACCTATGAACTCACCCAATTTATTATTGAAGTTTTAAAGGTTGAGAATGTCGGCGCATGTTTAGAAGGAAAAGCAACCTACCACACTTCCTGCCATATGACTAGATTATTAGGCGTCCAGAAAGCTCCTATGACTCTCTTAAGCAAAGTAAAAGGTTTAGAGTTTGTAGAGCTACCAGGTAAAGAACAATGCTGCGGATTTGGTGGAACCTTTTCTGTCAAGATGGCGCAAATATCGGAGCAAATGGTTGACGAAAAAGTGCGACATGTGGAAGAAACCGATGCGGAGTACGTAATTGGAGCTGATGCAGGCTGTTTGATGAATATCGGCGGACGAATCAATCGTCAAGGTAAGCCGATCAAAGTGATGCATATTGCTGAAATTTTGAATAGTCGTTAAATCGTATAATCTAGTAAGCCATTACCTTTTTAGAATGGAGGCGATTTTCGATGCCAATGAAAATCGGCAATGAACGTTTCGGTGAGCGCGTCGAAAAAGGCATTAATAATTCTTTCATGCGAGGCGCAGTTGCAGGAGCTCAGGACAACATCGGTGCACGCCGCTTGAACGCGATCGAGGAACTAGGGAATTGGGAAGAATGGCGTTCCCATGGCGAAGAAATCCGCCAACATGTTCTCGAACATTTAGATTACTATTTGGAACAATTGAGTGACAATGTTGCAAAACGAGGTGGAAATGTTTTCTTTGCAGAAACTGCTGAAGAAGCAAATGAGTATATAAAAGAAGTTGTACAAAGTAAAAACGCTCAAAAAGTTGTAAAGTCGAAATCAATGGTGACGGAAGAAATCAATTTAAATGCGAGCCTTGAGGAAGTTGGCTGCCAAGTGATTGAAACAGACCTTGGGGAATACATTCTCCAAGTCGATGATCATGACCCACCATCCCATATTGTCGCACCCGCTTTACATAAAAATAAGGAACAAGTTCGCGACGTTTTCACTAAAAAACTTGGCTACAAAAAGTCAGCTGATCCAACCGAACTTGCATGGCATGCCCGTGAAATGTTGCGACAAGATTATTTAACAGCAGATGTTGGCATTACTGGCTGTAATTTCGCAGTGGCTGAAACAGGTTCCTTCGCACTAGTGACAAATGAAGGAAATGCCGATCTCGTTACCTCACTACCAAAGACACAAATTACGGTCATGGGGATGGAAAGATTGGTTCCAACCTTTGAAGAATTAGAAGTCCTTGTCAGCATGTTAACAAGAAGCGCTGTCGGCCAAAAGCTACCTAGTTACGTGACCGTACTAACCGGACCACGGGAAGAATTGGATGTAGATGGCCCTGAGGATTTTCATCTGGTAATCGTTGATAACGGGCGTTCAAAGATTCTTGGGACAGAGTTCCAATCGGTTCTCCAATGTATCCGCTGTGCGGCTTGTGTCAATGCCTGTCCTGTATACCGTCATGTAGGTGGTCATTCTTATGGTTCGATTTACTCCGGACCAATTGGTGCGGTGCTCTCTCCTCTCCTTGGTGGGTATGAGGATTACAAAGAGTTGCCTTATGCCTCGACCCTTTGCGGTGCTTGTTCTGAAGTTTGTCCGGTAAAAATCCCATTACACGAATTATTGCATAAACACCGTCAGGTTATTGTTGAAAAAGAAGGCAAAGCTCCTGTTTCTGAAAAATTGCTGATGAAAGCTTTTGGTCTGGGTGCTGCCTCACCAACTCTATATAAGTGGGGTTCAAAAATTGCTCCGACAGCAATGAACCCATTTACAAGTGAAGATAAAATTACCAAAGGACCTGGACCGCTAAAAGCATGGACAGAAGTTAGAGATTTCCCAGCTCCTAATAAAGAAAGATTTAGAGATTGGTTTAAGAACCGAGAGAAAGGCGGAGGTACTTCATGGCCGGAGCCATCCAAAACCGAGAAGCATTTTTAAATAATATTGCCAATAACCTTGGTCGTGACCGACTCACAACACCCGTCAATAGACCGACTTGGAAACATAACCCTCAAGACGAGGTTTTAAAAGGAGCGTCACAGGATGACCTTGTCCAAGTATTAACTGATCATTGTGAAAAAATTCATACAACAGTCATTAACACGACAAAATCCAATTTAGGGTCTACATTAAATGGAGCGGTCCAGAATTATGGTGGCGGGCCTGTGGTCACTTGGAAAGATGACCGTTTCGCGGAGTGGGGGTTAAAAGAGTTATTTACCAATGAGTGGGCAAAGCAAGAGATTGATTATCATGAGTGGGATTTCAACTCAGCGAGTACCAATATCAACTATGCAGAAAAAGCGAACATTGGAATTACAATAAGTGAATACACTTTAGCTGAATCGGCAACTGTTGTCATGCTTAGTAGCAAAGACCACGGCCGTACTGTTAACTTTCTTCCTAAAACCTATATAGCCCTAGTACCTAAAAGCAGCATCGTGCCTCGCATGACACAAGCAGCAAAAAAGCTGCGTGAAAGACATTTAAATGGAAAATCACTTCCTGCATGTATCAATTTCATTTCCGGTCCAAGTAATTCTGCTGACATTGAATTGCAACTTGTTGTCGGAGTACATGGTCCATTCAAGGCAACTTACATCATTATTGACGACCTCTAAGAAAAAGAGAAGATTTTCGTTAACGATGGAAACCACTCCCTAGAAGCATAAGCTAGTTTTGAACTTTACTATAGGCTGCTTTTCGTAAAGTTTATCGTTAAAATCCTAAGGTTGATGTTAACGACATTGCAGTCATTTCATATATTTAAAATTAGTATGCAAATTTCTCACAAAATGCTGCTATTTTTTGAATAACCTAGCTTTTAAGTGTTTTTTGTTCAAGAGCAACAAAGTTTGAGCAAAGAGCCTTGCTATAAGATAAGATAAGATAAGATAAGATAAGATAAGATAAGATAAGATAAGATAAGATAAGATAAAGCCAAAACAAAGAGCGGATAAAAGCATCCTAGTTAGGTTCTTTTACCCGCTCTTATTCTATAACTTTATTTCCCAGTTTCTGGAGTATAGGTCTGCAGCATTGCTTGTTTCTTTAAACTACGGTCATAAATTGCAGTTGTAAAAATGGCAACAATGATTAAGATGATTAGGACGGTAAATAAAGCCGTCATTCCGTACAAATCAACCATAATTCCGCCTAATAATGGCCCAATCATTCTCCCTCCGGTAGCGGTACTATTCACGATTCCTTGGTAGAAACCCTCTCGTCCTTTTGGAGCTAATGCGTCTGCAATCGTTGGTACTGCTGGCCATACAAGCATTTCACCGATTGTAAGAATAATCATTGCTGTAAAAAACCCAGAGAATTGCTCTGCTCCTGCAAGAACAATAAACGAGCCCATGAAAATGACCATACCAATTTGAATTTGAAGTTTCAAATTATTTTCAAACACCCGAATCAAACGATTTAAAATCGGCTGCCCAAGTACAATAAGGGCACCGTTTACTGTCCATAAAAGACTGTATTGTTTAAGAGGAATCCCTAACTCTACTGTGTAAGCAGACACCGTTGCGGACCACTGTGAGTATCCAACCCAACAAAGTAAATAACCCGCACATAATATCAATAATGCATAAAGTTTACTATGATTTCTAACAGCACCATTTTCCTGGATGACAGTTGTATGCGCCCGTGTATTCACTTGAATTCCACGGTAACCAAAAACGGCGATTAATAAAAACACCGCATAAAGTAGTGCATTGGCTAAAAAGATCAGGCCAAAAGAGTAGGCTGCAACAAAACCACCAAGTGCAGATCCAATGGCGACACCTAGGTTTTGTGCTACATATATGGCATTAAATGCTTTTCTTCCACCTTCTTTCCAAACCGTTCCAGCCATTGCAAAAATGGAAGGGAAGACAATTCCCGAACCGAAGCCGACAATGATTAAGAAAATTATATAATGTGGCCAACCGTTCCAAATCGTAAGACCAAATAAGGCCATAATCGTAATCCCAATTCCAAGTAAAATAGATTTATAGCCACCTAGCTTATCAAATAATGTTCCACCGATTAAATTACCAGCTACTGTTGCTGCTGAATTGAGCATGAGGACAAACCCTGCAACCGTCAATGATTTTCCGAGATTTTCGTGAATATAGATTGTATTTAAAGGCCATAAAAAAGAAGAGCCTGTTGCATTTACCGCCATCCCAATTACTAGCAGCCATAAGGCTCTAGGCATTGTCATAACTCCTATCTATAAAAATAATTAAGTTTCAATAACCTAAGTAATTTTAGGGGTTTTAGTCAAAACATGCAATAGAAAAATCCACAATCAAAATAGTGAAATAAATGCAAAAAATGGTCCCTAGACTCGATCTCAAATTACTAAATGAACGTTGTGAATCGTTTTTATCTGTAATGCTTGACACCGGAAAAACTCCTGTTTAAACTAAAGAAAACACTGCACAAATTCCTATTTGCACAGTGTTTTCGTTCGAAATTTTTTATCTCTTTATTTTGGCTGTTGTGCTGGGAAATAGTCGTTTGTCGCTAAATCCTTCTTTTTGAAGTTATCTACTTCTTCGTACACAGCCTTTTTTACTTTCTCAATCTCTTTATCTAATTCCTCTATATTTACGCCTTTTTTCACTAGTTCTTCTGTTGCAAGTTTAATTGCAGCAAAGGATTCTTCAGAAGACATTTTTAATGTGTCCATCGCTCCTTGCGGATTATGGAAACCTGCCGCACTCTCTGCAGCTACGATATCCCAGAACCATTGCCCCTTACGTACATGTTCTTGAGCTGCTTTAATTTTATTCTCACTAACACCTGACGTAATCATTTTGTTGACATAGTAATGGGAAGTGATTGAAACATCTTCTGCTTTATGCAATGCTTCCATATGTGTTTCTTGAATATCCATAACACGTTCTTCTAACTCGTCTAAATCGCGGTTACTGTGGCATGTCGCACAAGACTGTTCCATTGTTTTCAGTGGTGATTGCCAATGGTGAGAAGAAATTTTCTTCTTGCCATCTGCACGTTCGTACGGCATATGACAGTCCGAACAAGTAACGCCAGCTTCACCGTGTGGTCCAGTCATATGGGTTTCAAAGTCTGGATGCTGAGCCTTCAGAATTGGTGTCCCAGAAACGTTGTGGATCCAGTCCTGATTAAAACCATTTTCTTTTGCCACTGTTTCATAGTACTCATACATATCTTCTGGTTTGAAGCCATTATCCCATGGGTATGTTACTTCACTATTATCTGCAGCGAAGTAATATTCTACGTGACATTGACCACAAACGTAGTTTCTCATATCATTTTTCGTTGGATTAGACATGTCGATACCTTGCGCTTCCATCCCTTTAATAAAGCTGGGACGAGTTACACGTAGATCCATCGTTTCTGGATCATGGCAGTCCGAACAACCAATTGGTGAGTGTCCCATTGATTCAGCTTTTGGCCAGATCTCTTCATTGAAATTGCCACCCCAATAATCATCGCCCATTTCTTCAATCATATGTGGGACAGCTGTTGATTTACAAGTTAAACATGAACCAACAGATTTATCTGTAATACGGGCAATTTCCCGGACATCTTCAAGCGCATAGATATGTCCGCGATCTTCGTTATACTCTGTCGCAAATCCATACCCATTAAATAGAATCGGTAAATATGGTTCCTTATCATGATCAAATTTAGATCGTTTTTCTGAACCACTGTATTTGGTGTCTTCCATTTCTTCATTTTTCAAGTAGCTGTCATATTGTAGAGGAAAGAGATCTTTAAAAGCTTCATTGCTGATTTCATCCGCACTAAGCCCGGTTTTCGCTTCATTTGCAGCAGTCTCTTCTTTTGCGCCACATCCGGATAGGATTAGCATGACAGCGACTAGGAGCAAAGATGCCCATTTTAGTTTCCTAGCCATTATTCATTGTACCTCCCTTGTTTTCTAAAAGCTCCCCTGATTTTGCTGGTTTAAAATAATCTTCTGTTTTAAAGTCATTGCCGTGGGGAATAGCTTGGTGACAGCTAGAGCAGCTATCTTTTGCATCATGCGAAACATTGTCCAACGTACTTTGGTGACAATCAATACAGTTTTGATTGACCACTTCTTGGGTATTCTCAGTCGGATGTAGAACCTGTGGAATCTTATCTTCACCAAGCGTATTGTAGTAAACATGGCCAATCCCTGCCTTGGCTTTGTTTGTATACTTATTGATCAAAGTATCATGTGGTAAATGACAATCACTACAAGACAATTCCGCGTGAGTAGAGTTGGCAAAGGAATCATGAACATTGTTCATAATATGACAACTGCCACAAAACTCGGGCGAATCCGTATAAGCTAGACCTTTTACGGTGACGACTGATAAAATGATCCCGGTAAAAACCCCAATAAATAAAAGCATTCGCTTATCCATCGATAAGAACTTTCTTATGCCTCTTTTAAACATCACTTTCACCTCCCCAATCCTTTAATATCTATTTAAAGCACAAATGTGCTTTAAACCATGGTTAGGATGAAACTTTCTCTGTAATTAGTTCAATTAAACGATCCTTCGTTGTTGGTCCAGTAAAACGTTCAACAACAATTCCCTCTTTATTAATAATGAGTGTGTCTGGCTGACCAATGACACTGTACTCATTAGAGGTCTCTTCCTTCGTATCCAATAGATATAGTAGCTTTGAATTATTTTCCTTAATGTATTTTTCCATTCTCATTTTCGACTCGCCCTTAGCAATAATAATGAGTTGAGCATCTTTATATTCTTCTCCAAACGCTTCCAACTCTGGGGCTTCATCGATACAAGGTTGACACCATGTGGCGAAAAAGTTCAACACCACTATTTGCCCTTTAAAATCGGATAAACGGTAGACTTGTCCATTTATATCTTTCAACTCAAACTCAATTGCTTTGTCCCCGGGGTTAGCGGAGACTTTGCCACTTAGACCACTCATAAGAAAGCCTATAACCCCGATCGCAGCAGCAATGACGAAAATCGGTACAATCTTCTTGACCATCCTCTTCACCTGCTTTTTATATTTCTTGATTCCATTCCTCTAATTGCTTAATTTCCTTTTCAATTTGCTTTTGGCGCTTTCCTAAAATCATCATGTATCCTGCAATCAAAGCAAAGATTACTGAATAACCCATTAATAAATATGTCATTTTGTTTCCTCCTAAGTCTTTTTCTTGTTTTTGAACTTTCCATTGTTCACGGATAGAGGGACGCTGAACTGCTTCTTGCCCAGCTCCGCTTTTTTTTAACTAGCAATTTTATTGATTATGTTGGTTTTTGCTTTTTTGATTACCTCTCGCATTTTTTCAATTTGGGCGCCTTTTCTTAATAAGAAGACGTATAGAACCGTGATGGTAAAGATGCTAAAGAACATTGTAGCTAACATCTCGGGTTCCATTCCTCCTCCTGTTTGGTCTTTTCCTTCGCCAAATACGACAGGGTGAAGCTTTGTATTCCACCAACGAGTAGCCATGAAAACGATTGGTACATTGATGACTCCAATAATCCCAAACACGGACGACAGCTTCGCAATTTTCTCCCATGAACCTTCCATTTTTCTGACAAACAAATAAGCTACATAAATGAACCAAAGAATTAAGGTAGTGATCAGTCTTGGTTCCCATGTCCACCAGGTATTCCAGCTAGCTCTTCCCCAAATCATCCCTGTTAAAAGTGCTAATGTTGTAAACAAAACGCCTATTTCGGCAGAAATCCCTGCATATATAAATCGTTCCATCTTGGGTTTAATAAGAGTTAAGACACTATAAAATCCAACAACGCAAAAGGCTAAAAAGGCAACCCAAGCAGACCCAACATGGAAATAAAAGATTTTTTGAACATCGCCCATCACTTTTTCTACAGGTGACCAAACAAAAATTAAGTATAAGTTAATCAAAAAGGCAGGTACTAGAATATAAAACAAGACGCGATCAATCGGACCGGAGTTGTTAATCTTTATCATCATGAGCCCTCCATAATAAATTCAAATAATAATAAACATGCAGCAAAAAATAATAAATCGTAGGCAGACATCAATTGCAACCAAGAAACTGCATTTTCAAGGTTTTCATTTTCAAGTGCCGCCCTCATTGCCTGAACAGCTGCAATCATTAATGGACTAAGCAGCGGGAGCAATAATACCGGTAACAGCATCTCACTATTTTTCGCATTAGCCGATAGCGCTGATAAGAAAGTTCCTACGATAATAAATCCCAAAGTCCCCGCAAAAAGAATCAAGATAAACCAAAAATATGAACCAGTAAATCGGTAATTAAACAAGATAAAAAGTACTGGGATACTAATGATTTGGACCAAGGTCACAATGGTAAAATTGGCAAGCACTTTCCCAAGATATATGCTAGTTGCATCAATGGGCCCTGAACGTAAACCCGTTAAACAGTCGTTTTCTAATTCTGAAGTAAATGAGCGATTTAATCCAAGAATACCTGCAAATATGGTAATAACCCAGACAAGACCTGGAATGACTGCCTTTACGGCATTATTAGTTGGATCAAATGCAAAGCTAAAGACAAGAATCACTAGAACTGCGAATATAGCCATCATGCTAAATGTTTGTTTCGTTTTAAATTCATTCCTTAAATCTTTAGCTGCAATCGTAAGTGCATCAGTTAGGATTGTGATCAACCTCCCATCACCACCTTGTCGTACCATTCCTTCATCTCATTGAGACTCATCTTTCCATCTAACTGTATCGTGTCTACAATTACTCCCTTTTTTAGAATAGCAACACGGTCAGCTAGCGTATGAACTTGTTCAAAGTCATGAGAAATAATAAGAATGGATTTCCCATTTTTCTGTTTTTCTTTTATGATTTTATTTAGTAAAGCAACGGCTTCTTGATCAAGACCCGTATGCGGTTCATCCAGCATCAATATATTCGGTTCAGCTAGGAGCACCCGTGCAATCGCCAATCTTTGTATCATTCCTCTTGAGAAAGACCGAATCGGAACGTCACGGAAAAGATAGAGACCGACTTCTTTTAGAAGATTCATAGATTTATGCTCCAAATCACTTACTTTGTATAGCTTTCCATAAAACTTTAAGTTCTCAAATGGAGTTAAGTTGCTGTATAAGAACGATTCATGTCCCAAAAAGCCAATCTTTTTCTTTACTGCCACTGATTTCTTCTTAATGATTTCACCATCGAGAATGATTTCGCCCCCACTAGGTTGCAACAAGCCAACTGTACATTTAAAAAATGTACTCTTTCCGGCGCCGTTCGGACCAACTACTGCTAGAGTTTCCCCTTCTCCCAGTGAAAGACTGATATTTCGAAGGATCAACTTGTTTCCGAGAACCTTCGTAACATTTTTTAGTTCGAGCATAGTCTCCAACTCTTTCATATCGTAAATTGTTGTAAATCATAAACCGTTCGATCCAAATGCCTCTTAAACTCGTTTCTTTTTTGTGTATATTGTTGCGATGAAATTCTATGTTCTTCGTAACTTCTTGTTAACTCTTCGATTTGATCTTCAATCACCTTTTTTTTCATTAAAAGGTGCTTAAACGCTTCCTCTTCTTCATCTGGTTTCTCCTCTTTGACGCGCTTTTTTTTCAAATAAACGGCCATGATTGTCAATAGTGTCAAAATAAATAATGTATAATGTGGATTTAACTGTTGAAGACCAGGCGTACTAAACCATAACCGAATGATCCATTCGGGGTGATATGCGGGAAGACCACTCATGATGATCTCCCTTTCTTCTTCCTAAGTTTTTGCAACTCGCGGAGCAATTCTAATTCAGCTTCTTCCGCTTGCGAAACATTATTATTGGTTTCCCTTTTTGGTTTGCCTTCTTGCTTGACCAACTCTGTAGCAATCATTTGATATTGTTCTTTCAACTGAAGAAAATCTTTCTCTTTGATTTTTTTCATCAAATAATCCATTTCAAGTTCATTGACTGCACTATAGACGGAATCAAGAGTGAGAGTACTTTCCCAAGAATCCGTTTCACTTGATCTACCCTCGTTTCTGGAAAAAAAAGGAGACACAACGAAATAGAAACAGGTGAGAATGATCGCAGATCCAACGATTAAATAAATAAAGTCCATTGTCTCAACTCCTTTGTCTTCTCTTTCAGAAGAGTCACTCGGTAATATTAAGGCTCAATCAATTTCTATGATAGCGATGCCTGCATTTCTATTTGCCATGGAATTATCACTTACCTTCCATTTTTAGCTGTTTTAGAACCTTAAAAATGCTTCATCCGTTCTTCTTCAAAAAGTTTTTCAGCAATTTCTTTTTCTGTCTCAGACTCCCATTTCACTTCCGCTATATCAAAAGTGTCCGTTGCCTTCCCTTTAACCTTCCTAAGCCAAACTCCGACAATGGCAATTCCAGAAGCTAGTCCAACAAATGGCATTCCCCAAGCGATCCATCCACTTTTATCTGTAGCTGGGGTTCTTAAAGCAGCTTGTCCATATTCATTGACATACGATTGAATAATCTCTTCTTCAGACATGCCTCCGTTGAGCATTTCAATTACTTCATCGTAATATACTTTTTGGATGCTGCATGTCGAAAACTCATGGTCGGCATGACCTTGCATATCAAGTTGTTTAATCACATTTTTAAATTCCTGAGAATTTACCGTAAACGCAGATGTCCCTCCTGGTAAAATCATTAAGATGATTAAGCCTGCAAGTAAAATTTTCTTCCGCACTTTTATCACCTTCCTGCCCTAAATGCTTTCAGCAAGCCAGTTGAGTTCGTTCTTCCACCAATCAAGGCAATTGCTGTACCAAAGACCATTATGCCTCCACCAATCCAAATCCAACTGACAAATGGATTCACCTTCACTTGTAAGGTTATTTTTTCGCTATTTTCCCAAGAGCTTAATACCACATATAAATCCTCTTTCCAGTTGGTCTTTATCGCTACCTCAGTAGAAGGCTCTGGCCATGTTTCATAAAATATTTTTTCTGGATTAATTGAACCAACGTTTTTTCCGTTATAATCAACTTTTAAATCGGCTGTTACAATGCCATTTCCATTCTCTGTTTGTTCTGTTAATCCGTTAAAGGTTAATACATAATCACCGATAGCAATATTTTCACCGCGTTCAACTGTTTTTAAAATATCTTCTGGGTATGCATGCGAAGAAATAACTCCGATAGCAATTAGTGCAATACCGATATGAACTATATAACCACCATATCTTCTTTGATTTTTTCTCGTTAACTTATAAATGGCTTTCGCTATATTTTCTTTTGTAGCTTTCATCCGCGCTCGGGTTCCTTGGAGGAACTCTTGCACATGAGTGGCAAACATGAACACTGTTGAGGCTAAACCAATAATTGCAAAGGTCCCTTTTACCCCAACTACTACAAGAATAATTGCTGCTAAGACCCCAACAGCAAATGGCCAAATTGCATTTTTTAAGAAACGGTCAACTGTTGCTTTTTGCCAAGCAATTAGCGGACAAACAGCCATTAACAATAGAAGTAATAAAAGAATTGGAGCCATTACCGAGTTAAAATAAGGTGCTCCTACATTTATTTTTGTTCCTTTTAATGATTCTGAAATCAACGGATACATCGTTCCCCAAAATACCGCGAATGCTCCAGCAACTAATATCAAGTTATTTAATAAAAATGAACTTTCTTTTGAAAAATAAGATTCTATTGGAATGCTTTCTTTTTTAATTAGTTGATATCTTGAGATGACAATATAAATGGAGAATAGCATCATAAACGCCATGAATATAAGGAAATAGGTACCGAGAGGGCCACTTCCAAATGCATGTACGCTTGTTAACACTCCACTTCGAACTAAGAAGGTTCCAAACAGTGTTAATAAATAGGACAAGATTACTAAACTAATATTCCATGTTTTTAACATTCCTTTTCGCTCTTGAATCATGACAGAATGCAAGAAAGCGGAAACGGTTAACCATGGAAGAAAGCTCGCATTTTCAACAGGATCCCACGCCCAGTAACCTCCCCATCCTAATTCAAGGTAGGCCCACCATCCGCCAATCATGTTTCCTAGTGTTAAGAACAACCAAGCTGTGATTGTCCATCTTCTCGTCAGTTTAATCCATTCTGCATCCATTCTTCTTAAAATCAAAGCACCAATTGCAAACGCAAACGGGACAGCAAGACCGACATATCCGAGATACAGTGTAACCGGATGAAGAATCATCCCTGGATGCTGTAACATTGGGTTTAATCCCTTTCCATCTGCTGGGATCGTTTCTGTCATTGCAAACGGATTTCCTCCTAAAATCATGACGACAAAGAAGAAAAGAATATTTAAAGATAAAATACTAGAAACATATGGCATCATTGAATTTTGTTTTTCTTTTGAAAAAACTAGCATTGCTGTGTAAACACTTAGTAGGACTGTCCATAATAAAAGGGACCCTGCATTCCCAGCCCAAAAGGCGGTAAGCTTGTACACCATTGGAAGGTTATGACTTGTATAGGCTGCAACATACTCAAATTGAAACTGACTTGTTCCCAATAGGTAGAGCAGCAAAAACGAAGCAATCAAGGAGACAAACAAAAGGGACAAAACTCCTCCTCGCGCACTTTCAATCCATTTATTATTCTGTTTTCTTATTCCAATTACATTGGCAATAATGGTATAGGCTGCAATCACTATACCGAGGTATAATGTGATGTTCCCAATTAAGTACATGCGGATAACCACCAATCTGTTTTATTCCTGTGCGTCTTTATAAATCTCTTTATGCATTTCGCTATCGTAATTTTCCATATCTTCGCCTTCATATTTTGAAGGACATTTGGTCATCACTTTTTCTGCTTCGAAAACACCATTCTTACTAATAAACCCTTCGACAATGACAATGACATCTTCTGTGAAGTTATCAGGTTGAACCCCTTTGTAAACAACTGGGAGTTTGGTTTCATTTTCATCGTAGATTTCGAACTGCAACTCGATTTTATCCGCATTCCATTGAACAGTTTCTTTATTTAATAAACCTTCTGTCATGATATAATCGCCATCATATTTCTCTGCATTTGCCATAACATCAGAGATTGTCAATTCTTTACTTCCAGCACTTGGCATTGATGCAAAAGTCATAATTATGATTGCCGCCGCCATCAGCGACAAAGCAGTGATAATTTTTTGGTTTTTCGACATCTTACTTCTCTCCCCCTACTTTTTTTAACAGTTCGATATACTCTTGTTCTGTGATCGTTCCATCGACAAGCAAGGCTCTTAATTTCGCTTTTTTAATGTTTAATGCTGATTCCTTCCTAATGCCTTTTTCGTTGCTTTTCTTCGAACGCTTTCTTAAGAAAACTAGTAAAACTGCCGCAATCACAATGGAAACGCCGCCAATAACCGTCACAATCATCCAAACTGGAATTTTTTCATTATTTGTTGCAGTAACACCGTGATTAGAGGTTCCACCGACCATGTCATTCATTACTTCTTCCGTCGTTCTTTCTTCTGCACGATCATATTCGAGCTTAATGTTTTTTTCTTCACCTGGTTTGACTCCATTTGACATGTACATAAACATATTCATGTTGTAACTATTCTTTTGGTGGGATTCAGCTTCGGGCTCTAACTTCATACTCTCAGTATTAAGCGGCTCCACAAAAATCAAATTCAACATACCTATGTCTGTGTAACTTTTAAAACTATACTCGAGGGTGTTTGTTTTTTCCCCTTCATGAATACTGTTTGTATAGTATTCGATCACAAATCGATAAAGCTCTTGAGGTTGGATATCCTCTGTTGTTGTCCATGTGATTGTGCCTTTTTTTTGGTCAAGTTCGTACTCAATTTCATTCATCTCTGTTAAATCACTTGAATAATCTGCTACAAAGCCAATCCTGAAATTTTCCTCTTCCATTGGGAGGGGGATTTCTATTTGACCCCTCTGTGGTTGTTCGCTATTGTTTATCAACGCACCATGATAACCGACAAGTAATGGCAATTTATTTTTTCCAGTATCCTCTGGATGGTATGCAAATTCAGGCATTACCTGAATCGTCAACTCTTCCATTTGAAGTGGATTTTGGTTTTCCTCCGCAGCAACTGAATGAGTCAACAAAATGAATAATGTGAAAATCAACGGCCATACAAAAGCCTTTTTCAACATGTCCAATACTTCCTTTCTTGATAGAACTTTGTGACGATTACGTGAATATTTTCACAAACAAATCGATTATTTTCGCAAAAAACTTGTTCCCAAGGGAAAAACACTAAAAAGGGAACAAGATTTTTTGACTTTTTCTACATATGAACGATTCCTGGTAATATCTTCACTATTATTTAACCCGTTTCGACTATCTACTAGCTGTGACGATTATCACGAAATAATTTCTCAGATTTAACCGTTTTGTGAACAGAAATAATGGAAGAAAAATGGATGGTGCCAGGCACCATCCATTTTTCTTCCATTTGTGTTAACGTTTAGCGCGATTGTTCCGGTTCTGGGTGGAATTTCGATTTGACTGGTTGGCCTCCGGATTTTTCATATTTCTTTTTTGCTTCTTTAATCAAATCCCGGTCGGAACCAAATTCCATGTCTTGGTTGTTTACCCCATTGCGCGTTTTTTGCTCTGGGTTGTTTTGTTTTGAACGTTTTTTCATGATTCTTCCCCTCCCTTTAATGGTCGAGCAAAATCATATTATTTTGTACTTGTTGAAGTTGAAGGCGCATGCGATGCAATTGTTCACGTTGCTGTCCATTACAGCTTAGCGCAAGCTTAGCAATATCATTATAAGCCTGTTCGATCTGGAGCATGCTTTCCGTAAACGAAACATCCTCATAATGTTCTTGCATACTGGCCTTGTTAAACTGTTCTTGGGCATTTCTGATTGCATCTTCACATTGCTGGAGATGTTCCTCGACAGATTGTCTTGTCGCCAATGAAAGCCCCTCCTTTATCGTTAAAACGCAAATTGGAACAACCATTTGAAGCAGGAACTGCTTCCCTTTTATTTTGTTCATATTAACGCTTCCTATCACAATTCCTTGTTGTATTTTGCTTCCATTCTTTTAATGACAATTGGATAAGCTCTTTCTTCGTGTTACAATTCCTTTTGTGAACGATAGAAATAGATGGAGGTTACACCACTTGAGTCAATTAAATCCGTTTTCATATGCTACCGATAATAAACGGTATCACACATGGAACTATCATTTGCGCCAACAATTTGGTCATAAAGTGTTCAAAGTAGCTCTCGATGGCGGCTTTGACTGTCCAAACCGTGACGGTACAGTCGCACATGGAGGTTGTACATTTTGTAGCGCCTCAGGATCAGGTGATTCTGCCGGCAACCGGGCAGAAGATTTAGAAATTCAATTCTTAAAAATAAAAAACAAAATGCATACAAAGTGGAAAGATGGCAAATATATGGCCTACTTTCAAGCCTTCACCAATACTCATGCACCAGTTGATGTATTACGCGAAAAGTATGAATCTGTCTTAAAACAAGAAGGTGTTGTCGGATTATCAATTGCGACTAGACCCGATTGTTTACCAGATGATGTTGTTGATTACCTAGCCGAATTGAATGAACGGACATACCTTTGGGTTGAACTTGGATTGCAAACTGTACACCAATCAACTGCCGATTTAATCAACCGGGCACATGATTACCAAACCTATATTGAAGGTGTAAACAAACTTCGTAAACATAACATTCGGATTTGCACCCATGTGATTAACGGCCTACCACTGGAAACACCCGAAATGATGATGGAAACTGTTCGCGAGGTAACTAAACTAGATGTTCAAGGAATAAAAATCCACTTATTGCATTTACTAAAAGGAACTCCGATGATAAAGCAATATGAGAAAGGTTTACTTGAATTCTTAAGCTTCGATGAGTACGTAAACTTAGTGTGTGATCAGCTTGAAATCTTGCCTCCTGAAATGATTATTCATAGGATTACCGGAGATGGTCCGATTGATTTAATGGTCGGACCGATGTGGAGTGTCAATAAATGGGAAGTGCTCAATTCGATTGATGCCGAACTGAAAAGACGCAATAGTTGGCAAGGCAAATATTACGCGAAAGAAATGGAAGGGATTGTAAAATGAAATTAGAGCGAATCCTTCCGTTTGCAAAAACCCTGTTACAAAAAGCAGTCAGTCCTGGCGATATTGCCATTGACGCCACTGTTGGAAATGGACATGATACCCTATTCCTGGCTGATCTTGTAGGTCCAACTGGGAAAGTATTCGGATTTGATATCCAACAGCAAGCCCTTGTCGCCTGTAAAGAGAAGTTAACCAACCAACAGTTAGACGACCGTGTTACATTATTTCTACAGGGCCATGAAGAAGTAAGGAATTGTATTCCTGCCGAATCACAGGGGAAAGTATCTGGAGCAATCTTTAATCTTGGTTACTTACCTGGTGGAGATAAAAGCATCGTAACTAAACCAGATACAACCATTGTTGCAATTGAAGAAATTCTTGATATGCTTCGTCCAGAAGGAATTATCGTATTGGTCATTTATCATGGTCATTCAGAAGGTCAAATAGAACGTGACCGGTTGTTATCTTATGTGGAAAATTTGGACCAAAATC
Organism: Mesobacillus maritimus; assembly: GCF_023715205.1. Taxonomy (GTDB): domain Bacteria; phylum Bacillota; class Bacilli; order Bacillales; family Cytobacillaceae; genus Mesobacillus_B; species Mesobacillus_B maritimus_C. Next base: position 90,689 of record NZ_JAMBNR010000015.1, read on the forward strand.
AAGCACATGTACTAAAATATCAGTTTCTAAATCAAAAAAATCATGCACCCTTTATTATTGCGATTGAAAAACGCGCTTAAAAAAATGCTCAGTGAGACCTAGTCAGCACTGAGCATTTTTTGTTAGAGCCTGTTTCTTAAAAAATCAAACAAACGTAGCACTTGTATTTAGACTATAAACAGGCAACAATCATTTGAAAATCACGACAAATTGTTTTTAATAGGCTTTTTTCGTAAAGTTTGTTGTTAAAATCCTAAGGCTGATTTTAACGCTTAATAAGCTTTTCTCTTTTAATAAAAGTTTCCATTCAAACATTATGTTCCAAAAGACTTTTGTAAAGCACGGTAAGCTCGTCCATTTAAATAAAAGAACCAACTAATAGGTCCTCCACTTTTGATCATTTCTTTCGCTAACTTTTTCACTTTTGCTTGACGGCGAACTTTTTCATCGGAGAGATAAACACCCAATAAGCCACGATTAATCAGCTGATGAAATCGGCGATGTGGTAATTCTGCAGTATGCTGATCCGCGTTTATTAGAAAATGACGCATTCGCTTAAATAGTGCTTCTTCACTTTCATAATAAAAGCAGAAGTTCAAATCTCCTTCCTTTTTATCCTCTTCTTGGTCAATAAAATAATCTAATAAAATATGTAGACCTTGGATGTAAGGAAAATAACCATTTCTGATACTGTCCGCAAACTCTGGTCGAAAATCATCTCTTAATGCATAAGCAACTAAACAAAAGACTCCTAATGTTGAACCCGTACAAGCCGAAAATTCGTACCATTGCATTTCTGGTTCGGGCAAATGGTCTTTATGACCATCGAACCAACTTTTTAAGCGTGGCACTCTTTCTTCTTGTTCAACATGCTTATGAATTTGTAAATCACAGTAAAACCGACAAAGTTCATATAAGTAGTCCGAAATAAGTGGATAATTCTCGAGCTCTTGTAGTTCTTCACGACAAGTTAAGACGAGTGCGTTTAAATATCCACCATCATCCTCGCCTGGTCGTTCACGATAATACTGACGGAGCTCTCCCTCAATCGTTAAAGCGTCTACCATCGATTCATGTAATGCGGCAAAATCACGTGGATCAAGCGAAACACTTCGATCACAAAGATTATCTAAATAATCACTGATTGTCTGATAAGCAACAATAAAACGAATTGCTTTTGGATAATTCTCCATCGCAATCAAACTCATAATTGAACCACCTTCACAATGAAAGGTTTTTGATTCTATGCTAGCTAACGCTTGGTTGCGCAATTCATCACTTGGAATTTTCTCAGCTTTTTGTTTCCAATAATGAAGCTCTTTATGAACCTGTGGCATAACCTTCCGATACACTTTATACATTAAACTTATCGGCATTTGTGGAATTGACATGTTTTCCTCCTATTCATATACATAACCAATTGCCTTTAACTGTCCAAGCACAAAATCAAGCGCATATTGGAATACATCTTTCCGCTCTGGTTCATTAAAAATTTCATGATACAGCTTTGGCCATTCTTTATAGCGTTTCTCCGACAATGCCACGTGATTGAACCAATCCTTTACGGCTTTCTTGTCAGTAATCTGCTCATCACCACTTTGCATGAGAAGCATTGGAACATCTTGAATCGAGTCAATTTTTTCAAAGGCTTGTTCAATGGCTTCGATGGTTTCAATGTACCATCTTACAGAAACCGTCTTGACCGTCAAACTATCGCCTCCGTCTGCTTCTAAAACATCTTGATTTCTCGTCGCTTTCGTACCGGTAAGTTCAGGATTTATTTTATATGTAGGCATTGCGACATTGATTCCTCGCATCGCCAACCGGAAAGATTTTGATGGTTGATAAACGAAGCCTAATGTTGGGGAAGATAAAATAACCCCAGCAATATTTAATTTATTTTCCTGAATCAGCCTAATGGCGATTAACCCGCCAAGATCGTGCCCCAATAGAAACACTGGAAGATCCTGTTCATAAGCTGCCTGAAGCCACGTTTGTACTTCTAGAAGATATTCATCAAAGGACTCTATATGACCACGATTTACACGCGAGGTCATTCCCTGTCCAGGTAAATCACCCATAATCACATGGAACCCAGCAGACCTCCATTGTTCGATTACCCAGCCATAGCGGCCATGGTGTTCCATTGCTCCGTGTATCATGATAATTACTGCCTTTGCATCTCCTTCGGCTTCCCACTTCCACATGAGTTGTCCCTCCTATTTTGTCCCATCCTTCGGCGCTATCATATATAATAAACAGAAAAGGGGAAATTCAACCAGTTTAAGGGTTCGATAACCGCCTTACCTATTATAATAATATTATTTTTGAGGAGAGTGTAAAATGATTTACCCATTTAACGGGAAAACACCGAAAATTGCAACTTCTGCTTTTATTGCTGATTATGTAACAATTACAGGAGATGTGGAAGTTGGCGAAGACTCAAACATTTGGTTCAATACCTCAATTCGTGGTGATGTTGCTCCAACCGTCATCGGGAAAAAAGTGAGCATCCAAGATAATTCTGTATTACATCAAAGTCCGGGTAACCCTTTAATCATTGAAGATGAAGTCACCGTTGGTCATCAAGTCGTTTTACATAGTTGCGTAATTCGAAAAAATGCCTTAATTGGCATGGGTTCGGTCATTCTTGATCAAGCAGAAATTGGCGAGGGGGCGTTTATTGGTGCTGGAAGTCTTGTACCTCAAGGAAAGAAAATCCCACCTAATACACTTGCATTCGGAAGGCCAGCAAAAGTCATTCGCGAATTAAATGAAGAAGATATTAAGGATATGCAGCGCATCACTAGAGAATACGTAGAAAAAGGTCAGTATTATAAATCTCTGCAAAACAATGGACCGAAATAAACCTCGGTGAATGTTTAGTACATCATTCTTGACTATAACAAAAAGCACAAGGAACAATTTTTCAAATTATTCCTTGTGCTTTTTTTGGTTGATTAATTCGTTTGCAAAGAACTCTGTTGTAAAAGCTCTTTATCGAAAGAGTATTTCTTCTCAACATAAACATCATGCCAAAGCATAAACATGAGAACCGTCCAAATTTTCCGGCTGTTATCTGCTTTGTTTTGGCAATGATCCTCTAATAATTGCAATACATAATTTTTATTAATCAGGTGCTCTGTATTGCTTTCTCTGATAATTGTCTTTGCCCATTCATTCATTTCATCTTTTAGCCAATGACGGATTGGTACTGGGAAACCAAGTTTCTTACGGTTAAGAACATGGTCTGGAACGACTCCTTCAGCGGCTTTACGTAAGATATATTTTGTTGTACCATTAGCTGTTTTTAAGCTTGTCGGAATCTTAGACGCGGTTTCAAAAACCACTTTATCTAAGAATGGAACCCGCAATTCTAATGAGTGAGCCATCGTCATTTTATCGGCTTTAAGAAGAATGTCACCGCGCATCCAAGTATGAATATCTACATACTGCATTTGGTCGACAGGGTCATAGCCTCTGCTTTCTGCATAAAGAGGCTTGGTCACATCCGTATAATGCAGCCCAGATTGATAGGCAGTCATTAACTTGCTCTTTTCATCTTCACGGAAGATTTTCGCATTACCAATATAGCGGTCTTCCATTGGTGTGACCCCACGTTCAATAAAGCTTTTGCCTTTCATACCTTCTGGCATCATCTTAGCGAGTACTTTTAAGAACGATTTAATGATCGATGGTATTTTATTAAAAACAGCTAAATCATGCGGTTCGCGATAGATATTATATCCGCCGAATAGTTCATCTGCACCTTCTCCTGAGAGAACAACAGTTACATGCTTTCGAGCTTCGCGCGCGACAAAATAAAGCGGAACACAGGCTGGGTCTGCAAGCGGATCGTCTAAATGCCAAATGATTTTTGGCATTTCCGCCATATACTCCTCTGGAGTAATCACATAGCTAATGTTCTCCAACCCTAGTTTGTCAGCCGTTTCTTTGGCTACATCAATTTCGCTAAAACCATTTTGTTCAAATCCAACAGAAAATGTCTTGATGGATGGGTGATATTCTTTTGCAATTGAAGCGATAATTGAAGAATCAATTCCTCCAGATAGGAATGAACCTACAGGTACATCACTGCGCATATGCATTTTTACTGAATCAAATAATACGTCTCTAATTTCTTTAGTGTATTCATCCTCAGATTTATGAACGGGTTGGAAAGATGCTTTCCAATACCGATTCGTTTTCATCGGCTGACCAATTTTTTTAGTGAAATAATGACCTGGTTCTAGTTTTTGGATCCCTTTAGACATGGTATTTGGCTCAGGAACAAACTGATACGTAAGGTAGTGTTGCAATGATTCATAATCAAGGACGTCATTTTCTAGCGCAAGAAGAATGCTCTTCTTTTCAGAAGCTAAAAACGTTTTTTCACCATCATCAAAATAGAAAAATGGTTTAATACCAAACGGGTCTCTTGCTCCGTATAATTTCTGTTCTTGTTTATCCCAAATAACAAACGCGAACATTCCTCTAAGCTTTTCAACCGCTTTTTCTTTTAGATGGCTGTAAAGAGCAATAATCACTTCGGTATCAGAATGTGTTGCAAACTCAAGCCCTTCGTTGATTAGCTCTTCTCTTAATTCAACATAGTTATAAATTTCTCCGTTAAAAATAATCCAATAGCGCTCATTCTCATAAGTTAATGGCTGTGAACCACATTCAATATCAATAATACTTAAGCGACGGAAGCCGAATTGAATATGATCATCAAAATAATAACCTTCATCATCTGGTCCCCTATGAGTAATTAGGGTATTCATATTTTGAAACAGCTGTTTATCTTCAGTGCTGTAATTTTGTGCATTTTCATGTACACAACCGATAAAACCACACATTATGTACGTCACCTTCTCCATTTCTATTAATAGTACCTATTCTCGAAAGCTGAGATAGACTTTAAAACATATTTTCTATACTACCACATTTCTCAGATTTTGCATGATTGGCAAAAAAAATAGTTTATTTAAATATGGTTTACATTTTTAACAAATGTAAAACTGAAAAGCGAAAGCGGCTCGTTCAGCCCTGACAAGCGCTGGAGGACCGGCAGCTGAAGTGACTTTTTGACTTCAACTGCCGGTCCTAAGCGACTCGAGGGGCTAGCCGCTGGAGCTAGACAATCAGAAAAGCGAAAGCGCCTTGGGCAGCGGCGTATGGCTTTAAACTTACATACCCTAATTAGATTTTATATAAAAACAAGTCTGTTTTCGTAAAGTTTGTTGTTAAAATCCTAAAGCCGATTTTAACGCGAAATAAGCCTTCTCTGCGTTACTATTTAGTTTGTAAGCTCTTTTCACATCTTGAAACAACTTAGAATGGATTCATAGCTAAATCATTCTATATTTCCTTTTAGAAAAGAGCCAAAAACAAACAGGAGTTACACGATTATGTAACTCCTGCCAAGTATCTTCATTATAGTTGCGCTTGTTGACGAAGTGCCTCTACTTTGTCTGTTCGCTCCCATGGTAAATCGATATCTGTACGACCAAAATGTCCGTAGGCAGCTGTTTTCTTGTAAATAGGTTTTCTTAAATCAAGCATCTTGATGATACCGGCTGGACGAAGATCAAAGTTTTTATCAACAAGTTCAACAAGAACCTCTTCACTAACTTTACCCGTTCCAAACGTATCAACCGAAATCGATACAGGCTTGGCCACTCCGATAGCATATGCAAGTTGAACTTCTACTTTTTCCGCTAACCCTGCTGCCACGAGATTTTTCGCCACATAACGAGCAGCATACGCAGCAGATCGGTCTACTTTAGTTGGATCTTTCCCAGAGAATGCACCTCCACCATGACGTGCATAACCACCATAAGTATCTACGATAATCTTACGACCAGTTAAACCAGCATCCCCTTGAGGTCCGCCAATAACAAAGCGTCCTGTTGGGTTAATAAAGTACTTTGTATTTTCATCAATTAATTCAGTTGGAACGACTGGATTAATGACATGTTCTTTAATGTTGCGCTGAATTTGCTCAAGCGTTACTTCCGGGTGATGTTGAGTAGAAATAACAATCGTGTCAATTCGCACAGGCTTGTCGTTTTCATCATACTCAACAGTAACCTGAGTTTTGCCATCCGGGCGTAGATAAGGAAGAATGTCATCCTTACGCACTTTTGTTAACCGACGAGAAAGCTTATGTGCTAAAGAAATCGGTAAAGGCATAAGCTCTTTTGTTTCATTACAAGCAAAACCGAACATGAGCCCTTGGTCACCTGCTCCAATCGCTTCAATTTCTTCATCGGTCATTTGACCTTCACGAGCTTCAAGTGCTTGGTCAACCCCCATAGCAATATCAGCGGATTGCTCGTCAATTGAAGTGAGTACAGCACACGTTTCAGAGTCAAATCCGTATTTTGCACGGGTATATCCAATTCCTTTCACTGTTTCACGAACAATTTTGGGGATATCCACATAAGTAGAAGTAGTAATTTCTCCTGCGACCAATACTAGACCGGTTGTAACAGAGGTTTCCGCTGCTACGCGGGCATTCGCATCCTTAGCTAAAATTGCATCCAGAATCGCATCTGAAATCTGGTCACAAATTTTATCAGGATGTCCTTCCGTTACTGATTCAGAAGTAAACAAACGGCGTCTCGTTGACATCTGATTTCCTCCTAATTTTATAAGATAACGCGAGCTCAAGAGTCTCAGAGCTCTCGGACTGATACGGTACTCATTCCCTATGTAGTATGAAATAAACTCTGGGCTTTTATGAGAAAAAATACGCAAAAATAAAAAACCTTTCCTATTGAGGAAAGGTTATCTGCTAAATCAGCGCCTTTCGCTCTTATCGATCAAGGAAAAATTCCTTGCGTCAGGTTAGCACCTTTGTTAATGAAGATTTTCACACTTCTTCCTAACAGGTTGCTGGGTTTCACTGGGCCTGTCCCTCCACCAGCTCGGGATAAGAGAGTATCCGTTCAAAATTCAATCATACGCAATGAAAAAATACTTGTCAATGAATATGGTTTGAAAATAATTTCATTTTTGTTCGAGCCCATTCCTCGTTTTAAATGTTAATTTTTTAAATAATTAGAATAGACTATTAGAATAAATGTGTTATACTATTTTTACAGATGCGTATGCTTTCAAAGCCATTTAAAACCTAGAAAAAGGAAGGTATTCATTTGATGAACAAGGTTAGTATTAAAAGTGAAGTGTCGCAATTGCTAAAGGGAAATAATATTGAAGTTCAATTATCGGTACCACAATTAGTAGAAAAAGTACTTGCTAGAAATGAAGGGCAGCTTACTGCTACGGGCGCAATCTGTGCTACAACTGGCACTTATACAGGGAGGTCTCCAAAGGATAAGTTCATTGTAAAGGACTCCACTGTTGCTGATAAAATTGACTGGGGTCCCGTTAACCAACCGATTGAAGAGGAAGTCTTTTCGAACCTTTATACGAAAGTGTTACAATATTTAAAAGAAAAAGAAGAAGTATATGTATTTAAGGGATTTGCAGGAGCGGATAAAAAACATCGTCTTCCAATTCAAGTGATCAACGAATATGCTTGGCATAATTTATTTGTTCATCAATTATTTATTCGCCCTTCAGAGGAAGAACTCTTAGAGCATGAAGCTGAGTTTACGGTGATTTCTGCTCCTGGTTTCAAAGCGGACCCTAAAGTTGATGGGACAAAATCAGAAACTTTTATCATCGTTTCTTTCGAACAGCGCGTAGTCTTAATCGGTGGTACTGAATATGCTGGCGAAATGAAGAAATCCATTTTCTCTGTCATGAACTACTTACTTCCTGAGAATGGCATTCTTCCAATGCATTGTTCGGCAAATGTAGGCCTTGAAGGGGATGTTGCATTATTCTTTGGTTTATCCGGTACAGGGAAAACAACTTTGTCTGCTGATCCTAACCGACGTTTAATCGGGGATGATGAACATGGGTGGTCTTCAAATGGTGTGTTCAATATTGAAGGCGGTTGCTATGCAAAATGTATTAATTTATCAAAAGAAAAAGAACCACAAATTTTTAGTGCCATTCGTTTTGGTTCTGTTCTTGAAAATGTAGTACTTCATAAAGAAAGTAGACTGCCTGATTATGATGATGGTACGTTAACCGAAAATACTCGAGCAGCATATTCAATCCAAGCGATTGACAATATCGTTGATCCAAGTATTGCGGGTCATCCGAACACGATTGTCTTTTTGACAGCAGATGCATTCGGAGTACTTCCACCAATCGCGAAATTAACAAAAGAACAGGCCATGTATCATTTCTTAAGTGGCTATACTTCTAAGCTTGCTGGTACTGAACGGGGCGTAACCTCTCCAGAAGCAACGTTTTCGACTTGTTTCGGATCACCATTCTTACCGTTACCTGCCCAAACCTATGCAGAAATGCTAGGAGAAAAAATTGATGAGTATGGGGCAAGAGTATACCTCGTGAACACAGGTTGGACTGGTGGCGAATACGGGGTTGGTAAGCGAATGAACTTAGCTTACACACGAGCAATGGTTCAGGCTGCTCTAGAAGGTGAAATCAGCAACGTCGAAACGGTTAAGGATGAAATCTTTGGTTTAGAGATTCCACTTCATGTTCCTGGAGTACCTGACGAGGTATTGCAACCAATCAAAACATGGAGAGATGAAGCTGCTTATCTTCAAAAAGCAAATGAGCTTGCTGAAAAGTTCAAAGACAACTTCAAAAAGTTTAGCACTATATCCACTGATATCCAACTAAAAGGCGGTCCTCTTGTTTAAGAGGTTAAAAAATGCAACATTTAGGGTAACTAACATCATTTATTAGTACCAAGGAGTTGATGATTAACCCTAGGAGATAACAATAAGCGAGTTGGGACTCTATGTGAAGCAAAAACGAGAAAAGGTCACCAATGTTTGTTGGTGACCTTTTTGATGTTGAAAATCATAGGGGTGACAGCAAAGGAATGAATTGATTGCCTTAGTGCTGTGATGAATAACGAGAATGGGCACCAATGGGGCGGATTGGTTACTAAATATTTAAAAAATGCAGTTCAACCTTAATAAAGAGGCAGGGAATCCCTGCCTCTTTGTTTTATTAGTTTGGCGTATAAAGTGATACTAATTGATAAATAATAACCGTTTTCTTTTCAGACCACTCTAATTTTCTTATAAATCCAGTGCCACTTGTGTCCCCTTCGATATACTTTTTTACTTCAAGGGGAACATCAATCGGATAAAGTCTGTAACCATCCTTTTCTAATCGAAACAAATTTTCTTCCAATCTTTCTTCGCGACCCTTTGTAACAATCATTGTATTTAGCTCTAAAGGCATCCCCATTGAAATGCACTCCTTTTTAGGTAGTCACATCTATTTTACCATTTTTCTGATTTTGTTTTCATCCAATCTGATAAATCTTTTACGACTTGACGATTGATTTGAGGCGGAAAATAATGTGTGTAATCAGGAAAGTACCAGCTTGTTACACTCTTCTCTAACGTACTTAATCTTCTTTCAAGTCGATAGGAATGTTCAACGGATACATTCCTATCCTGCTCCCCATGAATAATCAAGACGGGTGAATGTAACTTTTCTAATTGATATAACGGAGTCCTCGCCTGATACCGCCTTGGGAATTTACCCGGAGTACCACCAATAACTCGCTTCATCATTCTGCGCATGTCTTTGCGTTCAATATAAGTTAGGCTCATATCGGTTACGCCACCCCATGTCACAACAGATGCCGCCTCCGGGTATTCAATTGCTGTCCATAATGCCATTACACCACCACGCGAAAATCCAAAAATATGGACATTCTTGATTTCAGGAAAAGATTTTAATAACTCAAAACCCGAAAATGCATCACGACGGTCATCCCCAGCAAAATCTTCATTGCCTTCCCCTCCTCGATTTCCGCGGTAAAAAGGAGCAAATACAATAAATCCCTCCGAGGCAAATTGTGCAATTCTCGCAGGCCTTACTTGTCCTACGCCTTTTATCCCTCCACGTAAATATAAAAAACCATCCGCTACCTCGCCTTTATTTGGTTTCGCTAATAAACCCTTAACTCGCAATCCGCCAGAGTAATAAGTGACTAGGAACAGATTGACATTTGGGTTCGGGGAAGGATAGGCAAATTGCGAAATGATTGTACCATCTTTCATTGATCACCACTCCTTTATGTTCCTTTTTTTCATATAGGCATTCACACATTTTTTATAAACTTCATACGATATCGTAAAAAGAATTAGCCCATTTTTGAGGAGGTCTCTATCGTGAAAAAGTGGATAAAACCATATGTAGTGTTTTTCCTTGCCATAGTTCTCATTATACCTTTAGCGGCATGTGGACAAGAGAAAAAGGAAACCATTCGCTTAGCAGAAGTAACTCGGTCAATTTTCTATGCCCCACTTTATGCTGCTCTTACTGAAGGATTTTTTGAAGACGAGGGCCTGAAGATTGAACTAACAACCGTCTGGGGTGGTGACAAGGTCATGACTTCACTCATTTCAGATGGATCAGACATTGGCCTAGTTGGTTCTGAAACCTCCATTTACGTTTATGCCCGTGGGGCGAGTGACCCTGTTATTAACTTTGGGCAGTTAACGCAAACCGATGGAACATTCCTTGTTTCCCGGGATGAAGTCGATGATTTCCAATGGGAACAGTTGAAAGATTCCACATTCCTTGGTCAACGTAAAGGTGGAATGCCACAAATGGTAGGCGAGTTTGTTTTGAAAAAACACGGTATTGACCCTCAAAACGATTTAAATCTTATTCAGAATATTGATTTTGCAAATATCTCAAGTGCTTTTGCAAGTGGAACTGGTGACTATGTCCAATTATTCGAACCACAAGCTAGTATTTTTGAAAAAGAAGGCAGAGGACATATCGTCGCTTCTTTTGGTACTGAATCTGGTCATGTGCCATATACAACTTTCATGGCAAAGCAAAGCTATATGGAAGAAAATAGTGAAACTGTTGAGAAATTCACCCGCGCTCTCTATAAAGCGCAACAATGGGTATCAGAAAGTGACTCTGCTGTAATTGCCGAAGCGATTCAACCATTTTTCGAAGATACCGAACTTGAAATTCTTGAAATGGCTGTAGACCGTTATAAAACACAAGGATCATTTGCTACTGACCCCATTCTGGATGAAGAAGAATGGACCAACCTACAAGTCATCATGGAAGAAGCAGGAGAACTGCCGAAAGAAGTTTCCCATGAAGAATTAGTCAACACCACCATTGCCGAAAAAGTGATGAACTAAAAGGAGGACGCAGCCAAATGGACTTCTTAACAATAAAAAATGTGCACCATACCTATTTTACAAAATCAAGTATGACAACCGCATTAAGTGATATCACGTTAGATGTAAACGAAGGGGAGTTTATTTCCTTTCTAGGCCCAAGCGGCTGCGGCAAAACAACTCTCCTATCCATTATCGCTGGTTTAATTGAACCTACTAGCGGAACCGTCCAACTCGAAAATAAAACGGTCAAAACCTCGAAAAATGATATTGGTTATATGCTTCAACAAGATTATTTGTTTCCTTGGAAGACGATTGAAGAAAATATCTTGCTTGGGTTAAAAATAAATGGTTCTCTAACTTCAACAACACGAGATTATTCACTCCAACTACTTGAAAAAATGGGGCTTGCTCATGTTATTCACTCATCTCCTAAAGAATTGTCTGGTGGGATGCGTCAAAGAGTTGCCCTCGTGCGGACTTTGGCTACTGAACCAAAGCTATTAATGCTCGATGAACCTTTTTCAGCCTTAGACTTTCAAACAAAACTTAAATTGGAAGATCTGGTTTCAACCACTTTAAAAAATTTTAACAAAACGGCTATTCTGGTTACTCATGATATTGGTGAAGCGATTGCGATGAGTGACCGAATCATCTTATTCTCTCCAAGTCCAGGGAGAATTCATAAAACCTTTGTGATTCCAAACGAACTAAAATCGCTTACCCCGTTTCATGCTAGAAATCATCCTCAATATACGGAATTATTCCAAAAGATATGGAAGGAGTTGGAATCACTTGACGAATCCTGATTTACAAGGTTTGCACCACCAATATCTTAAAGGATTAAAAAGAGAAAAGCGATTAGTACGATTTTTTCAAGTACTGATTTTCACTTCATTTTTTGTTCTCTGGGAATTCGCCAGCAGACTGCATTGGATAGATCCCTTAATCTTTAGTTCTCCTTCAAAGGTCTGGAATTTGTTTATTCAGAAATCAGTTGATGGTTCACTAGCTGCGAACATTGGAATTACGGTCACGGAAACAATTTTGGGTTTTTTAGCAGGAACATTGCTTGGAACCCTTTTAGCAGCAGTGCTATGGTGGTCTCCGCTTTTATCTAAAATCCTTGATCCGTTTTTAGTTATTTTAAATGCAATGCCAAAAGTCGCCTTAGGTCCAATTCTAATTGTCGCGATTGGCGCGAATATGACTAGTATTGTAGCCATGGGTACTCTCGTTTCGGTAATTATTACAACCATTGTTGTTTATACTTCTTTCAAAGAAGTAGACCCAAATTATTTAAAAGTTTTATACGTTTTCGGTGCTACCCGTTCCGTGTGTTTTAAGCAAGCAATTCTCCCAGCTTCTTTTCCAACCATTATTTCGACCTTAAAAGTAAATGTTGGTTTAGCATGGGTAGGGGTTATTGTTGGTGAATTTCTAACTTCAGCACGTGGTCTCGGCTATATGATTATTTATGGATTCCAGGTATTTGATTTCACCTTGGTTTTCCTCTCGCTCCTAGTCATCGCAATATTCGCCACTCTTATGTATCAACTTGTTGAATTGCTTGAAAGAAAACTGATAAAGAATGATTAAACGGCCGGCATTAAAACCCGGCCGTTTCAATTCTCTGAAGACTCAATCTCACAACATCGTCCTTCATAATAAAACTAAACTCGGGATTTACTCTCTCTTTGAGGAGATTCCCATCTTTCAAGACAGGACCGTTTGTTTCAAAATAATGGTCTTGTGTATGAAAAGTATCGATTTCAGCAAAATAAATTCGCTTAATAAAAGCAGTTTCTCCATTTTGAACTTTATATTCTCCAATAACAATTGGTTCTTTATTAATCACTCCACCGGTTTCTTCATATACTTCACGAATAGCCGCTTGAATTAGAGTTTCTCCTTTTTCGCGCTTTCCTCCTGGGAACTCGAAACCACGGATCTTATGATTGGTTAATACCCACTTACCTTCATATCTGCATATAATAAATACGTGTTCTGGTTCTCGCTCAAAAGCCATTTTTTCAAAAGCTAAAGTAACTTTTGAGCCATTTGAGTCTAGAAAATGTTCCATTTTATCCCTCACTCATGCATATTCTACTATTCATGATTATACAATGAATGGAGAATAAAAAGGAAAACCGCCGCTTATTCCGGCAGAATTCCCATACTTTCAATATGCTTTTTTGCCTCGTCATCGCCAAGCTGATGAATCATTTTATAAAGTCGAGTTAAACTTCGATCTTGATCATGGTTTGATTTGTCATTGTGATACTCTTCAAAGGGAACATGTGCCCTTAAAAAATTCTCCACACCTTTATTATAGTTATAATCGAACTCTTCCCTGAGTTGAGTGATTTCTTCATCATTTGCTTCAATTTTAAAATTCCATGTCGAGTCTGTAGCGCTTTGTGTTATTTCGCCACTGCCAATATCAATATAATAGGTCTTCTTACGATCCTCCATTGAAACTCACTCCTTTGATATGAGTTTCCCCAGCTTCACGTTTTAATAAACGAAGATAAATCTATAGTCACAGCACAATTCATGGTAAAATTAAATTGTAGTAACAATGAGGAATAAATATTCTAGTGGAGGGTATCTACTAAATATAATCAATAGAAAAAACAGGAATCTAACTGTACTGGAGGTGAGAAAATGAAATTAGTTGATGAATTGTTTGAGCTGTACCGTGATAAGCTTACAGGGGACGAAGAAGATATTGATATGCTTGCATTTGCCTTCCTTGAAGAAATGAACCGCGAGGACTTACTTCATATCATAAAAGAAATGGACACCCAAGAACTCTATGACCTAATCGGCGTTTACTTAATTGAAAGTTTAAAGGGGAAATTTGCTCAAGAGGAATATGGTCAAAGGCGTTCACCTTTTTTTCACTCTCGTGATATCCACTAAACCATCCAACTACATATCTATTCTTAATATCAGGCCTCTTAATGAAGGCTCTCTTCTAAAACTTTGTTGCTTTTGAAGAAAAATCACGACTGAATAAGCTCTGTAACCTGAAAAAATAGCTTAATTATAAGAACAAGTCTTCAAACTTAATTTAAACGTAAATGAAAAAAAACCACAAATGCTTTTGATTTGTGGTTTTTTTCTTTATAATACGCTTTTTATTAATGAAATACTTCGCTATTATTAGGATCCAAGGTAAGCCTTAAACATCCATAAATGTTTCTTCATACTTTGTTTTACCCCAAGAAGCATATCAGCTGTCCCTTCGTCGCCAGCTTTTTCAGCCACTTCCATACTCGCCTGGAGCTCATCAACAAATTTGGCTAAGTCCCCTGCTAGGGATCGTACCATTTCCTCTTCATTTTCCTGATTGGTTGCTTCCTCAATAAACGAAAGCTCTAAACACTCTTTTAGGGTCCCACCAGGTTTACCTTCTAACGCTAATATTCTTTCCGCAAATTCATCAATAACTGTTGCGGCTTCATTGTATAATTCCTCAAATTTTTCATGTAAAGTAAAAAAGTGAGGGCCCTTTACATTCCAGTGGTAATTATGCAGTTTCGTATAGAACACGGTCCAAGTTGCGACTTGTTTATTCACAGATTGGATTAATTCTGATGACATATAATCAACCTCCTATTAGTGTTATTCCCCCTTATGGACAAGCTAAACATTTTTCGCCATATCCCTAGGTAGAATGAAAAAAAACATGCTACAATCATTTTGAAGCAAAGGAGGGGTTTTTATGCTAACCGTACTCATTATATCGATTATTATTGTTATTGTTGTACTACTATTGGCCGTTCTTACTACTTCAAAAGCCTATACCTATAAACATACGGTAGATCCAATCAAAGATGATTCCCACCATGAGTCTAGAGACGCTGATGAAAAATCAAAGAATACTGAATCTACAAAGCAGTAGATTAAACCGGAGTTATTTCTTCCTACTGCACAAAAAAGATGCCCATAGCATGGGCATCTTTTTTAAAGCTTTGGCTTACTAAGGCACTTTAAGCAAATACTTGTCTTAATTCTTCTTTACTTTGCGTTAACCAGAAGCGCATGAGTCGCTTGGCTCCCTCTAAATCATGAAGCTTGGCTTGGCCACACTGCTTTTCGGTTGCTGCAGGTATTTCAGTTACTTCAACTGCTGTTGTCATTGTAGCTTCTAATAAATCAATGATCTCATCAACAGTTGGTGTACCACTTACCACTAAATAATAGCCTGTTTGACATCCCATTGGTGAAATATCAATAATATCAAAATGATCATATTTCTCAGCATGCTCACGAAGGTTAAATGCAAGCAAATGCTCCAACGTATGAATTGTATCTGGTTTCATTGCTTGTTTATTTGGCTGACAAAAACGAATATCATATTTATTTACGACTCCGTCACTTCCTACTTTATGGACGCCACAATGTCTCACATACGGAGCTTTGACAGCGTTATGGTCAAGTTCAAAACTTTCAACTGAAGGCATTCTCGTATTCCACTCCTTTAATCTATCTTTTCCTATCATACACGAAATGTTAGTAATTTTCACTAGAATGCAACTTATTTCTAAATCCCATTAAATTATGATAAAGTATCTACATTATAAAAGGAGTGACGAAACCTTGTTTAAAAAACTGTTCCTTAAAATGATTCGTTTTTACCAAATCGTGATTTCTCCTCTAAAACCACCTAGCTGCCGATTTTACCCTACTTGTTCGCAGTATGGGCTCGAAGCTGTAAGCAAATTTGGCGCTATGAAAGGCGGCTGGCTAACACTAAAACGAATTGTTAAATGCCATCCCTTCCATCCTGGTGGTTTTGATTATGTACCCGAGGAATGGCCAAAGAAGAAAAAATTTAATTCTTCGAATAACCGTCAATAACTAGATCAAGCTTACCAGTTTTAGGATCAATAACGAGACCGTGAACTGGAGTATCTTTTGGCATTAATGGGTGATTCTTAATTACATCCACACTATGTGCAACACTCTCATTTACATTTTCAAAACCATGTAACCATTCATTTACATTGATTCCCGAATAATTGAGGGTTTCTAGGATCTCTTCTGTAACTCCACGTGCTTTCATTTCTCCTAAAATTACATCTGGTTTCATACCGCTCATTCCACAATCATGGTGACCAATAACTAAAACTTCTTGCGCTTGTAGTTGATACACGGCGACTAGAAGGCTCCTCATAATACTTCCAAACGGATGCATTACCAGTGCCCCAGCATTTTTTACAATTTTCACGTCTCCATTTTTAACATTTAACGCATTCGGTAATAACTCTAATAAGCGCGTATCCATACAAGTTAAAATAACCATCTTTTTATTTGGAAATTTTGTTGTCTCGTATTGCTTATATTTCTTTTCACTAACGAAGCTACGGTTATAATCTAGAATATTTCCGAGTAAACTCATGTGTAATCAACCTACTTTCTCAAATATCTTTTTTATAAGAATACAGCAATTTTTCTGGATTGAAAAATCTCTTGCTTTTAGCGTCATTATTCTGTATGATACAAAAAGTAAATCGTAATCATTACGTATTACAATATACAAATGTAAATCAATCTAAAAACGATTGACTGGAGGAACCTTTATGAAAAAACTCTCCTTAGTTGGAGTGATCGGACTTGTAATTGGCCTTATACTTTCGGGTTGTTCTGAACAAGAAACACCTTCGCAAACAAATCAGTCGGATATGTTAACTGTATACACAACTGTTTATCCTTTAGAGTACTTTGCCCAAAGGATTGGCGGCGAACATATCGAAGCTAAGACAATCTATCCTCCCGGTGCCGATGAACATACTTATGAACCATCGCAAAAAGATATGATTCAGTTGGCTGAGGCAGATTTATTTATTTACGTCGGCCTTGGTTTAGAAGGATTTGTTGAGAAAGCCAAGGGGACTTTAGAAAATGAAGACGTACACCTACTCGGTGCAGGGGAACATCTCCATCTCGAAGAAGTTGATGAAGAAAACCATTCAGATGAAGAAGGTGTGGATGAACACGATCATGAAGAAGAAGACCACAATCATGGCAATGTTGATCCGCATGTTTGGATCGACCCTATCTACTCTAAAGAACTTGCTGAGGCAATTAAAGTTGAACTCGTAGAACTATTACCTGAATATAAAGATGAACTAGAGGAAAATTACCAGCAGTTAATTTCCGAGCTATCTGCTTTGAATAACAAATTCACCAACTTAGTTGAAAACGCAAAGCAAAAAGAAATCCTTGTCTCTCATTCAGCTTATGGTTATTGGGAGGAACGATACGGGATTAAACAAATTAGCATTTCAGGCATGTCCACCACGAGTGAACCGTCACAAAGAGAGCTACAAAAGATTATTTCAGAAGCAAAAGGTACAAATTTGAAATACGTATTGTTTGAACAAAATTATCAGTCTAAACTTGCAGAAATGGTAAAACAAGAAATCGGTGCCAAGTCGCTCACCTTGCATAACCTTTCTGTCCTAACAAAAGAAGACATCGATAATCAAGAGACTTATTTTAGCCTAATGGAGAAGAATCTACAGACTCTAGAAAAAGCGTTAAACGAGTGATCTTAGTTTGTTTCATAGTTTTTTGAGTTTCTAATTACAGTAAATTCATCAATTCTTACCTGATTGTGGTACGTTTTTTCTCATGGCAAATGACAAAAAATATAAGTGTATCAACCAAATCAAAAGGAGTGATACACATGGCTAAAGATGTCTTATGTGAGGTAAATAATTGTCAGTACTGGGCACAAGGGAACCTTTGCAGCGCTGATCGAATATACGTTGTCAGTCACACAGGAGAAACAGCAGAATCCACCAAGGCCACAGACTGTAAAACCTTTGAACCAATAGAAGAAACATTAAGCTAAAACAGAAAAGCGGAAGCGCCCTGTTCAGCGGCGTATGGCCTGGAGCTCTCCAACTGAGATAAAGGAAACACGAAGAGCCGGAGGCGATTCGATGTTGACTTATCGTAGGGCGGAGAGGGAAGGACACTAGCCGCTAGGGCGCTGGAGCTGGACAGTAAGAAAAGCGGAAGCGGCTCGTTCAACTCCGACAGGCATAAGACAACCCACGATGGAAGGCGCTCTTTGCCTTCAATTGGGGGATGGCTTATGACCCCGAGGAGTTAGCCGCTGGAGCTGGACAGTAGAAAAGCGGAAGCGCCCTGTTCAGCGGCGTATGGCCTGGAGCTCTCCAACTTAGTTAGAATTTCGGGTCGTCTTTAGGCCTGAGCGAGAGTTAGCAACTACACTTTTCCAAAGTCAAACGCAAATCAAAAGCCAGGCAAAATGCCTGGCTTTTGATATTTACTATGCTTCTAATTTAGCCATCGGGCCAAAGAATTCAAAATGGATATGCTCCTCTTGAACCCCAAGGTCTTTTAACGATCCATTAATGGATTGCATAAACGGAACAGGTCCACAGAAATAATAATCCGTCTCACTTGATGTAAGAAGATTATTCTTTAACCAATCCTTTGTTACATAGCCTTCGTAATCGAAAAGTCCTCGTTCTCTGTCTTCACTAGTTGGCGAATCATAAAAGAAGAAAGTTTTAACATTCCCTTTAGATGCTGTTTCAAGTACTTCATCACGTAATGCGTGTACCTGACCATTCGCTGCCGCATGAATAAAAGTGACTGGACGATTTGGTTGAAGTGCAACTACTGTTTTTAACATGCTGACCATCGGTGTTAATCCTACTCCTCCACTTAGCAAAACAAGAGGAGCATCTTTTTCGGTATTTAAAAAGAAGTCACCTGCAGGTGCACTAACATTTACTTTGTCACCTTCTGATATTTGTTCGTGAAGGTAATTGGATACAATACCATCTGGATTTGTATTACCTGATTCCTGTTTTACACTGATTCGATAATAAGGTTTTCCTGCAGAATCAGATAAACTATATTGACGAATATGTGTAAATTTTTCCCCTTCAATTTCTAGTTTGACACTGATGTATTGTCCGGGCTTAAAGCCAGGAAGAATATTTTTGTCCTCTGGGACTAAGTAAAAAGAAGTGATTACGTCACTTTCTTTAACTTTACGGTCAACAATAAATGGTTTAAATCCGTCCCAACCACCATGTTGAGTTTTTGCCTCCTCATACATCTCAGCTTCTACACTAATAAATACATCCGCAATAACACCATAAGCTTCTGCCCAAGCATCAATGATTTCATCTGTAGCTGCATCGCCTAGTACTGTTTTAATTGCACCTAGTAAATGCTCTCCAACAATTGGATAATGTTCCGGTTTAATTCCTAAGCTTCGATGTTTATGAGCAATTTGCGTAACAACAGGAACAATTGCTTCTAAGTTGTCTATATATTGAGCTGCGGCGTATACAGTGGAAGCTAACGCTCTTTGCTGTCTTCCTTGCTTTTGGTTCGCATGGTTAAAAATATTTAGTAACTCTGGATGCGCTTCAAACATTTGCTGATAAAACACAGTTGTAATATTTTCCCCATGTTGTTCAAGAACTGGTACGGTAGATTTAATCACTGCAATCGTTCTTTGATTCAATTCAACCACTCCCCTTTTTTCTCCGGTAATGTTTCTAATATTTACATAGTAATTATAAGGAATATTTATATTTAAATAAGTGAGCTACATCACACTCTAGTTATTTTTTTCTAAAAAAACAGACCATAACCACCATTTTCTTTATGAATTCGTCACTCTAAATTAGTATCAGTGTTTACCTTTAAGAAACAATGTTAGCTCAATAAACTGGGAAGTTACTTAAATTAATCTGAACAAAAGGCTGTTTTCGGAAAGGTTGTTGTTAAAATCCAAAAACCCATTTTAACGCAATTAGTACCCATTTCGTATGTTTAATAAAGTTTGAGAAAAAATCCCCCAAAAAAGTATTTGTGATTGTAAAAAATACTCTGCCTTTTATGTAAGAGGGTGTATTTGACTAAAGATAGTTAAAAAGTTTCAATAAATACCTGCAAACTAACAGAATAACTTTTTAGAACGGGATAAAAAGTTAACAACACTAAAAATCCCTATTAATTAAATGGAAAATACTCTTCAAAGACTGTGACTTCTTGCATTCGTTTTTTATTTATTTTAAAGCCGATCCCATTCAAAGTAGGTACGGCAATCATTCCATTTTCCACAATAATTTCGGGCTCAATTACGTCTTCCTCCCAGTAACGGTCAGACCCTGAAATATCACCAGGGATGGTAAAACCAGGTAGTGAGGCAAGTGCGATATTATGAGCTCTCGAAATCCCAAATTCAATCATCCCACCACACCAAACCGGTATCCCTTTTTCTTTACAATAGTCATGAATCTTAATGGCGGTTTTCAGCCCACCGACTCTCCCTATCTTAATATTGATCACTTGACAGCTTTTCAGTTCAATTGCTTTATATACATCCTCAAAAGTAACGATACTTTCGTCAAGACAAATAGGGGTTTTTATTTGGTTTTGAATAACTGAATGTTCAATGATATCGTCATAGGCTAATGGCTGCTCAATCATTAGTAACCCATACTCATCTAAGGCTTTCAATCGGTCAATGTCTTTCAGCGTATACGCTGAATTTGCATCCGCCATCAATTCTAAGTCTGGAAACCTTTTCCTAAGTTCCGATACTAGTTGGATATCGTTCTTAGGGGAAATTTTCACTTTCACTCTTCGGTATCCTGTAGCTAGATAGGTTTCAATTTGTTGAATTGTCTCTTGTAAAGATTTTGTCGCAACTACTACACCAGAAGGGATTTTATCAACAGTTCCACCCAACACATTAGATAGAGATCGGTTTTCCTGCCTTGCATACAAATCCCAAAGAGCTGTCTCTAGGGCTGCTTTGGCCATTTGATTGCGGCGGAAAACCCTGAACTTTTCAGTCACCTCTGCCGGATGAGCAATTGGATTTTCCTTTAGATATGGGATGAGAAAGTCCTTCAACATATGGTAAGACGTTTGAACTGTCTCTTCTGTATACCAAGGGGAAGAAAATGCAACTCCTTCGCCATAACCTTGATGCCCATCCATACCGTTGACTTCAACAATAATTGATTCCCGTTCAACTACCGTTCCCAAATGCGTAGTAAAAGGGGCTTTTAAGGGCATTTTTATCACAGATAATTTGACGGATTTTATTTCCATATCTATTCATACCCCTTTTTATACCAATCACGTAGTTCTCTTCTTAATAATTTTTTGGAAGCATTACGAGGTAATTGCTCGACGAATAGAAACCTTTTCGGAACCTTGTACCTTGCTAGTTGGTCCGTACAAAATTGAACCAAATCACTTTCTGATAGATGTGTGTTTGACTTTTTCACAATAAAGGCGATCGGAACTTGCCCCCATTTATGATTGTCAATACCAATTACTCCTACATCAGCTACCGTTTCATGAGCCATTAAAACACTTTCAATTTCAGCAGGATAGATATTTTCACCACCTGAAATAATTAAATCAGAGCGCCGGTCAAGAACATAGAGGAAACCATCTTGATCTAGATATCCAATATCTCCTGTATGAAACCACCCATTCGACAATTTTTCTTTTGTTTCTTTATCACGATTTAAATAGCCTTTTGTCACATTTGGTCCTTTGACTAAAATTTCACCCTCTTGCCCATTAGGCAGCGTTTCTCCTATATCATTGATGATTTTTATTTGATTTGGCAGTAGAGGTTTACCAGCAGAACCAAGCTTACTAAGACTATATTCAGGGGCCAATGTTGCAAACTGAGAAGACGTTTCAGTCATTCCAAATGATTGATAAACAGGGATTCCTTTTTCTTTGCATTTTTCAAGCAAGGATAATGGGGCAGGTCCACCTCCAAGTAGCATCCCTCGAAAAGTATCTGGTAGCTGGTTTGCTATAAGAAGGTCATTTATTTTTAAAAGCATCGTACTTACTACTGACATTGTGGTAACCTGATACTTCCAAATATCTTCAATTGCAAGCTTAGCATTAAAATTGGAATGAAGCACAACAGCCATCCCATAAATCAAACTCCGCATGAGAATGGAATAACCACTAATATGGAAAACTGGAACCGCACAAAGCCAGCAATCCTTATCACTTAAACCTAGATTTAAAGCAGAGGCTGTTGCACTCCACCAGTGATTCCCATACGATTGCATAACTCCCTTTGGATGCCCTGTTGTTCCTGAGGTATACATAATGGTGGTGATTTCTTCTAAGTCAAATTCTTCTAAAATAGCACCCCTAATACCTTGCAACTGAAACAGTTCCTCTTTTTCTACAACATGTTGAAAAGACTTTCTAATCTCAGTAACCTTCTCAGCAAAACTTTGCTCGTAGATTAGCTTCTCTACTTGAGAATCTTCAATTTGCCAAAGTAATTCAGCAGACGTGAGTTTATTATTTAAAATCACCGTCCTTACGCCGGTCATTTGTAGTGCATACAGAATCAGGACTGTTTCTTTATGGTTTGAAAGCAGTACCCCTACAGAACCACCCTTTTTTAGACCAAGCTCATTCAATTGTGATGATATCCGCGCAGCTTGTTCAAAAACTTGCTGAAAGGTTAACTCTTCACCATTAAAAATCAGCGCTTTTCTATCAGGAGTTAAGTCTGCACGCTTTTTTAACCAGTTTGGTATCACTTGTGTCACAAAAAATCACTCCAATATGAAAAGAGCCTGATGGGGGAATCCATCAAGCTACTTTGAGATTTTCTTATTTAAATCAAGGGAAACGAGGGAATTGCCCAAAATCAGGTTTACGTTTCTCTTTGAAAGCATCCCGACCTTCTTTTGCTTCCTCGGTTGTGTAATAAAGCAATGTAGCATCGCCAGCAAATTGTTGGATTCCTGCTAATCCGTCAGTATCTGCATTCATTGCCGCTTTCAAGAAGCGAAGCGCTGTTGGACTTTTCTCAAGGATCTCTTCACACCATTTAATTGTTTCTTCTTCTACTTGATCAAGTGGAACAACAGTATTAACTAGCCCCATATCAAGTGCTTCTTGGGCATTATATTGACGGCAAAGGTACCAAATTTCACGTGCCTTTTTATGACCAATAATACGAGCTAAATACCCAGAACCATAACCAGCATCAAAGCTTCCAACCTTTGGTCCCGTTTGGCCAAAGATTGCATTATCAGCTGCAATTGTTAAATCACATACAACGTGTAGAACGTGTCCACCACCGATTGCATATCCTCTTACCATTGCAATAACTGGCTTAGGAATAACTCTGATTAAACGTTGTAAGTCTAGCACATTCAAACGCGGAATTTGGTCTTCCCCTACATAGCCACCGTGGCCACGTACAGATTGGTCACCACCGGAACAGAATGCTTTATCGCCTTCACCTGTTAATACGATTACTCCTACGTTTGAGTCATCTCGTGCATAAGCAAATGCATCAATTAATTCCATAACCGTTCTAGGAGTGAAAGCATTGCGTACTTCCGGACGATTGATGGTAATTTTAGCGATCCCATTGTATGTTTCATACTTAATTTCATCATACGTTCGCTCTGTAACCCATTCAACTGCCATCTCTAAATCCTCCTTCTTATGTATTCTATGTTTTTCAACTACTTGAGTTTTTCTACCACTTTATCATTCGACAAAAACTCACTTACTATTGTACCAAATTTTTCAGTTTCTTCCACATGAATCGCATGCCCAGCGTTTTTTATCTTCATGAAGAGACCATTTGGAACAGCACTAGCAACCTCGATACCAATTTTGCAGAACTTTTCATCCCATTCTCCTGCTAAAAATAAGGTAGGGAAAGACCAAGTCGGCAATGTCTCCCACCATGAAGGTTGTGATCCAGTTCCCATACCGAGTAAACTATTGGAAAGACCTATACAATTATTTTGCATGCGCTGATTTCTAATCTGTTCTCTAACCTTATCAGGAAGGTTCAGTTGCGTTTGAAACAAAGGGATATTTTCCCAATGACGAACAAATGCCTCTACTCCCTCTGAAAGAATCTTATTAGCCAGTTTAGCATCTCGTTCTCTTCTTTCTTGTCGATCAAAATCCCTCTTCAAACCAGGGGTCGTGCTCTCAAGGATTAATTTCCTAACTCTGTTTGGAAAAAGAACCGCAAAAGTAATCGCTAGTCTTCCTCCCATTGAGTATCCTAGAACATCCGTTTTTTCTATATCTAATTGATCTAAAAGAAGATTTAAATCCTCAGCAGCCTTTTGAATATCATAGCGGTTACTATCAGATGGAGACTCTGTCTTCCCATGCCCTAATAAATCAATCATTATGTTTTGAGATTTAAGAATGGGAAGAAAGGGATACCATGTCTCAATCGATCCTGTAAAACCATGTAACAACAAAAGTGGGAAACCACTCCCACTTTGTTCGACATTGTACATAACATCGTTAAGATTAATCTTCATTTTTCCCACTCTTTAAAACATTACTTATTTCCCGGGAAACATATTTCCACAAATCTCGATGTTCTTTAAGATTCCTGTCCCTCTCTGTCGAAACCTCTAGCACTTTTAGGCCTTGATTGTTATTATGTACAAGCTTTTGCTCGAAATTGTCCCAACCTGATACTTTATAGTAACTTCCACCATACATTTCTACAACAGGACCAAATTCGATATCAAGGGGAGTTCCAAATAATAACTCAAAATGCTTTGGATGCTCTGACTGCGGCAAGAAGGAGAAAATTCCTCCACCATTATTATTAATAACAATAATGGTCACATTAAGTTTAAATAACTTAGCAGCAAGAAGCCCATTCAAATCATGGAAAAACGTCAAGTCCCCCAAAACCAAATAAAGAGGTTCGGCTACAGTCGCTGCACCTAAGGCTGTTGAAACAATACCATCAATCCCATTAGCCCCTCTATTCCCCATGATTTTTATATTTTTTTTATTGTTGAAAAAGAATGTATCCAAGTCTCGGATCGGCATACTATTTCCAACAAACAATGTACTTTCTGAAGGTAATATATCCGTTAATAAATGAAAGAGCTTTCCTTCGCTAAGCTCGGAAACATCTCTGATGGTAGATAATGATTGCTTTGCAATCTGATTGATGTGTGTCCACGTTTGTAAATAACTTGCATCTTTGTTAACTTCAAGCTGTTGCCCTAGTTGTTGACAGAAGACACTCTCGTCACAATAAATCATTTCAGATGCAGCCGTCAGTGGGTCGCGCCAACCACTGCCACCATCAACCACAATCATCGGTACCTCACGATTTTCTTTCATAAATATCGTTAAAGCTTTGGAGACAGGCATCGCTCCAAAGCGAATAATTACTTCTGGCTTTAACTCCTCTTTTGCATCTTCAAAGCGCAGGAATGTATCATAACCATCAATAATGCCTGCTTGATTATGGGGTCCACTTCTAAGTTGTGAAAGGGGGTCCGCTATGATTGGATATTTTAATTTCATTCCTAATTCGACCACTGCTTCAGCAAACTCTGTGTCATCTATAGGACCGCAGACAATCAAACCCTTCCGTTTTGAAGTTAAAAGAGCTGCAAGATTTTCAAATTGATCCTCTGATAAAGAAAGCCTAGCCTCTTCAATTCTCACATACCCTTCTTTACGATGTGTGAGTTCAAATAAATTTTCATGTAAGTCAGGGATTAATGGCTCTCTCAGCGGGAAGTTCAAATGAACAGGCCCTGCAGGGTGCTGAATAGCCGTTGCAGCAGCTCGAGCACAAACCATGCGCGCATATCGTATCATTTCTTCTTTATGATCAGGTGGTGACATTTCAGCGAACCATTTCACTTGACGACCATAAAGGTGTATTTGATCAATCGCCTGTGGCGCTCCAACATCACGCAATTCATGTGGACGATCAGCCGTTAAAACAACCAATGGCACTCGCGAAATTTTCGCTTCAACGATTGCTGGGTAATAATTCGCTGCTGCTGTACCAGATGTACAAAGGATCGCTACTGGGTTTTGCTTTGCTTTAGCAATTCCAAGGGCAAAATAAGCAGCAGACCTTTCATCTACATGTACATGCAAGTTTAAATTCGGATGTTCTGCCATAACAAGTGCAATCGGTGTAGAGCGCGACCCTGGACTTATGACAACATCTTGAACACCTGAATAAGCTAGTTCTGCAACAAAGGCAGCGAGATAATCTGTTAATGCTTGTTGATGATTCATATTTGATTTCCCCCAAGCGCGGTTAACATCGGTCTAAATTTGATTTTGGTTTCAATATATTCACTTTCCGCTTTAGAATCTTCGACTACGCCACAACCTGCAAATAAAGAAGCTTCCTTGCCTTGCACTAATGCGGAACGAATTGCCACAGCAAATTCCCCATTCCCGTTGAAGTCCATCCATCCAATCGGCGCAGCATAAAACCCTCTATCTAATTCTTCAATTTCTCTAATTTTTGCGACAGCAGGTTCTTTCGGAAGGCCTCCTAATGCTGGTGTTGGGTGAAGTCTGTTCACTACATTAAATAAACTAGTTCCTTCTCGACTTTTCCCTACCACAGGAGTATATAAATGTTGAATAAATTTTGTTTTCATTAATTGTGGTTTATTAGGTAAAATGACTTCATCACATGTTTCTTCCATTGCTTCCTTAATCATTTCAACAACATAATGATGTTCAATTAAATTTTTGGGGTCATTAAGTAGGCTTTCGCCTAACCTTTCATCTTCTATTTGATCTTTCCCCCTAGCAATGGACCCAGCGAGGCAAGTAGAGAAATATTGATTGTTCTCCTTTTTGACTAATCTTTCAGGTGTAGCACCAATAAAACAATCACCATTCACTTCAAAAGCAAAAATATAGCTTTCTTTTTGCTCCATTAATAAATGAGATAACACTCTTTCCACTTGAACTGGATTTTCGAAACGAAGCCGCAATTCCCGTGCGAGAACAACCTTTTTTAAGTCGCTTTCCTGGAAAGACTTCACAAGATTTGTAACAGATTCTTTCCACTCTTCTGGGTGAATTTCCTGTATATCATTTATTACAGGTTCTGTAAACTCCGGAACAGAACTTCCACTTTCTAATAAGGCCTGACGTTCTACGGTTACCTTTTCAACCAAGCGAAGGTCATCCTGCTGTGAGCAAATAATATTAGTCGTTAAATACGCTTGTCCCTTGATAATTGTTAACATATATTTAGGAAGATGAAAGAGTGATTCCGTAAACTTCTCCCAAAGTCTAGTCTTTTTCTTTAAAGGATCAAAGCTGAATCCACCAAATAGAGTAGGGCCACTTCCGGCATTTGTCTGTTCACCGACAATAACTGCATCTTTTAATACATGCTGCCATTTCTCTTCTATCTCATCAAAACGATTTATCTTCATTTCCGATTGAATTTGTTTAGCAACACCCAATCCAACGATAATCTGCTCTCCATCTGGGTCTTTCCAAAAAAATCTTTCTCCTACAAAACATTTATTTCCGTTAGCATAAAACTGATAAGGATCAATCCAATTCACCTTTTGGACTTCACTTGCCAATACGGAATGAGAAAAATGCTTTGCTTTATCAATGGCAATAGCAATTCCTTGCCTCAATTCTGTATCCTGAATGGTAACCAAATCTATCCCCCCAATAACAGATCTCTTACCTGTTATCACACGTTTTCAAACTTATTTTAAGATACACTTCCTATATTACAATGTCAACAAGACACCCTTCCACAAACTAGTTTTATCCTTATTATATATTACGCTAGATCAATTCCCCTTAAGCAGAATACAAGAAGGGAAAACTACCCATAACTCCCTTGAAATTGTATTTGACAGGCTAGTATCCTCGACATACACTTTATATTGTAAGGAAGATTTACTAGTTGTTTTGGTTATCCTTTTGACAAAAATAAGTATTATTGATACTATTGTATAGTTTGTTTACAATCATTAATTATAGATAAGGGAGAGAATAGGAAAATGCAAACACCTCTTCAACCTGGTTCTTCCCCAATAGCAAGTGACCAAGGAATTCAAAAGTGGTGGCAACTGACACGTCCCCATACTTTAACCGCTGCATTTGCACCAGTTCTACTTGGGACTGCACTCGCTATTGAGGTAACATCCATTAATATACCGCTATTTTTAGCAACATTAATTGCTTGTTTGCTAATTCAAGCAGCTACAAACATGTTTAATGAGTATTATGATTATAAGCGAGGTCTTGATACTGAAGAATCAATCGGTATTGGTGGGGCTATTGTACGAAACGGTATCAAGCCGGATACGGTAATGAGGTTAGCTCTCATTCTATACGGTATTTCAATCTTAATCGGGATTTATATCTGTATGAATACAAGCTGGTGGCTTGCTGTTATTGGACTTGTTGGAATGCTTGTTGGCTATCTTTATACCGGCGGACCTCTCCCAATTGCATATACACCTTTTGGCGAGTTATTTGCTGGCTTTTTCATGGGACTTTTATTTATTGTTATTTCCTTTTACATTCAAACAGGGACTGTTACAACTACTAGCGTATTGGTCTCCATTCCGAGTTTTATTTTAGTAGGTGCCATTTTATTATCAAATAATATTCGTGATTTTGATGGGGATAAGGATTTTGGCCGGAAAACATTGGCAATCCTCGTTGGAAAGAAAAATGCAGTTCGAGTATTAGCAGGAATGTTTATCGTTTCTTATATTTGGATTCTTGCGCTCATCATAACTGGTGTAACAACACCATGGCTAGCTGTTGTTGCTTTAAGTCTACCTAAACCCATTACAGCTGTTAAGGTCTTTAAAACAGGGAAAAACCCTCTTGAAATGATGCCTGCTATGAAAGCTACAGCTCAAACGAATACATTTTTCGCTTTGTTACTATCAGTCGGATTTTTTATTAGTTATCTGTAAAACAAACCAAAAGCCTCTGCTTCCTTGCAGAGGCTTTTCATCTTTATTCTTTATAGCCCTATCACTCAAAATGATCCGTTCTCTACTTAAATGGTTGTATATTCCAAATTTCTTGTGCATATTCTCGAATCGTTCGATCACTCGAGAAAAATCCTGATTTAGCAACATTCACTAAGCTTTTTTCTAGCCACTCACGACGATTGCCATATTCATTCCCGATTCTTTCTTGAATATTGGCATACGAAGCAAAATCTTTTAAAACAAAGTATTGGTCGTTATGATCTAACAGCGATTCATATATAGCCGTAAACTCCCCATCCGTTTCAGGGAAAAAGTCATTGACTAGCTGATTAATGACTTCCTGTATTCGCCGGTCATTCTGGTAAATTTCTCGAGAATAATATCCACCATAATTTTGATAATTTAGGACGTCTTGAGCCGTTAACCCAAAAAGAAATACATTCTCTTCTCCAACAAGCTCTGTAATTTCTACATTTGCTCCATCAAGCGTTCCTACCGTTAAGGCCCCGTTCATCATAAATTTCATATTTCCAGTTCCTGAAGCTTCTTTGCTGGCAGTTGAGATTTGCTCACTTACATCAGCTGCTGGAAATATTTTTTCTGCTAGTGACACTCGGTAATTTTCGAGAAAAACTACCTTTAACTTATCATTTACATCATGGTCGTGATTCACTTTATCGGCTACCGTATTGATTAGCTTTATCACTTTTTTAGCGAAGTAATATCCTGGAGAGGCTTTCGCACCAAATATAAAGGTCCTAGGATAGTACGGCAAACTAGGGTCCTTCTTCAAACGATTATACATGTACATGATATGGAGCACGTTCAACAGCTGTCGTTTATATGCATGCAATCTTTTTACCTGAACATCAAAGATTGAATTTGGGTCAACAGCAATCCCATTTTTCTCATATATAATCTTGGAAAGAATTTGTTTATTCTCCGTCTTTATTTTCCCGAATTCAGCTAAGAAAGCATCATCCTGCTTAAAGCGAAGAAGGTCTTCTAATTTAGTTGTGTCTTTAATCCAGCTCCCTCCAATTGCTTCCGTAATCAACTTAGCGAGCTTCGGATTAGCCTTATTTAACCAACGCCGATGAGTGATGCCGTTTGTTTTGTTGTTAAAGCGTTCGGGATAAATTTGATAATAAGCATTCATTTCTCTTTCCTTAAGGATTTCTGTATGAAGTTTAGCTACCCCATTAATACTATGTGTTCCAACAATAGCCAGCGGCGCCATTTTCACTTCCCCATGGGCGATTACAGCCATATTTTCAATTCGGTCCCAATCCCCTGGATAAAGATCCCACAATTTCTGGCAAAATCGCTCATTAATTTCTTCAATAATCATAAAAATCCTAGGAAGTAATGGCTGAAAAATCCGAATTGGCCAGCGTTCCAAGGCCTCGGATAAAGTTGTATGATTTGTATAAGACAACGTGTTGACCGTAATATGCCATGCCTCTTCCCACCCAAATCCTTCTTCATCGATGAGGATTCTCATTAATTCGGGAACGGCTAAAGCTGGGTGAGTATCATTAATATGAATACCGATATTCTGATGAAATTCTGACAAGCTCTGCTTCTGTTTTTTATACTCCGTAACAATGGAATGCAAACTTGCAGCAACTAATAAATATTGTTGTTTTAACCTGAGAATTTTCCCCTCATCATGAGTATCATCTGGATAGAGGAATTCAGAAATGGCCTCTGTTTCTTGTTTATATTTTAAATGATCAATATTATGCGAAAAACGGGAAGGCTCTGCACTCCACAAGCGCAGAGTATTTACTGTTTCCGTCTCATGACCAATGACTGGAAGATCATACGGAACAGCCGTGACAACCTCAGCATCTTGATGCCGGAATTTTAGCTTACCATTTTCATCGTAACTCTCCACCTGACCCCAAAAACGGATATCAACCGAATCATCCGCTCTTCTAACTTCCCAAACATGCCCGTGCCTCAACCACTGTTCTGGGAGTTCGACTTGGTAACCTTCAATGATTTTCTGTTCAAATAACCCATGTTTATAGCGAATACCACACCCATGTCCCGGAAGATTTAAAGTCGCGAGCGAATCTAAAAAACATGCTGCTAACCGACCTAACCCCCCGTTTCCAAGGCCGGCATCAGCCTCAATCTCTTCAAGCTCCTCAAGGTCAATTCCTAGCTCATTGAGTCCCTCCGTTACAATCTCTTCAATTCCAAGATTCATTAAATTATGGCGTAACAGCCGCCCTAATAAAAACTCAATGGATAGATAATAGATTTGCTTCTTTCCTTCCTGACGATAAAGGTCTCCTGTTTGAATCCAATTTGCACTAACATATTCCCGAATCATTAGACCTAAGGTTTGAAACTGTTCTCGTTTCGTACTTTCAGTGAATATGGTTCCAAATGTCATTTCAAGTTTTTTTAAATACGCTTCCTTAAACTCAAGTTTATTGGCAAACATAAACACTCTCCTTGGTTAGGTCAGCGTATAATTGCTGATAAATTTTAGCAGACTGCGCCCAACTAAAATCAAGCTGCATAACGTGCTCCACTAACTGATTCCATTGTTTAGGATCTTTAAAGTATTCCAGCGCTCTTTCTATGGTATACAACATGTCATGTGCATTGAAATTCGTAAACGTAAAACCATTTCCTGTCCCAACTTCTCCATTATAGGATTTGACTGTGTCATTCAAACCACCGGTCTCCCTTACGATTGGGATGGAACCATAACGAAGCGCAATCAGCTGGCTAAGCCCGCAAGGTTCAAATTTTGATGGCATGAGGAAGAAATCAGATCCAGCGTAAACCCGATGTGCGAGTCCCTCATCAAACCCAATAAAAACCTTACACTGATTGTAATATTGAATCGACATTTGACTGAAGAAATACTCAAACTCTCTTTCACCGGTTCCAAGAACAATTAACTGTGCACCTGTATCCATGATTTCATGGAAAACGCCTCTAACAAGTTCTAAACCTTTTTGTTTCGTTAATCTCGTAACCATCGCAATCAGTGGAATTTCTTTATCTTGTGGCAAGCCAAACTGTTTTTGAAGTTCTAGTTTATTAAGTAGATGAGCTTCTGTATCTGTCCCATCATATTGACTGGCAATTAGAGTATCTGTTTTTGGATTATACATTTCATAATCAATGCCATTTAAAATTCCCACTAAATCAGCTTCCCGACTTCTCAGCACACCGTCCATTTTTTCGCCAAAGTAAACAGTTTGAATTTCATTCATATAGGTCGGGCTGACTGTAGTAATTTTATCAGCAGTTAGTAGCGCAGCTTTCATAAATGAAACATTTCCATAGAATTCGAGCAACTCAGTTCGACACTCCTGTGCATTGAGCCCAAACAAGTCTCCTAGAATGTCATAAGGGAAGATACCTTGGAATTGCAAATTATGAATCGTAAAAACTGTTTGAATGGTATTATAACCATCACGTTCACGATATTGTTCTTGTAATAAAAATGGAACCATCCCTGTATGCCAATCGTGACAGTGGATCACATCTGGATAAAAATCAATTTCACTTATACTTTCAAGAATCGCCCTATTAAAATAAGCGAATTGCTCTCCTTCATCAAAGTCCCCATACATTTGCCTACGTTTGAAATAATACTCATTGTCTATGAAATAATAAGTTACCCCGTCTAGCTCAAGCATATCAATTCCACAATATTGGTTACGCCAGCCAACTGGGACAATAAATTCAGCGATTTTTTTCATTTTTTTCTTATACTCATCTGGGATGAGTTGATATTTTGGTAGAATGACGCGAACATCCATACCAAGAGAATTCAATTCTTTAGGAAGAGAGCCGGCAACATCTGCAAGCCCACCGGATTTGACAAATGGTACACATTCTGATACAGCAAACAATATTTTCACGAACTTACACACTCTCCCTTTACGATTGAACCTTTCCGTAATATCTTCGGAACCTGCTCTGTCCCAATAATCGTTGTACCTTGTTCAATTTTTACGTCTTTGTCTAAGATTACATGCTCTAACACACAGTTTTCTTGGATGACTGTTTTTTGCATGATAATGCTGTTCTTCACTACCGCTCCTTTCGCAATATGCACACCGCGAGCGATAATGCTATTTTCAACCGTACCTTCGATTTGAGCACCATTAGCAATCATTGAATTAAAAACAACCGCTGAACTCGTATATCGAGTCGGTGGCTCATCTTTTACCTTTGTTAAAATAGGGCGCTCTTGTAAAAATAACTTTTCCCAAATCTCTCGGTTTAGTAACTCCATACTAGCAGCATAGTAAGTACTGATGGAATCAACCGTTAGAGCGTAACCTTCATACGAATAATGACAAACACGGTAAGGACTGTTTAAATCCGTCACAACATCTTTCATATTCAAGTAACCTGTTTCTTTTCTAGTATGAATCAAATCTAATAATAAAGAGGTTT
This sequence comes from Mesobacillus maritimus, assembly GCF_023715205.1. Taxonomy (GTDB): domain Bacteria; phylum Bacillota; class Bacilli; order Bacillales; family Cytobacillaceae; genus Mesobacillus_B; species Mesobacillus_B maritimus_C. The sequence continues at coordinate 124,164 of NZ_JAMBNR010000015.1, forward strand.
TTACCAGAAAAAGATTGATAGACCTGCCGTTTTTTTGTACTTCTGTAATATCACAATTGCTATCAATATGCCAATCAAGGAGTGGCGAGAAATCCATATTGAAAATGGTGTTTGCATTCGAGATTAAGCAGTACTCTTGCGTACTCCTAGTTAAGAAATCCATATTCTCAGCAAAATGTTCAAATGAATTTATACCAAAAATAGGTTTATCAAGCCTTGGAGAAGGGAAGAAGAATAATCCATCCCGCTTTCGATTTAGGTCCCAGTTTTTACCTGAGCCTAAATGATCCATTAAGGAACGGTATTGAAATTTCGGAAAAATTGCAACGCTCTGGATACCCGAATTCACCATATTTGACAAGATAAAATCGATTAGACGATAACGACCACCAAATGGGATGGCTGCAACTGATCGATGAGAGGTTAATTCTTCTAGGTCCTCTATATGTGTTGTAGCATCGATTACACCTAATAAATGTTTATTCACTTTATATATCACTCCCAAACTAGTTAGTTATCATTTCTTCTAGCATCTCATCAGAAACTAGAAGAATTTCGCCTTCTTCTTTTGGGCGAATAACAGAACCTGCAGTTATTTTTACTCCAGAAGAAACAATCGCATTCTCAATGTAGCAACCTTTTTCAATGATGGCATCCGGCATAATAACAGAGTCTTTAATGACTGAATCTTTTCCAATTGATACGCCTTGAAACACGACAGTCCTAATAACATTCCCTTCAATTGTACAACCCTCATTGACTAGTGAATTCGTGATAATGGCGTCCTTGCTAATATATTGAGGGGGTTGATTTGGATTAACCGAATATATTCGCCAACTTTGATCAAATAAATCTAGTTCATTGTTATCATCTAACAAATCCATATTTGCCTCCCAAAGGCTTTGCACAGTCCCAACGTCTTTCCAATATCCTTTAAATGGGTATGCAAAAAGATCCTTTTGATCCTGAAGCATTTTTGGTAATATATCTTTGCCAAAATCATGGCTAGAATTAGGATTCTGTTCATCCATTAGGAGATACGCCTCAAGTACTTTCCAATTAAAGATATAAATCCCCATCGAAGCTAAATTGCTTTTTGGTTCCTTAGGTTTTTCATCAAACTCAACAACTTGATGATTGTTATCTGTATTCAGAATTCCAAAGCGATTTGCTTCCTCCCAAGGAACTTGAACAACGGATACCGTTGCATCGGCCCCTTTTTGTATATGATAATCCAACATTAATTCATAGTTCATTTTATAAATATGATCTCCAGATAGAATCAGGACATATTCAGGATCATATTGTTGGAGATAATTGAGATTTTGAAAAATTGCACTTGCTGTACCGGTATACCACTTCATTTCTGTTGATGCAGTATAGGGAGGGAGTACTGTAACCCCTCCATCCTTCCGATCCAAATCCCACGCACTACCAATCCCAATATAGGAATTTAAAATAAGAGGTTGATATTGAGTTAACACACCAACGGTATCTATACCTGAGTTTGTGCAGTTACTTAATGGAAAATCAATAATCCGATATTTCCCGCCAAAGGGAACAGCAGGCTTTGCAAGGTTTTTTGTTAACGAATTCAATCTACTTCCCTGTCCTCCTGCTAGTAGCATTGCGACGATCTTTTGCTTTTTCTTTTGCATTTATTACCTTCCCCTTTCTCTTTTTAACCGGTCGAAATATGGATATCCCAAACGGAGCAAGTGAAAATTCAATAGAATAAGGATGTCCATGAAACTCAATCTCTTCGGTCACGATTGGTCGTTTATTTATAACCCCAGAGCCTCCAAATTCAGCACTATCACTATTTAGGATTTCTCGGTAAGTTTTCAGTTGTGGTACCCCGATTCGATACTTTGGATATGCAATAGGCGTAAAATTACAAATGATGATTAGAAAATCATCATCCTTTGAACCTTTTCGGATGAAGGAGAAGACAGATTGATGATGATTATTTGCGTCAATCCATTCAAAACCCTCATAAGAATCATCGACTTCATAGAGTGGCTTATTCAGTTTATAAACTTTTAACAAAGCTTTTACGAAATCATTTAGTTTCTCATGCATCTCATAATCAAGTAAATGCCAATCTACCTGTTCTCGGTCTTTCCATTCTGCAAATTGCCCAAGTTCTGTTCCCATAAAGGTGAGCATTTTCCCAGGGTGGGCTGCCATGTAACCTAATAACAACCTTAGCTGGGCAAACTTCTGCCAGTAGTCCCCAGGCATTTTGTTTAGCAGTGATTTTTTTCCATGTACGACCTCATCGTGAGAAAACGGTAAAATGAAGGATTCTGAAAAGGCATAAAGCAAGGAGAAGGTTACTTTATCATGGTGTTGACTTCTCTCTAAAGCAGGTGTTTCCATGTACGTCAACATGTCATTCATCCAACCCATATTCCATTTATACGTAAAACCTAGTCCACCATCCTCAACAGGTGTAGTGACCTTTGGCCACTCTGTAGAATCCTCTGCAATAATCAGAACACTTGGAAACTCCCTCGTAATCGTGCTATTTAATTTTTTCAAAAAACTAACACCATAGGGATTTACTTCCTGATTGGAGTTTGGCCAATAAATAATATTCGCCACTGCATCAATACGGAAACCATCAATATGATATTTTTCAATCCAAAACAACGCATTTGAAATCAGATAACTATGTACTTCTGTTTTTCCAAGATCAAAATTTGCTGTTCCCCATACTTCGTTTTCACGGTCTCTTTCATTTTGGTAATCATAAACAAAACTGCCATCAAAACAATAAAGGCCATGTTCGTCCTTACAGAAATGTCCTGGAACCCAATCGAGAATGACACCAATTCCATTCTGGTGGCATTGGTCAATTAAGTACATAAAATCATGGGGTGTACCAAAACGACTCGTAACAGAATAGTAGCCAGTACCTTGGTATCCCCAGGAAATGTCGAGCGGATGCTCAGTTAGAGGCAATACTTCAATATGAGTGTATCCATGTGATAAGACATAGGGGATTAATTCCTGAGCAAGTTGTCTGTAGGTTAGAAGTGAACCATCCTCAGCAAGTTTCCATGAACCAAGATGGACCTCATAAATCGCCATTGGTTGAGTACGTCTATGAGTATTATCCCTAGTATTCAGCCAGCGACGATCGCTCCACTCGTAATCTTCTAACGAGTAAACAATTGATGCTGTATTCGGTCGTTTTTCCGAGTGGAAGGCATATGGGTCAGACTTTAACCTGGACTGTCCGTTTGCCTGTATGATTTCATACTTGTATATAGATCCTGATAGATCTTCCTCTACATATAAAAACCAGACACCTTCATTATTCATTCTCGTAAATCTGTAGTCTTCACCATTCCAATTATTAAAATCCCCAACCACTCTTACCTCGCTTGCGGAAGGAGCCCATACACAAAAACGCGTGTAAATACCTATTTGTTCATCATTTAAGATATGTGCTCCAAATAAATCATAGCTCTTAAACAATGAACCTTCGTGGAATAAGTGCAGTTGAAAATCAGTTGGATGTGTATACACCCACCTCACCTGCCTTCTTTATCTTTTTCAATCTTATTCTAGATTTTAAACAAAATACCTTGTGAACACTTTGTAAACTGTTCGTCATCATTCGACACACAAAAAACGGTACCGCTTCCAATGCTTTTGCAATAAGATAACGAAAGAAAAAAATGTCGGAAAGTTTTTCAAAGAGAAAATAAAATACTTGTAAAAAGGGCCGTTTACTTGAATTTAGGGATAAAGGAAAAGAGTAGTTTGAAAAATAAATAAGAAGAAAAAGGAGTAGTTGATTAATCTTAGACGGGAATAGTTTTTCAAAAAGTTTAAAAACTGAAAAAAAGTCTCACCAAACACTTAGACATACGAAAATGCAATTGATTGTTATGTTCCGGTTTAAACACAACAAAAAAGCTGTAGACGATGTCTACAGCTTTTTATGACCCGTACGGGATTCGAACCCGTGTTACCGCCGTGAAAGGGCGGTGTCTTAACCGCTTGACCAACGGGCCAGATGGCGGAGAAGGAGGGATTTGAACCCTCGCGCCGGTTGCCCGACCTACACCCTTAGCAGGGGCGCCTCTTCAGCCACTTGAGTACTTCCCCATATAAATGGCTCCGCAGGTAGGATTCGAACCTACGACCGTTCGGTTAACAGCCGAATGCTCTACCACTGAGCTACTGCGGAACAAATGGTGGGCCTAAGTGGACTCGAACCACCGACCTCACGCTTATCAGGCGTGCGCTCTAACCAGCTGAGCTATAGGCCCATAATAATGGAGCGGGTGATGGGAATCGAACCCACTACATCAGCTTGGAAGGCTGAGGTTTTACCAGTAAACTACACCCGCATTATCCTAAAAGGATAAAGATGGCTCAGGACGGAATCGAACCGCCGACACATGGATTTTCAGTCCATTGCTCTACCGACTGAGCTACTGAGCCAAAAAAATATTTATATGGCGGTCCGGACGGGACTCGAACCCGCGACCTCCTGCGTGACAGGCAGGCATTCTAACCAACTGAACTACCGGACCATATTTACCTTGCCTTAAAAAAATTGGTTGCGGGGGCAGGATTTGAACCTGCGACCTTCGGGTTATGAGCCCGACGAGCTACCGGACTGCTCCACCCCGCGATAATATTATTTTACATAGATTTGTTCATGCTCTATGTTAGCACTAACTGTCCCGGTCTCAGAAAGCTTAATCAAGTAGAAGCTCGATCGGTACAACTCGCAGTTGTTTCAATGAAGTAACGCTCGTTGCTCCACCCCGCGATAATGTTATTACGAAAAAATATATGGCGGAGGAAGAGGGATTCGAACCCCCGCGCGGTTTAACCCGCCTGTCGGTTTTCAAGACCGATCCCTTCAGCCAGACTTGGGTATTCCTCCGTGATAAATATAATGGTGGACCTTGTAGGACTCGAACCTACGACCGGACGGTTATGAGCCGTCTGCTCTAACCAGCTGAGCTAAAGGTCCATGAATATATATGGTAGCGGCGGAGGGGATCGAACCCCCGACCTTACGGGTATGAACCGTACGCTCTAGCCAGCTGAGCTACACCGCCATATTAGCATCTTTAATTATTAAAATGGTGGAGCCTAGCGGGATCGAACCGCTGACCTCCTGCGTGCAAAGCAGGCGCTCTCCCAGCTGAGCTAAGGCCCCATTTTATAATGGTCGGGAAGACAGGATTCGAACCTGCGACCCCTTGGTCCCAAACCAAGTGCTCTACCAAGCTGAGCTACTTCCCGTTTTTATGGCGCGCCCGAGAGGAGTCGAACCCCTAACCTTTTGATCCGTAGTCAAACGCTCTATCCAATTGAGCTACGGGCGCAAGATTCTATTTAGTTAGTAAATAAAGAATAGATTTATCTTTATTGTTACTATCTTGATTTAAAGGATGATTTTTTTCACTTCCGTGAAAAAATCATGGTGCCGAGGACCGGAATCGAACCGGTACGGTAGTCACCTACCGCAGGATTTTAAGTCCTGTGCGTCTGCCAGTTCCGCCACCCCGGCAATTCAATGGAGCGGAAGACGGGATTCGAACCCGCGACCCCAACCTTGGCAAGGTTGTATTCTACCACTGAACTACTTCCGCATATAGGATACATTGTTTTTACAGTACAATGAATGATGATTATTTTTGCTATCGCAAAAAAATCTTGGTGCGGGTGAAGGGAGTCGAACCCCCACGCCTTGCGGCGCTAGATCCTAAGTCTAGTGCGTCTGCCAATTCCGCCACACCCGCATACTATTGGAAGTTATTTTCGCTAGCGCGATTTAAAGGTTGATTATTTTCACTTACGTGAAAAAATCATGGTGAGCCATGAAGGACTCGAACCTTCGACCCTCTGATTAAAAGTCAGATGCTCTACCAACTGAGCTAATGGCTCGTACAAAATGGTGCCGGCCAGAGGACTTGAACCCCCAACCTACTGATTACAAGTCAGTTGCTCTACCAATTGAGCTAGGCCGGCAAAGATTATTTCCACTTTGTGAAAAAATTATGGTGGAGGATGACGGGCTCGAACCGCCGACCCTCTGCTTGTAAGGCAGATGCTCTCCCAGCTGAGCTAATCCTCCATTATCCAAAGCCTGGCAGCGTCCTACTCTCACAGGGGGAATCCCCCAACTACCATTGGCGCTGAGAAGCTTAACTTCCGTGTTCGGCATGGGAACGAGTGTGACCTTCTCGCTATCGCTACCAGACATTTTTTAAAGACATATATTATTATAATATCTTTTTTCATTTTTGCAAGAGAATTTTTTTATTCCCTCAAAACTAGATAATGTTTGTAAGAAGAAAAGTAAGTTGAGTATCGTTGTCCAGCTCCGGCTCCTAGCCTCTGCTTTTCGTTTTGGTTAAGTCCTCGATCGATTAGTATCAGTCAGCTCCACACGTCACCGCGCTTCCACCTCTGACCTATCAACCTGATCATCTTTCAGGGATCTTACTTAGCTAATGCTAAAAGGAAATCTCATC
>NZ_JAMBNR010000160.1 GCF_023715205.1 Mesobacillus maritimus
GTTTTACTTTTGCCTTCTTACTTACGATTATCTAGTTTTCAAGGAACAATAACCGAAAAGCGGAAGCGTCTCGTTCAGACCCGACAAGCGCTGGAGGTACAGCATTTGAAGTCGTTTTTTGACTTCAAGTGATGGACCGAAGCGACCTCGAGGGTCTAGACGCTGTAGCTAGACAGCATTTTGAGAGAATATTGCACTCTC
>NZ_JAMBNR010000016.1 GCF_023715205.1 Mesobacillus maritimus
AGATTTCCTTTTAGCATTAGCTAAGTAAGATCCCTGAAAGATGATCAGGTTGATAGGTCAGAGGTGGAAGCGCGGTGACGTGTGGAGCTGACTGATACTAATCGATCGAGGACTTAACCAAAAATAAAAAGCGGAAGAAGCCCGTTTAAACCGCTAGGATGTTGGAGCTCTCGAGAAGAAGTCGCTTTTTGATTTCGCAGGAGAGAGCGAAACAGCCGTACGGTTTGGCTTCTGGAGCTAGATTGCGAAAAGCGAAGGCGACTGTTCAACTTCGACAGACGTTGGAGAGCCGGCCATGCAAATCCCGGTTTTGGATTTGTTTGGACGGATCGAAAGGGCCGAGAAGTTAGGAGCCGTAGCTAGACAAATTGAAAGTTATTTTCGCTAACGCGAAAAAACTTAGATACTCAGTATTTACTTTTCTTCTTACAAACATTATCTAGTTTTGAGGGAACAAATATTTTTGCGATAGCAAAAGATCTCTCCTTAATTAAATAGTCTGGTGACGATGGCGAGAAGGTCACACCCGTTCCCATGCCGAACACGGAAGTTAAGCTTCTTAGCGCCGATGGTAGTTGGGGGTTTCCCCCTGTGAGAGTAGGACGTCGCCGGTCAACTAGAAAACAACCAACTATGGTTGTTTTTTTGTTTCTTCTTATAAATGCGAAACATTAAGAGACCATTCTACATTAAAATCGATTTGATAAAACAGCACACCCAATTAAATTGGGTGTGCTGTTTAACCATTTAACAAATCTTTTGAATCAGGCCAATTGAGTTGTTTTTTGGAGAATTCACTAATGAGCTAACCTCGTAAACTTCTAATAAGTTTTCCTCAATTGGTTTAAGCAAAGGTTTAAGTTCATTCATAGGTGTATTTGGGTCTAGCCAAATCTTTTCTGTTTCTGGTTCTAAAATAACTGGCATCCGATCATGAATATCTTGAACAAGTTGGTTTGCAGTAGTAGTAATAACTGTACATGTAAAGATGGCCTGGCCGGTAGGGGATAACCATTTTTCCCACAAACCAGCCATACCGAATAATTCGTTTGATTTAAGTTTGATTCTCATCGGTGTCTTATCTTTCCCATTCTGACGTTTCCATTCATAAAAGCTATCGGCTACAATCAGACAGCGTTTCTGTTGATAAGACTTGCGGAAGCTCGGTTTTTCCTCCAATGTTTCTGCTCTTGCATTTATCATCTTGTAACCTATTTTTTCGTCCTTTGCCCAAGGAGGGATTAATCCCCATCTGAGATAGCCCATTTTATTTATCTCCCCGTTATTAATTATTGCTAATACGGATTGAGAAGGTGAGATATTATACTGAGGTTGATATGGAACTTCTAATGCAAAAGATTCGATAACAAACCGGTCTATGACCTGTTCAAAAGTTGCAGTCAGTGTAAAGCGACCACACATATTTTTAACCCTCTTTCACTTTATAAAATTACCTAACATGGCTAATACTCTCTGTATTTTTTTGAAGAACAAATTGATTACGACCGGCGCCAAAACCAGCAATCGTAAATAGGACCGAAACAACTATAAGGAGAATAAGTGGAATCATCCAAGTTGAAAAGATATCAAATAAGTAACCCAAAATAAATGGCCCCATTGAAGCAAGGAAATAGCCGACTGATTGAGCCATTCCAGATAAATCGGCTGCTTGGTGTGAATCGGCAGCACGTAGAGTAATCAAAGTTAAAGCATGACTTATAGCTGCACCTAATGCAATGCCTATTAAAATAATACTAATCGTTAAAAATAGTGAGTTTCCACCAATGAAAAGCCCGGCAAGGCCTAGAAAACAAAAAAGGCCAATTCCAAGTGCAATCCCCTTTTGATGTGGCAGTCTGTCTGCTAAAACAGGAATTAGGAAATTGGCAGGTAAACCCGAAAATTGCATAAGTGTAACCATCCAGCCAGCTGTAGCAATGTCCATTCCTTGGCTATTCAAAATTTCTGGTAACCAAGCTGTTAAACTAAAGTATATCATAGACTGAAGTCCCATGAACAAGGTGACTTGCCAAGCGATTGGAGATGTCCATAATGAGGTCATTGAAGTTTTTGTTATGGCCAGAGCTGGTTTACTCTTTTTTACTTTAAGCTGTGGTAGCCAAATCAAAATGGCCGATAATAATAGAATAACCCAAATTGCAAGAGACATTTGCCAACGCGTTTGGAATGTTTCGGCCAAAGGGATACTAAACCCTGGAGCTAAACCAGCAAATACGGCCATTGAAAAAGTGTAACTACCAGTTAAAAGGCCAATTTTTCCTGGGAAGGACCGTTTAACCATGCCTGGTAGCAAGACATTACAAATAGCAATCCCAAAACCAATGAAAATGGTTCCTATGTATAATGGAGCTATAAATCCAGTTGATCGAATCAGAATTCCTGCACCTAATAAGCAGAGCCCAATGAAAATACTTCCTTCCGTTCCAAATTTATTAGCCATTCTTGGGGTAAATGGTGAAATAAGTGCAAAGGACAAGAGTGGGAGAGTAGTTAATAAACCTGCCAATCCATTTGAAATTCCCATATCTTCTCGAATAAAACTTACAAGTGGTCCTACAGCCGTGATTGCTGGTCTTAAGTTAAAGGCCACAAAGATAATTCCAAGGATTAAGAGCGTATTTTTTAGTTGTTTTGCTTCCATATCGATGTCGCCTCCGATATAAATGATCGTTAGATGATTCATACTATTCGAATTATTATAAGAAATATTTTCATTTTTGTATATGATAATGTTTCAAATATTTCCCTGTTTATTGTTTGTAATTTAGGGAAAAGAACAGAACCAAAGCAAAAACATTGGATATGCTTTAGCAGGAATTCTCAAACGTTCTGTCGTATTACTAAGAAATCCATAAATTTAAAGGAGGGAATAGATGATGACAAAAAATTACTGTAAACAATGCATGGGTTTTACAAAAGATAGACTAAGATGTGATCATTGTGGCAACGAGGAAATTGCCCAAATTGAGATTTTTAATCAAAAATAATTACATCATTTTTTAGTTTCTTGCTTCTTTTAGGATTTTCCCCATTTATTCTGTGTAAATTAAATGTCTTTTCACTTACTTTCCTCACATAGAAATCTAAGAAATTACCAATTTATGTAATCTTATTACGGTGAACTGGTTAAGGGAGAGGTATTTTAAAACTTATAGAATCGCGCGTCCACTGTCAAATATATTCATGAAAAGCTGTGATAGTTCATCCCGCATTAACTGACAGTAAGACCCAACTTCAAGACTTGAGGAGGACGCAAAAAGGATAAGTAGGGAATCAACTGAAAGTCAAAAGCCCGATAGGTGAATGATCAATTAGGCTATGCGTGACTAATATTCAGTGGGGGATAGAGAACCCCCACTGAATGAAGTTCCGCTTTATCTAGCTTTGTTACTAAGAAAAGAGGGAGTAAAAAACAGAACAATCATCGTAACGGGGTTTGAATCACAAATATTAAATATGGAAGTCAAAATGAGTGCATTTTGCATATAAAATTGACACTCATTTTTTATTGGTGTAAAGCCCAAGATGGAAATAACAACGCAGTAAAAATTGGCAGCACTTTCAGGTGTTGTAACAGTACGGAATCTGTTATTATCATCATTCTGGTTTTTTGGTCACATTATTTGATTCTATTAGATGCGTTCAGTTAAGGTGAAGATGAGGAGTGATTGCAATGAATGATATTATCCAATTATTAAACAACCATCGTTCAATCCGTGAGTATGACCCGGACAAACCTGTAACGGAAAAAGAGTCGCAAATGATTATTAAAACAGCAATGGCGGCTCCAAATTGGATTAATGGACAACAAGTGAGTGTTATTGAAGTACGTGATAAAGAAAGAAAGGCAAAATTAGCCAAAGCTGCTGGTGGGCAAAGCTGGATCGAAGTTGCCCCGGTGTTCTTTGTCTTTTGTATGGACTTTTATCGTGCCAAGCTAGCGGCAGAAAAGAACGGAAAAGATTTCCGAATTGCCGATCATATTGAAGCAGTGATTGTAGGAAGTACAGATGTTGGGATTGCAATAGCCAATGCTAGTGCAGCTGCGGAATCACTTGGCTTAGGAATCGTTCCGATCGGAGGAATCCGTAAAAATCCTGATACTGTTATTGAGGTTTTAGGATTACCAGATTATGTTTTCCCTATCACTGGTCTAGTTGTAGGCGTACCAAAGAATGTACCAGATAAAAAACCTCGACTTCCGCTTGATGCTGTTTACCACGAAGAAACTTATCAAGAGGAAAAGCAGTTAGAACTAATCAATCAGTATGATGAAGAGATTTCAAACTATATGGTAGAACGAACAAATGGCTTGGATCAATCAACCTGGTCTTCAAAAGTCGCTGAATTTTATGATCGTGGATTTAAAAACTATGAAGAGGCCGTACCACCAGCCTTGAAAAGGCAGGGATTCCGCTACAGGAAATAAATCTTATTATACATATAACGTAAAAAAAGAGGGAAGGAGCAGCTCCTTCCTATTTTAATAGCCTTTTTTAAAGTCCACGACATTTATAAATGGAATTTGATTGTTTAAATATCCTCTGAGGTTCGGTATAAAGATGTCCTCTATCACCCTTGTTGCATAATGTTCGGTTGAACCAGCTGTATGTGGGGTAATAATAACATTCTCCATTTCCCATAATGGGCTGTTTTCATTTAAAGGTTCTTTTTCGAAAACATCAAGGCCGGCAGCTGCTATTTTCTTATTTTCTAATGCTTCGATTAGAGCCGCTTCATCAACAATTTGGCCACGGCCTATATTGATGAAAATCGTGCTTGGTTTCATCTGTTGAAATTGACTCGTACCAAACATCTGCCGTGTGTTGTCTGTGAGTGGAAGTGTTACGACTACATAATCACACTGGGGGAGCACTTCATTCAGTTCGTTTGCTAAATACATAGCGTCTACATATGGCTCAGATTGTCCCGAATTTCGAACACCTAAAACAGTCATACCGAATGCCTTAGCGATCTTCGCGGTTTCTTTTCCTATTGCTCCTACGCCAATGATTCCTAATGTTTTCCCGTGTAATTCTAATTTAAGCCCAGAATGGTTCCAAGTTTTTGAAAGTTGGTTTCTGACATAAGTATGGATATTTCTAGTTAAGGATAACATCAACGCAAAAATTGTTTCAGAAATTGGATAAGCATGGACTCCATTTGCACTTGTTAAAACCACATGATTTGATTTTAACTTTGTTAGTGGCATACTGTTGACTCCAGCACTCCAAGATTGAAGCCATTTTAGTTTATGCTCATGGTCAAATAGAACACTCATTTCTTTTTTCCAGCCCACAATAATTTCTGCACTTTGGAGATGATGATTCCAACTCGAGGGTTCTCTGCCAATAATAACTTCCCAGTCAGGTACAACCTCCTTAACCGACTCAATAAGATTTTCATTAAGATTATGAGTTATGATTAATTTCCGTTGCGTCATTTTTTTCCTCCCTTTCTGTTTTTCCGTATAAATCAATAGAGCTAAGCAGAAGCAAAAGGAAGAAAAGCTTCATTAGGCGTTTCCATCCCTTGTGCTTCTAATGTTGTATAATATTTTTTCAATTTGCAAGTTTGATTTTGAAGATATAAAAGGAACTAAATCTCCAAAGGGTTTTCATACAAATTGAGTTTACAAGAGTTTTTCTATTAATTCAAAATTATTTTAATAAAGAAAGGAGGGATTTTTCTTTTTAAAAGGAAGAAATAATAGAAGTGGTTTTAGTAGCAATATTATTCAAATAACACATACCGTTGGGAGGGGGAGTTCAAATGTTATCTTTTGATGAGAAGAAGGAAATTTTTCGTTCATTTGATTTAGTCGAAAAAGAAATGAGCAATGGAAAATTAAGTTATCACTATCCAAAAAGTAAACAGCGAGGTCAGGTTTTAGCGACTCAATTGCATACAACTGGCAACGGCTATGTTATTGGAAAGTATATGTCCGAGGAGATCGTTATCGCAAATGATTTTCAAGTCGATTCAAGAGGATGGATTTCAATTAAAGAGTTCTCCAAAGAGGAATTAAAAAATCTCATATCACACGCGATGGATTCGATGTTAAATGTTGATGAGTCAGAGCAGCAAGAACCAAAAGAAGAGTCTCCAACTGTAGTTCAAGGTGAGCAAGAGGTGAGGAGATTAAATGTAGACAAGCAACAACAAGCGGTAGAAAATAAAGTAGCTTCCTCTGAATCTCAAAGTCGCTATACACCATGTTTCTTCTATTGGGTGGGAGTGACGAAATCCATCTTGCGCTTTCAAAGCACAATGTGGAATGAAGTTAGAAAAACATTTAACTCATAACTAAATGTTCTTGAGCTAATGAACCAGTAGGTTCATTAGCTCTTTTTCATTTTAAATCTATCTCTTTTTCAAACTATTAATAATAATAAATTTTTGCGCAAACGATTGCACGAGGAGAAAAATTATGTTATTTTTAATTCAGAGTAAAGAAGGTAGTTCTGTAAGCGATTTATTCGAAATCGAAAGTATCGTTTATCTGTTCTACTTTTTATGAACAATCATTTTTTAATAAATGGTTCCATACAAATCATTTTTATAGCCTGGGCGGTACTAACTTGTATTGAAGCAATAATAGAGAGTACTAGTAGGATGGGGGTTGAAGATTACAGAGGGGTTCAAAAAGAATCATTTTTAACGATAAGATGTAAACGTTTTGATTTTGAGACTGATAATATATTATAGGTCGTCTAAATAGTTATATTTGTGGTTTTTTGGCAAGCGATTACGAAATGATTTCTTTGAATTATTCGTGCAAACGTTTGCCTGAGATTAAGTAAAAGGGAGATAAAACAATGAAATTCATGTCATTTGATTTTTGGCAAAAGTTTGGTAAAGCGTTATTAGTCGTTGTTGCTGTTATGCCAGCTGCGGGGATTATGATCTCGCTCGGAAAATTAGTCGCTATGGTAGGTGGAGACATTGGTCTGGTTCACACCATTGCCGTCATTCTAGAGGAGATTGGTTGGGGAGTAATAGGGAATCTTCATATTCTATTTGCTGTAGCGATTGGGGGATCTTGGGCAAAAGAACGTGCGGGCGGTGCTTTTGCAGCTTTAATCGCGTTTATTTTAATTAACCGTATTACAGGAGCAATTTTTGGTGTGAACAGCGAGATGCTAGCAAATCCTGAAGCAACTGTAAACTCGCTATTGGGGAATGAATTAATTGTATCGGATTACTTCATTTCAGTTCTAGGAGCTCCTGCATTAAATATGGGGGTATTTGTTGGTATTATCTCTGGTTTCTTAGGGGCCAATTTATTTAACAAATATTATAACTTTAATAAACTACCTCAATCTCTTGCGTTCTTTAATGGAAAGCGTTTTGTTCCGTTTGTTGTTATTGGAGGATCTATTTTAACAGCCATTATCTTATCGCTTGTTTGGCCATATATTCAAGGAGCTTTAAATGACTTTGGCCGTTGGATTGCTTCCTCAAGGGATACAGCGCCTGTTGTTGCTCCATTTGTATTTGGATCTTTAGAACGTTTGTTATTACCTTTTGGTTTGCATCATATGTTAACGGTACCAATGAATTATACTGAATTAGGTGGAACTTATACCATTTTAACAGGAAGTAGTGCTGGTACAACCGTTGCTGGACAAGATCCTTTATGGTTAGCATGGATTGCAGATCTTAACAATTTGCTTGCGACTGGTGACACCGCTGGTTACCAGGCTCTATTAAACGACGTAACACCTGCACGTTTTAAAGTTGGACAAATGATTCTTTCAACAGCGGCTTTAATCGGGATTGCATTTGCAATGTATCGAAATGTAGACAAAGATAAGCGTACAAAATATAAATCTATGTTTTTATCAGCTGGATTAGCAGTGTTTTTAACAGGTGTAACAGAGCCAATCGAATTTATGTTTATGTTTGTTGCTCCAGTTCTTTATGGTGCATATGCAGTAATGACCGGACTAGCATTCGCGATTGTTGATATTGTGAATATCCGAATTCATTCATTCGGGTTTATCGAACTATTAACTCGTACACCAATGATCTTGAAGGCAGGCTTGTGGCTTGACTTAGTTTATTTTGTTGTAGCGTGTTTGTTATTCTTCGGATTAAACTTTGCGGTTGCAAACTTTATTATTAAAAAGTTTAAGTATGCAACACCAGGTCGGTTAGGGAACTATATTGAAGAAGATGCTACAGAAGCTTCAACAGGCTCTGATAAGGGTGTAAAACAGCAAGACGATTCTCTAGCAAACACAATTATTGAATTACTTGGTGGCGAAGAAAACATTGAGGATGTTGACGCATGTATGACTCGTCTTCGTGTTACTGTTAAAGATATTGAAGCTGTAGCTACTGAGAAGGAATGGAAGCTAAATGGAGCATTAGGCTTAGTCTTAAAAGATAAAGGGGTACAAGCTATTTATGGCCCCAAAGCGGATGTCTTAAAATCTGATATCCAGGATCGATTAGGGGCGTAAGTATGAAATTATTAACATTAAATTGTCATTCTTGGCTTGAAGAAAATCAGTTAAATAAAATAAGGATCTTAGCTGAGGCAATTAAAGAGCAATCCTATGATGTGATTGCTCTTCAAGAAGTAAGTCAAAAATTAAATCCGGAAAACATTGACGGAGAACTGAAGCATGATAATTTTGTTCTCTTCTTATTAGAAGAATTAAAACAAATCGGTGTAACTGGTTATGAATTTGTCTGGGAATGTGCACATATTGGCTTTGATATTTATGAAGAAGGGGTAGCTCTTCTAACAAAACATCCCGTCGAAAAAACTTATTCTTTCTTTGTGACGAAATCTAGTGATATCACGAATTGGAAAGCGAGAAGAATTGTCGGTGCTAAAATTCGTTATCAGGGGAAACTTGTCCGATTTTATAGCTGTCATCTCGGGTGGTGGCATGATGAACAAGAATCATATGAGCATCAAGTAGACTCTCTATTCAGTAAAATAAACGAGGAATCTCCCTTCTTCCTAATGGGAGATTTTAATAATGATGCGAACACAAGACATGAAGGGTATGACTACCTTCTAAGCAAAGGTGTTTTCGATGCTTACCATTTAGCGAATACAAAAGACCATGGTGCGACCGTGGTGGGGGAAATTAAAGGATGGGATGATAATAAAGAAGACCTCAGAATCGATTTAATCCTTACTAGCACGGATGTTGAGGTGAAAAGCAGTAAAGTCATTTTTAATGGAAAACATAAACCAGTGATTTCTGATCATTACGGCATAGAGGTCGAAGTAAATCTCTAGGATAAAAAGGTATAGCCACAGCTATACCTTTTTGCGATTTCGCTTTACTTTTTCATGGGAAATTCAACGAAATCAACTAATCTGGGAAAATCGATAAAAGGGTTTCGGTTTCCTTGAATAAGAAAAATGGCTTGATTTCGATGTTTTTCGTAAAGAGTAATTGGAAATTGACGATGCCAGTTTACCAGCAAAGGAATGTCAATCAGTTCTAAAAAAGACTTTTTGATTGCATGTGGGTACCGAAGTAAGAAATAGAGCATAGCCCGTGCACATTTCCCTTTACCGTGTTCTGGTTCAAACTTGGCATTAACTGTGATTCCACAATGGTTTTGGATGGGCTCATTTGCCAATTCTGGAGTATAGAATGCGAAATCAGTATAAGGAAAATTGGATCTTGATATATTGCACTCAGGCTGACAGGTAAACAGATGATGTAAATCACCCTTCATTGGTTCAAGACCATTAAACCAGGATTGTGGTACGATGTGCTCGGTATTATACTTATACTTCCATTCTATCGTTTTGATTTTTTTTAAGGGCAGATAATCATCGTGACCTAACTCTTGTAGAGTTTTTATAAATTCTTTGTATCTAAGCTCAATGATTTCATGATCTTCTTCAATTAAAGAAGCGGGGTTTTTTTCTTCTCCTGAGTATATACTTTTCACGGATCCGTCTGGATATAAATCAACCCAAGTATATAAATACAAGTCTTTGCTAATAGAGTAGGGGACTTGATTTTTATGTGTATTTGCTAGTAATTTTGTGAGTGCTTGAGTATTAATGAATGGTTCATTACTATCTGATAAAATTGAGCTATAATATTGTTTTATCTGTTCTTGATTTGATATTTCACTAAAGTAGATTTCATCATTCGAAAGCATTCTCCGTTTATTTGAAGACAAAAAAGCTAATTGTTTCCGTAAGTCAACTTTTTCATTTGGATTTGTGTTAAGACGATTAGCTTTACTCTTTTTGCGTACTCTCTTTTGCTTCCTTCTTCGCATTCGTCTCAATCCGTTCTTTTCTGTTTGTTTCTATTATACAAAAAAGAGATTCACAGTATAATGGATTGATAAAGAAGATCAAAAAAAATGCTAGTGAATCATCCAAATTTAATTAGATAACATATTAGAAAAGTATTGGAGAAGAACTTTGAAAACAAGTAAGCCCTAAAAAATAGTTTCATTTTTCGTATATTCATTCTATTTAAATAATGATAAACTAGTAAAAAATAAAAATGTAGAAAGAGCGAGGACATATGATAAAAGCGATTTTTTTTGATTTAGATGATACGCTTCTTTGGGATCAAAAAAGTATCAAGGAAGCATTTGTAGCAACTTGTAAAATAGCTGAGGAACGCTACGGAATTCATACCGAACAATTGGAAGAGGCCGTCCGCGAATCCGCACGAGAATTATATGCATCCTATGAAACGTATACGTTCACACAAATGATTGGCATTAATCCATTTGAGGGATTATGGGGCAACTTTTTAGATGATCATGACCAATTTAGAAAAATGAAAGAGATCGTCCCTACCTATCGAAAAGATGCGTGGACCCAGGGATTAAAAAAGGTAGGAATCGAGGATCCAGAATTTGGGCGTGAATTGGCGGAAACCTTCCCAGTAAAGAGAAAAGAACTACCTTTTGTATATGAAGAAACATTTAAAGTACTTGAGAACCTGAAGAAAAATTACCGTCTTTTATTATTAACAAATGGTTCGCCAGATTTGCAACAAACGAAATTGACGATTACAGCAGAACTGGTTCCATTTTTTGATGAAATAGTAATTTCAGGGGATTTCGGTAAAGGAAAGCCAGATCCAGGTATCTTTCAACATGCATTATCTCTCATGCAATTGACAAAAGAGGAAGCCATTATGGTGGGTGACAATTTAATGACTGACATCCTTGGAGCAAATACAATCGGGATGAAATCTGTTTGGATTAATCGTAACGGTAATAAGCGAAATGAAGTGAACCCGACTTTTGAAATACAGCATTTAGAACAACTGTATCCATTACTTGATAAATTACAAGATTCCTAGCATTTTAAATTAAACTCTTATTTTTCTTTTGCTTCATTTTTTAAAATCAGAAAAAGGCATCATGCTATTGCGGGATGCCTTTTTCTTATGCTCAAGACGTTTGTACCTTGCAATTGTGAGTTTTCTTCTTATTGTGGGTTCTTTTTTTCGTAACGCATCTGACTAGCTTCTTTTTCTCCTTTTTGCTTGTTTCTTTTCCCTTTCAAGTTCACATTAGGATAATTTACTTGTTTATCGCTCATTCTGTTCACCTCCATTTAGTAGTTTTTTCTAAAGGGGCGAGAATATGTTATTTAATTTGCAGGGATAAATACCTACAACTTTTGTTTCAAGAGTCATTTTTTTCACTTCCATAAAATATGTTAGATATCATTACAAAAATAAGGCAAACCTTATTTGGTTGATATATTCTTAGTGCATTAAAAAGGCAAGAACTTAGGTAAAAACCTATGTATGGATCAAAAAGAGGAATGTCAGATTATCTAAATATTTATTTTCTGAATATTCAATTATTAGGAAGGGATACCTAGTTGATTGCAGAAATTAATATATTGGAATGGTTTATACTAGCTTTTTAGTAACTACTTTAACAAATGAATGGTCCATATCCAGGATTGGAGGGATGTTTTTTATGAATTAATAAATGGTTCGTATTGAAGAAACGCTTGAAAATGACTCCTCCTATTTCAACTTGCTCTTTCACAAACCTTGAAGGTGAGATAGAGGATATGGGCTTATCATCATTAGAATATATCCAATACTTATGAGAAATGTGTTAGCAAAGTTATTTCTAATTTAAAGCTGTTTTCGTAAAGATTGTTGTTAAAATCCTACAGCCGATTTTAATGCAATTGTAGCTTTTTCTTATGTTTGAATTAAGTTTTCAAGCTCTTTTCTCATAAGTGAAGCGGTTTTAATATAAAACTTAGCTCATACAGCAGTATTTTTTGCTCTAGACAACAAAGTTTGAGAAAAGAGCCTAATTTAAATAGCAAACGTTACAAACATGCCTGCTTTAAAATTAAAACCTACTGGCGATGTCTGGTTATTATTTATGCAATATTCAAAATATATTTAAAGGGTGGTTATGATGAAAAAAAATAGTAATTATTTGAAATCACCAGATTTATTCCCAATTACTCATGGAAAGCGTAATATTAGTCCATTCGGTTTCGCAGTCATTTGGGTTGGTATGGCGATTGTTCTAGCCGCATTTGCCATTGGTGGTGGAGGGATTATTAATCTTCCTCTAGGGATGGTCATTCTAGCAACCATTATTGGGTCTGTTGCTATTGGTATATTTATGGTTGTCATTGGTGATATTGGGGTCGAACATGGTTTATCCTTTCCAGTTTATATGAGGGCTCCGTTTGGTACGATTGGTACCCATATTCCATCGGTTGTCCGTGCGGTGACAGCTTCTTGTTGGTTTGGAATCAATACCTATTTTGGTTCTGCAGCGATCAACGGAATCTTAAATTTATTATTCGGTTGGGATAATTGGTTTGTCTGTTTCCTGCTCTTTGCAGCCGCTCAATTAATTAATACCTCACTAGGGATTAAATCAATTGAACGATTCGCTGATTTGGCTGCACCAATTATCATTATCATTTCTTGCTGGATGTATGTAACGTTGTCTGGGAATGCTGCCGACCAAGGGAAAGATATCTGGAATTGGGTGGAAAGCCCTGTGACCGGATTGTCCGCTTTCACCGCGTTCATGGTAGTAGTTATGGCCAATATGGGATTCTGGGCAACTTTAGCCGCTGACATGCCATCATTATCTAGATTTTTTAAAGCCCCCAAAAATGAACGTAATTGGTTTAAACGAAATAAGACTCAGCTAATTGGTAGTTTAGTTGTAATGCCTATTTTTAATACGTTTATGGTTACGATTGGTGCTGTATCTTATATTGCTGTATCAAATGCAGATCCTGTGTTTGCTTTACAAGAAGCAGCAAGCGGCTTTATCCTAGGGATTTTATTGTTAATGATTGTTCTAGCTCAATGGTCTACGAATACATCGGCAAACGTTGTTCCAGCTGCTACAATTTTTTCAAATGTCGGTGGCCCAAAAATTCCGTTCTGGGTTGGGGTAGTCGTAGCGGGGATAATTGGGACACTTGCACAGCCATGGAGCTTATTTGATGTATTAAACTCTGCCTTGCTAATAATTGGAGGGATTTTATCATCCGTTGTTGGTATTTTATTTGCTGATTATTACTTGTTGAGAAAGCGACGAGTAAATGTGCATGAATTATATGAAACAAGTGGGCAGTATCGATATTTGAACGGCTTTAATATGGCAGGAATGATTGCTTGGATTATTGGAGGGATTATTGCCAACCTATTACCGGCCTATTCCTCAATTGTTGGCTTTGTAGTTGGCGCCGTTCTATATTATGTGTTAGCAAAGTTTTGGTGGTTTAAGAAATATTCTCAAGCAGAAATTGAAGATCCTAGTGATGATAAGTATTTAGGAATTACAGTTGGTCGTGATTGGACGATCTCCACCGAAGAAAAAGTGATTGTTACATCAGCATCTGAAACGGTTAATGAGCATTTGTAAAAATTCTTGATGCAATATAATGAAAATGTCTGCTTAAACGGTTCTATCGTTAAAATGTGCAAAATAAGAATGGTAGAAAGGGACTGGTGACCATTATTAACGGGTACAGTCCTTTTCGCATATTACTGTTTGTTTTTGTATAGGGAGAATTATTGAAGGAGGGAGTAGTTTGAGGGAAGAAAAGGATCTGCTGTCAACGGATAAAGATTATTTATGGCATGCGATGAAACCATATAGTCCATCAGCCACGATGATAGCGGAAGAAGCTAAAGGTTCTTGGGTAACTGATCATAAAGGAAAGCGTTACCTAGATGCTATGGCCGGTCTCTGGTGTGTGAACATTGGATATGGAAGAACGGAGCTAGCTGAAGCCGCTTATGAACAATTGAAGAAAATGGCTTATTTTCCGCTTACTCAGAGTCATAAGCCAGCAATCCAATTAGCAGAGAAGATTAATGAGTGGCTCGGCGGCGATTATGTGATTTTCTTCTCCAATAGTGGGTCCGAGGCAAATGAAACAGCTTTTAAAATTGTGAGGCAGTATCATCAACAAAATGGAGATGTAAATCGACATAAATTCATTTCGAGATATCGTGGATACCACGGTAATTCGTATGGAGCACTAGCCGCCACCGGCCAAGCCCAGAGAAAATACCGCTACGAACCTTTGGCACCGGGGTTTATTCATGTTCCACCACCTGATTTGTACCGTTCCTCGGACAAAGCTAATGACAAAGCAGAAGAACTAGAGTCCGTTAAGCATTTGGACAATGTTATGACTTGGGAATTAAGTGAAACAGTTGCCGGTGTGATTATGGAACCTATTATTACAGGCGGCGGAGTCATAATGCCTCCTGAAGAATATATGATTGGCGCAAAAAAGGTATGTGAAAGGCATGGAGCTTTATTAATAGTTGATGAAGTAATATGTGGATTTGGGAGGACTGGAGAGGCATTTGGTTTTATGAATTATGGGGTAAAGCCTGATGTGATTACAATGGCGAAGGGTATTACTAGTGGGTATTTACCATTGTCAGCAACTGCCGTAAAAAAAGAGATTTATGATGCTTTTAAAGGGTCGGAGGAATATGATTATTTCCGCCATGTTAATACATTTGGTGGCAATCCTGCTGCATGTGCATTAGCATTGAAGAATCTCGAGATTATGGAAGAGGAGCAATTGTTTTCACGATCTAAATCTTCAGGGGAATATTTAAGACAAAAGTTAACAGAAGCTATAGAAAAGCACCAATTTGTAGGCGACATTCGGGGGAAAGGTTTGTTAGTTGGAATTGAACTTGTAAAAAATAAGCAGACAAAGGAACCGCTCGAAGTAACTCATTTAAATAAAGTGATTGCAAATTGCAAAGAAAAAGGACTCATTATTGGAAAAAATGGAGCAACGGTTGCTGGTCACAACAATGTTATTACAATTTCTCCACCATTATCGATTGGAAAAGAGGAGCTTGATTTCATTGTAAGCACGTTATCTAACGAGATAAACAAGTTGTAAAATGAAAACTGGATGGTGCTCCATCCAGTTTTTTTTAGAGCTTCTTCATTTAACTATTAAATATCTACAACAAAAGAGAAATGAGTATAAAGAATTAGTTCATCTTTACGTAAGAACATTCTTTAACATCCCAATTAAACAATCCCTCTTCTAGTTCAATCGTAGTACTGAATGGTGGCGTAATAGTATTTGTTGTTAATTCTTCACCCTGTGCTAAATATTCCTTTTTTAGAGGGATTAGATCGTCTTTTGTTGCAAGCCGGAAGACCATGCCAAGAGAAATTTCTTTCTCCGTGATATGGCGTGCTGCACAGATTTGTTCTCTAAACTTTTTATTATAGCTAATCATCTTTTCTAAATCTTCGATAAAGGCAACTCCAAATACATCTTTAATCGTATTTTCATATTTTACTTCCGATTCGGTAGCAATCATCGTAGCTCCAGACTCAGGGTTTTCCAACCAGTAAATTTTTTCAGCGCGAATCCCCATCAAAAACATCCTTTCATATAAAAAAATTTATTCAGTTATCTTGCCGACTGGCGTTTGTGAAGTTGTGGAATATGAGAGGTGGATGATAGACTATACTTATATCACATGAAAAGGCTTGATTGAGCTGGACTTATTTGCAAACACCAGTTTGTTTCCCTTATTGTTTAGCCTAGTAATGATATTACCCAAGTTGGGGCGATAGGTGCGATGATAAGTCATCGTCATTCTGATTCTCTAGTTGCCAACGTTCACGATGAAACAATTATTTCTATTATACCACATATTTATCCTTTAAAGTGTGAAAGGATAATTGTGGGATTATAATGACCTAGAAATGTTAAATAAGTAAATATATAAAGTAAGTGTAGGTAGGAAGAAATTGAAAATCATTTTTCCGTAGGAGGAAATCAAAATGATCATGGTAACAACGGAGACTGTTGGTGATAAAAAAATCAAAGAGGTAAAGGGTTTGGTAACTAGCAGTATCGTCCAATCTCGAAATATCGGGAAAGACATACTATCAGGTTTGAAATCGATTGTTGGCGGGGAGCTTAAAAGTTATACAGAAATGTTAGAGGACTCAAAAACAATGGTAAAGAGTCGTCTTATTAAAGAGGCAGAAGCATTAGGAGCAAATGCGATTGTCGGTCTAAGACTAGAATTAGCGGCTGGTCAAGGGACATCTGAGTTGGTTGGGTATGGAACAGCTGTTGTGATTGAATAAGATTAATCCTGAAGAAATAAAATAGAAGCACATTGGTTGCTTCTTTTTTATTTCTCGTTTTGAGAAAGGAGGTTGTTCAGTGTCAGAGATTGTAATTAAAAGAATCTATGAACCATTTGAAGAGCAAGATGGGTATCGAGTTTTAATAGATCGATTGTGGCCAAGGGGAATCTCCAAAGAGCAAGCACAACTAAACGAATGGGCAAAAGAAATCGCTCCAAGTCCCTCTTTAAGAAAGTGGTTTGGACATAAACCTGAACGGTTCATTGAGTTTAAAAATCAATATCTAATCGAGCTTTATGAAGATCATGTGAAGGTAAACAAAATGAAAGAGATTATTCAGAAATCCAACTTTCAAAAAGTTACACTGTTGTATGGTGCCAAGAATTCCAAATATAATCATGCAGTTGTATTACTAAATGAATTGCTTCTCCAGCAGTCAACTAATCATGAATAATGCTTTTTTCTTAAGCTCTGTTGCTTTTGAACAAATAATACGACTTAATTGAGCAATGTTATAAAAAATAGTCTTATAAGAAAAGTGCTTGCAACCTTTTTATTAGTCTAAATCTCACCATGAACAGCACCCTGGGTGTTTACTAGAAAACTAAAAAATGTGTGGTCACGTATTATTTCATGGGTATCTAGATGGCTAGAGACTTAGTATTTTCAAGGGTGTATTTAAAATATTTATTGAAATAATGTTCTAAATTTTCAATAAATATTATTGCATTCAAGCAATGAACATTGTATACTTTCATTAAGCCTAAACATCTAAAGAGTTAGCCCTCTTAAGATCTGTTACTAAGGCCCACTTGGAAGCTTATTTAAACTTATAGTATGGTTTTTTTGACTGTCTAGTCTGAACTACGTAAACAACCACAGACAAGAGCCGGTTGCATTTTCTGTGCAGCTGGCTTTTATTTTTAAAAGATTACTAGAGGAGGAATTAGCGTGTTAAATTTCAATTTAAGTGATGAGCAAGTAGCTGTTCAAAAAATGGTAAAGGAATTTGTCGATAACGAAATTAACCCGTATATCAGGGATTGGGATGAGAAAGGGCATTTTGAATCGTCCATACTGAGAAGGCTTGCTGACTTAGGTTTAATGGGTGTTTGTATTCCTGAACAATATGGTGGTAGCGGGATGGATTATAATACACTCGCAATCGTTTGTGAAGAGTTAGAGCGAGGCGATACGGCCTTTAGAACAGCTGTTTCTGTACATACTGGATTAAACAGTTTAACTCTTCTCCAATGGGGAACAGAGGAACAAAAACAAAAGTTTCTCGTGCCACAAGCAAAAGGTGAAAAAGTAGGAGCTTTTGGATTAACAGAACCTAATGCTGGATCAGATGTTGCTGCAATGCAGACTTCGGCAGTACTTGATGGCGACCACTACATACTGAACGGTCAGAAGACGTGGATATCACTTTGTGATGTAGCGGACCACTTTCTTGTTTTTGCTTACACAGACAAGAGCCAAAAACATCACGGAATTTCAGCCTTTATTGTTGAGCGGACCATGCCAGGTTTCTCATCAAAAGCCATCAAAGGAAAACTTGGAATTCGTGCCGGAAACACTGGTGAACTATTTTTTGACAATGTACGTGTGCCAAAAGAAAATCTGCTAGGGAAAGAAGGAGAAGGCTTCAAAATCGCGATGTCGGCACTTGATAACGGGCGGTTTACGGTTGCAGCTGGAGCTGTCGGACAAATTCGTGCCTGCATTGAAGAAAGCTTAAAGTATTGTCATGAAAGGAAAACTTTCGGAAAAGAAATTGGAAAACATCAATTAGTTCAGCAAATGTTAGCAAAAATGGAAGCTGGATATCAAATGTCGAGATTACTTGTATTCCGTGCAGGCTGCCTTAAAAATGAAGGAAAGCGTAATACCCGAGAAACATCTCTAGCAAAATGGCAAGCTTGTGATTTTGCAAATGAAGCGGCGAATGATGCCGTCCAAATACATGGTGCTTATGGTTTTTCAAATGAGTACCCAGTTGAACGATTCTTACGTAATTCGAAAGCCCCAGTTATATATGAAGGTACAAGAGAGATTCATACAGTTATGCAAGCTGAATATTTACTTGGGTATCGCGAAGACAAGCAACTTAGCAATCCTCTTCCTGCATGGCCATTTGAACAAAAAGAGACTATAAAGAACTAATTCTTCAGTTGCAAATTTATGTGCAGGAGTCTACCGATTCATTCACGAAATAATTGGCTGAGGTGAAAATAGATGGTAGAAACGATGTTTATTGCTGGTCATTCTCGACTTCCAGCAGGTATGGCGGCCAAAAACGTATATGAAACACTCACGATAACGGTAGAGTTAGAAAAAAAGTACGGGGTCATTCTCGAAGCGTCCTGCACACTTGCAACTGAACATGGTCGTGATTATATTGGTAGATTATTGCGAGGATCCAGTATTCTTCATGGAGTTGAGGAATTAATCGAAATCGTAAAGAAAAACTATTACGGAAAAGCTACAAATGCAATCATTGCTGCATTATCGGACTTACATTATCAATTTCAACAGATCAAATTGAAAAGTTAACGGTCTATCCTGTTATTCGAGGAAGCTAGGTTGCTAACCACTTTTTGTAGGGTGGTATCTTTTACCTAGCTTTCTATATAGGTAAGAAACAGGTAGCTCATTTATTAGCTATACGACTATATAAAAGTCTACTTTTATTCTGAAAAACAGCAAAGTTTGCGAGAAGAGCCTTATAAAGAGTGCACAACGTAATTACATAATTAGAATTTGTCTTACCTTAGTGAAGCAAAGGAATTAAGTAGTTTCATGGCCCAAAGATCACAGATTTTCCAAGGGGTGAAAGTATGGCGGCGGTTTTGACCGATAATCTTCCATTTTCAATGTTTATAACCTCATCAAATGGAACGATTCACTATAGTAATGAGTATCTTGTTCAAAATTTGCCGATTAAAGAACTTAACAGCAAACATATACATGAAGTGTTCTCGAACTGGCAAGAGTTGCGTGGAGGGAAAATTATTTACGCTAGTTGCCAAGGGACAAATTGTATATTTATGAAAGAAAAGCTCCCTCATTCAGAGGATTTTGTTTTTGTTGGTACATTTTCCTCGGAGTTGACCTCTCTTGTAGAGGAACTAGAGCAAGCTAGACGGGTAAATCGTGAACTTGATGCCATAATTGAGAATTCATATGATGGAATTTACATTACTGATCGAAATGGCGTTACTGTTAAAACAAATTCTGCGATTGAAAGAATTACCGGGATACCGAAAGAGTATTACCTAGGCAAAAATGTGAATGATTTAATGAAAAGGGGAATCCTTCAAAATTCGGTTACACACCGTGTTCTTGAGAAAAGAAGAGTGGTCTCACTCGTACAAGAAAACTATCTAGGTCGTGAAACATTGTTAACGGGGAACCCTGTTTTAAATGAGGAAGGGGATATTGAGGGAGTTGTAACAAATATTCGTGATTTGTCGGAGTTAAATGAGCTTCAGAGTGCACTACATAAGGCAAATGAGTTGAACAATACGTATAAAAAAGAAATTGAACGTCTGAAAGGTAAGGGCGCTCGACCAAAAGGTGTGATTATACGTAGCGATTCAATGAAAACGATCTATGATACAGCAGCTAGAGTTGCAAATGTGGACGCAACGGTTTTGATTCTTGGAGAGACTGGTACCGGGAAAGAAGTCCTTGCACGTTTTATTTATGAAAATAGTGAAAGAAGTCGGAAGGGGGATTTTATTAAAATAAATTGTGGCGCGATTCCTCCGGATTTATTGGAATCAGAATTATTCGGTTATGTGGGAGGAGCGTTTACAGGGGCGAATTCAAAAGGGAAACCAGGTATGTTTGAGTTGGCGAATGAGGGTGTTTTATTTTTAGATGAAGTGGGAGAGCTTCCGCTACATCTACAAGTGAAATTATTGAGAGTGATTCAGGAGAGAGAAGTCCAACGAATAGGGGGAATGAAACCCATTCGTTTAGATGTGCGATTAATTGCAGCGACAAATCGGAATCTGAAAGAAATGGTTTCAAAAGGCACATTTCGGGAAGATCTCTACTATCGGTTAAATGTTGTTCCCATCTCAATCCCACCTCTATCTGAGCGGAAAGATGATATCCTTCCATTGGTAAATTATTATTTTGACGTGATGAACACCAAATACCAAAAACAGAAGAAAGTTTCATCTGCCCTTAATGACTTCTTTTATCAATATAATTGGCCAGGAAATGTTCGGGAGTTGGCTAATTTAATTGAACGAATGGTCCTAGTTACGGAGGAAGACCTCTTAATGGTTGCACATTTACCTACCGAGTATCGGGAATCAAAGGAGGCAGCATTTCAAGTTA
The DNA here is from genome assembly GCF_023715205.1 of Mesobacillus maritimus. Lineage (GTDB taxonomy): Bacteria > Bacillota > Bacilli > Bacillales > Cytobacillaceae > Mesobacillus_B > Mesobacillus_B maritimus_C. Next base: position 20,989 of record NZ_JAMBNR010000016.1, read on the forward strand.
ATGGACTGATGACATTGAAAGAAGCGGCTGAAATGGCCGAAGAACGAGTTCTTCAGTTAGCAGTTACTAAGTATTCGAATACATATCAAATAGCCGAGGCACTAGATTCAAGCCAACCAACCATCGTCAGGAAATTAAAAAAATACAATTTAAAACTAAAGGATGCTTGATTTATTATAAGTTAACCACTTTTTCGACTAAAGAAAGAGTGGTTTTTTCATTTTCATTTTATTTAATGGCTGTTTTCGTAACGATTGTTGTTAAAATCTTAAAGCCGATTTAACGCAGAATCAGGCATTTTGTGTGTTCGTACTTTGTTTGCTTGCGTTTTTCTCCTAATCTAAAAAGTCTTTTCCAGTGAAAATAAAGTGATTTCTCATTATTTCATCTCGAAAAGCAATAAAGTTTGAGAAAAGAGCTGATTTAATTCAATTTTGAATCGATTGATTCAGTATTGAATCCTATTGTTAAGTGGGAATTTGTCACTTTATGCGATTTATTAATTCAATTTTGAATTAATTCTCTACTAGAAAATAATGAAAACCCTATCCTAATAGGGTTTTGTAAGTTGGCATACTTCTTGCATCATATAAAGTATTAGAAAAAAGGAGGCAATACATATGTTAGCAACTTTACCGCAAGAAATTGAGCAAATGAAACAAATGGTGAAAAATTTTGTTGATCGAGAAGTAGATCCATATGCACAGCAAATTGAAGATGAAGACAAAATTCCACAACATTTGATTGAACAAGCGAAAGAGTTAGGTTTATTTGGGTTAAGTATACCTGAAGAATATGGCGGGATTGGATTAAATACCGTTGGAAAAGCGGTTGTGCTTGAGCAACTTGGACGTACGCATAATGGGTTTGTGAGCTTAATTAGTGCTCACACAGGAATAGGAAGTACGGGACTTGTCAAATTGGCATCAGATTATTTAAAGCAAAAATATTTACCTGATATGGCGGCAGGGAGAAAAATTGCTGCATTTGCTCTTTCTGAACCAGGTGCAGGTTCAGATGCAACCAATTTGTCGACTCGCGCAGAAAAAGTTGGCGATAAGTGGATTTTGAATGGAACAAAGCATTTTATTACCAACGCTCCCGTTGCAGATGTCTTTACTGTGTTTGCTATGAATGATAAAGAAAAGGGTGCAAAAGGTGGTATTACAGCATTCCTCGTAGAAAAAGGCTTTCCTGGTTTCACGATTGGAAAACAAGATAAGAAAATGGGCTTGCGAGGATCTTATACAGCTCAATTGATTTTTGAAGATTGTGAAGTACCTGAGGAAAACGTAATTGGTGAAGTAGGTATGGGTTATATGTCAGCGTTAAAAATTCTTGGAGAAGGACGTATTGGCTTGGCTGCAAGAGCGGTTGGCTCTTGTGACAAATTAATTGAATTATCAGCCTCTTACTCGAAGGAACGGATTCAATTTGGTCGTCCGATAGCAGATAACCAAGCAATTCAATGGATGTTAGCCGACATGGCAACTGAGACGGAAGCGGCGAGAACGTTAACATTAAAGGCTGCTTATATGGTGGATGAAGGAAAAACAGTTATAAAAGAAGCCTCAATGGCAAAATTATTTGCTTCCGACGTATTTAACCGGGTTGCAGACAAGGCTGTTCAAATCCATGGTGGCATGGGATATGTTTCCGATTATCCAGTAGAACGTTTCTATCGTGATGCAAGGATCACAAAAATCTATGAAGGTACGAATGAAATCCAACGATTAATCATTGCAAGAAGAATTTTAGAAGAGAATTAATCAGTATGTTTGCCAGTAATAAAATTACTAAACTATACGACGTTGGCTGTTAGATGCAAAGTTGAAACGAAGAAATGGCCAAGTCGAATATGAAAAGGAGGCGAAAAGATGGATCAAACACTTAAGCCTGAAAAAAAAATAGATACATCAGTTAAGGAAAAACCGGCTTATATTGAGGAATTGTGGCGTTCTCGAAAAGAAGGCTGGAATAAATCAAGAATATTAATGTTGATTATTTCGGTTCTTGCAATTGGGATGTCAGTTTTCCATATATATACTGCAGGTTTTGGGACATTGCCTTCTTGGGAGCAGAGAAGTATTCACGTAGTCTGGGCACTACTTCTCATCTTTCTATTGTTTCCGTTTAAAAAGAAAGGGAAATTTGGTGTAATTGATATCATTTTTGTTGTCATTACCCTAGTAGTTGGAACTTACATTATGTTCGGTGCAGAAGGTATTCAAAGTAGGCAAGGGAATGTATCTTCAAATGATATGATTTTCGGAACACTCCTTCTTGCTCTCGTTTTAGAAGCAACAAGAAGAACAAACGGATTTTTTATGATGTTAATAGGATTGTTCTTCCTTGTCTATATTTTCTTTGGACAGTACTTTCCAGGAATACTTGCTCATCCAGGAGCGAGGTACGGAAAAATGATCGACCAGATGTTTAATAGCACATTGGGACTCTTTGGTTCGCCAATCTATGTCAGTTCTACCATTCTGGTATTGTTTGTCGTATTTGGATCGTTCCTGATGAAATCCGGTGGAGGTCAGTTTTTCACCAATTTTGCTTTTGGCGCACTTGGAAATAAGACAGGTGGTCCTGCACTTTCATCGGTAGGTGCTAGTGCCTTAGTTTCAACGATTACAGGGAATGGTGCAGCCAACGCGGCAATTACAGGTTCCTTCACAATTCCATTGATGAAGAAGCTTGGATATTCGAAAAAGTTTTCTGCTGCGGTAGAAGCGGTCGCTTCACAAGGTGGACAAATCATGCCACCAATAATGGGAGCTTCAGTGTTTATCATGGCAGAGGCTACAGGGATTCCTTATATCAAACTCGCATTATACGCGTTAATCCCTGCTGTTATCTACTTTCTCATTGCTGGATTTATCGTATATTTCCATGCAAAACGACTTAAACTTGCTGGGATTCCGAAAGAGCAACTACCTGATCCAAAAAAGATTCTAATAAGAGAAGGGTATCTGTTCCTCCCAATCCTCATTATTATTGGTCTAATGGTCTATGGTTATAGTCCGATGAAGGCTGGTTTTTACGCGATTCTATTAACGATTGTGATTAGTTGGATTCGCAAGTCGACGAGAATGGGCTTCTTAGATATTCTTGCAGCATTAGAAACTGGTATTCGAGGAGCTCTAGCAGTTATTGCGGCATGTGCCACTGCAGGGATTATTGTCGGGGCAGTTTCGTTAACAGGATTGGGCCTAAACTTTTCAAGATTTGTTATCGACTTAGCAGGCGGGCAATTGCTTCCATTATTGCTCTTGATTGCAGTGGCATCAATTATTCTCGGGATGGGAATGCCAACTGTTTCTGCTTATGTCATTCTTTCTGTTTTGGGTGTACCAGCTTTAACCGACGCAGGGGTTAATTTAATTGCGGCTCACATGTTTGTGTTCTATTTTGGAGTACTATCTGGATTAACACCACCTGTAGCGATTACTGCCTACACGACAGCTGGAATTGCAGGATCAAATCCAAACGCGACTGCACTATATGCAATTCGAATTGGTGCAGGAGGATTCTTAATTCCGTTTATATTCGTCTATAACCCAGAATTGTTATTGCAAAATGGGAACGTATTCGAAATTACGTTAGCGGTAGTAAGCGCGCTGTTTAGTTGCTTTTTGTTTTCGGCGGCAATGGAAAACTACTTTATAAGCGAGATGAATTTAATCCAAAGATTACTAATGTTTGCTGCTGCAGTAACCTTAATCATCCCAGGTCTAGCAACAGACCTTGCTGGTATTCTTTTATTTGTTCTGATTTATTTCTGGCAAAAACGGTCCGTTGACCAAAGTTCAACAAAATCAGTAAATGCATAGACGTGAGGAGCGATTTTATTGAAAAGAAAAGGAAAACTAATTTTATTGTTAATCATCTGTACTTCGTTGATTCTAGCAGCATGTGGTGGAGGGAACAATGAAGCCTCTGGCGAAGAAGGGAAGTTGACAGCACCAAGTAAATTCCTGCGTATAGGTTCAGGTCCAATGGGGTCTGGGTGGTTTCCAATCACAACTGTCATGTCAGAGGTGTACATGGATGAATTTGGTGGATTGAATGCATCACAACTAGAAGGAGGTTCAACCGCTAACCTTAAATCGCTCGATGTTGGGGATGTTGAAATAGGACTTAACTATACATCAGATTTTGCAGATGCAATTGTTGGTGAAGGAAGCTTTGATAAACCATTAAAAACGGTTACTGGTATTGCATCTTTGTATCCGGTTTATCAAACGATTGCAACTCTAAAGAAAAAGGATGATATCAATAAAATTGAGGATATTGTTGATAAACATATTTTCTTAGGCCCAAAAGATGGCGGTGGTCCAGTCGCATTTTGGAAAATGATGGATGAATATGGAATTGATGAAAAAACAATTAAAGCTGCCGGTGGGAAAATCTCTTATGGTAGCTATAATGATGGAGCTTCGATGATGGCGGATGGAAATGTTGATGTTTTCCTAGGTGGCGGTGGTCCAGCAATTGCTGCCTTACAGGAAATCGAAATGACAAATGAATTGAAAATCATTCCGATTGATCAAGACAAACTAGAAAGCATTAATGAAAAGGGATTTGGAATCGCCTATGATAACCTTCCTGCTGGGACTTACAAGGGGCAAGATGAGGATGTTCCAACCTATACAATGGTAGCAATGTTAACCGCTCAAAAAGATTTGGATGAAGAATATGTTTACAATTTAACTAAAGTTTTCTGGGAAAACATGGATTCGTTTGAAGCGCAAATTCCTGAGAGGGCAAAGTATTTTACTTTAGATACTGTTTTAGACGGAATTGACCCAGAAACTCTTCACCCAGGAGCAAAGAAATACTATGAAGAACAAGGTGTTCTTAAATAAGAGTGGGGGAATGAGGATTGCAAAATCTAAAAAACCGACCTTGGTATAAATTTTACAAACAAAATGCGGATATTCAGTTACCAGAAATGTCCCTGTACTCGATGTTCGATCAAACCTCAAAAAAATATGCGGATAAAATCGCGATTATTTTCGAGGATGAAAAGGTTTCTTACCGGCAATTGAAAGAACAAGTGGATCTCTTGGCAGGGGCTTGGAAAGAGATGGGATTAAAAAAAGGCGAGCGCATAGGTTTAATGCTCGCCAACCATCCTGACTATATCATTTCTTATTATGCAGCCCAAGCTCTAGGAGTGACGGTTGTTCAAATCAATCCAATGTATACACCACGTGAATTATTACAAATTGTTAATGATTCAAAGATTTCTTCAATCGTTGGTGATACCGTATCTAAAAAGACCATTCAAGAAGTGAATCATTTGTATCCGTTTAGATACCTTTTTGGATCTCAAACGGAACCGATTGGAGACTGTGAATTTAAAAGTTTGGATGAACTGATTCCTTTCTCAACACCGCTTGAGTCTCCTGAAGCGATCAATGTACACGATGATATTGCAGTTATTCAATACACTGGTGGGACAACAGGGAAAATGAAAGGCGCGATGCTTACACATTATAACCTTCTAGCGAATGTGGTTCAAAGTTATTCTATGTACGGTGATAATATGGTCAAGGGTGAGGAAACGATTTTAACAGCGACACCACTGTACCATGTCTATGCAATGACGAGTGCTATGAACCTTGGAATCTACATTGGCGCAGAGCTTTTGTTATTTCGCAAATTTGAAGTAAATGATGTACTTGAGAAGGTTGATAAGTATCGTCCTACTTTCTTTCCTGGAGTTCCAAAAATGTATATCGCATTTGTAAACCATCCAGAAATAGAAAAACATCGTTTAGATTGTCTAAAAACATGTTCTTCAGGTTCTGCTCCACTACCTGTTGAGGTGATTAGAAAGTTTGAGAGGTTAACAGGTGCAACAATTGGTGAAGGATTTGGATTATCTGAAGCTTCCCCATCGACTCATCGAAATCCACCTTTCGGGATTAGGAAAGTAGGGAGTATTGGTATTCCTTTTCCGAAAACGGATTGCAAGATTATTGATGATAGTGGAAATGAATTAGGAGCCAAGTCTGTTGGTGAGTTACTAATCAAGGGGCCTCAAATTATGAAAGGCTACTGGGGTAATCCCGAGGAAAGTGCAGCAACACTTCAGGATGGATGGTTGCATACAGGAGACCTTGCAACAATGGATGAAGAGGGCTATTTCTATATTGTTGGTCGAAAAAAAGAAATGATTATTGTTGGTGGTTTTAATATTTACCCACAGGAAATTGAAGGTGTTTTATATGAATATCCTGAAATTCAAGAAGCTGCAGTTGTGGGAATACCTCATGAAGAGCATGGAGAAATAGTTAAAGCATTTGTCGTTCCGAAAACAGGAATGGAAATTGACCTTGAAGAGCTAAAAGGATATTGCTATTCAAAACTGACTCCATATAAAGTACCAAAGCAAATTGAAATTAGAGATAAGCTTCCGCGTAACACTGTCGGAAAATTATTGAAACGACTTCTTGTCAAAGAAGAATTAGAGAAAGGAGCGGGGAATAATGCCGACTGAAAATATTAATAAAGTAGCCGTTATTGGAGCAGGTACGATGGGAGCACAAATTTCCATGGTATGTGCATTGGCCGGATATTCAGTTGTTCTTCAAGACGTAAGCGCTGACAGCTTAGAAAACGGAAAAGGAATCCTAGAGGAACAAATGATGAAGCGGGTGAAAAAAGGGCGACTAACCTCTGAAAAAGTTAGCGAGGCCTTTAACTTAATTCAGTTCACCACTTCTCTAGAGGATTTAAAAGAGGTCGACTTTGTTGTTGAAGCAATTGTAGAGAAATTAGATATAAAACGAGATTTATTCGCTAAGCTTGATCAAATTACACCGAAGCATGCAATTCTAGCAACAAACAGTTCTACAATTGTCAGCTCAAAACTTGCGGATGCTACGAATCGTCCTGAGCAGGTTTGCAATGTCCATTTCTTTAATCCAGCTCTTGTTATGGAGTTGGTAGAAGTCGTTCGAGGTCCACATACCTCGACTGAAACAGCTGAAACAGCAATGGAGTTTGTTAAATCTATTAATAAATATCCTGTTCTATTAAATAAGGAGATTTCTGGTTTTGTGGCAAATCGAATTCTTGGAAAGTTAATGGATGAAGCTGTTTACTTGCTCGAAAATGGCATTGCAAGCCACGAGGATATTGACATTGTATGTAAAAAAGCATTAAATCACCCAATTGGTCCATTTGCATTAATGGATTTAACAGGACTTGATGTGAATTATCTCGTACGGATGCAACGATACCAAGAGTCAGGTGATGAACGTGATAAACCATCCAAAATTGTTAAAGAGAAGGTTGAAAAAGGAGAATTAGGAAGGAAGACAGGAAAAGGTTTTTATACGTATGAAAATACACCTGCAAAAGTTTAGGAGGGAAATTGATGAATATTTTTGTTTTATTAAAAAGAACGTTTGATACAGAGGAGAAAATTGCAATAGCAAACGGTGCGATTAATGAAGAGGGCGCTGAGTTTATTATCAATCCTTATGATGAATATGCTGTTGAAGAAGCAATTCAAATCCGTGATCAACACGGTGGGGAAGTAACTGTAGTAACCGTAGGAAATGAAGAAGCTGAAAAACAGCTTAGAACAGCATTAGCAATGGGTGCTGATAAGGCTGTCCTCATTAACACGGAAGAGGATGTTGAAGTGAGTGATCAATTCACAACGGCCAAAATTTTAGCGGAGTATTTAAAAGATAAGGAAGCGGATATTATTCTTGCTGGAAATGTAGCGATAGATAATGGTAGCGGGCAAGTTGGTCCACGCGTTGCCGATTTGTTGGATATTCCTTATGTGACCACGATTACGAATTTAGAGATTTCAGGTGAAACGGTAACGGTGGTTCGTGATGTTGAAGGAGATTCAGAAACCATCGAGACTCAATTGCCTGTATTAGTTACAGCTCAGCAGGGCTTAAATGAACCACGTTACCCATCGCTTCCTGGAATTATGAAAGCGAAGAAAAAGCCGCTTGAGGAATTAGAAATAGACGATTTAGATTTAGACGAAGATGATGTGGAAGCAAAAACGAAAGTCGTTGAAATCTTTTTACCACCTAGCAAAGAAGCAGGTCGTGTGCTTGAAGGAGAGTTAAATGAGCAGGTACAAGAATTGGTGAGCTTGCTGCATAAAGAAGCAAAAGTAATTTAAGGGGAGTGCATAAAATGGGAAAAAAAGTAACGGTTTTAGGTGAAGTTCGTGACGGAGCATTAAGAAATGTATCATTTGAAGGAGTTGCGGCAGCAAGAACCATTGCTGAAGATGGTGAAGTGGTTGCTGTTCTGTTGGGGGCAGAAGTTAAAGGGTTGGCAGAAGAACTAATTGCTTCTGGTGCTGACCGTGCAGTTGTAGTAGAGAATGAGAAATTGGCTGAATATACCTCAGATGGCTTTGCTCAGGCGTTTTTGGCAGTGATTGAACAGGAACAGCCGGATGCTATTATTGCTGGACATACCGCACTTGGAAAAGACTTGTCCCCAAAAATTGCGAGTAAATTAGGATCTGGTTTGATTTCAGATGCAGTAAAAGTTGAAGTAGAGGGTGGGAATGTTGTTTTCACACGCCCGATATATTCTGGTAAAGCATTTGAGAAAAAGATTGTAACAGATGGAGTGATTTTTGCAACGATTCGTCCAAATAATATTCAGCCACTAGGGAAAGATGATGCTCGTACTGGGGATGTTTCCGAGCTTACCGTTGAAATTAAGGATTTACGTACAATTGTACGGGAAGTGGCCAAAAAGGCTACTCAAGGGGTAGATTTATCCGAAGCAAAAATAATCGTTGCTGGTGGACGTGGAGTTAAAAGTGAAGACGGCTTCAAACCATTGCAGGAGCTTGCTGATTTGTTAGGAGGAGCAGTGGGTGCTTCTCGTGGAGCTTGCGATGCAGAATATTGTGATTACTCGTTGCAGATTGGTCAAACAGGGAAGGTTGTAACACCAGATTTGTATATTGCTTGTGGAATTTCTGGTGCGATTCAGCATCTTGCCGGGATGTCTAACTCGAAGGTCATCGTAGCGATTAATAAAGATCCAGAAGCGAATATTTTCAATGTGGCAGACTATGGTATTGTCGGTGATTTATTCGAAGTGGTCCCAATGTTAGTTGAAGAATTTAAAAGTTTACTAGTTGAGGCATAAAGTGAAGAGTCCCCGTTGTACGGGGACTTAATTCCGGTTAAAAGAAGGGGACTAGTATGGAAAAAATAAGTGTAATTGGTTCCGGAACAATGGGCCGAGGAATTGTGTATTCGTGTGCAATAGCAGGATTTTCAACTGTTGTGCAGGATATATCTCAAAACTCGTTAGAAACCTGCCGAACCTATATTGATAAACAATTGCATCGAGCTGTTGAAAAAGGCCAATTATCTCAAGAAGAAGCTAAAGCTGCAAAAGATAGAATTCAATATACTACTAGTATAGAGGAAGCTGCTAACGGAACTGATCTAGTGATTGAGGCCGTATTGGAGCTAATGGATTTGAAAATAGAAGTATTTAAGCAATTGGATCAGTTTGCACCTCCTCATGCGATTTTAGCTACAAATACATCTACGATGAGTCCGACAGAAATTGCGGCACAAACGAGCAGACCAGACCGTTGCATCGCCCTCCATTTCTTCAACCCTGTACCAAAGATGAAACTAATTGAAGTGATTTGTGGATTGGAAACGTCGGAAGAAACGATTGATCAATGTTTTGAGTTTGGAAAGTCACTAGGTAAAGAGTGTGTAAAAATCAATGAATATCCAGGTTTTGCGGTTAGTCGGATGAATTGTTTAATTGGAAACGAAGCGATGAATATGGTCATGGAAGGTGTCGGAAGTGTTGAAGACATTGATAAAGCAATTAAACTTGGATTGAACCATCCAATGGGGCCATTAGAACTAGCCGATTTAGTAGGGCTCGATACAAGACTTCGAAATATGGAATATCTCCATAAAACATTAGGAGAGAAATACCGACCATGTCCAATCCTTGTAAAATATGTAAAAGCAGGGAGACTAGGCAAAAAAAGTGGGCGAGGATTTTATAACTACACTGAACAGGGGGAAGCATAATGGATTTTCGCTTAGATGAAGAGATAGAATTTTTGAAAAAGAATGTCCGTGATTTTGTTCAAACAGAAGTAGAAGCTGTTGCGATGCAGATTGAAGAAGAGAATCGAATTCCTCAAAAAATCATTGATATGTCTAAAGAAATGGGTTTATTCGGTTTAAGTATCCCTGAAGAATATGGTGGACTTGGAATTGGAATGGTTGGAAAATGTGCTTTATATGAAGAAATAGGCGCAACACATAATGGATATACGACATTAATTGGTGCCCATACAGGAATTGGAACTGTTGGAATTGTCGAAATGGGGAACGAAGAACAAAAGCGGAAATATCTTCCTGAAATGGCCGCAGGGGAAAAAATTGGAGCATTTGCGTTAACAGAACCTGCTGCAGGATCGAATGCTACGAACTTGAAAACAACCGCTGTACGAAAAGGCGATAAATATATTTTAAATGGGACAAAGCATTATATAACCAATGCAACCGAGGCGGATGTGTTTACTGTTATGGCGGTAACAGACTCTTCTAAAGGTTCTAAAGGAATCACTTCCTTTATCGTGGAAAAAGATTTTCCTGGATTCCATGTTGGGGCTGTTGAAAGAAAAATGGGGTTGAGAGGCTCTCATTCTGCAGAAGTAATTATGGAAGATTGTGAAGTACCAGCTGAAAATGTCTTAGGAGTAGAAGGGCAAGGGTATGTAAATGCTCTTAAAATTTTGGCAAATGGTCGTGCAGGGTTGGCTGCCAGGAACTTAGGCTCTTGTCAAAAACTTCTTGATATGTCTGCTACCTATGCGAATGAAAGAATCCAGTTTGGTGTACCGATCATTGACCATCAAGCGGTGGGGCATATGCTTGCTGAGATGGCTATGGATATTGAAGCACTCCGTTCATTTACGTACCGTGTTGCTTGGATGGTTGACCAAGGAATGAAGGTAATCAAAGAAGCTGCGATGTTGAAATTGTACGGTTCCGAGGTTTATAACCGTGTAGCAGATAAGGCGGTTCAGGTTCACGGCGGAATCGGCTATATTGCTGATTATCCAATTGAGCGTTTCTTCCGCGATGCTCGAATCACAAGAATCTATGAAGGAACTTCCGAAATTCAGAAGAATATTATTGCTGGGCAATTAAAAAAAGAATACGCAATAGATTAATAAGGTAGAAGAGAGGAGCAGTTGGAATGGGAGAAAAAGAAAACATTGTCATTGTTAGTGCTGTACGTACACCAATTGGACGCTACGGCGGTGCTTTTAAGGAAATAAATTCTGGTTTTTTAGCTAGTCATGTTATTAAGGAAGCCGTGAATCGGGCGAATCTTTCAACAGACCTGGTAGACGAGGTAATTATGGGAGAAGTTCGACAAAGTACGGAATCTTCAAACGTTGCTAGAGTTGCGGCATTAAGAGCGGGGATCCCTGAGAGTACACCAGCTTTCACAATCAATCGTTTATGTGCTTCCGGAATGCAAGCGATTGCATCTGGTGTTCAACAAGTCCAATCAGGTCAAGCAGAAGTCGTCGTTGCTGGCGGAACAGAGAGTATGAGCTGTTCTCCGGTTTATTTACGCGGGTCCCGCTTTGGAGGGGATCGTGCTCATTTAGTAGATTCAAACACAGAAGCAGGACAACAGCCGAAAGAAATATACGGCGAGAATCTTGGTATGGGAATCACTGCTGAAAACGTGGCTGAAAAGTATCAGATTTCTCGTGAAGATCAAGATCAGTTCGCGATCGAAAGTCAACGTAGAGCAAGTGTAGCGATCCAAGAAGGAAAATTTAAAGAAGAGATTGTTCCATTTGAAGTAAAGAACAGAAAAGGATCTGTTGTGGTTGATACAGATGAACATCCTCGCCCAGATACAACGTTCGAGAAATTAGCAAAATTAAAACCAGCTTTCCGGAAAGACGGGACAGTAACCGCTGGAAATGCGTGTGGACGTAATGATGGAGCATCTGCTGTTGTCCTTATGACAGAGGAAAACGCGAAGGCGAAGGGCTTAAAACCTCTAGCAAGAATAGTCGATTGGGCTGCTGTTGGCGTTTCACCTGAAATCATGGGGATTGGTCCTGTCCCAGCAGTTAAGAAACTACTTGAGAGAACAGGGAAGAGCTTAGACCAAATTGACCTATTCGAGTTAAATGAAGCATTTGCATCCCAGGCATTAGCAGTCATTCGAGAACTTGGACTGAATCAAGAAAAAGTCAATGTAAATGGCGGTGCCATTGCTCTAGGACATCCTGTAGGAGCTACTGGTGCGAGGATTGTTACGACTTTACTATATGAATTAATTCGTCGAAAGCAAAAGTATGGAGTCGCTACTCTATGTGTTGGTGGTGGCCAAGGGATGGCAATAATGATTGAAAATATTTCGGAGTAAGCATCTTTAAGGTCTGAAAAATTGTTAGCTATTTATCTAGGAGAGGGGATGTGTGGAATTGAACTTTGAGAATATAGAAGTAACCCAAAATGGGAAACTTGCTTATGTTGTTATTAATCGACCGCAGCTTAGGAATGCTCTAAATACAGAAACTTTGCAAGAAATTGTTAACGCACTGGACTTGTTAAATCGAGATAATTCTGTAGGTTGTGTTGTTTTTACTGGGAAAGGAGAAAAATCGTTCGCAGCGGGTGCAGATATTGCTCAATTGAAAGAGAAAACCGCATTAGATGTGTTCAAGCCAAACGGAATGCAAGAAGTTTACGATAAAATTGAGATGTTCGAAAAACCAACGATTGCGATGGTAAATGGTTTTGCTCTAGGTGGGGGCTGTGAATTAGCTCTTGCATGTGACATACGGATTGCCTCTACTAATGCAAAGTTTGGTCTTCCAGAATTAAATTTATCAATTATACCTGGGGCAGGAGGTACCCAACGTTTAGCGCGTGTAGTGGGTAAGGGAGTTGCACTAGATATGATTTTGACTGGGAGAATCCTTGATGGGGAACAAGCTCATCGAATTGGCCTAGTTTCAGAAGTTGTTTCTCAGGAAGAACTTGAAGCTAAAACAGTAGAAATTGCCGAGAAAATTCTAGCTAAGGGACCGCTAGCAGTAAAATTAGCTAAGCTGGCTGTACATGCTGGCTATGAAACAGATCAAAAAACCGGGCAAATTATTGAAAAGTTAGCACAGGCTGTCTTGTTTTCAACTGAAGATAAAAATGAGGGCACTGCTGCGTTTCTAGAAAAACGAAAAGCTGAATTTGCTTCGAAATAACGTGGCAACCTCTTGTACAATGATGAGGCAATCGTTTATAGTTAAAAAATATAGCTTTAACGATTGGTAGGCGGATAAGATGTACAAGAGTTTTTACCATTTTCTAATGAAATACCGACATCCCAAACCAAAAGATGATATTAGTCGGTTTGCAAATGATGCTTATGAAGATCATAGCTTTCCAAAGAACTCTGAGGATTATGATGAAATTAGCACTTACCTTGAGTTCAATGCTCATTATTTGGATAGTATGTCCATTTTTGATGAAGCATGGGAATTATACTTACACTATGAAGGGTAGAGGTTATTCTCTCCCTTCATTTTTTCGTAAAAGTGAAGAAAACGGAAAACCTCCTTCTCACTTCAATTAATATAAGTGGGAATGGGCACTAATTCTGTTTATGAGCGTGTCGATTTCCCTTATTCCGGCATATAATGTGGTAATAAAATTCACGACGGATCATTGAGGGGATGGAGGAAATGGCAAATAGGAAGGAACCGAAATATAAAATCGGTGATACAGTCGTGATCACAATTTATGGGACAGTTGGGAAAGTAACAAATATTAAATGGCTTGATGGATTATATGTGTATGAAATCAATAAAGGGCAAGGCCTATATCTTGAATCCAGCCTGATGCCGTTAGATGAATATGAGGGAAAGCTCCTTGAAAAAGAGCATATTGATATAGAATATAAGTTTTTTTTCGGTGACCTTGTCCAAGTTAAAGGATATGGTTCTGATTTATTTAAAATCGTAGGGTTTCGTACCGAAATATGGCGTTACAAGGAGGATTCTTGGGAGGATGTCATCTATGAGCTTTCTCGTCTAAAAGACGGGGAATGGCTCGAAGCAGGGGAAGAAGAATTAACGCTTATCGCCGACGCCGAAAGTGCCGATCTGTTCATTAAGAAGTTTGGTTTGCTGTTGAATACAGATAAGAAAATATTATCTGGTCAAGATGAAAAGAAACAAACTTCTTCTAGAAGAAAATCGGAAAAAGAGGAGTTGCGAAAAAAAAGCATGAAACAAAGTTTAATTGACAGCATGCTTGATCTTTATAATGATTATCGAATCCTACATGAATGGTTCGGAGATGAAGAGTATGCAAAGGTGATGAAGGTGGTCTTAAGAAAGCTATCTGTTATTGTCAACAATGATGGCAAAAGTCATGTTTAAATTGTGATAGTTTCAAGTAAAACGTAAATAATGAAAGGTACTCCGAATAATAGTATTATCTTAAAAAGCCAATCTGTACCCTTTCCTAGCGCTCCTATCAATAAACTATCCTCTGAATTTAGATCTTCAGTCATCGTTTGAACAACTAACTTGAACTTGTCCATCTCAACACCCCTATATTATTTGATGATAAATTCTATGCTTGTCCAGACTGGAATAGACATAATAAAAGGATTTTTATCTTTTTAAAATGCTTACAACGTTAGTAGGAATGAATTGATAAAAGCCCTCATACATTCAGTACAAAGGGGGGCGATTCTAGTGAAGGAAATTGAAGTTTTTATTGATACGGAAGAAATTGCGGAATTTTTCTTTCATGAGTTAGTTAAAAGGGGATACGTTCCCAACGAAGGAGAATTAGAGGAAATTGCCGATATTACCTTCGAGTACTTACTAGATAAGTGCATTATTGATGAAGAAGTTGAAAATGATTAAAGAAGCGGGCCTGTAGGGTCCGCTTTTTCTTCTATATAATTTGGCCAGTTGTATGCTTGAGTTTTATCGAAATTTTCAAGTGTATTTAAAGTCTGTTTACGCAAAAATCTCAAGGCCATGTCTTTATTTAAACAAATTTATAGAAAAATGGAACTTTGATCAGTCAAAATCGTAAATAGATTATTGGTGCTTTTTTAGTAGCTATGTGTATTCCCTATATTGTGATGGATGATAAGGAAGGAAAAAAGAATACAACAACTACTCTTTTCTGAAGGTAAAAAGAAAGAAGAACTCGAAACTTATATATAGGAAGTGAGTTGTTTGAAATCATCTTCAAACTTTGAAAAATAAGAGTAATTAAGAGAAAAAAGTTGGGAAGAAATATTTACCTTCTCGTTGTTGTTACAAGGTTGTTGGAAAAGAAGTCAAGGTTAAATAACTGGATGTAGATTCGAAGTATATTTATAAAAGTAAATAGGGAAAGTAAGGGGGAGTATACATTATGTCATTGTTTAATAAAGCACTTGCGAGTATTGGAATTGGATCAGCTAAGGTTGATACAAAACTTGAAAACGCTACTGTAGCGGTGGGTGAAGAACTTAGAGGGGTTGTAAATATTCAAGGGGGAAATACGGAACAAAAAATCGATGAAATCTTTTTAAGTTTGCATACGACCTACTTGAAAGAAGTGAACGATCGTAAACAAAATATTCCAGTCGTGATTGACCGTTTTCGAATAACGGAGTCATTTACAATTGGTCAAGGAGAAACGAAAAAAATTCCATTCTCGTTCATTTTGCCATTAGATGTTCCGATTTCCATTGGTAGAACGAAGGTTTGGGTTACTACCTCATTAGATATTAAAAATGCTGTTGATCCAAAAGATAAAGATTATTTAAAAATCATCCCAAATCGGATGATTGGGGAAGTACTAAATGTAATTGAAAATCTAGGATTTAGACTTCGAGAAGCTGATTGCGAACAGGCATCATATCGGTTACGAAAGCGTATGCCTTTCATACAAGAATTTGAATATGTCCCGGTCAATGGTCCATTTCGTGGGCGATTAGATGAATTGGAGCTCGTGTTTTTTCAAGTTTCCCAGGATACTTTAGAAATTTTTATGCAAGTCGATCGTAAGGCTAGAGGTCTTGGTGGTTTTTTGGCAGAGGCCTTGGAAAGAGATGAGAGTAATCTCCGTTTAATTGTAACCGAAAATGACCTTCCGATTTTAACACAAAAACTACATTCTACAATTGAACGTTATAGTTAATGGACAGAAAACGATGAAGTTTAAATACTTCATCGTTTTTTATGCTATCTTTTTCGCTGCTTAGCAGATTCGATTTCTTTTGCATGCGCTTCATGTTCTGCAACAATGGCTTCAGGTGGAGTATGATTATTCTTTTTAGGAGAGTTTATTCGATTTCGGTGTTTTTTTCCCATTACGAAACCCCCTTTCAACTTTCTCTAAAGTAGGCTACACCCCATCATCGGGCAAGCTATTCCTAGCTTTACCTGCTGCCATTAAAAATACTCGTACCGAGATTTCCCAGTGAACACAGAATATGGTATGATTTAGTCGAATCTGCTTAGAAAAGATGGAGGTTTAAATCATGAGTGTACATATTAATGCAAAAGAAAATGAAATTGCAGAAACGGTCCTACTTCCCGGGGATCCGTTACGTGCCAAATATATTGCTGAAACATTCCTAGAAGATGTCAAGCTATACAATGAAGTTCGTAATATGTTTGGTTTTACCGGTACCTACAAAGGAAAGAGAATTTCTGTTCAAGGAACAGGAATGGGTGTTCCGTCAATTTCCATCTACATTAATGAATTAATGAATAGCTATAATGTGCAAACCTTAGTACGGGTTGGAACATGTGGAGCAATCCAAAAAGACGTAAAGGTTAGAGATGTAATACTTGCAATGAGCGCTTCAACTGATTCACAAATGAACCGTTTAACTTTTGGTGGTGTCGATTATGCACCCACAGCTGACTTTGATTTACTTTTAAAAGCATACCAAGCTGGACAAGATAAAGGGTTAAATCTAAAAGCTGGAAATGTTTTTACAGCTGACCACTTCTATAATGATAATGCGGAATTAGAGAAATGGGCAAAATATAATATTTTAGCTGTCGAAATGGAAACAGCAGCGCTTTATACATTAGCCGCAAAGCTAGATCGCCGTGCATTGTCAGTCCTAACTGTTAGTGATCACATTTTAACTGGTGAAGAAACGACGGCTGAAGAAAGACAAACGACTTTTAACGATATGATTGAAGTGGCCTTGGAAGCAGTAATAAAAGAATAAATTTTAGCCCTTTCCTTTTGGAAAGGGTTTTTTTGGGTAAGAATGAAGAATATATCTTTTCTTTATGTTAAACTAGTCAGTGTTTTTCAATGAAGTGAATAGGATGATTTATTTTGAAAAAGATTTTTTTAACTTGTATAGTGTTAATGGTAGTTACAGGTTGTACACAAATGGATTTTTTGAAAGACAAGCTATCAATTGTTGAAAATGGTCCATTCCATGAGAATGACTCTTCGGTTGAGCTCCCTGAGGGTTCAGGCCTTGGACAAGCATCTGAGGATAATCTTGATGAACTGCATTTAGAAGCTTCGTTCTTTAACGAAACAATAACGGTAGACGGGAAAGAAGTAATTCAAAATGCTTCAAATACATTTGTCTTAGTGAATAAATTTATTGGGTTGCCTTCTAATTATTCACCTGATGATTTGGTTACGCCCGATGTACCGTTTTCTTTTGAAAATAAAAATCTTGAAAAAAGTAAATTGAGATCGGAAGCAGCTGATGCACTTGAAAGAATGTTTGCTGAGGCAGAGCATAGTGGAATAGATCTATATGCAATTTCCGGTTACCGCTCTTATGAACGTCAAAATCAATTGTACAATGCAGAAATTCAAAAAGTCGGTGAAGAACAGGCGGCTGAAGTAGTTGCTACACCAGGTAATAGTGAGCACCAAACAGGCTTGGCTATGGATATTTCGAGTTTGAGTGCAGGGTTGAAGTTAAATGAGGAATTTGGAGAGACCACTGAAGGCAAATGGCTTGTGGAAAATTCTTATAAATATGGGTTTATCCTTAGATACCCAGAGGGGAAAGAACAAATTACAGGATATATGTATGAACCGTGGCACTTTAGATATGTAGGGGAAGCAATCGCGACAATTATCTACGAAAGAGATTGGACCTTAGAAGAATATTTTGAAAATGTTACAAAAACGAAAGATAGTGTTTAGTGTCAATTTTTTAATATTGCGCTGTTCTATATAAAGACATAAGGGGGTTCGGATTTTCCTATACCGAACCCCTTTAAATTCTGAAGTTTACCTTTCCTTTTATGAGACCTCCTTTAGAAAAGGACATTTAAGACAATTGTACGGCATGCAATTGTTGACTAGGCAGATGGTGCGCAGATTAGTGCGGTCAGTGGGAAAGATAGAGTATTGGATTACTGCAATCTGGAAATATACTATTTATGCATTTAATTCCTTTTTGTTTTTTAGAATGATTATCTTGTTTTCTTTTAATTGATTTAGTAGTATTATTCTGTTTTTTTTTTTACAAAAGTGTTATCCTAAAAAATAGAGCAGCACTATGATAGCTAAGTGATTGAAAGTGGTGAAAAAATGGACCAAGATAAACCGAATGGTGAGCGTAGAGAGACAGAGGGTCCTTCTGAACAATTGGGAGAGACGGAAGAACCAAAGCAAAATGTTATGCAAATAAAAAAGTTTCATTTTGCCATGCTTTTATTTTTTGTTGTGTTTATTACAGCAGGGATTACAACATTTGCTCTCGCATTTGGTGATGATGAGACAGCTGTTAAAGTGATACGAGAAAGAGAAGAATTTGCAAAATTATACGAAGCGTATGATACATTAAAGGACAATTATTACACTGATCTTGACCAAGAAAAACTGATTGATGGTGCGATTAGTGGTATGGTGGACTCATTAGATGACCCTTATTCTGATTACATGAGTTTAGAAGATGCCAAAAGCTTCCATGAAAGTATCTCATCTTCATTTGAAGGTATTGGTGCTGAAATTCAGCAAAAAGAAGGACATATTGCCATTGTTTCTCCACTAAAGGGATCGCCTGCTGAAAAGGCTGGGTTACTTCCTGAAGATGTTATTTTATCTGTAGATGGAAAAAGCATTCAAGGCATGAACACAACCGAAGCGGTCGCATTGATTAGAGGAGAAAAAGGAACGAAAGTAAAGCTAATGATTCAACGAGGTAATGCTGAACCAACAGAGGTCACGATTACACGTGATACGATTCCAATTGAAACGGTATATGGGGAAATGCTTGAAGATGGAATAGGAAAGGTACAAATTACCAATTTCTCTGAAAATACTTACAAAGAACTAATAGACGTTTTGAAAGATTTGGAATCTCAAGGTATGAACGGGCTTATTTTAGACTTGCGTCAGAATCCTGGTGGTTTACTGGATCAGGCTATAAAAATTACCAGCTTATTTGTTCCAGAAGGTAAGCTGTTATTTAAAGTTGAAGACCGTGCTGGTAATGTCGAGGAATACGCCTCATCTGGAAATGACCTTGGGAATTTCCCTTTAGTAGTTGTCATTGATAAGGGAAGCGCCAGTGCATCTGAAATATTGGCTGGAGCTGTAAGTGAATCGGCTAATGTCCCGCTTGTTGGCCAGACTACATTCGGGAAAGGGACCGTTCAACGTGCTGAGGATTTTCCTGATGGTTCTAATATTAAATTAACAACGGAAAAATGGTTAACTCCGAAAGGCAATTGGGTTCATCAAAAAGGGATTAAACCAGATTATGAAGTGCCTATGCCAGAATACGCTTCTCTCCCGTTTATCGATCCGGAAATGGAATTAAAAATCTCAACAGCTTCTGAGCAGGTGAAATCGGCACAAAAGATGTTAAAAGTGCTTGGATATGACCCGGGAAGAGAAGATGGGTATTTTGATGATAAAACAAGTGAAGCAGTGAAACAATTCCAAAAAGATAAAGAACTAGAGGAGACAGGTTCCTTAAAGGAAGAGTCTACTATGGAATTGATGAATGCTGTTCGGGATAAAATGTTGGACGAAGATCCACAAATAGAAAAAGCAGTTGAGGTAATTCAAAAAGAATTAAGTAAAAAATAAACAAAAGCCAACTCCTATATAAATAGGGGGTTGGTTTTTTTGTGGAAAACGAATAACAAAGGGGGATTTAGCAAAAACTTTCTTCGCAGACCAAAATGGAAGCGGTGAAAAAATGAGTATCTTGCGCTCAACAATCATCATCTCTTTGCTGATTTTCTTCTTTCTTGAACATCAAGCAAATGCCCAAAAGGTGGAAGTTGAAATGCTTCCTTGGGAAGAGGTGAATGAAATTCTTCCCAGGTATAGCAAGTTCACTGTCATTGATTTCGAAACAGGGAAAAAATTTAAAGTTCAACGTCGAGCTGGCAATCGCCACGCAGACGTCCAACCAATTACAGAGGCGGATACCAAGATAATGAAAGAAATTTATAATGGAAAATGGAGCTGGAAAAGAAGGGCAATCATCGTTTTAGCGAAAGGAAAAAGAATTGCAGCTTCGATGCATGGAATGCCTCATGGTGCTGGCGCTTTAAAAAATAATTTTCCTGGTCATTTTTGTATTCACTTTTATGGAAGCAAAACTCATCGAACAAATTTTATGGATTTGTCGCATAAATTAATGATATTAAAATCAGCTGGGAGGTTGGACAGATATTTAGCTAATAGTAGTCCGTATGAGGCTACGAATGCATATCTTGCTGGCCTCAAACAACAGGATTGTAGGATTGTTCAATTAACCTCTATTCAAGCACTTAAATGGGAAAAAGTTTTCCCAAAGATTGAAAATGTCACAGTTAGCCGAATCGAAGTACCCAAAGAAGAACTAGCAGATGAACTAGTGATCGAAGTGCCTATAAGTTTGGTGTTACAACTTAAGGGGATTGGACCTTTTCGATATGATGGAAATCTTCGCGTCACACGTTTTTCCCCAGCGGAGGCTTGGAAAGTGGACAGTGTTGAGTTTCTAGATGAAATAGACATTGATTTTGTGAATTAGAAAAAAGGCTGAAAATTTTCAGCCTTTTTTCTAATTTTGTTCCCCGAATTTAATAAATCTCTGCTCATCCTCAATTAAACCGCAAACGCCACATTGGACTCGTAACTCTGGTCCCCGATAGGGTGTGTGAAATGGATCAAGCTGATTATTGGTAAACTCCTCGACAACTTCTCCTGATTGTGGATTTAGCTTGACGGATTGAGGAACTTGTCTAATCAGATTAAATCTACTTTTATTCGTCCGACAGTTTGGACAGCGATAAGGAACAGTCATCATATTCCCCCCTTTTTTTTATTCCCTATTTTTTACTTTAACAGGAGAATTTATGTAAGAATACAGGCTGCATAAGGACAAAGCGATTGAAAAAAATTGATAATATTTAAACGTGAAAATGATAACGTTAGAAAAAGCATTTGAGGAACTCTCCTTAGAAGTTTCACAATTGGTATGAAACGGTTGCAGTATAATGAATGTGATAAGGTCAAAGACTCAACCAACATGTTTTGTATTAAGGGAGAGAAGTACATGCACCCGATGAAAGTATTAATTGTTGACGATGAACAGGATATGCGAGATTTGGTCCAAATTTATTTGGAGAATTCAGGATATCATTGTTACCAAGCGGATTGTGCAAAACGCGCACATGAAATTTTGGACGTTATCCCATTCCTCTCCCTTGGCCGATAAAAAGATAATCGGGACTTGTGAATACGATCGAATTGTTTCACAGACTTGAAAACCATCTTCCTCTGGCATCATTATGTCTAATATCACTAAATCTATTTGTTCAAGTAAAGTAAAGGCTTTACAGTGAGGTGGGGATGATTACATTGTAAAACCCTTTAGCCCAGGAGAACTCATTGCCCGGATGGGCGCGGTACTACCAAGGAAGACTCCGAATGTTCAAGATGAAAAGATAACAAGGTATGGGAAGATTACTCTGGATAAAAAAGCTCGCCGAGTTTGTGCAGATGGAAAAATGATTCCTTTAACTTTGAAAGAATATGAATTACTAATTTTTTTTAATTAACCACAGTTCACAAGCTCTCAGTAGAGAGCAGCTGCTGCAAAATGTATGGGGAATTGCCTATGTTGAGAGTTTACGTACAGTCGATACTCATATAAAGACGCTAAGGATGAAATTGGGAATTGGTGATTATATCCAAACCATCTGGGGGGTAGGTTATAAATTTGAGGTGCTAGTAACTTGAAGTATATAGCGGACGCTTACTAAAGATGCTATGCCTAACCATTACTGTTGCAATCCTTATCACGATATCGGTACATTTATTTTATCTTATCTTTTTTATGAACGGCTTTATGTAGACCAATTGGAGCAGAGTTTAATTGAAACAGGAAAATTATTGGCACAAGATTATCAATCTGGGCCATTATCTGAGGAATTAAGGCAAAAAATAGCATGAAAAATCTGAACTGGAGGTTTTTTTAGTTCAAGATCCTACAGAGTTAAGTGGTTGTTTACCATACGAAGCTAGAAACGCTACGCTCATTTCCAAAGTGGAGCGAGGACAACTTGAGGACGGGAAAATGATCTCTAAAAAAGGACTTGAAAAGTTTTTTGGACGGAAAATATTTCTGTACTTATACCATTGTTAGATAACGACGAACTAGAAGGAATCCTATATTTGTACATACCTCTTGAGAACATTTCTGAGTTAACCCATGACTTTACAATTCTTTGGCTTCTTGGAGGCGTCATTTTTATTACAATTGCTCTCATGCTCGGATACATACTGATTAATCGGTTGACAAGACCTTTGGATGAAATGAAGCGAGCCGCCCAAAAAGTATCAAGTGGAGATTACTGACACCGATCTCTTACATCCGTGGTTATAGTGAAGGCTTGGTTTCTAGATACATCAAGTCAAGGACTGAACAAGATTAGTATCTTGGGCGGATGGGAAAGTTGGTTTCCGATTTATTGGATTTATCAAGAATGGATGCAGGACAACTTCGGCTTGAAAAACCCCCCTTTCCTTTGGGCAGTTACTTGAAGACTTCGTTCAAAAATATTCTCATGTATTAGAAGAAAAGCAGCTCAAGCTTTCTGTTTGATTAAATCCAGACATCATTATTGACGGGGACGAAGGTCGAGTTGAACAGATTTTTACAAAATATAATGGATAATGCCATTAGGTATACGGGTTCGGGGAGTGAAATTAATTTGACACTCACCAAACACCTCTTTGGTGCATGTGTTGAAATTTCGGGTACAGGAATTGGCATCCCTACTGAAGATCTTCAAAAAATTACGGAAAGATTCTATCGCGTTGATAAAGCGAGATCTAGAAGTAAAGGTGGCACAGGGTTAGGTTTGACTATTGCAGAAAAGCTTATGACTTTACATAACGGTAGGATTGAAATGTTAAGTGTCTACGGAAAAGGGACTTCCGTAAAATTGCTATTTAAAAGGACTTAATAACTGATATTACACGGTTGTACGGGTAGCGAGACTAAGTCTTTCGGGTTCTTAAGTGACTAAGCAGAAGGTCTATTTTGATTTTATATACTCTAATAGTTTAGTAACCATTAAACAATGGTTGTTTTAATGCTATAACAAGGCCCACTTTACTGCGTTAAAGAAATAACAAAGGATAAGGAAAAAGCCTAATAGATAAAGCGAAAGAGCCGTAATCAGGCTCTTTTCCCTTTTTATTATTGTTGTTTAGGATTCTCGCTGTATAAAGGAGATCGGTTTATTTCTATATAGATTGGAACAGCAACTTCTTCCTTAAGAATTGGCAGTGTAATAGTTAGAACACCATCTTGTAGATTCGAGTTTATAGCATTTTTTTTCACTTTTACAGGTAATTGAATGGCTTTTTCAAAACTTCGATCTGATCGTTCTTTTAAATAATATTGAAGTTTAGGTTGTAGTGTGCCATAGTTTCCAGCGATGAAAAGAGATTCGCCTTGTAGTTTAACGATAACATCCTCTGCTTTGATACCTGGTAATTCAGCTTGAATGTATAATATATCTTCTTTTTCATACATATCACAAGGTGGAAAGAGGCTTCTGACTTTCGATTCCTTCTTTACAGTAGAAAGAGCCGCTCCTAAATTTTCAGTTTGTGAGGAGGGCTGGTTTGTTTGATTAAAGACTTCTTTCCAAAAGCTTTCAGCAGCATACTGTTTCGTTAAATCGAGCCAATTCTTCCATTTTGTTTCATCCATTTTTATCCCTCCGTGCTTTCTATTGATCTTCACTTATCCCAATCTCAGATATATCATTTTGATTGCTTCTTGGGATCCGAATTTCAAGAATGCCATTTCGGTGGTTTGCTACGGCTCCTTTCTTTTTCACCGCTGCAGGTAATTTTAAAATATGCTTATCATCTAAGGTGGGGATATGTTCAATAATTGCTTCATGTGAAGTATGAAAAACTTTCATATTCTTTAACCAATTATCCTCTTTGATAGGAATACGAATAAAAACAAAATCATGTGTTTCAAAGAGTTGGGTATCCAGCTTGTTGGATGACAGAGGCTCATCTTGAATATTTTGCACACTTTTAAGCCATTCTTGAGGATTTAGCATCCCATCCATGTTTTTAGGAAACATTTTGGAAACCATATTTTGCACATATTTATCGATTTCATTTGGATTCAAGTTACTTAGTGATTTTTTCATTTCATCATTAAAAGGGAGATGATTCCAGGGGAGCATCAAGCTTTTCCTCCTTTATTGAGTTCCACTATATTGCAGTGTATGCAGGTATGAGCCTAGTTGTTAAGGAATATGAATATTATTAGAGTGTTTGGCTAAGATTTGCATAAACGAATTGTTGTCTTTACTATAATGGTAATAGCAATAAAAAAATGTGGGGTATGAATGTGGGTAAAAAAACAGCCTTTATAACTGGAGGAGCAACAGGGATTGGCAGGAGGACAGCGGTTGAGTTAGCTTCAATGGGGATTGACCTAGTAATAAACTACCGGAATAGTCGAGAAAAAGCAGAGGAACTTGCGAGCGAATTGACCCAGACTTATGGAACGGAAACCCACTTAGTAGCTGGGGATATATCAGATTATCAGCAATGTTGCCAAATGGTCGATGAAGCAGTCAAAAGAGGTTCAGCAATTGATATTCTAGTACTCAATGCAGGACCGTATGTTCATGAACGGATAAGAATGGCAGACTATAGTTTTAAAGATTGGCAATATATGATCAATGGGAATCTCAATTCCGCTTTTTATCTCTCAAGTTTGTTAATTCCTGCAATGCGGAAACAAAGATGGGGAAGGATTATTACAATTGGATATGACCGTGTTGAATCAACATCAGGATGGATTTATCGTTCCGCTTTTGCAGCAGCAAAAGCTGGTTTAGCTTCCCTTACAAAGACGATTGCTCTAGAGGAAGCGGAAAATGGAATTACCGCTAATATGGTGTGTCCTGGTGACATTGTAGGAGAATGGAAGGAAGAGGACATTCATCATGCAATTGGACAATTAGATGATTCTGTTCCAATCGGAAGACCAGGAACAGGTGAAGACATTGCAAGGGTTATTTCTTTTCTTATTGATGAAAAATCCGATTTTATTACGGGTGGTGTTATTTCGGTTACAGGTGGGAAAGATGTTCTAGGTAAGGTCTTTAGGAACGAAGGATAGTTGTTTTGTGTTTCAAAGCTGACCCTTGTTGGTTGGCTTTTTTACTGAGGACATTTAGTACATAAGCTATCTATTTTAAATATTTTCTGAACTTTAATATACTTAAAAGTAGACGGCTGCTTTTAAAATCTAAAAAGAACGAGATTAGGTTATTAAATCACGGTCGATACTGACTCGTGTAGAAAATAATAGAATAGGAAGGTAGATGAGAAAGGTGTCATTAGAAAGTGTGAAAGCTCATTTTAAGAAATGGAACCGTGAGAAAGATATAATGGAATTTGAATCTGTAAGTGCGACGGTCGAACAAGCAGCTGATACAATTGGGGTTATTCCAGCAAGGATAGCAAAAACTCTTTCATTTAGAGGGGAAGGAGAGAAAGCGATTCTTATTGTTGCAGCTGGAGATGCTAAAATCGATAATAAAAAATTTCGTCATACATATGGCTTTAAGGCGAGGATGCTGACTCCTGAAGAAGTTTTAGAGCAAACTGGGCATATGATTGGTGGAGTTTGTCCCTTTGGATTAGCAAACGATTTAGAGGTTTGCTTGGATGAATCATTGCAAAGGTTTAAGACGGTTTTTCCTGCTTGTGGAAGCATTAATTCTGCCATTGAACTGAATCTAGACGAGCTAACCCAATATTCTAATGCGAAGGCTTGGGTAAATGTTTGTAAAGGTTGGGAGCTAGAGGAGCCATCTGAACAGGCGTTACCTGTAAGTAGTGATTTTGGTTCCTAATATTAAAACATTATGGGAAAGAAATAAGGTAGCCTAATGAGGTTATTCACTTTATTGTTTTTCCGTAACCTAGAAAATCTATTGTTAAAACTAGTCATTTTACCGTAATCTATGTAAAAAAGGTTGGCGACATAAAATGTTGTCAACCTCTTTTTTGTTGATTTTTTTGGGTTTATTGGTTGGATTACACACTTATGGTTTTTAATGGTAATAACAAACTTTTATTCTTTTAACTTAGACAAGCAGTGGGTTTAACATCAATCGAATTGAAATCTAGTATTTTTCTCAAAGATAAATATGCGAAAAAATAGATTGGTGGAAATTTCTTACTGAAATATTACAAAAAACCGATGCTATGATGTAAGTGCAAGAAAGACATCAGATTTCTAGGGAGGAACTTATACATGAAAAAGAAAATGATGGTCACAGTAGCTGCAACAGCTGCAATACTACTAGGTTCAGCTGGAGTAAACCAAGCGGACGCAGCATCTCCATCCTATAATGTGGAGAAAAAAGTATATGTTTATCAAACTGATTCTTTTAATATGGATCATTTAAATAGCTTTTTACAAAAATATTTAAAAGACTATCAATTTAATTGGAACGCGGGTCAATCACCAGTGGAACAACCTGAAAAGCAAGAAAACACAAAAGAAGAACAGCAGCCGGTAAAAACACCTGAACAATCAACACCAGTTAAAGAGCAACCTACTCAACAGCCGACTGCACCAGTTAAAGAGCAGCCAACACAAAAACCAGGGTCAACGCAAGCTAGTTCAGAAGTAAGTGCTTTTGAACAACAAGTTGTTGAACTTACAAATCAGGAACGTGCAAAGCAAGGCCTTCCTGCCTTAAAGCTTGATACTGAATTAAGTAAAGTAGCAAGGGAAAAATCTTCTGATATGCAAAAGAATGGCTATTTTAGTCATACAAGTCCAACGTATGGTTCACCGTTTGATATGATGAAACAGTTTGGAATTAGCTACAGCTCCGCTGGAGAAAATATTGCCATGGGACAGCGTTCACCTGAAGAAGTTGTTAATGCATGGATGAACAGTGAAGGACACCGTAAAAACATCCTGAACAGCTCATTTACTCACATTGGTGTAGGTCATGTATCCAATGGGAACTACTGGACACAAATGTTCATTGGAAAATAAAGTAAGGTGCCAGGCACCATCCATTTTTTGGGTGCCTGGCTTTTTTGTGGTTAAAATGGTGAAAAGAATGATACCCTATGGGAAGAAATGTTTAGATAGCAGGTGAAGAGGATGTATAAATTATATACGCATAATGACTTGGATGGAGTAGGGGGTGGAATTGTCGCTAAATTGGCTTTTGGTGACAAAGTGGACGTACGCTATAACTCTGTAATGGGTCTAGATACGCAATTAGAACGTTTATTTGATCATGAGAAAAAACTCGACCAGTATCATTTATTTATTACCGACTTATCCATAAATGAAGAGAATACAAAACGGGTAGAAGAACTACATCGGAGTGGTGCAAAAGTAAATTTTATAGATCATCATAAAACGGCTCTTCATTTTAATGAGTATGATTGGGGTTCTGTTCGTGTTGAGTACGAGGACGGGAGATTGACATCAGCCACTTCGCTACTTTATGAACATCTTTTAGAAAACAAGTGGATTCAAAAAACTAAGGCGCTAGATGAATTTGTAGAACTAGTTCGTCAATATGACACATGGGAATGGGACAAAAACGACAATATCAAAGCAAAGCATTTGAACGATTTGTTTTTTATGTTTTCGATTGACGAATTCGAAGAAAAAATGTTGGAGCGTTTAACCACTCAAAAAGACTCCTTTGAATTCGATGAGTTTGAACAAAAGCTGTTGCTGATGGAAGAGGACAAAATTGAACGCTATGTCCGTAGGAAAAAAAGGGAATTAGTTCAAACGTTTATTGATGACTACTGTGCGGGGATCGTACACGCTGAATCGTATCATTCCGAGCTAGGGAATGAATTAGGGAAAGAATATCCTCATCTTGATTACATAGCCATTTTAAATGTCGGTGGTAAAAAAATAAGTTTTCGCACGATTCATGCCCATGTCGATGTGTCTGCAGTTGCCGGCCAATTTGGCGGAGGCGGACATGCTAAAGCATCAGGGTGTTCAATGGGAAAAGACGCTTTCGAACAATATGTAATCGATATTTACCCGCTAGATCCAATTCGCCAGGATGCTTTCAAAAATCGCTATAATGTAAAAGAATCTCCTAAAGGAACTTTATATGAGAATCGTCAAGGAGACAAATTCTTTATCTATCCACAAGCTGAAAATAAATGGGGAATTGAAACAAAAGCAAAAGAGTCCCAACTTAATGAGTCTTTTGCCGATTTTCAGAGTGCCGAAAATTATTTGAAAAGAAATTATGCCGCTGCGCTTTCACGAGATGATATTTATGTAAATTATTTAATCGATTATTATATAAAAGAAAAAAATAAATAAAAACGAAAGGGAGCAACATTTGTATGTGCTCCCTTTCGTTTTTACTAGAGTATATTCAGGCATTAAGCTTCTAAACGGTGTGTTTCTTCACCATTTTGTCCTTGCTCGCGAAGTTGATATAAAGTATATTGGTCCTTCGGAATTTCATAAAGGTCGTAGATTTCCCCGTCTGCGTTTAATTGATTATAGATGGAAGCTCGTGTGTCATTAGCTTTAACCACATATGGAAGCTTTTCAGCTGCTTTAATCGAGCGAATGTTTTCCTTTCGAATACGCATAAAGATCGTTTCAATACCTTTTTCATAAAATACTTCTTGGAAAAAAGCATCTTTGGCTGGAGCATTGTACCCTTTACCATGGTAAGGTTTCCCAATCCATGTTCCAAGAAACCCTGCATTGTCTTGAATGTCGAATAAGTTAATGGTTCCGATGGGGGCACCCCAGTCATCTAAAATAGTTCTTGAAATTAATTCCCCGCGCTCTTCAGCTTCAATGGTTTGTTTTGTGACGAAAACAAACTCATCGTAAGAATAGGCCTTTTGACGAACAAAAGGGAAAACATCTGGATGCGACATAAGCTCGAATAGAACGTGAGAATCTTGCAGTTCGCGTTTTTTGAGCATTTTTTGTATCCCTCCTAATTGCAGGGCAGATTTTCTCCATGTTCAAATAGACATGGCCCACCCTCGAAATTTTTTGTAAAGTCGCTAAAAAATTTCGGGGTGGGAATCGAACCCACTAGAACCAGGATACTGGTGGCGCACCATTTGCCTTCCCTTATTACATTTCCGATATGAATTTTTTCGGTAAAACAATTTCCATAGAAATCATACTAAAAAAAAGCGAAAAAGGAAATAGTTTTTTTTCGTCTTTTTCCCCCTTTTTTTGCCATTAAATTCGGAGAGTTAATTTTATAAAAGTTAATTTTAAAAATGACTTTTATAACTCCAGTTAACGTGGCAAAAGTTATTTTACATGCTGTAAGAAGTTGCTTTCCTAGTTTTAGTATTAGTGACTGATTATACACTGAAACAACTAACAAACACTTTTAAAAGTAACAAGATCTTAGAACACCGACTTTAAAATATACCAGTGAATTGTAGAACTAAGACAGCCAACCCTAGGATCCAAACATACACTGCAAAAACCTTTAATGACTTTTTCTGTAGGAATTGAATCATCCAAACAACAGCTACATAACCACAAAGGGCAGATGCAACTGTTGCAACCATTAAGCTGCCGAGTGATATGACCTCACTAGCTCCAGAAAAGAGCTCTGGTACTTTGTAAACCACTCCGCCTGCAATCGCAGGAATCGAAAGCAAAAACGAAAAGTAAGCAGCGGTTTCGCGGTCTAACTTTCTAAATAATGCAGCAGCAATGGTTAAACCAGAACGAGATAAGGCAGGCATAATTGCAGCGGATTGGAACACCCCGATGAATAATGCATCTCCGTAGGTAATCTGATTCATTTTCTTTCTTCCATTCCGAATGCCATCCGCCATCCAAAGAATGATCCCTGTAACAAGAAACTCCCAACCGATGGTAAGTCCACTTTTAGAAATTGAATCAAAGAAGTCATTGAACAACACACCAACGACTACCGCGGGGATTGTTCCAATAACTAGGAGTTTAGCCGTCTTACCTAGTGGGTTTTTCAAGACATCAAGAAGCTCATCCTTATAGATAACAAGAACTGCTAATAAAGTACCGGTGTGAAGCATGGTATCCAGTAACAAGCCAGCTTCGTCAAGTCCAAATAAATGCCTCCCAAGATACAAATGTCCAGTACTTGAAATCGGCAAGAACTCGGTGAATCCTTGAATGACTCCAAGAATAAATGCTTCGATTTTCGACATCATCTCCATAACTATCACCTCATAGAAGTTGCTTGTATTACAAATGTATTCAAGTTGTCCAAAACAAGAACTTCACATCTAGCAAGGCGAAAAATATAAAGGAACAATGAAACTTTTATATAAAGGGAAACGTAAGATATATAAAGGGGGAATGGGTATGCCTAGCAATGAGGAAAGAATATTAGCTGCGGCTATTTATGCTGTTAGTTTCTTTACTGTTTTTATTGGGCCCATTGTAATCTGGCTTGTGAAAAAGAATGAGTCGGCATTTATTGATTACCATGGTAGAGAATACTTAAATTTCTTAATATCTTATGCTGTTTATAGTTTTATTGGTAGTATTCTAATCATTGTGTTAATCGGTTTTGTTATTTTACCAATTGTAGGTGCTCTTGGAGTTATCTTTACTATTGTCGGTGCGATTAAAGCTTATCAAGGAACAGAGTATCGGATTCCGTTTATTTTTAGAATTTTATAAATACCAGTGGATAGGTTCATGAACCTATCCATTTTCTTTTAATAAGGCTCTTTTTTCAAACTTTATTGCTTTTGAAAAACAATACTTCAAAGAGCCTATTAACTAAAATTTAAGCTTACAAAATGATGATTACTACCTAAAATTCGGCGTTAGGATTTTAACAATCTTTACGAAACAGCATTCAATGAAGATTTATGTTCGGTTTTTTAAAGTGAATCCAAACTTGAGTCACTTAGTTGAGTTTGTCCTTCACCATGCCTGTTTTGAACGCAACCGAGTGGGGCTTTCTACACTATTTTTGTGTTAAAGATTACCAATCACGAGTTTTCACTGGCAGTTTACGGATTTTAATATGTTAAAATATGATTGAATGAATGGATTGTTTTAGAAAGAAGGGAAATAGTAGTGGCAATTAATGCAGGATTAGTCCTAGAGGGCGGTGGGATGAGAGGAGTCTATACCGCAGGTGTTCTCGAATACTTCTTAGAACAAGAGATTTCCTTTCCATATGTAATTGGTGTTTCAGCGGGTGCGGCCAATGCTGCCTCTTATTTATCTAAGCAAAGAGGTAGGAACAAGAAAGTGAATGTTGATATGGTAACAGACCCTCGATATCTCTCATGGAGAAACTTCTTTAAAACTGGTCAGGCTTTTGGAATGGATTTCGTTTTTGATGAAATTCCTAACAAGCTTGTACCTTATCATTATGATCAATTTTATCAGACTACATCTGAGTTTGTAGTAGGAACCACTGATTGTCATACTGGCGAACCGATATATTTTTCAAAGGAGGATTATGGACAAGACATCTTGAAGGTGATTCGTGCTTCCAGTTCTTTGCCGTTTCTTGCTCCAGAAATTCAGTTTAAAAATAAAACTCTTCTCGACGGAGGAATAACGGATCCGATTCCAATTAAAAAGTCTGTTAAGGATGGGAATAAACGAAATGTGGTCGTTTTAACGAGAAATGAAGGCTATTTAAAAAAACCATCGAAATTCAACTTCTTTGTGAAGCGAAAGTATCCTCATTATAGAGGGCTTCAACAAGCGTTAGCCAAAAGGTACCGAGTTTATAATGAGACAATCGCCTATTTGTCTGAAGAAGAAAAGAAAGGCAATGTGTTAATTATCAGGCCGACGGTACCACTTGAGGTTGGTCGGATGGAAAGAAATCCTGTTAAATTAGAAACATTATACTGGCAAGGATATGAAGATGCTAAAAGTATGTCTGATCGCTTGGCTACATGGTAGAAAATCGCCGCCTAATGATTTAGGTGGCTTCTTTTTTGCGAATGTTTTGGTAGAAGTGCTAATAGAATAGAGTAATACGTTATAGAAGTGTGAGGAATAGATATGAGCATTCAACAATACTATCATAAAACAGCCCAATCTTATTTGTATGCATTTGTGTTAGCGATCACTGTATACACTGCAGTTTTAGCAGTAGGCTTGCTACTCCCCTCAAGGCCGCCTCTAGGTTTGATTTTCTTCCCGTTTTTCGCTTTTTCACTCATTCAATACTTTGGGTATCTGCGCTTTAAAAAGCTATCTAAAGAGGTTTTATTTGGGATCCAAGGAAGCATAGGAAATCAGTTTTTTTCCTATTCGGACTATCTATTAATGTCGGCACCTGCCCCTGCCTTAAAGTTATTATTGTTTCATCCTAATAGTTTATTGATAGGAGAAATAAAAGAGATTCATCAGAATATTTGGCGGTATTTGATGCCCGACATGCTAGATAAGTTTCTAACAAAAACATATGGCTTATATGACTCTAGCGGGACTCTATTAGCTATGTTTATAGCTAACAATCAACGGATAGAAGTTCTAAGTCTTGAATGGAATGTTGAATGCATTTATGAGGTGAAAGATAAGGCAGGATTTATTTTTGATACCGGTGTGGAATTGAGAAGACAAAAGCATTCATCCATTTCTACGGATGTGCGGATGGTATCTGGAGTAAGAGAGGTATCTAAATTACAAAAGGGATGGATGCCTACCGAATGGAATCATCGTTTTGATGTAAATACCCCGATTTTATCATTTGACCTTTCAGCTAATCATTCGGACAAGCTACTTACATTTGCATCAATTATTAGTGATTTTCAATATAAAGATCATTAATAGGAACAATCGTTAGAAAGATTTCACTTTTTTGATGCAGTTTATGTTCGTTTCGATTTACAATGACATCAGGAGCTTTTTACAGAAGGGATGTTGGCTAGATGAAGAAGTTTTTAAGTGTAATTGGTATTTTATTAGTGGTATTAGTCGCTATAGACATGATTGTCTTTAAGGAAGATGGTATGTTTAATCAATTGGGTTTGACAGGGAAATATAAGAAAATAGAAAATGCCAATGAGCTTCCAATAGCTTTGGAGGTAGATAGTTTAGCCCCCAATTTCTCTTTAGTAGACTTAGAAGGCAATGAAGTCCAATTAAGCGACTATCGTGGGAAAAAACTGTTAGTAAATTTTTGGGCAACTTGGTGTCCACCATGCAAGGATGAGATGCCTTATATGCAGGAAATGTATGAAAAGTATCAAGACGACGGCTTCGAAATACTAGCAGTTAATTCTACGATAACCGAAAAATCAAAAGAAGATGTCGCCAAATTTATTTCTGATTATGAACTTACATTTACAATTCCAATGGATGAGAAGAACCGGGTTTCTAGCGATTATGAAATCATGGCCTATCCAACAAGTTATTTTATTGACTCGGATGGAGTGATACGGAGTATCACAGTCGGGGGAATGACTAAAGAACATCTTGAAGGTGAAATAAAGAAACTACCTTAATAATTAAGGCTGTTTTCGGAAGAAGGTTGTTAAAATCTTAAAGTCGATTTTAACGCAATTGTAGCCATTTCATATGTTTAAATTAAGTTTGCAAGTTCTTTTCGCGTAAATGATTCACCTAGCTCTTTAGTTTTAATTTTTGTTCTAAGGCAACAAAGTTTAAGAAAAGAGCCATAATTAAATACTTTCCGATTGACGAATTTAAGGTAAGGGTATGGGGAGTCGCGCAAAATTGTGACGGGCTAAAGCCCATATTACGCTTATTCTACTAAAGCATAGACCATCCAGTACTAGGATGGTCTGTCTTTTTTTGGCACTGGATTTGTTTGTGATAGAAGATAATTGAAATGAGAAATTGAAGTGGTTATGGGCGGAAATCATTGATTATTTGTTGAACAATCGAAAGTTTTGTGGCATCTTTTAATATAGTATATAGAGTGGAGGCGGCTTGTATGATGATTGAACTAATTAAATGTCATGGATCTGGGAATGACTTTCTTTTAATAGATGAAATGGATCAAGATTATGGGTTTACGGAGGACAGTAGAGCTGCATTAGCATTGACTATTTGTGATCGTAATACAGATCTAGGTGCTGATGGTATCTTGTTTATTCTAAACAGTAAAGTGGCTGATGCGAGAATGCGTGTCTTTAATTCTGATGGTTCTGAGGCATCAATGTGTGGCAACGGTTTACGCTGTGCTGGACGTTATATTTGTGAAAAACTTGGTGTAGAAGAAGCGGTTGTTGAAACGATGAAAGCGAATCTACAGGTTAAAAAAGAGGCTGATATTTACCCAGGTGTACCAACATACAATGTGGAGATTTCACCTGTTTCCTTTCAG
The DNA here is from genome assembly GCF_023715205.1 of Mesobacillus maritimus. Classification (GTDB taxonomy): domain Bacteria; phylum Bacillota; class Bacilli; order Bacillales; family Cytobacillaceae; genus Mesobacillus_B; species Mesobacillus_B maritimus_C. The sequence goes on from NZ_JAMBNR010000016.1 coordinate 55,889, forward strand.
CTAAAGGACCTGCCTTTACAGTTAGAGCAGTCTGAGTTGATTCAAGAAAAAGTTCCAGCACTGTCAAATGAGCTTCTGTTTACGGCTCTAGCTGTTCCGAACCCGCACCTTGTTGCAATTGTGGGGCAAGAACATATTGATTCAGACTTGCAAAAGCAGTTAAGTGAAAAGGTTAATGGCCCAAATGAATTGTTTCCAGATGGAGTCAATGTAAGTTTTATTAAAATACTGGAAAAGGGGAAAATCTACGTTCGAACTTTTGAACGAGGGGTAGGTTTTACCAACGCTTGCGGTACCGCAATGTCTTCTTCTTGTCTAGTCACTTGCTTAATTGGTGAAAATCAAGTAGGAGATACGATTTCTGTATATAACAACGGAGGTATGGTTCGTTGCGTGGTGCACAGGAAGCATAACCAGTACACAATAGATTTGGTTGGGAATGCAACATATATGTATAAAGCTAAAGTTGATTCAGAAACGAACAAAATTGTTGAGAAAAAAGAATACAATGAGCAAAAAGCGTATAATAACTTGCAAGAACATGCCCAATCTGTTCTAGCTTAAATAAAAAAACGTTACTAATACTGCACCCCAAAAGTTAGAATGAAGAATCTAACCTTTGGGGTGTTTTTGAATGCATTCGCAACGCTAGACTTAGTCTTTTCCCCGAAAACCTACGAATTATCACTACCAATTATATTTTTTTCTTTTTCTTTAGTACTGTGAGCACAGGATCGAAGGCTTGTTCTTCTTTTACTTTAAAATAGTCTGCAAAAGGCGAATCTTTTTCCTTGATTCTCTCAAGCATATTGTTAATTTTAAAGGATTGAATCGAGAGGTCTTCATTGACCTCTTCCCAAAATAAGGGCGCAGCAACCGTTGCACTCTGAGTACCACGTGGTGAAAATGGGGCAATAATCGTTTTTCCTTCTGCATGTTGCACATAGTCAACGTAGAGCCTGTTCCCACGACGTTTTTTTAAACGTTCAGTAGTAAACGAGTCAGGATGGTTGGACACTAAGTAATTTGCCATAAATGAAGTGAAAAGTCTTGTATCATCATAAGTGTATTTGTTCTTTGGCAATGGGATGTATATTTGCAATCCTTTATTGCCAGACGTTTTAATAAAACTAATCAGTTGAAGTTGGTCGAGCACATCTTTAATTAGTAATGCAGCTTTAATAGCTAAATGAAAATAATCTCGCGACGGTGGGTCGAGGTCAAATACAATTTCATCGGGTCCTATACTACTTATGTTTTGAAACGGGATATGATACTCCACCGCAATTTGATTGCCTAGCCATAAAAGTGTTTTTAAATCGTTACATACAATATAATTAATCCCTTCTGACATCTGCGTTTGAACAAATGGAGGTGCATAGTCAGGGGCGTTTTTTTGATAAAAGGCTTCCCCAAACATTCCGTGTGGGTAACGGATAACGGTTAATAAACGGTCTTTCAAAAATGGCAGCATGTGAGGTGAGATTTCCCTTAAGTAATCGACAAATTCAGTTTTGTTAATAGCAGGCTGTTGCCAAATTGGTTTTTCTGGATGTGTAAGCTCAATTTCGGTTGGTAGATTTTTTTGTTTTTGCACAAATTTATCGTAAGTGCATTGTTCAGGCTTTAAGTCAAAGCGAAATTGATGAAAATGTGGCTCCCGCATTTGGCCATCATATAGCTCAAGATATTTAACATCCAGACAGATTGCAGGATTAACATACAGAAAGCGATCATCTTCTCGGACATGATTTTCTTTGAGGATCTGGAATAAAGCATTTTTTTCATCAGGTTTAAAACCAAATAAAACAGCCCCTAGGGGATAATTTTCTTGAGTTTCTTCGTTAAATACAGAAACATAGAAATAGCCATTTGATTTTTCATAAGCACTAACGAAGCAAGAAACATATTTCCAATTTTTAAACTTGTACCATTTATCAGTGCGTTTTCCTTCTTCCCAAATGCTTTTTATATGCTTAGCAACAATTCCTTCACCATCACTCAATTGAACCTGTCCCCAAAGAGAGTTGAAATTTGTTTCTGAAGGTACAAGTTGTATCAGTTTCGCATGCTTTTCGTCTGGAAAGTTTGGCAAATCTAGAGTATCAAAAAAATCCTCTAAAATCTTACGTCGTTCTAAATAGGTTTTACTGGTTACCTTTTTTCCATTTAAAGTTAAAACATCAAAAATCATGAGTTTACATGGATTATTCTCTGCTTTTTCTTTGATTTTTTGTTTTGCACGCATTCTTCCACGAATTTGTAGAGCTCCAAAGTTTGCTTTGTACGGGCTCTCAAGGTTAGCCAATTCACCGTCTAATATAATTGGAAGAAAGGGTTCAAACAGCGATTTGTTTTCTAAAAGAAATTGTTCGATTTCTGGGAAATTTTCAAGCAGACTGTTGCCATTTCGACTAGTAAGTTTTAACTCTTTATCCCATTCAAGGAATGCCCGGAAACCATCGTATTTTACTTCATAACGCCATTCATCCCCTTTTGGGCGTTCAAAGGTTAGAGTCGGTAGCATTGGTTTCATGTGCAGGCTCCTTTCTTTTTTATTTTTTGTCGTTAGTTTTCCTGAAAGAAGAGAAACTAAACAAGAGGATTGGCAAATGTTTATATGGATGATTACGGTTTTCTAACACAAATTAAACATAAAACCAATTTAGAATGGAGCAATGTCGATGCATACGATGTGGAAAGGCAGTATTTCATTTGGGCTTGTGAACATCCCGATAAAACTGCATACGGCAACGGAGGATAAGGATATTAAATTAAGGAATTTGCATAAGAAGTGCAATTCCCCAATTAAATATGAAAAAGTTTGTTCTGTTTGTGAGGAAGAACTTAACCCTGATGATATAGTGAAGGCTTACGAATATACAAAAGGAAAATTTGTCGTACTTGAAGAAGAAGAGCTTGAAAACCTTCGCAAAGAAAATGAAGACAAAGCGGTAGAAATCATTGATTTTGTAAAAATGGAAGAAATAGATCCAATTTATTATAACCGTAGCTATTATATTTCACCTAATGAAGGTGGTGGCAAAGCCTATTCTTTGCTAAGAAAAGCGCTGCAAGAAACTGCAAAGGTGGGTTTGGCTAAAATTATTATTCGCGCTAAGGAACAATTAGCTCTAGTTAGAGTTTATGAAAACACACTTGTCATGGAAACAATCCATTTCCCAGATGAAGTGAGAAATGCTGCGGATGTCCCAAGTGTCCCAACAGAGGATAAAGTAACCGAAAAAGAGCTTGATACTGCAAAAATGTTAATCGACCAATTGACAACTGAGTTTAATCCAGAAAAGTATACAGACGAATATCGCACCGCCTTGTTAGAGCTAATTGAAAGCAAGCGAACTGGACAGGAAACGGTAACCGCAAAAGAGAAGGAGCCAGTAACCAATGTTACCGACTTGATGGCAGCTCTCCAAGCATCTATTGACCGTACCAAGCCACCTACTAATGAAAAAGTGAAAAAAGAACCAGTAAAAAGGAAGAAGGCGGTTACAAAAAGAAAGAAAGAAGCATAGAAAAATTTTAACCGATTTTGCTAAGCAAAGTCGGTTTTTCATTCTGATTCGTAAAAACTTGGAGGTGCACTTGATTTTTATGAAAGCGTTAGGCACAAAAGCTTATTTCAATTAGTAGACAAAATAATTCAATTGATAGTAGGCTTAATAGGTGAGTTCAATTGATGTGAAGTGATTTTACTAGTTGGAAGACGGCTAAGTAATGCAATAGAAGCACAATTTAAAGATTGTTGAGCAAAGCTATAGTAACCAGCTAAGCACCATGATTAGCTGGTATTAGTGTTGTATAACTTTTCTATTTTTAAAGAACTACTTGTATTATTTGTTGTTAAAATCCTCAAACATTTGAACATGGAAAAAGTTTTTCACTTCTCTAGTTTGATAGAAAATTTGCAGGGGTCACAATGGTTAGTGCTGTTTTAAATGGCAAAGCTGAACGTTCATCGATTTCTAAATTACAATAATAAATTTGAGAAAAAAGCATTTTAATAAAGGGTTTTGCTAACGGTTTGTCAAAATAGTATTTGCTAATCCTGCATTCGCAGGGTTCTAATAACCGCCCTTTTAAAGGGAGAAGGAACAAATTTATAGAAGGGGCTGTTATCAGGATGAAACCATGGAAGATTGGTTTAATTGTTTTGGGGTGTCTTGTGGTTCTTGGAGGATACTTTGGTTATTCCCAGTATAGTGAGAACAAAACTGAAAAAACAATGAAGGTAGCTAGTAAAGAAGGTAGTGACAAGGGGATAACTAGTGATACTGTGGCACAATTTACTGAAGAAGAAGAGGCTAAAAAATATAAAGATGTGGGTCAGTTTATTCAAGATTTCCATGGGAAGTACAATGACACTCTTGGATGGGGGCGAATTAATTCGATTGACTGGACCGAGCAAAAAGAAATTTCTAATGAAATTCTTAAAACAATGAAGAATGTCCAGACAGATAACGAAGACCTCGCTAAAGACTTCGAAAGTATTGCCGATTATGCTAATGAGGTGGTTGCCGGAAAGAAAAACCAAAAGACACTGCAAAATCTTCATCGCTATTTCCATGATTTAGATATCGAATTTAACGGCTATAATGGAACCGACGATTATTTCGATGTTACGACTTTTAAGAGTAACTGACAGAATTAAAAGCTAGTCAAGAAAGTAGGTTCGAGGATAGGGATGAAAATTGTCGTTGTTTCGGATACCCATATACCAAAGCGAGCAAAAAATTTCCCTACACGTTTAACCATGGATTTGGAGACAGCTGATTTAATCATTCATGCTGGGGATTGGCAAACGTTAGACGTTTACCATAATTTGTGTCGTTATGGAAAAGTAATCGGTGTCACAGGGAATGTGGATAGCTCTGAGCTTGCTAGAAAGTTAAACAGTAGAGAAGTGGTCAGTATTAGAGGTTACAGATTTGGCATTGTTCATGGTCACGGGACAGGGAAAACAACCGAAAAAAGGGCTAAAGCTGCTTTTTTGGACGATAAAGTAAATTGCATTATTTATGGCCATTCTCATATTCCTATCCTTAAAAGCGAAGAAAATCTTATTTTATTTAACCCCGGTTCTGCGACAGATAAACGGCGACAAAAATCTTATTCATATGGCATTATTACATTTAAAGATGATGTTGAGTTTCAACATATCTTTTTTAATGAAAAAGACTAAAGGTTTTCTACGAAGAACAAACTAGTAAGGCAACAACTAAGAAAAAGGTGGAGTGAAATATGAAGGCTTTCACGGTGGATTTTCATGCAGCAGATCAGGTTGAATCCATGACTGTTCAAAAGTTAACGGAAGAAGACTATAATCAGGCTACAGCTGGAGGGACAAGACACCTCTTTGACTTAGATACGAATATTGGGTTTTTCGTATTTTTTGATGCAGTAGACCAACAAGAGAAAGTCAGCTATATGGTTTTACAGTATGAAGAAGATAGTGAAGATCCGATGGCTTGTTACAGCTTTGAACTTAAAGCGTTTTATGAATTTATGGCATTATATCTAAATGATTTGGAGTTTAATGAGGAGTTAAGCGAAGAAGAGGAAGAGTATGGCCCAATTCATCATTTAGCGCATCTCCTTTATCACATAGTTGAAGCAGGCAAAGAAGTTAATGGATAAAAAAAGAGCAAGTTTATCTGCTCTGAGACTGTCGGTACCTCGATGAATTCGAGATACCGATAGTCTTATTTATTGTTTATACGCTTCGTTTTCATGGGGATCCTCCTGATGAAATGTACCTAGGAGTCTTACCTGTTCCACCGATAACGCGCCTTACACTTTAATCAATTTTAACGAAGGTCTATTCCTCTGTATGGGCTGTAGCAAGATTGTTCTTGCAGTAGTTCGTTACGAAATCTTCTTCCTCTTCTTCGAGAGCAAAGTCGAGTACTTTCTCCGTTGAGCGCTCGATAAAGTAGTACTGAAGGATCTTAGCTTCCTCTTTATCTACTGATAAGATCACCTTTAGCATGATTCCATTTTCCGTATATAACTCATCTTCTTCATCTACGAGAAGGTTTAAGAAAAATTCATACCGTTCTCCCTTTAATAACCCAAAGGGATCTTCTAACAATTCTACAGTATGTCCAGTAATTTCCATTTAACATCATCCTTTTAATTTTCTCCTTTTATTATATATCGAAAGTTCTTCAAACAATCAACTATCCTACCTGAAAAATTGAACATGATTATCATTTATGAAGACCTTTTTCTCAAACATCGTTGCTTTCAGGGCTTAAATAGAACTCAAATGCCATCTTTTTTATCAAAAATTTGCTTTAGCGTATGAGAAAAGCACGCCGTTTTCACTTACATAATTGCTACCTCCAAATCAAACAATAATCAAGATGGAATACAGGAGGGATAAACATGAGCAGTAAGTCCTCAAAAGAATCAAAGTTAGCTTGGTGGCAGCTTTCCATGATTGGAATTGGCTGTATTATTGGAACAGGCTTTTTTCTTGGCTCCGCGCTAGCAATTACTAAAACAGGGCCATCTGCATTACTAGTTTTTGCAATTGCAGCCCTGGGAACCTATCTTGTCTTTGACGCGCTTTCAAAGATGGCAGCCAAAGACCCTCAAAAAGGTTCTTTCCGTTCGTATGCAAAGAAAGCTTATGGGAAGTGGGCAGGTTTTTCAAGTGGCTGGGTGTACTGGGGTGCAGAACTTTTGATAATGGGCAGTCAATTGACCGCTCTATCCTTATTCACGAAGTTCTGGTTTCCTGATATTCCGTTATGGGTTTTTGCTACTGGTTATGCAGTTTTGGGGATAGCGGTTGTTTTATCAGGGACACAGGGTTTTGAGAAAATGGAAAACATCTTTGCAGTTGTAAAGGTAGCTGCAATTTTTATGTTTTTAGTTCTTGCTACACTCGCGGTTTTTGGAGTTTTTAAAGGTCTAGGACACAGAGTAGATGTTGAGAATACAATGAATCACTTTCTTCCTGGTGGATATATGAGCTTATGGACCGCATTGATATATGCATTTTATGCGTTCGGTGGTATTGAAATAATGGGAATAATGGCACCGAGGTTGAAGAACAAAGGTGATGCACCTAAATCAGGCAAACTAATGTTGCTCCTCTTAACGAGTATTTATCTATTAGCTATAGCCTTAGCGGTTTTTCTTGTTCCATATGATGACTTTTCAACGAAAGAGAGTCCGTTTGTTACCACTTTAGATCATTATAAACTTCCACTGGTTCCACATTTATTTAATGGGGCGATGATTATTGCTGGATTCTCGACAATGTGTGCTTCTCTTTTTGCGGTTACGAGTATGATTGTTACTTTATCTAAAGATGGAGATGCCCCCAAAGTGTTATCAAATGAAGGAAAGTTAAAGGTTCCACATTTTGCATTAGGATTGACCATATTAGGTTTAATTACTTCGATTATATTAGCATTAGCGATGCCAGATCGGATTTATGAATACTTGACGACAGCAGCAGGGTTAATGCTCATTTATAATTGGTTATTTTTGTTATTCTCATTTAAGCATATTATAAAACTAACTAAGTTTGATAAAGTAAAACGATTTATTGGAATTGCTTTAATTTTATTAGCTGTTAGTGGAACATTGTTTGATCATATGGCAAGACCAGGATTTTTTATTTCGCTTTTATTTTTGGCGATAATCGGAATTATTTTACTCCTAAGAAACGTTTTAGGAGGGAAGAAAAAGAAAAAAAGTACAAAAGTACCAAGACCACGCTTCCAGTAAGGTGCGTAACAAAGGGCCATTTACGGCTCTTTTTTGTTTTTTCGCTAGGGAGAGTGATTGCCCCTAAAAACTTCACAATGTCTATAATGCCCGTTCTTGAATCAATGGAGAAGGATAGAACACTTTTGTTTGAATTAATGATGAAGTAAAACCTTTATCGCTTGAACCCCGAAGTAAATGGCGAAACCGATTAGGGAAACCCCAGAAAGAAGTGAGATGCTCATAAGGAGTTTTGAGGTTAAGAGCTTACGAAAACTACTAGAAATAAATGCCATGGTAATATCCCAGATAATCAAACCTAAAATTATCGCAAAGCTATATAAAAGTAGCTCACCTACTCCAAAAGATGAAGCGGTTCGAGCAAGGACAGATCCATAAATACCTAACCAGAATAGAATCGTTAGCGGGTTAGATATAGACATGAAAAATCCAGCCATAAAAGACCTCCAGCCTGATTCTGTGTGTTGCCTACTGCTCACCGCAACTTTGCCAGCGCCAAGAATGGTTTCAATACCTGTATACATTAGGACGAAAAACCCAAATAACCATAGAAAGGTTTGCATAAATGGGGTATCAAGAAATCTTACCACTCCCATATAGACGGCAATCATATAGATAATATCTGCACTTAATGCTCCCAATCCTAATAACCATGATTGGAAAAAACCACTTTTTATTCCTTTGTCCATTTGTGCTGCATTAACTGGTCCAATTGGTGCAGCAAGTGATAAACCAAGAATGATATAACTGAGAAAAGTGCTCAAACGAAAACCTCCATTACAAACGATAGTCCATGCTTGTACTATATGTATTCAACGTCAAAAGCCTGTACAACTTAAATTGAAATATTTTATAAGGAAATTGCGGTTATTTTTGGAGGAGATGAGCATATTATTAAAGGGTTGACCTATTGGTAAGCAGAGGGAAAACAGTAATTTTGTAAAAATTATTTAAATGTGTTATGATGGGAGAAGGTTGAATAAAAGGGGAAAATCATTTATTATAAAAGTTTTAAACTTATTATAATAAGTGTTTTTTATTATGAAATGCCTTGGATAAATAATGGAATGGAGCGTGAGGGAAATGGCATTTGGAAGAAAACCTCCTGAAGAGATTGTCACGGCAGAAACAAAGATATGGGTATGTACTTCAGATCAATGTAATTGTTGGGTGCGTGACAACTTTAAAAGTAGTGCAATCCCAACCTGCCCAATTTGCAGTAGTGAAATGGAACAAACTACGAAAGAGTTGGAAGTGGTTAACAACCATAGTTTCAATGTCACAGGGTAAAAATCTGTTTGCCTCATAAAGCGCGCTTAGAAATTATACACGTTAATATTGGTTTTTATTGTATGCAGTAAAGGAGGATTTCATCCATGTTTTGTGAGGATGAGTCCTTTTTTATTGTCAATAATTTGTGTGTCCAATTGTAACATCCTTTACGGGTTAGGGTCCTTATTAAACCCATTGAGCTAATCGGAGAGGAATGAATCTTGAAAAATTTTTAATGTTTGAGCTCGTTGTCTATAAAATTTGTCCTTATTCATGTATAATGTTAATGTTGTATGCAGTTATAAATTGCAGCGATACGTTATCTAATTTGAAGATTCAATGTTGAAAGTGAGTGTTCATGATGGGCCGTAAATGGAACAATATTAAAGACAAGAAAGCATCCAAAGATGCAAATACTAGTCGTATTTATGCGAAATTCGGGCGTGAAATTTATGTAGCAGCGAAGCAAGGAGAACCTGACCCGGAAGCGAACCAAGCGTTGAAGGTCGTTCTTGAGCGAGCGAAGACATATAATGTCCCTAAAACAATTATTGAACGTGCAATTGACAAGGCTAAGGGTGGGGATGAAGAAACCTATGATGAACTACGTTATGAAGGTTTCGGTCCAAACGGATCTATGGTTATTGTTGATGCGTTAACAAATAATGTAAATCGTACAGCGTCTGAAGTTCGAGCAGCATTTGGAAAAAATGGTGGAAACATGGGAGTTAGTGGTTCAGTCTCTTATATGTTCGATGCGACAGCTGTTTTTGGCGTTGAAGGTAAAACGGCAGATGACGTTTTAGAATTGTTAATGGAAGCGGATGTCGAGGTACGCGATATTCTCGAGGAAGAGAACACGGTCATTATTTACGCTGAACCGGACCAATACCACGCTGTCCAAGAAGCTCTCAAAAATGTTGGTATAACAGAGTTTACAATTGCTGAATTAACGATGCTTGCCCAAAGTGAAGTGGAACTACCAGCCGATGCGCAAGCACAATTTGAAAAAATGATTGATGCTTTAGAAGACTTAGAAGACGTTAGACAAGTTTACCATAATGTTGATTTAGGTGAATAAACCTTCAAAAGCAGGCCTGTAATATTTTGAGGTCTGTTTTTATATTTAAAATGAATAGGATTTGCGTTGAGCGAACAAAAAAATGTACAATTTTAACGAAGTCAAATATATATAGGTGGTAAAGCAATGATTGTCAAGACAGAAGAAGATTTACAAGCGTTAAAAGAAATTGGAAATATATGTGCTCGGATTCGTGATGAATTGGTTCAAAGAACTAAACCAGGGATTACGACTAAAGAGCTGGATGACGTAGCAGGTGAAATGTTTGAGAAGGCTGGTGCAATATCTGCTCCAAAGGGAGAATATGATTTCCCGGGTTACACTTGTATTAGTGTAAATGAAGAAGTTGCTCATGGTATCCCTGGAAAACGTGTAATTAAAGAAGGGGACTTGGTTAATATTGATGTCTCAGGTTCTAAAAATGGCTACTTTGCTGACACGGGTGTTTCCTTTGTTGTTGGAAAAGATGCAGGTATTAAAACAAAAGTTTGTGATGTAGCGAAAGAGGCTTTTGAAGCCGGCCTAAAAAAAGTAAAACCGGGCGCAAAAAAGAATGCAATCGGCAAGGTTGTTATGCAAACGGCAAAAAAACATGGGCTAACGGTTATTATGAATTTAACTGGTCATGGAATTGGTCGTAGAATTCATGAAAAACCTGATCATATCTATAATTACTATGAACCATGGGATAATGAACTTTTAAGAGAGGGCATGGTTATTGCGTTCGAACCATTCATCTCGACGCAAGAAGAAGAAGTATATCAATTAAATGATGGTTGGACATACGCTACGGATCATAGCATTGTTGCTCAATATGAGCACACAATTATTATCACAAAAGAAGGTCCAATTATTATAACAGAATAATAGCCGGTTAAAAGGTATTAAAAAAGACACTCGACTTGAGTGTCTTTTTACTACTTTGTACAAACAGCAATCCCCATTGGGTAGTGAATCCCATTTCTGCCTGGCTCAACAAGGACTCCCTTCTGGTAATAAAAGAGTTTCTCTTGGTATTGGTCAAACATAGAATGAAATTCCTGGACTGTTAGCTGATGAACGTGAAAAGGCTCGCTGGTTGGTTTGCCTCGACCCTGTCCAAAGGGTGTAGAAATTACCAGTTTGCCCCCGGGTTTTAACAAACGATAAATATTATGGATGAACTGTTCTTCGAGTTCGATATGTTCAAGTGTTTCAAAGCTCACAATTAAATCAAATTGGCCGAGTTTATCTGGGATGGTAGGATCTGTAACATCCCCTTGTTGAAAGTGAATCAGTGGATGATAATAATTTGCTTTTGCATAACAAATGGCTTCCTCAGCAATATCAATTGAAAACAATTCGGTAATTTCCTTCTTTCTTGCTTTGGCGAGAATGTTACTTCCGAAGCCACTTCCGCAAGCAAAATCGAGAACGCGTCCTTTCGCATATGGAATCGCAAAGTGGTATCGAGCGATGTGTTCAAGTAGAAGCCCATTTGTTGGCTTCATCAGTGCTGGGATAACTCGTTCTCCTGTATATTCAATCATATTAGTTCCTTTCTTTTTTACTCTATAAGTTAATTTTCCTTAATCACGTTTTTTTAATCGCCTGTTGCTTATTATTTCCAAGAACAAAATCCCTCCATTAGTTTGGAGGGATTGCTTTTGGATTACATAACTCCAATTTGTCCTGTTCGCTATCAATCCATATCTTATCGAAATCAGGAAGATTTAATGTAGCCAAAGAAAAGTCTTTAAGAAAAGTATTAAATTCTACCCGGGTAATGGAATGATACAGAAAGTGAAGCGAGTGACTCTCAATTAGGTAGGTTTCAATTTTTTGTAATAGTTTATTTCGTTTCGATAACTCTCTCTCATTTACAAATGACTCGAGTATGTCATCAATAATTCGTTTAAGATCTTTACTAAAGAATTGTCGGAGGAAGCCGTGCTCGCTTTTGTAAAGACAATATAAACTAAAACCAATTTCCTCCTGCAGAATCACGGATAGAAGAACAATATCTGCTTGGGTGAGGAGTTCTCTTCCTTTTGGATTATGATCAGGTATTGGATGAACCGAAAGAGAAATACCAATTTTCCTTGCTTCTTCTTGTAGCCATAAGGCACTATCATAGCCCTCATTTATATCAAAATAATACAGAGTGATTGGTTCTCCTCGATAACCACTTAACTCAAGAAAGTCTTTTGCTTTGTTAATAGAGTTATTTCTTCTTGGATGAATTCGACTGTTTACAGGTACAAAGCTGTAAGCAGGAAGGGTCCGGTTCCCCTTTAAATCATTTACTATTTTCTTAGGTTCGTATAAAGAGACAAGCGCTTTTCGAAAGTATGGGTTGTGATGAATACCGCCTTTAGAGCCGTTAAAAACAAGAAAACGACTTCCGGTAAATTCGAAATTTTTGACACGATGATTAGCTGTAACAGCTTCTGGCACTTGGATTTTATTTAGTTCAACGTTGTTAAACTTTTTTGTCATCCATATATCTACTTCGTCAATGATTGCTCGTTCTTTGAAATAGCCATCAAATGCTTGGAGGCGGATATGATGTTCAGTCTTATCAGATAGCATAAATGGTCCCGTACCATTCGTACCCATACTATCAGTTGATTTTGAGAGAATGGAACAATGATAGGAACAAAGCAGATACGGGAAGACCCAGTTTGTTTTGTTAAGATGGAAAGTAACTGTGTAATCATTGATGATTTCAATTTCCCTTAAGTCACTTAATAATGAATGGAAAAAAGTCTCCTGTCCTAACTTTTTCATTTTTGTAAAAGTAAATTTTACATCTTTAGCGGTCAGTAAATCACCATTGTGGAAATGAACAGCCTTCCGTAAATAAAAGGTCCATTCCTGCCCGTTATTATGTTCACTCCATGCATATGCTAAAGAGGGTTCTACTTGATGTGTTCCTTCATTGTATTCAACTAGTGTATTATAAATTTGCTTTACCAGATGAGCCTCGGTATATAAAAATACTTCTGATGGATTCAATGTTTGGACCGTCTGTGGAAGTAAAATAGAGACGGTTGATTTTATCTCACCCGAATTTGCAACTTCAATTTTGGGTTGAAGCGCCTCTTGTAATTTTTCAAAAATAATGGTTCGATTTTCATCTTCCAATTGAGTATTCTCTAAAAAAGACAAGATATCTGATATCGCTTCATTTTGGACTAACTTATTCACGTATCGCTCGGCAATTTCATGAAATGGAAGGTGAAATGCAATCTTGGAATGGACACCTCTACCTCTTCCGGAAATCCATGTGACATATTTTTTGTCTTCTAACTTTTTTAGGATGAAGTTGACATTACGATCCGTGCAAAAAAGAATTTCAGCTAGTTCATGTCGAGTTGTCTCGACCATTTGATTTGTAGAAAAGTGATTTCTTAAAATTAGTAGATATTCTAGTGGCCTCATGGTTTTCTCCTTATAAGGTGAAAAATAAATGAAAAGATTTCTAAATTAGGCAAACCTTTATCAAGTTATGATGATTATACCTTATAAATAATGAAAGAGTGAAGGTCTAGACTTGTTAATTGAAAAGTTTAAATTGTCATATATTGAATGCGGGCAGCTATTGCTTCTTAAGTTACTGGCTGGATATTTACAAAGAGGTAGGTAAATGATAGTGGAGTATTTTGATTACAACCATCATCTTTAGGAGGTTTTGATAAGTGAAAGCTGGCGGACAGATGTTAATCATCTGTCCGGGCTTTGGTTGAGGATTGGTTTTTAGTTATTTGTTTCTGTGGAGACTGTATTTGAATATTACCTAAGCGATTATTGCGATTGCTTTCGAGAAGGTGTATATGCGAGAGCTCTTCGGTTAATTCCTGGATGGACAGCAATTCGTATAAAATAATTGTCTCTGGAGAAAAATTCGATTTTTCCTGCATCTCAGTTGATTCTATGAAAGAGTTTTGATCAGCAAACCATTCAGTAATTTCTTTAATTTTACTGTTGTATTCGTTACTAATGATGAAATTTGGATTATAAAAGATTCCTCTGATTAAATGGATGGTCTCCATTATAAGCTCTGTTTTTGATTGACCCATGCGATAGTGGTGAGATGGTAGATAAATTAAGTTTCCAATATGGAAGGTGACCTGTCGTAATAGATTTAACTTTTTATACTCATAATGAAAACTTTGTACATCTGATTTTCGAATACGATGGTACTTCCATTCATCTTTTTGATAGGTGCATAAAGTCTCTGTGTATTCAATTTCTTTAACCAATTGATGAAATGATTTGTGTAAATCCTTATCGGTTGATTGTGAACAGCATAATTCTTTCCCACGATTCGTTAAAATTTCTCCAGCTTTCATAAAAAGAGTGTGGATCCTGCGGCTTATCGTGTCTGAATATTTTGGGGGCATCACGAAAAGGTTCACAAGCGAAGAAACAACGAGTCCAGTAACGGTTGTTCCTAGTCTTATAAAAAAAGAGGACACATATTCATCATGGACAGTTGAAATCATTGCAACACCCGTTAAGGTAGCAACTAATATTCCATCGTGCAATTTTAATTTATTACAGGTAATAATGGTTGCAAGAGCTACAAAAGTATAGGATATTGGACTGTCTCCAATTAAGAAGGTAGCGAGAACGGAGTAACCTGCACCAATTGCCGAGGCAGGGAAACGGACAAAAGCTTTCTTTATCGAATCTGCAGCGGTTGGTTCTATTGTTACAATCGCTGTGATTACAGCGAACATAGCTGGCCAGTTTAAGAAATGACAAATTAAGGCAGTTACAAAAACGGCAATCCCTGTTTTAACAATTCTCCCACCAACAAATCTAAATGTCTTAAAAAAACTCATTAAAATTATCCTTTAAGTGTTTTTTATACTATTATACCCAACTAAAAAGGTCTAGCAAACAAAGAGTATCTTGCTTTAGCTACTAATAACTCTATGGAGCCGAAGTTATCCTTAAAGGAGGGGATTCCAATAAAACTGAATAAATGCGAAAAAAACCTGTTACTGATTAAGAAAAATTAGTATATGAAAACGACATAAATGCATTGTCTATATGAGTATTGACCATCTTTTGACGATATTAAGACGATATTAATAGGTGAAGCATTAAACTAAAATCATTATGATAAAATGGAAAAATTTTATTAATAAAGGCGGTAAATGGACGAGAACAACAAGGAAATTCAAAAGTTATGAAAAAACATTGTTATAGTGCAGACGAAGAGCATGCAAAAGAAGTAACCAGTGTTTTATGAGTCTCTTTGAGTGAAGTTGAAAGCAACTAGTGGGAAAATGGAATAAGATCAGAAAGGCGAGAAAAAATGGCTTGAACTCTTCACTCAAACTTAAAGCAGGCTTTAATAGGATTATAATTTCTTAGGTAGTATTTCAGTATACAAATCACATACTATTCCCCCTGTAAGTAACCATAATTTCCCCAATTTTCATGAGAATTTGCATTACTTTTAACCCTACAGGAAGCACTCTTTAACTATTTTAAATTATTTTTCCCTATAAATTATTAGAAATTGAAACTAGAGCCATGAAGAGAGAGTGACTCGTAACGTTAGGTTCTTTATCACTAGTATTTTTAAGAAAGTTGGTACAGTGATTGCCAGTTTTTGTGATAGCGGCAGTATAGAAGTACCCTTCTTAAGATTTAGAACCATGCTGTTGGTAGGTTTGGTAGTTGTTTTTGAATGGTTTTGACTGAATTTGGACGAAAATGATTGAAATTTGTATCCGTTACCAATATAATGTTGTTATAACATGATGAAAGGGTGTTGTTTGTATGTTAACACCTGAACGCCACCGGTTGATCTTGCAATTAATTAAGGAAAAGTCAGTAGTAAAAATCCAGGAAATAGTTGAACGGACTGGTAGTTCGGAGTCGACGATTCGCCGGGACTTGAATCAGTTAGAACAGGAAAAACAATTGAAACGAGTTCACGGGGGAGCTGCTCGGCTTCAGGGAAAGTTACAAGAAATGAGCATGGTTGAAAAATCCACCAAAAACCTTCAAGAAAAAAAACAAATTGCTAAATACGCTGCTAGTTTAATTGAAAAAGGGGATTGCATTTACCTTGATGCAGGTTCTTCTACTTACGAAATGATTCCTTTCTTATTACAAAAAGATATTGTCGTTGTAACGAATGGTTTCATGCATATAGAGTCATTATTAGAAAATGAAATAACAACCTATCTAATTGGTGGTTATGCAAAGAAAAAAACGAGAGCCATGATTGGACGAGGTGCTTTAATTAGTTTAGAACAATATCGATTTGATAAATGTTTTTTAGGTGTAAATGGGATACATCCGGAATTTGGATATACAACTCCTGACCAAGAAGAGGCGCTAATCAAACAAAAAGCAATATCTTTGTCTAGAGAGGCTTTTGTATTAGCAGATAGTACAAAATTCGCAGAGGTTTCTTTTGCCAATGTAGCTGCATTAAATAAAGCGACTATTGTAACCAATGAAATAGATGAAGAAATCCTAAAGAAATATAAAAGTAAAACAAACATAAAGGTTGTGACAGCATGATATACACGTTAACACTTAATCCTTCAGTGGATTATATTTTAGGTTTAGACGAAGTAAACCTTGGGAAATTAAATCGAACTAAAACAGAAGCAAAGTTTCCTGGGGGAAAAGGGATTAATGTCTCGCGTGTACTTTGTTCATTAGGGGTACCAAATACTGCAACAGGTTTTATCGGGGGATTTACAGGAACTTACGTTAAAGATTATCTTACCCACGAGGGGATAGAAGCAGCCTTTGTTAACGTTTCTCAAGATACAAGAATTAATGTCAAATTGAAAGCAGATGAAGAAACAGAAATCAATGCAAGAGGTCCGGAAATATCGGAGAAAAATGTTCAAATGTTAAAGGAACAAATAAAAAATTTGACTAAGGAAGACCTTCTTGTTCTTGCTGGAAGCATTCCATCTACGCTACCTGAATCCATTTATGAAGAAGTCGTTCATATATGTAATGAGCGCGGAGTAGAGTTCGTCGTAGATGCAGAAGGGGATATCTTAAAAAGAGTCTTACCATACCACCCATTTTTGATTAAGCCGAATCATCATGAATTGGGACAATTCTTTAATAAAGAGATTCAAACATGTGAGGAAGCGATCATTTACGCAAAAAAACTGATTGAACTTGGCGCAAAGAACGTTATTGTATCACTTGCAGAAAAAGGCGCTGTCTTTATTAATAAAGAGAAAGCATTAACCGCAAGTGTTCCAGTAGGGCAGCTTATGAGTTCTGTGGGAGCAGGTGATTCAATGGTAGCAGCTTTTCTTGCTAAAAGTACAGTCACTGGAAACTTAGAAGACGCATTCCGGTACAGTGTGGCTGCAGGTAGTGCAACAGCCTTTTCAATTGGATTAGGAAGTCCTCAAAAGATTGAAGAATTACTACCACAAGTTCAACTTAAACAGAGCTAAAGGGGAATAGAAGATGAGAATTACAGAGTTATTAACAAAAGACACCATCCTTCTTGCTATGAAAGCCAAGACAAAAGAAGAAGCAATTGATCATTTAGTAGATGTACTCGTTGCGGCGGACCGAATCGATGATCGTGAAGGTTTCAAGGCAGCGATTGTAAATAGAGAACAACAAAGTACTACCGGGGTTGGAGAGGGAATTGCAATTCCTCATGCGAAAACCAAATCTGTAAAGCAACCGACGATTGTGTTTGGAAAGTCAGTTGAAGGAGTCGACTATGAGTCATTAGATGGACAACCAGCACATTTATTCTTTATGATTGCAGCGCCTGAAGGAGCTAATAATACTCACTTGGAAGCATTAGCTCGTTTGTCTGGAATGTTAATGCAAGCTGAGATTCGTAACCAATTGATGGAGGCTACATCCGCAAATGAAGTCATTGAGATTATAAATAATCATGACGAAGAAGAAGAGAATGAAACCGTTGTTTCGGATAGCAAGAATTTTGTTATTGCGGTAACCGCTTGTCCCACAGGAATCGCTCATACTTATATGGCTGCTGACGCGTTGAAGGCAAAGGCTGCAGAGTTGGGAGTTGATATAAAGGTTGAAACTAATGGTTCAGGTGGAGCAAAGAATGTACTGACCGAAGAGGAAATCAAAAATGCAGTAGGTGTTATTGTTGCTGCTGATACGAAAGTAGAAATGGCAAGATTTGCTGGAAAACATGTAATTGAAACTCCAGTGGCAAGCGGAATCCGTAAGCCACAAGAATTAATTGAACGGGCATTAAAACAGGATGCACCTATTTATCAAGCAGAAAAAAGTTCGAGTACAGAAAAAGAACATAATGAGGGAAAAAAATCTGTAGGTTCTACAATTTATAAGCATTTAATGAACGGTGTTTCTAATATGCTCCCATTTGTTGTCGGTGGTGGAATTTTGATTGCTATCTCCTTTTTGTTTGGATATAATGCTGCAGATCCGAATGACCCAACATTTCACCCTGTTGCGAAACTACTGAAAGATATCGGTGGAACAGCATTTGGATTACTTGTTCCCGTTTTAGCAGGATTTATCGCCATGAGTATTGCAGACCGCCCCGGATTTGCACCTGGTTTGGTTGGTGGACTTTTAGCTGCTAATGCAGATGCAGGCTTCCTAGGTGGGTTAGTTGCTGGTTTCCTAGCAGGTTATGTTGTTGTTGGATTGAAGAAGGTCTTGCAGGCTCTACCAGCATCAATTGAAGGAATCAAAACCATTCTTTTATATCCATTACTGGGTATTGCATTAACTTCTATCTTAATGATTTATCTTGTAAATGAACCTGTGGGCGCTTTGAATTTGGCAATTTCAGAATGGCTTTCAGGTTTAGGGACGGCAAATGCTGTTTTATTAGGTGGGGTTCTTGGCTTGATGATGGCTGCCGATATGGGTGGGCCTATTAACAAAGCTGCATATGTATTTGGAACTGGTTTATTGGCTAATGGTGTCTATGAACCAATGGCAGCGATCATGGCTGGAGGTATGGTTCCTCCACTTGGAATTGCTTTAGCAACAACGTTTTTTAAATCGAAATTCACTAAACAAGAACGTGATGCAGGAAAAGCAAATTATATTATGGGATTATCTTTCATTACCGAAGGTGCCATCCCTTTTGCAGCCGCAGATCCACTTCGTGTGCTTCCATCTGCTATGGTTGGGGCTGCAGTTGCTGGTGGATTAACGATGATGTTTGATATTAGTTTAAGAGCCCCACATGGTGGACTATTTGTTGTTCCACTAGTTGAAGGTGGTTGGTTCATGTATCTACTAGCGATTGTTATTGGTGCTGTTATTACAGCTATTTTACTAGCGATATTAAAAAAACCAGTCGAGAAATAAACCAAATTGTATCTAAGCAATCCAATAGATTTTGTTACTATCTTAAAAATTACACAAGACTGAAAAGGGTTAGAGAAAACTTCTCTAACCCTTTTTTCTCGAATTTGTAGGAAATCTAAAAAATATGTTGGAGGAACGTAATTGAAAAAGCATGTTGTTTCATGGTTGTGGGATGCTATGTTGTAGAGAAACCGAATAAACGAAGGAGAAAATAAAAATGCCATTCTGTCAGTTAGAATACGGAAAAATCTATTACGATGAATACGGGGATGGAGTTGCAATCATGATGATTCACCCACCGGCAATGGGAAGGAAAGTATTTTCTTATCAAATTCCGTTAGGTGAGAAGTTTCACTTAATCTTACCCGACCTAGGTGGCCATGGGGATTCAGAAACGAAAAAAACAATGTTTTCTACAAAAGAATATGCTCAGGAAATCCTTGCTATATTGGATCATCTCCAGATCGACAAAGTTCTGCTTTGTGGTTATTCCTCTGGTGGTAATATCGTGCAGGAATTTGCTTTATCCTTTCCTGAACGAACAAGAGCAATTATTTTGTGTGGTGGATTTCCGAAAGTACACTCCTATCTTCTAAAATATGAACACATTGCAGGAATGTATATGGTTAAGCGACATGATAAGTTGTTGGCAAAAGGGATTGCTTCTGCTCATACTGCTGAAAAACATATTCGCGATATGTTATATCAACATATGCTGAAAGTGGACAGGCAAACATGGTTTTACTGTTATCATGAATCTTTGCACTTTTCGTGTTTGGAGCGCTTACCTGAACTTAAAGTTCCTTTATATCTTTTTTATGGTTCGCGAGATTTTAACAATAAACATATCCGTCTTTATAAAAAATATGTACCACAAGTGCAAACATTTATTATTAAAAAAGTAGCTCATCAAATTATTACGAAAAAACCTGATGAATTTAATCAAGCTCTTATACAAATTGTTAAGCAATTAACCTAAATAAAAGTCCCGCTCTAAAAGAAGAGCGGGATTTTTTATGCCTCTTTTTTAGGTGGTTTGATTGCAAATAAAGTAACAATTGCTGCAGCAATACTTAATCCTGTTAATAAATAAAACATGAATTTATCTGAGTGTTTCATCATAATCGCAATAACGGGTGGTCCTGCCGCCACGCCAATAAAGCGCATTGAACTGTATATCGAAGTAATCGTACCGCGCTCTGCTTTTTCAATAGTTGCCGTAATTAATGAATCAAGAGGCGGCAATGATACGCCAATCCCAATTGCTCCAACTAGAAAAACAATTATTAAGTACCAAAGGTTCTCTGAAAAACCGAGAAGAGCAATGGAAATACTCATCAAAAGTGAACCTGTAAACGAAATCCATTTCATTAAAATTTGATTTTCTTTTATGACTTTCCCAGTTATAAAAGATGCTAAACACAGTGCACCAAGTGGCAGCGCTAAGAATAACCCTTTTTTAAGATCGTGAATGTTATACTTTGTTTCTAAAATGGTTGATAGGTAAAAAAGCACCCCAAATAATACAAACATTAAAATGACGCCGATAAAAAAGATGGCATAAAGCCAACGCCCATTCTCGCTAAAAATCAAACGGATTTTTTTTACAAAATCTTTGAAAGGGAGTGCTTCTTTCTTCTTTTTCGGGCTCTTAACTAAAAGAACCATTAACAAAATAGAAATGGCTGAAAAGATTGGTATCGAGAAAAAC
Source organism: Mesobacillus maritimus (assembly GCF_023715205.1). Classification (GTDB taxonomy): domain Bacteria; phylum Bacillota; class Bacilli; order Bacillales; family Cytobacillaceae; genus Mesobacillus_B; species Mesobacillus_B maritimus_C. Next base: position 77,038 of record NZ_JAMBNR010000016.1, read on the forward strand.
GGTAAAAACCAGATAATTCCCGCTAAATAAGAGCCTAGGATAGGACTAAGTACCTTTCCTAGTGTATTTGAGGTCTCAATTTCTCCTAATGCACTGCTAACATCATCATCGTTTTTAAACATATCGCCGACTAGTGGCAATACAATAGGGAAAGACCCAGCTGCACCTGCCCCCTGTAATGCCCGACCCACTAATACGAGCCAGTACCCATCAGTCATTTTCCATGTCGCCCATCCAGCAATCAGTCCGCCGATTCCAGCTAAAGCTAAACTAGGGATAATGACTTTCTTCCTCCCAAGCCGATCAGATAAATATCCAGCAATTGGGATCAGGAAGATGGCAACAATGGAATAAACAGTAATAATCAAACTAGACTGAAATGAGGAGATTTTCATTTCTCTTTCAAGAATAGGTAACACTGGTATTAACATTGAATTCCCAAGTGTCATAACTAACGGAATTGACGAAATGGATAAAATTGCCCATTTCTGACTACTTGTTCCAGACTTTTTCTTAGAAGATTTATCTTCTGAGCTCGTGAACAATTTTTCCACGTAATTCATCTCATACCCGCCTTTGATTCATACTGTTAATAGCTTTCACTAAAACGCTGTAAATAGCACTTCTTTTTTATGGTAAACGTTGATGACCCACCCATTTCAAGACAAAAAAGCAGGGATGCCGAGTGAAAATGTCTTATAAAACGGATTTAATCTATGCTTGAAACAGGGAAGTTAATTCAAAATAGTTCCGATGTCAAAAGAATCTAATGAAAAAGCAAACTGAGCAGTGATCAGGTATTTTACATTTTTAAGCATAATAAAATTGCTCCTTTGCAATAGTGGAGCATGAAAATCGATTTCACTTGCTGTTTTATAGGGTATTAGAAAATGTTTTTAGAAAAAGAAAAAAGAAAAAAGAATTTTATGATTTCTTCAACTAGCGGCTTTGATAAGGTTTTGAAAGCTTTTAGTGTAGTTTTGGATGGTTTGATTAAATAAAATCTTCGGAATTTATGAAATTTATTTGTGATTTCCTCTTGACAATTACTGCAAATATTTTTATGATTAGAACCAATAATATAAATGTTGCGTTGAAGAAGAGTAGTAATTATAACCGAAATAACAGAGAGCTGGTGGACGGTGTGAACCAGTATGGACGTTATAATGAATGGACTTCTGAGCTCTAGACTGAACCCTGTGGGAAGTAGGATCTAGCGAAAGACCTCATCGTTATAAGAGGTAGGATTAAAGCTTAATGGCTTTAATCTATAAAGTGAGCTGAATTTAGCTAATCAAGGTGGTACCACGGGTTTCTCGTCCTTATTTATAGGAGAGGACCCGTTTTTTGTTTTTTTAAAAGGTTTTTCTCGATAAAAAACCAATTCATAAAAAATATATAAATAAATCGTTGCGCAAGAAGAGTACTTAGCTAATAATCGTCACAGAGAGCCGGAGTTGCTGTGAACCGGTACGCTTATGGCTTTGGAATGGGCTTGCAAGAGGCTTCCTGAACGGGTATCAACTAGTAGGGAAACACGGGATTCCACCGTTAAAAGGATAGGATATATAGTCTGAATTTTTATTTTTGACAAATGTATCCGAAAAGTGGAAACCTTCTAGGTTTCAATTTGAGGTGGCACCGCGGTCTTAATCGTCCTCTATACGCATTTTTCTTTTGCGTATAGGGGATTTTTTTATTTGGATTGAAAGGAGCGAGCAAAACATGGTTTTAAAACATCAGGAGGGTATTTATATTAGGGAAATTGAAGGCGATATATTAACTCCGATTGCCATTTATCAAAAAATCTCTGGAAAGAAAAAATTTCTATTCGAAAGTTCTTTAAAACATGAGGATACAGGAAGATACTCATTTATCGGCTCAAACCCGGTATATGAGGTGAAAGGATACCGAGGACATGTCACTATAAGCGGACTTGAAGAAGAGCAAATAAAACATGCAAAAGTTCTCGATGTTCTTAAGAGTCTTTTGCCCGAAACAAATTCAGTTCCCGATATTCCATTCATCGGCGGAGCGGTCGGTTATATAGGGTATGATATTATTCGCGATTATGAGGATATTGGCCGTGAAATCAGTGACCCATTACAAATGCCCGAGTCCCATTTATTTATTTTTGATGAAATCATTGTTTTTGACCATTTAAAAGAACGAGTGTTTATTGTAGGGATATCTCTTCCAGGAATATCAGAATCAGAGTTACAACAGAGGCTAGAAAAACGTCTGCAAGAACTGAAAAGGGAGTTGGTCCAACAAGAAGAACCAACCATTGAATTATCGGAATTCCACTCCAACTTATCACGTGAAGAATACGAAGAAATGGTTTTAACTGCAAAAAAACATATTGAAGCAGGAGATGTTTTTCAGGTAGTGCTGTCAAGAAGGTTGGAGGCAAATCTGACAGGAAACCCTTTTACTTTTTATCGGAAGCTACGAGTGAACAATCCATCACCTTATATGTATTTCTTAGACTTTGGTGAGTACTCAATTGCGGGGGCTTCTCCGGAAAGCTTAGTGAAAGCTAGAGACGGTGTCATCATGACAAATCCTATTGCAGGTACAAGACCAAGGGGTAAAACGGTAAAAGAAGATGTAGAGTTCGAGCAAGAATTGCTAAAAGATGAAAAAGAACTTGCTGAACATCGGATGCTTGTTGATTTAGGAAGAAATGATCTAGGGCGGATATGTAAAATAGGCAGTATTAACCTGGAGAAATACATGAATGTCGAAAGATATCAACATGTGATGCACATTGTATCAGAGGTTAGCGGTGAATTAGAAGATGGTTGTTCTGCATTAGATGGTTTGGCCTCATGTTTGCCAGCGGGAACTGTATCAGGAGCGCCAAAAATTAGGGCGATGCAGATTATAAATGACCTTGAACCTGTCAAAAGAGGAGTTTACTCAGGTGCAATTGGCTATTATTCTGCTTGTGGAAATATGGACTTTGCTTTAGCAATTCGAACGATGGTGATTAAGGATAGTAAAGCTTATATTCAGGCAGGAGCAGGTATCGTCTATGATTCAGATCCAGCAAAGGAATTTGATGAAACAGCACATAAATTGAGAGCGTTGAGGGAGGCCGCCAATGATCTTATTAATTGATAATTATGATTCATTTACCTTTAACCTTTATCAATATTTAGGCGAACTTGGAGAGGTACCGAAAGTAGTCAGAAATGACAGAATTACGGTTGCAGAAATCCAAGAATTGAATCCAGAAGGTATCATTATTTCTCCTGGGCCAGGAAGGCCGGAGAATGCGGGAATCTGTATTGACTTGATTCGAAACCTTGCTGAAAATATTCCCATCCTTGGTATCTGCCTTGGTCATCAAGCAATAGGCAAAGCCTTTGGTGGACAGATCGTCAAAGCGAATGAAATTATGCATGGTAAAGTGTCCGAAATTTCACATAATAGTGATTGTATTTTTTATAACCTGCCTGAAAAGCCGTCAGTAATGAGATATCATTCGCTTGTTATTGAGAAACATTCAGTACCGGAACAATTGAATGTTTTAGCTAAATCTGTTGATGATCAAGAAATTATGGCAATCAAGCACAAAGCCTACCCATTGTATGGATTGCAGTTTCATCCTGAGTCAATTGGAACAAACGAAGGAAGACAATTATTAAAAAACTTTTTAACTGAAATGAGAAAGGAGAATGGAACTTATGAAGTTTTATCTTGAAAAGTTAGCAGCAAAGGAAGCATTAACGCAATTAGAAACTGAACAAGCGATGGGAAAGATTTTTGGGGATGAAATCTCAGATAGTGAAATTGCTGCCTTTTTGATTGGATTAAAAACAAAAGGTGAGACGGTCGAAGAAATTGCCGGGATTGTGCAAGCAATGCGGAAAAATTCACGTTCGTTCTCAACACAATTACCAAATCTCATTGATAATTGTGGAACTGGTGGAGATGGATCGAAAAGTTTTAATATCAGCACAACGTCTGCATTTGTCATTGCGGGAGCAGGAATTACCGTTGCAAAACACGGGAATCGAAGTATTTCAAGTAAGACCGGAAGTGCAGATGTACTTGAAGAACTAGGAGTTTCCTTAGATTTACCGACTGAGTTAACGGAAGAAATCCTTGCTGAAAATGGTATTTCATTCTTGTTCGCTCCTTATGTTCATCCGAAAATTAAATCCATTATGAAGGTAAGGAAGGACCTGAAAATTCCAACTGTATTTAACTATATTGGTCCGCTAACAAACCCAATGGATCTTGATTATCAACTTCTAGGAATCAGTCGTGGGGATATGCTGGATACTTTTGCAGATGTTTTAAACATGTTGGGCCGTAAACGTGCGGTTGTCCTAAATGGTGCGGGTTCCATGGATGAGGCCTCTTTAGCTGGTGAGAATCATTTGGTTTTATTAGATGAAGGAAAAATGACAAGAAAGACGCTTAACCCAGAAGATGTTGGTCTTCCTGTTTATGATAACAGTCATATTGTGGGGGGCGATGCGAAGGAAAATGCTGAAATTCTATTAAGTGTTTTAAGAGGAGAAAAAGGTCCTTGTCGCGACACAGTCGTCTTGAATGCAGGAATTGGGATTTTTGCGGCTGGCCGTGCTGAAACAGTCCAGCAAGGGATTTTTCGAGCAATTGAAAGCATTGATTCAGGTGCAGCATTAGAAAAGTTAAACTATTTAATCGATAAAAGTTCAAAGTATAGGAAAGCGGTGATTTAATTGACAACGATTTTAGATAAAATTATCCATCAAAAGAGAATAGATATTATAGAGTTAACAGACTTATCAGAGGAAGACATTCGGGCTTTCAAAAAAGAACGATCGTTCATCGATTCTCTTAAAAATGCAAACAAGATGGCGATTATTTCTGAATTTAAACGTGCATCCCCTTCAAAGGGGATTATAAATACGGAGCTAGACCCGGTCCAACAAGCTGTTCTATATGAAAGTTGTGGGGCGAGTGCGATATCTGTCTTATGTGATCGGCATTTTCAAGGCAGTTTAACGGACCTAAAAAAGGTTCGTCAAGCTGTTAAACTTCCAGTGTTGTGTAAGGATTTTATTGTCGAACGAAAGCAAATAAGTCATGCAAAAGCGGCTGGGGCTGACTTAATCTTATTAATTGCTTCAGTATTAGAGCCCAATGAGTTAGAAGAGTTGTTTACTTATGCAACTGAGATTGGTTTAGAAGTTTTAGTTGAAATCCATGATGAGGAAGAGCTAGAGAAAGCAATTGCAGTTAATGCAAATTTAATCGGTATAAATAATCGAGATTTAAAAACATTTCAAGTCGATTTGGGGATTACTGAAAAGTTAGGGCCGCTTGTCAAACAATCAGGAGCGTTTCTCATTAGTGAGAGTGGGATGAAAGTGAAGGAAGATGTAGAAAAAGCTGCTAAGGCTGGCGCAAATGGAATTCTTGTAGGAGAAACATTCATGGAATCAGGTGATTTAGAAAGAACAATTACCGATTTCTTAGTCCCGTTAAAGGATGTGATGCCAAGATGAAGGTGAAAATTTGTGGTATACAAACAATAGAAGCTGCACTTCATGCAACAAAGGAAGGGGCAGATGCAATTGGATTTGTATTTGCACCAAGTAAAAGAAAAATCACGCCAGAAAAAGCGAAACACATTATTCAAACACTACCTGAAGATATATGGAAAGTGGGAGTTTTTGTTGATGAAACGCCAGAAACGATTGCAGAAATAGTGGAGTTTACAGGACTCACTCATATTCAGTTACATGGTGAAGAGGAGCCAGATTTATACTGGACACATGATCGCGCACTGATTAAATCGGTAAGCGTAAGAACGATTGAAGATATTCAAAAGATTAAAAATATACAAACGGTGGATTACATTTTGTTGGATAGTCCACCAGGTCTTTATAAGGGTGGAACTGGCAAAAGTTTTGATTGGGACCTTGCCTCTGGACTAGGGGTAAAAGATAAGATAATCCTTGCTGGAGGCCTGAATCCCCAAAATGTAAAAAAAGCAATCCAAGCTGTCCAGCCAATTATGGTGGATGTTAGTAGTGGGGTTGAGACAAATGGTGAAAAGGATTTTGAAAAAATTAGTGCATTTATAAGTGAAGCTAAGCAGACAAGAGAGGATGAAAATAAATGAAAACAGAAACTGCTGTATACTCCCTTCCTGATGAAAAGGGTCACTTTGGTCCATATGGTGGCCGTTATATTCCGGAAACATTAATGCAATCGGTAATTGACCTTGAAAAAGAATATGAAAAAGCACAGGCCGATCCACAATTTCATGAAAAATTGAATTCTTTATTAAAGGAATATGTGGGTAGAGAGACTCCGCTTTATTTTGCAGAGAATTTAACGAAGTATGCTGGTGGAGCCAAAATCTATTTGAAACGCGAAGATTTAAATCATACGGGTGCTCATAAAATCAATAATACTATTGGTCAAGCGTTACTCGCACAAAGAATGGGAAAACGAAAGATTGTTGCGGAAACAGGAGCAGGTCAGCATGGCGTGGCGACTGCAACAGTTTGTGCCTTATTAAACTTAGAATGTGTTATTTTCATGGGTGAAGAAGACATCAGAAGACAACAATTAAATGTATTTCGAATGGAGCTATTAGGGGCAAAGGTAATTGGAGTAGGTTCTGGAAGTGGGACTTTAAAAGATGCCGTAAACGAAGCCCTCCGCTATTGGGTGGCCCATGTACAAGACACGCATTATATTTTAGGTTCTGTGATGGGACCTCATCCGTTTCCGAAAATAGTCAGAGATTTTCAAAGTGTGATTGGAAAGGAAACGAAAACACAATATGTAACTAAAGAAGGAAAATTACCAGATGCTGTTGTCGCTTGTATTGGTGGTGGTAGTAACGCAATGGGAATGTTCCATCCGTTTGTGGCCGATGAAAGTGTGAAAATGTTCGGCGTCGAGGCAGCTGGATTAGGGGTAGACACCAATCGACATGCTGCGTCCTTAACAAAAGGAAAACCAGGTATCTTACATGGAGCAATGATGTACCTGTTACAGGATGATAACGGTCAAATACAAGAAGCCCATTCCATCTCAGCAGGACTAGATTACCCAGGAATTGGTCCTGAACACAGCTATCTTCATGATGTTAAACGAGTAACCTACGAATCTATTACTGATGAAGAGGCACTTGAAGGAGTTCGCTTACTTTCAAGATTAGAAGGGATTATTCCTGCGCTTGAGAGTGCGCATGCTGTTGCTTATGCTGTTAAGCTTGCCGGTCGAATGAATAAAGAGGAAGGCATTGTTATTTGTCTTTCTGGTCGTGGGGATAAAGATGTACAAACAATTAGAGAGAGACTGGGAGGGGACTTAAATGTCTAGAATTAAGAACGTATTTCATGAGTTGAACCAAAAAGCTTTCGTTCCCTATATAATGGCAGGAGATGGAGGCCTTGATACTTTAAAAGAAAAGTTGTTATTTTTACAAGATAACGGTGTGGATGCAGTTGAAATTGGCATTCCATTCTCGGACCCAGTAGCAGATGGGCCAACCATTCAAAAAGCTGGAATCCGTGCATTAGCAGAAGGTGTCACATTAACAAATGTACTTGAAACAATCGGATCGTTCCGAAGTGAAATTAGGATTCCGCTGATTATTATGACGTATACAAATCCAGTAATCGCCTATGGTATTGAATCATTTGCAAAAGAATGTGCATTAGTTGGAGTAGATGGTTGCATTATTCCAGACCTCCCGCTTGAAGAAGAAGAATTATTTGCGCCACACTTAGAAAAAAACGGACTTGAGTTGATACGACTCGTAACAGTGACAAGTCCAGAGGAAAGAATCCGGAAAATTGCTTCAAAAGGGAATGGGTATATATACGCAGTTACGGTTGCTGGGATTACTGGTGCACGAGCCGGTTTTCAAGCAGAGCTAGGGGAATTTTTAACGCGCGTCAAACAAGCGAGCCATTTACCTGTCTTGGCTGGTTTTGGAATCTCTACACCAGAACATGTACAGGAAATGAATCAATATTGCGATGGAGTAATCGTCGGAAGTAAGATAGTTGATCTCTTTCATGAAAAAAATCTAGAAGGAATTAAAGAGCTTATTGCAGCTGCTAAAATCAGCTAAATAAGAAACAGTCGTGTGTCTTTTCCACTGAAAAAACGGAAAAGTACCTCGACTGTTTTTTTTATAATTTCCAGTCATCGAGATGAAAAAAACGGACAGAATCTATGTGACCGCCGACGAAGAAAAAGGGAGGAATCGGTAAGGTAGAGAGGTTCTATGTGCCCGTCGACGAAGAAAAAGGAATGAATCGGTAAAGTAGAGAGGTTCTATGTGCCCGTCAACGAAGAATTGGTAAGGTAGAGGAGTCCTATGCGCCCATCAACTAACCTTACTTATTTCTTGGGAAAGCGCAAAGAGAGACACAGAAATACAAACTTCAATCAAAATGGAAGGTGAATGTCGAATCAGGATAACTTGATCTAAACCAATCGTGCTGTTTGTTACAGTTTTTCCCTATTGAAACCTTTATACTTATTATACTAACAGTTTATGAAAACTGCCTATCTCTGAATTAGATAAAACATTTTAAAAGGGAAAGTGAACAGAGATGAATTTATATGAAGAGATTATAAATATCTTAGAAATGAAAGGGTCAGCTACAATTCCCGCTATTTGGGAAGAAATGAACCAGCTGAATAGCAAAGAAATAAATAATATGGAAGGTATAGATTTGCCTTCTTTACGATTAATGATTGGTCATAAAAGAGATTGGTTTAGGATTAAGGGAGACATCGTATCGATTCGTCCAGAAAGGGAGCCAGTTAAGTTAATCTTTCATTTGTCTGGATACCCAGGGCCAGAAGTCAAAATTAGTATTGATTTTAAAAGACAGACATTTATTTTACTAGAATGGCGTTTTGGAAAACACGGGGCCCAGAGGAAACCAAATTTTCTACCTGGAAGTATTCTTGAATTTAAAAGGGAGCTATATTCTTTAAATTTATGGGAATGGGAAAAAGATTATCACGCAGAGGGAATCATCGTCGACGGTACGAGTTGGTCTGTTGTACTTGAAACAAAAACGACAAGCTACCATAGTGAAGGCTTCGAATCCTTTCCAAAACAATGGAAGAACCTATGCCGAGCTCTGATGCAACTAACCGGTGGGGCACTTCGATTTTAGCGCTGGAAAGGTTAGAAACTCTCGAAACTTGCAATCCTCACGCAAGAAGGTGTAAAATAGTATAGTTTTATATCGTATTATTAACTCCTTTGGAGGATTGATTTATAAATGATAGACATAACAGTTGAAGAGCTTCTCCGTTCCAAAGAATTCATACCAGTGGATGTTCGATCCCCGATAGAACATGAAGAAGCTAGGATCCCAGGAGCCGTAAATATCCCGTTGTTTACGAACGAAGAACGAGAAGAAATTGGCATTCTTTATAAAAAGTCTGGGAATCAAGCAGCAAAATGGAGAGCGATGGAGATTGTTTCACCGAAACTCCCATCCCTTTTAAAACAAATAAAATTATTAGAGGACTCAGGGGCTAAACCTGTAGTTCACTGTTGGCGTGGTGGCTCTAGAAGTAAAGCGGTTGCTACTTTTTTAGAGCTTTCAGGTATCTCTACGTTGCGCCTAGCAGGGGGTTACCGAGCTTATCGTGAATATATACTTGAACAAATACCGAATTTATTACCACAGAATGCCGTTGTTTTACATGGATTCACAGGAACTGGTAAAACTGAAATTTTAAAAGTGCTTGAGGGAAATCAGCTGCCTGTTTTAGATCTAGAACAAATGGCTAATCATAGAGGATCGTTATTTGGAACAATTGGGATTGGAAATGGCCATAATCAAAAGATTTTTGATGCTTTGTTATTTGATCGATTGGACGAGATAAATAGTTCAGATTATTTTATTGTCGAAGCGGAAAGCAAACGAATTGGTCGTGCCATCCAACCTGATTTTATGATGGAACGGAAGCGAACAGGTACACATTTCTTAATTGAATGCTCATTCGAGAACCGAGTGAATCGAATTTATGGAGAATATGTTCAACCTTATAAAAACGAGAAATGGTTTCAAAATGAAGTAAAGGCGAAAATTGAAAAAATTGAAAAGCGCTTAAAAAGACCAGAACTCGTTCAATCGCTTGAAGAAGCAACGGAAGCTCATGATTATGAGACAGTGATTTCAATATTGTTAGAACATTATTATGACCCAAGATACAATCATACGATTAAAGATTATGTAGGGGACTTTACCGTAATTAATGGAGATGATTCAACAAAGGCAGCGATTGAGATTATGAATCATTTAGAGAATAGATTTCCAGTTAAAATAAAGACAGGGCAGTCGAGTTAACCAAAAGTGTAGGGATGTCCCTACACTTTTATTATTAAAAAGTCAAGAAATTGCCACATAAAAATTCTAAATATTTAGTATATAATTACTATATTCAATACTGTTAGGAGGATGAACACCCATGAGAGAATCAAAAAACTGCCATCATCGATTCGCAGTCCATGAAGAAAATTTAGGATTTTTAACAGATGATGGTATAGAGGTTTTTATCGCTGGAGCGAGATTTCAAAAAACAATTAGTTGTGGTCATAAAGAAACAACAACGGATATGGATGAAATTTTGACTGGCTCTTTATTGGAAAGACGTAATGAACCTTCTGCACCTAAAAACTTATATTTAAACTTAATAAACTTTTAAATTTTACCGAGCTATTAAGCTCGTTTTTTTTGTTTTTAAAGGGCTTTTTACATTTTAGTAGAAAATTTTTTTAAAATAAGAAATTTTCTCTCGTAGGTTTTCACCATATTTATATTCAAAACCTTTGTACTTAAGTGAAAGCAGTGGTAAAATGGCTATGAAAACGGTTATCCCCTGAATTTTAACATTATTCATATTTTTAATTCATGGGATGCTGGGCTCAACTATATACGAAATGGTAGGGGAAATTTCTATGAGTAAACCTGACACCAGTCAAGGATCCTTGTCTGGGTTTCACGGTCCGAATTTGGGGTATATCATCGAATTGTACGAGAAATATCTCGAGGATCCGAATTCCATTGATCCTGAAGTAAAAGAATATTTTGATCAGGGAAATATTCCAACACTTGAAACGAATTCAGCAAGCTTAGAAAGCAATGTTCTTCAGGAAAGCAATACTGAAAAAATAATTGCTGCTATACGATTAGCAGACCATATTAGAGGATACGGCCATATTTCTGCCAACATTTTTCCTCTGGAAGAAGCTAATAAAGATGCACGAATTGAGCTTGAAGCATGGGGGCTAACGCGTGCTGATTTGGAGAAAATTCCAGCAACTTTAATTTGTTCTGATGCACCACCTAATGTTGTAACTGGTGCGGATGCAATTGAACATTTAAAACAAGTTTATACAAGTACCATTGCTTTTGAATACCATCAAGTCCATGATGTTGAAGAAAAAAATTGGTTGCGTCAAAGAATTGAAAATGGTCAATTATTTCCTTCATTAAAAACAAAGAAGAAACATTCTTTGGTAAAGCGGTTAACCGAAGTAGAAGAGTTTGAAAAATTTCTTCATCGTACTTTTGTTGGGCAAAAGCGTTTTTCTATTGAAGGTTTAGATACGATGGTTCCACTTATTGATGAAATTATTTCTGAGGCAGTGAAAGATGGAGTAAATACTGTCAACATTGGAATGGCCCATCGTGGTCGTTTAAATGTATTAGCACACGTATTAGAAAAGCCTTATGAAATGATTTTTGCGGAATTCCAGCATGCACCTAATAAGGAGCTAGTACCATCTGAGGGATCGATTGGAATTAACTTTGGATGGACTGGTGACGTAAAATATCACCTTGGTTTGGATCGCCAAATTAAGACAGAAAGTACTGCAAATGTTCGCTTGACTCTAGCAAATAACCCAAGTCATTTAGAATTTGCCGGTGCAGTTGTAGAAGGTTTTACAAGAGCTGCTCAAGATGAAAGGGAGCAAGCTGGTTATCCAAAGCAAAATCCAGCTGATGCACTCGCTATTTTAATACACGGTGATGCTGCTTTTCCTGGTCAAGGGATTGTTGCTGAAACATTAAACCTTAGTAGGTTAAAAGGATATAATACTGGCGGAACGATTCATATTATCGCAAATAATACGATTGGTTTCACCACTGAATCGAGTGATTCTCGCTCAACGCGGTATGCTAGTGACTTAGCCAAAGGTTATGAAATGCCAATCATCCATGTGAATGCGGATGATCCAGAAGCATGCGTAATGGCAGCGCTTTTAGCAACCGATTACAGAGCAAAATTTGGTAAGGATTTCCTTATTGACTTGATTGGCTATCGTCGTTTTGGTCATAATGAAATGGATGAACCAATGACAACTAACCCACTCTTGTATAAAGTCATTCAACAACATCCGACTCAAAAGACAGTATACGCTCAAAAATTGAAAGAAGAAGGATCCTTGGATGATGCTACCTTAAATGAGATGGAAAAATCCGTTTTAGATAAACTTAAGGCTGCTTATGAGAAAGTTCCTAAAAAGGCAGAGCACGACTTAAGTGAAGTGGCTGTTCCAGAAGTTATCGAGAAAGGGTTGCCAAAAATTTCAACAGCGGTTCCAATTGATACACTTTCACAAATGAATGAAGATTTGTTGAAATGGCCAGACGGATTTAAGGTATTTGGCAAGCTTGAACGAATCTTAAAGAGAAGACAAGGAGCATTTGATGGTGACACAAAGGTTGATTGGGCACTTGCCGAAACAATGGCTTTTGCGTCAATTTTAGCGGATGGTACTCCAGTACGTCTATCTGGTCAAGATTCGGAAAGAGGAACATTTGCACATCGGAACATTGTCTTGCATGACCGTGAGACAGGTAGTGCTTTCTCTCCGTTACATAACTTGCCAAATGCAAAAGCTTCATTTGCGGTTTATAATAGCCCATTGTCTGAAGCTGGTGTTCTTGGATTTGAGTATGGATATAATGTATTCTCACCAGAAACGCTGGTCCTTTGGGAAGCTCAATATGGAGACTTTGCAAATGCTGCACAAGTAATTTTTGATCAATTTATTGCTGCTGGTCGCGCTAAATGGGGACAAAAATCAGGGCTAGTTATGCTTCTTCCTCACGGATTTGAAGGGCAAGGACCAGAACACTCATCTGGCCGATTTGAAAGATTCCTAACACTAGCTGCTGAAAACAATTGGACAGTTGCCAATCTAACATCTGCTGCCCAGTATTTTCATATTTTACGACGTCAAGCTGCTATCTTAAACAAAGAGTCTGTTCGTCCACTTGTTTTAATGACACCTAAAAGCTTGTTGAGAAATCCTTTGGTTGCTTCAAACCCGGTGGAGTTTAGTAATGGTGAGTTCCAATCAATTATTACTCAACCTGGTTTAGGGGCAGAGCCGGAAAAGGTTGAAAGAGTTGTTCTATGTACAGGAAAAGTAGCAATTGATTTAGCAGAAAAAGTTAATCCTGAAGAGCATAGCTGGCTACAAATTTTGAGATTAGAAGAAATCTATCCATTCCCATTAGAAACACTTAAAGCTCAATTTGATCAATATCCTAATTTGAAAGAAGTGATTTGGTTACAAGAAGAGCCGAAAAATATGGGGGCATGGACTTTTGTAGAGCCGCGCATTAACGAAATTCTTCAAGGCAAGATTGAGGTTTCCTATGTTGGTCGAAGAAGACGGTCAAGTCCAGCTGAGGGAGAACCAGATATTCACAAAATTGAACAAGCACGAATCATTGGGGAAGCATTAACGAGAAAGTAAAGGAGAGGACAACTGTGCCAGAAATCAAGGTTCCAGAATTAGCAGAGACAATTAGTGAGGGAACGATTGCCCAGTGGCTAAAAAAGCCAGGCGATCATGTAAACAAAGGGGAATATATTGTTGAACTTGAAACAGATAAAGTTAATGTAGAGATTATTTCCGAATATGAAGGAACTCTCACTGAGTTGAAAGCGGACGAAGGCGATACGGTAGAAGTAGGAGCTACGATTGCTGTTGTAAGTGAAGGTGGAGAGGCACCTGCAGCAAGTGAATCAAAGCAACAGCCTGAAGCTCAAGCAAATGAAGAAGTACAAGCTCAAGCAAATGAAGAAGTAACGAAAAAGAATGAAAGAATCATTGCGACACCGGCTGCTAGAAAGCTAGCTAGAGAAAAGGGCATTGATCTAAGCGATGTACCCGCAGTTGACCCATTAGGTAGGGTTCGTAAGCAAGATGTAAGTAACTTTGATTCTCACAAAGCACAACCACAAGCTACTTCTCAGGCTTCAACACCGGCGCCAGCACCAAAAGCCCCAGCAACTGCTAAGGACGATGCTAAGCCTGTTGAGCGAGTTAGAATGTCACGCCGACGTCAAACAATCGCAAACCGTCTTGTTGAAGTACAACAAACTGCTGCAATGCTAACGACGTTTAATGAAGTGGATATGTCAGCAGTTATGGAGTTAAGAAAGAAATGGAAGGATCGCTTCTTTGAGGAAAATGATGTCCGTCTAGGCTTCATGTCTTTCTTTACAAAAGCGGTTGTCGCTGCATTAAAGAAAACGCCTTACTTAAATGCAGAAATTCAAGGAAATGAACTTCTTTTAAAGAAATATTATGATATTGGAGTAGCTGTTTCTACAGAAGAAGGTCTTGTTGTACCAGTTATTCGCGATGCAGATCGTAAGAACTTCGCTGAAATTGAAGGAAATCTTGTGGAGCTCGCTGTGAAGGCTAGAGACAACAAACTTTCTTTAAGTGATCTTCAAGGTGGAACATTTACTATTACAAATGGTGGTGTATTTGGTTCCTTACTTTCGACTCCGATTTTAAACGGCCCACAAGTTGGGATTCTAGGAATGCACACAATCCAGCTTCGACCGGTTGCTGTTGATAAAGATCGGATTGAAAACCGCCCGATGATGTATATTGCCCTTTCATATGATCACCGCATTGTCGATGGAAAAGAAGCCGTTACCTTCCTTAAAAAAGTGAAGGAGCTAATTGAAGATCCAGAATCACTATTGTTTGGTAGTTAAATAGCAAGAAAGCCCTAGAATGAAATAGCATTCTAGGGCTTTCCTGTTTTGGAAAGAAACATCAAAAAATAAAAAAGCCGCATGCTGCGGCCTAGTCGTTATTAACGTTGCTTAAAAGGTTTTAATCCTCGTCTGGTAATTTCATCTTTTAGAATTTTTGCCCATTCCTTATCTTGTTCCGACTTCAAAGCATCACGATAGGAGACAACTAATTGCTCGTTACTCATAATTTTCATTTGACGTCCTCCTCAGTAGAATGGTTGAATTTTCTAAAAATATGAAGTTTTAATTTATTGTAAAGGTTTATGAAGGTTTTGAAAACCCCTTTTGATAAATTTTTGGTTCTTTTTTAGCTCTTTTCTCAAACCTTGTTGCTTTTAAGAATAAAAAATAAATGATTTTGCTATGACTTCATCCAAAGTAAGGGTAGAAAAGAAAAGAGCTTATTAACTAAAGAATATCACAGAAAATGCTTATTTCGCGTTTAAATCAGCTTTAGGATTTTAATAACAATCTTTACGAAAACAGCTTTTTATAAAACTATTTCTGGGAATAAATAATAGGCAGATTAAATAAAGGAGTAGGGGAAACAAGTGTGTTACAGGAGTTCCCTATGGAAGTTTCATCGTAAGTGTAAGAGTATAGTAGTGTTTGCTAAATGTTCACAGGAGATTTGAACGTTTTGTTACAAGTATAGGAAACTAGTCCTTTCCCCTCTATAATAAAAGTATAGCTAACTTAAATACATTAAAAAATAAATATGTTATAAATGGGGGGATTCGGATGGTACGGTTGTTGATTGTAATGTTATTTCTATTCGGTCTCCTGTTGTTTGGGAAAGGAATGGAACTTTGGCTTGTACAGGGACAGGTAGGAGCGTTGGGAACGGATATTCATTTTCTCGGACTCAAAATGGTGGGACACGTATTAAAAGATGGGCTTTCTGTATACGCATTTGGTTTTACTGTATCTGGACTTATTCCAATTTTAGTCGCAATTAATCTAATTATAAAACAAAAAATCGACAAAGATCGTCATATTGCCTAAGGCTTGTGTTGTACACAGGCTTTTTTTGTCCCATAAAAAAAGAGGTACGTTACGAATCTCCTCATTTTTGAACGGTTTATGTTTAAAACAAGCAGCAAATGTGGTAAAGAAGGTTAGAAATACTTAAGGAAAAATAAAGGAAGAGGGATTGAAAAATGAACCTTTTTACCGAAAATGGTCTTTATGAAATTGTTTATCAAGGCGCTCACTTTTCCTTTTTGCGTTTTATCCGAATGGACCAAATTTGCAATGTTTATTATGTAACGCTAAAAAATATACTCAATGGAGAAATGTATACCTTTGATTATGAAGGGATTATTGGGATTCGAGAAATTAGTAACTCTATTCATTCTTATGCCAGTTAAGGAAAATCATGTTGCGTTTATATAAGTTTCTTCTTTATACTATATGTTAACGAGTATAAAGGAGTGCTAAAAATGATTCATTTAAATTGGCAAAATCGGTCAACCGTAAAAACGGTGAAATGTGTACACACAGATGCAAAAAAGTATATTGTAAATCGTGTTCTTACCCCAGGTAAAGAGTATGAAGTGAAGAATGAGACAGAAGAATTTTATTTCATTATTGATAACTCCGGAAAAGTTGGAGGATATTATAAAGATTATTTTGCAGATGTGAATTAATGGATGAGACCTACATAAAAAGGGTTCCGCAAGTAGCGGAACCCTTTTTATCTATCATGTTCAGGTTTTATTTCATCCATTTGTGGTCGATATAATTTTTTCGCTATCAGGTTTTGAACGATCAGAAATAGACCACCAATTGACCAGTAGAGAGGAAGAGCTGCTGGGGCATTCAGTGAAACAAAAATGATCATAATTGGCGATAACAACCCGATCAGCTTGAATTGTTTCTGTTGCTCAGCAGTCATATTCAACTGTGATATTTTATATTGTAGCAAATATACTAGCCCTGCAATAGCTGTCATCCATAAATTGGACTGCCCGAGGTCAAACCAAAGGAAAGAATGGGTTGCAATCTCATGTGAATGGATAATCGCATAATACAGTCCCATAAGAATCGGCATTTGTATCAAAAGTGGTAGGCAACCCATGTTTAATGGATTTATTCCATGTTTTTGATAGAGCTTAATCATATCTTGTTGGAGTTTTTGTTGTTCCTGGATATCCTGCGTTTCTTTTAGCTTCCTTTGAATCTCTTCTAAATCAGGTTTGACCATTTCCATTTTTTCTTTCATTAGTTGCTGGTTCTTCGTTTGTTTTAGCATCGACGGCATTAAAACTAAGCGCACTAATAAGGTAATTAGAATGATCGAAAGTCCAAAATTTCCACCAGTTATTTCCGCAAAGAAATAGATAAGTTGTTCAAAAGGCTGAACAAGCGTATTTTGGAAAATGGAAGGTTCATTAGTTGATTGACAACCTGTTAACACTAAAAAGGGGAATGCCCCAAATAAAGAATAAATAACTTTTTTCATTTTCTCCTCCTAAAATTTTGCTGTTAATATTGGGAGAAAATGAAGTAAGTTCTTCATCAGGAGACAGTTTTAGTCTAATTTTTTTTAAAAAGGTTAGGTGAAGAGAAGTGCTTAAATCGGATTTTTGTATATAGTCTAGGTCAGACTGTGAAAGTTGCAAAGGTAATTCTTTGGCCGTACTTTCTAATTCAGGCAGATAAAGGTCCAACAACCAAAAAATCTGTATAAATAAGGATACAAAAAAGGTGGCATATAAGGTATAAAAACTTGTATGTTCACAGGTTAGTATAAATAATTCAAAATCAAACAGATAAACCACCTCAATCTATTACGATAATAGATAATACGGAAAACTATCAAAAAGGTTTCACGGTACAAAATTCACCTTATAATTGGAGTGCTAATCCCGGGTGCTAACTGTGTAATTAAAGACAGAAGCCGTTTGGAAGATGCGGCTTCTGTCTTGGTTTTATTATGAATAATTGATTGACGTCATTAGACCTTAGAACCAAGGATAGTTATAAAGCCCAATCGAAATTTGATAAAATTTTAACGTATGCTAGTGGTTTCGTCCATATACTCTACTTTAGCGGTAAGTAATTTATATGCTTTTTCAACTAATTCCTCAGATGGTGGTTCAACTTCATGAAGTGGATATTGTAGTCCAAGAGCCTCCCACTTGTACACTCCAAGCTTGTGGTAAGGGAGAATCTCGACCTTTTTTACGTTTTGCAGTGTACCAATAAAATGACCAAGATTCACAAGATCTTCCTCAGAGTCTGTTCTTCCAGGGACAAGTACATGGCGGACCCAAACGGGAACTTTTTTCTCGGAAAGGTGGCGGGCAAATGACAGTATATGTTCATTGGTAAGGCCAGTTAGTTTTTTATGTTTTTCACGGTCAATATGTTTCAAGTCTAATAAGATTAAATCAGTGTAGGTTAATAACTCATTAAGTTGGTCCTGGAAATGAGTATTGGTAGAATAACAGCCTCCAGAGGAATCAATGGTTGTATGAATACCAAGTTTTTTACACTCTCTGAAAAGCTCAATTAAAAACGGAATCTGTAAAAGTGGTTCACCACCACTAACCGTAATGCCGCCGCCTGATGCTTCAATAAAGGGGAGGTAGGATTTTAAATCATCGATGATTTCGGAAACAGACATCTGTTTACCTGTTCCAATCTCCCAGGTATCTGCATTGTGGCAAAACTGACAGCGGAGCAGGCATCCCTGAGTAAAAACAATGTAGCGAATGCCTGGTCCGTCTACTGTGCCTAATGTTTCAATAGAGTGAATGTTTCCGATCATGATGAATGACCCCTTTCGAACGGTTTAGGAGCCTTCCTGCAATAGAGGAAGGGACTCCGGTTGTTTTTTTAGTAATATAACATTTACATGGTTTCGTGGAATGTACGATTAATGACATCAAGCTGTTGTTCACGTGTTAGCTTGATAAAGTTTACCGCGTATCCAGAAACACGAATCGTTAGCTGTGGATATTCTTCGGGATGCTCCATGGCATCTAATAGTGTTTCGCGATTAAAGACGTTTACATTCAAATGATGGCCAGTTTTTGCAGCATAGCCGTCCAAAATAGCTACTAGATTGGTAATGCGACCATCCTCTTCTTTTCCTAGTGCTTTTGGTACAATTGAGAACGTATTTGAAATTCCATCTAAGGCATATTCGTAAGGAAGCTTGGCAACAGAAGAAAGGGAAGCAAGCGTACCTTTTGTATCACGTCCATGCATTGGATTTGCACCAGGTGCGAACGGTTCACCAGCACGACGACCGTCTGGTGTATTACCAGTCTTTTTACCGTAAACAACATTTGATGTGATGGTTAGAATCGACATCGTATGCAATGAGCCACGATAAGTTGGGTGTTTACGAAGCTTTTTCATAAAGTTTTGAACAAGCTCAATTGCAATAGAATCGACTCGGTCATCGTTGTTTCCGTATTTAGGGAAGTCACCTTCTGTTTCGAAGTCAACAGCAAGACCGTTTTCATCACGAATGACTTTTACTTTCGCGTACTTAATCGCACTAAGAGAGTCAGCAGCAACACTCAAGCCAGCAATTCCTGCAGCCATCGTACGTAAAATTTCAGTATCATGTAACGCCATTTCAATCCGCTCATAGCTATACTTATCGTGCATATAATGAATGATGTTTAAAGCGTTGATATACAAACCAGCTAGCCATTCCATCATGTTGTCAAATGCTTCCAATACTTCCTCGTAATCGAGCACATCAGAAGTAATTGGGCGGAATTTTGGTCCAACTTGAATGTTTAGCTTCTCGTCAACACCACCATTAATGGCATAGAGAAGAGCTTTTGCTAGGTTGGCCCGAGCGCCGAAAAATTGCATTTGTTTCCCAATTTCCATTGCAGATACGCAGCATGCGATTCCGTAATCATCACCATATTCTGGGCGCATAATGTCATCGTTTTCGTATTGAATAGAACTTGTTTTGATCGACATTTTTGCACAGTATTTCTTGAAGTTTTCTGGAAGCTGCGTAGACCATAAAACGGTTAAGTTTGGTTCTGGTGCTGGTCCAAGGTTATCTAGTGTGTGTAAGAAGCGGAAGCTATTCTTTGTTACAAGTGACCTTCCGTCTTGAGCCATCCCACCAATTGATTCTGTTACCCAAGTAGGGTCGCCACTAAATAATTCATTGTAATCTGGTGTTCTCGCAAATTTAACGAGGCGAAGTTTCATGACAAAATGGTCGACTAGTTCTTGTGCTTCTTGTTCAGTTAGGATGCTATTTGCAATATCACGTTCAATATAAATATCAAGGAAGGATGATACACGTCCAAGACTCATTGCAGCCCCGTTTTGTTCTTTAATGGCTGCTAAGTAAGCAAAGTATAGCCATTGGAACGCTTCTTTTGCGTTTGTTGCTGGTTTAGAAATATCAAAGCCATATCTTTCAGCCATTTGCTTTAATTCATTAAGAGCACGATATTGTTCGGAAATTTCTTCTCGCAGTCTAATTGTATCTTCGGTCATGATCTTACTTGTAGACTCATGGTCCTTTTTCTTTTGTTCCATTAAGAAGTCAACACCGTATAGTGCAACACGACGGTAATCACCAATAATACGGCCGCGGCCATAAGCATCAGGAAGACCTGTAATAATTCCTGCCTTACGAGCTAGGAGCATTTCTTTTGTATAAGCATCAAATACCCCTTGATTATGTGTTTTTCGAAAATCAGTAAAGATTCTTTCTACTTCCTCATTTAGTTGATATCCGTAGGATTCAAGAGCAGCTTTTGCCATTCGGATTCCACCAAAAGGTTGCATGGAGCGTTTAAAAGGTTCGTCTGTTTGTACACCTACAATGGTTTCTTTTTCTTTATCAAGGTAGCCAGGACCATGGGAAGTGATCGTTGAAACAACTTCAGTGTCCATATCAAGAACGCCGCCTTTATCACGTTCTTGTTTAGTTAGTTCCATCACTTGTTTCCAAAGATCGTTTGTTGCCTCTGTTGCAGGTGCAAGGAATTCGTCATTTCCAGTGTATTCTGTATAGTTTTTTAAGATAAAGTCACGAACATTGATTTCTTTCTGCCATTTCCCGTTTGCAAAACCTTTCCATTGTTCCATTTAGGTTCACCTCTAATAGTTCATTTAAAGTATATAACAGTTACTACACTTACATCATACTACGGATGAAACAGTTTTAGTGTGACGAATTTGTGAAATAGTGAGCAACATTACAAAATGGTGTTTCCGTTTTGTTGGGAATCACCCAAAATAAGAACTGTACTATAATTGTTTATGGATGATATTTATCTGTCCTATGGAAGAAGGAGAGATAAATTAACCTACTGAGGAAAGTATAACAAACAAGGTTCGCACTATGTTTAGTTGGTTATGAACCTTTTGTGACTAGATAAAAAAAGAGGATGTGGAGAGGTTTAATTAAAATTCTAAACGAATTATGGAAGTGATTTTTGAACATTATACGCTATTGCTTTCTCATAAACATAAATCCTATTAAATTGACAATATGGGCTATCATTTACAGCAAGAAAGTTAAACATCAAAAAACAGGAGTTTACCTCCTGTTTTTTTGATGTTGTGAATTTTAATCTACTACAATATAGGCAATCATTGGTCCATTATTGTCTTTATCCTGATGTATTTGACAAACTAGACGATAAACGCCATCTTTGTTAAATTCCAAAGGTACAGTGGTTTCTTCCCCTTTTTTTACGGTTCCTTTTATATTTGTTCCTTCAATTTCAAAAGGGTGCTCCATTCCATTAATTCCATAAATCTTAAGAGCCACTTTTTCTCCTTTTTCAAGAAAAATCACTCCTGGGTCCCAACGATAGGATTCGATTTCTTTACCAGAGTCCGTTACAGTTTTAAACTCACCGGTAACAAGGTGGATCTCTCTCTCTGTTTTCCCTTCGTCAAGGGTTGAAACCGTCTCTGCTTCAGGTGTTTGGAAATACCATAAGGAAGCACTAACAGCTACCACTGCAAGGATGATTGCTAATAATAAATATTGCCGTTTTATAATGTAAAAACGCATTGGTTTCCCTCCTTTTTTTACTTGTCCTAGTTTCATCATATGCACAAGCTTATAGGAAACTTGTCTATTATTTTTAAAAAGATGAACTAAATCGTAAGAATGTGGAAGGGGAGTAGTTCTTGTGCCTCAAAATACGTAAAAGGTAAAAGGAGAGGAAATAGAGCTGATAATAGAAAAAGACGTGATCTCAATTCACGTCTTTATAGAGGTTCTTTCTCTCAATTTATTCAAGAAGGGACAATACGTAGTTGTTAAAATCAAATACAATATTAACACTAATTAAATACCGTAGATAGTATTTCTTATTTTAAGATTGGAGAAAACGTGTAGCCAAAAGCATAAGAAATGAAATAATAACAATAACAATAACCCACGCCCAAGCAGCTTCCATATTTCCCGATTCGAACGCAACGTAGATGGCGGTTGGGATTGTTTGCGTTTTACCGGGAAGGTTACCAGCAAACATCAAAGTTGCTCCAAATTCTCCAAGCGCACGAGCGAAACTTAAGATTACTCCAGCGATAAGGGCCTTCAAAGAAAGGGGAAGAGTAATGTAGAGAAAGACTCTCCATTCACTAGCACCATCCACTCTTGCTGCTTCTTCAGCTCCTTTATCAACTGAAAGGAAACCAGTCTTAGCGGATTGATACATCATTGGAAAAGCGACTACCGAAGCAGCTATTACCGCTGCAGACCAAGTAAACATAATCGGGTAACCTAGTATGGTTTCGATAATGGAACCTATGATACTATTTCTCCCAAAAAGGATTATTAATAAAAAACCTACAACTGTAGGGGGAAGAACGAGTGGTAAAAGGAGCAAGGTCTCTATGATGGTTTTTCCTTTGAATTGTTTGGCTGTCATCCATCTAGCAAATACAATCCCTAAAATAACAACAATGATTAATGCAATTGTTGCTGTTTGCAGAGACAAAAAAACCGGTGCCCAAAAGGAATTATTCATTGTTTTTACCTACTATATTGAAACCATACTTTTGAAAAATTTTTATAGCATCATCGGATTGAAGAAATTTAAAAAATTTAACCGCTTCTTCTTGATTTTTCGTTCCGTCCACAATCCCAACTGGATAAATAATGGGATCATGTAGTTCCGCAGCTATAATCATTACGTTGTTCACTTTGTTAGATGATAAAGCATCTGATTTATAAACAATTCCGGCATCTACATTATTGGTTTCTACGTAGGAAAGCACTTGTCTTACGTCTTTAGAAGGGATGATTTTTTCTGATAGCTTTTCCCATAAACCTAATTGTTTTAATGTTTGTTGAGCGTACATACCAGCAGGGACAGTTTCAGGAATACCAATCGCTATTTGTCGAACGTCACTTGTTAATAAGTCTTGAAGTTTTTCAATATTAACATTCGACTGTTTTGGCGTAATTAGTACTAATTGATTTCCTAATAAATCGGTGCTATATGTTGAATCAATAAGACCTTCGTCAACTAATTGATTATAACGATCTTCTGCAGCTGAAAAAAACAAATCAACTGGAGCGCCTTGAGTAATCTGTTGTTGCAAAGAACCAGAGCCCCCAAAGTTTAAAAGCAATTCAATACCTTTATGGTCTGACTCATAAATAGTTTTTATTTCAGACAATGCTTCGTTCAGGCTGGCGGCTGCAGAAATTGTAAGGGAGATGGTTTCGTCCCCTTGGTTTTGAGATTTACCACAGCTAATTAGGGCAGCTAGGAGGAAAAGAAAAAGGAAAATAGTAGATATCTGTTTCAGTTTCATAGTCATACATCCTTAAAAGTTAATCTATTCGCTTTTCTTATTATAACGAAGTCAAAAAAAAAAAACTGCCCCAACGAGGCAGTTTTCATTGAATAATTAAGATTGGCGACCAAACCTTTGCTCGATTTGGCTACAAACTTCGTCTGCAGAAAGACCATTCGCTTCAATTACTGATCCTTGGGTCACTGTGTCTTGCATGCCCATGACATTGGAATCAATGCCACTGATAACACAGCAGTCACACCCTTGTGCATCTGATTCTTGTTTTAGGTCGACAACATCATATCCTTTATCGCGTAATGCTTGTGAAATATTTGATAGAGACTGCTCTACTCCTACTCTTGCCAAGTTAACACCTCCTCCGAGATTAACATTGCCTTGTGATCCTCAATTTATTCTTTTAAGATTTTGTATTAATTCTTCTTAAAAAAGTGCAAAGTAAACGTGGAGGTGTGAACATGTCAAAACGTAAAAAGAACCCTGCAACAATTGGTCTGAACTCATCTCAAGTGGAAGGACAGGGGACGACGAATCAAGAAACTGGTCAATTCAAAGCTCCGTCTTCGAGAAAGAAGCAAAAACGTAATTAAGATTTACCAAATAAGGATTAAAAGAGCCCGGGATTACCCGAGCTCTTTTGGAACATTTAGTATAGCTTACGAATACATTTTGGCAACTTGCTGTTGAATTTCTTGGTTCTCTAAATATTCATCATAAGTCATTTGTTTATCAACCAAACCAGATGGTGTTATTTCTAGAATACGGTTTGCAATCGTTCCAACGAATTGATGGTCATGGGACGAGAAGATAATGGATCCTTTATAATTAATCAGTCCATTGTTTAAGGCAGTAATGGATTCTAAATCAAGATGGTTCGTTGGTTCGTCTAGTAATAGCACATTTGAACCTGAAAGCATCATTTTTGAGAGCATACAACGAACTTTTTCTCCCCCAGATAGTACGCTTGCTTTTTTCAAAACCTCGTCTCCTGAGAATAACATTCGACCAAGAAAACCACGTAGGAAACTCTCGCTATCATCTTTAGGAGAGAATTGACGTAACCAGTCGACAAGACTCAAATCACTGCCCTCAAAATACTCGGAGTTATCCTTAGGGAAGTAGGCTTGAGAAGTAGTGATGCCCCATTTAAAACTTCCGCTGTCAGGTTCCATTTCCCCCATAAGAATTTTAAAGAGAGTCGTTTTTGCTAATTCATTTTTCCCAACAAGCGCGATTTTGTCATCCTTGTTCATTACAAATGAAAGATTATCAAGGACTTTTTCACCCTCTATAGTCTTTGTAAGGCCTTCAACCCGCAATAAGTCATTTCCGATTTCACGTTCAATCGAAAAATTGACATACGGGTATTTTCGAGAAGATGGTTTAATATCGTCGAGTGAGATTTTATCAAGCAGTTTCTTTCTTGAAGTCGCTTGTTTTGACTTGGATGCATTGGCACTAAAACGGGCAATAAATGCTTGTAATTCTTTAATTTTCTCTTCCTTTTTACGGTTTGCATCTTGAGACATTCTTGTTGCTAACTGGCTAGATTCATACCAGAAATCATAGTTTCCAACATAGATTTGAATTTTACCAAAGTCTAAGTCGGCAATATGTGTACAAACCTTATTTAGAAAATGACGATCATGGGATACAACAATTACCGTATTCTCAAAGTTAATGAGGAATTCTTCAAGCCATTGAATTGCTTTAATGTCCAAATGGTTCGTAGGCTCGTCCAAAAGCAGAACATCTGGTTTCCCAAATAATGCTTGAGCCAAAAGCACTTTTACCTTTTCAGCACCATCGAGGTCTGCCATTTTTTTGGTATGAATTTCCTCGCCAATACCTAGTCCTTTTAAAAGAATTGCCGCTTCAGATTCTGCTTCCCAACCGTTTAATTCGGCAAATTCTCCTTCAAGCTCAGCTGCTCTCATTCCGTCTTCATCGGAAAAATCAGCTTTCATATAAATAGCGTCTTTTTCTTGCATAATCTCATAGAGTCTGCTGTGCCCCATAATAACCACTTTAATAACTTCTTCATCTTCATATTCAAAGTGGTTTTGTTTTAACACAGCAAGACGTTCACCTGGCGTAAGTGCTACGTTGCCGTTTTGTGGTTCTATTTCCCCTGAGAGAATTTTCAAAAATGTCGATTTACCAGCGCCATTTGCACCAATTAGACCATAACAATTTCCGGGAGTGAACTTGATATTAACATCTTCAAATAGCTTACGGTCACCATATCTTAATCCAACGTTATTAACTGTAATCATGAATAGCCTCCAAAAGTATAATCCAAAGCATTATAACATATTGAAGGAGATAACGTGAATTTTTTCCTTATAAAGCGATATATCTTACATATTATGGTTTTTAAAATAAAGGATAAAATTATGAAGGAGTACCATGTTTTTTTCAATTTTTTTGCTCATTTTCATACATTTTTCATATTTATCATGTAAAATGAAGACAAACAGGTAGTTGAAGGAGTTTTTGTGATGGCGAATAAACAACTGGTTGATTTTGTGAACCGTCTGAAAGAGTCAGGAATAAATATAAGTTTTACAAAGCCAAAGTCAAAGTTTTTCTCGCTACAAGAAAATGAGAAACACTCATCTATTAAGGTACACATAAATTAAGATGCTAAAACTTGTGATTGGTTGAACGTAGTAAAAGGCGTGAGGAAAGATTCTCACGCCTTTTATCTATAATTCTTCCATGATTTTTTTAAAAACTTCGTCTTTATTGAAATCCTCGCCCATTGGGAATTTTTTGATGTACTTATTATCATCATCGACAAGGTACGTGTAAGTAGTATGGACAAAGAAGCCGTTTCCTGGATCGCGATATTGGAACTGAAATGTATCTGCTAGTTCTCTTATTTTAGCTTGATCTTCTTTTAGGTTGCTAGGGTCACCTGTAAGCATAATCCAGTTTCCATCTTCTTCAATCTCAAACATCTTCATATAGTTTTGCATCACTTCTGGTGTGTCTCGCGCAGGGTCAATGGTCACTGTTAGAAACTGAACTTTGTCACCGAATACACCCTCAAATTTTAAATCTTCTTTGAGAAGTTTCATCTTCTGAGTTGTCGTGGGGCAGACATCAGGGCAATGGGTATAGACAAATTCAACGAGTTTGAGAGTTTCCTTGGCAGTTCCAAACTCGTAGTCTTCCTTGTCCTGTGTAATAAGAGTAATATCCTTAGGGATTTGTGCGCTAGCATCTCGGATGAGAAAAAAGGAAATTCCAACAGAAATACCAATAATTACAATCAAACCACAAATTATATAAATTTTTTTCATCAATCACAACTCCGTTCTATTTTTATCTTTATTGCCTCCTTGTTTACTCAATATTGCAATATTCAATTGGACAGTTTTCACAGTCGATTTCACTTTTTATAAAGCTTAAATTATGAACAATAATTTTTTTTCGTTCTACTGAAATTATCCCCTCGTCTCGCAATTCACCTAACATTCGACTAACACTTTCTCGGGCTGTGCCGCAATAATTTGCGAAATCTTGATTGGTTAACGGAACATCGATATAGATCCCATTGGGTTTAAGAATTCCGTAGCTGTTGCATAATCGAACAAGCGTGGAATACAAAGCGCCTTTTTTCCCGTTTAAAACGAGGTCACGGAATTTGGTAGTGGTTTTGCGGATATGGTCGTTCATCCACTTCATATATTGGTAAGCAAGCTGACTATTACTAAACAGAATCCTTTCGAGGTCATCGATATTAATTGCTGCCGCTTCGCCAGATTCGATAATCTTGGCATTGAATAAGTACCTCGGATCCATCGTGAAAAGGGTGAGTTCCCCAACTATATCATTATGTCCGGACAGTCTAAGGGATAGTTCTTTTCCTTCTGCATTCATTTTAGATATTTGAACTTTTCCAGAAAGGATTATATACATTTCTTTTGCAACTGTTCCTTCTTGGAATAAATAAGTACCTTTTGTTAATTTTAATTTACGAGTGGTATTTTTTAGTAGTTCTCCCAACTCATAGGAAAGTGTACTATTATGTTTCTGCATTTTTCCTTTTCCCACCTTTTCCCCTTTGTTGCTTTATACCATAAATTACATCGTGTCGTTATTATCTATGTTCATTAAAAAGAAATGTTTTCACACGGTCAATAGAGAAAAAGTGAACATTCTTGGATTATGTGAATGATTTTTAAAAAGTCACATTTTGTTCATTTTTCAGAGTGTCTAAATGTTTATTTCAGACAAAAAAAGAGCTCAAACCATAATGGTTTTAAGCTCAATCTTGTTAACCGCGAAACATATTTTGTAGCCACTCGCCAGCTACTCCACCTACGTAAACACCAACAATTCCTATGACTCCAGCTAAAACAGGTGGAGCTGGAAGAGGGAGTCGAAGCATCTTAAAGAGAATGCCAACGAAAACTCCTGCTAACAAAGCCATGATAACATCCTTCATTTTATAACACCTTCTATTCAGTATTTAGGTTTCTATTTGTTTATTTTGTGTGGGAAAACCACCCGCATAACAAAAAAATAATGGTAGAATTAGTCAGTATGATTTGTCATTGGAGGATGGCTATGAATAGAAAAGATTCGGATTTATTAAGACTTAAATGGTTTTATCTGCTTACGTTTTTTGGAACGGGCAGTATTTCACCTCTACTTAGTGTCTATTTTAGTGAAGTTCAACAATTAAATGGATATCAAGTTGGGACGTTACTTTCTATAGGTCCAATCATGATGATTTTTTTTCAACCTTTATGGGGATTACTTGCTGATGCAAAAAGTGCTCATAATAAATTATTAGTGGTTGCAACCTTCATTGCAGGAGTAATGGGCCTTGGTTATGCTGTAATTGGTAGTTATTATTGGTATTTGCTTATTGCGATTATCTTAGGGATTTTCCAAAGTGCGATTATTCCTTTGTCGGACAGCATTTCCGTTCAATATGCAAATAAGAAAAAAGTCGCTTATGGGAACATCCGATTATACGGGTCACTAGGATTTGGCTTAGCTGTATTCGTAATGGGAAGTCTGTCTGAGTGGAAACCGGAAGTTATATTTTATGCTTTTTTCCTTACCTTAACTCTTGCGGCAATCCTAGCTGTTCAATTACCTAAAGAAAAAACGCGTTCTTCAAATCTTAACCTCTTCTCGGGAGTCAGGAATCTTCTCTCCATTCGCAAATTTTTAGTGTTTTTATTGATCACGTTTTTAATATTTGGTCCTAATTTAGCCAATAATTTTTATTTCAGTCTCTTCATTGAACATAGTGGGGGAACATACACGGGTATTGGAATTGCATTTTTAATTGCTGTGCTTTCAGAAATTCCATTTATGAGGCTGGCTGGAATCTGGAGTAGTAAAGTAGGTTTATTACAAGTTGCGTTTATTGCTGCCATTGCCTCGATGCTTCGTTGGATTATATATTTTATAGAACCAGGATTACCAATCATTTACGCAACGACCGTCATCCAAGGTTTTTCACTCGGATTATTTATTCCAGTTGGAATACAATATGTTCGGGAAATTTCTCCCCTAACTTTGACAGCTACTGCTGTGACCTTATATTCAGCAGTCGGTAATGGCATTGGAAACTGGTTTTGTACCTTCATCGGTGGGATTATATTTGAGGTGTATTCTATTTACGCAGTTTACTTATTTTTTGGTTTGCTTTCGTTATTTGGTGCTATTTTAACGACATACCTTATAAAGCAAGACAAGCAACAACCTCAATACAAAACTAAGTTTTCCTAACAATGTCTTCTTCATTCACTAAAATAACTTCTTTTTATTGCCTGTATGGTAAAACCACAAAAGAAGGAAAGTAATCATAAGTCTCTAAAAAGGAGGAATGAAGATGACGAATTCTAAAAACAAACAAGAGTCAACAAAAATTGCGGGTAGACATTATCATACCGATGATTATAAGCGACAAGATGAACTTTCAGCAGGCCTTGCCGAAACTCATGAACAAGTGAGCGATGCCTATTTTGAAGGGGAAATCAAAGCAACCATCGAAAATTCAGAAGGGAAGAATATTGAAATTCCCCGAAAAGGATATGAATAAAAATAGATAAAACACCTTCGTCTGAAGGTGTTTTTTTGTATGTGTTTAGTCATGCCATTTTATAAGGAACATTTTTAAAAATGGTTTGTTATTCTTTCCCTAACATGAAACCTAAAGTCGTACAGCATAATATTAGTGCCGGAATTAAGGCGAATTTTATGTAGATAGGAGGTCATTGTATGGGGATCTTAAGTGGAAATCCTAAAGAGGAGCCTATGCACTATGGGGAAGTTTACTCGGTTTGGATGCACCTTAGCGCAGCAAAGGCGTCAGTTGCTGCATATGAGACTTTGCTAAATCACGCTGGTGATGAAGACTTGCAAAAAATTATTAAGGATATAATTGAAGATACTTCTAAACAAGAAATAGAGGAAGTTGAGAGGTTATTAACGGAACATGGAATCGGGATGCCTCCAACTCCAGCAAAACGCCCTGAAGCATGTATAGAAAAGATTCCGGCAGGGGCTAGGTTTCTGGATCAGGAAATAGCAAATAAATTAAGTGCTGATATAGCAGCAGGCCTTATAAGCTGTAGTACAGTTATGGGACAGTGTATTCGAGAAGATATTGCCTCAATGTACGCAAACTTCCATACTAAGAAAGCTCAGTATGCGACAAAGGTTTTGAGGCTTTTGAAAGATAAAGGGTGGTTAATCCCACCACCACTTCATATCGACCCATCTGACTGTTAGAAAGGGGATTGTGATGTCAAATAGAGGAGAGTTTCAAAATAATCGATCTCAATATAAAATGCCGGATGCATTAAAACAGAAGAAAGAGTTTAATTATCGTGTTGGTTATACAGCCACTACTGGGAATGCCACTGGTGGAAAAACTGAACCTGGGAAAAGATCTGATTTATAAAAAAGAGGCTGTCAATATTTGGCAGCCTCTACGTGATCTGATTATCACTTTTTAAGAAAGGTTTCTGGTGCTATCACAGCGATTACTTCCCCTGTAGCAACTACGTCTTCGCCTGCCAGTACTTCCGTAGTAATTTTCCACTTTTTTGGATGTATTTCTTCCCCAAAACCATACGCCTTCAATTCTATACCTTGAGGAGTAGGTTTTTTATAATCTACTGTTAGTTGAGCTGTAACAAAACGAGGCGGTTCTGTTCCGTCACCAATTTGATGGCCATTTTTATGATGTAAGTAAATGGAAGCGGAGCCTGTACCGTGACAGTCTATTAATGATGCTAGGATTCCTCCATAAACAAAACCAGGAATAGCCATATGCTCTTCGCTTGGTTCAAAGTAGGTAATGGTCTTTTCATCATCCCACCCCGTTCGAAAATGATGCCCATTCTTATTTAAACGCCCACATCCATAGCACCAAGAAATTTCATCAGCATAAGTATCTTGGATCGCTTTAACAATTTCCCCCATAGAAAAACCCTCCTTCTTTTATCAGAATATTTTAACACATTCTGCGGGGAGGGAAAAATAAATTTTCTTATTCGATGTCATACAAATTTTGATAAGCTTGGTTTGCTGCTTCTTCACTGGAAAACAGTGCATCATCATCTTCAATTACATGAAATGTTTCGTTAATGAAAAGTGCCAGTGAGTTTTCATCTTTTGGATGAGGAACAATTTCCGCTGCTTTAACATTTGCAACACTTGGGACATGAGGGTTGTGATAAATGACAAAAACCTCATCTCCTTGTTTAATTTGTTTCGGGTCTAAAGTATCCAATAATATCCCCCTTTATAATTATAAATTTTCATTCTGTTGTCGTATTTCATCTCCAGTGACTATGATGTTTGCCTTTTCAAAGCTTCGGTGTTCATCGATAGAGTCACCAGTTACATCGCTAGTTGAAGGAGAAATGCCTCCGTAAGGACTAGGAGGAGCAATAGCCTTTGCTTTTTGATTACGTGTCTTAAATTCACTGTTTTTCATTAAAACCACTCCTTAAGATATAATTTTCACTTAAAGAAACAGTCATATACGAAGGCAAACTAATCAAGTTTTCCCAGTTACGAGTGAAGGTTAGGTGTATGTGTATTCACAGAATTGTCATAAAAATTCCGTTCTTAAGAAATGAAAGGGGGGTATAATAAAGATGTAAAGAAGAGTACCCCTAACATCTTAGGAGGCTCAACCATATTTGTTCGTTCCGTAAGTTGAACGAAACATTTTCTTTATCTTGTAAGCGATTACGAAAGGTTGTTTGACTCAAAAGTGGACTGGACTGTTTCCAGATGTGTGCTAACACAAAAAACGAAACTACCATATGCAACTAATCCAGTGACCCTGGTTTTCTGATTGTCGTGGACCTAAATGAATTCAAAGGGAATGGAGAACCAATCTTCTACCTACCTAGGTACCGTACGTAGAAGTACAAGGCTCCTGACCAAAAGAATTTTAATGACTATGGACGTAGAGAGGCATCTATATTGGGATAAAACGAAGCGATTCATGTCATGAAAGTTTGGAATTCTAAAAGGGAGCCACTTCAAATCGAGGTTACAAATAGGGCATAAAGGTGATTTTGCAAATGGTAAATGAAGTTTACTGGAGTAGAGTAGGTACCGACGAATGGAAATTGTTAAGGCTTAAATTCTTTACTCAAAAACTTTTGAGACATAACCTATTCGTATTTGTAGACAGTAGTGAGAAAATGAGTCTCGCGGTGATTAACCCGCATTAATTAAGTGAAGGGTCCTTTCCTACGCTATACTAGTAAAGGCCACTTTCTACGGAACAGCAAACATCGGCTGGACAAAATGATGGTTTCTTCATCATTATAAAAAGTAGTGAAGTTTGGCTGGATGGATGGTTGGGTCTCCTAAGATGTTAAGTTGTTTCTAATAATTGTACCTTTAGTTTGATTACAACAAACCCGACTACTTGAGTAGCCGGGTTTCTTTCTTTATTCAACTTTTTTTGCTAAGCATCTTTCGCATTCCATTAAATATGACTCTGCTTGCTCCTCTACATGTTGACCACACTCTGGACAAACTTTTTTTGGTAACTTCTTGAAAAACTCAACCGGACTCATCATTGAAATCCTCTCCTTTTCTTTTATAATACAATGTTATTTACTGTCTTTCTGTTATAGTACAGTATAAACGAAAAAAGAAAAAATGTGTAGACTTTTTTATAAAATTTCTGAAATATATATTCAATGGGCATATGAGGAATGGTAATACAAATAAGACTTTAAAAGTCAAGAGGAAAAAGTGACGAAGTTATTACAATTCCAAGATTTTTATCTTTCCTTCCCTTTAAGTTTGCCTTACAATCAAATTAACTTTTCATCAAGGGGAATGATGCTTAATATGGAAACACTTGAACAATCATTTAACCCTGTTTTATTTTTGGTTGCTATTGTTTTAACAATGATGGCATCCTATACAGCGTTGGATTTGTTTAGTTTAGTAAAGACGTCTAATAAGAATAAACGGTTCCTTTTTATAGGTGCTGCGTTTTCGTTCGGAATGGGCATTTGGGTAATGAACTTTTTTGGTATTCTTACGTTAAATGTGAATGCAAACAGTGCCTATCAAATACCAATGAATATTTTGGCGATTTTTTTAGGTGTTATCTTCTCAGCAATGGGTTTTTTAATCCTGATTGGAGAAAAAAAGCAAATCCGACAATTACTTATTAGCAGCCTACTGATGACTATAGCCGTGATATCCGTTCATATTGTTGGAATTCTCTCAATTAATATGGGCTTTGAGTACAATCTGGCAATCTTAGCGGTAAGTATTGTGTTGATGTTTGGTTCGTTTTTGTTCTCATTTTGGATCTTATTTTATTCAAAAAGTTTTTCACCATCTAGTCATGTTTGGCTTAAACCATTAACAGCACTTTTAACAACTGGTGCGATTGTTGAGGGACATTTACTTTTAGCTAAAGCAACAACATTTTACTCGAATCAAAATCAAATTGAACGAATAGCAGTACCTCAGTCTTTGATTGGCTATACGATTTTTATTGTAGCGGTCGTAATTTTAGGTGGTCTCATCACATCTAGTGCATTTATGGGAAAAAGATTAGCTGTTAGTGACACGAATCTAAAAGATATTACAGACGCACTAAATGTTTCGTCGATTGTTGCAATTACCGATCCAAAAGGAAACATCACTTATGTTAATGATAAATTCGTAGAAATCTCTGGATATAGTGAGGATGAACTAATTGGGCAAAACCACTCGATTTTGAATTCTGGATACCATCCAAAGGATTTTTTCAAAAAGATGTGGGCAACGATTGGGACTGGTAAGACATGGAAAGGCGAAATTCGTAATCGTGCCAAAGATGGCTCTTTTTATTGGGTTGCTACAACGATTGTTCCTTTTTTAAATCTCAAAGGAAAACCGTATCAGTATGTTTCTATTCGTTCTGATATTACTAGTCGAAAAAAGGCAGAAGCAGATTTAAAGGAAACTTTAAAGGAAGTTAGTGACTACAAATTTGCAATTGATGAGTCTTCGATTGTGGCCTTTACAGATGAAAAAGGAATAATTAAGAGTGTAAATAATAAATTTGTCGAGATTTCTAAATACTCTCGTGAGGAATTAATTGGACAAGATCACCGAATTTTAAATTCTGGTTATCATTCAAAAGACTTTTTCAAAAACTTGTGGAAAACAATCGGTACCGGAAACGTCTGGAAAGGCGAAATTCGTAATAAAGCGAAAGATGGTTCTTATTATTGGGTCGCTACAACGATTGTCCCGTTTTTAAATGATCATGGCAAACCTTATCAATATTTAGCTATTCGTAATGACATTACAGAGCGAAAACAAAACGAAGAGTTAATTCATCGCCAAGATAAACTGGCTGCAGTGGGACAATTAGCTGCTGGTGTGGCGCATGAGATACGGAATCCACTTACCTCAATGAAGGGCTATGCCGAGTTTTTGCAATTAGATGAAGAAGATCCTCAGCGCCGTGAGTTCATTGATATTATTCTTGATGAAATTGACCGAGTGAATAATATTGTTGAGGAGTTTATGGTATTAGCTAAGCCGAAGGTTGTTGAACTTGAAGAGAAAAATATCATTCCAATCCTAAAGAATATCTTATCGCTGCTCGAATTTGAAGCGAAAAAACGACATGTAAAACTCCATTTAGATGTTAAAAAAGATATCGTCCAAATTGAGTGTGATGAAAATCGCTTGAAGCAAGTGTTCTTGAATTTTATTAAAAATGGAATTGAAGCTATGCCTTCTGGTGGTGACTTATATGTTCGAGCAGAGGTACAAAATCAAAACGTCGAAATATCCATTCAGGACACCGGTGTTGGAATCCCTCCTGAAACACTTAAGAAAATAGGTGAACCTTTCTATACAACCAAGAAAAATGGTAATGGCTTGGGTCTAATGGTCTCGTTTAAAATTATTGAAAGTCACAATGGTAAAGTATATATAGAGAGCGAGCAAAACAAAGGAACAACGTTTAAAATCCTTTTACCAGCTACAAAAACAGCATAGAAGATTGGCGTTTACTACGCCAGTCTTCTTTTTTTTGCTGTTTACTACAAATTTTAGTAAGTTTGTTGTTTCCTAATAGAGGGTTGCTGTTATATAGAAGATATATCAAACAGTTAGTTTCTTTACTCAACGTGAACCTATTGGTTGTTCAAGATATATTTTTAACAGAGACAGCAGAATATGCTGATGTTGTTTTACCTGATAAATCATGGGGAAAGGTAGAAGGGACCTATACCAATACAGACAGAAGAATCCAACGTGTCAGAAAAGCCGTTGAGGCAGCTCCTGATGTTAAAGAGGATTGGGGAATCTTGGGTGAGCTGTCTACACGATTAGGATACAAAATGAATTATAAAAATAGTGAGCAAATCTGGAATGATGTTCGTGAATTAGTATGGGAGATGTATGGAGGAATATCCTATGAAAGGCTAGAAAAGGAATATAGCATTCACTATCCTTGCCCACATGAACAACATCCAGGGACAAAAATTCTTCATCACAACCCGGTTGTAAAGGTGAATGGATACTGTTCATCTGGAAGTTCAAGTGGTTCTGTATAGTCCACTGGTACAAAAGAAGCTATTTTTTGATTACGATCTGTATTGTTAACGAGTGTAGTTTTTTTAAAGTAAGTTCCCGTCGCGGATCCCTTCAAGTCAAGGCGAAAATAACAGAACAAGTAGTCCCTTGGACTAGTATTTATGAGTTTCCATTGGTCAGAAGTTCCAACAAATGTGCTTACCCTGAATGAGCTTGACCCAGTTTTGGGTACTGCTGAAATACAAAGCATGTGCTGTACAAAAAGCCCCTGTTACTTAATAAAGCCATGTAAAACCTATACTGATTGATTTAGGATAGGTTTTTTATTAAGTATTTAGTTTATTCTGTTTTACTGTTACAATTCTGCAATCTTGTTGTTACCTTTGTAAATGAAATAATATCTGGTTGTTCTTATCTATTTCGCAAATTATGTTAGGATAGTTTTATTAAATGAAAAAAGCCGAAGGAGGCGAACCTACATGAAGAAATTGATTTTATCATTAGTTGCTATGACGGCTATTTTCTTGAGTATCGGGATAAATGCAGGTGCACAAGGACTTCAGGATGATATAAATGAAAAACCAATAGATGAAGTACAATCAGCTCCAGCGAAACCAAATGATTCTGCAGCGGCAGCATTAAAACAAGAAGTTTCGATTAAAAAAGTAATTACAGTAGATGCGACAGCTTATACAGCTGAATGCGAAGGTTGTTCTGGAGTAACGAAACTAGGTGTAGATTTAAAGAGCAATCCGAGTGAAAAAATCATTGCAGTTGACCCAGAGGTTATTCCTCTTGGATCTAAAGTGTATGTAGAAAATTATGGCTATGCAACTGCTGCTGATATCGGAGGAGGGATCAATGGTTATGAAATTGATGTGTTCATTCCAGAAGAAGAAGCAGCTGTTGACTGGGGAAGACAACAAGTAAAGGTAACAATAGTTGAAGATTAGAAAAAGCTGTCCGTTTAAGGGACAGCTTTTTTATTTTCGTAAAGATTGTTGTTAAAATCCTAAAGCCGATTTTAACGAAAAAGTAGCCATTTCATATGTTTAAAATTAGTTTGCAAGCTCTTTTCTCTTAAAATGTAGCTATTCTGTGAAAAATCTTGCTTATTTAGTTATTTAGTCATATTTCTTGTTCAAAAGTAGCAAAGTTCGAGAAAAGAACCTTTAGGAATCATCATTTGTTGAGGGTTTCTTTCGTCGTGTTTGTATTGTCTATTTCTTGTAAAGAAATGTTTTGTTTAACATTCCTTTTAGGGACAAGATGACTGAAAAATTCAGTGAATTTCTTGAAATGCTCATCAAGCTTTTCGGAAAGGTCTGCTGCACGTTCAAATATCGTTGATTTAATGAAGTCCAGCTTTCGGTCGATATTCTCGGTTTGATAGTCATGATGATCGACAATTTCTTGTAGGTGTTGGTTTTGCTGTAGAAGTCGTTCAGCGAGAGTGGTGTTTGCGTGTGCTAAATGCTGGGATAATTCAGAACTCATTTTTGTTTGGTGTTCTCTAATGTCTAGATTTTGTGTCTCTAATTTCTTTAATAGGCGGTGGTCTAGGGAATTGAAATTTTCCTTAAATTGAAGTTCATAAAGTTCTATCTCGTTTAAAATGGAGTTCAGTTTTTCCATCTGTTTTGTTGAAAGATCGTCTTGATGAGTAATGCAATGTTCTATACTCATTAATAACTGATTAAAGTGATTGCTAGTAATTTGTTCTTGGTTATTAAAGCGTTCGATAATGACCTCGATCTTTTCAAGCTGTTCAAGATTTTGTTTATCTTGCGAGAGCCTTTCTGTTTTTAGCCAATTTTGTAATTGTTTGAAGTGTTTAATGAATTGTTCTTGTTGGTCGTCAACTTTATCGCTAAGTTGTCCCTGAACTTGATTAAATTCCTCTTCAACTCGATTTGAGTTTTCAATGAGTTGATTTGAAAGTTGATGAGTGTGTTCCTCTAATTGTTCCTCGATTTGTTTACTATTTTTCTTAATTTGTTTCCTATTCTTTTTGATTTGTTTACTGAATCGTTTATTTACAAGGTTCAGGCGTTCTTTTATATCTTCATTTTTTGACTCAATTTGCTCTAAAACTGTTTTGTGATAAATCACTTGTAAATCTTCATGTTCTTCCATTAACTTCTTTATTTCGAGTTGGAGTTTTGTTTGTTCTTCTAAAGTAGTAGAGGTTTTCTCGTAGGCCTGGAGTTTGCGGTCCATTGCTTGTAAAAGGGTTTGTTGTTGACTAATCTCCTCTATTAAAACCTGTGTGTACATCTGATTTTTCTTCGCATTGTTGGTGACAGCTTCTGAAAAACGTTGATTAATCGATTGTTGTTCATTCATTAAGCTTTCTAAGAAATTTTCGCGGTAAACTTTTTGATTATGGTTATTGATTTCATCATCCGAACTATGAAATACATTTGTTTGAGTTTGCTTGTTAATAAATAAACCCAAAAATTCTCGACTCCTTTCTCATTCTTTCTATAGGATATGATTTCGCTCAGTTATACGTCCAAGTTCTTTTGTTGGCGAAAAAGCCCATATTTGCTTTTTAAGTCATGAAATTGAAAATTTGTTCCATACTAAAAAGAAACCGCCTATAGAAAGGAGTAGCGATGATGCTAACAAATGGGCAACTTACTACATTAAAAAATGAGTTAGAAGGCTTAAAGCAGGAACTAGAAAATCGCTTTGAGATGAATGATCATTATGATTTAGAAAGAGGACACTATCATGAGTCTGTAGGGGAATTATCAAGTATTGATAACCACCCAGGAGATGAAGGAACAGAATTATACGAACGTGAAAAAGACATTGCCTTGAATCAACACGATGAATACCAATTGGAAAATATAAATCTTGCTCTTAAGGCGATTGAAAATGGAGATTATGGAAAATGTTTAACCTGTGGAAAAGAAATTAGCTATGAAAGACTTCAAGCGATACCAGAAACATTATACTGTGTAGAACATACACCTGATCAAACGATTTCTACAAATCGCCCAATTGAAGAGGGAGTTTTAATGCCCCCTTTTGGGAAATTTGATAAAGACCTACAAGATGAAAGTGTTGCATATGATGCGGAGGATTCATGGCAAGATGTTGCCCGATATGGAACTTCTGAAGGTCCATCAGATTTTTATCAGGTTTCGGACCACTATAATGATGTATACAATGAATCCCAAGAAAATGAAGGTTATGTGGAGGATTATGAAAACTTCGTGGCAACAGACATTGAAGGAAAAGAAATTATTGTATTTCCAAATCAACAACATGAGCGGTATGAACAAGAATTGGATGAGGAAGGGATTATGACGTCCTTTGGTGACCTTCCTGCAGTTGAACATGATCCATATGTTGAGGAAGATGAACAGTAGGAATGGATGGAAAAAGGATGAACATTGCGTTCATCCTTTTTGTTATAGTAAAGAATGTAGAAATAGATAGGACAAGATAAAATTACGGGTCATAAAAAAACCAACGGCCCAATAATTAGACCCTTGGTTTTACTGTAAGGCTCATTTCTCACCTTTTTTTGCTTTTGAACAAAAATAAGGCTGAATGGGCTAGCTTGTACAAAAGTAGTTTCACTTATAATAAAAGAGCTTTCAAACTGAGTTTGAACATAAAATGGCTACTATTGAGTTAGCATCGGTTTTAGGATTTAAACAACAAGCTTTACAAAAACAGCCTGCTGTTAAAACAACAATTCATATACTTCATTTAATTGGTAAGCACGTTGTTCATCTTGTTCATTTTTCGCATATCTAATTTCCCATGGAAGAATCCCATTAAGATATTCAGTTTCTTCAAACGTTAAATCCCTGACTAGATCCCCTTCAGAATGGTAATGACCATTTTCGAGTTTTCGGTAGATTTGTCTGCTAGTTTCATCTTTCTCCGTATAATTTGCGAGAATTTCACGTAAATAGGCAAGTGTTTGCTCCATTATTCTTTTTGCTCCTCAAAATAATTCCGAAATTGTTCGGTTTTTGTAAGCCCTAAATTTCGATAATAAGGGTTATCTTCAGTGGAATTTTTGGGGTCTAAATTCGTTTTTATGACAAGCATTGGCTGGGAAGGGGCCTCTGCAATTACACGGTCTTCTAGTTCTTTAAAATCAGGAAGCTTTTCGCTTCCAGGTTGTTTTGGTTCCATACAAAGCACCTCCATTCATTAATTTGCTTATCTCGTATGAAAATTATGTGTTGCAAGAGATGACAAATGAATTACCGTTTCAACTTGGCATTTGTATGTTAAAATAGAAATATGCAGAAGTTTTTACAACAATAGCAAAAATAGTCGATTAATTTAATTTGATCGCGGATATAGCAAGTGTAAATAAGAGGTGACGGAAGATGTCGGGGAATAATAGGTTACAATTAAATGTTCGAATTACGAAGGAAACTTCCGATAAGCTAGACGAAATTGTTGAGTATTATCAGGAAAACACTAAAGTTGGCCGCATTTATAAAGGAGATGTTTTAACAGACATCATTGAAAAATCATATGAAGTCATGCAAAAGCAAAAAAAAGTGAAAATGAGAGTGTAAGTGATACTTCTAGTCTTGATTCTTTTCAAGGCTTTTTTTTTTAGATATTTTTTTCTAAAACTTTGTTGCTTTTTAACAAAAAAGACGACTTAATGAGCCTGGTTATACAAAAAAATAGTTCCATGAATGAGAAAAGAGCTTGTTTGAAATGAGTACTATCGAGCTATAATCGTCCTTAGGATGATCATTATGAAAACAGCTTTTACTTTTGGAACTTGGCAAGTACTGACTTCATCTAAATATGAATGGCCGTTTGTTTTGAGAAATCAAAAACCCTGTTTGGAAAATTTAAATTTTAAAAAGGGTTTTGATTTTATTTAAAGAATATTCATAATATTCCAATACCTAAATAAACTTTATCTGGGTTGTTTTAGATCAACAAAAATGTAATCGTTTTCAATATTGGCCGGGGAGGGAGTTCAGTTGAGTCTTGAAATGTTATTAGAGAGTAACTTAGAAAAATTTGGCGAATATCCAATGTTATTTTTTCGTAATCAGCAATTCACAAATATCGAAACGAGAGAAATTGCAAACCAATTTGCTGGAGGGTTAAGGAACCGAGGGATTAAAAAAGGTGACCGGGTAATGGTTATCTTACCTAATTGTCCTGAGGTTGTTTTCTCTTATCAAGGAATTAATCGAGCAGGAGCCATAATTGTACCTGTTATGTTTACCCTCCATCCAAAGGAAATTCATTACATTATTGCGAACAGTGGCGTAAAAGCAATTATAACGTCCTCACCTATAATTGGAAAAGTGAGAGCCGCCCTCAAAGATATTCAAAACCCACCGTTATTAATTGCGGTTGATCATCAAGACGAGAAAAGTGATGCTCTTTCTTTTTATGAACTCTTAGCTACTGAGTATCAGGAGGATATCAATCCATCAATAAATCCAAGTGAAAACGACACAGCAGTCATTTTGTATACATCTGGAACAACAGGAAGTCCAAAAGGAGTTGAATTAACGCATAAAAACCTCTCTTCGAATGCAGAAAACTCTGCCAAACATAACGAGAGTGAGCGTGGAACTACGTTAGGGGTTCTACCATTAGCACATGTATACGGATTAACTGTAACAAATATTTGTATGCTGTTAGGCGGGTCTATTGTCATCTTCCCAAATTTTGATGTGAAAGAAATTTTTGCCGCGATTGAAAAATACAAAGTAAAATCTTTTTCCGCAGTACCTACCATGATTCATGCGATGCTGTCATATCCAGACAGCGATCAATATGATACGAGCAGTCTTGAGAATGTTAGTTCCGGGTCAGCTCCCTTACCTGTAGTGTTATTAAATGCTTTTCAAGAAAAATTCAAAGCGAAGATTCTTGAAGGATATGGGCTATCCGAAGCTGCACCCATTGTAACGGCCCACAATAAAAACATTGAGATTAAACCAGGCTCAGTTGGAGTGCCAATTCCGGGGGTTGAGATCAGAATTGTCGATGAAACAGGTCACGAGCTCCCGGTTGGGGAAGTGGGTGAACTCATTGTACGAGGGGACAATGTTACACCAGGCTATTTTAATAACCCAGTAGAGACTAGAAAAATTTTAAAGGACTCTTGGTTGTACACAGGAGATATGGCCAAAGTTGACGAGGAAGGGTACTTGTATATCGTCGATCGCAAGAAGGATTTAATAATTCGTGGAGGATTTAATCTCTACCCTAGAGATGTGGAAGAGGTTTTAAATCGTCATTCTGCCGTTTTGGAAGTTTCGGTTGTTGGTATACCGGATGAACGAATGGGAGAAGAAATGGTCGCTTGTGTGGTGAAAAAGCCAGATGACGAAGTAACTGAGCAGGAATTAATTTTATACTGTCAGGAGCATCTCGCTAAAAACAAAACACCTAGACATGTGATGTTTATGGATTTTTTGCCTCGTAATGGTGTAGGGAAAATATTGAAAACACATCTTCGTCAAAAAGTAAGGGAGGTGATTTCCCCTCTCGATCAAAACTGAGAACCTAATATTTGCAAGTTCCATTCTTGGTTAAGCCTAGTTCAGCTAATCAGATAAATAGAAAGGAAGATGGAAAAATGAAAGAAAGAACGATTTTAACTACAAGCAATCGCGGCTTACTTGAGGACTCTTTTCCGTTTAGATTGTATCAAAAGGCAAAAAAACATGGAGTTTGGAATCCGAATGATATTGATTTTTCTCAGGATGCAAAAGATTGGAAGACACTAACGGCTGAACAGCAACAGGATATTTTGCGGTTAATCTCTCAGTTTCAAGCTGGGGAAGAAGCGGTAACACTTGATTTGCTTCCATTAATTATGACGATTGCAAAAGAAGGAAGACTTGAGGAAGAAATGTTTTTGACCACCTTTCTTTTTGAGGAAGCAAAACATACTGAGTTTTTTCGAAAGGTGTTAAATGCAATTGGAGAAAAAGGCGACTTAGCTCATTTTCATTCAGGCACATATAAGACAATTTTTTATAAAATCTTACCGGAAACGATGAGTAGATTAGAAACAGATCAATCACCGGAAGCAATTGCGGAAGCAGCAACGGTGTATAACATGTTTGTGGAAGGCGTAATGGCGGAAACAGGTTATTACTCCTTCTATCAATCATTAGAAGAACTCAAGTTAATGCCCGGTTTACTTAAGGGAATTGAATTGTTAAAGCGAGATGAATCAAGACATATCGCGTATGGAACCTTTTTGCTTCAGCGCTTAATTTGTGAGCATCCACATTTATTTGAAGTGGTAGAAGCGAAAATGCAAGAACTCGCCCCGTTAGCCATCAAAATCAATCAGGAAGGGTTTGCTGGTAGAGATGTAAGTGAATTCGGTCATGAATTGGAAACCACAATGAATTTTACGATGAAGCAACTCTCAGTCAGAATGGAAATTCTCTCGCGTGCTCGTGGAAAGAAAATTGAGGAAATTTACCGGGTTTCAGATACAGAGATGGGAGTTCTATAAGTTTTTGAGAATGATAGAGATAAACATAATTAGAAAAAGAGGAGGAATATAAATGACAGTTCAAACGGATGTACAAACTTTTCCTTTATATATTAACGGGCAATGGCAGCCAGCAAGTAACAATGAGACTTTTGATGTCATAAATCCAGCAACAGGTCAATTAGTAGCTAAAGTGGCAAAAGGAACGGCTGAGGATGTAAACAAAGCAGTGCATGCTGCAAGGGAAGCTTTTGACAATAGCGATTGGAGAAATATGAGCCCGAAGGAGCGGGCCAATATACTTTATCAGATTTCTTATGCGATTAGCGAACACGCTGATGAGCTTGCATATCTTGAAGCAATTAGTTCTGGAGGCACTGT
This sequence comes from Mesobacillus maritimus, assembly GCF_023715205.1. Lineage (GTDB taxonomy): Bacteria > Bacillota > Bacilli > Bacillales > Cytobacillaceae > Mesobacillus_B > Mesobacillus_B maritimus_C. The sequence continues at coordinate 120,800 of NZ_JAMBNR010000016.1, forward strand.
TCGGAGAATCGGAGGAAATGACATTCTTCAGATGGTTGATTTATTTCAAACATTGGCAAAGTTTGTTCTGGAATATGAGTTTTCAGAGACGCTTCCATCGCCTCCCTTTCCAGGACCAGCTCATAATTTCATTTGGCGTGAACCAATAGGTGTTTGTGCAGCCATCACTCCATGGAACTTACCAATGGTGATTGCAACTTGGAAAATTGCGCCCGCACTTGCGATGGGAAATACCATTGTCGTAAAACCAGCAAGCTATACGCCGTTATCAACATTGAAGCTAGCTGAAATCATTTCTGAAGTTGTTCCTCCGGGCGTCATCAATGTTGTCACAGGCTCGGGAGCAGAAGCGGGGGAGGCTTTAATTAAACATCCTAACGTTGATAAGGTAGCTTTTACAGGATCTACTGAGGTTGGGCGTAGGGTCATGGAACTATCTGCAGGAACGATTAAAAATACAACTTTGGAACTGGGTGGAAAATCACCAAATATTATTCTTGAAGATGCTGATTTATCAATTGCGCTTCCTGGAAGTTTATTTGGGGTTTTCCTACACTCTGGACAGCTATGCGAATCAGGAACTAGATTGTTTGTACCTGATCAACTTCACGATGTGATTGTGGAACAACTTGTTCACCTTGCGAGTAAAATTAAACCGGGAAATCCGTTGGACCCTAACACTGATGTTGGACCAGTAATCTCAAAGAAACAAAAGGAAACAATCCTTTCGTATATTGAAGCAGGTAAACAAGAAGGAGCTACTTTGGTATGTGGTGGAAAAGAGATAAAAGTTCCAGGCTGCGAAGACGGACATTTTATAGAGCCGACGATTTTTACCAACGTCACGAATGATATGAAAATTGCCCGTGAAGAAATCTTTGGACCAGTTTTGTCAGTGATTCGTTATTCGGAAGTGGATGAAGCGATTAAAATGGCAAATGACAGTATCTACGGCCTTGCTGCTGGAGTCTGGACGAAGGATGTTAATAATGCCTATGATATTGCGCGGAAACTTCAGGCTGGAGTTGTGTGGATCAATGATTGGCATATGCTTCGCAATGATGCACCTTTTGGAGGCTATAAACAAAGCGGAATTGGCAGGGAAATGGGGAAGCACTCATTAGATGCTTATACTCAAGTCAAACATGTTCACACTTCCATGGTACCCGAACTACATCGTCGGAATTGGTATGGACTTCTTTTTTCTGAGAAGTAATTGGAAAACTTGAAAAAAATTTAAGGATGAGGTGAAGGAGATGCAAACAAGAACGATGTCGGAGTTTATGTTACGGTCAGCCATCTATAGTGGCTCGAATACGAGAGCCATTGTGCCCAACTTATTTAAAGGTCTCGGGGCTAAGCGTGTCCTCTTATTAAGTGATCGGGGTCTTGAATCGGCGGGAATTGTTAAAAAAGTAGCAGAAATTTTCAGGTTAACTCCTCAAGGTTCTGGCCCAGAGTTAGTGGGGATATTCTTAGATATTGCACAGGATGCAGAGAGTAACAGTGTTAATGCTGCAGCTCGGTATGCAAGAGAAATAGCTGCAGATGGGTTATTGGCTGTTGGAGGCGGAAGTGTCCTCGATACGGTAAAGGGAGTTAAATATGCACTTCACCATGGACTTTCGGATATCAAGGAAGCCATTCCAGGTGGTTTTGTTATGGAACAGTTTCCAAAGGCTAATTATATCCCAATCCCACATATAGCAATTCCGACAACAGCGGGAACTGGTTCAGAGGTTTCGCCGATTGCAGTTATCTTTAATGAGGATATCCAAATGAAGACAAATATCATTAATCCATTCCTCTCCGCAGATATGGCAGTCCTTGACCCTGATTTAACAGTTGGTCTTCCTCCATCCATTACAGCGTTTACCGGTTTTGATGCCTTAACGCATGCAATTGAAGCATTTGCTTCACCAACGGCTACAGCAATAACGGATGCTCATGCACTTCAAGCCATTAGATTAATCGAAAAGAACTTACCAGAAGTTGTCACAAATGGTGAAAACGTTGATGCCAGAATGGAAATGCTTCAAGCGAGTTTAATGGGGATCACAGCATTTAGTTTTGCGTTAAATGCGATACCAGTTCACAATTTTGCACACGCATACGGTGCATTGTTTCGTATCCCTCATGGACTAGCGAATGCTGTATTTTTACCTATTGTGATGGAGTCGATTCCACAGCTTTATTTACCTAAAATAAGAGAACTAGCAGAAGCTTTAAGAGTAGAGGTTTCAACGAATGACAACCAAGAGACCATTCTCGAGAAAACGGTTGAAAAGATCCGGTTGTTACAGCAGAAAACAGGTTTACCTATTGATTTTGCTTCATACAACTTAACTGATGAGGATTTAGTAAGAACGATTCCAGCTGTCAGCAAAGATCCAGCATCCATTAACCTTCCAATGCCTAAAGAGCTGATTGAAGCAATTGGGAGGCGTGTGGTTCCAACAAAAGTTATAAATTAGAAAAATAATTGATTATAGCAAAAGAGGTGGATAACTGCACCTCTTTTTTTCCTTTGTCATCAATTAGTTGAAAGTTTTTGTCTAAAAATTGAACATTTTTATTGATATTCGATTTCTCCTGCAGTAAGATAAACTTAATAGGAAAATTTTAGTATAGGGGCTGAATGAAATGGTTCGGATGTCGATTGCTGGTGTTGCAGGATTTATCCTTGTTTTCATCGAGTCATATATTGTAATGCAATTTAAGGGATACCAAACCATTGAATTTGGCGGTATATCCCCATTTGTTAGTGTGTGGGCTATGAACTTCTTCCTTCTATTTACAATGTTTACACAGTTGAAAAACTGGTATCTTGAGAGAGAAGAATCGGAAGATAGCTATAGTGAGAGATATTAATAGTATTAATACCAAATATATTTAGGATGCCTTTTCTTCAAAGAGGCATCCTTTGTTGTGTAGATAGTCCCTAGTCATTGACATCTTTTTCAGCATCCTCTGCGGCCGCACGAAGTTCTGCATAAAATAGGTTTTCATTACAAATTAAGCTATGCTCGCTATCTGAGCCCTTGGGAGGAAGGACAATATCCTTAAAATCTTTTCCTTTTTCCTGCATTCTTTCCCCTCCTTTTAAAATTAGTGTCTCCTTTTTTAGAAAGAATACCCATGTTTATGGTTGAACATAGTTGCCGAGGAAATACTAGAAATAAGAGGAGGAGCGCTGTGGAACCTAAAATATTGCAAGAATTATTCGATGAATCAGGTTGGTCAACCATTTATGAAAAACATCAGTACAAGTTATGGTTGACTGGAATTGATGATGAATTATCTGAGGAAATGTTAAGGGCTTATTTTGATGCTTATTCTTATGAGGACGCAGAAGCAATCTGTTTTGATGAACTTCTTATTCAGTTAAAGACATTTAAATACATTTATGAAAAAAATGACTTAAAGCTTTATCCGTGGTGATAAGATTAGGTACTTGAGATGAGGTGAGGGCATGAAGGAGATTGGTGATCATCTACAAAAAAATTTAGACATCGTTTTTATCGGATTTAATCCAAGTATACGCTCGGGGGAAACAGGTCATCATTATGCCAATCCGAATAATCGTTTTTGGAAAGTTATTCATGAGGCAGGACTTACACCGCGGCGATATCGAGCAGAAGAGGATTCTAAGCTTTTGGAGCTAGGTTATGGTCTTACCAATATAGTCTCACGACCAACAAAAGCCGCGGACGAGATAACAAAGGATGAATACCGACTAGGTAGAGAAGAGTTAAGAGCGAAACTAGCTCATTACCGACCAAAGATTGCCTGTTTTGTTGGAAAAGGAGTTTATCAAGAATACAGTGGTAAAAGAAAGAGCGAATGGGGCGTACAGAAGGAATCCATGATTGGTGGGATAGTTGATTTTGTTGCACCTTCTTCAAGTGGACTTGTCCGGATGAAAGTGGAACATATTGTGGACATCTATCGTGGGCTAGTCGAGTTAAAAGAGGCTGTACAATAAAATACTGCGGAAGAAATAAAAAAACTAGTGTTCATCATACACTAGTAACATGCACTCAGTATGACCTGCTTATGCAGGGCTCCTTCCGTCCGTACAGTGGTTAAGTGTCCCGCAACGAGCGAAAGATCGGAAGGAGCATTTTTATTTTAACATATTTCTACCTTAAATATACACCCTAAGTTTAAAGGACAAGTCCTTTTATTTTTTTGTAGAAAAATGTTATGATATCTAATGATTTGAAAATAAGGAGTTGTTTTACATGGCGAAAAAAGGTTACATACAAATGCAAAGTGGAGATAAAATTGAATTTGAATTATATCCAAATGAGGCTCCAGGAACAGTTGAAAACTTTGAAAAGCTTGCAAAAGAAGGCTTCTATGATGGATTGACTTTCCACCGGGTAATTCCTGGATTTGTTTCTCAAGGGGGATGCCCTCATGGTACAGGTACTGGTGGACCAGGTTATACAATTAAATGTGAAACAGAAGGAAATCCTCATAAGCATGAAGCAGGTGCATTATCAATGGCACATGCTGGAAAAGACACTGGCGGAAGCCAATTCTTCATTGTTCACGAGCCGCAACCACATTTGAACGGCGTTCATACTGTGTTTGGTAAAGTGACTTCAGGATTGGAAGCTGCAAAAGCAATGAGAAACGGCGATGTAATGGAGAAAGTTGTTATTGAAGATTAATGAATGAAATCCCTCTTTTTGAGGGATTTTTTGTGCGACGGGCAGTCGCATTGAGTGTTGACTGAAGTCAACACTCTTCTTGCATTTTCGGACAGAGACGTCATTTCGATGAAACGACTGAAAGAAGAAAATGTAATAGAATCCCAGATGGTG
>NZ_JAMBNR010000017.1 GCF_023715205.1 Mesobacillus maritimus
ACTAGCTAATGCGCCGCGGGCCCATCTGTAAGTGACAGCCGAAACCGTCTTTCAGCATTTCCTCATGAGAGGAAATGAATTATCCGGTATTAGCCCCGGTTTCCCGGAGTTATCCCAGTCTTACAGGCAGGTTGCCCACGTGTTACTCACCCGTCCGCCGCTAACCTCAGGGAGCAAGCTCCCATTGGTTCGCTCGACTTGCATGTATTAGGCACGCCGCCAGCGTTCGTCCTGAGCCAGGATCAAACTCTCCAATAAAGAGTATGAGTTAAGCTCATAAAATAAAACGTTGGCTCATGTTCTTCATAAGAAGACATGATAATATTGTTTGTTGACGCTTGTTTGTTTAGTTTTCAAAGAGCAATGTTTGTTCGCTTGTAAGCGACTTTTATAATATATCATTGTTTGATTTCATTGTCAACACTTTATAAAATAAATTTTATCGAAATACTATTCTTTGTTGCTGACTTTTAAGAGTATACCAGTCTCATTTGTCTTTGGCAAGACTTTTTTACCATTAACACATAAAATGTTGTTATCCTCCTATACTAGTACGAGTCATGTGCTCTTATTAAATTAATCAGCTTTTCAAATAGGAAATGATAAAGAGTAAAAAAAGAGAAGCATATTGCATGCTCCTCTCTTCTTTTACTTCACTCATCGCTTGGGTTTGCATCTTGTTCTTCAGTAGATTCAATCTGATCTTCAGAAACTGTTGAATCATTTTCTGGTGAATCATCAGTTTCTTCATTTTCCTCTGGAGTTTCTTCTTCCTTCTCCACAACTGCAACAGTAGAGACAAACTCTTCTTTTTCATTATCTAGACTAATAAGCTTAACACCTTGTGTATTTCGCCCTGTGATTGAGATGCTGTCAACCGGGATTCGAATGATTACTCCACCAGTCGTAATAACCATTAAGTCTTCTTCTCCTTGGACGACTTTCATTGCCACAAGGTCACCATTCTTTTCCGTGATGTTAATAGTTTTAATTCCTTTTCCTCCACGGCCTTGTCTTCGATATTCAGTTGCATGAGTTCGTTTACCGAATCCATTTTTTGTAACAACAAGAATATCAGCACCTTCCTCAAGCACTTCCATGCCAACAACGACATCATCTTCAGCTAGAGTAATTCCTTTAACCCCCGTCGCTGTTCGTCCCATTGATCGCACATCTGTTTCAGGGAAGCGTATCATCAAGCCATTCTTAGTTCCGATAATAATTTCTTTTTCGCCATCTGTATGTTGAACAGAAATTAATTCGTCCCCTTCACGGAGATTTAACGCAATCAAACCGTTATTTCGGATATTTGCAAAAGAGGTAAGTGGAGTACGTTTTACAACTCCCTCTTTTGTAGCAAAGAAAAGACTATGATCCTCAATAAATTCTTCAACGTGAATGATAGCATTTACCCATTCATCCTTTTCAACTCCTAAGAGATTGATGATTGGGATTCCTTTAGCTGTACGGCTAAATTCTGGTACTTCATACCCTTTCGTACGATAAACCTTCCCTTTATTTGTAAAGTAAAGAATTGTATCATGAGTGGAAGTAGTGATTAAATGCTCAACAAAGTCATTTTCATTTGTTCCCATTCCCTGTATACCACGACCCCCACGTCTTTGGGCACGATAGGTTGAAACCGGAAGTCGCTTAATATACCCATTGTGAGTTAAGGTAATCACAACATTTTCGCGTGGAATTAAATCTTCATCTTCTATGTTTTCAAGACCCGCTGAAACGATTTGAGTCCGACGCTCGTCATTAAAGCGTTCTTTTACCTCGAGAAGCTCTTCACGAATGATTTCTAGAATCTTTTCATCATCAGCAAGGATTGCTTTAAGTTCACTGATTAATTCAACTAGTCCTTGGTATTCTTCTTCAATTTTCTCACGTTCTAAGCCTGTTAAACGTTGTAAACGCATATCGAGAATCGCTTGCGCTTGTTTCTCTGATAAGTTAAATTCAGTCATTAAACCTTCGCGCGCAATGTCCGTTGTACGGGAGCCTCTAATAAGGGCAATCACTGCATCTAAATGATCTAGTGCAATTCTTAAGCCTTCTAAAATATGGGCTCTTGCTTCTGCCTTGCGAAGTTCAAACTCTGTTCTACGGCGAATGACAACTCGCTGGTGATTTAGGTAATGCACTAAACATTCTTTTAAGTTTAAAACTTTCGGTTGACCATCAACAAGTGCAAGTGTATTAATCCCAAAACTTGTTTGAAGTGCTGTTTGTTTATACAAATTGTTTAATAAGACATTTGCATTAGCATCTTTTCGAACTTCTATAACGATTCGCATACCATCACGGTCAGATTCGTCACGTAAGTCGGTAATACCATCAATTTTCTTATCACGAACTAAGTCAGCAATTTTCTCAATTAGACGCGCTTTATTTACCTGGTAAGGAAGTTCATTAACAATGATAACCTCTTTACCATTTGTCTTCTGCTCAATTTCAACTTTCGCTCGAACCGTTATTGAACCACGGCCAGTTTCATAAGCCTTCCGAATTCCACTGCGACCAAGAATAAGACCGCCAGTTGGGAAATCTGGCCCAGGAACAATCTCCATTAGTTCTGGAATGGTTATTTCTGGGTCCTTACTTACCGCTAAGACCCCATCAATGACTTCTCCAAGTTGATGGGGTGGGATGTTAGTTGCCATCCCAACGGCAATTCCAGACGTACCATTAACAAGAAGGTTTGGAAATCTGGCCGGTAACACAACTGGTTCTCTTTCAGAACCATCATAGTTATCTTGATAATCAATCGTATCTTTATTAATATCACGGAGTAATTCCATTGATATTTTTGACATCCGTGCCTCTGTATAACGCATCGCCGCCGCTGAATCTCCATCGACTGAACCAAAGTTTCCATGGCCATCCGCTAACATATAGCGATAGTTAAAATCCTGAGCCATTCGGACCATTGTTTCATAAACAGCTGAATCTCCATGTGGGTGATATTTACCGATTACTTCCCCAACAATACGAGCTGACTTTTTATAAGGTTTATCAGCATGCATTCCAAGGTCGTGCATTGCATAAAGAATTCTACGGTGTACAGGTTTTAAACCATCACGGACATCTGGCAATGCCCTTGCCACAATAACACTCATTGCATAATCCAAGAAGGATGATCGCATTTCTTGACTAATATTTATTTCTTTCACACGAGGATTAGGCGTTTCTGCCATTTATTTGGAACCTCCTTTAATTAGAAAGCGAATGCACCACACTTTCATACGTTCCACAATGTTTCATCAAGATGTAAAAGACTAAAGAAGTCTTTTTACTGGACTCGAAGAACTAGGTGCATAGACTGAACTGTTTGTAGAAAATACAAGCGCCTTCCAGCACTTTGTGCATAGAACCAAAAACAGCAAAGCAGGATAGATGAACATCTATCCTGTTAAATATCTAAGTTTTTAACGTAAACAGCATTTTCTTCAATAAATTGACGTCTTGGTTCGACTCGGTCCCCCATTAACATCTCGAAGGTTTCATCTGCCTCAATCGCATCTTCAAGACTTACTTGAAGCAACAAACGATTATCAGGACTCATAGTTGTCTCCCAAAGCTGTCCTGGATTCATCTCTCCAAGACCTTTATAACGCTGAATACCAGGCTTTGGACTTTCTGAAAGTTGTCCTAAGATTTCCTCCAGTTGCCTGTCATTATATGCATACTCAATCCGTTTTCCTTGTTGGACTTTATATAAAGGTGGCTGAGCAATATATACATACCCTGCCTCAATAATTTGTCTCATATAACGATAGAAGAATGTCAATAATAAGGTTCGAATATGCGCACCATCGACATCGGCATCTGTCATGATGACAACCTTATGGTAACGAGCTTTGGTGATATCAAAATCCTCTCCAATTCCCGTTCCGATTCCTGTGATGAGAGCTCTAACCTCATTATTTGATAGAATCCGGTCAAGGCGGGCTTTTTCCACGTTCAATATTTTACCGCGAAGTGGGAGTATTGCCTGGAAGTGGCGGTCACGTCCTTGCTTAGCTGAACCACCTGCAGAGTCACCCTCAACGATGTAAAGTTCACTAATCGAAGGGTCCTTTGAAGAGCAATCCGCTAACTTCCCTGGTAAATTTGAAATTTCTAAAGCGCTTTTCCTTCTAGTTAACTCACGTGCTTTCTTAGCAGCAAGTCTAGCTCTAGCAGCCATTAACCCTTTCTCGACAATCTTACGAGCGACAGAAGGATTTTCAAGCATAAAGCTTTCAAACCGTTCCGAAAATGCAGCATCGGTTACATTTCGAACTTCTGAATTCCCCAACTTCGTTTTCGTTTGTCCTTCAAATTGCGGGTCGGGATGCTTAACAGAAATAATTGCTGTTATCCCTTCACGAACATCATCACCAGACAAATTCGCATCATTTTCTTTAAAAATACCACTTTTTCGTGCGTAATCATTGATCACCCTTGTGAGCGCGGTTTTAAACCCTGACTCATGTGTTCCACCTTCATACGTATGAATATTATTAGCAAAAGAATATATACTGCTAGTAAAGCCGTCATTGTATTGAATCGCTACTTCAACACTAATCCCGTCCTTTTCACCCTCAATATAAATTGGCTCTTCATGCATGACCTCTTTCGTTCGGTTCAAGTGCTCAACGTATGACTTAATTCCACCCTCATAGTAGTACTCATTCTTTTTTCCATTCGGTCGCTTATCCTCAATTGTGAGTTTTAATCCTCTGTTCAAAAATGCCAGCTCACGAATACGAGTCGCAAGGGTTTCAAAATCATATTCCAAAGTTTCTGTGAAAATTTCACCATCAGGAATAAAGTGGACGATTGTCCCTGTTTCTTCCGTTTCCCCAATTACTTTTAATTCTGATTTAATTGCGCCACGTTCAAAGGAAATGTAATGGACTTTTCCATCACGGTGCACAAACACTTCCAGTAAAGTAGATAAGGCGTTCACTACAGAAGCCCCTACACCATGAAGACCTCCAGAGACTTTGTAGCCGCCGCCGCCAAATTTCCCTCCAGCATGAAGCACAGTCATGATGACTTCAACAGCAGGTCTTCCCATTTTTTCATGCATACCAACTGGAATTCCACGTCCGTTATCCTTGACTGTAATACTATTATCCTCTTCAATAATTACTTGAATTTCATCACAGTAACCAGCAAGTGCTTCGTCTATACTGTTATCGACAATTTCCCAAACGAGGTGATGAAGGCCTTTTACACTCGTTGAACCGATATACATCCCCGGACGCTTTCTAACTGCCTCCAAACCCTCGAGGACTTGTATTTGGTCTGCCTCGTACGATTGTCCTTGCATGGCTTCTTGTTCCAATGCCATATCAATCACCCACACTTTCCATTTTGCAATCAATTTATCGTGACATTAGCAATTTATAAACCCAACTCATGTGCAGATAGTTTCTGCGTACGTTTACTCAATGTGCCTGCTGCTAAAGGCGAATAATAAACTTGGTCCTTTGTAATAACAATGGATTTGTACTCTTTCTTTGATAGATTCACAACATCCCGTTTTCGATGGATGAGAAATTCCTCTAGTACGTCTGAGAAACCAGCGCTCTCCTTGTCCAAAATCGCAATGATTTCACTCGTCCGGACTAAGGTATCTTCACCAATATGCAAATACATATTTTCACCTCATTGAATTTTAGTCATTACTCCGGATTGTACGTGATACGTAGCAGCTTCCTTAAGCGTTCTATGATCAATCCCATCAACACTTGTGGTGGTTACAAAGGTTTGAACCTTTCCCTGGATGGTGTTTAATAAATGGGATTGACGATAATCATCAAGCTCGGATAAGACATCATCCAAAAGCAAGATGGGATATTCGCCTATTTCTTTATTGATTAACTCAATTTCAGCTAGTTTTACGGATAGAGCCGTAGTTCGTTGCTGACCTTGAGATCCAAATGTTTGTACATCGCGACCGTTGACTATAAACTCTAAGTCATCGCGATGAGGTCCAAAAAGCGTCGTTCCCCGCTCAATCTCTCGAGTTTTCACTTTATGAAATTTATTTTCATAGACTTCTATCATTTTCGACAAGTCTTGGTCTTCTGATACCTCTGCGGACGGTTTATATTGAATTTTTAACGTCTCAAGACCTCGAGAAATCCCTTCATGGATTGGAAAAGCCCATTGTTCAAGCAACTGGATAAACTCATATCGTTTAAAGATAATTTTTGCCGCCATTTGAATGAACTGATCGGTTAAAATATCAAGCATCGTTAAATCAGTTTGTTTTTTAATTTGCAATTGCTTCAAATAATGATTTCGCTGCTGAAGTATTTTTTGATATTGGCTAATATCATGCAAATAGACAGGGGATACCTGTCCAATTTCCATATCAATAAAACGGCGCCTTACTTGCGGACTTCCTTTCACAAGGTTTAAATCCTCAGGCGCAAACATAACAACATTCATATTTCCAACATATTGGCTCAGTTTCTTTTGCTCAATATGATTATACTTTGCTCGTTTTCCTTTTTTGGAAACCACAAGTTGCAATGGGACCGAGCCATGGGTTTTCGTAATCCTACCTTCTATTTTAGCATAATCTTCGTCCCAGCGAATAAGTTCTTTATCATTTGATGTGCGATGAGACTTTGCCATTGCTAAAACAAAGATGGATTCCATCACATTTGTTTTCCCTTGTGCATTTTCTCCAAGGATCACATTAACTTTATTTTCAAAACTGGCCTCTAAATGACCATAGTTCCGGTAGTTTTTTAACATTAACTCTTCAATATGCATGAAAAGGACCATCCTTTAATCACTGAGTGACAAGGAATTTGCCAAACCCAGGGATATTGATTTCATCTCCGTTCCGAAGCTTTCTTCCTCTTCTCTGATCTTGTTCTCCATTGACATAGACTTCATTTTCACTAAGAAACCATTTAGCCATTCCGCCGGATTGGATTACATCAGCTAACTTAAGAAACTGGCCCAATGTAATGAACTCGGTATCAATTTTTATTTGTTCGCTCATTTTTTCACCATTTCTTTAAAAGGATTTAATACTTAATTTTACTAAATAAACTCTAAAGATACAAGTAAGGAAACCCCTTGCCAAGACTGACAAGGGGTTAAGTGTTGTTAATACGTTCGTACAGGCAAAATTAATTGTAGGATACCCTCATCATTTAGTGGACGGATGACAAAAGGTCTCATGGCTCCAGTAAAGGAAATTTGGATTTCGCTTCCTTCGATGGCTTTTAATGCATCCATCATATATTTTGCGCTGAAAGATATTTTTAATTCTTCGCCTTCAATTGACTGAGTTGAAATTTCTTCAACAACTTTCCCAATTTCAGGTGTGTTGGAAGAGATTTCAATGGAGTTGTTTTCAATTGTCGAGAATTTGACTACGTTGTTTTTCCCTTCTTTCGCAAGTAAGGAGGCACGATCAATGGCATGCAAGAATTCCTTTGTATTGACTATTACATCTGTTTTGCGTTCTGTTGGAATCAATCTTGCTGTATCTGGGTAATTTCCTTCAAGCAATCTAGAAAAGAATAATAAATGCTTTGTTTTGAATAAAACTTGATTTTCAGTAATAACGATATCAACCATCGTTGACGAGTCATCCAGTATTTTGCTTAATTCGGTTAAACTCTTACCAGGGATGACTACATTATGTTTCGTTTCTGAGTCTGTTTCTAACCGCGCTTTACGTAAAGCCAATCTGTGACTATCTGTTGCAATACAGATGAGTTCGTTGTTTTCAACCTTCCAGTTTACACCTGTCAAGATAGGGCGTGTTTCTGAGGTGGACACTGCAAACACAGTTTGACGAATAAGTGATTTTAGAAGGTCTGTAGGAATTCGAAAAACGTTCTCTTCAACGATCTGTGGTAAATGCGGATATTCTTCAGCATCTAACCCGTTTAAATTAAACTCTGAGTTTCCAGACCGAATTACGGTTTGTAAATGGTTTTCAACATCAATTTCAACTGTAGCAGTCGGCAACTTTCTTACAATTTCACTAAAGAATTTTGCTTGAAGTACAATTGAACCAGGTTGTTTGATCTCTACAATTTCATTGCCTTCTTCTTCTTTAGGAATAAACGACTCAATCGAAATATCTGAGTCACTTCCAGTCAATGTTACTCCGTCCTCTGAAGCAACAATTTTAATTCCTGTTAAGATTGGAATTGTTGTTCTGCTGGTAACTGCCTTCATAACATCTTGGACACTTTGCAATAAAGCATCCCTCTGGATGACAAACCTCATGTTAAAAAATCCTCCAATTTGGTATAAGTTTCGAGCTTAAAGCATATATATATTTATTTTAAAAAAATAATAAAAGTACTAATAGGGCCTGTGGATTTGTGGATAACTTAGTATTCGACAAGGAAACACAGCCTATCCACATGTGGACAGACTGTGTGTAAACTAGTTGAAGTTATTCACATTATTCTTTAAACCTTAAGCTGCTCATGAATTTCTTTTAACTGTTTTTGGAGAGCTGAATCTGTCGCAAGGAGTTTCGAAATCTTCTCATGAGCGTGAATCACAGTCGTATGGTCACGACCTCCGAACTCTTCCCCAATTTTCGGAAGGGAAAAATCAGTTAACTCACGTGAAAGATACATAGCAATTTGGCGCGGAAAAGCAACTGATTTTGTTCGCTTTTTAGCCTTAAAGTCCTCTAATTTTACATTATAATGTTGGCCAACAATCCTTTGTATATCAAGAATTGTAATGACTCTAGGTTTCGAGCTAGGAATAATGTCCTTCAAAGCCTCTGCAGCCAAATCTGCATTTATATCCTTATTGATTAACGATGAATATGCAACAACTCTTATTAATGCCCCTTCGAGCTCTCTGATGTTCGAGTCAATTTGGTTCGCAATGTAAAGCATAACCTCATTCGGAATATCCAATCCTTCTGCCTTGGCCTTTTTCTTTAAAATCGCAACCCTAGTTTCGAGATCCGGAGGAGTAATATCTGTTATCAAACCCCATTCAAATCGTGATCGTAGCCGGTCCTCAAGTGTAGGAATTTCCTTTGGAGGCCGGTCACTTGAGATAATGATCTGTTTACTTTCTTCGTGAAGCGTATTAAAGGTATGGAAAAATTCTTCTTGAGTTGATTCTTTTCCAGCTAGGAACTGAATATCATCAATAAGAAGAACATCTACTTTCCGATATTTATTGCGAAATTCAACGGCTTTATTGTCCCGAATCCCGTTAATAAACTCATTTGTGAACTTCTCGGAAGTTAAGTAGACAACTTTCGCGGAAGGGTTATGTTCTTGTACATAATGGCCAATTGCGTGCATTAAATGCGTTTTCCCAAGTCCAACTCCACCGTAAATAAATAGCGGGTTATATGCTTTCGCAGGGGCCTCCGCAACAGCTAAAGATGCAGCATGAGCAAAACGATTACCCGAACCAATAACAAAGGTATCAAAAGTATACTTTGGATTAAGCATATTGTTAGGTAAGTCATGCTGGTCCTCATCTTTGTTTACCTTTCTTGGTGGTACGGGTAAATTGATTTCTTCTTCACTTTGGTTTTGCGGAATAATGAACTTTATCGCAAGATTTTCTCCTGTTATGTCATATAAAATTCCGCTTATCAGCTGAGAATATCGTTCCTCGAGCCAATCGCGGGCGAATTCGTTCGGGGCTGTAATGGTTAATGTGTCTCCCTGGAGTGAGTGGGCCTTGGTAGATTTCAGCCAAGTGTCATAACTAGGTTTGCTGATTTTTTTTTCAATTTTCGACAAAGCCGTATTCCAGAGATCCGCGATATTTTCCAATCCATAACCCTCCTTTTGCATGATTTACAACGATGCATAACCATTGCATAAGCCTATTTGTGGCAAAGTTTATAATTATACAAGTCTATTAATGTGGAAAAATATATAATAGGAAATAAAGCGGATTTTCGACAATATCCACGGATTGTGGACAAAGTTTAAATCACAGGTCTGAATAACCTATCCACACGTTATCCACATTTTGTGGATAAGTGGAATTATCTACACTAGTTGTTAAGAGTGAAAACACAAATATAATATCAGATAATCCATTATGGTGCAACGGTTTTTAATACTTTATCCACAATGCTGTCTTCATGTGGGTAATATTTGTCCACAGGATATGTTATTGTGCAAAAACTGTGAGTAGAGGATGTGGATAAAAAAATCATGTCGATTTTTGTCCACAGTCGGGCTGTAGATAGGATTATTATGTTAAATAAAGAAGAAAATTAGTCACAAATGAAATTTAACTGGGAAAATCTACACAAGAGAGATAAGGTAGATTTCTGGTAGCTGCTATTGACATTTTCCTAACTCACTCTTTATAATTAGTAGGACTGTCTGATAGCAGCTAATTCCTCAGGGAGGTGTCATATATGAAAAGAACTTATCAACCAAATAAGCGTAAGCATAGTAAAGTTCACGGCTTCCGTAGCCGCATGAGTAGTGCGAACGGCCGCAAGGTACTTGCTCGTCGTCGTCGTAAAGGAAGAAAAGTATTATCAGCTTAGGCCACTGAACTGTCAGTGGTCTTTTTTCTCTTTAAGCTGTTTTATAGAAGAGATTATGTGAAAGAATAATGAGGTTCGTACCACTGAGTTGAAGGTGTGTTTAAATGAAAAAGGAATTAAGGATAAAAAAAAATAAAGAGTTTCAGGAAGTTTTCCAAAAAGGAAAATCTTTTGCGAACCGCCAATTTGTTGTTTATGTCTTGAAGAAGGAAGACCAGCCATGTTTTCGAATCGGTTTATCTGTTAGTAAAAAGCTAGGAAATGCCGTAAAAAGGAATCAAATTAAACGTTATATTCGCCAATCATTTCTAGAATTAAAGGATCAGGTCAAGCAAGGGCATGATTATGTTATTATTGCACGAAAACCTACGGCCGAGATGGACATGCACGATGTTAAGAAAAGCCTCGAACATGTTCTTAAAGTGGCACGCGTTTTGAAAAAAAAGAACTATGGTCATAATGAATAGAAGAAAATTGGTTGAAGCGTATATTTTTTAAAGCGCTTTTTTATGAAAGATGATAAAATACACTTGGACTAGCCACTCAGCATGAAATTTTCTTTACTTTTCTGGAATTTACATAGAATAGTCGAGAATTGCTTATAAACATAACAATAGAAACGAAGTGTGAACAGGTTAGGAGGAAACAGGGATTGAAAAATAGAATGTTATTAGTAGTAGGTCTAATCTTACTAGTGACCTTACTAACGGGTTGTACAGAGTACGACCAGGCCATTACAGCTGAAAGTGAAGGATTTTGGAATGAATATATTGTTTATCCACTTTCATGGTTGATCGTTAGCATGGCCGGCTGGCTTGGAGGCAGCTACGGATTATCCTTAATTGCTGTTACAATTTTAATTCGTTTAGCTATTTTGCCACTGATGATTAAGCAAACAAAAAGTTCAAAAGCGATGCAAGCCATTCAACCTGAATTGAAAGAATTACAAGCAAAGTACAGTTCAAAAGACCAAAAAACGCAACAAAAACTCCAACAAGAAACAATGGCATTGTTCCAAAAGCATGGAGTTAATCCACTTGCAGGATGTTTACCGATTTTTGTGCAAATGCCAATTTTGATTGGTTTTTACCACGCAATTGTTCGAACAAGAGAAATTGCTGGACATAACTTCTTATGGTTTGACTTAGGTTCTCCAGACCCAATCTTCTTGTTACCGGTATTAGCCGGAGTGACGACTTTCTTACAACAGAAAATCATGATGATGGGAATGCCTGATAATCCACAAATGAAAATGATGCTTTGGATGATGCCAATTATGATTCTTGTATTTGCAGTTACACTTCCTTCAGCATTGTCATTATACTGGGTTGTCGGAAATCTTTTCTCTATGGCACAAACCTATTTTATCAAAGGGCCGGACTTAAGAAAGCAATCTGAGCCAGCAGCAGCTACCGGCAAAGCGGGAGGAGCAAAGAAAAAGTGAAACAGATAACTGCTACAGGACAAACTGTCGAAGAAGCAGTAGAATCAGCACTAGCTCAATTACAAACAACTAAGGACCGCACCGACATTCAGATTATTGATGAGGGGAAAAAAGGGATCTTTGGAATATTTGGTTCCCGTCCTGCCGTCATTAAAGCTACTTTAAAAATTGATCCTTTTGAAGAAGCGATTAACTACTTGAAAATGGTATCGAAACAACTCGGTGCTCCAGTGGACATAGAAGTAAAGCAAGAGGGGAAACAAGTTCATTTTCTATTATCCGGCGAAAAATTAGCTTTACTAATTGGAAAACGAGGACAAACACTAAACTCCCTTCAATATTTAACACAACTTGTCATTAATCGACATTCACGTCAATTTTATACGGTTTTGTTAGACGCTGCGGATTATCGGAAACGTAGGTATGATACACTGGTTCAGCTTGCTGAACGCCTAGCTGAAAAAGCAGTACGCACAGGGAAAGAAGTTGCATTAGAGCCAATGCCTTCATATGAACGAAAAGTTATCCATACCGCATTGATGGCAAACAAACAGATTAAAACTTATTCTGATGGCAGTGACCCACATCGACATATTGTGATTTCGCCTGTCAAAAGATAACAACAAGCCAATCTCTTTAGAGGTTGGCTTGTTTGTTTTTAGAAGCCTACTTGCCTTTTAGTAGGTAGGTTGAAGAGTAAAGGACAAAAACTTCTGCGTAGAAGGTAAGGCGAAAGGAGCAGAGAGGAAAGAAGTAAGATTCTTTCAGGTGAAGTTAGAGAGGCTTCAAGGACTGTCGGCTATAAGCGGAGTGCTTGGAGGGGAAATGAACATCCATGTACTTTTTACAATTTAGGTAGATTGGATCTAGCTCTAGGTATTATTATACATTTTTTTATAAAACGTTAGAAAAAGCTTGGATTTTAAATGTTTTTTGAAGCATCTGCGAGAATTTGTTTTATTGTTATTCACATGTGGATAAGTTAAAATAGTAAATACTTGATTTTACGTGTGGATAAGTTAAACCTGAAAGATATTTTTTTCATAATAGATGTGTTAGTCTATAAAATTGGTGAACGATATTCGAATATAGATTGTGATGATAGAAGAAATGAGGTGAAGGCATGGAGTTTGATACAATTGCAGCGATATCTACTCCAATGGGAGAAGGAGCCATTGCAATTGTCCGCTTAAGTGGAGATGATGCATTTAAAATTGCGGACAAGTTATTTAAAGGGGTAGGA
The DNA here is from genome assembly GCF_023715205.1 of Mesobacillus maritimus. Taxonomy (GTDB): domain Bacteria; phylum Bacillota; class Bacilli; order Bacillales; family Cytobacillaceae; genus Mesobacillus_B; species Mesobacillus_B maritimus_C. The sequence continues at coordinate 13,219 of NZ_JAMBNR010000017.1, forward strand.
AATAAAAAAATTGTAGACGTAGCTTCTCATACCATTCATTATGGACATATAATCGACCCGAAGACAGGAGAAATTGCTGAAGAAGTGATGATTTCTGTTATGAAAGGGCCTAAAACTTTTACTAAAGAAGACGTTGTTGAAATTAATTGTCACGGGGGACTCGTTTCAGTGAACAGGGTATTGCAACTTGTGCTAAATGAAGGTGCGAGATTAGCTGAACCAGGTGAGTTTACTAAACGGGCATTTTTGAATGGTCGAATTGATTTGTCTCAAGCTGAGGCCGTAATGGATTTAATCCGTGCCAAAACAGATCGGGCAATGAACATGGCGCTTGGCCAAATGGACGGTCGGTTATCACGTTTAATCCGCAAACTTCGACAAGAAATCCTAGAAGTGTTGGCACATGTAGAAGTGAATATTGACTATCCTGAATATGATGATGTCGAGGAAATGACCCATCAAATGCTTCTTGAAAAATCTAGTTATGTCGAAAAAGAAATTGGGAAACTGTTGCAAACATCGCAACAAGGAAAAATTCTACGTGAAGGCTTGTCAACGGTAATTGTCGGTCGGCCAAACGTTGGAAAATCTTCGCTTTTAAATAGTCTTGTTCAAGAAAATAAGGCAATTGTTACAGATATCCCTGGGACAACTAGGGATGTAATTGAGGAATATGTAAATGTACGTGGAGTTCCATTAAGGCTGTTAGATACAGCTGGGATACGTGAGACAGAGGATATTGTCGAACGAATTGGGGTTGAAAGGTCACGTCAGGTTCTTAAAGAGGCAGACTTAATTCTTCTCGTCTTGAATTATTCAGAAGCCTTGTCAGAGGAAGACCGCAATTTATTTAAAGCGGTTGAGGGTATGGATGTAATCGTCATTGTCAATAAAACAGACTTGCCGCAACAGCTGGATCTCGTAGCGGTGACGGAACTAGCAAAAGACGCAAAAGTCGTGACAACTTCATTAAAGGAGGATCAGGGTGTCGATGAGCTTGAGGAAGCTATTTCATCCTTATTCTTTACTGGCGCGATTGAAGCTGGCGATATGACTTATGTTTCAAATAGTCGTCATATCGCGCTTTTAACTCAAGCGAAAAATGCAATTGAAGAGGCTATTAATGGGGTAGAAGCAGGGACACCAATTGATATCGTCCAAATTGATTTAACACGTTCTTGGGAGCTTCTTGGTGAAATCATTGGGGATAGTGTTCATGAAAGTTTAATTGATCAGTTATTTTCACAGTTTTGTTTAGGAAAGTAATTTTTAACAATAAAAGGAGGCAGCCAAATGCCATTTGAAGCCGGAAATTATGATGTTATTGTGATTGGCGCAGGTCATGCCGGCAGTGAAGCCAGTCTTGCGGCGGCACGCATGGGTGCCAAAACATTAATGATCACCATAAATTTAGATATGATTGCATTTATGCCATGTAACCCTTCGATTGGTGGTCCAGCTAAAGGTATTGTCGTAAGAGAAATTGATGCTCTAGGCGGCGAGATGGGACGGAATATCGATAAAACGTATATTCAAATGCGGATGTTAAACACAGGAAAAGGGCCTGCGGTGCGTGCCTTGCGTGCACAAGCTGATAAATTCGCTTATCAACATGAAATGAAAAAGACGATGGAAGAAGAGCCTAATTTAACCATGGTTCAAGGAATGGTTGAAAGGTTGATTGTTGAGGATGATGAATGTAAGGGAGTTGTCACAATGACAGGAGCAGCATATCGCTCCAAAACGGTCATTATCACAACTGGAACCTTTCTACGAGGAGAAATCATCCTTGGCGAGTTAAAGTACTCAAGCGGTCCTAATAACCAACAACCATCTATCAAGCTTTCAGAACATCTTGAAGAGTTGGGGTTTGACCTAGTTCGCTTTAAAACTGGAACTCCTCCTCGAGTTCATAGTAATACAATTGATTATTCTCAAACAGAGATTCAACCTGGTGATGATGTGCCTCGAGCATTTTCGTACGAAACGACGAAATACATTACCGATCAGCTTCCTTGTTGGTTAACATATACGAATGAAAACACTCATCAGTTAATTGACCAAAACCTGCATCGTTCTCCGATGTTTTCCGGTATGATAAAAGGAACAGGTCCACGATATTGTCCGTCTATTGAGGATAAAGTTGTTCGCTTTAACGATAAACCTCGTCATCAAATTTTCCTTGAGCCAGAAGGGCGTAATACCCAGGAAGTATATGTTCAAGGTTTGTCTACAAGCTTACCGGAAGATGTTCAACATCAAATTTTAAAGACGATTCCAGCGCTCGAAAACGCAAAAATGATGCGCCCTGGTTATGCAATTGAATATGATGCGGTTGTTCCTACTCAATTATGGCCAACATTAGAAACAAAGGTAGTAAAAAACCTTTATACTGCTGGGCAAATTAATGGTACTTCTGGATATGAAGAAGCAGCTGGTCAAGGATTAATGGCAGGGATCAATGCCGGTAGACGTGCGTTAGGCAAAGATGAAGTCATCCTAAGCCGCTCCGAAGGGTACATTGGTGTTATGATTGATGACCTTGTAACGAAAGGAACCAATGAACCGTACCGCCTTTTGACTTCAAGAGCAGAATACCGTTTGTTGCTTCGCCATGACAATGCAGATTTACGTTTGACTGAAAAAGGATATGAACTCGGATTGATTCCTGAAGATCGTTATCAGCGATTCATGCAAAAGAAGGAAGCGATTGAGGCTGAAGTGAAAAGGTTAAAGACTGTAATCATAAAGCCTTCGGAACAAGTTCAGAGCTTAATCCGTTCTCTTGGTGGAAGCGAGCTCAAGGACGGTATTCGTGGCGCTGACTTCCTAAGACGTACTGAGATTTCATATGACCATATAAAGCAAATTATTCCATCTGAGTTTGAGTTGGATTCTGAAGTGGAAGAACAAGTTGAAATCCAAGTGAAATATGAAGGATATATTGAAAAATCATTGCAGCAAGTCGATCGTTTAAAGAAAATGGAGGAAAAGAAGATCCCAGAAAATATTGATTATGATGCGATTACGGGAATTGCGACAGAAGCGCGTCAAAAGCTTAAAAATGTCCGTCCACTCTCGATTGCACAAGCATCGCGTATTTCTGGGGTTAACCCGGCTGATATTTCCATTTTACTTGTTTATATTGAACATGGGAAAATTGCCCGAGTATCCAATGAAGGATAGAGTGAAAACTTCTTCAATGGTTTTTTCATCCGCAACTGAATGTTAGTTGCGGATAGCCTGATTGATTTTTCAAAAGGCTAGTGCCCTAAGAAAAACCTTATTTCATCAATCGGGCTTTTGACTTTCAGTTGAACCCCCACTTATCCTTTTCGGGTCTTTCTCAACTTTAAGTAGGGGGCATACTGCCAGTTAATGCGGGATAAAGAAATTTTTGCAGTTTGCAGAAAGGAAAAGCCTATGAATCCAGAGCAATTTCAAGCTGCTTTATTGGAAAAAGGAATTGAATTAACAGAACAACAAATGAAACAATATGAAATGTATTTCAATACGCTTGTTGAGTGGAATGAAAAAATGAATTTAACCGCTATTACAGAGAAGGAAGAAGTGTATTTAAAGCACTTTTATGACTCTATATCAGCTGCTTTTCATTTTGATTTTTCTCAATCCACAGCAATTTGTGATGTCGGTGCTGGGGCAGGTTTTCCAAGTATCCCATTAAAAATCGCATTTCCTGATTTGAATGTTACAATTGTTGACTCGCTAAACAAGCGAATTACATTCCTTGACCATTTAGCAAACAAACTTGAGTTGGAGAATGTCCAATTCATTCATGACCGTGCGGAAACCTTTGGGAAAAATCCAAATTATCGTGAACAGTATGATCTTGTTATGGCACGAGCAGTTGCCCGCTTATCCGTCTTAAGTGAGCTTTGTCTACCATTAGCAAAAGTTGGTGGCAATTTTATTGCGATGAAAGGTGGACAAGCGGAAGAAGAGGTCCAAGCTGGAAAAAAGGCAATTAGTGCTCTAGGTGGTAAGTTAACCAATGTGTATTCTTTTCTTTTGCCAGTTGAGGAAAGCGAACGAAACATTTTGGTGATTGAAAAAGTGAAACCAACACCTAAAAAATATCCGAGAAAACCAGGTACTCCGAATAAGAGTCCAATTGAATAGGGGTACCTTCTCTCTAAAATTAGGTTATAATAATACTTAGTAGCAGGAACTTGTCTTTAAATAGAGAATAGGTTAAAAGGGAGTTTCATAAAGGTGGTGCAGGGGAATGAAGCCTTCTTTTTCACGCTTTTTTGGTCTGGGTGAAAAGCAGGAACAGGAACAGATAGAAGCAGAGAAACCTGAAGAACGAGATGAAATAAAAAAAATCCCAATTGATGATATCGTTCCAAATCGATTTCAGCCAAGAACGGTATTTGACGATGAAAAAATTGAGGAACTAGCCCGTACAATCCATATCCACGGAGTAATTCAGCCCATCGTCATTAGGGAATTTGAGGGTGGAAAGTACGAAATCATCGCTGGAGAACGCCGTTACCGAGCGATGAAAAAACTTGGATGGGAAGAAGTTCCGGCCATTATAAATAATTTAGATGATGCAGAAACCGCGTCTATCGCTTTAATTGAAAACCTTCAACGTGAAGAACTATCCCCAATCGAAGAAGCGATTGCTTATGGAAAACTATTAGAAATTCATAGTTTAACTCAAGAAGCATTGGCCCAGCGTTTAGGAAAAGGCCAATCCACGGTTGCGAATAAACTTCGACTTCTTAAGTTGCCTCAAGAAGTTCAAGATGCACTTCTAAATAAAACGATTTCTGAACGACACGCAAGATCACTGATTCCTTTAAAGGATCCTGAAAAACAAGTTCAGCTCCTAGAAGAAATCATTGAAAAATCCTTAAATGTGAAGCAGACAGAGGCAAGAGTTGAAAGAATTCTTAATCAATCAAATGAAAAGCCAAAACCAAGACGCAAAGCGTTTAGCAAGGATATGCGAATTGCCGTTAATACGATTCGACAATCTTTGTCTATGGTTTCTGATTCAGGGATTAATTTAAAGTCGGAAGAAGAGGAATTTGATGACTTTTATCAAATTACGATTCAAATACCGAAAAAGAAATAACTAGAAAATGTGAGGAACTAGAGTTTCTCACATTTTTTGTAGATTTTTATATAGCTAGTTTATGTTTATGATAAAATAATAGACATGGTTATTTTTTTTGAAAATCTATGACGAGTAGTTCATTTTTTTACTAGAAGTTAAAGGTTTGAAGGTAGGTGACAATGTGGGCAAAATCATTGCAATTGCGAACCAAAAAGGGGGAGTTGGCAAGACGACAACTTCTGTTAATTTGGGTGCCTGCTTAGCATATATCGGGAAAAGGGTATTAATGGTTGATATCGATCCCCAGGGAAATGCAACAAGTGGCGTAGGAATAGAAAAGGCAGACGTAAACCAATGTATTTATGATGTCCTTGTGGACGATGTGGCAGCAAACGATGTTATTCTCCCAACATCTGTTGAAAATTTATTTGTGATCCCGGCGACCATTCAGCTAGCAGGAGCAGAAATTGAATTAGTACCGACTATTTCCCGGGAAGTTAGACTGAAAAGGGCTCTTGAAGAGGTGAAACAGGACTTTGATTATATCCTCATTGATTGTCCACCTTCACTTGGGTTGCTGACACTTAACTCATTAACGGCATCGGATGCTGTATTGATTCCTGTACAGTGTGAATATTATGCACTTGAAGGGTTAAGTCAGCTATTAAACACAGTCCGTTTGGTTCAAAAACATTTAAATCATGACTTGAAGATCGAAGGAGTTCTGCTTACCATGTTAGATGCACGAACAAACTTAGGAATTCAAGTCATTGAAGAAGTGAAAAAATATTTTCAAGACAAGGTGTACAAAACCATTATTCCTCGCAACATTCGGCTGAGTGAAGCTCCAAGTCACGGAGAGCCGATCATTATCTACGATCCAAAGTCTAGAGGCGCTGAGGTTTATTTAGATCTTGCAAAGGAAGTGCTTTCACATGGCTAAAGGGTTAGGAAAAGGCTTAAATGCTTTCTTTAATATGGAAGTTGGTAAAGAAGAAAGCGTAAAGGAAATTACGATTTCGGAACTACGTCCGAATCCTTACCAACCACGTAAAGTATTTGAAGAAAAGGCGATTGATGAGTTGAAGGAATCAATTATTGAACATGGTATACTTCAGCCGCTAATTGTAAGGAGAAGCATTAAAGGATATGAAATTGTTGTTGGTGAGCGGCGATATCGTGCTGCCAAAGCAGCGAAATTGGAAACTGTTCCAGCTGTTGTGCGTGAATTAAATGAACAACAAATGATGGAACTTGCGGTTTTAGAAAACTTGCAACGAGAAGACTTAAATCCGATTGAAGAAGCGGCAGCTTACCAAACATTAATGGAGAAGCTGGGATTGACGCAAGAGGAGTTATCGAGGCGTTTAGGGAAAAGTCGTCCTCACCTTGCCAATACGATTCGTCTATTAAGTTTGCCACCTAAAATTCAAGGATTCATTTCTGAAGGAAAAATCTCGATGGGGCACGGCCGTGCTTTATTAGGGTTAAGAAATAAGGATCAGCTTCAAGCTGTTGCAGAAAAGGTATTGAGAGAAGGTTTAAATGTAAGACAGCTAGAGTTACTAATTCAAGAGTTGAATAATAAGGCTCCAAAAGAGAAAAAGAAAAAACCTGTTAAAGATTTGTTTATTCGCGAACAAGAAACACACCTGCGGGAACGGTTCGGAACAACGGTTACGATTAAACAAGCGAAGAACAAAGGGAAAATCGAGATTGATTTCTTTTCAAAAGATGACCTTGAACGGATTCTTGAATTAATTGGGAAATCCCAGTCTTAAGCTATCTTTGCAGATGGCTTTTTTTTTCGATAAATTTACATTTTAAAGTGTAAAATCCAGTTAAATAAAGGTGAAAAGTATGTTTTTATTAGGAACGATTGTTAATGGTTTATTGATTATCGTCGGAACACTTCTCGGTAAATGGTTACACCGGATTCCAGAAGGTATGAAAACGACGGTTATGCATGGAATTGGATTATCTGTTATTGTTTTAGGTTTACAAATGGGTTTTAAAAGTGAGAACTTTTTAATTGTCATTATCAGTCTTGTATTTGGTGCAGTGATTGGAGAGTATCTTCAATTAGATGATAAATTAAATGCGGTTGGGCATTGGTTGGAGAAGAAAATTGGCAATACCGGGGAAGGTAGTATTTCACAAGGGTTTGTGACGGCTACTCTGATTTTTGTGATTGGAGCAATGGCAATTATTGGTGCACTCGATAGTGGGATACGAGGAGATCATGATGTTCTCTATACAAAAGCAATGATAGATGGCTTTACTGCCCTTATTTTGACCACTACTTTAGGAATCGGGGTTTTATTTTCAGCTATACCTGTTGTTCTATATCAAGGACTAATTGCCACATTTGCCACCCAAATCGACCGTTTCGTGCCAGCTGCACTAATGGATAGCTTTATTTTGGAGCTTACTGCATCAGGTGGTGTAATGATTTTTGCAATTGGCTTGAATTTATTAGGGGTTACCAAAATTAAAGTGGCGAACCTTTTACCTGGAATTCTTGTAACAGCTATATTGGTCACAGGGGTATATTTATTTGCTTGATTGATAGGAGTGGCGCTGGGTAGAAGGACAGAAAAGTGGGAAAGGCTGTTTAAACTGTCTAAGAACGGGCGATTGAGGGACAGAAAAGCGTGAAAAGCAAGTTAATCTGTCTATCAACGTTTTGTTGAAGGACAGAGAAGCGATTGACAAATAGCAAAACCTCCCCAAAGTGACTGTATTGGAAAGCAGTGGGGGAAAAGACATCACCTTGACTTCCTTTCGCCCCTTTGAAGTTTAATTCGTTTGTTCTTGATCTAAGTTCCATTTGATTTCTGACCATGTTGGATTCTCCGGGAAATGGGTGCTAGTTTCATGGAGACCATTGGCGATTGTTTTTGCCATATTCAAAACAAGGTTTAAGCGGGTGTTTTGCAGTACGAAAAATTCCATAAAACCACTCACATTGACGATGCCTGTAATGTGAATATCCCCTACTTCTGGGAGGTCCTTATTTACGCCTGCGCCAGGCTTAACTGGTCCAGTGCCGACTTGGATATAACCAACGCTCTTCATGCGTCCAAGGCAGGCGTCAATGGCAATAATAAAAGGATTAAAATGAACTTCTTTAATTTCGCGCAATTTCTCTTCAAGGTTAACTGCATGGATAGGATGCTCCAAGGTACCGTAAACATGGAAAGGAGCTGTATCCTTCTCTTTAAGAAAAGTTCCGATAAGTGGGCCTAATGAATCTCCAGTGGATCGGTCAGTTCCAATGCAAACAATAACAATCGGGCGACTCGTGACAGGTGGTAGCAACGTAAGGATATTTTTGGACAACTTTGAAGCTGCTTGTTGGTCCTCATGGTTCACTTTAAAATCGCTACCTTTTCGATCAAAAAAGTTAAGATTCATTGACTCCACTCCCTTAAATTCATAATAACAGTATACGGAAAATCAAGCGATTCTATACATTGAATGAAAACTCATGTCTGATGAGCATGAAGGAGAGTGACAAGGTCTGATTAATTAGCTATGAGCTTTGTTCTTTAAGGCTGTTTTCGTAGCGATTGTTGTAAAAATCTTAAAGCGAAGAATCAGCCATTTTGTGTGTCCGTACTAAGTTTGCTGGCCCTTTTCTCTTAATCTAAAAAGTCCTTTCAAGTGGAAATAAAGTGATTTCTCTTCAATTTATCTCGAAAAATAACAAAGTTTGAGAAAAGGGCCTTCTTTAACAACTGGAGTCATTTACTTTTGAATTGAGCCGAAACTTGTTAAAATAAAACAAATGCAATCAGTGGACGTTTGCTCACATGTTTGGAAAGGTCACTTAGTAGAAAGAATTTGATTGCTAAGTAGGAGGTCAGATTGTTGGAACAAAAAGAATTTCAACTTAATGATATTGTCGAAATGAAGAAGCCTCATCCATGTGGCACAAATCGGTGGAAGGTTATTCGGCTAGGAATGGACATAAGGATTAAGTGTGAAGGTTGCGGCCATAGTGTGTTAATCCCACGTCGAGATTTTACACGTAAACTGAAAAAGGTTTTAGAGAGGCAGGAGGATTAATCCTGCTTCTTTTTATAAAGGTTGTTTTTTCGTAGAGTTGTTGTTAAAATCCTAAGCCGATTTTAACAAAATAGTAGTCATTTCGTTTGTTTAAAATTATTTTGCAAGCTCTTTTCTCATAAATGTAGTTATTTTTTAAATAACTTAGCTTATTCAGACGTATTTTTTGGCCAAAAGCAACATGAGAAAAGGACCTTATAAAAAAACATTTATAGTTTATATGGATAAAGAGAGTCGGAAAAAGATAAAAAGGGATGAGGAGATTGGCAAAAGTTGTACATGCAGCATGCCCATTAAACTGTTGGGACAGTTGTGGGTTTAAAGTGACCATTGAGGATGGGCGTGTCACTAAGGTTGAAGGTGATGACGAGCATCCGATCACAAAAGGGAAAATCTGTGGCCGTGGTCGGATGCTGGAAAAGAGAATCAACTCAGGGGAACGAATCCTACATCCACTAAAAAAGATAAATGGTGAATTTCAGCAGATTTCTTGGGAGCAAGCACTTGATGAGATTGCTATCAAGTTAACAGAATATAAAGAGCAGTATGGAACAACCTCCGTCCTTCACAGTCATGATTATGCCAATGGAGGCTTGTTAATTAATCTCGACCAACGATTTTTTAATTGTTATGGTGGCGTGACGGAAGTAACTGGTTCTATTTGCTGGGGGAGTGGGATCGAAGCACAAAGTTGGGACTTTGGTGATGCGTATAGTCATGCCCCTGGGGATTTAATGAACAGCAAAAGCATTGTTGTTTGGGGACGGAATGTTGCAAGAACAAATATGCATTTATATGAGGAGTTAAAGAAGGCACAAAAATCAGGTGCGAAACTTTATGTGATTGACCCGATTTATAATGCAACAGCGAAAATTGCAGACCAATATATCTCGATAAAACCCGGCTTTGATGGCTTTTTAGCTGCTGGGATTATTAAAGAAATTGTACGTTTAGAACTTGAAGATCGTGAGTTTATTCATAACTACTCACTTGGATTTGAGGACTTACTGTCAACATTAGAAAAAGTCTCGTTAACAGAAATCAGTCAGTTTACTGAAATACCGGAAGAAACAATTACCCAACTGGCTCGGATCTATGCTGAGCGTCCGGTGGCGACTATGTTTGGGTTAGGAATGCAACGTTATGCAAATGGTGGGAATACGATTCGATTAATCGATGCGCTTGTAGCAGTGAGTGGAAACGTTGGTATTCCAGGCGGCGGTGCAAATTTTGCGAACAGGCAGGTCGGCCAAAGTTTTCAAATTGATACCTTAACCTTGTCTGAGCGGAAAACAGCTTCTCGCAGTTTTACGATGATGAAACAGGCTGAGGGGATTTTAACAGCAAAAGACCCTGAAATAAAAATGGCTTTTGTGACATGTGGAAATCCGTTGACTCAATTGCCTGATACAAATAAAGCTAGAACAGCATTTTCTTCATTAGAGACTTTGGTTGTTATGGATCAATTCATGACTGATACGGCAGAATTAGCTGATTATATTCTCCCGGTAACATCTGCTTTTGAAACAGAAGATGTCTATTATGCTTCAATGTATCATCACTTTGTGAACCATGGTCCAAAACTTGTGGAGCCACGAGGTGAGGCAAAGACAGATGAAGAGATATGGCGCGGGCTTGCTAACCGCCTTGGGTTTGGGGAGGATTTTGCTTATACAAGAGAAGAGTGGCTAAACCTTGGTTTATCCTCGCTTAAAGACTATGGAATTACCATTGAGCATCTAAGAGAAAACAAGTTTGCGGAGTTGCCAGTTGATAAAATACCGTGGCAGAATCGGAAGTTTAAAACCCCAAGTAAAAAATACGAGTTTACTTCGGGTTTAGGAAAAGAGGCTGGTTTTACAGGTGAAATTACTTTAAAGATGCCGGCGGAGTCTACTTGGTCAAATCAATCGCTTGCAGAAAAGTACCCTTACTCTTTGCTTTCCATCCACCCCCTTCGGTCAAATCATTCACAACACTTTCACGTATTAGGGACCGTGCCTGAAGTCAAAGTGGAAGTATCAGAAGATATTGCGAATGAAAAGGGTCTAGAAAATGGGGACATTGTAAAGGTTTGGAATAATCGTGGCAACATTCACGGGAAAATTTCCATTCTTAAAATGGCACATCCTAAAACCATCAATATTGATGAAGGCATGTGGAGAAGATTTGGAGGCTCAGTTAATCAACTTACTTCCGACCGTGAATCAGATAATAAATTAGGCAGCACAGTGTTCGATTGTTTAGTCAATATCGAAAAAGTTTAGTTTTGATAAGCTGTTAAGAACGTGTTTTATTTGGTGAGACTCTTATCTAAACCATTAAAAGACGTTATAGGGACAGCTTGTCTTTTTTTTTCTTACTCTCTATAATTGTGGGAGGCAAATTGATTACTGTTTATTAATCTGCAAAATAATAGATCTTTTTAGAGGAGTGACAAGGATGGCCTTAACAGCAGGTATTGTCGGGCTTCCAAACGTTGGGAAATCGACCTTGTTTAATGCGATAACACAAGCTGGTGCGGAATCAGCAAACTATCCGTTTTGTACAATTGATCCGAATGTTGGGATTGTAGAAGTTCCTGATCATCGATTAACAAAATTAACAGAATTGGTGCAACCAAAAAAGACGGTACCAACGGCATTTGAATTCACTGATATTGCTGGAATCGTAAAAGGAGCAAGTAAAGGAGAAGGGCTAGGAAACAAATTTTTGGCACACATCCGAGAAGTGGATGCGATTTGTCAAGTTGTTCGTTGTTTTGCGGATGACAATATTACACATGTTTCCGGAAAAGTAGACCCAATATCTGATATCGAAGTGATTAACCTTGAGTTGATCCTTGCTGACTTAGAGTCAGTTGAGAAGCGAATTGGACGTGTTGAGAAGCTAGCCAAACAAAAAGATAAAGACGCTTTGGTTGAATTCCCAATTCTATCAAAGTTAAAAGAAGCATTAGAAAGTGAAAAAGCTGCCCGTACGGTTGAATTAACCGACGAAGAAGCGAAAGTTGTAAAAGGTCTTCACTTGCTCACGACAAAGCCGATGCTTTATGTGGCCAATGTTGGAGAAGATGATATCGCTGATCCATCTGATAATGAATATGTACAACGAGTGCGTGATTTTGCAAAAGAAGACAATGCGGAGGTTATCGTTGTCTGTGCAAAAATTGAAGAAGAAATTTCTGAACTTGAAGGCGAAGAAAAAGAAATGTTCTTATCCGAGCTTGGTATCGAAGAATCAGGGCTTGACCAGTTAATTCGAGCAACTTATAGTTTGCTAGGTCTTGCGACTTATTTCACAGCGGGAGTACAAGAAGTTCGTGCTTGGACATTCCGTCGTGGAATGAAAGCTCCACAATGTGCTGGAATTATTCACTCTGATTTTGAAAGAGGGTTTATCCGTGCAGAAACGGTTTCTTATGATGATTTAGTTGCAGCTGGTACAATGACAGCAGCGCGTGAAGCCGGAAAGGTTAGACTTGAAGGAAAAGAATACGAGGTAAAAGACGGAGATATTATCCACTTCCGCTTTAACGTTTAAAAAATAGCCCGCAAAATTATTTGCGGGTTTTCTTTGGTGATAAAATGGACAAGAATACGAACGTATGTTAGTATTTAATTAAGGTTATAGAAGTATAAAATTCCAAACTGACTCTCAAGTTGCTTTTGGATTTTTAATATGCTATAATCTTTACCTGTGAGTAATGAATAATTGCTCCTTGCCCATTAATATGGGCCGTTAGTCCAAAAGGAGGTGAAAGTGATGAGAAAGTACGAAATTATGTACATCATCCGTCCAAACATTGAAGATGAGGCAAAGAAGGCTCTTACCGAGCGTTTCAGTAACATCTTAACTGAAAATGGTGCGGAGGTTGCTGAAGCAAAGGACTGGGGTAAGCGTCGTTTAGCATACGAAATCAACGATTTCCGTGATGGTTACTACCAAATCCTTCAGGTGATTGCTGCTCCAGCTGCGGTAGAAGAATTCTCCCGTCTAGCTAAAATCAGCGAAGATATCATTCGCCACATCGTGATTAAAGACGAAAAATAATTTTTGATAGATAAATCTTTCAGCTAATTGTGTTCCACGTGGAACTTTTACTGGAAGGAAAGGGGTTGATTGCTGATGATGAATCGTGTCATTCTTGTTGGTCGTTTAACCAAGGATCCGGAACTAAGGTATACTCCTAATGGAGTAGCAGTTGCTTCGTTTACTCTTGCTGTTAATCGAACGTTTACTAATCAACAAGGTGAGAGAGAAGCGGATTTTATTAACTGTGTCGTTTGGCGACGTGCTGCTGAAAACGTTGCAAACTTCTTGAAAAAGGGTAGTCTTGCAGGTGTGGACGGCCGCGTCCAAACACGTAGTTATGAAGGTCAAGACGGAAAACGTGTTTACGTTACAGAAGTAATGGCTGAAAGTGTCCAATTCCTTGAGCCTCGAGGACAGAGTCAAGGATCTGATCGAGGAGACCAGTTTGGTTCTCGTCCTAATGGTGGACAAGAATACCCATTCGGTAATCAGAATCAACGCCAACCGCAACGAACCACAAAGGTAGACGATGATCCATTCGCAGGTGGCGGTCAAATCGACATTTCGGATGATGATCTTCCGTTCTAGTTTTGTATGAACGATAAAATAAAATACAAAGGAGGGAAACACTCATGGCAATGGGAGGACGTAGAGGAGGACGCGCTAAGCGTCGTAAAGTTTGCTTCTTCACAGCAAACGGAATCACACACATCGATTATAAAGATGTAGATCTTCTTAAAAAATTCATCTCAGAACGCGGTAAAATTTTACCTCGTCGTGTAACTGGAACAAGCGCGAAATATCAGCGCAAATTGACAGTTGCAATCAAGCGTGCACGTACAATGGCATTATTACCATATGTTTCAGGTGAATAATATGTAAAAAAGGCAGCGGGGATTCCCGCTGCCTTTTTTCGCTAAATAGGGAATTGTTTTTTGACGTATTCATTCTAAAGGTTTTTTCTTTGTCTTACTCTCAAAAAACTTTCGAGACTGTACACAAATTTGCTTTTATAGGCTTGCAACATTGGCTTTCTATTTAAAATACTAGTGTATTAGTTGAATCTCTCGTCCCTACTAGCTAAAATAGTTTTTGTGTTGGTCTATTCTGTTAAGAGGTGACAATTTGAATAAGAATACTTTTCGTTTGACTGAAGGAGCGATTTTACTCGCTATTTATACAATCTTAATGTTAATTACTTTGTACATACCAGGTTTAGGTCTTGTTGTAAATTTCTTCTTACCAATCCCATTTATGATGTTTGCAGCTAAACATCAGTGGAAACAATCATTGATTTTTTTCATCGCAGCTGTTATTCTCTCTCTCATCGTTGGAACTTTTCTCGCGATTCCACTCACTCTGTTGTACGGTCTGACTGGAGTTGTGATGGGGGCAATGGTCAAGGCAGGGAGGAGCCGCCTGGCGACTTATGTAGCAGGCTCTATTGTGTTTCTAGCAGTTACATTAGCTCAATATGCTGTTTCAATCGTCTTGTTTAATATGAATATGATTGAAGAGTTTATTGTGACATTTCAACAATCGATTGATACGTCGGTGAATATGCTCGAAGGCATGGGACAAACAGTCGACGAAGCGGTTATTGAGCAATTTGAAAGTTCAATCGCTTTATTAGAAACATTAATGCCTAGCATGTTCGTAATGGCGTCGTTTATGATTGTATTTCTCATTCAACTGGTTAGCTTTCCGATTATGAGACGGTTTGGTTTGGATGTTCAGAAATGGATTCCATTCCGAATGATGACTTTACCAAAAAGCCTCTTATGGTATTATTTGCTTTCGTTGTTGGCTTCCATGCTAATTCAACCTGAGGTTGGGAGCTACTGGTATTGGGCATTAACCAATCTTATTTTTATTTTACAATTTCTCATGCTGTTTCAAGGCTTTACCTTTATCGCTCATGTTTCCTATATAAAAGGGTATTCTAAGGCAGTCTTGATTGTAGCCATTATCCTATCGTTCTTGATTCCAATTGTACTTTATATTATTAGGATATTAGGTATAATTGATTTAGGGTTTGACCTACGTAAACGCTTTGAAAAAAAAGGTTGATGAGAAATTTAGACTTTAGGAGCTGAGTACATGCCTTCTTATTTAGAAAGACGGCAAATTAAGTATCCTTTATATGGGCTAATAGCTGTGCTCCTTATTCTTCTTGGTGTTCTATCCTTTTATAATTGGTGGATTGGAGCCATTGGCTATGTCCTTACCGGATTATTAATTTTCTTTATCTTTAACGTCTTTTATCGTATGAAGAAAGAAACGGCAGATTATATTACGACATTATCCTATCGGGTTAAAAAAGTTGGCGAGGAAGCCTTAATGGAAATGCCGATTGGGATCATGTTAATTAATGACGATTACACGATCGAGTGGACAAATCCATTTATTGCATCTTGTTTTAATGAAGATACACTCGTTGGGCGCTCATTATATGATGTTGCAGATGCCCTAATTCCCCTTATTAAACAAGAAGTAGAGACCGAGGTTATCTCATTACATGAACGTAAGTTTCGCGTTGTTCATAAAGCTGAGGAAAGGTTATTGTACTTCTTTGATGTAACCGAGCAAACAGAAATAGAGAAACTCTATTACGACGAAAGACCGGTTATTGCCTTTATTTACTTGGATAACTATGATGAGTTAACTCAAGGAATGGATGACCAGATGAGAAGTAGTTTAAACAATCTAGTCACATCGATTCTAAATACATGGGCAACAAATAATGGAGTGTTTTTAAAGCGAGTATCTTCTGAACGTTTTATTGGCGTCTTTAACGAACATATTCTACAATTATTAGAAAAAGGGAAGTTTTCCATTCTTGATGAAGTACGAGATACGGCTTTAAAGCAAAATGTGCCGTTAACGCTGAGCATTGGTGTAGGAACAGGGGTCTCTTCTTTACCTGAATTAGGTATTCAAGCACAGTCAAGTCTTGATTTGGCTTTAGGGCGCGGTGGTGACCAAGTTGCCATTAAAGTTCCAAATGGTAAAGTTAAATTTTATGGTGGAAAAACGAATCCAGTTGAAAAGCGTACCCGTGTTCGTGCAAGAGTCATTTCCCATGCTTTACGTGATCTAATTAGTGGAAGTGATAAGGTCCTTATAATGGGACACAAGTATCCGGATATGGACGCGATTGGCTCTTCCATTGGAATTTTAAAAGTAGCAGAAATGAATAAGCGTGAAGGGTATGTGGTGGTGAATCAGCAGGAAATTGATACAAGCGTTCAAAGAATGATGGAGGAAGTGAAGAAGAACGAAGAGTTATATTCACGGTTTATCACTCCAGAACAAGCTTTTGAAATCGCTACTGATGATACTTTATTAGTTATTGTTGATACCCACAAGCCTTCACTCGTTATTGATGATCGATTATTAAATCAAGTGGAAAACATAGTGGTTATTGACCACCATCGCCGTGGCGAAGAATTTGTGCGAAACCCACTGCTTGTTTACATGGAACCTTATGCGTCTTCAACAGCAGAATTAGTGACAGAACTCCTGGAGTATCAACCGAAAAATAGCAAGATTAAAATGTTAGAAGCAACAGCGCTCCTTGCAGGAATTATTGTTGATACAAAAAGTTTTACGTTAAGAACAGGTTCTCGGACTTTTGATGCTGCATCTTATTTACGAAGCCATGGGGCGGATACCATTCTTGTTCAGAAGTTCTTAAAAGAAGATGTCAATACGTATATTAAACGTGCGCGAATCATTGAAAATGTTTACTTTTTCCATGAAGGAATTGTGATTGCTAAGGCTAATGATGAAGAACTAAGCAATCAAGTTATCATAGCTCAGGCGGCTGATACACTGTTAACAATGGATCAAGTTAGTGCTTCCTTTGTTATTTCAAAACGCGCCGACAATCTTATTGGCATTAGTGCCCGGTCACTAGGAGAAGTGAATGTTCAAGTGATTATGGAGAACCTTCAAGGCGGTGGCCATTTGACGAATGCAGCCACACAATTACAGAATGTGTCTCTTGAAGAAGCTGAAAGGATGTTACAAGAGGCGATAACAGATTATCTCGAAGGGGGAAATAAAGAATGAAAGTCATTTTTTTGAAAGATGTTAAAGGGAAAGGGAAAAAAGGGGAAATAAAAAATGTTTCAGACGGTTATGCACATAACTTCCTTATTAAACAAGGGCTAGCTGTAGAGGCAACATCTGCAGCAATGAGTTCACTCAATGCACAAAAGAAAAAAGAAGAAAAACAAGCCCAAGAGGAGTTAGAACAAGCGAAAGAATTAAAAGAAAAACTTGAAAACTTAACTGTGGAATTGCTTGCAAAATCGGGCGAAGGTGGACGCTTATTCGGATCAATTACTAGCAAGCAAATTGCAGAAGAACTGCAAAAGAAGCATAAAATTAAAATTGATAAGCGCAAAATTGAGTTAAGTGATGCCATCCGGGCACTTGGAGTAACGAAGGTTCCGGTTAAGTTACATTCTGAGGTAACAGCAACGTTAAATGTACATGTAAAAGAAGTAAGCTAAATTTGGCAGTTCATTTACAATCAAAACATGTTATGATAAAGACATCGGCAGGAATGCAGCAATGCTTTCTGTCCTTTCTATTTTAAAATCGATGTGATTAGTTTTTTAGCTGATCACTTTTTTCATTAGGGCTTTTACTTGAACTGTATGTGAAGGATTGTTCCTGGCAAGCGAAGTCAGCAGTTCAGTTTTTTTGTAAATATCTAAACATTTCTGAGATGTTAACTATACTTTTTATCAAGCAGCTTTTCACAAGAGGGTTTGCTCCTTTAATATGCCACTTCAAGTGAAATCAGTGAGGGGTTTTAGGCTTTAACCTATTATTCTCTTATGGGAGGTTTATAGATGAACGAATTAATAGCCGATCGGATGCCACCGCAAAATATTGAAGCGGAACAGGCAGTGTTGGGTGCCATTTTTCTAGAGCCTTCGTCTTTAACTGTAGCTTCAGAGGTCCTTATTCCTGAGGATTTTTATCGTGCCGCGCACCAAAAAATTTTTGAAGTGATGTTAAACTTAAACGATAAGGGGAAAGCGGTCGATTTAGTAACGGTAACGGAAGAACTAGCAGCAGCTAAACTATTAGAAGACACAGGCGGAGTTAGTTATTTAAGTGAACTTGCCGCTTCTGTCCCAACGGCAGCGAATATTGAGTATTATGCTCGTATTGTAGAAGAAAAATCCTTACTTAGAAGATTAATTCGTACAGCGACTACAATTGCCTCTGACGGTTATCAAAGGGAAGATGAAGTTGAATCCCTTCTTAGTGAGGCAGAAAAAAGCATTCTGGAAGTTGCTCAGCGTAAAAATGCGGGTGCTTTCCATAATATTAAGGATGTACTTGTCCGAACTTATGATAATATTGAAACTTTGCACAACCGTGTTGGTGATGTCACGGGGATTGCTACTGGGTTCTCAGAACTTGATCGCATGACAGCTGGATTCCAACGAAATGATTTGATTATTGTTGCCGCTCGTCCATCTGTTGGTAAAACGGCGTTTGCCTTAAATATTGCTCAAAACGTCGCCACTAAAACAGGCGAAAATGTTGCCATCTTTAGTCTTGAGATGGGAGCTGAGCAGCTTGTTATGCGTATGATTTGTGCGGAAGGGAACATTAATGCCCAGAATTTAAGAACAGGTTCTCTAACAGACGAGGACTGGGGAAAACTTACGATGGCAATGGGGAGTTTATCGAATTCTGGTATTTTCATAGACGATACACCTGGTGTAAAAATCGGTGATATTCGCTCTAAATGCCGTCGATTGAAGCAAGAACATGGCTTAGGAATGATCCTTATTGACTACTTGCAACTTATTCAAGGGAATGGCCGCTCTGGCGAAAACCGTCAGCAGGAGGTATCAGAGATTTCTCGTTCCTTAAAGGCTTTGGCGAGGGAATTAGAAGTACCGGTTATTGCCTTATCCCAGCTTTCTCGTGGGGTGGAACAACGTCAAGATAAACGTCCAATGATGTCTGATATTCGTGAATCGGGAAGTATTGAGCAGGATGCAGATATCGTTGCCTTCCTTTACCGTGATGACTACTATGATAAAGAGTCAGAAAACAAGGATATCATTGAAATTATTATTGCCAAACAACGTAATGGTCCCGTTGGTACGGTCCAACTTGCGTTTGTTAAAGAATATAATAAATTCGTAAACTTAGAGACAAGGTTTGACTCGTCGGCAATTCCACCAGGGGCATAAAAGCATAGTGGGAGGTGCTTGTCTCCTCCAGAATCAACAGGAAGGGTGAGGAGGCTCGCCATCCGCATCGCTGAGTAATGCCTTGAGTGGATTCAATGTTGTATTTATATATCTTCAAAAGAAAAGAGGGTGCCCAGAAGTAAAATTCTTTTGGACAGCCTTTTTTTTGTTTTTGGTGGTGAAAATTACGAGGGAGAAAACGGTATAGCGGTTTAGAGGCTAAGGGCTGTAACCTAGATACATAAAAATTGTTAGTAAATCAGGTAATTTGCTACTCGGGATAATTTAGTTCGTATATTGGTGGGAGTAATGCTTTTAGTAAAAATTTTAGTAAAAACATTGAAATACATTACTAATGAATATAAACTGTTTTATATAAAGCAGTTTATTACGTCGTGGGAGGCTACACGGATGCAACTCAGTCAACTTTCAGATAAATTTAGAGCAGTATTTAACGAAAGCGATTACAGAACCTTTTTTGCGCCAGGGAGGATCAATTTAATAGGTGAGCACACTGATTACAACGGTGGTCACGTTTTTCCTGCTTCCATTACGAAGGGAACTTTCGCGTTAGCAAGAAAGCGTGATGATCAGAAAATTAGAATGTATTCCATGAACTTCGAACAGGTTGGTGTGATCGAATTTGAATTGAACAACCTTGAGTACGATAAGCAACACGATTGGGCTAATTATCCGAAGGGAATGCTTCGTTACCTTTGTGAAAAAGGATATGACATTCAAACAGGAGTAGATGTCCTATACTACGGCAATATTCCGAACGGCGCGGGGTTGTCATCATCTGCCTCCATTGAACTTGTTTCAGGGGTTTTGTTTAAAAAATTATTTAACCTCACTATTGACCGAGTTGAGTTGGTGAAGATTGGTCAACTAGTTGAGAATAAGTTTATTGGTGTGAATAGTGGGATTATGGACCAATTCGCAATCGGCATGGGGAAAGAAAACTCCGGAATTTTACTTAATTGTGATACATTGGCGTATGAATACGCACCGCTCGATCTTGATGAGCATTTCATTCTAATCATGAACACAAACAAACGCAGAGAGCTTGCTGATTCGAAATACAATGAGCGCCGTAGTGAATGTGAACAGGCCTTAAAGCAATTGCAACAGAAGTTAGATATAAAAGCATTAGGTAATATGTCAACTACGCAATTTGAACAACACAAACATCTTATTACGAATGAAATTTTGCAAAAACGTGCCAAACATGCTGTGTATGAAAATGAAAGAACACTTCAGGCGTTAGTGGCATTAAAAAGTGGAAATCTAGCGGAATTTGGTCGCCTGCTAAATGCTTCTCACACTTCACTACGTAATGATTATGAAGTGACGGGGATTGAGCTTGATACGCTAGTGGAGGCTGCTTGGGCACAAGAGGGTGTCCTTGGTGCCCGTATGACAGGAGCCGGATTTGGTGGCTGCGCCATTGCGTTTGTTGAAAAAAACAAAGCACCAAAAATCATCAAGGCAATTGAAGAAATTTATGAAAAAACTATGGGTTACAAAGCTTCCTTCTATGAGGTGAGCATTGGCGATGGTGCAAAAGAATGGGACGGGGGACCTCCCACTGTCTAACAATAAGGAGCGGTTGAAATGAGTATTTTAGTTTTAGGTGGGGCAGGTTATATTGGTTCTCATGCAGTTTATCAGCTAATTGATGCAAATGAGGAGGTTGTGGTTGTTGACAATCTTCAGACAGGTCACCAAAAGGCTGTACACCCAAAAGCGAAATTCTATAAGGGTGACATCCGTGACCGCGCCTTTTTACAAGCTGTTTTTGAAAAAGAAACAATAGACGCAGTGATTCATTTCGCGGCAAATTCACTTGTCGGAGAATCCATGATTGATCCATTAAAATACTACGACAACAATGTATATGGAACACAGGTTGTGCTTGAGACAATGAAAAATAACAATGTGAAATACATTGTCTTCTCATCAACGGCGGCAACATATGGTGAGCCAAAGCAAGTGCCTATTACAGAAGATATGCCAACAGTGCCAACGAACACATATGGTGAAACAAAACTGACGATGGAAAAAATGATGAAATGGTCAGAAATGGCGCATAACATTAAATTCGTATCGTTACGATATTTTAATGTTGCTGGTGCACGTGCAACAGGTGAAATTGGGGAAGACCATGATCCTGAAACACACTTAATTCCAGTTGTTTTACAAACGGCCCTTGGGAAGAGAGAGTTCATTACAGTCTTCGGTGAGGACTACGATACGCCAGATGGCACATGTATCCGCGATTATATCCATGTTGAGGATCTAATTCACGCGCATCTCCTTGCTCTAAATTACCTTAAAAATGGCGGTTCAAGTAACTTTTTTAACCTTGGAAGCAATAGTGGTTTTTCAGTCAAAGAGATGATTGAGGCAGCAAAAGCGGTGACAGAACGTGATATCCCGGTGAAGATTGGTGAACGTCGAGCAGGGGACCCTAGTATTTTAATTGCCTCATCAGGTAAAGCAAAGGAAGTATTAGGATGGGAGCCCAAACGTACGTCTATACAAGAAATTATGAAGGATGCGTGGAACTGGCATGTAAACCACCCAAATGGGTACGAAAGCTGAAGGGGGATAACATGAATATTTATGAAACCGTACAACAGCTAACAGAAAAAGCTGTCACAGTGGGACTGATTCAACTAGAAGACCGTATTTATGTGCGAAATCAGATCCTTTCCTTGCTCAATCTCGAGGGCTTTTCATTAACCAATCAAGTTTCAACCGATAAGGACATTCCTACCTTACTTGAAGAACTAATTGAGTATGCATGTGAACACGGAGTAATCGAGGACTATTTTGATGCGAAGGAGATACTCGGTAGTAAACTCATGAACACAATGATGCCACTACCTTCTGCTGTTACACGTCATTTTTACGATCTATATAAGAAGGACCCAGCTACTGCAACAAACTATTTCTATGAGCTTAGTAAAAATAGCAATTATATTCAAATGAAGCGAATTGAAAAGAACATTGAATACAAAGTTGAGACGGAGTATGGCCAGCTTGATATCACAATCAATTTATCAAAGCCTGAAAAGGACCCTAAACAAATTGCATTGGAAAAAGAAATGAAAACTACTAATTCTACTTATCCAAAGTGCTTGCTATGTGTAGAAAATGAAGGGTATGCGGGCAGAATTGGTCACCCAGCTCGCTCTAACCACCGAATCATCCCCGTTCCGCTTGAGGATGAAACTTGGTATTTGCAGTACTCACCATATGTGTATTACAACGAACATTGTATCCTGCTGTGTGAAAAGCATCGTGATATGAAAATAAGCAAAGACACGTTTATACGCTTACTAGGTTTTGTTGAAAGGTTCCCGCACTATTTTATTGGCTCAAACGCAGATCTCCCAATCGTTGGGGGCTCCATCTTAACTCATGATCATTACCAGGGGGGGAACTATGAATTTGCGATGGCAAAGGCGGAAGATGAGATCACCTTTGCATGTGACCGTTTTGCAAACGTTGAATTCAGTACTGTAAAATGGCCAATGTCCGTTCTTCGCTTAAAAAGCAAAGATAAGGAAGAGCTAATTGAAGCAGGGGACCATATTTTACAAGCCTGGAGACAGTATAGTGATCCTGGAGTTGACATTCTTGCTTTTACCGGTGAGACGCCGCATAACACGATTACACCAATTGCGCGAAAAAGAAATGGCAAATACGAGCTGGACCTTGTGCTTCGAAACAATCGAACGAATGACGAGCATTCATTAGGTATTTTCCATCCTCATGCAGATGTACACCATATCAAAAAGGAAAACATCGGTTTAATTGAAGTGATGGGGTTAGCTGTTTTACCAGCACGACTAGAAATGGAACTAGGGGAAATTGTAAGATACCTAATAGGGGAGCAGAATGCAATTAACCCCATTCATCAGTCATGGGCTGACGAACTAAAATCATGCAACCCAACAAAAGAAAACGTTCAGGATCTTGTAAAGACTGAAGTGGGGAAGAAATTCATGCGTGTATTAGAGGACGCTGGTGTGTATAAGCGTAATGAAGCGGGACAAGCAGGGTTTAGAAGATTTATAGAGCATATTAAAAGTTAAGAATTAAATAGGAGAATTCCGTACTCGTTTTAGAAAAGAAACAAATAGTTTAAGTGCGATGGCACTGAAAGGAAGTGAAACATGGCGACCATTAAAGACATTGCTGAAAAAGCAGGTGTTTCAATTGCAACAGTCTCGCGAGTCCTTAACTATGATTCAACATTATCTGTTGGCGATGAAACCAAAAAGAAAATTTTTGAAGTTGCAGAGGCACTTTCGTATAAAAAACGCCCTTCTAAAAAAGCCAATTCAGCTCGGGTTGGAATTCTCCTTTGGTATACAGAAAAAGAGGAATTAAATGATCTGTATTATATGTCAATTCGGCTAGGGATTGAACAGCGCTGTGAGCAGCACGGAGTTCAGGTGGTCAATTTCTATAACAGTATTGAGAGTATGAAGCAGGAAGATATCCAGGGGATTATTGCAGTTGGGAAGTTTAGTAACGGACAGGTTGAAGAATTATCGAAAATTGCCGAGCATCTCGTTTTTGTTGACTCAAATCCTGAAGAAGATAAATTTGATGCAATTGTCATCGACTTTGAAAAAGTAACAAGGACGGTTCTAAAGCATTTTATTGAGCAGGGACATTCTAAAATTGGCTACTTAGGTGGTCGTGAAGAATTTAAGGATCATTCCGCTGAGATTGAGGAAATCAGGGAGAAAACCTTCAAGTCCTATCTATTAGAAGCAAAACGACTAGATGAAAGCAATATGTGGATTGGAACGTTTTCAGTTGAAGATGGTTACAGGATGATGAAACAAGCAATTGAAGAAAAAGGAGACTCACTTCCTACAGCCTTCTTTGCAGCAAATGATCTGATTGCTATTGGTGCTTTACGAGCGTTAAATGAAGAGGAAGTCAAAGTACCAGAACGTGTAAGCTTAATAGGGGTCAATGACATCAGTGTTTCCAAATATGTATTTCCTGCTTTGTCTACAGTCAAAGTCCATACAGAGGTAATGGGTGAAACGGCAGTAGATACTATCTTGGAACGCATCGCTGGTAGACAAGTTGCGAAAAAAATATTTATTAATACAAAACTTGTAATCCGGAGGAGTAGTAACTAAATGGAGAAACAGTTGGGCGCATGAAAAAATTCATGCGCCTCTCTTTTTTCTTTTGCGCTTTGCTCAAGGCACTTTTCTCAAAGATTGTTGCTTATTATAAGGAAATATAAAATGAATTGGCTAGATTCCATTCCAAAGTTTTGTTTACAAGGTTTTAGGATTTTAAAAACAAACTTCACGAAAACAGCCTTTTCTTTTCAGGAAAAATAATTTTTATAAGAGCAATTGATAATAGAATCTTTACTTATCGGGGAAACTATAATGTGAACATATTAATCGATTTTATTTAAAAATGTTCGTATTTTAATGGAATTTTACGGATAAAACTGTTAAAATTGACTTAATTGGTTAGTAAACAGGAACTTTTACATAATATTATTGGAGGTGCTTTCGGAAATGTCATCAGTTGTTGTAGTCGGAACGCAATGGGGAGACGAAGGAAAGGGAAAGATTACAGACTTCCTATCAGAGAATGCTGAGGTAGTTGCCCGTTATCAAGGTGGAAATAATGCAGGACATACAATTAAATTTAATGGTGAAACATATAAGCTGCACTTAATCCCATCTGGTATCTTTTATAAAGATAAAGTTTGCGTCATTGGAAACGGAATGGTTGTCGATCCGAAAGCGCTAGTACAAGAACTAGCATACCTCCACGACAAAGGGGTTTCGACGGAAAACCTTCGAGTTTCAAATCGAGCACATGTCATTTTGCCTTATCACTTAAAGCAAGATGAAGTGGAAGAGGCAAGAAAAGGTGCTAATAAAATTGGAACGACGAAAAAGGGGATTGGACCTGCTTACATGGATAAAGCAGCGCGTATTGGGATACGGATGGCCGATCTTCTTGATCGAGAAGTATTTGAAGAGAAACTCAGACGAAATTTAGAAGAAAAGAATCGTTTGTTTGAAAGAATGTACGAAACTGAAGGGTTCAAAATAGAAGATATTTTCGAAGAGTATTATCAATACGGTCAACAGGTTGCAAAGTATGTATGCGATACTTCGGTTGTTTTAAATGATGGGCTAGATGAAGGTCGACGTGTCTTGTTTGAAGGGGCACAAGGGGTTATGCTGGATATTGACCAAGGGACCTATCCATTTGTTACATCCTCTAACCCTGTGGCAGGAGGGGTAACCATTGGGTCTGGTGTAGGCCCAAGTAAAATTAATCATGTAGTAGGTGTCTGTAAAGCTTATACGACTCGAGTCGGGGATGGACCATTTCCAACAGAGTTAGACAATGAGATTGGCCATCAAATTCGTGAAGTGGGGCGTGAATATGGAACAACTACGGGAAGAGCACGCCGTGTTGGTTGGTTTGATAGTGTTGTTGTCCGTCATGCCCGGCGCGTTAGTGGTTTAACAGACTTGTCTCTTAACTCCATTGATGTTTTAACCGGCATTGATACATTAAAAATTTGTGTTGCATACCGTTATAACGGAAAAGTGATGGAGGAATTTCCAGCGAGCCTGAAAGTTCTTGCTGAGTGTGAACCAGTTTACGAAGAACTCCCAGGTTGGAAGGAAGATATCACTGGTTGCAAAACATTGAGTGAATTACCTGAAAACGCTAGACATTATGTTGAACGGGTTTCACAGTTAACGGGAATTCCGTTATCAATTTTCTCGGTGGGACCAGATCGGAATCAAACAAATGTCGTGCGTAGTCCTTGGAGACAGATTTAATCCGAATATGAAAAAATGGCCTCCTATCTTGGAGGTCTTTTTTTGTTTATAGCGGCAAGGTAAAAGGCCTTTAAAAAAGTTTTTAAAAAAACATGTACAAAGGTTAATCACTATGTTAATATAAAAAAGTCGTTCAAGGACGACGAAAATTGTCGAATTATGACAAGTTATAATGAGAGCCATTAGCTCAGTTGGTAGAGCATCTGACTTTTAATCAGAGGGTCGAAGGTTCGAGTCCTTCATGGCTCACCATTTCTTTAACTGGCCCGTTGGTCAAGCGGTTAAGACACCGCCCTTTCACGGCGGTAACACGGGTTCGAATCCCGTACGGGTCACTTTACATATTAAATTCTGCTTGTTGTTTGGCTCAGTAGCTCAGTCGGTAGAGCAATGGACTGAAAATCCATGTGTCGGCGGTTCGATTCCGTCCTGAGCCATTAAAAAAGGGAGCGTGTAGATAGCTACACGTTCCTTTTTTTGTTTATTTTTATGGTTTAAGGAAGTTTTTTAGGCGACTGTACCTGTAAGGGGGCAACGCTTCGCTACTTGAAAAGTGGCAAAGCCTGCAAAAATCTCCTTAATTGTTGTTTAGATTACAGAAATGTTACAGAAGATAAATGTGGCCTATTTTTACTATTTTAGTAATGTAAAAGAACATGTTCTGCAAAGCGGTGGTCGAGGGATCCTTTATTTTTCAAGGTTTTGACATCGCTTTGGAGAGAAAGACTTACTAGTCAAGGTGCAGAAAAAACCCGTTGTATTGTAGTAAAATGTCAGTTATTATACATTTTTGTTACATTATGAAATCAAATAATCTTTTTTTTACCAAATATGGTACCCTTAAAAAGGTGATTTACTAGAATTATAAACTATGGTACTAGTTCTTATGTACCTGCAGGAGGATATCATGGCAAAGAGAGGAACGACATTACTAGGGTTTATGCGAAAAGGAATACCAGTAATGAAAAATACAATCGTAGCCGCAATAATCGGAACTGCGCTTACATTCGGAACAGGAAATGCAATGGCTACTTCAAATCCAGAATTAACGACATTCTATCATGTATACATACAAGATGAATTCATTGGAACAGTAGCGGATCAGCAAGAAGTCGAAAAAGTCATTGAAGAAAAACTAAATAAATTTAAAGAAAAATATAAAGAGATTGAGTTAGATGCTTCATCAGAAATAGCTTTCATTCCAGAGCAAACTTTCTTAGCGGAAGTTTCCCTTAATACTGAGGAAGTATTAGAGAAAGTAGAAGAAAAAATGGAAATTCAGGCTAATGCTTCTGCATTGATCATTGATGAAAAGGAAGTTGCTTATGTAAGCAATCAGGATTCTGCTGAGAACGTCATCAATGAATTATTATTACAACATATGAGTGAAGAAGAATTGGCTGAGTATAACCAAAGACAGGCTATGCCTAATGAATCTTTACCACAATTAAAAGAAGATCAAACCCGAATTTTAGATGCTAAACTGTCAGAAGAAGTGGTTGTTAAAGAAGCAAAGGTAAATCCTGAGGAAGTTTTATCTATTGAAGATGCTGTTCAGCTTTTTAATAAAGGTACGTTAGAAGAAAAGAAATATAAAGTGAAATCAGGAGATGTTCTTGGAAGCATTGCAACAGATCATGATTTAAATTTAAAACAATTAGTCTCACTTAACCCTAAACTTGGTGAAGATACCCTTATCAAACCAGGTATGGAACTGATTGTAACGTATCAGAAACCATTAGCGGTCGTGGAAATTACGAAAGAGGTATATCAAACCGAAACAGTTTCCCACGAAAAGAAAGTCGTGGAAGACGATTCGATGTTTAAGGGAGATACAAAAGTTAAACAAGAAGGAAAAGATGGAAAAAAAGGTGTAACGTATTCCATAACAGAAAAAAATGGCGAAGTTGTCGATAAGCAGGCTATTGAAACAAAGGTTCTAGAAGAGCCGGTAGAGGAAATAGTGATTAAAGGAACCAAAGTAGTTCCATCCCGAGGAACTGGTGATTTCGTTTGGCCAACAAACGGCGGCTACGTTTCTAGTAATATGGGCTACCGTTGGGGAAGCTTCCATAAAGGAATGGATATTGCGAGGCCAAGTGAACGCTCCATTAAGACGATTGATAATGGCGTAGTCGTTTCAGCAGGCAATCAAAATGACGGATATGGAAATAAAGTCATTATTGACCATCAAAATGGGTATCGCACATTGTATGCACACCTTAATTCCATCTCCGTTAAAGCTGGACAAACAGTGGCTAAAGGTTCTAAAATTGGAGTAATGGGTTCTACTGGAGACTCAACAGGAGTTCATCTTCATATTGAAGTTCGCAAAAATGGCAAAGTGGTTGATCCTCGGTCAGTGCTTAGCCGTTAATATAATAGGAAAAAAGTCTCTAGAACGGCTAGAGGCTTTTTCCTATTATTGGCCTATTTTCCACGGATGTTTTGCATAACCTATGCTAGATGAATTTAGTTTTTCGTTAGAATACAGTAAAATAGATAAGATAGAACATTTTTATGAAAACGAAAAATGTAAGTTTAAAATGAAATAGACTATAGAAGGACGAAAAGGAGAATAGAGATGATGGAAAAAAAGATCCTTGTTGTCGATGATGAAAAGCCGATTGCAGATATTTTACAATTCAATTTAAAAAAAGAAGGTTATGAAGTTTATTGTGCTTATGATGGAAATACAGCCCTAGAGATGGTAGAAGAGATTCAGCCTGATATCATTTTACTGGACATCATGCTGCCTTTAAAAGATGGAATGGAAGTATGCCGTGAAGTCCGAAAAAAATATGAAATGCCGATTATTATGCTTACAGCCAAAGACTCTGAAATTGATAAGGTCCTTGGTCTGGAGCTAGGTGCAGATGATTATGTGACCAAGCCATTTAGTACGCGTGAATTAATTGCCAGAGTGAAAGCGAACCTACGCCGACACCAGCAAATTGCTGCACGCGTAGAGGAAGAAGAGCAGACAAACGAAATAACGGTTGGTTCATTAACGATTCACCCAGATGCATATGTTGTCTCCAAGCGTGGGGAAACAATCGAGCTCACACATCGTGAATTTGAACTGCTCCATTATTTGGCGAAACATATTGGACAAGTCATGACGAGAGAACATTTGCTTCAGACTGTTTGGGGATATGATTATTATGGTGATGTCCGTACAGTCGATGTCACAGTGCGTCGCCTACGTGAAAAGATAGAGGATAATCCTAGTCATCCTACGTGGATTGTAACCCGTAGAGGAGTTGGCTATTACCTAAGAAACTCTGAACAGGAGTAAATAAGGTTCATGAAAAAGGTCGGTTTTTTTCGTTCGATTCATCTAAAATTTGTCATTATTTATGTGCTATTAATTTTAATCGCCATGCAAATCATTGGTGTGTATTTCGTACGGACTTTAGAAGATACGTTAATGACGAACTTTCAGAACTCACTTGAACAACGCGTCGATATGCTTGTATTTGATATTGAAGAGGAAATGGTGAAAGAGAGAGGGAAAGAGGATCCGACGAAAGAAGAAGCCATTCGGCAATTGTTAAAAGATTATAAGCCTTCAGCTTCAGATATCTCAGAAGTCCGTGTGATTGATGCGAGTAATTTTCGGATACTCGGCACGTCGGACCCAAGTAAACAAGGGATCGTTGGTCAACGGATCACAGAATTAAAAATTAAAAGGTCCATTGCCCTTGAAAAAGATGAGGGAAGTATTCAGGTAGATAAGCAAACCGTAAAGCCAAATCGTGTTTGGGTTCAGTCAACCCCAATCTTCTCAGAAGGGGAAGTAATTGGCGCTGTTTACCTCGTTGCAAAGGTTGAAAATATCTTTTCCCAGATGAAAGACATTAATCGAATTTTGTTTACGGGTACAGGGATTGCTCTTGTTTTCACCGCGCTGTTAGGAATTCTGCTAGCCAAAACCATTACGAGACCGATTGCGGATATGAAGAAACAAGCTCTTGTCATGACAAGGGGAAACTTTTCTCGGAAAGTTAAAGTGTATGATAACGATGAAATTGGTCAACTTGCAATGACATTTAATGTGTTGACGAAGAAACTCCAGGAAGCAACAGCAACAACTGAGGGAGAAAAGCGGAAGTTAAGCTCTGTTATCTCGAACATGACAGATGGTGTCATTGCAACAGACCGCAAAGGAAAAATTATATTAATCAATAAACCGGCAGCGGATATGTTGGATGTTTCACGTGAAACAGCTCTCTCGAGTGAAATTGTTTCGATTCTAGGATTAGAAGAAGATTACACTTTTGAGGACTTATTACTAGAACAGGAATCAGTTATTCTTGATTTTAGTACAGAAAAGAAGCCTCTCATTTTACGTGCCAACTTTTCTGTCATTCAAAAAGAAAGTGGTTTTGTGAATGGGTTAATTGCCGTTCTCCATGATATAACCGAACAAGAAAAAATTGAAATGGAACGGCGTGAGTTCGTAGCAAATGTTTCCCATGAATTACGCACGCCACTGACGACAATGAGAAGTTATTTAGAAGCTTTGGCAGATGGGGCGTTGGATGATAAAGATATTGCTCCTCAGTTCTTGCAAACGACTCGTACAGAAACAGAAAGAATGATTAGACTTGTGAATGATTTATTGCAACTTAGTAAAATGGATCGAACGGATTATCACTTAGCAAAGGAATGGATTGACTTCTCCCTTTATTTCAATAGGGTGATTGACCGCTTTGAACTTACTAAAAATCAAAACGTCACGTTTGTTCGAGAAATACCTGAGGCCGCTATTTTCGTAGAGATTGATAATGATAAAATTACACAAGTACTAGATAATATTATTTCAAATGCAATGAAGTATTCACCTAAAGGGGGACAAATTACTTTTAGAGTGAAGGAAGAAGATAGTGAGATTGTCATCAGCATTTCTGACCAAGGGATGGGGATTCCTAAAGAGAATGTGGGTAAAATTTTTGACCGCTTCTATCGAGTAGACAAAGCGCGAACACGTAAGCTTGGCGGAACAGGTCTAGGTCTGGCAATAGCCAAGGAGATGGTTCAAGCACATGATGGAGATATATGGGCGGAAAGCGTGGAAGGAAAAGGAACGACAGTCTTCTTTACCCTTCCTTATGACCGAACAGCAGAGGATGAGTGGTCATGAAGTTTGAAACGATAAAAACCTTTATTTTAACGTTCTTAATTGGTCTAAGTGCAATCCTAACTTGGAACATTTGGACCTTCCAACCGAATTACGAACTGATTGGAAATGAAGATACAGTAAATGAAGTCGCCCTAGGTTCAAAGATGGAAATTAAAAATGTGGTTAAACCTCAACAAGTGGTGTTCCATGTTGCTGGCGAAAAGTATGGTACACAGGATAGTCAGGAAATTGATGAATTGATCATTATGCTTGGAAAATGGAAGTTCTATGATATTAGACGATATGCTGATCATAGCTCAGAGTTAATGGATCAGTTAGCAAAAGGAAAATATACGGAATTTATCTTTCCAGATGAAATTCCTATCGAAATTTATCGGAAGGTATTAAACTTCGAAGATCCTGATATGCCTAAATTTGATTTTGACCGAATGATTATTGATGTTGTGGCCGGTGAGGGTTCAGAAGGCAAGGTTTACTTTTACTCTTCAACCAGTCAGCAATCTTATATTGGAAATGTCAATTTAGCAGCAATCAATGAGCTGTTTCGAAATTATTTTCAAAAGGCTACGTCCTATGATTCCTATATAACTTTTGAAGGCAAAGACAATAAACAAATTTACTTGCCGAAGTACGCTACTGAAATGAAAAAGTATACGTATCTACGAAACCCAATTGAAACGGAATTATTAAGGGATGCGATTTTCACAGACCCAAGATTTGTCCAAAGGAACTTCGTTTCGGATGGAGAAGAGTATATTGCTGAGGCTAGTAAATTAACGGTGAATAATAAAACAAATATTATTACGTATGTTAAACCGTTTCGGGAAAATGAATCGGTGATAGGAACCAGTAATTTAATTCAGAGAAGCATTGATTTTGTAAATGGTCATAGTGGGTGGACCGATCCTTTTCGGTTTGTTCATAAAGATGATTTTAATCAACAGGTTGTCTTTCGTATGTATAGCGATGAGGGATATCCAATCTTTAATCAGGTGGGGTTATCTGAAATTGTTCAAGAATGGGGACAGTCGGAGGTTAAACTTTATGAAAGACCAGGCTTTCAGTTAGAAATGCTTTTGAACCGCGATGTTCAAAAGATAAGCTTATCTACTGGCAGTGAGGTAATTTCAACGATCTTACAAAAAACTGGGCTCGATGCGGAGGTAATTGAAGATATTACGCCAGGGTATTATATGCTGAAAAATGCACAGGATGTTTCCGTTGTTACGCTTGAACCAGGCTGGTTCTATTTATATAATGGCGAATGGTATGAGTTGACGGCAGATGAAGGGAGCGGTGTTTAATGGATTGGAGCAGAATCAAAACCATCTTTATCATCAGTTTCCTTCTATTAGACATCTACCTCATTTTTCAGTTTACCAATACACAAAGTGAGTCGAACTACGAGGCAATTGAAGAGGCTTCAATTGAGGAAATGCTTGAAAACAATGAAATTAAATTAACCTATAGTCAGCCAGCACAAGAAATAAAAAAGGATCGTTATATTAGCGTAAAACCTAAAGTTTTTTCAGAGGATGAGGTTTTGCCTAATAATGTTCAAGGAATTAGCAATAATGAAGACGGCTCCTTGATGATTGGGCAACTTGACGAACCAATTAAACTCAGTGAAAAGTTTAATCCAGAAGAGTTTGCTGCTATCATTGCTGGAATTGTCCCAGCGGGAGAAAAGTATCGTTTTTGGGAAAAAGATGATTCGAACGGGACGATTACTTTCTATCAAGTTTATGACGGAAAGATGATGTATCATAACTTAAATGGAAAGTTGACTTTTTATATCAACGAAAAGAACGAAGTTGAAATTTATGAACAAACCTTTCTTGAAGAAATCGAAGAAATGTCGAGAGAGGAAGAGATTTTGGCTCCTTTAGGGGCAATTGAAATCTTATATAAAAAAGGATACCTAGAACCTAAAAGTGAGATTACAAAAGTGGAACTAGGTTATTCTACGCTCATACAATTAGCTGCGTCTCAAGTGCTTGCCCCAACATGGAGAATTGTTGTCAATGGGGAAGAAAATCTATTCGTCCATGCTTTTGAAGGGCAAGTAATTGAGTTTAATCGTGACAAAAATAATATAACGGAGTGAATAGAGATGACCATGCATTTTAGTGTTCTCGCAAGTGGGAGTACGGGAAATGCGATCTATGTGGAGACGGAGGACCAGAGATTTTTGGTTGATGCTGGCTTAAGCGGGAAACAGATGGACGCTTTATTCCAGCAAATCGGCCGGGAGATGAAGAGCCTCAACGGTTTATTAGTGACGCATGAACATAGCGATCATATTAAAGGCATAGGAATCGTTGCCCGTAAATATAACTTGCCAATTTACGCAAATGAAAAAACGTGGAAAGCAATGGATGGCTTAATTGGAGAAGTACCGATTGAGCAAAAGTTTACCTTTGATATGGAGACGGTAAAAAGTTTTGGTTCGTTGGATATTGAATCTTTTGGTGTTTCCCACGACGCCGCTGAACCGATGTTTTACGTATTTCATCATGAAGGAAAAAAGCTTGTGTTAATCACCGATACCGGATATGTGAGTGATCGGATGAAGGGGATTATTGCAAATGCGGACGTCTATGTATTTGAAAGCAACCATGATGTACAGATGCTTCGCATGGGGCGCTACCCTTGGAATATTAAACGTAGAATATTGGGTGACTATGGACATGTTTCCAACGAAGATGCCGCAATTGCAATGAGTGAGGTCATTGGAGATCAAACAAAGAAAATATATTTAGCGCATTTAAGTCAGGATAATAATATGAAAGACCTTGCTAGAATGGCTGTTTCACAAACGCTGGAAAGCCGGGGAATTCGAGCAGGAGAGCAGTTCCACCTATTGGATACGGATCCTAAAAAGCCAACTGCATTAACGGCTGTATAATAAGTTTGATAAAAGGATGAAGGCAGCCGCTTTTATCCTTTTTTCGTTATCTGGGTATAAAAGGATGAAAAGTCCCTTATAGCAAAGTCCAGATCATGGTTAGTATCCTCGAGTTTACATTGTGAAATAGGCATTTTTAAAATTTTTAGATCTGGACAAATGCTTAAAATTAAAATTCTGCTAGACAATGGTTATAATGGATTTATAAGAATGAA
Organism: Mesobacillus maritimus; assembly: GCF_023715205.1. GTDB lineage: Bacteria > Bacillota > Bacilli > Bacillales > Cytobacillaceae > Mesobacillus_B > Mesobacillus_B maritimus_C. Next base: position 47,770 of record NZ_JAMBNR010000017.1, read on the forward strand.
AGACTGAAATTCAATTGCTTAGTGAAAGGATTGATATCATGGGCTATTATGATGGTGATCAAACAACCCGTTATGAACGACAAAAAGGGTCTAAAGGAAAAATCTTTTTTGCAAGTATAGCTGGTGCAATTATTGGTGGTCTTATCGTTATTTTTAGCATTCCAGCTTTAGCAAACCTTGGAGCTCTTCCGTATAATGTTGGGCCGAAGAATGGAACTGAGACAGTGACACAACCAGAGAATAATGGAACGAAAGCTTCAAAAAGTGTTTCCGTTAATGTTCAGACCGCGATAACTGAAGCAGTTGAAAAAACAAGTGAAGCCGTAGTAGGGATTACAAATATTCAATCAGGACGTGGATTTTGGTTTGAAACGAATCAGAGTCAAGAGGCTGGTACCGGGTCTGGTGTCATTTATAAGGTTGATGGTGACAAAGCATTTGTTGTTACCAACTTTCATGTCATTGAAGGTGCACAGGATTTAGAAGTGACTTTTAGTGATGGAACAAAATCCCCAGCGAAATTGGTTGGTGGAGACCCATGGACGGATTTAGCGGTAATTGAAATGAACGCAGAAAATGTAAAAACGGTGGCTGAATTTGGTGACTCAGACCAATTACAAATTGGTGAACCTGCTATCGCAATTGGGAATCCACTTGGGTTAACGTTTTCCGGTTCTGTTACTCAAGGAATCATTTCAGGCTTAGAAAGAAGCATTCCAGTTGATATTGATCAAAATGGATCAGCAGATTGGCAAGCCGAAGTTCTCCAAACAGATGCAGCAATCAACCCTGGAAACAGTGGAGGTGCCCTAGTAAATATTGAAGGCCAAGTAATTGGCATCAACTCGATGAAAATTGCTCAATCATCAGTAGAAGGAATCGGATTAGCGATTCCGATTAATTATGCCATTCCTGTCATTGAAGATTTAGAACAATATGGGGAAGTAAAACGCCCTTATATGGGAGTAAGTTTAAGTTCAGTGAGTGAAATTCCGGTCCGTTACCAACAGTCTACATTGAACCTTCCGGAAGATATCAATTATGGAGTAGCGATTTTAGAAGTTGCACCAAATTCACCAGCGGGTAAAGCTGGACTACAAGAGTTTGATGTTATAGTCGAGATGGATGGAGAGAAAATAGAAGACTCCGTTGACTTACGTAAGCATTTATATAATGAAAAAGAAGCTGGAGATGAGCTAAAGATTAAATTTTATCGAAACGGAAAGTTACAAGAGGCGACATTGTTGCTAGTTGAGGAAAATCTATAGATTCTCTTTAAAGGCGGTTGAAAGCAGTAGCTTTCGATCGCCTTTGTTATTTATTTCTTGCATGGAAGCTAGGACTGTGGATAAATTATAAAAGGCTGATTATACTTTATTAGTAAGAATGTGAAATGGAGATGAAAAAATGATTTATTGTTGTTCAGAACATGTTGACCTAGCCTTAGATGATATAGTGGATGAGCATGAAGTTGCTCCAAGGTTAGAAAAGCTCGAAAATGTGGAAAACCTCCCAAATATCTGTGGATATTGTGGAAAACCCGCAATATATATGGTAGGGAACGAATGATCTCATACTAAATGTGGATGGTATCTGTGAATATGTGGATAACTCCTGTGGATATCTTGTTTGTAAAATGTTTATAAAGTGGGGATGAATTGTGCATATCTCAATTGTTACCGTTGGGAAATTAAAAGAGAAATACTTAAAATTAGGGATAGAGGAGTATGTAAAGCGTTTAAATAGCTATGCAAAAATCGATGTAATCGAAGTAGCAGATGAAAAAGCGCCGGAAGAATTAAGTGAAGTGGAAATGATTCAAGTGAAGCAAAAAGAGGGAGAGCGACTATTAGCTAAAATTAGTCCCGACACCTATGTCATTGCTTTAGCCATCAATGGAAAGCTAAAATCGTCAGAGGAACTTGCGGACAGTCTTGATAAATTAGCCACCTACGGAAAAAGCAAGGTGGCTTTTGTCATTGGCGGATCACTAGGATTGAGTGAAGAAGTATTGAAGCGCGCGGATGAAAAATTGAGCTTTTCAAAAATGACTTTCCCACATCAATTAATGCGCTTAATTTTAGTCGAACAAATTTACCGGTCATTTCGGATTAATCGTGGTGAACCATATCACAAATAGTGGTAAAGCAGAGGTTTGAGTTAATCATTGATAATTACATGATGTAATTGTTTAATTTATAGGTTATTGTGAGAAATAAAACGGCAGCAAGCGCAGCCGTTTTATTTTATTCTTGATTCTCAGATTTAATTGCTTCAGCTTTTGCAAGGTAAAAACTATATTCTAGTCCTTTTTGCTTTTGAGCAACTACCGTAAATTCAATAATGTCACCAAACTTAAATTCTGGAATCTTCCCACTACCAAAAAATTTATGTACTTCTCCATTCACTTGAATATTTAAAATGCTCATTTTTTTATTGTTAATTTTAGTCGTAAAATGTCCACAAGAGATAACTCGACCTTTACCATTTAAAAACATATAATCACTCCTATCTAAACTTTAAACACAAATATAGGATAATACATTATTTGGTTTTGTGTTAAAAATAGAAGAAAAGTTATGTTTCGGCTTAAATGAAGAAATAGAATTTATTATTTTAGATGTATTGATTACGGAAAAGAAGATGAATTTCCAGATTATGTTGTAGAAGAATTTCATTTTGACTTGGAAGAAAATGAAGAAATGGAAGTAGTCTGTCCTTTTTGCAATGGTACCATGCGACAAGCGAGAAAAAAGACCCAGTGAATAATGAACACTTGGGTCGTGGTTAAGTCGAGTTAGCGATTTTGTTCCTAAAAACATGTTAATCAACTGATCCAGTTCGCTTAATTTCCACCTTTATATTTGGTTTTATCTTTAGTGCTGAATATTTTTGTCTTAAATCTCCCTCAGTTAAATGGGAATATTTTCTAACACTTCTTATTTTTCTTCCGATGCCAATGGGATCCGTATTTAAATTTTTTAATTCCTCAAGTATATATCCAAATTCTTTGTTTAGGGCTTCACCAATTAGTTGCTCCATTTTGTTTAGTGAATCTTTATTTTTCACAGAAATAGATGGTTGAAATTCTAATGTTGAAACGGAAATCGTTGCATTTAAATGAACCAATTCTTCGTTCTTTATTTCAATGTTTCCTTTGTACTTTATTGGATGAAGTGTAATTTTATAAATATCACTTTTAGGAAGGTTGAGTTCGGCCATCCCCCTTTTCTCTAGTTCTTCAGCAGCAATCTCTACAGTTATATCACCTAAAAATGCCTTATTATTTGTGAATAATTTTATGTAAAGGGTGTTTATCAACGAAATAGACCCAACAATTTTATCTTCTTTGAATAATGCAACACTATCTATAGAAGGTGCTACCCCATTTGCATTTTTTATAATGGGTAGGGTAGGATCGATACCGATTTCATATTGTGTGGTTATAAAATCATGTAAGTTGGAGTTGACTAACATTTCTTTCTTTTCGTGTTTATCCAATAGTTGATAAATATAGGATCCCATTTCGGGATATTCTTCATAGTTTGTATTGTTAATCGTCTCCTCAGCATTATCAGTAATGGCCAAAAAGATTAAAGAACTGATAAGGCTATCTCGTTGCATTGTATCCAGAAAAGAAGAAATTCCTGTTTCTGCCATATTTTTATTAAACAGTATGGTCCTTAATTGACCAGACGTAATGTCATGGCTTGTCTGTTCCTCTAGTTTTTGTCTGATTTGTTTACTAGTCGTTCCGTCAGCAGAAAGGGTTACACTCGTCTTTTCTTCTTTTCGGTCAAATTGTAACAAACTGATAGTGCCTTTGTATGTATTGTCATCAAGCAAGTCAAAACCAATAATCGTTGAAATCCCTTGCATTTCTATTATTTTTTCAGGGGCCATACATGCAGTACAAAGAAGAGAACACAGCAGAATAACAATTTTTTTCATTCTTTCAACTCCGTCTGGAACGAGTATTGATTTTTGATTTTATAATGGTTATTCCATACAAGAAAATCGGATAGATAAACCACAGGAAAAATCCTATTTTGCCAATTTGATCAAAAAAATAATTATTATCTACTCTTTTAGTAATTAAAAAACTGCAGATAAAAAGGATAATGGAGATGAGCCATATTCCATATTTCTGTTTTATATAAAAAATCTGTTTAATACCCTTGGAAGAAATATATAGAGTGATACATAGGTTTGGAAAAATAACTAAAATCCAAAATGGAACCGCAACAAATTCAAAGCGCTCAATAAATGGAAAATGGACCGTGCTAATCATGCTGACAACAGGCCATACATTCTTCTCTAATTCTTTCGCGCTAAAAAATAAAATAGAAACAACAGTTGTTATTAAAACAAGAATGGTCGTAAACCAGACAGCTATTTGACTAAACAGCTGTAGTTTATTTTTCTCCTTTATAAATGGAAAAATAAAAAGTAAAGTCTCGAAACCTAACATTGTATAACTGCTCTTGAAAACTCCTTTCATAATTTCTGAAGGAGTTGTCGTCATAATAGGTAAAATCCTAGTTAGGTTTATGTTTTGAAGTGGTTGGTACACAACAAATAGCAGCCATATAGTCAATAAAAAGGATAAGAAACAAACACCGGTCACTACTCTAAATCCGCCGGATACAGCATAAATGGATAATATTAATAAAGCCAATACTCCGACCCATTCATAGACACCTTCATATCCCCATGTTAGTGACAACTCGACATAACTAATGGTGATCGAATAATTTACGGCAATAAAGTAAATGACAATAAGGAAGTTGAAAATACTACCAATCAAGCGTCCGAATATATGTTCATGAATTTCAAAAAGAGTATCACCTTCATTTTTTTTTAGGATAGAAATCATTAACCATGTAATCAAGCTAACGAATAAACCAGATAGTAAAATGGATATCCAAGCATCTTTTTTTGATTCTAGATACATAATTCTTGGAACTCCAAGAATTCCCATACCAATTTGCGAAGTGTGTATGATATAAAACGCCATAAAGGCGTTAACAAAACGTATATTTGATTTCATTTTGCACCTCAAAATTCATCTAAATCTGTTATATTTCTTAATCGCTCCTTTAGGCGAATGGAGTCTTTTGGTCGATTTATTAACGGCCGCCTCATATAAAAATGGTGGGGGAGACGTATTAAAAAATATTGCAAATCTTTCATTCTTAGCGGATATAGAGGTGCAAGATAAGGTTTATTTAAAGAAGTTAATTTTAACAAGTGAACCATTAGAATACATATACCGAAAATGATTCCATTTAACCCCCAAACACCTGCTAAAATAATGATTGGAAATCTAGCAATTCTGACTGCAGTGCCCATTTCATAAATAGGAGCCGAAAATGCCCCTAATGCACTAAATGCAACAATGATAATTAAAATATTGCTAGTTAACCCTGCCTCAACCGTTGCTTGGCCAATGACAATACCTCCTACAATACCCATTGTTTGTCCTACCTTTGAAGGAAGGCGGGCTCCAGCTTCTCTAAGTAACTCAATTAACCCTTCTAGTAAGAGTGCTTCTAACAAGGGAGGAAAAGGAACTTGTGAACGTGATTGTCCAATGATAATTAACAATTTAGATGGTATGAGTTCAAAATGATAAGTCATGGCAGCCACATAAATGGCTGTTAAAAAAAGAGAACCTACCATAGCAAATAATCGGATAAAACGAATAAATGTACTTAAAGACCATCTCAAATAGATATCTTCTGTTGATTCGAAAAATGAGAAAAAATTAGCAGGACCTATAATCCCTACTGGGCTACCATCTATAAAAACACCAATTCGCCCGTTTAAAATCGAGTAGATGAATCGATCGGGCAGCTCTGTTAATATAAATTGTGGAAATAAAGAGTAATGATTATCTTCTAGGCATTGAGCCAAAACGGAACTGTCAATTATATTATCCGTACTTAATTGTTTAATCCTGTCCTTAAGTGTCTGAAGAGTGTCATCGTTCGCAATATCTTTTATATATACAATTCTTATTTGCTTTTGAACGCGTTCCCCAATCTTTATTTCATCCGTGCACAAATTATAATCATTTAGATTTTGTCTGATTATCTTAACGTTAGAAGTTAATGATTCAGTGAACGAAATTTTAGGTCCATATACTAACGATTCTGTTTCTGCTTTCTCAATAGAGCGTTCAATGGGGTTTGCGCAGTTCACAATGAATGCCTTTTTCTCATCTAAAAAATAAATATAAGCAAATCCATTTAATAGGGAAGAGATTACCTCTTGTTCCTCTAAATTTACCTTTATTTCTTCTATAGGTATGTTTTTCATTAAATAGGTGTAATGTAAGTATTCTATAGAAAGTTCTTCAATATATTTAATGACATATTCATTTAGAATCTCTGGCTTAATTAAATTCTTCATGAAAATAATATGAATCCCCTCTTGTCCAACTTCAAGCTTTCGACACATCAAATCGGGTGATTCATTAAGAATGGTTTTAATTTTTTCATAACCTGGGAAGTTATCATTATTATGACGCTCTGTCATTCGTAACATATCCTTTAACCGTTTTTAATAGTGTCTGTAAAAACAATTAATTTATACAGAATATGGACAGAGGGTCAGTGAATCATTACATCATCTTGGACAGCGTTAAACATTATCGTGTCTAGATTAAGTTGATTTTACTTATATAGTAATGCTTCATCCTTATTCAACGGGAGCGATTGTTCAATAGAGCAGTCGCTACTTTCGCTAACTAGTTAGTGGAATAAGGGATTATCATTTCGGAAGAATAGTCCAGAAGTGGTAATAGTTCATGAAAAGAATAGTAATAGTATTTGTTGGATTACTCTTAGTAGGATAGCCACGGATGCGAATGTTCAACACGGATATTTAGCTATTGATGAGGATTGGTCAGTATTGCGTTTCAAATCCGTTAATAAAAATAAGAAGATGACTAGAAAAGTGCGGTAACTGAAAAAGGCATACAGCGAATTGGAAAGTATTTAGTTAATGCCAAGTAAATTAGATGTACTCCTGTAAGACAAAATTATTTGCTGCGCAGTACAAATATACTATACTAGCGTGAAAAATATCTACATCATTTGTGGAAAGACGGATATGCGGAAAGGTATTGATGGATTAGCCACTTTGATTCAGGATTCTTTTGAACTCGATCCCTATAGCGATTCAATTTTCTTATTTGCTGGAAGATGAACAAGAAGTACGGCATCTGTCTCAAAAGGAACTTCGATGGTTATTAGAAGGGTTATCGATTCAGCAGCCAAAGGCAATTCAACCTTCGGCAAAAGGAACTTTTTAAATACGCCATTTTTTCTTTATCTCACTGATTGAACTCGTTATAATAGGAGGAGCGAAATCGAACGGAAAGTGGTGAATGTTGTGGGAAACGATTCTTCTTCAAATGAAAAATTAATTCGACTACTCGAAGAACAACTGGCTCATTCAAATCAACAAAATCAAGAATTGATGAAACAGATTGATTCCTTGTCACAACAAGTTCGCCAATTAACGAAACTTTTATATGGGTCTAAAACTGAGAAATCCAGGTACAATGTGCCCGATGGACAAGGTTCATTATTTGAAGATGATCCATCTTTTAACGATTCTGAGCACACAGAAGAACAAAGCCAACAGACTATTTCCTATACTGTTGTTCGTAAAATACAGAAGAAAAAGAGAAACGATTCATTGCGTGATGATGTGGAAGTAGAAGAAGTCCATCATCTTCCGGCAAATATAGCCTGCGAATGTTGCCAACATCAAATGGTGGAGATCAGTGGTACGGTTGTCCGTGAAGAGGCTAAATTTATTCCTGCAAAAATGGTGAAATTGCAGCATATCGAACATGCCTATGAATGTAAGAATTGCAAAAGTGATACTGCACAACCGACAAAAATTAAACGTGGAAAAGCTCCGCAACCTGCCATTCAGCGTAGCATCGCAAGTCCTAGCGTACTTGCCAAAGTCATCTATGACAAATTCGCGCAATACCTGCCACTTTACCGTCAGGTAAATGAATGGAAACGTTATGGATTGGATACGAATGATAAAAACCTTTCCAATTGGGTTATTCGAGCATCGCATGATTGGCTGATGCCGCTTTACGAACGCATGAAAAAATTGATGATGGCTAAATCTGTTTTGCATTGCGACGAAACATATTCACAAATTATCAATCGTTCTGATGGTAAATCGGGTCAATCGAACGCATACAACTGGGTATATAGAAGTGTACCTACCCAAGGGCCACCCATAACTCTCTTTCAAAGCTCATTATCACGAGCTCGATCTGTCCTTGAAAATTTCACCCAAGGATATAGAGGGACCATCGTTTGTGATGGTTATTCTGCATACGGTAAGTTAGAAGGTGTTACGTTTGCCAACTGTTGGGCGCATGTGCGTCGTTATTGGTTGAAAGTGGATAGTAAAAAATGCCAGATTGGTGTGAGCTATTGTGATGAGTTATATCGCCTGGAAAGGCAATTTAAACACTTGTCGCCGAGCAAGCGTAGAAAAAAACGCCAAAAGCACTCACTGCCAATCGTGGAAAAGTTCCTGCATTGGGTTGACACATCACCTTTCTTCGGCAAAAACGCTCTGGCAAAAGCAGCGGAATACACACTGAACAGAGCAGATGGGTTAAAAGCGTTCTTATATGATGGTCGCGTTGAAATCGATAATAATCCAGCCGAAAACGCTATCCGCCCCAATGTCATAGGAAGGAAAAATTGGCTTTTTTCCGTCAGCGAAGCCGGTGCAATGGCAAACGCCATTTGTCTGAGCGTTGCAAGAAACAGCCAAAAGCAATGGCATCAATTTCTACGAATACATAAAGAAACTTTTGACGGACCTACCGAATCTCGGAATCCATCAAAACCCTGAAATTTTGGACCAATACATGCCCTGGTCAAAATTGATCCAGGTAGAATGTAGCAAATAAATGAGAAAAGCCGTAATTCTATTAAAAAGATTAGAATTTACGGCTATTTATGATGCGTACCGGAAGGTACGCTTATTTTTTTATAATTCGGGCTTACGAACCGTATCACAAATAGTGGTAAAACAAAGAGTAGAAATTGAGCTTGAAAATCAGTGGTTAGATAAGTTATTTACTAACATAAAATAAGGAATAAGAGAAGATTAAACATTGAAAAAGCCTCCGGTATACACCAAAGGCTTATATCATCTTTTAAGTTAGTTTATTGCATTAACTAGGGCTTTTCCAAATTCTTCGGCGCCATCTGGGCCGTCACCTGTGATAATGTCACTATGTGCAATAACATGTTTCTCGACATATTTTACATCATTTTCTTTCAGTTGGTCTTTTTGTACGTCAACAGGGTAGCAAGTTGCCTCTCTACCCTCAAGTAATCCGGTTTTCACAACAGTGACTGCACCAGCACAAATTCCGGTAACTAGAACATTATCTTTATATGCTTTCTTTAAATAGGTGGATAATTCCTTGTTTTCCCAAAGATAATCATTTGTGCCAGATCCGCCAATGACAGAAATAACGTCAAAGTCGGTTGCTGTAGTATCGGAGAAGACCTTTTCGGAAATTGCCTTACCTTCAAAGTCGCCAATAATTTCGCCAGTTTTTGTGCTTGCAATTGTTACTTCTATTCCTGCATTTTCAAGTGCCTCTTTCGGTTTAAATAATTCATCTTCATTAAATCTTTCTGGTGGTATAATTAAAAGTGCTTTTTTACTCATAATTGTTATTCCTCCTAAAATAGTTTATCTTTAACTCACATATTTATATTACAACCTGTTTGTAATTCTGAGAAGAATGCACTTTTTTGTAACAGAGTAACCTTAAAGTAACAATTGAAAGCGGAGGCCGAAGATATGTTGGATACACTTAGAGATGAAATTAAAGAGAAGATAATGAATGGTGATTACAACTGTGAAAAAGAACTTACTTTATCGATTATCAGTGGAAAGTGGAAAGTTGTGATTCTATGGCATTTAGGTGTTGAAGGTCCGCACCGCTTTAGTGAATTGCAAAGATTATTTCCTAAAATACCCCACAAAATTTTAACGAATCAATTAAAGGAATTGGTGGAAGACGGCATTGTACATCGAGAGGTTTATCCAGAAGTTCCGCCTAGAGTGGAATACTCAATGACTGAGTTGGGAATGACGTTACTTCCAATTGTGGAAATGATGTATGATTGGGGAAAAAAACGAATAGAAGAAATCAAAAGAGAAATAGGGAAATCAAATTAAAAATGATAGAGTGTTTAATTGAAAAGGTATTGTGTATAAAGGAATTACTATTAAAAAGAGATGAGGTAAGAAACCAGAGGACTATTATGGTCTCCTTTTATTTATATGGAAATTAGGTATGAACATATATATTACCAGTGAATTTAGTTGAACCGTACCATAAGTAAAGGCTGTTTTCGTAAAAATTGTTGCTAAAATCCTAAAGCCGTGAGAATAGGGCCTAAGTAAACGAAGTTTTTAGACCAATGCCTCTCCCTAAGGTTGGGGAGGCTAGGTTGTAATAAGTTTTTTAAGGGAAATAGAATGGTCAAAATGGTATTGTTGATCTATAAAGAATATAGACTGACACAATTTTAAGAACTCACCCGCATTATTTTATTAAGGAAAAACCTCTTATGCTATCTGTTTTGCTTACAGCTCCTACAATAAGAGATATATTAAAATTTAAAGCGAGATACCTGTTCGCCTTCGATCATAAGCCCATCTACTTCTTGAAAGCCCATTTTTTCGTAAACCCGCTTTGCGTGTTCATTCGTTGGCTCATAAGAAAGGGTGATGGTTTGGTGGCGGTTCTCTTTAATCGTTCTTATGTCGTCTATTACTAGTTTAACTGCCTGCTTGCCATTTCCTTTACCCTGATGTTTTTGATCAACCATCATGCGGTAAATCCAATATTCATGATCATGCTCATCTATTCCATAGAGTGAGAAACCAATCATCTCATCATCATGATAAATTCCTTTTGCATGGAAGTTTTCAAGAAAATTCAGTTGGGCCAGTGATACCGCATTGGAGGCCACAAATTTCACTTGATCTTCTCGGACACGTAAGGATATAGCCTTCAGCCAATTCTCTTTTGTAATTGCTTTTAAATACAACATTACTTAGCCTTCCTTTCCACTAAAACTCCAAACAGTACGGTGAATTTCCAGACCGTCGGTGTATTTTTTTTATAAATCTATTATTCTCGGTAAATTCTTATATTCCTGTTATAAGGTGAAAGTCACTCCAAATGCTAGTATGTAAAAAAGAGGCTGACTCATAAGGTCATCAAGTTGATCCTTAGAGTCAGCCTCTTTTTAGGAGGGATTTTATTGATTTAATTTGCTTTTAATAAAGTATTTTCGTTTTCAATCTCATTTCCGTCGTCCTCTAACATCTTCACAAGCTTTTTAGATATGGACAGAAGCACGAAGCCAAGGACGATAACTGCAAGACCAATTACTGCAAATACTTCAAAATAGCCCATGCTTTCCGTAAAGGCCCCTAATTGACCAGCAAGGATATTAGCCACGAAGGAGCTAGCCATCCAAACAGCCATTAGTAAAGAAGCGAACTTAACGGGTGCATATTTGCTTACAAATGATAGTCCAACAGGAGATAGGAACAACTCTCCAATAGTATGGAGAAAATAAGTGAAAATGATAAACATGATATTTGCTTTTACGGTAATGTTGTTTTCATCGCTGCCTGTTTGCATAATTGCAAATAAGAGAACGATAAATCCAAGTCCAAGCATAATCATTCCAATTCCCATTTTTGTTGGAACGGGAAGGTCACCGCGATTTGTATTTGAAAGCTTGGTCCATAAAATGGAGACAAGCGGTGCTAAAAGAATGATGAATAACGGGTTAACAGACTGGAACCAAGATGTTGGAATCTCCCAGCCAAACAAAGTACGATCAATAAATTTATCAGTATAAATGCTTAGTGCACCGCCGGCTTGTTCAAAACCAGCCCAGAAGAAAACAACAAATGCAGCAAGGATGAAAATAACAGTTGTTCTGTTTTTCTCTACTTTTGTTAATGTTTGCTTTTCTACAGCACCGTTTGAAACCTGTGGTTTGCCAACCGGTTTTTTCCCAATATCACCTAAGAAACGGTTCCCTAAAGCATTAAATAAGATTTGTCCAAAAACCATTCCAATCGCCGAAGCAAGAAATCCATATTTATACCCATATTCGATTACTCCACTCGCTTGGACTGCGAACCATTTATCAGTAATTGCACCGATAAGGAGTGGGGCAAAGAATGCACCTGTGTTAATACCCATATAGAAAATCGTAAACGCTGCATCGCGGCGTTTGTCCTTTGGACCGTAAAGCTCACCAACAATGGTTGAAATATTAGGTTTGAAAAATCCATTCCCAATAATGAGTAAACCTAAACCGATATATACAGCAGTAAAACTTTGATGAGCAAATAGAACAAGATTTCCTAATGCCATTGTGAAACCGCCAATTGTTACAGCGGTTCGTTGTCCTAAGTACCTATCAGAAAGATAACCGCCGATTAAGGGTGTAAAATAAACGGCTCCAGTAAAGAATCCATATAAGAGAAGAGCAGAACTTTCGCTCATTCCCAATCCACCGTTAACTAAGGACTTAGTCAGGTAAAGAATGAGAATCGCTCTCATACCGTAATAACTAAAACGCTCCCACATTTCTGTCATAAATAACAGATATAATCCAGGAGGGTGTTTTTTGGTTTGCTTAGCCATGGTTGTATCCATGAAATGGCCCCCTAGTAAAAATAATTATTTTAGTATAGTTATCTTAATTTATGAACAATTAAATCGTCAATGCAATTATTATAAGTACAAAATTTAGGAAAATAAGGAATTTCCCTAATATTCGTTTGTTAAGCGTAAACATTGTTGATAGTAATGTATTTTAAAAAACAGTGGATGTAAAACAAGGACCAATATACCCAATAATTACTATACTAAAATAGTTAAAAAAGGAGGTTTGTAGAGGCTATTGAGAAGTGTTGTTTTTCAAGATATCACAATGGAATGGATTCTATCAACCAAAAGGAAAGAGTATGTATGATCGTCGTTGCCTTTCGTAAAAGAGTGTTGGTGAAGTTTCTGTAGAGAATGGAGTTGTTTGGAGAGGGTTTCCTATTGAATAACCGTATACTACCAATATCAAATCATCGATAACAACTAGTCAAACAAGCAAGTTTATAAAGTGGAAAATCTACCTAGGATTCCCATTTTATCTTTATGTCATATCGTATAGGGGCTGTGGTATACTGTTTGGGTCTTATTTTTAAATGACTCGAGGGGAATATATGAAAAAAGAAATGATTCTTCGCTGGACTTTCTTTTTTGTCGGATTGATGGTTTTAGCGCTAGGTGTAGCTTTAACAGTTGAAGGACAGTTATTAGGAATAGGTCCTTGGGATGTGTTTCATTTTGGTTTGTCCATGCAATTTGGTCTAACGATTGGCTCATGGTCGATTCTTACCGGATTTCTATTGTTAACCATAGCTTCTATTATAATGAAAAAGGTTCCTAGACTGGGGACGTTTTTAAATATGCTTTTGCTAGGTCTGTTTACTGACTTTTTTATTTGGCTTCTGCCAAGTATTGATAGTTTCATTGGAGTGGTTCTTTCCTTTATTGTGGGTGTGACCTTAATCGGATATGGAATTGGCCTTTATGTTTCTGCTGATTTTGGCTCTGGACCAAGAGATGGCATCATGATCTTGCTGGTGGAGAAAACAGGCTGGAGTGTACAATGGGTTCGGAATGGAATGGAGATCCTAGTGCTTATGCTCGGTTGGGTATTAGGAGGCCCAATTGGTATTGGTACGGTGCTGATTGCCTTTTTACTAGGTCCAATTGTAGGTGTTTCTTTACCCCAATGTGATGCACTCTTAAAGCATTTATTAGTGAAAGAAGACCGAGAAAAACTAGCAGCTTAGTATGTAATAAATAGATGTCACTTTTGCGTGTCTATCTATGGAATGATATTTTCTCATAGTTCATAATAGAAGTGAAAAGAAGGCCATCCTAAGGATGGCCTTCTTTGCTTTTGTTTATTAAGAGTATTCTACTAAAATGACAACTGTCGTAGATTAAGCTATAATAAAAAACATTGATTTTACCCTTCAAATAATCGAAAGGGGTTTTTTTGTGCTCAAATTGAATCGTGTAACAAAAAACTATGCAGAGTTTCAGGCCGTAAAATCTGTTTCCTTAAAAATTAATCAAGGTGAGATCTATGGAATTATTGGTGCAAGTGGGGCAGGTAAATCCACTTTGCTGCGAATCATGAATTTGTTAGAAGTACCTGATGAAGGAGAAGTCGAAGTTAATGGCCAAACGCTAACTAGTATGAGTGGAAAACAACTCCGGCAAGCCCGAAAATCGATTGGGATGATTTTTCAGCATTTTAATTTGGTAGCCAATAAGACAGTTTATGAGAATGTAGTGGTCGCTTTAGAATTAGCAGACTTTCCAAAGAATGAGCGGAGGAACCGTGTGCTAGAATGCCTTCAATTCGTTGGACTGGAAAGTATGATGGATAAATATCCTGCCCAATTAAGCGGTGGGCAAAAGCAGCGGGTTGCCATTGCGCGGGCATTAGCCACTAATCCACAGGTTTTACTATGCGACGAACCAACTTCCGCTTTAGACCCTGGTACAACTGCTGACATATTAGGCGTGTTAGAAAATATTAATAAAAGCCTAGGTGTGACGATTGTGGTTGTCAGTCATGAGATGGAAGTGATCAAAAGTATTTGCCATACGGTCACAATCATGTCTGATGGGGAAATTTACGATACAGTCTCATGTAAACCAAAAGGAATGCAAAGGAAAGAGAACCATCCTCAATATTTTGTAGAAGAATTAACAAAGGACGTTGAACTCGACCATGCTTGAGACCTTAACTCAATATGAAACGGAAATTTGGCAGGCCATTGCGGAAACTTTTGTGATGGTTGGTGTTTCGATATTAGCGGCTGTGATCATAGGTCTTCCAGTAGGCACACTGCTATTTCTTTGTCGCAAGGGCAATCTATTGGAGAATCAGTTTGTTTTTTCAATAGTCAATTTGTTAGTGAACATCATTCGTTCGTTTCCGTTTTTATTATTAGTCGTTTTTTTAATCCCATTTACGAGATTGATGATTGGTACAGCGATTGGAACAGCAGCTGCAACAGTTCCGTTATCGATTATTGCAATCGCCCATTATTCCCGGTTGGTTGAACAAAGCTTATTGGATGTCCCAAAAGGTGTGATCGAAGCAGCTATTTCGATGGGGGCTTCTGTAAAGGATGTGGTTTTTAAATTTATTTATGTGGAGGCTCGTTCGGGCCTTGTCCTTGGATTAACCACATCCATTATTAGTTTTATTTCTTATTCCACCATAATGGGTGTTGTTGGTGGTGGAGGAATTGGTGATTTTGCGATTCGGTACGGTTATCAGCAGTTTAAAACAGATTTAATGATGTATGTGATCATTATTATGATTATTCTTGTACAGTTGATCCAATTTATCGGAACAAGTATCGCAAGAATCATTGATAAAAGGTAAAGATTTAGGAGGAAATAGTCAAAATGAAAAAATTATTATTTTTATTAGCAAGTATGTTACTAGTGCTTCTAGCTGGTTGCGGTCAAAATAATGAAGCAACTGAACCTAAAGAAACACAAGACTCAGAACAGAAAGAAGTAACCTTAAAAGTCGCTTCGTTAATTCCGCCAATGACCGAGATTCTCGAACTTGTAAAACCACAGCTTGCAGAAGAAGGAATCAATCTCGAAATGGTCGTTTTGGGTGACAATGTTCAGCCGAATAGTGCGCTTGCAGCCGGTGAAGTGGATGCGAACTTCTTCCAACATGTCCCGTATATGGAGGAATTCAATCGAAACAATGACGCAGAGCTCGTTGCAATTGAACCAATTTATTTTGCAAACTATGGCGTTTATTCAAAGAACTATCAATCAATCGAAGAACTACCTGAGGGTGCTGTTATTGCAATTGCGAATGATATTTCAAATGTAGATCGTTCATTGGCTCTGTTAGCCCAACATGATGTCATTACATTAAAAGAAAAGAAAGATATCTATTACACGAAAGCGGATATTAAAGATAACCCGAAAAACTTTAAGTTTGAAGAAGTGGATTTGCTAATGTTAGCGAGAATGTATGATGATGCCGATGCTGTTGTGATGACACCGGCATATGCTGCACCGCTTGGACTAACACCAAAAAGCGATGCGCTTCTTACAGAAGGCGTTGAAAATGACTTTGCGATTACATTGGTTGCACGTAAAGACAATGCTGACACAGGAGCAATTCAAAAGCTAGCTAAAGCTATGACCAGTCCAGAGGTGCGTGAGTTTTTAGAAGAAAATTATGATGAAACGGCAATCCCAGCGTTTTAAAATAAAAGCTAATCTTGACCAAAAGACCACTTCTAATGCGAAGTGGTCTTTTGGTCGAGCTTACTATAGGGCTTAAAAGCGAACATAACTTTCGCCACTAAAAAGGAAGCCTCAAATTGAGAAGCTTCCTTTTTAAAAGACTTTACTTTGTATAATTATCGAAATAACCTTGAATATAAATCATCGGTGTTCCTTTATCGCCACTACCTGAAGTTAAATCAGACAAGGAGCCAATAAGGTCCGTTAGTTTACGAGGTGTTGTTCCTTGAGCTTCCATTTGTCCTACTAAGTTGTCATTTTTATTCTCAATATGCTGAGAAATGGCTTGTTTTAATTCTTCTCCACGAAGGTGTGAGAAGTTATTGTCAGCAAGGTACTTTAATTTTACTTCATTTGGTGTACCTTCAAGTCCTGAGGTATAAGCTGGTGAAACTACAGGGTCAGCGAGCTCCCAAATTTTCCCAACAGGATCTTTAAAAGCACCATCGCCATAAACCATGACTTCTACTGTTTTACCTGTAACTTCCTTGATTTTTGCTTGAATGCCATCAACAATTGGTTGGCAATTATTTGGGAATAACTTTATGCTATCTTCGGTTGCTTTATTGGATCCAAGTAGACCATAAGCCTCGTTAAAGCCGCTGCCATTAACGGACTCTTTCAGAATATCATCAAGACCGTAAACCTTTTCCGCACCATTATTGGATAAAATGCGTTTTGTTCTAAAACGTGAATGAATATCACATGTTAAAACACTTTTTGTATAGTCTAAAATGGTTTTCGGGTTGTTTGAAAAAATAACTTGGCATGTTGCGCCTTCTGCTTCAATGATTTCCTTATAGTATTCGATATAATCAACACCAGTAAAGGTATGCTTTTTATAACCAAAATGCTCGCGGAATTCAGCTTCTGTTAATACATCTGTCCATGGATTGACCCCTTTAACATCTAGTTCATCGATATCAACAAGGTGGTTTCCCACTTCATCAGAAGGGTAGCTAAGCATTAGGACAATACGTTTTGCTCCTCTAGCAATCCCACGTAAGCAGTTTGCAAAACGGTTACGGCTAAGGATTGGGAAGGTAACGCCAATTATGTCTTCACCGAATTTTTCTCTAACATCTGTTGCAATAGCATCGATCGTTGCATAGTTCCCTTGAGCACGAGCAACAATCGATTCTGTGATTGTCACAATATCACGGTCCTCAATTGAATAACCTTCTATTTCTGCTGCATTTAATACCGTGTCGACAACAATTTGTTCAATGTTGTCTCCTTTGTTAATAATGGGTCCACGTAGTCCGCGTACGACTGTTCCAACGACTCTTTCCAATCTAATCGCTCCTCTAGTAAGAGTATATTTTATACAAAGTATGTACTATTTTTTTCATCTTATTTTACTATACTCGTTTATAATGGTATTAGTAAAATTAATATTTATAATATCTGGTATAAGGAGTACTTATATGATTGGCAAATTAGATTTATATCGTATCTTTCACACAGTTAGTCGGAATAAAAGTTTTTCGAAAGCAGCGCAGGATCTTTACATGACCCAGTCAGCAGTCAGTCAATCGATTTCAAAACTTGAAAGGGATTTAGAGATACAGCTTTTTTACCGAACATCAAAGGGTGTCGTTTTGACGAATGAAGGGCAAATATTAAATGAGCATGTAAGTAATGCCTTGGGAATGATACATGTGGCAGAAGATAAAATATTGGAATTTAAGACCTATAAGAAGGGAAAATTGCGTATTGCGGTTGGAGATACCATCTCTCGCTACTTTTTGTTGCCCTTTTTGGAGGATTTCCATACAGCTTACCCGGGTATCAAACTGAATATTATAAATGGAACAACAACGGAGATTTGTGAGTTTGTTAAATCAGGTAGGGCAGATATTGGGGTTTGCAATCTGCCAATTCAGGATGATCAACTTCAGGTTATTCCTTGTAAGGAAATTCAAGATATCTTTGTCTGTGGAGAGAAGTATAAAAAAATAACCGAAAAACCGATAAGCTTAGAGTATTTAATGCGTATGCCGCTCATTTTTTTAGAAAAGAAATCAAATTCTCGAATGTATGTTGAGAATTTCTTAAACGAAAGAGGTTTCCAGGTTTCACCTGTATTTGAACTCGGGTCTCATGATTTAGTTTTAGATTTTACAAAAAGTAATTTAGGGATTTCGTCCGTTACGAAAGAGTTTTCAAAGGAGTACCTGGAAAAAGGATTTATCTATGAGGTCAAGCTTGAAGAGGAGATCCCAAAGCGGAATATTGGTATCATTTATTTAAGGGATATGCAAATCTCACATGCAGCGAAGAAGTTTGTTGATAGTATAAAATAAATCTTGTATACGACCTTCTTAGACAAAAGGATAAAAATAAAGAAACCAGGAAATCTTTGTGATCTCCTGGTTTCTATTTACCTTTGGTTTAGTAAACAACAACTGGTTGATAGACCTCTAGATTGTTGTACACTTGTTTCATCATGTGTGGTTGTACGTTCACACAGCCGCCGGATCCGGCATTAAGATAGGCATTGCTATTCCAGTTGGTTCGCCAACCTGCATCATGGAATCCTTGGCCACTGTTTGTGAACGGCGCCCAATAATCGACTTCAACGGAGTAATTAGGATTTCCGACTGCGCTACCTTCAAGTGTATATGGTGTCCGTTTAAAAAGAATGTACCAAACCCCAGGTGAAGTTCCTTCTCCTGTACTGTGTTTTCCTGTCACAACGTTTGTGCTCAAGACGAGCTCTCCATTTCGATAAAGCCAAATCTTTTGCTCGGAAATAGAAATCTCAGCATACGTATCACCAATGCCATAATTTGAAGTGACATCGTAACCGTAGCCTTCACCGACCCAGCCGTTTCCGATGATATTGGAGGCGTCAACTGACTTTTCTCCCTTTTCGAATGTTGTTTGCACTAAGGCAGCCTCTTTTTTTACATCAAGTGCCCAGCCATAACCTTGTCCTTTTACCTTGATTTCTTTACCTGCGTGCGTTATAAAGGTAAAGTTTTTGCCTAATGTAGATTGAGCATCATTAATCTCTTCAATTTTATCTTCAAGTTCGCTTGATGTAATCGAAACTTCTAAGTCTTTTGAAACGGTAGCATCTGTAATGAAATCACTACCTTTTAAAGAATGCACTTTGTCTTGTACTTTATATTCAACAGTGTGTGCAAGCAGTTCTTCTAGTCGTTTTGCTTCCTTTTTAACAATCTCACTATCTTCTTTAATAGGAAGGAGAAAGGCAGGTTCTAGCTGAATGGTACTAGCATAGGTTTGTTTGTCGAACTCCTCCAATAGATGTTTAGCATCATACTGCTTTCCATCGACGCTTTTTGAAATGGTTATTTCCCCTTTTTCTAACACAGCACGAGCATCTTTAGGAGCTGTTAACTCTTTGTTCATGGAAAGAAGTTTCTCTTCTAGTTCGACTTTTAGTACTTCGCTACGATAATGATCTTGTTCGGTTGGTGTTAAATCATAATCTTCTGTTTTGAATGATGGGAAAAAGGTCCACTGTGTTTTCAATAGCTTTTGAACTTCAGGCAGATCTTTATTCGTAAATCCCATTTTTGTATCTTCACCGTCAATGATTAATTGATCGCCAATATAAACCTCATTTTTTAATAGATAGTTCTTAAGTTCTTCTAGTGCGTCTTCGGCTGTTAAACCGCTTACGTCTACGCTGTTTATTGAAACATTTGTGTTAAAGTGGTTCGCTTGGTAATAACTCATTGCAGCTAAAATAAGAGCAATGATGATGACAATAATGGTTGTGATGTACTTCCAATTTTTAAACCACTTGACCTGTTTCTTTTGTGAGCGACTTTCCGAAACGGGTTGTTCAATTGCACTTGCCATTAATAATTCCTCCCAACCTTCTATGACATCTTTAGACATATAGTATTGCTATAATATTACAATCTTTTATCAAAAGATTAAACATTTATTACAATTTTACTAGATAGAATAGCATGAAGTATGTCGGTTTTTGTCATTTTAATAGAATTTATTTATTTTTTACCGAAGTATTGGGGATTTGTTGATTTGAGAAACATGATTTGAAGCCAACATTTAAGGTTAAGGGGGATTTTATTGGGGAGGGAAAAACTTCAATTTATCATGTTTAATAGGTATGCTATTTAATAGAGAGTTAGGTATTTAATGGAGAAAAAAGGGGATCTTCAATGTTCAACCAAAAAAGAATGAGAGACTATGGGGTCAAGATTGGTCGTTTAGAGACAGGATTTTATAATGCGATTACAGATGTCGATGGAGTGACAGTAGGTCATGTAACGTTGAGTGACCAAGCGAGTCAAACTGGGGTGACGGCCATATTGCCTCATCAGGGCAATATTTTTAAAGAAAAGCTTATTGCATCAAGTCATGTAATCAATGGGTTTGGGAAAACAATGGGGACAATTCAAATGGCTGAACTTGGCACAATAGAAACACCCATTTTATTAACGAATACTTTAAATGTTGGGACAGGCGCGGATGCACTAATTGACTATATGTTGGCACGTAATCCTGAGATTGGCCGGACAACAGGAAGTGTTAATCCAATCGTGGCTGAGTGCAATGATATGTATTTAAATGATATAAGGGCGAAATTTGTAAAACCAGAGCATATAATCCAAGCGCTCGAGAACACAGCTAGTGAATTTAAAGAAGGAACGGTAGGAGCAGGGACAGGGATGCTTTGTTACTCGCTAAAGGGAGGAATTGGCTCTGCTTCAAGGATCATGGAAATGAGTCATGGTAAATATACTTTAGGCGTATTAGTGCTATCGAATTTTGGGATATTAAGTGATTTACGAATAAATGGAAAAGCAGTCGGCCAGGAACTAAAAGAAGCAATTATTCGGGAATACAAAGAGGAAGATAAGGGGTCAGTTATTGTTATTGTGGCCACAGATTTGCCTGTTTCAGAAAGACAATTAAATCGGATTATTAAACGTAGTGTCACAGGCTTGTCACGAACAGGATCGATTATAACGAATGGTAGTGGTGAGGTAATCATTGGTTTCTCAACGGCCACTAAAATTCCACACGAAAAACCAGCTGACTGTTTGCTAATTTCAACGCTGCATGAAGAAGATATGGATACAGCATTTAGAGCAGTTGGGGAAGCAACAGAGGAGGCAGTGTTGAATTCATTAGTGACAGCAGAGGCTGTTGTTGGCCGTGATGGGAATACTAGACCCGCTTTTAAAGGTTTAATAGAGAAGTTTAACATCTCTTTGCTTTAAGTTTTTCATGAATAATTGTTTAAGCTTTAAAGGGGAATCTATTTGAATCCTCTATATTTGTCATGGGGAAAAATGGCCTTCCGGGAGTTTGTTCAAAGCAGTTCCTTGTTAGCTTTTAGTAGTTCAGGTGAGCTTGACTATACTGCAAAAGGTGTTTTCTACTGAATTCGTTGTTTTTCCATTAAATCTTAGGGTAATTGGTAATAATAAACTGGAGATTTATTTGGGAGGGCTGACATGGATCGGAATAGTTGGAAAAACACTGTATTTATCGTGTCTGCAATCATTATTTCCTTGCTAGTTATTTTGGGTGCGGTCGTACCAAAGGGATTCGGACGAGTGGCTGGAAGTCTTTTTGAATTTACAACAGTCAATTTTGGCTGGTTCTATTTATTAGCCGTCTTTGTATTAATTATTTTCTTAGTTGGCCTAGCGATTAGTAAGTACGGAGCCATCCGACTGGGTGGAGAAAAAGAACGGCCAGAGTTCTCCTTTTTCACTTGGATTGGCATGTTGTTTTCGGCAGGTTTTGGAGCAGGTCTGGTCTTTTGGGGAGTGGCTGAGCCAATGAGCCACTTTTTTTTACCTCCTACAGAGGGAGTGGATGGGCAAACAGTAGACGCCGCAAGACTGGCCATGGGATATTCCTTTTTCCACTGGGGAGTTAGTCAATGGTCTGTATTTGCGATTGTCGGGCTCGTGATCGGTTTTCTTCAATTTCGAAAAGAACGGGACGGTTTGGTTTCTACGGCATTGGAGCCTATAACGGGAGAAAAGACAGGGGTTAAGAATACCATTGATTCCTTAGCTGTGATCGCGACAGTAATGGGAATTGCCACCTCAATTGGTCTTGGGGTTTTACAAATGAATGGTGGGCTGGGTGTAGTATTTGGCATTGGAAACTCCGTGTGGATTCAAATGATCCTCATTGCCATCATTTTTGTTGCTTATATGCTCTCGTCTTCAACGGGACTTGAGAAAGGGATCAAATATTTAAGTAATTTGAATTTAGGCCTTGCGATTGTTCTCTTGTTATTTGTGTTCATAATGGGACCAACTGTGTTTATCCTTGAGTCCTTTACCCTTGGTCTAGGCGATTATTTAACAAACTTTATTCAATATAGTTTAAGATTACAGCCCTATAGAGGAGGAACATGGGTCAGGGATTGGACCATCTTTTATTGGGCTTGGGCGATTGCGTGGTCTCCTTATGTTGGAGCCTTTGTTGCAAGAGTCTCCCGTGGTCGAACCATTCGCGAGTATATTATGGGTGTAATGGTGATTCCACCGTTGATTGCATGTGTTTGGATTGCGACATTCGGAGGAACAGGGTTATGGAATGATTTAAATAATGGCACAAGCATTGCAGAGGCTGTAAACGCAGATTTAACCACTGCTTTATTCCAAACGTATGAATATCTACCGTTTGATACGATTCTATCGGTTTTGTCCATTCTGCTTATTTTTACATTCCTTGTGACATCTGCAGACTCGGCAACGTATATTTTAGCTAGTATGACAATGTTTGGGAGCCTAAATCCACCGCAAATGGTGAAGGTGGTTTGGGGAGTACTGATGTCAGCTATTGCAGCGGTGCTATTATATGCAGGTGGTTTAGAGGCATTACAAACTGCTTCGCTTATCGCTGCACTTCCATTTACGTTGATCTTGTTATTGTTGATGTTTGCCATCGCAAAACTATTGGCGAAAGAACCTTTGCCGATTCGCAAAGCAGATTTGAGAAGATTTCGTCGTCTTGAGGAAGCAGCGAATAAACCTGATAAAAAAATGAAAAAAAAGAAATAACTTATCTATTTGAGGACAGCGTTCAACACGTTGTCCTCTGTCTTTTTCTTCTATAGTAAATGGTAAAGCATTTTAACGCATCATAGCCATTTTGTATGTTTCATTAAGTTTATGAGCCCTATTCTCATCAAAAGTAGCTATTTTTTGTATAACCAAGCTCATTCAGCTGTACTTTTGTTCAAAAGTAACATGTTTGGAAAAGGGTCTAAGTAAAACAAGAGAAATTGTTATAACTAAAAAGTTTAAATATTTTGTCGATTTGGAGCATTTGGGAGGAAAAGCAGGGATTTGGCAAGCTGAACAAGCTGAGTTTTCCTTAGACGAAGATAGCTATGTTTATTTAGCATAACCCTTAAATTCACGCTTTGACGCTCATTTTTATTCTCGTTAAGATGAATAGTGTTAGGAAAACGAACAAAGGAGGAATCAATTACTCTAAATGATAAAAACAACTGAGTTAGATAGGAGGACCTTATTTTCATATCGAATTCCTGATAAAGAGGATGGGGCAAAAATGTGGGAACTCATAAAAGAAACAAAAAATATGGACCTAAATTCAGCCTATTCATATCTCATGTTTAGCCATTACTTTGGTGATACTTGTGTGATCGCCGAAGATCGTAATCAACTCATCGGCTTTGTGTCCGCTTTCCGTCCACCGTCTTCCCCGGATACTGTTTTTGTTTGGCAGGTCGCCGTAAATGAAAACTATCGGGGGAATGGAATAGGGAATAAGCTTTTAAATGAGTTATTAGAACGGGAAGTCTGTAAAGATGTTCGGTTCTTAGAAGCGACAGTTTCTCCTTCCAACTTTCCATCTCAATCACTATTTAAAGGCTTAGCAAAACAATTAGGTTGTCCCTGTGAAGTTTCAGATTGTTTTACTGAGGAAATGTTTCCGGAACCCGGACATGAAGCTGAGCAAACGTATCGAATCGGGCCATTTTAATAAAGGGTGAGTTAAGGAATCGAGGGATGTTGTCACGTCAAGGGTTGTAACACACTTATTAGACTGAATATTCCGAAAGGTTGTGTATGAATGCAAACAATTACTGAATTAGATCCTCAATTAAAGGTCTTTGAAGAATTAGAGTCGGAAGTAAGAGGGTATATTCGTAGTTTTCCAACTACCTTTGTGAAAGCAAAAGATTCAATGATGTGGGACGTAAATGACAAGGCTTATATAGACTTTTTTGCGGGGGCAGGAGCCCTAAACTATGGACACAACAACTCTAAGATGAAAGAAACATTGATTCGTTATTTATCTGAGGATGGAATTACACATAGTCTCGATATGGGAACAAAAGCAAAAGCTACTTTCCTAACAAAATTCAATGAAACGATTTTAAAACCAAGAGGGCTTGAATATAAGGTAATGTTCCCTGGACCAACTGGAACGAATACGGTTGAAAGTGCTTTGAAACTCGCACGTAAGGTAACGGGTCGTGAACTAGTGATTAGTTTCACGAATGGTTTCCATGGGATGACGCTGGGTTCCTTATCAATTACAGGGAATTCATTTAAACGTCATGGGGCCGGGGTTTCACTTAATCATAGTGTTGCCATGCCTTTTGATAAATATTTAGGGAAAGATGTCGATACCG
Source organism: Mesobacillus maritimus (assembly GCF_023715205.1). GTDB lineage: Bacteria > Bacillota > Bacilli > Bacillales > Cytobacillaceae > Mesobacillus_B > Mesobacillus_B maritimus_C. The sequence continues at coordinate 72,876 of NZ_JAMBNR010000017.1, forward strand.
TTGATTATTTAGAACGTTTTCTAGAAGATAGCGGAAGTGGAGTTGCCCTACCGGCAGCAATCATTCTTGAAACCGTACAGGGCGAAGGTGGTTTAAATGTCGCAAATAATGTTTGGTTAAAACGCATTGAAGAGGTTTGCCGCCGCTGGGATATCTTATTAATTATTGATGATGTCCAAGCAGGTTGTGGACGTACAGGTACATTCTTTAGTTTTGAAACGGCTGGAATAAAGCCGGATATTGTTTGTCTATCAAAATCAATTAGTGGTTATGGCACACCGATGGCTTTAACACTTATAAAACCAGAATATGATCTTTGGGCACCTGGTGAGCATAATGGAACCTTTCGGGGTCATAACTTAGCATTTATTACTGCGACAGAGGCATTAACATTCTGGGAAACAGAAAAGTTTTCTGAAGATATTGTTGCAAAGGGTTTGTTAGTCGATGACTTTTTAACTGGTTTAGTATCAAAGTATCCTGAACTGAAAGGGGAAGTTCGCGGAAAAGGCCTGTTTAGAGGCATTGCTTGTGGTGTTAAGGGATTAGCGGACAAAATTTGTGCCGAAGCCTTCGAACGAGGTCTAATCATGGAAACATCTGGGCCGAATAGCGAAGTGTTTAAAATTATGCCTGCGTTAACAATCGATTGTAAAACCTTAAATCAAGGTTTTGCCATAATTGAAGAAAGTGTTAAAGCGAGTCTTACTAACTAAAGGAGGAATCATGATGATTGTAAAAAATTTAGAAGATGTAATTGGAACAGAAGATCATGTAAAAGGGGAAACGTGGGAAAGTAGAAGGATTATTTTAAAAGATGCAGGAATGGGTTTTTCTGTTCATGATACGATTATTTACAAAGGAACAGAGAGCATGTTCTGGTATAAATATCATCAGGAAGCCGTTTATTGTGTGGAAGGGGAAGGCGAGATTGAGGACTTAACAACAGGAAAAATCCACCCAATTAAACCTGGAACACTGTATGCACTGGTAGGACACGAAAAACATTTGCTGCGCGCAACAAAGTCAGATATGAGAATGGTTTGTGTGTTCAATCCTCCATGCACAGGTCAAGAAACACACGATGAAGAGGGTGCTTACGCACTGCCAAAAGAAGAAGCTAATTTATAATATATATATAGAAGAAAAAGGAAAACGGAAGCCCAAGCATTTTGCTTGGGCTTCTCTCGTGGGTGAAAATCTAGCGTTCGATTAGGAGATAGTAAACAAATAATAAAATACAAAGTAATCCGATAAGGCCAAGGCTTTGAAACCGCACAACCTCGTAACGCTTGGAGCCAACTTTTTGGGACGGAAGGGGTTTTTCTTTCCACTCCTCCAGATAATCATCTCTTTTTATGAACGTATGATGGAATCTTCGAAAACCAAAAGTGACCCCATCAAAAAATCCGCCTTTTTTGGTATATTGAAGCAAGAAATACAAAAGATATAGGAAAGCGAAGTAGAAAAGAGTGTTGATGTAATGAACAAAGGTATATTCATCCGCTAGTATTAGAAAGAACACGAATGATAGTAGAAGATTGAGTAAAAGGAATAGCCATTTATTGTAAAACATGTTCTTCACCTTTATATGAATTATTTTGGAACTAATTAAAGGATGGTTTTTATCCCTCGAAATTATACTATAAAAGTTCAAACTCTGCAGGGGAAGGAGTGAATTGTTTAAAAGTACTAAATGTGGTGAAAAGATAAGCTAAATAACTTAATTTTTACACTTTAAAACGTCAAAGTATTATATTAGTAAAGGAATTTTTCTTTGAAATATTATCCATTCAAATGTATTAATATAATATAAAAACCCTTACAAAGAAGCAAACTCAATGCAAATACTAATTAGAATTATTATATTTTTTGACTTTTATATTTTTTTATACTTTACAACAATACCAATTACAGAGTATACTTTCATTAGCTTCTTTTTAAATAGCTAGAATTGCCAGAAAATAAAAATAAATAAGGGGGCATACACAAATGAAGCGAAAATTTGCTTGGCTATTATCACTTGGCCTAGTACTTAGCATGTTTTTAGCTGCTTGTTCCGGTGGCGGAGACGATACATCTGACAAGCCAGCAGATGAAGGTTCAGACCAAGCTGCTGAAGGCGGCGAACAAGTATTAAACCTAATCAATGGCGATACGATTCCTTCAATGGACCCATCATTGGCAACTGATGAATACGGTTTCCAGTTCTTGGGCGCAACAATGGAAGGCCTATATCGCTTAGATGAAAATGCACAACCTGTTGAAGGGATTGCTGTAGACCACAAGGTAAGTGAAGACGGTCTTACTTGGACTTTCGAACTTCGTGAAGATGCAAAGTGGGAAAATGGTGACCCTGTAACAGCGAATGATTTTGTTTATGCTTGGCAACGTGCTGTAAACCCGGACACTGGATCTGAGTATGGTCCATACATGATGGGCGGCGTTATTAAAAACGCTACTGCAGTTAACGAAGGTAAAGCGGAACTTGATGAGCTAGGTGTTAAAGCAGAAGATGACTATACTTTAGTTGTTGAGCTTGAGCATCCAACGCCATACTTCCACTCATTAACAACTTTTGGAACATTCTTACCATTAAATCAGAAGTTTGTTGAAGAGCAAGGCGACAAGTTCGCTACTAGCACTGAAACACTTTTATCTAATGGACCATTTAAATTAGATAACTGGACAAGTACTTCTAACGAGTGGGATCTTGTTAAAAACGATACTTACTGGGATGCAGATACTGTAAAAGTAGAAAAATTACATCACCAAGTAGTTAAAGACCCTAAAACTGCTGTAGCATTATATGAAGAAGGTACAGTAGATCGTGCTGGGTTATCTTCTGACTTAGTTGACCAGTACTCTACACATGAAGACTATGCGGTAACACCAGAAACATCTGTGTTCTATTTAAAGCTTAACCAAACAAGAAATGAAGCACTTGCAAATGTGAACATCCGTAAAGCAATTAGCCTTGCATTTGACAAGCAAGCTCTTGTTGATGAAATCCTAAACAACGGTTCTATCGTTGCTAATGGACTTGTTCCAAAAGACTTCGTTACAATCCCTGGAACGGAAGATGATTTCCGCGATGTAAGCGGAGATTTAGCAGCTTACAATGCTGAAGAAGCGAAGAAATTCTGGGAAAAAGGTTTAGAAGAATTAGGAACAGATTCTGTTGAACTTGAATTCCTTGGTGGCGACACTGAGACTTCAAAAGTTATGAACGAATATCTTGCTAACCAATTACAAACAAACCTTCCTGGTTTAAAAGTGACTTTAAAGCAAGTTCCTTTCGAACAACGTCTTGATTTAGATACAAACATGGATTATGATATGCAATTTGCAGGATGGGGTCCTGACTATCTTGATCCATACACATTCTTAAGCCTTTGGATTACGGATGGCGGAAACAACAAAATGGGATATTCAAATGCTAAGTATGATGAATTACTAAATGAAGCAGCAACAACACTTGCACAAGATAACGAAGCACGTTATCAAAACTTCCTAGAAGCGGAAAAGATTCTATTTGAAGATGCAGCAATTGCTCCAGTATATCAAAGTGCTATGGCACAATTGGTTTCTCCGAAAATTCAGGGTGTATATGTTAACCCGTTCGGAGCAACTTATGAGTATAAGTGGGCTTCTGTTGGATCTGCAGAATAACTTGTAAAAGTTAGTCCAAAGAATTTTCCAACCCTAGCGTAATAGACAAGAGAGTGTGTGCTTTAAAAGCATATACTCTCTTTCTCCGTTTTAGAGGAGAAATGTCTGATAATAACAACAATTAACGAGGAAATTTAAAATTTGAAGTAAATTAGGGGGTGCAGGAATGACTCGCTATATTCTGCGTCGATTATGGTATATGTTCATCACATTGTTTATCATCGCAACAGTTTCATTCTTCCTAATGAAAATGTTACCTGGTAGTCCATTAAATGCTGAAGATAAATTAAGTGAATCACAAAAGCAAATTGTCTTAGAAAAGTATGGGCTTAATGATCCTGTTCCAGTTCAGTATGCTAAATACATGGGTGGTCTTGTAAAAGGAGATTTAGGGATTTCATTTGCCTTTGATAATACACCTGTTACAGATATTTTAGTGGATCGGATTGGGCCATCTGCTCTATTAGGTTTTCAAGCATTAGTTGTAGGAACACTGCTCGGAATCCTCTTAGGTTTAACTGCCTCAATCTTCCGTAATGGTCCTCTTGATTATACATCGACTACTATAGCCGTACTAGGAACCTCAATTCCATCCTTTGTTTTTGCCGGATTATTACAATATGTATTTGCTGTTAAATTAGGTTTATTACCAGTAGCATTATGGGGTGAGTTTAAGCATACCATTTTGCCAACGATTGCATTGGCTATTCACCCAATGGCAACCGCTGCTCGTTTTACAAGAACAGAGATGGTAGAAGTCCTTCATTCTAATTACATCACAACTGCTCGCGCCAAGGGTGTAACGGAGTCTGGGATCATTTGGAAGCATGGATTGCGAAATGCCTTAATCCCACTCGTAACTGTTATTGGTCCAATGGCTGTTAGTTTGATGACTGGGTCAATGGTAATCGAACAAATCTTTGCGATTCCTGGAATCGGGGAACAATTCGTTACATCAGTAATGGTTAACGATTACCCAACCATTATGGGAACAACCTTAATGTTTGCGTTCCTATTTGTAGCGATTATTTTAGTAATCGACCTCCTTTATGGATTAATTGATCCTAGAATTAGACTTGCAGGAGGAAGTAAATAATGGATAACAAAAATCAAAACAATATACCTAAGGAACTTTTTAAACCTCTTGTTAGAAAAGAGGATACAAGTGAAAAGATTTCTAGCCCAAGCAGAACTTTTTGGCAAGATGCACGAAGAACGTTATTTAGCAACAAAATGGCTATGTTTAGTATCTTTATTCTCGTGGCAATTATCTTGTTAAGTATTTTTGCACCAATGTTTAACGAGTATGGAAACGATGATCAGGATTTATCAAGAGCAAAACTGCCACCACGTGTTCCAGTTTTGGAAAATGTCTCCTGGCTAGGTTTTGACGGAACCTTAAGTGGTAAATATACAGGTAATAATGTCGAAGCTGCCACTGCAAAGGCTATTGCTAGATATGATAATAATGAAGATTTTATTGATATTAAGGTTGTTAGTGAAGGTGACGGAAGCAGAAACTCTGCTGAGGTAAAAGCAACTTATCATATCTATGATGCAAAAGGTTTAGAAGACACTTATTTCTGGATTGGTACCGATACATTAGGCCGCGATCAATGGACACGTCTATGGTTAGGAACTCGTGTTTCCTTAATTATTGCGTTCGTTGCAGCAGCCATTGACCTCTTGATTGGTGTTAGTTATGGTGGGATTTCAGGATTTTATGGTGGAAGAGTGGATAACATTCTTCAGCGTATTGTAGAGGTTCTTGTAGGTATTCCGAACTTAGTAATCATTCTTTTGATGATGCTCGTTCTGCAACCAGGTATTGTCTCAATCGTTATCGCTTTAACGATAACCGGTTGGACAGGAATGGCACGTATTGTCCGAGGGGAAATTTTGAAGGTTAAGAGTCAAGAGTTTGTTCTTGCAGCTCGGACTTTAGGAACGCCGAACGGAACAATTATTCGAAAACACTTAATTCCAAACATTAGTGGAATCATTATCATAAATACGATGTTTACTATTCCAGGCGCTATCTTTTTTGAAGCATTCTTAAGCTTTATCGGATTGGGGATTGTCCCTCCAGATGCTTCACTCGGTTCCTTAATTGACATTGGGTTTGATAATATGTCCCTATACCCATATATGCTAGTATTTCCTGCAATATTAATCTCTGTGATTATGATTGCATTTAATATTGTCGGTGACGGTCTGCGTGATGCATTTGACCCTAAGATGCATAAATAAAAGGTAGGTGTGCAAAAATGAGTAAATTATTAGAAGTAAAGGATTTGAAAGTTTCATTTGACACCTACAACGGCGAGGTTCAAGCAGTTCGAGGTGTCAGTTTTGACCTTGATAAAGGGGAAACATTAGCAATCGTTGGAGAGTCTGGATCTGGAAAATCAGTAACTTCAATGGCTTTAATGAAACTCCTTGCAGGACAAGGATTTATTAAAGAAGGTCAAGTTCTCTTAGAAGGAGTCGACCTTGTTAAAAAGTCTGAAAAGGAAATGCAGAAGATTCGTGGGAAGGATATCTCAATGGTCTTTCAGGACCCAATGACTTCTCTAAACCCAACGATGAAAATTGGAAATCAGATCATGGAAGGGCTTATCAAGCACCAAAACATGAATCGTGAGAATGCTAAAAAACGTGCGATTGAGCTATTAAATCAGGTTGGAATTCCACAACCAGAGGTACGGATGAATCAGTACCCACACCAATTTTCAGGCGGTATGCGCCAGCGTGTAGTTATAGCAATTGCGCTTGCTTGTAATCCAAAGGTTTTAATCGCTGATGAACCAACCACAGCACTTGATGTAACCATTCAGGCACAAATTTTAGAATTGATGAAGGAAATCCAAAAAGAAGTCGATAGTGCAATTATCTTTATCACGCATGATCTTGGTGTCGTTGCCAATGTTGCAGATAAAGTTGCGGTTATGTATGCAGGAAAGATTATTGAAATGGGTACAGTAGATGATATTTTCTATAACCCGAAACATCCGTATACGTGGGGATTACTTGGTTCAATGCCAACCCCTGACAGTACGGATGAGGAATTATATGCGATTCCTGGTACACCTCCTAATATGCTAAAACCGCCTGTAGGGGATGCATTTGCCCCAAGGAATGAATTTGCATTGGAAATTGATACCGTAATGGAGCCGCCAATGTTTAAGGTGTCCGATACACATTATGCGGCTACTTGGTTGCTACATCCAGATGCACCTAACATTGAACCCCCTGAGACGGTAAAACAAAGAATGCAGGGGTTTGCGAATACAGGTCGCAAGGACGGTGACAAGTAATGACAAGAGAAAAAGTATTAGAGGTAAAAGATTTAAAAAAGCACTTCTCCGCAGGAAAAGATAAAGTAATTAAAGCTGTTGATGGAATTACTTTTGACATTTATAAAGGTGAAACATTTGGTTTGGTAGGAGAATCGGGTTCCGGAAAATCCACTGCTGGTCGAACCATCATCCGTTTATATGATGCGACTAGTGGAGAGGTTAAGTTTAATGGGGAAGATGTTCATGGAAGGAAATCCCGTGATCAGCTTCGAAAATTTAACCGTAAGATGCAGATGATTTTCCAAGATCCACATTCCTCTTTAAACCCAAGAATGACGGTACTTGATATTATTGCCGAGGGAATAGATGTTCATAAACTAGCGAAGAATGACGCAGAACGTAAGAAAAGAGTAGAAGAGTTATTAGAAGTTGTCGGTCTAAATAAAGAGCATGCGACCCGTTTCCCACATGAATTCAGTGGTGGACAAAGACAAAGAATCGGGATTGCTCGTGCCTTAGCGGTAGAGCCAGAATTTATTATTGCCGATGAGCCGATTTCAGCTCTAGACGTATCAATTCAGGCACAGGTTGTTAACCTACTAAAGAGGCTACAAAGAGATCGTGGTTTAACCTATTTGTTTATTGCCCATGACCTTTCAATGGTAAAATACATTAGTGATCGAATTGGTGTTATGTACATGGGGCACCTTGTGGAACTTGCAGATAGTGATGAGTTGTATGAGAACCCCGTACACCCTTATACGAAGTCTCTATTGTCTGCAATCCCATTACCGGATCCAAGGTATGAGCGTGAACGCGTACGAATTGCCTATGATCCGACAGCACATGATACAAGCGAGGAACCTGAGTTCAGAGAAATTCGTCCTAATCATTGGGTTCGTTGTACATCAAAAGAGTTTGAGCAATATAAGAAAGAACTTGAAAAAAAGTAAGTTTGAAAAAGCCCTGCGTATTGTAGCATGGGCTTTTTCTTTACCCTTTGTTTTACATAATGTGAATAGTGATTAGTAGTCTAGTAAAAGGAATATCAGTTTTAGTTCTATCGCTCGATATTGTATAATAGAAAAGACATTAGACGGCAAACTTACATAGAAAACACTGTGAAAAAGGAAGGTACATCTATGCCTGAGGATAGTGAGAATATAACCCGAATCCATTTAGATGGAAAAGAATATATATTGATAGGAACCGCACATGTTTCGAAAAAGAGTGCGGAGCTAGTAAAAGAAGTAATTGATATGGAAAAACCAGATTCTGTTTGTGTTGAACTTGATCAGCAAAGATACCAGTCGATCCAAGAAGGAAATAAGTGGAGAGAGATGGATATTTTCAAGGTTATCAAGGAAAAGAAAGCATCATTATTGTTAATGAACTTGGCTATTTCTTCGTTTCAAAAACGAATGGCGAAAGAATTAGGCGTTCAGGCTGGTCAGGAAATGATACAAGGTATCCAATCAGCTAAGGAGAATGATGCTAAATTAGTATTAGCAGACCGGAATATCCAAGTGACGTTCTCGCGAATCTGGGGCAATCTGGGGCTTAAAGGGAAGGCTCTTCTCCTAAGTCAGATTATTTACGGGATATTTAGTAAGGAAAGTATATCTGAAGAAGAATTAGAAAAAATGAAATCACAAGATATGCTTGATTCAATGCTAAAAGAATTTACAGAAGCCTTCCCAAGGTTAAAGACACCGTTAATTGATGAACGTGATCAATATCTAGCACAAAAGATTAAGAAAGCACCTGGAGAAAAGGTTGTGGCTGTATTAGGAGCGGCACATGTTCCGGGAATCACAAAACAGATACATAAGGATCATGATTTAGCTGCGTTGACAAAGCTTCCACCTAAGTCAAAGGCTCCAAAAATAATTGGCTGGTCAATTCCAATTCTAATTTTATTAATCGTCGCTTATACTTTTATTGCAAATCCTTCAGCAGGAACTCAACAAGCGATTAGCTGGATTATTTGGAATGGCTCTTTATCGGCAATTGGAACAGCGATTGCGTTTGGACATCCGTTGGCGATTTTAACAGCATTTATCGCAGCTCCAATTACCTCACTAAATCCATTACTTGCAGCAGGGTGGTTTGCAGGTGCCGTACAAGCCTATATGCGTCGCCCAAGTGTAAATGACTTTGAAACGCTCACAGAAGACGTATTTAGCGTCAAAGGCTTTTGGAATAATAAAGTAACCCGTGTTTTACTTGTGGTTGTACTGGCGAACTTAGGAAGCTCCTTAGGAACCTTTATTGGCGGAGCAGATGTCATACGATTATTCTTCCAAAACCTTTAAAGTAGAAAAGCGTAAGCGGCTTGTTCAACTCCGACAAGCGCTGGAGGTCTGGCAGATGAAGTCGTTCTTTGACTTCAACTGACAGACTGAAGCGACTCGAGGAGTTAGCCGTTGGAGCTGGACAAGAGAAAAGCGTAAGCGGCTTGTTCAGCAATGTTTAATATACTTTTAAAAGATCTTCTTAGAGGAAAACGAGTTCCAGGTCCTATCACAAACATTAATGGTGTGAGTTAAAATGAGTGCCAATTTGCATATGAAATTGGCACTCATTTTTATTGGTGTAAGGCCACAATTTCCCCCTCATTTTGCTAAATAAATTATTTTATAAAGTATTTAAAAATAAGCGGAGCAATTCCGGCTAAGCTGTGGATTAAGGCTCGGTTTAGGCTAAATAAGCGGAGTTTTTCCGATTAAGCAAAGCAAAAGCACCCATTATCACGTTTTTTTGAGTCAGTAGTCGGAGTTTCTCCGTATATTCAAGCTATTTTCAGTGCTAATTCTTAGTTAAGAGAAATTTATCCGCTTATTGATCAAACCCTGCTGACTTCCTCATCTAGGTCCGTGAGGGTTCCGTTCTTTTATGGAGGATAGGTTTATTTAAGGGAACTCTTATGGTTAATGAGGTGTTTTCCTAATCTGGTGGGGTAAGAAACTTATAAGGACAATAACGTAAATGAGCAAGCTTAAAAGCACATACACATGGAGCTTTGGTTGATTTTGAATAAACTCAACAACTGAATGTTTAAAAGAAGTAAAGAAGGTAGCAGATGTCTGCTACCTTTGTTTTACAGTGCTATGTGTATGTTTTGTCTGAACTTTATAGATTTGATAGAACATCAGAGCAATAATCGATAAGACCATTCCTGCTAGATATGGGAAGCCAATGGTAATAGAATAAAGCAATCCGCCTAGTGGGGGACCAATGATTCTCCCTAATGAATCAAAGGAAGATAAGAGCCCAGTTGCGCTCCCGTGCCCGGCAGAGGAGGTTTTCGTTAATAAAGAAGAGATCCCTGGTCGAATCAGACCATTTCCAATGCCGAATATCGACAAAAAAATGGCAGCTGTTAGGAAGTCTTTTGTAAATAAGATCAGACTAAATCCTATTGCAGAGATGATAATCCCAAGTTGAATCACAAAGCCTTCGCCATACTTTTTGGTTAGCTTACCAACCAATCCCCCTTGTATTAAGGCTTGGGCAAAGCCCATAATCATGAAAATATACCCAAGTTGCTTAGATTCTAATCCTGCTGTAACAGCGGCAAAATAAGCGTATGTAGCTTCTAAGCCTGCTAACGAAAGAGTAATGAACAGTTGTAAGATAAACAAAATTGAATTAGGACCTTTAAACGCTGCAAGTAAGGAAGGCTTTTTCTGTGAAACCTCTGATTTTCCATCCTTCGGTAGTGATTCTCTTAACACAAACCATACAAAGAAGAAGGTGATGAGAGACGATCCACCTGCAAGATAGAAAGGAATTTGTAAGCTTGATGCTGAAAAAACGCCACCGATAGCAGGTCCAAAAATAAAGCCAAGACCTGTAGCTGCTCCGATGATTCCCATGCCTTTTCCACGGTTCTCCTCAGAGGTAACATCCGCTACGTAAGCCATGACTGTTGGCATATTAGCTGAAGATAAAATTCCCCCAATAATTCTAGCAACAAACAGCATCCACAATTCGGTTGATAAAGCCATCATGAAAAACGAGAGAGAAAGCCCTAAGATACCAATCATGATAACGGGTTTGCGTCCAATTCTATCGGAAATTCTTCCCCATATAGGCGCAAAACAAAATTGCATAATGGAGTAAACAGCCATTAGCAAACCTAGTTGGGTTGGGGTAGCACCAATTTCCTCAGCATAAAAAGGTAAAACGGGAATAATGATTCCGAATCCAATCATAACAAGAAACATAATTGCAAACAGAATTGGCAAAGTTTGTTTTGATTTCATATGTAGGTCACTCCAGTAGGTTAAAAAGGTAGGATAGATTGTTTAGTGTAATATAGTTAAATCATGTTCATAACATCATTATACACAACCCAGTAGTTTGAAATCGAACAATAATGGGCAATTTTTATTTTTTTACAATCGTTTTTCTAGATTGTAGTTAGACACTTTTTATCCTTATCTTCTTAAAAAAATGTAAAATATCCTAAAAATGGTACTTGCATTCTAAAAGCCAATGCGTTATTCTTTTGCTTACTGACCGTAAAAAACCTAGATTAATATCTTCTTATCAAGAGAGATGGAGGGACTGGCCCGTTGATATCTCGGCAGCGGAACTCAAGTTTTGAGTTGCTGTGCCAAATCCAGCAAGCAGTCATTCATGCTTGAAAGATAGGAAGAGCGTTTTATAGATATTATAAGACCTCTTCTTGTTTATAAAAGAAGGGGTCTTTTGTTTTTGCACGATAGACCCTAGAAACTAGACTAGGAGGAATCAATTATGAAGCTAGAAGGAAAGGGAAATGCTTGGGCACTTTTGCCGTTTGCTGTTTTTTTAATTTTGTTTATTGGAACTGGGGTTGTCACAGGTGATTTTTATGCGTTTCCAGTGATTGTTGCGATTGCCATTTCAGGAGCTGTTGCATTGGCAATGAATCGCAAGGAAACCTTTCAAACTAAAGTTGATATCTTTTGCCGAGGAGCTGGAAATAGCAATGTGATGTTAATGGTCCTAATTTTCTTATTAGCTGGAGCATTTTCTGCAACGGCGAAAGGAATGGGTGCTGTTGATTCAACGGTCAACCTCGCGTTATCTGTCGTTCCCCAAAACCTATTGATGGTAGGAATGTTTGTGATCGCTTGTTTCATCTCTTTAGCAATGGGAACTTCAATGGGAACGATTGTGGCTCTAGCACCAATTGGTGTTGGAATTAGTGAACAAACAGACATCTCACTCGCACTTTCAATGGCTGCTGTTGTGGGAGGTGCTATGTTTGGTGATAATTTATCGTTTATCTCTGATACAACCATTTCAGCGGTTCGTTCCCAGAACACGAAAATGAAGGATAAGTTTAAAGTCAACTTCTGGATTGTTCTCCCGGCAGCAATTATTACGTGCGTGTTATTGGGTGTTTTAACAATGGGGGAAAATGCACAAATCGCTCAACAAGACTTTAATTGGGTGAAAATCTTACCTTATTTATTCGTTATTATTGCAGCTCTTTCAGGGCTTAATGTGTTTTTAGTGTTATCACTAGGAGTTGTGTTTGCTGGAACGGTTGGGTTATTTGATGGTAGCTACACACTCATGGGCTTTGTCCAAGCGATTGGAGAAGGAATGGCTGGGATGTACGAAATTGCCTTTCTTGCCGTATTAATTTCTGGAATGGTAGAAGTTATTAAACATAATGGTGGCATTGATTTCTTGCTTCATTTGGTGACAAATAAAATCAAGACCAAAAAGGGAGCAGAATTTGGAATTGCCGGATTAGTAGGCGTGACAGATGCTTCAACTGCAAATAACACGATTGCCATTATTATTACTGGCCCACTTGCGAAAAATATTGCCGATCAATACGAAATTGATCCACGCAAATCAGCAAGTATTCTCGATATTTTTTCATGTAGTGTCCAAGGGTTGCTTCCATATGGCGGTCAAATCCTTGCTGCAACAGCTGTTGCAGGGATCTCACCAATTGCTATTTTACCGTATTCTTTTTATCCAGTATTAATCGCCATTACAGGAACAATTGCCATATTGATTGGTTATCCATCCTTTAAAAGCAAGGCTTTGTCTGAAAAAAGTCTTCAATCAAATGCCTCTTAATCATAGCGCCTGAACATCTTTTTTGATGTTCAGGTGTTTTTTTATGTTTTTTTCTGAACTTAGCTGTTCTTTAGGGATGAAAAAAGCGTGTTTAGGCAACTTTTTCGCCTTTTTTTGTTTATGTGATTCAAATCCTTATTTTCATTTTTTAGGTGTTATAGGATGGTCTCAGATAGAAAATATTGATTTCATTCACGGAGGTTGATCGAGATGATGCAAAGCGTAATACTTGCAGAGAATGTTTATTATATAGGGAAAAATGATAACCGTGAGGTACCGTTTCACCGCTTGATTTTAGCGAGAGGAACAACCTATAATGCATATTTATTAAAGACTGAAAAGCCAACTTTAATTGATACAGTGGATATGGAGTTTGGTCGTGAGTTCGTGGAATATTTAAGTGAAATGATTGATCCAGAAGAGCTTCAATATATCGTGATAAACCATACAGAGCCAGATCATTCTGGTGGGATGGCGGCGCTTGCTGGGCGTGCAACCAATGCCACAATTGTCTGCACCGAGCCAGCAGTTAAGGAATTGAAGGAGATGTACAAGCTTCATTCACGTGATTTCCTTGTTGTACATGATGGCGACACGCTTGATATTGGTGGCAAAACATTGTTATTTAGGGAGACACCTTATCTTCACACCGAAGAAACAATGATTACGTATTGCGTAGAAGATAAGATTTTATTCCCTTGTGATATTTTCAGTACTCATGTAGCAAATAATCAAATCTTCGCCGACGAAGCTGGGTTTGACATTACCGAAGATTTTATCGGCTATTATAACGCAATCATTCATCCACACCGCAGATATGTACGTGCTTTGATTGACGCTTTAGAAACGCTAGATGTCCAAATGATTGCTCCGTCACATGGTTATATTTTACGAAACGAGATTCAAAAATATATTGGTTTGTATGCAACAATGAGTGCGGATACCGTTACAGATAAAAAAGTAACCATTGTTTATACAACAATTCGGAGCAATACAAAGAAAGTCGCAAACCATTTGCAGCGCATTTTTGAAGAAAATGATATTCAAGCATCTGTATTTAATGCGGACAAAGCAGACCATGCTGAGATTCTCGCAAGCATTCAAGAGGCCGATGCAGTCTTTGTAGGAAGCTCAACAAAATATGCGGATATGATTGGAAATATTGAAGATATTTTAAAAGCCATGCTTGATATGAACTTAGAAGGAAAAATTGGGGCTGCATTTGGATCTTATGGCTGGAGTGGCGAGGCAATCGAGGTTATTCAAGATTACTTAAACCAAACGAGTATGAATGTTCAAAGCACTTCCCAGGTCATTAAAACGACTGGAATGACACATGTGGAATTCCCTGTTCGTGTACGCTTTTCACCAAAAGATGAGCAGTTAACGAAGATTGAGCATTCAGCAACCTTTGTAGCAGATTTATTGCTAAGTGCGGTTTAAGAAAGGGGAGAAAAACAATGCCACAAACTTATTGTGTGATTGGCTCTGGGGTAGCGGCTGTAAATGCTGCCAAGGCAATTCGTGATCAAGATCAAGATGGTAAAATCATTCTATTTGGTTCAGAACCGGCATTGCCTTATAACCGAATCAAGCTCTCAAAAGAGTTATTCTCAGATTTGACAAGTTCTAAGGTACTACTAAAGAAGGAAAAATGGTACGAAAAGAACTCTATTGAGATTGTAAATAAAAAGATTACTAGAATAGAACCCAATAGTTCAATGATTGTGACCGCCGATGGAGCAACCGTTGAATATGATAAGCTACTCATTTGCACAGGCGCGAAGAACCGGAAGCTGCCAATCGAGGGTGTGGACTTACCAGGAGTCTATACGATTAGAGAGAGGCAGGAAGCAGAAGATTTCAAGGCGTTTATTGTAAACAAAGAGAATGTTGTCAATGTTGGCGGTGGGATACAAGGTATAGAAACGGCATGGTCACTGCATAAAGCGGGCAAAAAGGTTTCGATTATTGAAGCTGCTCCGAGACTCATGGCGAGACAGCTGGATGAACGAACAAGCAAACTTCTCCAACAGAAGGTGGAAGCGGCAGGGGTTCGAGTTTATGTAAATACAGGGATAGAAAAGGTAGAAGGTGCCGATCAGGTTTCAGCTGTGATAGCTGGAGGAGAAAGTATTCCATGTGATAGTGTCATCTATTCCATTGGGGTGATTCCAGAATTAGAGCTTGTGAGTGGGTCTGACATTCAAACAAATCGAGGCATTATTGTCAATGAACGTATGGAAACTAGTGTTCAAGGAATCTATGCCGCAGGAGACGTGACGGAGTTAAATGGGGTGGTAGAAGGCTTGTGGGGAAGAGCAATGGACCAAGGGAAGGTTGCTGGACATAATATGGCATCACAGACTCCAGTAGACTACCAAAAAGCGACGCCAATTACCGTTTTAAATGCTTTTAACCTTGAGTTATTCTCGATTGGAATGGTAGATGAAAGTCAATGTGATGCAACGATTACGGAGGAGTCTGATGAACATCCGTATACAAGAGTATTTATCAAGGAGAATAAACTGGTTGGTGTAATCGCCCATGAAGGGGTAGCAGAATCCCTTCCTTACAAAAATGTCATTGAAAGCCAGGTTTCACTAATGGGAATCGACTTTAGCCAGATTTCAATCGCAGCATTGCTGACGGAAGTAACAGAGCGACTAACTGTTTCGCTCTAAATGGAAAATAGGAGGAAAATGACATGAAAAAATATATTTGTAAACCTTGTGGCTATATTTATGATCCAGCAATTGGGGACCCAGACGAAGACGTCGAACCAGGTACTGCATTTGAAGACCTACCAGAAGACTGGGTGTGCCCAATGTGCGGAGAAGATACCGACCATTTTGAAGAAATTAAAGAGTAATTAAATAGAGAGAGGCGGCTAGATTCCTATGGAGTCTAGTCGCTTTTTTGGTGGGGGGGGCATAGAAAAAGTAAATAGAAGTAGGGAGAAGGTAAATAAAAAGAGTAAAAGTGAAAATAGAGCGTTGTTTTATGAAAATAGAAATTAGAAATGAAAATAGAACAGGGAAAAAGGTAAATAGATGCAGGGAAAGTGAAAATAAAAGAGGAAAAGCTGAAAATAGAGTACCGTTTTATGAAAATAGAAATGAGAAATGAAAATAGAACAAGGAAAAAGATAAATAGATGTAGGGAAAGTGAAAATAAAGGAGGAAAAGCTGTAAATAGAGTACTGTTTTATGAAAATAGAAATGAGAAATGAAAATAGAACAAGGAAAAAGATAAATAGATGTAGGGAAAGTGAAAATAAAAGAGGAAAAGCTGAAAATAGAGTACTGTTTTATGAAAATAGAAATGAGAAATGAAAATAGAACAAGGAAAAAGATAAATAGATGCAGGGAAAGTGAAAATAAAAGAGGAAAAGCTGAAAATAGAGTACCGTTTTATGAAAATAGAAATTAGAAATGAAAATAGAACAAGGAAAAAGATAAATAGATGTAGGGAAAGTGAAAATAAAGGAGGAAAAGCTGTAAATAGAGTACTGTTTTATGAAAATAGAAAAGAAGAATAGAAGTTTTGCTATGAAGCGGAGAGTAGCCTGGTACAGGAGGGTGATTTAAGTCACACCATGGCTTCTATGTGGATGCTATAGTTTACTTATAAGTTTAGATAATAGACTGAAACGAATAAAGGTGATGAATATGATAGAGCACAGCTGTACTCGTTGCACTCATTATGACCATGGTCCATGTGCCAAAAAGGTACCGATTTTTGGCTCGTTATCAGATGGAGAGATTTTAAAAATCACCAAAATGATTACCCATAAAAACTATAAAAAAGGGGAAGCGCTGATTCATGAAGGGGAGAAATCAGATAAGTTATTTATCATCAATAAAGGTCAAGTAAAAAGGTCGAAATATACAGTAAATGGGAAAGAGCAAATCCTAGATATTATTTCATGTGGTGATTTTTTTGGCGAACTAAACCTATTTAATGCTGAGCAGCCGACAAATTTTACGGCCTATGCCATTGAAGAAACTGAAATCTGTCAAATAACGAAAAAAGATATTGATGCTGTCATGGCAGTGCATCCTGATATTGCAATCAAATTACTAAAAGAAGTGACTCTCCGATTGGCCCATGCGGAAAACTTAGCACAAAATTTAGCAACAAAAGATCCTGAGGTCCGAATTGCGCAGATGATTATTGAGTTTTGTCAAAAATTTGGGACCAAAAAGGGTGAGGGGATTCTCATTCATCTGCCTATTACTAGGGAGGAAATTGCTAGTTATGTTGGGGTAACGAGGGAAACCATTAGCAGAAAGCTAAGCAAGTTTGAGGATTTGGGGCTTATCTCATTAGTCGGCAATAAACAATTGTTAGTAATAGATGAATCAGCTTTATTGGATTATACAAGATAGAAAAAGACGAGTCACTCCGCTGTGAAGAGGGGAGGGGGGCTCGTCTTTTTCTTTGTAGAAATGTTTTTAGGGAGTTTGATTGAACAGCCCTTACCTTATTATTCAAAAGTAATTGTAGAGCTGTAGCCTAATTGGTGGAAGAAGGATTGAAGAATTTGCTCAGCACTTTCTTCTGCCTTTATGAGTAACCCTAGCTCGATGGCTTCCTGTTCTATTTGGCTTTTGGCTTTTGCCGCTAAGTCAAAGCCTTCGCTCCAATCGACTTCTTGTCGAAATAAACCTTCTTCAGAGTAGGTTTGAACTTTATCCATGTGAATGGATGGTTCTTGCAATAACTGTGCATGGGGAAGAACGATGGATATTTCTTTTTTATCTTCATTGGTTTTAATATCTTTTGAAGTAATCTCTTTTAGATCGACTCCAGCTAGAACTTTGGCAGGAACAATAAGCAGAAGTGTTCGTCTTGTTCCTGGGAAATTCACGTTAAGATCTTGATTAAAGAGTTTATTATCCTCTTCTTTTAAGACTGTGGTGACATAGGCTTCCGCACTGGTTAAAGTAGCTAAGTTTTGAATGCTTTCAACCATGCTGAATGACTCTGATTGAAAAGTACTACCAACAAAGATTTTGGAATAAGAAAAAATGCCGATAGAGCTTAAGCCCAAAAGAAGAAGTATAGCTAGAGTTAAACGAATACTCCATTTATCTGTAAATAGTACAAACCCACGTGGCTGCTGTGTTATAGTAGCAGCTGTTTCCTGGGCTGCACCATGTACCTCACTTTCCGCTTGTTGAAGTTTCCCTAATGGTTGCTGATCGTTCATGAAATACTCCTTTTTAAAATTCGACTAATATTGACATCATACCAAAGACTTGAAAAAGATGGGAGCCTTTGTGAGAGTTATAGGGTTTTGAATTTTTTTGAATTAGGTGAATATATGGAGAGGAATGCAAAAAACCCGCCCGCTACGAGATGTATACAATAATGTTTACGTGTTTACGATAGTGTTTACATGTATACAAAAAGTAAACAAAATGTATACAACCTAGTGTACAAGTAAACAAACTTGTATACATGTTGATTTATAGGCATGTGTACACAATTGTAAACATGTATACGTAAATGTATCTATTGTATACAAAATTGAATACATCAAAAGTAGGATTGACCATTTGTTGGTCATGCTATAATCTGTAAATAATAGAAAGATATTTTTTGAGAGGATGGATGTTATGAGTAATAGTAGAGTTTGTGCAGTAGACGTAGGAAATGATTCCGTAAAAGCCTTGTTTGGAAAAATGGATTATGAGCTTTACATACCGAATGTGATTGCTAGAGATACTGAAGATCGTCCTGTTATTGGGATTGAAGACTTAAATGAAAAAAATCCGATTGATGGAATTCATATTCGTGTTCACTCCCCTGCCCTGCAAGAGAATAATGCGATTTATCGTGTTGGGGATTTAGCAACTAAGAGTGCTAATGCTAGCGAGTTAGATCCAGGAAGCAGTAAATCTGAAGAAGATCAAACGCTAGTTATGCTTTTTGCTACCCTTGCATTAGATGCAGTTCGTGAAGAAAACTCTTCTATTTTTAAAAGAAATAATAATGTCATTGATGCGAACTACACACTAGGAACAGGACTTCCTTTACGTGAAGTGAAAGAAGGGAAAGATGTAGGGTACCGTTCACAGTTACTAGGTTCTGTACACCAAGTGGAGTTCCTAGTCACTCCTAAGTATCAGGGTTTAAAAGTAAATATTCGCTTTGACCAAGTGAAAGTTTACCCAGAAGGCTTTGCTGCCTATATTAATCTTGTAATGGACAATAATTTAAACATTATTAACCGTGACTTAATTGATAAAAATATCTTGATTCAGGATATCGGTGGACTATCAACAGATATTGCTGTAATCAAAAGTCGCAGTGTAGATGATGATAAAGCACAGGGATTTAATCTTGGTGTATCAGAAGCGTTAGAATCAATTAGAGAAGAAATCCGTTCTAAGCATGGAGTTGAACTAGATAGCCGTCGTGATGTAGTTGAAATCATTACTCGTAAGAATAATCGTAACCACATCATGGTAAGAGGTAGTCGCACAAGTGTTCATGACATTACGGACCGCATCTTAGTTGATTTAGCGAAGAAACAATATCGTCATTTACGCAACGTTTGGCAGAAAAACTCACAAACTGAGATTTGCTATTTTGTTGGTGGAGGTTCAATGGTCTTAAAAGAATATCTCAAGACATTGAACAATAATTTGGATGGCTATAATATTGAGTTTTTTGAGGATGAAAAAGAAAGCATCTGGATGATGGCGAATGCTTATTACAAGCTAATCTCTGATTTTGTTCGTAAAACAGAGAAAACACAGAAAGCACCTAAAGAGCCTGTAAAGCAAAATGCAAACAAGTAAGTAAAATAAGGTGATTTCATGGATAAAAAGGGAACGTCTCGCATCCAGAGGGGGCAGGCAATTACATTTCGCCTTCCTTCTGACACCCCTGATCATATCTTAAGGCAATTTCAAAAGCTAAAAGAGACAGAGAAACGCAATTTTTCTAGTAAAATAGCTGAATTTGCCATTGAAGGGGTCAGCAATACGCTTGCAAAAGAGAAAGAAACAATCACCATTCCGCTTCCAAAACAGTTGAGCAAAGAACAACGTAATTGGCTTAAGCATTCGCATTCCGAAGCAATGCTCGGGACCATTGTTTATCATTTGCTTACCGATCCGGTGCGCGCGTCTGCCATTTTAGCGACATTAAACAGTAATTCGTTAGATATTGATGAAGCCTTATATCTTCAAGAAGAGCCAACGATTGACTCCTCCCCTATCCAAGAGGAAACTGAAAGTACAGTGGACACATTTGAAGATGATTTAATGGATTTTGACTGGGAACAGGCGAGTCAAGAAGGAGCGGCAGCAAAAGAAGAACCTGAACCTGAAGAAGAGAGTTTTGATGATCTAATCGGAGGGTTCTTAGCGAAAATGAATCAATAATATCTTGAAGGCCACCTGTTTGAGGTGGTCTTTTCGACTTGGAATAAGCGGAAGTAGGAAGGTTTTACCTCAGCGATTTCTCTAACTCTAAGTATTGAGCGAGTCGGCTTGTTTGAGCTAAATGGAAATTACTGTTTCAGAACGTTATAATGAGGCATACAAGATTTTAAACAGATTGGACGAATTTGATGGGAAAGAACTTAATCGTAAAACAAAAGTATGCAAATAAGTTTAACAGTGGTTATCCACTTATCTTTAAGGATGCCATTTTGAATTTAAATGAGGTTAGTGAGGAAGGTACGATTGTACGACTGGTAAATGAGAAGAAACAATTTCTCGCTAAAGGGTATTACGGAAAGCAAAATAAGGGCTTTGGTTGGGTCTTAACGAGAGACGAACAGGAGCAGTTTGACCGCAATTTTTTTATAAAGAAATTGAGCAAAGCGATTCAACGAAGGAAGGCTTTGTTTGATGCCCCTGACACGACTGCTTTTCGTGTTTTTAACGGTGAAGGAGATGGTGTAGGTGGGGTTACCATTGAATACTTTGATGGCTATTATTTAATTCATTGGTACAGTCAGGGCATTTATACATTTAAAGAAGTGATCATCGATTCTTTAAAAGAGATCGTTGAGTTTAAAGGGATTTATCAGAAAAAACGGTTTGATACGAAAGGCCAATATATTGAAGATGATGATTTTGTTACTGGTGAACGTGCATCATCTCCGCTAATTGTAAAGGAAAATGGGATGAATTTTGCGGTTTACTTAAATGAAAGTGCCATGGTAGGGGTTTTTCTTGATCAAAGAGACGTGAGGAAAACGATTCGAGAGCGCTATGCTCAAGGGAAGACGGTGCTTAATACATTTTCCTATACTGGTGCCTTTTCGGTCGCTGCAGCGCTTGGAGGAGCGTCTAAAACAACGAGTGTAGATTTAGCGAACCGGAGCCTCCCGAAAACACAAGAGCAGTTCGAGATCAATGGGATTGATGTTGAAAAGCAGGATATTCTTGTTATGGATGTGTTCAAGTATTTTAAATATGCGGTGAAGAAAGAAATCAAGTTTGATTTGGTTATTCTTGATCCCCCGAGCTTTGCGAGGTCCAAAAAATTTGTATTCAGTGCTGAAAAAGATTATAAAAACCTTTTAAAAGAAGCTATTGCCATCACCGAGGATAATGGGGTCATCGTTGCCTCTACAAATGCAAGTAATTTTGATATGAACAAGTTCAAAGGTTTTGTAAAAACATCCTTTAAAGAGAGTGGAATCGATTATCAAATTTTAGAGGAGTTTTCTTTGCCAGAGGATTTTAATACGACGAATAAGTTTCCAGAGGGAGACTATTTAAAGGTGTTATTTTTGAAAAAACGATCATAGATTTTAACATGAAGAAAGGTGGATTCGTAGTGAATCCACCTTTTAACTATTTAAATCACGCCTTGAGCGATCATTGCATCGGCAACTTTTGTAAATCCAGCAATATTGGCACCAATGACTAGATTGTCAGGGTGACCAAACTCTTCAGCTGCTTTTATGCTGTTGCGATAAATGTTCTTCATAATGTCTTGTAGCTTGGCATCTACTTCATCAAATGTCCAGGACATTCTCATGCTGTTCTGGCTCATTTCAAGAGCAGATACGGCTACACCACCGGCATTAGCTGCCTTTGCAGGCCCAAATAGAACTCGGTTTTCTAGGAAGAGATCAATCGCTTCTAGTGTTGATGGCATATTTGCACCTTCACCAATCGCTTTTACTCCATTTTCAATTAGAGTTTGGGCGGAAGCTTCGTCAATTTCATTTTGTGTTGCACAAGGTAAAGCAATATCACAAGGAATCTTCCAAATGCCTGTGCAACCTTCGTAATATTCAGCTTCAGGATGTTCAAGAACATAATCGCTAATACGTTTTCTTTCTACTTCTTTTAAACGTTTTACTGTATCAAGGTTGATGCCATTGCGATCATATACATATCCGTTTGAATCGCTACATGCGACTACTTTAGCTCCAAGTTGGTACGCCTTTTCGATTGCATAGATGGATACATTTCCAGATCCAGAAACGACCACTGTGCTGTCTTTAAAGCTTAATCCTTTATCTGCAAGCATTTCTTCAACAAAGTAAACCGTACCGTATCCAGTAGCTTCAGGACGTGTTGGGCTGCCACCGTAGATAGGAGCTTTACCAGTAAGAACGCCGGCTTCGTAAGCCCCACGGATTTTCTTGTATTGACCAAATAAATAGCCAATCTCTCTAGCACCTACACCGATATCGCCTGCTGGAACATCGACATCTGGTCCAATATGGCGATACAACTCTGTCATAAAGCTTTGAGTGAATCGCATGACTTCACCATCTGATTTTCCTTTCGGATCGAAGTCAGAACCACCTTTTCCGCCGCCAATTGGTAGACCGGTTAAGGAGTTTTTGAAGATTTGTTCAAAGCCAAGGAATTTGATGATGCTTGTATTGACAGACGGATGGAAACGTAATCCACCTTTATATGGACCAATTGCGCTATTGAATTGAACGCGGAAGCCACGGTTTACTTGGACCTTACCGTTATCATCGACCCAAGGAACACGGAAAGTAATCATTCTTTCTGGTTCGGCAATGCGCTCTAAAATATTGTGTTCAATATATTTAGGATATTTCGCAAAGATCGGAACAAGAGAGTCGAAAATTTCCTTGGCAGCTTGGTGGAATTCAGCTTCGTTTGGATTTCGTTTCACGACAGCCTCATATACTTTGTTTACGTATTCTTGAGCTGCTTGTCGTTCAAGCGTAGAGGCTTGGTTTGTCATTATTGCCATGTGGGTTCCTCCCTTGTAAGAATAAATTATATTTAAAGGTTTGTTAGAAATACTGTTTTCAATATGCTAAATTTTAAAATTATTTTTAATCTAAATCAATCTAAGATTCAGATGAGAGTGATAACAATTTTAGATGAATGCGTTAACATCAAGGGTCCACGCACCCATTTGAAGCAAAAAAAGGCCCTAAAAAGGACCTTTTTCATGATGGATCAGGACGGAATCCTAGAATACAAACAGCCAAAGGAAATATAAAGCCATCGTGTTTAAACCAACAGGTAAGGCAAACTGTGCCCATTCTTTACTGGTAATGTCTAATTTTCCTGCGGCAATAATATTGGGGATGTTTCCAGGGACAAGCATTCCCCCACTTATTAACAATCCTAAAAGAATCGCTTGAATGGTTTCTGTGTTCATCGCAGGACTAATTTCTGCGGCAGCCAGTGTAGCGTTATCCAAAACTGCTGAAAGCATATTGATCCAATATAAAAGTGCTGGATGCAAATCTAGAATATAGCGGGTGATAAAAGGTTCAAACCCACTGCCAAGGAAAGTGAGCCCCATGACAAACAAATAAATTTTAAAACCACGAATGAAGATGTGTGGATAGGTTTCCGGCTTTTGATCGGTATCCTGTCCTTTTAAATTTTTCCGCGGATTGACAAACAGCATGGTTAAAAAACCAAACATCAAAATGGCAAATATCACTTCAGGTCCAATTAAATTTAGCAAGTAAAAGAAATTTTCATCTAACTTACTGACCGTAATCGTTGATAATGGCTCGCCAATTGGAGTAAGAGCTGCTCCAAGTCCAATAGAAAAACAAGCTAAAATGGTAAAACGAACGCGAGATTCACGATTAAGTGGCAACACATTGCTGATGATGACGAGGATAATGGCTGCAATAATGGCTGTGATAAAGCTGGAGACCAACCCTAAAAAAATCACGGTTAACCCAGCAAATAGCCGAGGAGATAAAGCCCGGCTTAATGCTAAAATTGACCTCTCCAATTGGGAATGCAACCATTTTGTCAGCAAACCAGCGATGATAACAGCAATCGTAATTTTAATGGGATCGATCAGTGCTTTATACATCAAACTAGCATCGAGAATGCCACTAATGAAGGCAGCTGCAAGTCCCATGACAAACAGAAAAACCTCCAAGTTCTGCTCAACCTTTGACACGGTAAAGGGCAAAAATAACACCAAAATTAAAATAATCAATAACCCCATATGCACCCAATTCCTTTACTTTATAATGTATAACCTATTGTATTAAGACTTTGGACAAAGTATCACTCCTTTGTCCAAAGTTTCCATGAAGCCTCAGAATAGAGAGGATGGTAATCTTAAGAAAGTCTTAAGAAAAAGGAACAGCTTTCGTTAAGAAATCCTGTTTATACTAAGGACATGCAAAGAGACGGCGGGGGAATGAAAATTGGAAAAGTATAAAGTGCTTGTAGTGGATGATGATAAGGAAATTCGCGATGCAATCGAGATCTATTTAAAAAATGAAGGGATTACCGTCCTGAAAGCAAAAGACGGAATTGAAGCGCTTGAGATTTTAAATGAACAAACCATTCACTTGATGGTTCTCGATATTATGATGCCAAGGATGGATGGCATTTCAACAGCATTTAAAATAAGAGAAGACAAAAATATCCCAATCATTATGCTGAGTGCTAAAAGTGAGGATACCGATAAAATCCTTGGGCTTCAGGTTGGTGCCGATGATTACGTAACCAAGCCTTTCAATCCCCTTGAATTGATTGCTCGGGTGAAGTCACAGCTACGAAGATACGTGACGCTAGGGACATTTGAAGGAAGCGGAAAGGTCATTAACCTGAATGGGTTAACAATCGACCCAGATGCAAAGGTTGTGACGGTTAATGGGGAAGCAATTAAATTAACACCAATTGAGTATCGAATTGTTGAGCTGTTAATGAAGAATGCCGGCCGAGTATTTTCGATTCATGAAATTTATGAAAGGGTTTGGAAAGAACCAGGTTTCAACGCTGAAAATACGGTAGCCGTTCATATCCGTAAAATCCGTGAAAAAATTGAAATTGATCCAAAAAATCCAAGGTATTTGAAAGTGGTGTGGGGAATTGGCTATAAAATCGAAAAGTAGTTTTGTTAAACTGGCGATTGTGTTTATTTTACTTACGTATGGGCTATGTGGGGTTTTTACCGTTTTGACAACAGGTGGAGAATATTTCAAGTCCTTTTATAAAACGGAAGAATTTCGCGGAGAGTATGATTATTTTCTTGATACTCTAACGTTATTTGAATTGAATGATCGAACAAAGGCAGACGCAAAAAAGGCCATTACTGTCACAAAGGAAGAGATTGAAGAACATCGTACACGGTACGGAGACTTGGCAAGCCAGATTGCGAGTATTGAGAACCAATATAAGTATCAGATTGAAGAGGCGATTGCAGCTGATAATGAAAAGGCAGTCGAGGTTTACAAAGCTGAACGGGATGCGAAGATTGCCGATATTACCGAGAATTTTAAAAATGATGACCATGTTCGAGAGAAAATTGTCAAAGAGAAAGAAGAACAAGTTGATGCTTATTTTGAGAACAGAGAACAATATCGATCTAGTTTTCTTCAATATCAGGAATCATTTATTTATTATTTGAAAGATACCCAGAGTGGCAAGGTTTTTACCAATTTAGAAGTTGATAAACAGCAACCCATTGAAGAGATGGTAAGTGAAAAGGAAATGGCCTTCGTTCAATATTATCCGAGCAGAGAGACTGGCTATTTTACTGGTCAATACATGAATGTGGAATACAATGAAATCATGTCTGAATTGACAAAAGAAAGAATGTTGGAGGGTGTGATC
Source organism: Mesobacillus maritimus (assembly GCF_023715205.1). Taxonomy (GTDB): domain Bacteria; phylum Bacillota; class Bacilli; order Bacillales; family Cytobacillaceae; genus Mesobacillus_B; species Mesobacillus_B maritimus_C. Next base: position 99,004 of record NZ_JAMBNR010000017.1, read on the forward strand.
GCTGTTCCTAAAGCACAACCTGCTAGCAGTCCGATTAAGAGATGGGCTGAAGAATTTCAAGAACGGCAACTAAGATTTAATCTTTTTGCTGGGAGCAGTGTGCTTGCCATTATCCTAGGTTGGTTCTTGAGAAAATGGGCAAGGTTCTCAGAAGATTGGGATGCGAAGTGGGAAAGGTTTTACCGTTATATTCCAATCGATGTAAAAGTTGTATTATTAGGTGGCACAGGAATAATTACGATTCTTTGTTTCTTTCTACTCAATGACTCATTATTATACTTTGGTTTTCATGATATGGTTGATTCGATTGTAGCTTTATTGATGGCAAGCTTCTTCATGCTAGCCTTGTTTCTACAAGGGAGAAGTATATGGAAACTGCTCCCGGTTTCTCTTCAGGATACGCAACAAATGGAGAATTTTAAACAAGAATGGAAACGAAGCTGGCTTTATCGAATCTATCGAATGTTAAAGGATGCTTTTTTAAACCGAAGCATCGGAACGCAAATGATCTTATTATTGATGGTGGTCTTTTTCTTAGGAGCCTTTACTGTACTAGTGGTGGTTGAACCAATCTTTTTGCTAGTCTATGGATTCCTATTTATTGCAGGTGTATTCGCGCTTATCATTTTGCTCAGGTATACAGGTTATTTTAATAAAATTGTTCAAAACACTGATGAATTGGCAGCAGGAAGGATGGGACCGGATCTACCTGTTAAAGGGAAATCGGTACTAGCGAAGCTTGCAGGAAACATTAATATTTTAAAGCACGGTGTCAAACAATCAAAGAATGAACAAGCAAAAAGTGAGCGGCTCAAAACAGAATTGATTACAAATGTCAGCCACGACCTCAGGACTCCGCTGACGTCGATTATTACTTATAGTGAACTTCTAAAGACACCAGATTTGGGCGAGGCCGATCGTAAGGCGTATATTGAAATCATTGACCGTAAATCAAAGCGATTAAAAGTGTTGATTGATGACTTGTTTGAGGCTTCAAAAATGGCGAGCGGAAATGTTGAACTTGTAAAAGAAAGAATTGATCTTGTCCAATTATTACAGCAGGCGTTAGCTGAGCATAATGAAGCAATTGAAGAGGCTGGATTGCAATTACGTATTGCCACACCGGAAAAAGCAGTCTATGCTTTGGTAGATGGGCAAAAGCTATGGAGAGTATTTGATAATCTGATTGGCAATATCCTAAAATATTCTTTAGAACATACAAGAGTTTATATCACCTTAAAGTTGGTAGAAAACCAAGCTGTTCTTACCTTTAAAAACGTGACAAAATATGAACTAAATGAGAATATTGATGAGTTGTACGAGCGATTCAAGCGAGGCGATGAGTCGCGGAATACAGAGGGTTCTGGTCTTGGACTAGCCATTGCCAAATCGATTATTGACCTTCACCAAGGGCAGATGGACATTTCTGTTGATGGGGATTTATTTAAAGTGACCATCGCTTTGGAGAATGTTCAGTAGAGTTTGTCCTATTAAAACTAGCATAATGAGGTAGGTACGTTTCATGATTGAGTTTTTGGATATTTTAAAAGCCATCATTCTTGGGATGGTTGAGGGGCTGACCGAATTCGCTCCTGTATCTTCAACAGGTCATATGATCATTGTGGATGATATGTGGCTGCAGTCGAATGAATTTCTTGGGAAATATGCAGCCAATACCTTTAAGGTTGTGATCCAATTAGGATCAATTTTGGCAGTAGTGATTATTTTTAGAAAGCGTTTTGTAGAAATGTTAGGGCTAGATGGAAAGAAAACAGAGAGAACTGAGGGGCGCTTAAAGTTAACGACTGTGATCGTCGGACTTATCCCTGCTGGTGTTTTAGGTGTTCTTTTTGAAGATTTTATTGATGAGCATTTATTCTCCTTGTCAACCGTGTTAATTGGTTTGGTAGTTGGAGCCATTTTCATGATTATTGCCGATGTCTTTCGCAAGAAGACTCCATCTGTGGAAAGTGTCGACCAAATTAGTTATAAGCAGGCATTTACGGTTGGACTTATTCAATGCTTTTCACTCTGGCCAGGGTTTTCACGCTCCGGGGCAACGATTTCCGGCGGTGTGTTGCTGGGCATGAGTCACCGAGCTGCTTCTGATTTTACGTTTATTATGGCCGTTCCGATCATGGCGGGGGCAAGTCTTTTGTCGCTTGTGAAAAACTGGCAGTACTTTTCGGTTGAGGCCTTGCCGTTCTTTATCGCTGGCTTTATTACAGCATTTGTGTTTGCGATTGTTTCGATTCGCTTCTTCTTAAAGTTAATTAATAAAATTAAGTTGATCCCTTTTGCCATCTACCGAATTGTCATTGCGGCTTTAATTTTCTTCATATATTTCTAAGAAAAGCGTAAGGCGCCCTGCTCAGCGGCGTATGACTGGGAGCTGGGAAACACCCTAAGTGTAAAAATTTTATAATTTTTTCAAAATAGAGCTGACTCTTAAACATTAAGAGTCAGCTTATTTTATTATTTATGCTTTTTCTTCATATAGCTTTGCAATCTCAAGAATGACGTTCACCGCTTTTTCCATATTATCAACGGAAATATATTCGTAGCGGCCATGATAGTTTTCGCCACCGGTAAAGACATTCGGGGTTGGCAGTCCCATATAGCTAAGTTGGGAACCATCTGTACCACCACGAATCGGTTTAACAATCGGCTTGATGCCTAGGTTTTCCATCGCTTGGTAAGCAAGATCGACAATGTGTTTCACTGGTTCGATTTTATCTCTCATGTTGTAATACTGGTCGTTCATTTCAAGGGTAATCTTGTCTTGTCCGTACTTCTTCTGAAGGTCGTCAACAATGGAAGCCATCGTTGCTTTGCGGTCCTCAAATTTCTCACGGTCATGGTCACGGATAATATACGCTAATTTTGTTTCCTCAACGTCTCCACTAATCGAAATGAGATGATAGAAGCCTTCGTAACCTTCTGTATGCTCAGGTGCATCCTTAGCAGGGAGCTGTTCGTTTAATTCCATAGCAATTTTAGCTGAGTTGACCATTTTCCCTTTTGCGGTTCCAGGGTGGACATTCTTCCCTTTAATGGTGATTTTCGCTGCAGCTGCGTTAAAGCTTTCATATTCGAGCTCACCAAGTGGTCCACCATCCATTGTATAAGCATATGTAGCATCAAAGGCTTTGACATCAAAACGGTGTGGACCGCGACCGATTTCTTCATCAGGAGTAAAAGCTACGCGAATCTTTCCATGTTTGATTTCAGGGTGCTGAATCAGATAGTTCATTGCCGTCATAATTTCAGCAACTCCCGCCTTATTATCCGCACCAAGGAGGGTTGTTCCATCCGTTGTGATCAAGGTATGGCCTTTGTATTGCGGTAATTCAGGAAATTCCTTCGTTGATAGGATGATTTGTTGGTCTTCGTTTAAAACGATATCGTTGCCATCGTAGTTTTCAACAATTTGTGGATTGACGTTTTTACCTGTAAAGTCAGTCGCCGTATCCACGTGGGCTAAAAAGCCAATTGTTGGTACATCTTTGGTTGTGTTTACTGGCAATGTCGCCATTACATAACCATTTTCGTCAATGGTCACATCTTCCATGCCAATGGATTTCAATTCTTCAACTAATTGGTTTGCTAAAACCAACTGCCCAGGTGTCGATGGACAGGTTTCACTGGTCTCATCGGATTGAGTGTCTACTTTTACATAGGAAATAAATCTTTCCACCATTTCTTCTCTCATGCTTTTTCCAACTCCTATGATTTGATAAAAATAGTTTACCACAACTAGGGAATATGTATCAGTTTGTAAAAATGGAGATGAATTTTGTCGAGTATTTTTTTTCAAAAAATAAATTTGTTGATTTTTGGGTACATACGACTAGAAAAACAAGGAATTTTTTGAAAGTTATTGCAATAATAGCTGTAACACATGACTTTCAGCTTAGTTTTATATGGAAAATCTCTAGATATTTTGTAGAAAGACGCCAGGGAAATATAGTCATAACGTCCCTGTTTTCTGAATATTTTATATGTTACGATTTATCCACTAAATATTTCGAGGTTCGAAAGGAGAACACCAATGAAGAAGAAGTTATTTTCTGTGCTGACTACTGGAGCACTCGCTCTATCTTTATTAGCTCCTGCTGTTGTTCCAGGGAACACAGCTGAGGCAGCAACAACACCAAAATGGGATGTTGAGCGTTACGGCGATCGCATTGACGTCGATGGTCAATTAAACACTTTAGCGAATGATGAGGAGTTCTTGAAAAAAGCGGAAGCGAAGATTAAGGAGCAGGCTGGGGAGATACAGTTTGATGAGGCTGAAGAAAATAGCTCTAGTACATCTGGCGCAAGCATTACAAATGTCGGTGAAACTAAACTTTTCTTAGACCGCAATCTAGCCTTTAAAAGGTTTACTTTACGTAGTGTTGGTGAGAACGTTGAAATTTGGGTTGCAAATGATCTTTCATTTCCTGAAGGAGACCCAAGACCAGCTCATGTTGTAACTCAAGAACAAGTGGACAAGCTTCGTGATGAATTTGATAGCAATATCTATCCCAAAGCGACTGAGTTCTTTGGTACACCTGACCAACTTGATGGATCTCATTCCCCACTTCCAGGGATGGTAGGATTACCAGAAGGTTACTATGAAGGTAGTGACAAAGTTATTATGCTCGTAGATAATATACAGGATGACAATTACAATGATCCAAACTATCCTTTTTTTGTTGCGGGATTTTTCTGGCAAACACTAGAAAACTATATGGACCGTAATATCATTACAATTGATACAAATAGTTGGGAAACTCGTCTTGAAAGCACTTTCTTCGGGACAACGATTCATGAGCTTCAGCATTTGATCCATGCGGATAATGATGGCGATGAAGAGACTTGGATTAATGAAGGGATGTCGACGTTTTCTGAGTATCTAGGTGGATACGGCCTTGATTCTAGTTCAATTAATTTTTATTTAGACCATCCAGAAAACTCTCTAACTCTATGGGATGACCACGTTGGCGCAGAAACTGGACCAGAAACGATTGCTGATTATGGACAGGTTCAACTTTTTACAACTTACCTAAATGATAAGTATGGACAAGAATTTATACGTGATCTTGCTTTAAATAAAGCGAATAGCATTGAAAGTATTGAACAAACATTTGAACAGCATAATATTGATATGACTTTTACTGAAGTCTATCAAAACTTTATTACAGCACTTGCAATCGATAGTAATCGTGTAGGTGGCGGAGTTTATAATATTGATAGTGTTGATTTACGTTCACTACCTGTTGATGCTGAAGGAACAAAGCGCGGCAAAACCGTCGATTATGAAAAGGCAGTGACTTTTGAAAAAGAAGGCGTTCCAGCATGGGGCGGTGACTTTAAGGAATTAGACTTTAAAGAAAAGATTCGCGGTATTAACTTTGACGGCGTGGATTTCTTAGGAACGCAGTGGAAAACTGTTGCAGACCCAGAAAATGAGGAAAACCAAGTACTTTGGGGTAATGAAGGCGATGAAGCGGACAATCATTTAATTTTTGAAGCGGATTTAAGTAGTGTTGATACAGCTACTCTTAATTTTGATCATTATCTTGATATTGAAGAGCAGTGGGACTTCGGTGTCGTACAAGTTTCAACAGATAATGGCCAAACCTGGACAAGCTTGGAAAATGAAAATACTCGCTCCGATGTAGTGGATGAAGGCTATCCGAAGATTAAAGAAAATGTACCAGGATTCACTGGGAATGTGAAGGAATGGCAGAATGAAACATTCGATTTGAGCCAGTATGCTGGTCAAAAAGTGCTTATTTCTTTCCGATACTTAACAGACTGGGGTTACAATGACACTGGTTGGTTCATCGATAACATTGAAATTCCTGAGATAGGATTCAGTAATGATGGAAGTTCTATTGAGGCATTTTCCTCATTAAATGAAGTTCTTGGTGAGTATGTTGAATACACAGTAACGTTCATCAATGAAAAAGAAGTTGGCAATAAAAAAGGTGCAAAAACAAATTACAAAGTGATTCATGTTGATCCTTTCAATGTAACAGAAGAGGATGCGTTGCAATTGCGTCAGTTGTTTAAAGATGGAAACAACTATATGATCACTTCTTACGCTGCACCTGCAGATCAAAGGAATTCAGTTGACTTCGAATATGAAGTAGAATTGAAAACAAATAACGGCAAAAAGAAATAAGCGATGCTGCGCTCCAATTATGGGGCGCAGTTTTTTTATTAAATAAACTTGGAGGCAAAAGCAAATCCTAAAGGAACACTAAAATGAGTTTGACTAGGAGGTTGAGCGTTTTTGCTGTATGACTGCATCATTATTGGTGGAGGAATTGCTGGTTTACAGGGGGCGATTCAGCTAGGGCGGTATCAACATAAAGTTCTTGTGATTGATGCAAATGAAGGACGGTCTACCATTTGTCAAAGCTATCATAATATCTTGGGATATCCTGATGGAGTAAGTGGTCCAGAGTTACGTCGTATTGGACGCGAGCATGCAACTCGCCTCGGGGTAGTCTTTGCGGCCGACCGCGCGATTAAAGTGGACAAAGGCGAAGCAGGCTTTACGATTGAAACGGATAATGGTAAAAGTTATCAAACGAAGCGATTGTTGCTCTCGACAGGCATTGTTGATCGAATTCCTCCTTTTGCGGAGTTACAGCCATGCTTAGGACTTAGTGTTTATGTATGTCCTGACTGTGATGGATATGAAGTAGCAAACAGAAAAACGATTGTCATGGGGGCGGGTAACCCTGGGGCGAATATGGCATTGACGCTTTACTATTGGACAAAAGACATTGTTTTTATTAATCATGAACAAGCTACAGTTGACGAAAAACTGTTAGCGGAGATGGCTGAAAAAAACATTCAGTACATAAAGAAACCAATTTCAAAAGTCCTTGCGAAAGAGGCTGATTTTCATGGAGTTGTGCTCGAGGACGGTAAACAGATAACTGCTGAACGGGGGTTTGTGGCGTTTGGAGGCAATGAAGTGAAATCGCAACTTGCTCAGCAACTAGGGGTCGAGCTTCATAATAATAAACATATTCTTGTGGATCCGCGAACAAAGCGAACGAACGTCGAGCATGTTTGGGCAGCAGGGGATGTAGTCGCCCATTCGGAACAAGTTACGATTGCCATGGGCGATGGCTCGCAGGCGGCAATTTGGATTCATAAGTCGTTATTAGGGGAATAAATAGGAGGGGCTCGTTGTCATTAGACAGCGAGCTTTTTCAATGCGGAAGGTTGGAAGAGGTGGAGGATGGGCTAAGTGCCTGAACAGGTTAAGAAAAGCATCAAACGGTAATTGAGAGGTGGCCTCGGTGCCCAAACAGTCCAAGAAAAGCATCCAACGGTAATCGAGAGACGGTCTCGATGCCCGAACAGTCCAAGGAAAGCATCAAACGGTAATTGAGAGGTGGCCTCGGTGCCCAAACAGGCTAAGAAAAGCAGCAAACGGTAATCGAGAGACGGTCTCGATGCCCGAACAGTCCAAGAAAAGCAGCAAACGGTAATCGAGAGACGGTCTCGATACCCGAACAGGTTAAGGAAAGCAGCAAACGGTAATCGAGAGACGGTCTCGATACCCGAACAGTCCAAGGAAAGCAGCAAACGGTAACTGAGAGACGGTTTCGATGCCCAAACAGGTTAAGGAAAGCATCCAACGGTAATCGAGAGACGCCTCGATGCCCGAACAGGTTAAGAAAAGCAGCAAACGGTAACCGAGAGACGGTTTCGATGCCCAAACAGGCTAAGAAAAGCAGCAAACGGTAATCGAGAGACGGTCTCGATACCCGAACAGTCCAAGGAAAGCAGCAAACGGTAATCGAGAGACGGTCTCGATACCCGAACAGTCCAAGGAAAGCAGCAAACGGTAACTGAGAGACGGTTTCGATGCCCGAACAGGTTAAGGAAAGCAGCAAACGGTAATCGAGAGGCGGCCTCGATGCCTGAGCAGGCTAAGAAAAGCAGCAAACGGTAATCGAGAGACGGTCTCGATGCCCGAACAGTCCAAGGGAAGCAGCAAACGGTAACCGAGAGACGGTTTCGATGCCCAAACAGGTTAAGGAAAGCATCCAATGGTAATCGAGAGGTGGCCTCGATGCCCGAGCAGGCTAAGAAAAGCAGCAAACGGTAATTGAGAGACGGCCTCGGTGCCCGAACAGGCTAAGGAAAGTAGGAAACGGTAACCGAGAGAACCTCTCTCCAAGCCACAACCGCGTCCAGAACAAGCAAAAACAATAAAAAAGCCCTATGCGGCCAACCGCACTACCCCTGTATCGGATAGCGATATGGGCAACATAGAGCTTTTTACTAGTTTTTACGCTTCCTCAGATAACCGCTTCAGTGGAATCTCGGCAGGTCCATCTAACACTTCACCTTTATAAGAGAAGCGAGAGCCATGGCATGGGCAATCCCAGGATCTTTCGCCGTTATTCCATTTAAGTTCACAACCCATATGTGTGCAGGTCGTATCGACAATATGAAGTTGTCCATTTTCATCGCGATAAGCCCCTGCGCGCTGACCGTTTAACATAATTGGGGCGCCTTCGTTCTTTTTAAGGGTTTCAGGCTGAGTGGACGGTTGCTCCAGTTTTCCTTTGATCAGTTCTTTTGCAACGGATGCATTGATGGATAGGAATTTTTTTACATCAGGGTCTGCGTTGAACCGGTTTGGATCGAATACACCCTCATATGGATTCTCTCTCCCGATAATCAAATCGGTCATTAATCGTGCAGCATTGGTGCTGTTGGTCATCCCCCATTTTCTGTAACCCGTTGCCACAAAGATGTTGCTGATGGTTGGGGAGTACCGACCGACAAATGGGATTTTGTCCAAAGTTGTAGGATCTTGAGCTGACCAACGGTACGGTATTTCTTTAATGCCAAATGTTTCGTTAGCAAATGCTTCAAGGGCTTCATAATATTCAAAAGTGTTATCATTTACATTTTTCCCTGTCTGGTGTTCGTGTCCGCCAAAGATAACAATTTTTTCACCATTCCAGTCTGTATAACGTAAGGAGCGTGAAGGGGTCTCCGCGTTGATGTACATTCCACCAGGAAACTCCTTTTCTGTTTTAACCGCTAACGCATAAGACCGTGAAATCGTCATTCTTGAAAAATAAAAACCTTTCACATCATAGAAAGGATAATGTGTACTCACAATCATATGTTGACAGCCCACTTTATGACCACTCCTAGTGGTAATACGTGGTTCGTCACCTTCCTCAATATCAACGGCAGTTGTATTTTCGTAGATTTGCCCGCCCATCTTCGTGAATTCCTCGACAAGGTGTTTTAAGTATTTGAGTGGATGAAATTGGGCTTGGTTACGCATGACGATTGCTGCTTTATGTTCAACTGGAATCTCAATTGACTTCAGGTATCCAATGTCCTTAATCCCAAGCTTTTCATATGCATCGTATTCACTGATAAGCTTCTGCATTTCTTGATCCGAATTGGTATAAATATAAGCATCTTGTTCGGAAAAATCACAATCAATTTGTTGTTCTTTTACTAGATTTTTAATAAATTGTAAGGCCTCATTATTTGCCTGATAGTAGGCTTGGGTTTTCTCTTTTCCAAAGTGGCTGATGAGTTCGTCATAAATGATACCGTGCTGTGCGGTCACCTTTGCTGTTGTATGTCCAGTGGTTCCAGTTAAAACACGCCCAGCCTCAATAAGGGCCACTTTCTTTCCTTCTTTTGCGAGTAGATAAGCCGACGTAATTCCGGTCATGCCACCACCAATAACGGCTACTTCTACATCTAAGTCACCTTCTAGCTTCGGAAAGGTGGGGAGATCGACGCTTTGTAGCCAATAAGGTTCTGGAAATTGGGGCATTGCATTGCTTGTCATGTGCAAATCCTCCTAATACTGTCTTTAATAGGCGTATTTTTCCCGAAATGGGAAAAATCATGCCTTTGTTGCTCGAGAGCTTCTTTTACCGATAAAATAAAACCAAGAATAAATAGTGGAGGAAAAAATATGAGCGGTAGTAAAACAAATGCCATGCGCATCTTAGATCAGCACAAAGTCGAATATGGTGTTCATTCCTACGACAATAAGGACGGAAACATTGATGGAGTGTCTGTTGCAGCGAAAATCAAGAAACAACCTGAACAGGTTTATAAAACTCTGGTTGCGCAAGGAACGTCGAAGGATGTATATGTGTACATCATTGAAGTCGAAGCAGAACTTGATTTAAAGAAGGCAGCAAAGGCAGCAGGCGAGAAAAAAGTGGAGATGCTTCCTGTAAAGGATATTCAAAAGTATACAGGTTACATCAGAGGTGGCTGTTCCCCTGTTGGAATGAAAAAGTTGTATCCGACGTTCATTGATCAAAGAGCAGAAGGCTTAGAAACAATGGTGGTGAGCGCGGGCAAAATTGGTTTGCAAATCGAGTTAAGCCCAGCTGATTTGCAGAAGGTTGTTCATGCGCATTTTGCGGACCTTTTAAAATAAAAGGTCGCAATATAAGTGTAGGCATTCACCCAATCGGATTTTCCTGCATAAGATAGCAGGGAAGAAGAACTCATTGCAGCTAGCAACGAATCCGAAAGGAGCGGTCCAATGGGAAAGGTACTAAATTACTACGCAGGTGGGAATACAGCCCGCGGTTTTTATAGTTTATATGATTCCAATTTAGCTGGGCTTTCACGTTTGTTTATTTTAAAAGGAGGACCTGGAACAGGGAAGTCCTTTTTAATGAAAAAGCTGGGGAAAGAATGGCAGGAAAAAGGATATGATCTTGAATATTTGCATTGCTCTTCTGATAACGACTCCATTGATGGCATTATCATTCGTTCACTTGGTGTCGGAATTGTCGATGGTACGGCTCCACATGTCATTGAGCCAAAGCTACCTGGGGCTGTCGAGGAATATGTCAATTTAGGTGTAGCCTGGGATTCTGCGAGATTACAAGAAAAGAAAGCGGAAATTGCCTATCTTGCTGAGAATAAAACGGCGGCGTTTAATCAAGCTTATGATACGTTTGCGGAAGCACTTCGCGTACATGATGAATGGGAAAAAATCTATATTGAAAACATGGACTTTGACAAAGCGAACAATTTGACAGAGGAAATCATTGAAAAACTGTTTAAAGATCATCATGTAGATAAGCAGGCAGACGTCAGACATCGTTACTTAGGAGCGGCGACCCCAAAAGGAGCAGTTGATTTTGTGCCAAATTTAACAGAAGGACTGGAAAAGCGGTACTTAATTAAAGGTCGCCCTGGTTCAGGAAAATCAACCATGCTGAAAAAGATTGCCGCGGAAGCAGAGAGTCGCGGCTTTGATACCGAGATTTATCATTGTGGCTTTGATCCACATAGCTTGGATATGATTGTTGTTCGAGAACTAGGGTTTGCCATTTTTGATAGCACAGCACCTCATGAATATTTCCCAGAGCGTGAGAGTGATGAAATTATTGATATGTATGGCACCATTATCGCACCAGGCACAGATGAAAAATATGCAGCAGAAATTAAAGATGTTTCGAAACGCTACCGAGAAAATATGAACAAAGCGATTGCCTCACTAGCGAAGGCAAAAAGCTTGCATGGTGAGTTAGAGGAAATTTATAAAGAAGCGATGGATTACCGCGTGATTGATGAAATCACAGCTGCCATTAATGGCGAGATTCAAAGACTTGCTGATCAGTAAGAAAAGAGAGAGCACTCGTATATCGAGTGCTCTCCCTTTGTTTAAAAGATCAAATGTGCTGCCAATACGACGATTGGAAGAGTGATCAATGTGCGTTGGATGAAGATAATAAACAATTCGCCAAAGGAAACCGGTATTTTGGATCCTAATAACAGTCCACCAACTTCAGACATATATATCAACTGAGTGACCGAAACGGATGCAACGATAAAGCGAGTCATTTCACTTTCAATCCCTGCTCCAATGACAGATGGAAGGAACATATCTGCAAAGCCGACAACCAGCGTTTCAGATGCAGCCTTTGCTTCAGGGACTTGCATCCATTCTAGTAGTGGAATAAACGGCATTCCGAGCCATTGGAAGAATGGAGTATATTCGGCAACGATTAAGGCTAATGTTCCTAGCGCCATAACGATTGGTGCAACTCCCATCCACATATCGAGGATGTTTTTAACCCCGGATGTGAAAAAGTCCTTAACACTGCGACTTTTACTAGCCCTTTCAAGGGCCTGAGTCAGTCCCCACGAAAAGGAATTATGTCCCGCAGGAATTTTGTCTTCCGAATATGCCTCTGCCTGCTCTTTATAGTAAGAGTCTTCTTTGCGCGATAACGGCGGAATTCTTGGCGCAATGACGGCTGCGACCAAACCTGCAACGGTAACGGTTAGGTAGAATGGGACAAACATATGTCCTAAGCCAACTTGTGATATGACAACCAAGCTAAAGGTAATCGACACAACCGAGAAGGAAGTCCCAATCACGGCAGCTTCACGTTTTGTATAAAAACCTTCCTCGTACTGCTTACTTGTTAGGAGAACACCGATTGTTCCATCGCCAAGCCATGATGCCATACAGTCAACTGAAGAACGACCAGGCAGTTTAAAAATTGGGCGCATTACTTTTGTTAGCAAGGTTCCAAAAAGTTCAAGCAATCCAAAATTCAATAATAATGGCAAAAACAAACCTGCAAATAAAAACACAGCGAACAAAACAGGTAGAAGGTCATTTAACAGCATACCTCCTGTGTTTTCTGACCAAACTGCTTCTGGGCCCCATTGAAAGAGAGCCATTACCGCAAATATGGCTCCTAAAATTCGTGCAATCAGCCAAACGATAGGAACATCGAATAGTGTCAGTAAAAACGAATTCCGATCGATGCTTTTAGGTTTAACTAGTTTTACAAAAATCGTTCCAACCAATGTTAAAACGATAATGGCCGTCATAATTTGCGGCAGAAAATCAGCAAGGAGGTCTTGTACAAATCCGGAAAGAATTGCAATCGGAATTGTAATTTCTCCTTTATATGAAATCGGAATCATGAACAAAAAGATTCCAAGCAATGATGGCAAGGCAAAAACGAAAAGATTCTTTCTATTGCGTTTAACTTGTTGCAATACTTGTTCCAAAATAACTCATCCTCAATTACATATTTATAAAACCCTGTTTATTTTAATGCACAAATTTCATTTTGCCAACTCATTTTCCCAATCTGATTATTCCGTTTATTATGCCCGGCGTTTTCAAGTCATACACGTTCAGGTTCAGGTACCTATAGGGTGTTTTATTCCCTGTTGGGAAAATAAAAGAACATTTAGGGATGGTTGGTTGGAAAAATAAAATGGCGTTTAGTTGCTTGAACCACGATGAACAATCTTATTTTTCCAATAGTTGGTGCTTTTTTTAGAAAGCTCTTTTCTCAACTTTGTTGCTTTTGACCAAAAAATACGACTGAATAAGCTAGGTTATTCGAAAAATAGCTATATTATATGAGAAAACAATCATGATCTCTCGCTCTCACCCCAGGAATGAAAATAAGTTTCCTTCCCCATAATGTAGAGACTACAAACAGTGAGTATATTACGTGGCTCTTAATGGTGGGTTAGACCCTGTTGAGA